>CAILHZ010000026.1 GCA_903834135.1 uncultured Opitutia bacterium | reverse complement strand
TCGCGGGTTCGAGTCCCGTCCATCCCGCCATTACATAAATGGCTTAACAGAAGTAACTTACAAAAGTGGTGGGCTTATTTTTACGATTAAATCCCTGCCTGTAGATATTTATACTCTTTCCAATGCCTAAAGAAGACGAGTCAGACAACTTATGGGTTTAACCTTATTGCTGTGAGAATGTAAGCAGGGTAAAGGTGTCTTTAAAATATGTATTAGGATAAAATGGTGCAGTTTCCGACTTCCATTTTTTGGATGCATCAACTGTGCCTTCTGCTGTTGTTAAGTATATATTTTTAGTATTCGGATATAATGCCACTGTGCGCGCGTAGGGTCGAGTAGTAGCAGCTTCAGATAGTTTATAAGTATTTGCGTCTACTTGTTGAATAATAACGAGTGTGGAATCAAATCCATTAGAGGTATATATCTTCTTTGATTCTGGATCAAAAATAACTTGATCGTTGCCACGACCAATAGTTGATTCTGCCACTACAGCTCCTGTTTTAGCATCTAATATTAAGAGAGCAGGATTATTTCCGCGAGTAGAGACGAAAACTCTATCAGTATTTCTGTCGTAGGCTACACCATTGGGAAGTACATGCCCAGTAATATCCCATGTGCTAATGATCATGTGGTGAACAGCATCAATTTTAATAACCTTATTTTTATCACGGAGGGCTACAAAATATTTTCTTATAGATGACAGCTAAATGTGTTTTGCGGTAATGAAGTATATTTATTACCTAGTCGCTCGTAAAATTTACTTTAAATTAAGGCTGAATTTTATAAGAGCCTGTTATCTGTTATGATGCATTTCAGTAACTTTTTAAGTAGAATATGGTTTTATAAATGTAATCTCGAGTGGTTTAGATACAAAAGGTGCCAAAGCTTCTATCATACCATTAGCTAATCTCCATTTTACGTATTCATCGTAGTCATTACGAGACTGCCATTTTTGTAATAACCATACTGAGTTTGGATCTTCTTCATCCGTGTAAGTTTCAATCGAAATACATCCTTTAAAATTTCTTGTATCAATTAACGCTACTTTGAGCAATTCAAGGAAACTATCTCGTTTGTTTGGTTGTAAATAAAGCGAACTATTATGTTTTGCATATTCTAGGGGAGGGGTATGATAAATGAATCAAATCACGCTATATTCTTCAATAGAATAAATTTAGACTTTTCTCATATTGATTTGAATCATAGGTTTTCGCCAGTCTACATACTCTAAGTTGTATTTATACATAAACGTTCATAGCCATACTTCCTTTTGTAAAGCTAGTGTATCGTTCACTCATGGCCTCAAAACCGTTCTAATGTAACGACTATTGATATTAAGACGTCTTCTCGCATAGTATACCCTATGTCGCTAAGATCATTGTTTACATTATTTATTCAACTTTGCGGCTTAGCGATATTAAGCGATTTCGGTGATCTCAAAGCACGGCCTAATGCTCAAATTTCGGATTCTGTATATAATACTTGTGTAGATGGTTTACCTAATCCTATCGGAATAGAGGGACCATTCATTTATCTGTCATACAATATTCATTCAGACTTTAGAGGCTACAAGCAAACGGGATATCAAATCCTTGTTTCTTCCAATCTTAAGAATCTAGAAAAAGGAGTGGGTGATTTATGGGATAGTAAGCAAGTTTTAAGCTCAGAGACTTCCGGCATAGTTTATCATGGTGCAGAGTTAAAATTTGCACAGCTTGTGTTTTGGAAAGTTGGTATCTGGAGTAATAAAAATGATAAAGTAATATGGAGTAAGCCAGCTTCATGGACTATGGGCATTGTCAAAGCAGATGACTGGAAGGGATTTTGGATTACTGATCCTAGACGAATAGCTTTTGAGCGTCGTGCGTATGGTTATCACAGCTTTGATAGTGTTTCTACAGATGTCACTAAGTCGATCACCTTAGATTTAGGAAGTATAAAGTCAGTTGATAGCGTTTGCCTGTATCCTATCAAGGTTGGAGATCATGAACGCCGAGTTTTTCCACTTCGATTTAAATTAGAAATTGCTAAAAAAGAAGATTTTTCTGACGCACAAGAAATAGGGCACTACGTAACTGAAGACTATATTTTACATAATCTAATTCTACCTGAATTTAAAATTCCTAGTCAGAAAATTAGGTACATACGATTAACTGCGCTTAAATTAATAAGTCAGAATAACAAAGCTGCATTTGGACTAAGTCAGATAGAAGTTAAATCAAACAATAAGAATATAGCTATAGGCTCTAAAGTAAAAGCGACAGAGTCTGTAGAATCTTTTCCATGGTCTAGTGAATCTGTTGTAGATGGACTGGCCGGTTCGGTCGTGAACCCCTATGCCAATAGTACACTTACTTTACGCCATGAATTCGAGGTTAAGTCGCATCTTAAACGTGCGTTACTCTTTGCAAGTGGCTTAGGAGAGTGCGAGGCAACTATTAATCATGTACCTGTTGCAGATGATGTACTTACGCCTGGCTGGACTAACTATGATCAAACTCGGCTTTACGTATCACGGGATATAACGACTTTACTGAAAGTGGGTGCAAATGTTTGCGGCTTAGATTTATCCAATGGAATGTTCAACGTTCAACAGGGCAGGTATGTTAAATTTGTTAGTCCCTTCAAAGCTTTGCAGGTTAAAGCACAGATTGTTTTGCAGTATGAAGATGGAAGTGAAGAGATTGTAGCAACTAATCCAACTTGGAAGATCCATGATGGAGCAACTAGCTTTGCTAATGTGTATGGAGGTGAGGATTATGACGCTAGGCTTAATATGGATAGCTGGTATAAGCCCCACTTTGATGATACGCTTTGGACTAACGCAATTGTTGTGCCTCATGTAAGTGCTACTCTAAGAGGTGCAGACTCTTCAGGTATGCCAGTTTTAAATTATGCTACTTTAAAGCCCGTTTCGATTAAAAATATTGAGAATTCGTTCATTTATGATCTAGGGCAAAATGCAAGTGTCATCATTGAATTACAAGTACATGGGCCTAGGGGCTCGTCTGTAAGAATAACTCCAGCAGAAATTATAGATTCTAAAGGTTTGGTTGATCGTAGGTCTGTAGGTGGTGGTGTAGCCTACTGGGAATATACGTTAAAAGGTGGTAATGCAAAAGAGATGTGGAAGCCTCACAGTTTCTATCAAGGCGCTAGGTATTTACAGGTTGATTTAAAACCTGATGCATCTGGAGAGAAGCCTCAGATCGATATGCTTGTGGGTAGAGTGATTAGTTCTGCAACACAGCCAGTAGGCAGTTTCACTTGCTCTAATGAATTATTTAATCAGATCCATACGATGGTGCGCTGGGCGCAAAAGAATAATGCCGTTAGTCTCTTCACTGATTGTCCTCACCGTGAACGTCTGGGATGGCTTGAGCAGACTCATTTAAACGGACCGGCTTTACGGTATGAGTTTAATTTTAATCCGTTATTTAATAAAATAGCATCTGATATAAGAGAAAGCCAAAGTAGTTCAGGTTTAGTTCCAGATATCGCACCTGAGTACGCGCAGTTCCAGTCAGGGTTTTGGGAGTCTGTGGAGTGGGGAAGTGCAAGTGTCTTAGTGCCCTGGCAAAGCTACCAGTGGACAGCTGACATTGAGTCCTTGAGGAAGGCTTATGTAAGCATGAAAAAATATGTGGATTATCTTTCTACACGCACTGATTCTCATGGACTGATTCAATTTGGCTTAGGGGATTGGGTTGATAAAGGACCCAAAACAGCTGGATATGCTCAACTCACACCAGTTGCCTTCACCGGTACAGCATATTATTACTATGATACAGTTATACTCCAGAAGGTTGCACGTATCCTTGGTATGCTAAAAGATGCAGACCTATATGCTGTAAAATCTGAATCAATTAGAAATGATATTAATGCTATGTATTTTCATAGTGATTCGGGAATCTATGCCCAGGGTTCACAATGTGCTGAAGCTTTAGCCTTAGTCTTTGGTATCGTCCCCACAGATCAAATAAAGCATGTACAAGAGGCACTAGTAAAAGATGTTGTAGCCCACGATAATCAATTTACTGCAGGAGACGTTGGTTATGGGACTCTACTTAGGGCACTAGCTGATGCAGGGAGAAGTGATATTGTTTATTCAGTTAACAATCAGAGCTTACTCCCAGGATATGGATATATGCTTGCACGTGGTGCTACCAGTTTAATGGAAAATTGGGATGCAAACTTAAATGCATCACTAGATCATTTTATGTTGGGTCAAATCAATGAGTGGTTTTATCATGATTTATTAGGAATTGGGCTTGATGCTGATAATGTTGGTTTTAAGAGCATAATTATTAAACCAACATTATTGCGTGATATAGTCTGGGTAAAAGGTAGCTACCATGCGATTACTGGTTTAATATCTGTTGAGTGGAAAAAACATGACGGATTGCTAGACTTGGACGTGACTATACCGCCCAATACAAACGCTAAGCTTTACATTCCTTCAATGTCCGGAAGTCTTATACAGGAAAGTGGGGTAAATATTAATAAGCTTTTGGGAATACATGTAGATCATTATGAAAATGATGCCCTCTTGGTTCAAGTGGGCTCAGGTCATTACCATTTCCTAGCAAAATTAAATAACCAATAATTAAATTTGATATGAATACTAGCTATCGAGTATTAATAATTTTGTAACGTGTTGTATTATTAAAAGTATACGCAAATTTTAAATTTCTTAAATGATGGAAGCACCGGAAGTACCTACTGAACAATTACATGAACAGATTAATCATAATGCTGAACATTCAAATAACAGTTGGGAGCGTGGGGTTGCTCTAAGCTCTGCATTTTTGGCTGCACTAGCAGCTATTTGTTCACTACTGGCAGGTCACCATGCTAATGAAGCCTTAATTGAACAGATACAAAGTTCTAATAAATGGGCATATTATCAAGCCAAAGGTATCAAGGCTGCCGTTTTAGAGTCTAAAATTGAATTACTCCAACAAGAGGGACATGCATCTTCAAAGGCTGACTTAGGTAAATTAACAGAATATAAAAAACAACAAGATGCTATTTCAGAGGATGCTAAAGTATCTCAGGAAGAGTCTGAGCAACATTTAAAGCACCATATGAGTTACGCTGCTGGTGTAACTTTCTTTCAGATATCCATAGTCATTGGTGCAATAAGTGTACTGAGCAAAAGACGTAACTTTTGGTACTTAAGTCTCACGCTTGGTGTAATTGGCTTAGGCTTTTTTCTTAAAGGGTATTTCCTTTAGCGCTATAACATCTTGAATGCTTAAAATTGAGTTGGAATACTTGCAAAGAATATAATTTCCAACAATCAAGTAAGTCGAATTCTGTCGATTTCATTGCCTTGTTCATCTATCTGACGCATAATCAACTCATTAGAGTCTAAATCGAAAACAGTTAATGAGTGGCGATCCGAAACCATTTTAATCGTATATTCAATATTGTGATCCTCATGTATTAACAACTTTGATGGATCGTTATTAAATTCAGTGTCGTAGAGATATTTGCCACCTGCTCCCGTTGTAATATATATGATTCCATTTGCTTTAGTATGATTTAAACCGTCGAAGTTCAGGTCTAATTGGAAGTCTCCACTGATAATGCGATTTTCACTATGTAGATTGTGAGCTTTACTCGTATCTTTGGGAGAAAAATGTAGTGGCACAGTACGCTGATAATTATGTTCGTGGCCACTTAGAACGATGTTTACTCCATGGGCCTCAAAGATTGGTGATAAAACACGCATTTGTTGTTCATATCGATGCTCTAGACCGACGTTAAATGCTCCGTGGTGATATATCACAAATTTCCATCTTGCATCACTTCCTATGAGATCTGCGTTGATCCATAATTGTAATGAATCGTCTGTTGCGTCTGTGTAATTATTTGAATCTAGACACAAGAAGTGGGCATCTCCAACGTCAAAGGAGTAATTCGCCATAGTTGGGAAACGTGAACCGCAGCAGGCCTTAAAATCTTCGATTTGTTTAATTGGTCCGTAGACTAATGTAGGATATTTGGGATCTTGTAAACCGTTCAAGGGAAAGTAAAAGTTTGTATAATATGCGAGAGAATCTGCATTCTGCTCAAAATTTGCGCATGCTATGTTATTTTTAGCCGGGTGTTTGCCATAGACATCGTGATTAGCAAGGACTGTATAAAATGGAATAGAACGTAGTAAAGGGGCTCCGATTGTAGAATTTGCGACATCAGCGTTATAAACAGGGAAAAAATAACGCGAATACTCTGTATCTAAACCTGAATCATATACGTTGTCTCCAGTATTCATAACAAAATCTGGATTTACCCGATAAGCTTGATAAGCGATGGCTCTTTCACTTGGATCGCCAAATGAATTGTCACCAAATGCCACAAAACGAATTTTGAGTCCCCGTGGCTGGCGTGTAGTAAAATAACCTTCAATTATGATATTATTATTACAGCGAACACGGTAGTAATATTTTGTTCCGAGTTCTAGTGAGGTGAAAGAGGATACGTAATTTAAACGTGAACCCTTGTCTGCCGGTCCGGTATAGTCACGCGAAGTGCAATGGATCTCTGCTGATCTAAAAAATGAGTAATCTTGGCTAAAATTTACTTCGAAATTCGCTGGAATACCTTCTGTTTGCCAAGCAAGACGTGTAACTTCTGCACCAGAGATTAGTCTACCCTCAGGACCAGGTTGTATATAGGGTAGTGCAGTAAATATCGGAAGTGTCATTGGCATGAGTTTTTTATCAGCGGCAAAAAGTCCTTTGCCTATTGGTATTAGTGCAAGCAATGTTAAGCCTCCTGCTGAATGTAGAAATTGACGGCGTGAGTATGTGTTTGGCATTTTATAAAAGTATTTAATGGATTAAATATTTATCTAGTTCTTATATTTAGCAGAAATTCTATGTTACTAGATAGTGTATTTTAAGTAGCTTAAATTATTTCATAAAATAATTTATGAATATAACAAAAGTAATGTGACTTACTGATTATTTATTTCAAACGCGTATAGTTCTCTAAGACTATTTAACTTACTATAAATTATCTTTTCGGTATTTAGTTAATGCTGTTTATTTGATAAAAAGATTACTGAAAGCATCACTACCGCAAACCGATAATTATATTAAAATTGTAGTAACACTGTTCTTAAAGCATTTAAATTAGATGCAACTGCTGATTCTAAATAACTATTTTGTCTAAACCTGCATAGAAATACTATTCATTAATTCGTAATCAATCAGTGACAGTAAAGTAACATTAAACTTATTGATTAAAGTATTTAAGCATATTTTGATGAAAATTGTGTAGGGTTAGGTGTAACAGTGTTAATTAGATAACACGCCACCAGTCTGAAGGGGTTCGGGCTGGTGGCTTACTTCTCGTTCTTGCTGATCAAGTTTGATTAACTCAAAGAGCGAATACCGAGCGTTTGTATTCAATATCGCTCAAATAAATCGACTAACTAACTTACTTTTTTAGATAATTATTGTTAAGTATTAACATTAATGTAACACCAGCAATTTGTGCTAATAATGTATTTTGATTTCTTTAAATTAATTGAAGTAGTTTGCTTCAGTTAAACCAAAAATAAAATAGTTATGTCACACGAAAAAAAAATTGATCATCACCATAAGGCTGCAGAACATCATGAGCATGCAGCTAAGCACCACAAAGATGCGGCACAAGCTCACCATGATGGACATCATGAAAAAGCAGCTCATCATGCTCATATTGCTAATGCTCACCACCATCACGCTGATACCCATGCAAAGCATGCAGCTGGATTACATGCTGAACACCACGGATAAATTGTAATTTTATAACTGATAATTATTAAAGCACCATCAAAAGATGGTGCTTTTTTTTGCTAGCTAAATGTAAACTTTGATGAGTATTTATGTTATATCTAGATATTAAGATTTAATTTGGCTTAGTGTTTTTGGCATCACTGTTACACAAGTTACATAAATGTAACGCTATTACATTTATAAGACTTTAATGTGAATAAATTGTTACGCCTTGATCTAATAATTGACGTTGTTGGATCTGTGACGATTTTAATTCTCGAACAAACACACACGATATATTCAAAATGAAAAAAACAAAATATACATTTGCTGCAGCTGCTCTGGCTACTCTCTTTGCGATTTCTATGAACGCACAGGTAGCTCCTGCACTTGTTAAGGATGCAGCGAGTTCTGATGAGCCAATCTCAATGCAAGCAGTTGTTGTCAGAACAGTTGACACTGTAACAGCAAATAATGTTGCAGATAAGCAAACTATTGCTCTGCAAACACCTGTCTCTAGTGTTTTGAATTCTGTTAAGTATTTACCTGGAGTTAATATATCTCAAGGCGATGCTTTCGGAGGAGATGATTGGTCTACTCGTATAACAATTCGCGGTTTTAATGAATTAAATCTTGGCTTTACTGTTGACGGTGTGGGAACAGGCTTCACTAGCTATGCTGGTGGTGCAAAGCCTAACCGTTTTATTGACGCTGAAAATGTTGCAAGTGTTGTTGTATCACAAGGTGCAGGTGATATTTCATCTGCCTCTACTCAAGCACTAGGTGGCACGCTCGCTTATTTTACAGATTCACCTTTAGCATCTCCTTCATTTGTAACAAGTTTAACTTATGGATCTTTTCAAACAACACGTACTCAGTTTCGCGTAGATACAGGTACTTATAATGACAATAGTAGAGCTTACGTAAGCTTTTCTTTTGAACAAAACAATAATTGGGTAGGTGATTATGTTGATGGTAGTGCACCTGCTACAACAAAACGCTATCATATTGACGCTAAAAATGTTTCACAGTTAGGTAATGTTAAAGTCACTAGTTTTTTCACACTAGATAACGTTAATCCTGAAATTAATTTTCAAGGCGTAACAACACAACAGTTCAGTCAAGATCCTCACAACGATCAACTTACTTTTAGTTGGACAGGGAATCCTGTGATTGATCAAAATTTTGCGCCAACATGGACTACTGTACGTACTAATACTTTATTATACACAAAGTTTGAACTTCCTGTATGTAGTTCTTTAAACTTCATATTCCAGCCATACTGGGCTCATCAGAATGGCAAAGGAGAGTTCTTGCCTCCTTATCAAATTCGCCGCTTTACCTTGGCTGGTGCTCCTTCAAGTTTAGGTGATTACGTTCCAGCATCTATAGCTGCAGTAGGTGGTCAGTACATTTTTTATCAAGATGCTAGTGGTAATGATATGCCACATTACAATCCTGTTAATCCTGCTATGCAAGCCGCCAACCCATATGCAATTTCTACATATACTTGGTTAACACCTGCTCAACAAGCTGCCGCGCATGAAATCTCGACAGCTCGTTTTAGTCGCTACCAAAACAATCGCACAGGTGATAATTTTTCTTTCATTTGGAATTCATCAAACGATAATCAGTTAACCTTTGGTGGCTGGAATGAAGATCAAGAAAGATACCGTCACCGTACTTGGCACAACGTTGTTAATCCTTTAATTAGCCCTGCATATAATTCCGGTGATTATCTCGATCAATTCCGTTGGAGTTACACAACGATCACTAATATGATTTATGGCCATGATCAATACACTCTCGGCAATTTAAAGATGGAAGCTGGAATCAAGTATTTTAATGTTAGTGTCAAATCATCTAACTCACTACCTAATAGTAAGGGTTTAGCTTCTTACTCTGCAAAGATAAGCAGCAACTCAGATCTTTTACCATCATTTGGTGCTATTTATAAATTAGACAGCGCTAATGAGCTCTTTGCTAGTTACAGTAAAAACTTCGAAGCAGTTCAAGATTCTATTCTTGAAGCAGGTGCTGGTGGTACAGATATCACCTTGGTTAAACCAGAGACAGCAGATAATTTCGAATTAGGTTATCGTTACTCAAGCAAAGACTTTGCTTTATCAGCTAGTGTCTATGATATCCAATTTAAGAACATGATTGTAAATCTCTCTGGATTGGCTGCTAAGAACTATTCAAACGCGAGTTCTGGAGTATACACGAATATTGGTGGTACTAAGTCAAAAGGCGTTGAATTAGGAGCGAACTATAAACTAACTAATGGTTTAAGTGCTTTACTCACTCTAAGCACAACTTCTGCTACTTACACAACCAGTACTCCTGATGGAGCAATAATTGCAGGTAAGAAAGTGGTAGACACTCCATCACTTATTACTTCATACGGATTCCTTTATTCACGTGGTGGATTTTCAACGAGCCTCATCGGCAAGACAACAGGTGAACGTTATAGCACTTATTCAAACGATAATTCGGCACCAGATTATACAGTTTACGATTTTGACTTAGGTTACAGACGTAATTTCGAACAAGCCGGTTTCTTCAAATCTGTTTCGTTTGATTTAGCTGTTAATAACTTACTCGATACAAGTTATCTTTCAAACGTATCTATTAATGATCAAGGCTATGTTGGTAGTGATGCATCTGGATCAACTATGTTATATAACATAGGCGCACCACGTACTATTACTTTCACTGTTAAATTAGGATTTTAATCAGTATTTTGGGTAGTTCACACCGGTCTAACTTTGTTTAGACCGGTCTTTTTATAATTACTTATATATTTAATATTATGAATAGACGTTCATTTCTCACAAATTCAGCAGCTTTATTAGGAGGTTTAGGTCTAGCCGCAGTCCCAGCACTTTCTCAAAAAACATCTCGTAAGCGTGTATTACGTATTGCACATCTAACAGATATTCACGTCATGCCAGATATGACCGGGTTTGATCATCCTGAGCTTGGAATGGCTGAAGCTATTAGACATGCACAGAATCAAGCAGATAAACCAGATATGCTTTTTTTTGGTGGTGATATGGTTATGGATTCTCTCAAAACGCCAAAAGATAAGGTCCTAACCCAGTGGGGAATATGGGATAAAATATTTAGAAACGAAGTTAAATTACCATATAAAATAGCAATAGGTAATCACGATGTATGGGGTTGGGCATTGCATGATGAACCCGATATTGAAAATGACCCTGACTATGGTAAAGGTTTAGTCAAACGACACCTAGGATTAGAAAGCACTTACTATTCATTTGATAAAGCAGGCTGGCATTTTATATTTCTTGATAGTCTTGAGCGCGATTTTGGCAGTAAGCACGGCTATACTGCTCGTATCGATGACAAGCAATATGCCTGGTTAGAAAAAGATCTTCAGTCTGTTGCTCCATCAACACCTATCTGCGTATTATCGCACGTACCACTACTCAGTGTATGTACCTTCTTCGATGGATTTGATGATCTTGAATCAACGGGTAGTTGGGTCATTCCCGGCGCATGGACTCATATTGATGCTAAGCGTATAAAGAATCTTTTCGCAAAACATAGTAACGTTAAGTTCTGTATGAGTGGACATGTGCATCTATGTGATGACATTACCTATTTGGGTGTTCGCTATTGTTGTAACGGTGCGGTAAGTGGTGGATGGTGGAAAGGTCCATATCAAGAGTTTGGTCCTGCCTACGCATTAGTTGATTTCTTCGAGGATGGTTCAGTAGAAAATAAGCTTGTTTACTATAGGAGCTGAGATTGACACCGAGTAAGGATACTGAGTTCGCAGAGAGTGATTTTAGAGCTAGTCCTGTTTTAGTTCGTAAAGACTCGTTGCGCGCATGTTCCTATCTCGGTGTTTTAGTCTTTGGATATATTGGTGTATATTTATGCCGTAAAAATTTATCCGTTGCAGTACCGCTTATACGCGAGGCTTTTCATGCAAGTAAGGAACAGGTGGGGCGGATTGCTAGTGTAGGTACACTTGCTTATGCTCTTGGTAAAGTTACACTTGGTCCAGTCATAGATCGTTTTGGTGGTAGAGTATGTTTTGTATTTTCATTGGCTCTAGTTGGCTTATTTGGTGCTTTGGGAGGATTTGCTCCATCACTCTCTGCTCTTGCATTTTTTTATGCACTCAATCGATATGCTGGAGCAGGTTCCTGGGGGAGCATGGTCAAGCAAACACCTGCTTGGTTTAGTTCAAAGAATCTAGCTCTTGCCATGGGAGTTTTGAGTTTAAGTTATGTTTTGGGCGGTGCCGCCTCAATAGCGCTAGCAGGTCAGATTGCATATCTTACTAAGCAAAACTGGAGACTTATTTTGGGGCTTCCATCTGCAATTATTATTATTATTTGTATACTATGTTTAATTTTTCTTCCTAAAACGAAACCTAGGTCATCAGTAGTTGCTTCTGATACGTGTTTTGATTGGGTATTATTTAAAAGCCTATTTGGTTCACGAACGTTTTGGGCTGTCTGCGCTTTAAGTTTTACATTAACTCTGCTTAGGGAAACCTTTAATGATTGGACAGTTGATTATATTAAAACAGAGGGTGGTCAGCATCTATCGATACAAATTGCTGCTTTTTTATCCACGCCTTTTGATTTATGCGGTGCTGCAGGTATATTAGTAATTGGTTCTGTTTTAGGCCGTCTTACTGACCGCCAACGCTCTTATATGTTATCAGTTATATTGCTTGCACTTACTATTGTTCTACTCTCATTACCATTCATTGCTAAATTAGGACTTACTAGTCTAGTTCCTGCGATTGGACTAGTCGGCTTTCTAGCTCTCGGGCCCTACAGTCTTTTAGCAGGATATTATTCGGTACAAATTAAGGGTCCCGAATGCGCTGCTACTGTAGCGGGTATTGTTGATAGTTTGGGGTATGTAGCTGGTATTCTTGCAGGTTTTGCCTTCGGGTGGGTACTTGATCACGGTGGATACACATTAGGATTTCAATTACTTGCTACTTTAAGTTTCATTTCAGCCGGGGTCGTTTTTTTCTTAAAAGAAAGTAAACCTATTAATACATTATGAATACAAGTCCTATTGCTGCGGTGATTCTAGATTGGGCTGGCACTACGATTGACTGGGGCTGCGTTGCTCCCGTGGTTGCAATACAGGAAACCTTTCTGGAGCAAGGAATCTCAATTAGCACAAGTGATGCACGTCTTCACATGGGTTTAGCTAAAAAAGAGCACTTAAAATCAATTCTTAATTTGGAATCTGTTGCAAACCAGTGGATTTTTAAACACGGCCGTAGTTTTAGTGATAGAGATGTAAATACACTCTATTCCTATTTAGAGCGTAAACTCTTAGACTGTTTGGCTTCCTATAGCACATTAATCGATGGAACCTTACCTTTATTTGATGAATTGAGAAGTAAAGGTATCCCCATAGGAAGCACTACAGGATACACATCTGAGATGATGCGTATTGTTCAACCTAAAGCAGCAAAGTTGGGCTATAAGCCTGATATTGTAGTGACTCCTGATCAAGTAGGCCTTGGACGTACGGCTCCATTAATGATTTATTCAAATGCGATTCAGCTTAAAGCTTATCCACTTCACCGAGTAATCAAAATAGGAGATACGATTGCTGATATAGCTGAGGGTAAAAATGCAGGCTGCTGGACTATTGGATTAGCTCTAAGTGGAAATGCTCTTGGTCTTACTAAATCTGAAATAAATGAATTAGATTTTTCTACAAAAGACACACTTTTTAAAAATGCACGTGATCAACTATTCAAGGCAGGTGCCGACTATGTGGTAGATTCTATAGCTGACTGTGGAACTATAATTGAAAGTATAGCGCTTAGGATTAGAGATAATCACAGACCATCTTTGCTTAAAGCTAGTTTACCAATTTAGTCATTACTTCCTCGGCTAGGCCAAAGGATAAAGTCATTCCAGCACCTCCTAGTCCGTTTACGATAGTCACACCTGGTGATGGTGTTAGTATAATTTCAGTACCTGATATAAGCTTAGGATAGACCCCATTCCATCGTCTACTAATCTGTGTACTAGGATAAAGGACAAATGTCCTTAAATAGTTTAAAATTGCCTGATTAATATCTTCTTGATCAAACGGGTCGACTGTAAGGCAGTAATGATGCGAGTCACCGATAATGAGTTCTCCTTTATTGTTTTGTGACAGAAGAACATGGATTCCGTGCTTTAGGTAAAAGGGCATCGTTTTCTCAAACCGTTGCCGTAACTGCTTAAGGCTAGTGCAAGCTTTAAAGCTATCGTAATGGAGTAAAGTTAAACCAGCACATAGAGATGACCCTAATTTCCAAGCACTAGGCTGAGGAACTGTCGAAAGCATCTGCAGTTTGCAACGCGTAATTGGTTCTTTAGAAAACCAATCTGGATAAAGCATTTCATAATCTTGTCCGCTGCATACAATCGCTTGAGATACTGACCAATTCCCCCTGTTTGTTTCAATTGTAGGCATGTTAATTGCTCTTACATTGGTTGAATATTGCAAAATGACACCATGGTTCGATTCTAGCCATTTGGGCAATTCAATCATGGCTTCTCTTGGATCAATCATTACTTCAGTTGGACTGTATAAAGACCCAAGTAACTTATCGGGATTTACATTATTAGTATGTTGTATGGTTTCAGACGCAGTTAATAATTTTGATCCTTCAAAGGTGTCACTATTTAGTGACATAAATTCCTCGTGCACTGCTACTTCATCTTGATGGTACGCTAGGTGCAAACTGCCAGAGGTATTAAAATACAGACCAATTTTCTGCGCTATATCCTGCCATATTTCACGACTTTTCATGGCACGTTTGTATAATTTTCCGCTCGGCTGACCAATGGGCCACAAGAGTCCAAAGTTACGAATTGATGCGCCTACAGCTTGTTCGTTTCTTTCAAAAATTACTACTTTAAGACCTCGTTTCGCGGCTGCTAAAGCATGAGCTATTCCAACTATACCTGCTCCTATGATCGCAATATCTGCTGTTTTCTTACTCATTGATCTGCCTTACATGCTGTTAGTGTCTATAGTTATTAAAAGGCAAATATCCTATTAATAGGTATCTACCAAAGAATCTTCAAAAATTATTTTCTGATCAGGTAGTAGCACATCTTTAATTTTTGAGATAGCTGAATTCGTAATTTCCTGCATACGCGACTTTATATCCGATTCGTTTAAGGAGATATGACCACAAATAGCACTCATATGAAGAGCCTTAGTTCTCATAATTGTAGCTATTTCTATTTTTTGTTCAATTTTGAGATAAAGCTTATTGGATAGCTCATCCATGACTCGTTTAATTGCAGATGTGCATGATATCCTAGTAACAGCTAATGCGAGTGTGAACGATATATAGTCAGCTAATCTCATGCTTATCTTATGGTGCTCTAAAATTATATATTTCCAGGATATATTGCAGTAAGAGTATTATTAAATCGATGTTACAATTTCACCTTGGCGTTTTGAACGCATAATGCAAAAATCCATCTATACAGGCTTGCTCTAATTGTCCTCCTGGTCCGTTTAAATTATAATCAAAGCCATGGGTTGCCCAAGGTAGAGCTAAATAATAATGGGGAACATTTGCCTTTGTTAGGCTAATATTCATGCGATCACTTTGTTTGTACCATACTAGCGTATCTAAATTTCCATGGATCAAGAGAGTAGGTGGGGATTTTGCAGATATATTCATTATCGCGCTGGTCTGTTTATACTCATTTGGAAACTCACTAGGTGATCCGCCAATGTAGTCTTTAAATAATGAATATGTATCTAGCACATCGCTTGAAGAGGCGTGATCCCAGGCAAATTTCATATCTTGTGGGCCGTATAAGGAAATAACTCCTCTGATCGACTGATCTTCGAGTGTGTATGCAACTGAGCTGGCAATTTGAGCTCCTGCGCTTCTTCCTAATAGTACAAATTTAGTTGGATCTATTCCAAGCATTTCAGCGTTAGTTTTTAAATACTCTAGTGCTAAACTAACATCTTCTTTTTGAGCTGGCCACTTGTAGATAGGGGCTAACCTATAATCTATAGAGGCGACTGCATAACCTTTATTAGCGAGTACAGAGTTTATGTCTGGTAGCTGCATTTTATCACCCCCATGCCAACTGCCACCGTGAATTGTAACAATACAGGGAGCCTTAGTTGATGAATGATTTACAGCTCTATAGAAGTCTAATGTCGTTGCGTTTGTGCTTCTACTACGGGAGTAAATATAATTCTCGGGTACAATTTTATTTTTTATACCTATCTTGAAAAGATCTTTCCATTTTATCACATCACTCACAGATGCACTTTCATCGAATGCATTAATGAGATTCGAGTTAAGCTGGTAACTTAAACAAATGGCGCTAGTAAGGGGTCGCAACAAACAGACAAGTGAGATAATTGCGAGTATAGCTGTTATCCAACTAGTGCGGTGTGCACGGTTTTTAGGTAAAACCGAAAAAATAAACAGAAATAAACTAAGAGCTATAAAAAAATGACCAAATTCATCTGCACCTATAGCTGCTTCCCAAGTGAAAAGAGTGGGAGCGTGGAGTACCGTGAGTGAGGAGAATAGAATGAGTGCAATGCACAGGATAAAGGCGATCCAGCGAAACATCGTATGATCATTTTGAGTATGTCTATCAAAAGCGATTTTAAATACACGAAATGCAAGAACGACATTAAAATGTAACAGAGAAGGTACTCAATGTTATATGATATTCCTGATTATTTAACTAAATAGATTTACCTTTTTGCTACCTTTTTACTTGCTCCATCTTCCCACTTTAGACCCCAGTCAATCATAGACTCTAATGTAGGTATCAGTGCTTTGCCTTTATTGGTTAATTGATAGGCGGGGTGCCTAGAGCCATCTGCGGAGGCTACTCGCTCCGTTATATTGCTATTTACTAGCCTTACTAATCTTTCGGATAAGATATTTGTGGGTATACCTTCAGGTCCTGCAGAAAATTCTTTGAACCGGGTATATCCCATCCACATATCTCGTACAATGAGAAGAGTCCATTTGTCTCCTAGAATATCTAGTGTGCAGGATATAGGGCAGCTAGATCTCTGCGTTTTACGATTATGTGGAATAGTCTTTTTAGGCATAAAATTTAATTATAGGTTAGTTTATACTTGCTAATCACAAGTGTGGCTAGGTATAGAGTTAATAACCTTACTCTAGCTAAGGATATTGCTAAATCAACCCCTACAAAAATCTATATGAAAACTAAACTGGTTTTAGATGGATTTATTTTAGGGCCACTAAATTATATCGCTTTTTTATCTAATCATTAAGCTCTAGTGACTTTAGTTTACCCAAGTTAATTTCCAGTGTTCAGTTACGTCAGGCTTATCCGAGTATTTCATAAGTAATTCATGCCATATCTGATTATCTTCATGGTGTAGGGCTTCAATAAGTAGGGGCGGTATTCGATTTCGTTTAGCTTCTACGATGTCTTTTTTAGGCCATTTTTTTTCAGGATCAAGGTATGGCGCAATAAAGGCTAGCGCTTTACTAATGTTCCTGCCATCACGTGTTGTAAAATTCCACAAGTCTAGGTTCACGTTTTCAGCTAAGCGCGAGAGCGCTACAAGTGCCTCTAAATTGAAAATTGAGTAATTCAGGGAATTCGTGCGCTCGAGTTCAAGTGGTTGAGAACCGTCAGGTTCGATTTGGTAGGCTATACGCTTTAATTTTGCATCTTCTAGAAGCTTTATAGCTTCATTATTACGTCCTAAAGCCAGTGCTAAGTCGACCGCTTGTACATCCCACCACGAACCGTGGTTATTCTTGGCTGCTTTTTCCTCTAATCCATTTTGACTGGTGGTAAGCCACAGATAAAAGCTATTCAACCAGTCGTGCATAGCTGTTTTGTCGGCTGCTGACCATGTTCGTGAGCCTTCTATGAGTGCTAAACCATCAATGAGTGGAATGAGATAATGTGTTTCTATGATGCCTATACCGCGACCGTCATTAATGCCCCTAATTGCTTGAGCATATTGTAAATTTGGATTCATCCGAGTGGATGGATTAATAAACCATACGTGCAGTAGCTCAGATGCCTTACTTGCGTATTTCTCATCACGAGTAAACCAATAGGCTAAACTCAGTGTTTCTACGGAACTGCATAGATTTAAGAATGCTGCATAATCGGTACCTTTATAAATTTCCGGATTTCGTTCACCGTCGTGTCTTATATAGGGTAAACCATTTGGTTTGGAAGGATCTGGCCACCAATACGTGGCCAAACTGTAATAGTCGTGTTTACTGCCGCTTGCAGGCACAAGGTTTTTATCCATTACAGATGATGGCTTGTGTTTAAGTATAACATCTGCCTCTAAGCGTAGTTGTTTGAGTGAAGCTGTATATCTAGTACTGGTGTTTAATGACTGTTTAACCTTAAGCAGGGCGTCTGAACGCAGTATCAATGTGTTAGGTCTTTGATTTAGGTCTTTTTCAGACGCTGAACTCATGCACCATAATAAACTCGCTAAAACAAGGGGCGAAATAATTTTAAGCATTTTATGTACATGGTTTAAATGTTTGTAGTTTGTCTCACTGTCAAACTTACACGAATATCTAGAGCTTATATATCACCACTATACGATGGATGACATTATTTATGCTAATTAGGGTTCTGCCTAGGAGCTAAGCCAGTATTTGCAAAACTGTTGATAATTTATCTCTTAAGGCTTCAGCCATCTTACCAGCCAGTTATTGGCTTCAATTTGGTAGGTAGCAGTAACGCTATGACCGGTATTGGGTTCTATACGTTGAACGAATTTTTCTGCATTAGCAGCTCCATACGCAATACGAGCAGCTTCATCGCATTCACTTAAGCCAGGTAGAGGTGAATGATGATCTAATTCACCGTTTATAACTAATAAAGGTCTAGGTGCGATTAATTGGATCATTATTGGACCATCAAAGGGACCATAAATTCCCGGAACTACACGGTCATAGAACTTACGAACAAATGCCGCATCGGGATTTTTAATCCCTTCTTGTTTTGCAGCGGCAGTAAAAGCCGCGTTAAAAGTTCCAACTCTTACTTGCCAGTCATTATGATCTAATTCCCATCGAAAACTTTGCATTCCTATGCAAGGAATAGAAACTTTAACTCTATTATCTACTGCACTTAGAAAATAGGCTTCGATACCACCTTTAGAAAAACCGATAACACCTATGCGGCTAGAATCTATGTCAGGAAGTGTTTGCAGGTAATCAATTAGGCGCATTGTATCCCAAACGGTATCATAATACAGGGGATGATCTATGCCTGTAGTAAAGGTATCTAAAATAGCTTTGTTATAATCACTGTTTCCTTGATTACTGTTTTTTCTAGCACCGTGGTACCGTCCATCTATAGCTACTGTGTAAAATCCAAGTTTAGCTAATTGAGTCATGACAGGAATCATGCGCTCTTTACTCCCATCTGTGCCGTGCATGACTATAACGACTGGGCGCTTGCCATGAATAGATGGTGTAATAGCTATACCTGGAACGCGATTTCTAGAATCTGAATTGTAACTAAATTTAAGATGAGTGAAACCATCCTGAGAAGAGACTGTGCTTGATTCTGCTAGGAGCTCGACTTTTGGCCTATCAATTATCTTTAGGAACTGCTCACGTGTCTGGTAGGCTAAGTCGATAGTTAGGAGGTCAGCATTTAGAGGCTCTACACAATAAAGAGCTATTAGTGCCGTGAGAATAGTCAGACTTTTATTTGCCATGGAAAATATGACTTAAATACAACTAGAACTTAGGCACGACTTACGTTAGATTAAATGGGATAGTACTTTGGAGCATCTGTATTTGGATGCATATAGTCCTCACTCACGTTAGTGAGTCTACGAAATCTTTCGCCTGGGCTAGGATCCCAATTTCGCCAGGACGCTGGATCTGTATTTGCAATGCGTGAGCGCTTACTTTCTCCATTATCATTTACAGCAGTAACGCAGTATTCAATAACGCCGGCTTTAGGGTTTACAGGTGTATTAGAGGGCTTTGCATTTGAGGCCTCAATGATCTCACGATTATCCGTAAGGGAGCACTCTATTCCTTTGTAGAGCAGTTTAAACTCTTTGTCTGGACATGTACGTCCATACAGTCGGTACTCGGATGCTCCAAGAATTTCACCCCAGCTTAACTTAGCCTGACCTTTTTTTAGTTTAAGACGTAATCCGTCAGGTGTCTGCGGTGGTTTATCACTTACATACAGTGGATATTCTGCTCCAGGTAGACTTTCGTGTACTTCATTTAGTGCAGTAAAGCGCACGTGAACCTTAGTTTCGTTTTTTAAGCCTTCGATTGTAAATACAGGATTAGCCTGAGTCTTAACTTTACTCCACGTGACACCATTATCCAAGCTGAGCTCTAAGCGGTAGTGTGTGGCTGAAGCTACAGGTGCTCCTATAATGCGTGCACCACCTGTGTAATTTTCAGTACGTATAATACTTGGTGCGCACGGGGTGGGTAGAGTAGTGGATAATTCCCAACTGTGTTCGCCTTGCTTTAGTTGTACAGTGAGTGAGCTTTTTTCTGTTATTTCACCATGTGAGATTCCGTCTACAAACAGGTGTGTTCCTTGAGCAAGCCCTTGGGTAGTTAGTGTTAGTTCGCTTGGTTTATACGCATAGAATTTTCCTGTTGGCTCTTTACCGTTTTCAATTCTACCACCAATGCCTAGATCTTCATCGTTTGTTTCAAATAATAAACCACGGACGGCAATTCGTGTTCCATGGAAAAGTGAAAATTCGATGCGAGTGCCTTCTGTGCGAATTAATCCAGCTGTGCCTGAAAAAATTAAATTATTTTCTTTAAAATGTACGGTATGCGGTTTTCTGAAAACGAGATCTTCGATGCCCGGCAGCGTAACGCGGCATCCAAAATTAGTGCTTTCAGATTGGATATCTTTTCTATGACTAATAACAGCTAAGGAATCTCCAATGCCATCAAACCATACTCCTGTACTAGAAACGGTATTGATTTCTGTTTTCTGTGTCTCCCTATTTCCAGATGCTCCTAGAAGTAATTGGATATTAGGAAGTGAATCGCCTTTACGCACAAACCAAGATAGTCGATGAACCAAGGATTGGTCAGATACACTGTCATAAAGAATAAAATACTGATTGCCTGCTAATAAAACGCTACGGCTTATATACTCTGGTGAGGCATAGGCGTTTGTACCTTGTCTTGGAACTAATTCAGCATACTGACCTGTTCCTAAATTATACATAGGGCGAGTGAGTCCATTCATGCCGATTGTACGGAAGTGTCCTTCTCTATAAATACCAAAGGTTGTGCAAAAATCAGTATCCTGGTCGTCGCGGTCACCTACGTCTTCTGGTGCTGTGTAGCTATAGGATTTTCCACCAGCATAAAAATAAATCATGCCGTTACCACCTTCACCTGCTCGGCCCCAGCGGTAGTTAGGTCCTTCGTCAATTTGTTGTAAATGAACAGAAATTTCTTCTTTTGTCTCCACTCCTGAGCGCAGCACAATACCGTATCCCGTAAATTTAGAACTCTTTAAGTGTGGGTTTGTGCCTCGGTTGTCTTTACTTGGGTACCATGTACTTTTACGAAATTCTTTACTTTCAGCATCGTTATCAAATGGGCTTGAAGCCCACATGCCATACTCTGAAGCCATAGGGGCGTAATTACGTAAGCAGTAAGCTAGGTACCACATTGAACGCGGTGAAATGCGCTGTTCTGAGTGTGCGCCTTGAGGTGGATCGACTCGCCGTGGTCCTTTACCAGGAGCAACAACACCCCATTCGCGACCATAGTCCACTTGCATTAAGTTTTTGTAGGCTTTTTCTGATTCACCATTAAAGGGAGCACTAAGTACATTGACTAACCACTCAGTCATTTGTGCTAATTCAGGTGAGAGCATGCGCTCGTTATTATCATAACATTTAAGTAGATAATCTGTTCTTGAAGTAGGGCCTATGAAAGCCCAGACGTAAGTCCCTAAATTTTCAGTCCAGCGGCCACCGCGTGCATCCCAAGTTTTTACCTCAGGACGTGTATTAAATCGGGTATTCACTTCAAGACACTTCTCCCACATATCTGCCCAAGTGGGTGCGAGAGGATGGTCCGGGAATAGGAAGGCTATCGAAGGTGAAACAGCCTTAACGTCCGCTAGGAAGTTAGGATGCCCTGCAAGCATGTTAACTAATGGCATAAATTCATCATCAGCATGAATGTAAGCAAGTAGCAGAAATATTGCAGTTATGCGGCTTTTTTGGTGTGCACTCAGGTTTGCTGCACATGAGCTATAGCCCTCAACCCAACCTCTAATTTGCCTACTTGGAACAGGGCTAAAGTTTATAATAGATCTGCCGGGTATTGGACCGTGTCCTGCCATTTGACGTGTTCCTGTAAGAGGAAGTGTGCACACGTAGGAAGAATTCATGATTCGATCTACAAATTGATCGGGATCTTGTTCTCTGCCATTACTGATCTCCTTCATCGGTGGTCGACCTGTTTCAGGGTAATGAAGCACCCAATCTTTAATTCGATTTAGGTTAATTGAGCCGTACCGGTTTTGAAGAAAAAGGGTATGAGATGTAAAGGTGAGGGGAATAGTTAAGCGTGAGGCGGCTTTAGTCGTCGCAAATACGGTTGCCTTACTCTCCAAGTCTTTCATCGCCTGTCTATCTTTAGCATGATCATAGCAGGTGATGCATGTTGAGCGTGTACCTCTAGCGAGTGGCCACTCCCAGTAAAATTTATCGCTTTTGGCAAAGTAGCGTACTTGAAGCAGTGTTGATTCAACTTCGTAGGTATATTGATGGTCTTGCCACCCATTTACATCATCTATGAAGACACCTAAAGCATCATCTGTTTTTTCGTTCCAAAAATTTGCAAAAGTACCTGAGTGAAAGTTAGCAGGTGCTCGTTCGTAGGTTCCTAAAGTAAAAGGAAATTTGCCATCTGGTGACGGGTTACGATCAAATACAAAGGTGGAGTCAATTTTTTCCCATGCATAGTCTTCGTAGCTTTGGATTGTATCGGATAAAGGGAAAGGGTGATTAGGCGCCTGACGATGCGTTGCTTCAAAGTTAGACCAGTTTGTGGTGAGAATTCCCTGAGTTCCCTTTGGAAGTCCTTCCATATTTTCTTCGAAATGTACAAACTCCATACCCGCTTTACAGGTAATGGTTGCACTGTAGAGAGCGTTTTTCTCAGTGGTATAGGTTACTTGGTAACTAATGAATAGAGGGCCTGAGGCAACACGTTTCGTTGTAATCTCAGATACATGATCGTCTTTGAAACTAAGACTGGATTCTCCAAACCATTTTTGTCCACGAGACACCTGCATGATTGGACCAGGGACAATGGACTGAATTTTCTGACTTGCAGGTATGCGTACACGCATAAGACCTGAATCTAAGATTATCGTATTGTCTTCTACAGTCTCACTTACCTCAGAGGTGTATGCAGAACGATTTGAGGATATATTAAGTATAAATTCCTGCTTACTTCCACTAGCAAGTTCACAAAAGAAATTTAGCTTTGCGTGGCTAATTCCTGACTTACTAGCTGTTATTTCAGAAAATTGAACCGGTACAGTCTGACCTGTTTTAATCGAGGTAAGAACTAAGGTGCTTAAATCTATATCACTTGCATATTCGAATGGATAACTCAGTAGCGTACGTGGCCACCAATAAAGCGGATGCTCAATAAAATCTTGGATAACGAAATTAAGTCCTTCGCCTTTCTTTAAGCGTAAGGGCTTTAGTAGCTCTGGTGTACTTGCCGCACCCTTTAGGGTACTTGCTGATACGAGGCTAGGAAGAGCTACAAGGCTTAACAGGAAGTTGCGACGATGCATGTAAAGTGAGTGTGAAGGTATATGCTCTATTCTGTCTGTGCAACAGATGTATAGATAACAAGTTAAAGACGCCCACAATCACATGCGGTTGCATTAGAAGTCAGCCTTTGCGCCATTATCAGCTCTAGCCCGCTATTAGGCAGTCCTAGCAGCGCCAAAGTACCTTAAGCCTAGAGATGCCTATCCTTCGTAAATAAACGCCTTATCTGTAGGGGAAAGTTTGTCTGCGGGGGTGATTGCAACGCCCTTGGGTGGCTTAATAGGACCATTAAGTAAAGGATCGTTAGTCTTAACCATCCATGACTTAAGCCGAGCTCTCATATCTGAGAGAATGGAGAAGTACTTAGAATCACTTACTAGATTATTACGTTCATTTGGATCAAACGTCAGATCGTATAGCTCTTCTGGTAAGTGCTTATGATTAGCCCATCCGTTTTTTAGCCAGTATAGCTTACTCGGGCTATCATCACAGTTAGGGAATACTTGGTTTAAATTATCGCCAAACCTAGAGATGTATTTCCATTTGCTAGTTCTTAAAGCGCGTACTGGTTCGTAAGATGCGTGAAAATTCACTTCGGCGAATATTTCATTATTAATCACTTCTGGTTTCCCCTTAATTATAGGAAGAAACGATTTTCCTTCTAACCACTCCGGATTTGGTATCTCTAATAAATCACATAGGGTAGGGAAAATATCAATTTGAGAAATAAGTGCATCGCACACTTTGCCACCAAAGAATCCGCCTGGACCACGCATGACAAGATGTATGCCTGTACCTGTATCATATAAGTTACACTTCATCATCGGAAAGGCTATGCCGTGATCTGTGGTAGAAATGATAAGGGTGTTTTCAGCAAGTCCTTGTTCGTCAAGCGCAGCTAAGATATCTCCAACTCCTTTGTCGAGTACACGAAGCGTTGCATTAAAATCTGCTAGATCATCTCTTACTTCTTTTACATTAGGAAGTGGACTTGGATTTTCAGTATAGCGTGAATCGTCATCTTTTGTGGCCTTGATGAATTCGCGGTGCGTTTCTTGAAACCCTATCTCGAGATAAAAGGGTGCAGAATTTGAGTAATTCTTAAGATAGGAAATAGCAGCAGGAGCAACGTCTTTAACGTGGTTAGATACTGTTTCGGATATACTATCATAGCCGATAATGGTCTTATCTCTAGCAATATGCTGTAGCCCGATTAAATGGGTGTTATAGCCTGCCTCTTTACGTAGCGTGTGGAGAAGATGGTGTCCGTAATTTTTTAAAGCAAAGCCACGATGCGCTAAACCAAGCATACCGTTACTATGAGGGCACTGTCCGGTGACTAGAGATGCCCTGCTAGGGGAGCACGTAGGGGCAGCACAATGTGCTTGTGTGAAGCACACTCCGTCCATGGCTAATTGGTGCAGATTAGGTGTAGCAGCCCTATGGCCGTATGGACTAGTGAATCTACCTGTATCGTGAGAATTAATGTAGATTATATTAGGACGCTTAACGGTGGTCATCTTATCTAATCCCTTTACCCGTTTAAACGAGGCGGGTTCAGCCACAGTGTCTGATATGAGTGCAGCGCCTGCAGCTGCACCTAAAATAGATTTTAAAAAATTACGACGTGAGTCATTCATTGATTAAGGCTTTAAATTTTCTGAGACCTTGAAGTCTGTAACAACTACATGATTTTTAAGTAACCTAAAAGCAAACCAACCACTCTTAAGAGGTTTTGGATCGTGAAATGAAAATATTTTTTCTCCATCACACCAATATTCTGTAAGGTTATTTTTGCAGATTAGTTTAATGTGATAGGTGTGGTTACCAATTAAAAGATGCTTTTGATCTCTTAAATCATTCTCTGGGAGTAGGGGCCTATTCTTAGTGCCGTCATATCTTCTAAAACGTGTGGTTGAGTTGTTGTTTCCACCGTAGCCAACATAGTACGTGTATAACGAGTCATACTCAGAGAATGCGCCGTGCCTAGGTGTGTGAGACTGGTATGGTGCAACATCTTCGTTTGATTCATTAGCCATCCAGAAGCAATTTAAGTCCGACACCCTGTAGTTTTTATCGTCATCATTTATAACAGAAATACTATAGTTTATTTCGAGTGGGCTAGTTAATTTAGTTCGGTACCAAATAGTAGAGCCTGCTGTATCCTTAATCTCCAGAGAGGTGGTATTAAATGCTACTGATCCACCTGGTTTTTGTTCTGTAACCCAGTCCTCCTGGGATAAAAGAGGCTTGTCTTCTTTAGCGCCTAGCGTCGATGCAACAAAAAAAAGGATCAGCAGGATATAGTGTCTGGACTGAGTAATCGGAAACATCGCGAAAAATTTATCTAGTTTTATTCCCAACAACTTCATGCCATCTAGGCATTTTATCTCTTCTATCAACGACTGAAAAGCCTGGTGCACCTTGATACATTTCTTTCCATACAGGTTGTTTGAATAGTGTAGAGCCCTTAAATCGCAATAAAGAGGCATACTGGAAGCCAAATTCTATACTTCCGTCTTTATGTTCACGCACAAATGAGAAGTCAGCATCTGAGATTAGTGAGTCGTATGTGATTGATCCTGTTTTGACATCAAACATAGGTCTACCTCTAAGATTTGTAAGGCCAATAGTTTGATCTAGTTTCAGTCCCACTGTAACGGGTTCATTATTCAGTGTGAAATGAATGCCTATACTTCGATTATCATCATGTTCATCTGTAATTAGGGATGCATCGCTTAGTAACTTTTCAGGTGAAGAATTAATGGGCACTGGACGCAAAACAGTGACAAATAAGAGGCGCTGACCTTTGAAGAAATAATTCCTTAAATACTGATAGAACGTTTCTGAAGTAGCGTACCTACGATCAACTAATCGAGAATTTGCTATTTTATCTCGGTTACCAATAAATTGAGTGAGTAAATCTCGAGTATGTGGATTAGGCCAAGATTCAGTCCGTATTTGGATATAATCAGGGTGTGAGAGTGTCCAATTATCACCTTTTTTTAGTATATGCTCAGGATACCATGTATTACAAAATACTTTGTTACCAGCTCGGTCTATGACTACTGAATCAACAATGATCATCATACCGTTTTCAGGTGCGAAGAGTGTTATTCTGTCACTTGTGTATCCACGTTCTTCATCCACTAGTCGTGTACGTGAATAGTCTAAACTTCCGAAAGTACCAAAGTGTACTTTTTCAGTCGTAACATCATGATAGGTAGTATCGCTTTTGATATAATCAAAAATATCACCGTCGAGTGGGAATCCTGTTCTTGCAACAAGCCTATTATGAGAAATATCTGATCTCCAGCCGTGTAGGCGTGATGAGCGGTAACCACCATCGTCTAAAAGAATTGTGCCGTCTTGAGCAAATAAGCCAATTGCGTTTTCATCAGCGTGTCCATGATGCGGTTTTTCTTCATAGGCTTCAAGAGCAGCATGTTGATACTCACGTGTAAGATTTCCAAATGGACCTGCATCACGGTAGTTTAATAATACGTATGTGCTATTATTACCACGAAACACTATCTTCTTTGAAATTAGATCATCAACTACTTCATTAGACTTTGTTTCTTTGACTGGATTTAAAGGTACAGATGTATTTAGCCAGTGTAGGGCAATCCCTAATGCTCCTACTGCTTCTGACGGTAGTTCCTTATAGTAAGCGTGGCTTGCTTCGTAGAGTCTTCTGGCAGAATCGAGATAGGTTCCATCATGATAATGACTACCAGCGAGGACAAGATTAGCTACATTCCACATCCAGCTCCAGATCCAGTCTCCATCGCCCCAATCAGGGAGTAAGCCATTAGGCATTTGCAGTGCTTTAGCATGATCAAAGTAGTAGCGAGTCATTATGACTTTCATTTGATCATCTAATTGGCCTTTCATCTCTGCTAGTGTAAGTACGTAGTTTAGCCAAAAAGGTTCGTATATAGATGCGTCTTCTACGTCCCAGCCGTGTACACTATCAGTGATTAATGCTTCTCCTTGCATCTTCCAGCGCTCGACTAGAGGGGCATGAGGAACCGCGTTTGCGCAGAAGAGTAGTTCTGCTCCGTAGATTAGACCACGATTTTGAGCACCAAAATCAGCGCGATTTAAATGTCCATTAGCACTAGCAATAATTTGATCATCTACTTCTGATGATTCTTTTAAGGATAATTTATTATGACTCTTTAAATAAAGATAAGCATCACAGTAGGAAGCTAGAAACCGAAATCCATCAAAGAAGGGGGTAACTTTCCCGCGAGAGTCTATTGAGCAATGTGTTATCCACATTAAATCCTCTTTTGCCCAATCAAGTAAGACCGCTTCGTTAGTGTTTCTGTGAAGATTAATTATACCTGATAAAATATAAGGATAATAAAAATCAGAGGGCTTAATGTTTTTGACACGTTCTTTTTCTGCTAAGGTGTGTAGTCGCTCAACAGAATGTCTTAAGTCTAGTTCAAGTTGATTACGAAAAGCGGTAGTTGTGGGTGCGCTAAAAGTGCAGGATATAAACAATGCGCAGTAGCTAATAATGAATATAAGGCCTCTCATGAAATGTTAAAAATTAACACACCTAAGTTAAATACGCTTATGATTGGCTGCTTTATCTTACCTTTCGATTGAACTTTTAGGCTTATTAACAATAGGAAATGCTCTAGGTTTAACATTATCGGCAAGGATAACAGATATGAGGGGATCATGTACTGCTTCACCATATAAGCTTAATTTAGTGCGATATTCAAGTAGCACTGATTTAAAGGCTGGATCACGTGCTAGATCATTCATTTCTCCTGGGTCTTTCTGTAGATCTACCAGGGATTCACGATTATTTCCGTAGGCATAGACGCAGTATTTATATTGATCAGTGCGTATCATGCGTCCTTCAGTCATCGGTACGGTATTTCCGGTTTTCCAGGTTTGAGTCATATTGTTTTCTACAACGATACTATCGCGCCAACTCTTTACTTCTTCGCCATTTGCAGCAGCACGTAAACTCTTGCCTGTTAGTTTTTCATTCCCTTTTATTCCGGCAACTTCAAACATTGTTGGCAAAATGTCTAGTCCAGTACTTGCAAATAATTCAGATCTACGTGCAGTTTTTTGTCCCGGTAGACTTACAATTAAAGGTACATTGGCTGATTCTTCATAAAATACCGTTTTTTGATTAAAGCCGTGTGCTCCTGCGCATTCACCGTGATCTGCTGTGAAGATAATGAGAGTGTTTTCTTCTAATCCTAAATCATGCACAGATTGCAGTACACGTCCTACTTGGGTATCAACTTTTTCAATCAGGCGGTAGTAACTCCATCTTAAACCCTGCCACATCTTTGGATTAAAATTTCCTACAGGAAAAGCAGGATTAGCATGATAACCTGAACGCATAAGAGTCATTGAGTCTGGCTCATTGTGTGGTGGTGCCAAATTCTCCGGTATTGGAGGTAAATCAGGAGCGGGCGGTGGTGTTCCTATAGGGCCGTTATTAAGTTTTTGACCTCGAGCTACTTCACAAATGTTGTGCGGATTAAGAAAACTTAAAACAAGCAAGAAAGGGCGATCATGTTTCTTGGAAAGGAATTCTAGTCCGTACTCGGCCGTTGTTTTATCAATTCCACCGATTTGAGTTTCTGCAAAGCCATGCGTTTCTTCTTTAGCAACAGGATAGCATAAATGCCATTTGCCATAATAGGCTGTCTGGTATCCTGCGTTCTGAAAATAAGTTCCCATCGAGATAAACTCAGCAGGATCAATAGTCATTTGTGTATTATCGGTCACCTTTGTTTCATGAGGGTGGCGACCCGTAAAAATAGAATTACGAGCTGGCATACAAAGTGGATTAGGAGTGTAAGCTCGTGTAAACATCGTGCCACGAGCTGCAAGGCTATCTAGGGCTGGAGTTTTTAAGTATTTATCTCCCATACGGCAACTTAGTGCGGTGGCAGAATGCTGATCCGTCATGATGAATATTACGTTTGGTTGAGCACTCAAGAGGAGTGACGACTTAATGAGTAACAAAACGAAGACGTACTTAAGGGGTAAGTTTAATTTGGGCATAACTGGGGGGTATTAAATTGTATTACTTTGAACCTAAGCGGGTGTAACCACTATCACGTGAATTAATAAGCATCAGCTTAAGGTCTCTTGCAACAGATTGATTTTGAGCAATCACATTATTCGTCTCATAAGGGTCGTCCTTTAGATTGTATAATTCATCATTTTGAGGACCGATTTGCTGTTTTAATTTTGCAGCTGCAATAGTAAGCTTTGTACGACTTGAATCATAAGCTGGTACATTAGCACGTTCTATAAACTTCCAGTTGCCAACACGGATGCAGTATGTGGCATCTGCAGCTTGAAGAATAAGTGGATTGTGTACGGCTACACCCTGTGTGGTTTCAAAAAATGCACGTGTTACATCAAAGCTATCTTCAGCGTTATTTTTTGGCAGTGTAGCATGTATGATATGAGCAATTGAAGCAGCCATATCTGTTAAGCAGATTACTTGATTACTTAACGTACCTGCAGGCACTTTACCCGGCCACCTTATGATAAATGGCTCACGAAAACCTCCTTCCCACTCGGTGTGCTTACCTCCTTTAAGTGGACCATTAATTGCAAGACCTGCTTTAATCGCTGTTTGTGAATTCTTATTTGTTTCATCTATGACACCTCCATTATCGCTAGTGAATATGACAATCGTGTCATTACTTAGGTTTAGCTTATCTAACGTAGCTAAGATTTGTCCAACGCTTGAATCTAATTCATCGATAAAATCGCCATAGCTACCATATGAGCTTCCGCGAAACTTAGGGTTAGGTACAACAGGTTCATGCACTGCATTAGGAGCGTAGTATAGAAAAAACGGATGGTCTTTATTTGCCTCTATCCATTGGGTAGTCTTCTTGACTAAAGTTTCCATGATGTGATCGGGTTTCCATGGCGTATAGTCACTTATTTCTTCATCATCTATGAAACTTCTAGGAGGGTTACTTACATTAGCTGCCATTCCAAAATAATGGTCAAAGCCAACCTGTAGTGGTCCCGGACTAAGTGGTTTTTTCCAATCTGTTACGCCTCCTTTTGTCATTCCTAGATGCCACTTTCCAATGATAGCGGTTGCATAGCCTTGGCTTTTTGCAAGGGATGCTAAAGTAAGGCGGTTTCTCTCAATGTGTAGGGGAGAATTCGGAGCTAGTACTTCTCCGTCTTTAATGGATGTACGCCAGTAATAGCGTCCCGTCATTAGGCCATATCGGGATGGGGAACAAACAGAGCCCGGAGCATAGGCTTGAGTAAATTTACGTCCTTCTTTGGCTAGCTTATCAATATTAGGTGTTTTTACACCAACTGCACCGTAACAACCTAGACTGCCCCAGCCGAAGTCATCGGCTAAGAGTATTACAATATTTGGCTTACTATAAGTATCAGCGGCATGCGAAAAAACTATTGATGAAAACAAAACAAATAAAAATCCAATTTTTTTCATATTAATTATGCCTTAACCACCCCAATACTTTTCTGTCTATTCATCTGCTTTTCCACTGTTATGGCCCCATTTAGCTGGCACCATCTCTTGATTGATTTGATTCCAAATCTTAGAAAGCTCTTTAACTTTATCTGGATAAGTAGAGGCCAGATTAGTTGTTTCACCAATATCACGGTCTAGATTGTAGAGTTGTGCATTCTGGGTAGTACCTTTACCTCCACGTATTAATGCTTCTACGCCATTTAGTGGGGCTTTAACTAATTTCCACTCACCTTTGCGAAGGGCAATTTGACGACCAAATCGCCAAAATAGAACTTCGTGGGGTGCCTGATCTGTTTTAGTCGTTAAATAAGGTATCAAATTAACTCCGTCTAGTTTCCACTCGGGTTTTGCTTCCAGTCCGCTTGCAGCTAGTACAGTTGGGAGTATGTCTAGAGCGATAATAGGGCGTTTATCTATTTGGTCAGCAGTAAGATGATTTTTCCACTGAATTATGAATGGAATTCTTATTCCACCTTCCCATGTCTGGGATTTAAAACCGCGTAACGGTCCATTGCTTGATGTAGTTGTTGGGGTAGGGCCGCCATTATCACTTAAGAAGATTACTAATGTATTTTCCTCAAGATTAAGCTCACGAAGCTTATTTAAAACGAGTCCAACGCCATCATCCATTGCTGATTCCATAGCAGCGTAAGTACGTCTTTTTTGATCTTTTATATTTGGAAAACGCGCCAAATATTTAGTAGTAGATTCAAGTGGCATGTGAACAGCATTAAATGCAAGGTAGCACAACCAAGGTGATTTACTATTTTTTTGAATAAAATTAGCTGCTTTTTGCGCAAACGAATCAGTTGTATAACTTAAATCTTTAATTTGCTCAGTCCCTTCTAAAATCATATCATTTTTATCAGCCTCGGCGTTAAGGTAGTCATGCATGCCGCCAAGAAATCCAAAGTATTCATCAAATCCTCGTTTGTAAGGATGAAACTGTGGCGCGTATCCCATATGTGATTTTCCAAACCATCCGCTAATATATCCTGCTGCTTTTAAGCGATCAGCAATAGTTTTCTCTTCAATTGGAAGTCCGATTGTGGGTGCTGTTATTTCAGCTGGGCCTGGATTAAATTCATGACCGTAACGTGTCGCGTACCTGCCGGTCAATAATCCAGCTCGTGATGGACTACAATAGGGGGCACTTACATAGGCATTTGTAAATCTAATCCCGTTTGTCGCTATACTATCAATAAAAGGCGTGGGAATGTCAGTTTTAAAGCCTTGGCAGGTTAATTCCCCATACCCCATGTCATCCGCTACAATAATTAAAACATTAGGATGAGTAGGTGAACTAAACAGACAAGTTGTTACACATGTAATTATAGTTATCGCAGTTATTAAACGTAGAAATTTCATAGCATTAAAATCTATAGATTAAAGAATGAGTACGTATACTACGTACTCACGTAATTGAGATATCTTTTAAGGTTCTGGATTATCTACGTTAATCTTACTCTGTGCTGCTTTCATTTTGCCTTTTGCACTCCATGCATTTTCTGGAAGATCGCCCATCTCTTTAAGTATTTCGGTAATTTGAGATGCTTCATTCAAAGGTCTTTTAACTGCTCCATTTACACCCATAAGGCTCATTTTTCTAAATAGATTAGTTTTAGACACACGTTGTGATAATACTATCATACCATCTTGTGTGTAGTTTTGAACTAATGTGCCAGTTTCTAAGCCATCAGATGCATCGTCTGTTACCGTATATATAACACTTCCTTTACTCCAAGTCAGGCCACTGTCGGTTGTTTTCCACCAACCTAATTCAGCTGTATTTTTAGCAGGACTTGAAATGAGAAGTAATCGTGTTGAGGTTGGAGAATCGACAATTATATCACCTGAGCCTCCTCCACTTGGCATGACAGTAGTTGCTTTAGTCCATGCTGTGCCAGTCCACTGTTGGTACTCGAGCTGTCCTTTGCCATGGAAAAAATATAAATGAGGATAACCATTTTCATCGTACCTACACACGCCGTGATTAGTTTTCGTTTTTCCTGAATATTCAATTAATGTATTTTTATCAGCATATTCTTTTGTCAGTGGTGTAATCATTTTAACTCCTTGGACGTTGTCCCATGAGTCATCTTTACAGTCCATGCGCATGTAATAAGTGTTGAATCTTCCGTTTGAATGCTTTGGTGCATCAGCACAAGGGTGGTAAACATATTCTGCTGATATTGTATCGCCTTTACCCTTTGCAAACCATGCATACCAAGAATCTTGGACTGATGATTTCTTGGTCACTTTGTGTTTTAGTATTGATACAACAGGTGCAAATGTACGTCCATCATCCGTAGACTTTTGATATACCCAATCACTACGGTGCGAGCCGTGGCGATAAAATAGATAAACAGTTCCGTTATCTAATTTAACAAACTGTGTATATGTTCCGAAGTGAGATATATTATCTAGTTCAACCCAAGAGGTTATATCTTGGGGGTACTTGGATACTATATGTATCATTTTTCCTTTCCCTGGTGTTCCAAAAGAATCACTACCCATAATTGCACTTCCGCCATGTGCTCCGTAAACAAGATGAATGTACCCTTTAGTGTCTACAAACATCGCTGGTTTCCCGTGGTTATCGACCTTGCTGTTATCAATCGGAATTGATTTTGCTCTCATTGGACTTAGACCTGCTAAAAAAGGTCCAGTCCAATTTTGAGTTACATGATTGTATGCACATACATAAGCATCTTGATTAGGACCTTGGTATGCGATGTAAGTAGTGCCTTTAAAGAATTCAGCAGTAGGGTGCTGAAGTGTTGATATTGCGTTTGCAAAACCATTATCTGTAAAATAGTCGACTGATTCACTCAGTGATCTGTTTGTAATTACTGCACTTGCACTCAATACAAACAGTATGAGTAAACGATTATGAATAAATTTAATCATGAGAATATTATTTAAAGTGCAGATATTTTATCACGCGAGAGTAAATAATTATTAGAAACTAATTGTATTTGTTGAAACCAGTGCACGGGGCTGGGTATTGAAAGTAGCATCAGACCCTGTTGGTGTATAGCCTGTGTACTCGCCAGGGAGTATTATAATGCTATAATGATTGAGTAGATTTGTCATGTTTAACTGTGTTCTGAAGGTGACACGCTTAAATTTCTTTGAATAACCAAGCAGTAAATCTACTTGTGCAAGGTTTGGCATATAGAAAGGAATACGTGGTGAAGTAGGGGATATTCCATTTACGTAGTAGTAGTACTGGGAATAACGTCCAAAAACTCGCATGCTTCCACCTATTTGTAGGCCTTTTAGAGGCCCGTGATCTATGAGGAATGAGTTAGTGAAGTTAAATGCGTATTTAGGATAACCAGTCGTGATGTCTCCAGACTGAGTTGCTGTGATAACACCTGGGGGTGCAATATATCCTGCTACGGTTGGGTTTACACCAGTATTTATTTGTGCACTCGAAATAGGTAGTCCTACTTTTCCTGTTAACATGCCAGATCCAGGAACGAGTGGATCAGTTCCGTTTTTAAGAATATTCCAAACTGCTGTAGCAATACCAATCTGACCGCTGACGTTCGCTGGGTTAGAGTAGTATGGACTTGTAGATGTGTTCATCAGTGCAAGCGTGAGCGGAATTGCACCATTAGCGGTTGGTGCTACAGTAAGTTGTTTTGAGTTATAGGTTGGACTTACGTATACAACATTACCATCTGCATAGGTTACATTACCTTTTGTATCTTGATAAAATTGATCATTATAAAGCTGCGACCAACTTACTGTATTGCCGATTTTACCAGCAAGTTCTGAGGCACTGATACGGATCCTCCAATTTTTTGTTGGGGATGCGGTAAGCTGTAATTGAACGCCACCTGATTCTCTTTGAATGTTAATTGTACCGCCGGGAGTGTTATATTGGCCATTTAGACCACTAGGATTAACAAATGTTGTGAGTGAACCACTAATTGACATGCTTTCATTAGTTGAAACGGTATGATAATAAAGAAATGCTCCTGATAGGGTGTTACTCGCATTATTGAATTTTAATCCTACTTCCTCACCTAGGCCATGTGCTACTAATGTAGGATTTCCAATAGGATCTGTTGAAGCACCCCCTGGTGGATTGTATGAATCTGAAGCTGATATGTATGGGTGCAGTAGTGGTGTTAGATTATAGTCTAATCCAATATTAAAACTAAAATTATTTGATCTTTGTTCCGTGTAGGTCGCGGGAGGGTAGGGAGCTGCATTGCCGGCACTTTCTTGATAACTGTAATTTTGTGCTAAACGAGCACCTACAAGTGTATCAATCTTACCATCAAGCCACTGACTATAATTAACACCAAATACACCTTTGTTTACTGTTCGTGCTGCGCTATTTGCTTGCCCACCTAAAGTAACTCCAAGTGGATTTGAAGCCGAGATCATGGCGGCGTTGTTCGGGTTTTTTGGCATTAAGGTATAGTTGATGCCATTATAAGTAATACCTTGTGCACGTGGAGTGAATGGAAGTGTGTATAAATTTGGACCGTTGTTAATAGAGTATGCAATGGTTGGGATAGCTACTCTACCATTGTTACTTGTTACTGCTGAATTATAAATTGGGTTAAAATTCGCATCGGCTTGATAGTAGGTGCTCGCTGTCTGTGAAGACCAATTTGTTATATTATCAGCACCAAGCACAGTCTGGCTGTGTACTGCATTGTGAAAAAAGTGGTTATCCATCAAAGCCGTAAAGCGTATGCCTTTTGTGTGCATAGGTTCAGGTCTTTCGTTTGGAGAGAACGCAGCTGACCAAACACCTGGGATTCCAGCTGTACTATTGGCTGCATATATTTTCGTTGATTGATTACTCCAGTAGTCAGCGTAATCATTATAGCCAATTGCTAACTGTGTGGATAGCCAGCTGTTCCATTTTGTATCAGCGGTCAAATCACCAAATGTGTTATTTGTAAATTCCATTGAGAACTGACCTGTATAGGAATTCACATTATCCCAATTAAGATTTCCATTAAGTATAGGGCCAGCACCACTAGCGCCACCATTAGCTGCTGCATATACTTGATTGGTTGCAAGTATGTAGGTTAATTTCTGACCATTACGAGCATCGTTGGCAGTACTTAATGCTGTAAATGTAGGACTATTTGGGAAAACTCTGAAAAAATCGGTTTGTTCACCAGTGATCCTTACAATTGTGTTGAACATTTTGAATGCCAATTGGCCGTAGTAACCTTGAAGGCTGCCACCAATATTTATACGTCTACTAGAAATTGAATCGTTTAAGAACGACAAGCGTAGAGCTATATTTTTATTTCCATAGCCTAAGTCAATTGAGGCATCTTTTGAACCGTATTTATCTGTGCGAAAACTTAATTCACCAAAATTACGTTCTCCGATACGTGCTTGTTTAGAAACTGTATTAATGACGCCACCAGCACCACCGTATCCATAGAGCAGTGCTTGAGGGCCTTGGATTATTTCTACACGTTCAAGGTCAAAGTTTGATGTTATTCCTGTCCCTGTTCCACCTGATGGCATAAACGAGTCGCGTAATATAGCAGGTGTTTGAAATCCTCGCAGTGTAATGAAAGCATTACCTATACGATCTCCTGGTTGTTCAGTTGCAGCAGCTGCGCCTGGATCAGCTCCACTATAACCAGCTCCAGCCGAATACGTTTCTATCATGGCTTCAACTGAATCTGCTGCCACATCCTTCATGAATGTAGAATCGAAGATATCTGCTGAAATAGGCATCTTTTCTAGTTCAGTGCTAAATCGTGTAATTGAATTGGAGTTGAGTGCTCCGTAGCTGTCATCTTTGTCAGCTTTAACGTCGAATGCACTTAAGATAACTGTATCTTCTGCAGAAGTGTTAGTTAATGCAGTTGTTGGTACTTGAGAATTTGATACACTTGTAAACATTAGCCATGATAAGATGACTGGTAGGGTAGGTTTCATATTTGAGGTCATTGGGGTTTGGCTAGTTAAAATTTTATCTGTTTTCTTCGTGGTATTTACTCCGCTTGGTGAGCACTGAATCATTAAAGCACCGCTGATTTTATCTTCTACAATTGTAAGTCCTGTACCTGCTATAAGTAACTCGATAGCATCTTTAGAATTATAATCTCCAATTACAGCGTTTGTCCTAATAGCCGATACGTTTGGGACAAGGTATACGACCTGTTCACCTGAGTGTTCCATGAACTGCCACAGTGTTTGAGCTGCATCTCCCTGGGCTATATTGAAATGGTGTGTAATAGCTGTATCACTTGCACGTGTAAGTGATGCTAATGCCGTACATGCAAGTAAGAGTATAGCTCTTCTAGTGGCTTCAAATGATCTGCACACGTGATATATAACTAGGGTTAAGTGCTTAGCCATTCATGAATGAAGAGGGGTTAATCTAATAACCAGACTTCTTCCACTATTCAGACGTACAGAAATATAAAATGGGTTATCTCAAACTAATCTATTTATGCCGTAGCACTATGTGCTGAGCACCTGATTTGCGATCAACTAAGACATTGTTGCTAGATTCCAAAAGACGTAGGAATGCATCGACATTATCTGCTCTAAAACTTCCCCCTACTGGGATGTTTGCTATACTTAAATCACTAAGTGATATTTGAATCGTATTATTTTGATTAAATTGATTCACGACTTCGGAAAGCGGGGTATCTACAAAAATTAATTTTTTAGACTGCCATGCCAGCGCCTCATGTATTGTTTTTGGCATTAAATTTTCAATGTTAGGCTCTTGTGAAGACTGGACTGAAAATAAAGCACGTTGATCCATAATCAGTAATGTTCGATTGAGTGGAGCATTTTTATCTAAGAGCTCCCCTTTAGGGTTATCCGTAGTCCCTGAAAATAGTGATGTGTGTCTACCTAATTTACTTACTGCTACTTTACCTTCTGTGACGAGAACAGCTACGTTTGAATTAGTTAGACGTACATCAAATGCTGTTCCTACGGCTCTTATGCCTATACCGTTTGCTAACACCCACAAAGGTCTAGCTGGATTCTTAGCTACAAGGAAGCTTGCTTCACCTTTATCGAGTGTAATTCTTCTTTCTAGCTTTGAGTATTCCACTACTATACTCGAATTAGAATTAAGTTGAATAACAGAACCATCTGAAAGATTGACGACTTGGTAACCGTCTACGGTAGTTGTGTATGTAGTATGTGAAATAGGCTTATTTTTTATATAAGTATATCCACTTAAAAAAGCTGCTATGATGCAGGCAGCTAGTACTAGTCTTACCCTAGTGTTAGAAAATATAGTAGTTCCGGGTTTTAAGGAGAGTAGTAAATCACTGTCAGGGTGGCGTTGAGCTAAAGGTCTGTAGTTACGTAAATCCTGTAGTGCCGTGTATACTAAGGTAAGTCTTTTAATTGCTGCTGCGTGGCGAATATCTGCTTTTAACCAAATCGCATATTTTTCTTCGTCATCAATAGACATCGAATCATCGCGCAGAGCAATCCATGCAGCAGCTATTGCCTCAATAGATTCTAAATCTGAAAAGTTTTCTTTATGACTTGAAAGCATTCCTTTGAGATTATTTATGTCTTATAAGTTTTAATTCCACGCGTATCAAAATACTCAGCGCATTTTCTCATGCCTTTTGCTAGTTGAGCTTTAACGGTGTGTTCGGAAATTTTAAGTTCTTGGGCTATTTCTTTTTGAGGCATTCCATACAATAAACGTAATGTCATGACTTGCCTGCATCTAGGGGGTAGACTGCGAACGGCAGAAGACAAAGTTTCGAGTTCTTGTTGTTTGTTAAGTGCATCGGATGCATTGAGGCTATCATCTATGACGTTTGAATTCTCGAAATCGGCTACGTTTTCGATCGAAATAATTTTACGTCTTCTAAAAAAATCGAGTGCTGCATTACGTGCTGTTGTAAATAAATAAGCTTTAGCCCTTATAATAGGGCCAGCTTCTTTAGCCCTAATGAGTCGCACGTACGACTCCTGAACTAAGTCATCAATATCAGGTAATTGTGGGAATACAGCTCGTATGTAGGAACGCAGAGAAGATTCATGGGGACGTACTTCCTCATCAAACCAACGAGTAGATTCTTGCTTTGGGGTTAGCACAGCTTTAACGGGTATCCCAATTCTAGTTACCAGATTAGAAATCAGCAACGAAGATATCTAAAATATAATTTATTTAGACATAGGCCATTTATACGATTGGTTCGTCTCATGAGCCTTATAGCACTTTTAGGCTATATACCTTTATGGTATTAGTTCTTACTTATAAACAGTCTAATTTTAGGTGTTTTATGGTCTTTAAATTACCTCAGTCACCTTCTGTTTCAGTGTCTAATTATATCTTCAGTGTAGCTCAGTAAATGAACATCGAAAGACGCAACCAAGCTAGGTTCATCTATTTCGATACCTAAGGTATGTTTTCCAGGGGTAAGTCTGTCTATTTCGTTATCTGTGAGTTCAAGGTATGTTACCGCTTCACCTTGGCCGACTATATCTGCTATGCGCGTGTGACGATGTAGATGTCCATCTAGATAGGTTGTGACTATAATAGTTGGTCGTATTGCTTCTCGCATGCCATCAAGTCTTTCAGTGGGTGGAGTTGCGTGTGCTTTAATATGCATAGCACGAATCTCAAGCACTGCATGATCGGGTTTATCTGTGACAGAAAAAGTTTTCCTAAGCCCTAGCGGAAGCTCTTTTACAGGTTGTGTGCTTCTAAAGTCACCTGTGTGAGGTAGCGCTACTAGTTGAAATGCTTTGGGTAGAGAATCTAGATTTGCCCATGAAGCGTTATAGGTCGTGGCATCGGATGGCGTTGCATCTATATTCCCAGCAAGCCATTTCGTATCACTTAACATCTCATGATAGGTGAGTGGTATAGATAGCGACTTATGAATGCTAAGTAAAGTTTCCGCAGGAAGTTTTGAAAATTTACGATCGTAGGTTAGCCATCCGTTGCATTCATGTTCGACGTCTGAAAGCTGAGTATAAACAATTGCTTGGTAGTTTTGTCGTGCTACAAAGTGGCGTAAATTTCGAATATAAAAAGGATATTTTAAAGCCATATCACTGATTGAGCTATACGTCATGCGCTTGTCTGCTAACTCAAGTGGTAGTATTTTGCCTTTTTGTTCGTTAGGCACCCACAGGTGGCCGTCGATGAGTAGATTATTACCGCCGACTTCACCAAAGACTAAGGCACGATTGTGGCCAAAGCCGTCACTTACCGGTGCACTGGGGTACCCGTAATAGTTGTGTACATCGAGTACGTCTCCTGAGCCGTAATCGTTCCAGCCGCTTGCACCAGTGACGAGCCTCGTCTGATCTATGGAAGAGACCCAATCAGTGTTTTGTATTGTTCTGTGTTGGCCCCATGCTTCATTAAACACCACCCAAAGCATAATAGAGGGATGATTATAGAAGGCTTCTATCACAGACTTAAATTCATGCCGCCAGTTATCTGAAGCTGCTTGATCTACTATCTGACCGTTTTTGGGAAGACCTATCATATCTTGCCAAACTAACAGACCCAGGCGATCAGCGTAATAATACCAGCGAGAGGGTTGCGTTTTCATGTGAATGCGCACTAAGTTACACCCAATCGATTTTATGTATTCGAGATCAAAACAAATTGCAGCGTCATCTGGTGGAGTTAAAATTCCATCAGGCCAATAGCCTTGATCGAGTGGACCGAACATTAACGGTGCGGGTTTGCCGTTGAGTAAAATTCGTCCACTAGAATCCTTTGTAATCGTTCTAAGGCCTACGTAACTGCTCACTCTATCGATTACTTCGCCTTTATCAGCTAGTTCAATTTTAAGATCGTATAGATTAGGTTCTTTAGGAGACCAAAGTTTCGGTTTTTCAATTGCGTAGGATCCGGATACAAATTCTGAATTGCCACAGGTAACTTCGAACGATTTTTGGCCAGGTATCAAAATACGTAGTACATCTGTAGGGCAAGAAGTATTTAGTTTAGCTGTAAAATTAAATCCATTTAAGTTTGGTACTACTCTCCAATATTCGAGGCGTTTTTCAGGTACAGCCTCAAGCCAAACTGTCTGCCAGATGCCACCTGTTGGTTGATAATGAAACCCGCGTTTATTTTCGGGCATTACCTGCTTTCCTATAGGTTGGTCATTTTCTGCTGTGGCATCCCAGATACACACAACGAGTGTATTTTTGCCTGATTTGAGATTATCGGTAAGATCAAATTGAAACGCATCATAGCCTCCTCGATGTTGACCAATACGTTTTCCATTGAGGTAAATGCTCGTTTCCCAATCACAGGCTTCGAAATGTAATAGCACACGTTCACTAGTCCATTTATCGGGCACTTCAAAATCTCGATGATACCAGAGCCGCTCATTGGGGTGTAAAATATGCATCACACCTGAAAGGGGAGCATCGATTGCAAAAGGAACGAGAATTTTCCCTATGTAGTGTGCCGGAGGTAAGCCCCTAGTCATTGAGTCATGTTCAATAAAGCCTTGTTTTGATGTGAATTCTACAGGTTCTAAAGTGTAATCCCAGAGCCCATTGAGTGATTTCCAAGAATCGCGCATGAAATCTGGCCGGGGATGTTCTGGGAGTGGTTTTTTTGAATCAACCTTATTAGTCCAAGGCGTTGTCAACGGTGCAGCAGCTGGGTGCCAGTCAGCTTGTGTGCGAAGAACTGGTATCAGTAATAGCAGTATTAAAGATGAACGATATAGTCGCTGTTTGATTATCATGTGGAGATTTATATACAGGCTACTTTAAGGTACTTAATTTAACATTCTATTCATTTACCGTTTAATTGTTTGCTTGGTGGCTCATTGCTAAACAAAGGGAATCTATTTCTGAGGATGTAATTTACTTATTCAGAATTATTATACACTTCATATTAGTGCATGAATAGCGACTGCCAAATTCTGCATGTCATATGTCAAAGGGTGCAGAGCTTAGATTTCAGACTGGGTGTAACGTTTATATATGAAACGACTCACCCTCACAGTGTATATAAAAGTATTGGTAGCCTTTATTCTCACTAAGATGATCTTGCTAGCTGCTCCAGGCAGTGGAGAGTTGCGAGTGGGTGCCACTTACCTATCGATGGCTAATAAATCGGAAGCTTTTTCTGCCTTAGGGATCAATTTTCCAGAAAATGCTTTGAGTATTAATAGTAAAGTAATCCCAGAATTAGATTATATGTATAATTTTAATGCTCATTTCTCAACACTGCTAGTACTAACAATCCCACAAACTCAAACTGTTACTTTAGCAGGAGTAGGTAAGCTAGGCACATTCAAGCATCTTCCCCCTGTTTTAGCAGTACAATACCATTTTTTACCTACTGATTTACTAAATCCTTACATCGGAGTAGGACTTAATTACACACTCATTTATGATTCAAATTTAATGGTTACGACAATTCCGCTTGCACTAGATACACATAGTTTTGGCCTCGTAGGTCAAGCGGGTGTTGATATTGATATAGGGCATAGTTTTTATCTAAATTTAGATATTAAAAAAGTTGGCATTGAGACAGGAGTTTACTTACCAGGTGGCTCTGAACTAACGAGAGCAAATTTAGACCCTTGGCTATTTTCAGCGGGATGTGCTTATAGATTTTAAGATAATTATGTATGCATTGGATTAAGAGGTAGGTGCTTTCATGCTCACAACTAAAATGTGAGGCTGCCTTGCTAT
>CAILHZ010000025.1 GCA_903834135.1 uncultured Opitutia bacterium | reverse complement strand
ACAGATGCAACCCCTGCATCTTAAGCAACTTTAGCCTAGTTAATGCGTCTTGCCCCATAACGTGAAATCCAATCGCAACTTCCTAATTGTAGTTCTCGCACTTTTTTTTGTCGGCAGTTCAGTACTAGCTCTTAGGCAATACCAAGAACTCGTAGCTCTTCGGGCGAAAATTTCTGGTGACAATAGTGCCGACCTACAAAAACGGTTAGCTCGTGCAATGGATGAACTAAAGAGCTTACGAGATAAAACGGCGTCTGCTCAGAAAGTCCGTAAAGCCGATGGCACTGACAATGAGACAGCAGATCCAGGAAGTGCTGCAGATAACGCTAACAGACGTAACCGTGGCTTTGATGCATTTCGTGAAGCGATGAATAATCCTCAGTTTCAAAAACTGATGGCTATACAGGCGAAGGCTCAATTAGATTCCAGATACGCCCCACTCTTCAAAGAGCTAGCAGCTTCTGGATTAAGCCCTGTACAAATAGATCAATTCAAAAACATGCTTGTTCAAAAACAACAAGCCGTTGCAGATGCCTACCAAGCAGCACGTGAACAAGGAATAAATCCTCGTCAAGATCCTGCTGCTTTTAAGCAGATTGTTACCGATGCTCAAGCTGCAGTAGATCAACAAATACAATCTCAACTTGGACCTACCGCGTTTGCACAATTTCAAAATTACCAACAAACGATACCTGATCGTAATGTAACGAACTCACTTCAGCAGTCCTTGAGTTATTCATCAGCTCCACTTAGCGATGATCAGGCAAATGCTCTGATTCAGATCTTAGCTCAAAATGGACCGCAAAAAAATGGTAACACAAATGCAGGTGGCGGCGGCGGTGGTGGTGGTGGCGGCGGCGGCGGTGCACCAGGCGGTATTGGCGGCATAATCGGTATGCAAAACCAAATGGCGCCTATCACCAATCAAGCAATTCAGGCTGCTCAAGGTGTACTCTCTCAGCCTCAAATAGATGCTTTGACTCAGCTGCAACAAACGCAGCAGGCGCAGGCACAAATGCAGAAGTTAATGCAAGCAGCACAGGCTAGTCGCAAAAAAGGCTGAGTATTTGGCTTATTTTAGGGATATAACCACTAAATAGCGCTTGTCGTCAGGTAGGATAGGCACGTAATCTGCATAAGATTATCCATTTTCTACTATGATCGTTACAACCGCTCAGCTGTTTAAACACGCCTACGGAAAATATGCCGTCGGAGCGTACAATATTAATAATGCAGAGCAGGCCATGGGTCTGTTTCGGGGATGCATCCAGTCCCAGTCCCCCTTCATTATCCAAATTTCGAAAGGCGCTCGTAAATATACAGATAAGCGCATGCTAGAAGCGATCATTCGCTCAGCAGGTGAAGTTTTTCCAGAAGCGATTTATGCTGTGCATTTAGATCACGGTGACGAAGAAACCTGCTACGATTGTATCAATTCAGGCTTCTATAGTTCGGTCATGATAGATGCTTCTCACGATCCATTCGAAAAAAATGTTGAAATCACAAAGCGTGTTGTGAAAGCAGCGCATGCTAAGGGTCTTTCTGTTGAAGCAGAATTAGGCATGCTTGGCGGCGTTGAAGAAGATATCAGTGTTGATGAAGGCAACTCCTGCCTAACTAAGCCAGACGAAGCTAAACTCTTCATCGAACAAACAGGCTGTGATTCACTCGCTGCTGCGATTGGAACTAGCCACGGTGCTTATAAGTTCTCTGGTCATCAATCTCTTCACTTCGAAGTAATCGAAGGTATCACAAAGCTCGTTCCCAATTTCCCAATCGTAATGCACGGAAGCTCCAGCGTACCTCAAGAAGAAGTGCGCCGCATTAATGCTGCTGGTGGTAAATTAGGTAGCGCAGTAGGTGTCGATGAAAATGAATACCTCCCTGCTGCAAAAAGAGGTGTTACTAAAATCAATATCGATACTGATGGTCGTTTAGTATGGACCCGCGTTCACCGTGAATTCTTCCGCGACAAGCCAACTGAATTTGATTTCCGTCCTCCAGGAAAGATTTTCATGGATGAGTACGCCAACTTCATTGCCCACAAAAATAAGATGTTAGGTGGCGAAGGCGTTCTATCCGATCTTCGCAAGAGCCTAACGAAGTAATTTTATTTCGTTTAGATTTTTTTACTAAGCACGCCTTAATAGGCGTGCTTTTTTATGGAAGCCAAGGGAAGTCTTTTGCCTTAGGCTTGCGCTTTTCTTTTTGAGCAGAATGAAATTCTTTAGCCTCCTCGCTCATGTAGTACATAAGTGTCGCATTGCCGGCTAATTCCTGAAGCCCTGCCTGGCCATCAAGTTCAGCATTAAAAGCACTCTTAAGGCATCGTATAGCAAGTGGACTATTCCCCATAATCTCTTTAGCCCACTTAAGCCCCTCCTCTTCTAACTGAGCTACCGGGACTACAGTATTAATAAGACCCATATCTAGGGCTTGCTGTGCTGAGTACTGTCTACAAAGAAACCATATCTCTTTGGCTTTCTTTTGCCCTACAAGGCGTGCCAAGTAGCTAGACCCAAAGCCCCCATCAAAACTACCCATCTTAGGCCCTACCTGCCCAAAAATGGCGTTATCAGCGCCAATTGTTAGATCACAGACCACATGTAAGACGTGTCCTCCACCAATTGCATAGCCTGAAACAAGCGCTATCACCACTTTGGGCATCGAGCGGATAAGTTTTTGCAGATCTAAGACATTGAGTCGTGGGACACCGTCCCCACCTACGTAGCCTGCTTTACCGCGTACGCTTTGGTCACCGCCTGCACAGAAAGCATATTTACCATCTGTGTGAGGACCAGCACCGGTAAGTAAAATAACACCAATCTTTGGATCTTCTCTAGCGTCCGTGAAGGCTTCGATCATTTGTGTGATCGTTTCAGGACGAAACGCATTACGCTTTTCAGGACGGTTAATGGTCACCTTAGCAATACCACCTTCTGTTTTTTCGTAAAGTATATCGCTATATGTCTTAACCGATTTCCAAATCGTTTTCATAAATAATTAATTAACTCAGATCAAAAAGGATGATCGGTGAATTCACCAAACTGAGATGCTTCTGCAAAAAGTTGCTTACGAACCGCAGCATCATTTTTACGGTTGGTTTGAATTTCTAAAAGACGGATACCTGAAATAGGTAAATTTGCGATCAAGTCTCTGAAGTGACTCCAATCTTGAATCATAGTATACTCAACGCCATGTGCTGCAGAAATACTTGAGAAATCGACTTGCTGAGGAGTTGCAAAAAATTCTTCGAAAATTGGGTCAAACTGAGCGACCGGTAGATGCTCAAAGATTCCCCCGCCATTATTATTAATAAGAACAATGGTTAAACTTCCACGCAATTTCCTGTGAAGTAAAAACCCATTTGAATCATGTAATAACGCTAAATCACCCGTAAGAAGGACCGAAGAGCGATTGTCATGGGCTACCCCAATTGCAGTTGAAAGTGTCCCATCTATTCCGTTGGCACCCCGATTAAAGAAGGGCCTTATACGACGACTCTGCGCAGGCCACACATACTCCATATCTCTAACGGGCATACTGCTTGCGATGTAAAGTGGCGTCTCTTCAGGTAAATGACGTGCGAGTAACCAGGCAGCCTTAGGTTCAAAGAAATCGAGTTCAGCTTCGAGTTTAGTATCAATTAAGGCTCGTGCACTCGCTTCGTAGGAGCGCCACATTTGACCATACCCATTCGGCGCAGTGGCTTCAGGTAAAGAAGCAATTAAAGCGCGCATAGAAATTGGCAAATGCCGCGTTGAGCCATGCAAGCCGTCGCGGTTATCAGGTCTTCCTGTTACTAAATAAATAGGTGCATTACTCGACTGCAGCCAAGCACGTAAGACTTTGCTAGTTGGCCATCCTCCTAAGCAAAGAATAATTTCAGGCTTTAGTCTTTCTGCTGTTGTAGGATTTCTAAGTATAGAGTCATAGGTCGTCACCTGATTGGCAATCATGTGCGAATAATTACGCGCAGGAGACAGTGCATCAGTCAGTATAGGCCATCCTAATTTGCGTGCAATTTCTCCTACGGAAGCAGCATAGGATGCAGGATCTCTAGGCTGAGCGGGACCAGCTACAATAAGGCCATGCACATCATTTAAAAACTGAGGTGCTTTAGTGATTTGCTCTACAGCTGGAGCAGGTGCGATGTGAGCAAAGAATTGAGGCCAATCAATACGTGCAGAAAATGCTTCAGTCGAACCATCCGGAGTTGGTACCAAGGGATCACGAAAAGGTGCATTTAAATGAACTGGTCCAATGTAGGGGACACTCGTTCGTGTGCATGCATGCGCTACGGTTTGTCTTAAGTACTTAAGAAGCTCTTCACTTGCCTCGGGTACTGCAAGTTCGTGATAAAAATTTACAAAATGACCAAAGAGCCCCTGTTGATCGATAGTTTGTCCAGAGGCGCAGTTGCGCATTTCTGGAGGCCTATCTGCAGTAATAACTATCAGTGGAGCTCCACTTTCATGGGCTTCAATAATTGCAGGGTAATAGTTAGCTCCTGCAGTACCGCTTGTGCAGAGTAAAACAACAGGACGTAAATATTGACGGGCTAAACCCAAAGCAAAAAAAGCAGCAGACCTCTCATCTAAGACAGGAATTGCTTCAAGTCCGGGATGCTGCGCTAAGGCAAACGCAATAGGAGTGGAACGAGAGCCAGGAGAAACAACAGCGTAAGTAACACCCATCCTAACTAGGGTCTCTACAAGCACACTACTCCACATCGAATTAACGTTTCTAAAATCAAGCGTGGAGTCGGGCATAAAAAGAGTGAATCAGAAGGTTCAAAAAAATCAAATTTGGCTTAACTTAATAAAGCCTCCTGCATGGCTTTAAATTTGAGCTCTATTTCGTCAATTTCGCGCTCTGGAAGTGAGCCAGCAACAATCCCTGCTCCTGCATATAGGCGTGCATTGACCCCATCTATGAGAGCGGATCGTAGGCCAACAAAGAATTCACCCTCACCCTGTGAATTCACAAAACCTATTGCTCCAGCATACAGTCCCCGAGAAAACCCTTCCAATGGCCGAATAAGCGGTACAGTGACATCTCTAGGAAGCCCTCCTACAGCAGGTGTAGGATGCAAACTATTCAGCACATCAAAGATACTCACCTTAACATTACGTTCTGCTTCAATAGGCGTATGCAAATGCTGCACATTAGCGTAGCGGTGCACCCCGGGACGATCGGGTCTTAATACCTTAAGACCTAAGTAACTTAGATGTTCGCAAATCGTATCTGCAACTAAGGCATGCTCTCTTAGCTCTTTTTCATCTTTTTGAAGCGATGAACTAAAGAATGCATCTTCACTAGCACTGGCTCCACGCTTGACTGAACCGGCTAGGGCCTCGGTAACAAATTTAGTTTTATCACATTTAACTAAACGCTCAGGACTAGCTCCGATAAAACTTTGCCCAAGGCCATTCGCTATGGAAAAAGAATAACACTCCGTAAAACGCTGTCTTAAGCCGTTTAGAATCCTTAATGGATGAAATGCTTCTATACTCGTTAAATCCTTAGCGCGTGCTAAAACAATTTTTTGAAATTTACCCCGACTAATCTCTTCAACGCTTGTTTTAACAGAACGGCTATAAATCTCGGCTGAAGTTACATCCTTTAATGTAATTTTTTCTGGGCGTGCTTTTTCAAATTCAGGAGAGGTGTAATCAAAGGATCCAAATTTCGCATGTGCTTTTAAAAGACGCTCAGCATGGACTTTAACATCAGAGTTTTCAGTAATGAGTAAATTAGCTACTGCTACAGTAACTGAATCTTTAACCCCAACTTGCCATCGAGGAACAAAAACTGATGCAGCATCAAAGGGATCACCTTTTTCACACGTATTTAAAAATGAAAATGCGGAAAAAAAATAAGGCCCTGAAAAAGATAACTTTAAATCTCCCACTGCGACCGCCGACTCTAAGGTCTGATCAATGAAGGCTTGGCACAATTTAAAGCGGTCTACTCCTGATGCAGTAAAAGATAAAACCGCCTCTGCCCCAGCAAGTGCCATACCCTCACTAGGACGCTCTACATAAAAGTGCCTCTCGTTGGCTTCAAAAATAGATTCAAGTACAGCAAGCGGATCTAAGCCGTCTACTTGAAGAGAAATACTGACCAAGATTTCACGCTTTTGTCTACGTGCATCTAGGCGACATTCTTCTAAGAATGAAAGTAGCTGCTCGGGACTACGATTTAGTGTAAGATCAACCGGTAGAGCGAGCATTGTAAAAGTCGTCTTAAAAAATAGGCGTTACTGTTTCGGAGCAGCAGGTTGTGGTCTTGGAAATAAAACAAGCGATTCATCGACCTTTGATCCTTCAAGTTTTGTGCCCCACTCCAGTTGTTCACTCCACGTTACAGATGGCGTAAAACCTAAAACAGAATTAATCTTTTCAGATGTCCCAGGCATTATCGGCTGAAGAGCAGCACCTGCAAGGCGTAGTGATTCAGCCATCGTTGCTAAGGTAGTACGCAGCAATTCTTGATCACTACTCTCAACTGATTTACCCAATTTCCATGGGGCACGCTTTTCAATGTAAGCGTTAATTGACTTAATAAAAATGAAGAGTCTTTCAAGGGCTGTGTGAAACTGGAACCCGTCAAATAAAGGGATGTACTCCAGACGCGTTTTTTCCCACAGCGCTTGCAATTCTTTTTCAGGCTCACCTGCCGGACCTGCAGCAGGAATCTGTGCCGCACTAAAGCGGTTCGCCATGTTAAGCGTACGGTTAATCAAATTACCTAAATCGTTTGCAAGATCGCTATTGTAGCGCACTAAAAATTGATCGCGTGAAAAATCGCTGTCTTGGCCAACATTCATTTCACGTATCAAAAAGAAGCGAAATGCGTCCGCACCAAACTCAGTAACTAAATCTAGTGGATTTAAGGCATTTCCCGTACTCTTGGACATTTTAGAGCCACTTTGCGTCCACCAGCCGTGTGCAATAATTCCTTTAGGCAGTGGAATCTGTGCTGCATGCAGCATTATAGGCCAATACACTGCGTGCGGTGGTACTAAAATATCTTTTCCAATTACATGCCAAGCAGCAGGCCAAACGCCTGGCTTATCCACAACTGCAGAGTAGTAATTTAAGAGTGCATCAAACCAAACATAAGTCACGTAACCTGCATCAAACGGCAGAGGAATACCCCATTCAAGGCGCTCCTTAGGACGTGAAATACACAGATCGTTTAAAGGTTCTTTTAAAAATTCTAGGACTTGTTTTTGGCGGTACTTCGGAAAAATAAAATCCTCATTCTTTGCAAGAAAATCAATTAGCCAGTCCTGATGGGTTTTTAATTTAAAGAAATAATTCTTCTCAATAATTTCAGTGACTTCACCAAATAGTTCAGGCCATGAGCCATCAATATTACGGTCTTTTTCCTGCAAGAACTGTTCTTGGCGGGTGCTGTAATAGCCTTTGTATTCGCCTAAATATATATCTCCTTTATCAAACAGTGACTGCAGTACTTCACGAACAACTTTCTTATGTCTTTCTTCGGTTGTTCTAATAAAATCATCATTAGAAATTAAAAGTTTAGGTAAGATACTTTTAAATTCTGCACTGACTTCATCTGCAAATTGCTGCGGAGCGATCCCTTTTTTACGTGCACTTTGTTGTACTTTTTGGCCGTGCTCATCGGTTCCTGTTAGGAAGTGCACCTTATCTCCCATGAGTCTACGATACCTCGCAATAACGTCGGTGAGCACTTTTTCGTAGGCATGACCCAAGTGCGGCGAACCGTTCACGTAATCAATCGCAGTTGTGATGTAGAAGGACGGCATATTATGAACCTCCAACTAAAGCGCAGTATCGCTTGAATGTCGAAGATTTTAGCGTCTTAGAAACTCAGCGCATTTAGCCCAAGCCCTAGCCCTATGACTTATTGTATTCTTCTGAGCTTCAGCGATCTGCGCAAAGCTTAGACTATACCCCTCAGGTACGAAAAGCGGGTCATAGCCAAACCCAGCACCTCCTATTGGCTCATTCAGTAAGTGTCCCTTACTTTGGCCTTCAAAGATATGCTGTTTGCCTTCAGGCGATATCAAAATCAAGACACAGACAAAGTGCGCCCCTCGGTTTACTTCAGGTACTGCAGCCATGACTTTAACTAGCTTAGCTAAATTAGCCTTTGGGTCACTTTCTGGTCCCGCGTAGTATGCAGACTCAACTCCAGGAAGTCCCTTGAGATAATCAACACACAAGCCACTATCATCTGCTAAAACCCAAAAATCGGGCGGCACAATTGCGCGAAGTGCGAGTGCTTTTTTTAAGCCATTACCTACAAAGGTGCCTTGATCTTCCACAACTTCTGGCATACCGCCAAATGATTTTGCCGACACTATGGTAAGTTCAGTATGAGTCGTCAAAGCCAAGGCTTTGAATTCTGAAACCTTGTGCAAATTCCCTGAAGCAAGTGCGATTTTCAAAAGCGATTACTCCAAGCTAAACGAGGATTCATCGACATGCAATTTACTCGGATACACGACTTTTCCGCGCATTAAAAAATCCTCTCCTAGAATTTCATGTCTTACATCGTTTAACCTCAAAGCTTCGGCAATTTTATCGGTACGCAGTCCACCAAATTGGGCTTTCGCTCTTTCATCTGCTAAAAACACTGGAGCAACATAATGGAATAAATAGTCCATCTGCTTACTTTGAACTAATTCACTTAATAAAGAAGATCCTCCTTCAAAAAAAACGCCTGGGATTTTATTTTCAACACACTTATTTCTAAACTCTTTGATACTGACACGCTGGTTGGATGAAGGACAAATCCAGACATCAACACCTAAACTGTTAAGTTTTCTTATGTAACCTAAACCTCCATGCTGAGTCGTAACAACAATTGTTTTAGACTTAAATTCATCCGTATAAACAGTAGGCATTGCACGGTCATTAACCGTTCTTAGACGACCATCGAAAATAAAACGGTAAGGACACCACTCTTCTTCTCCAGCCAGTCGTGCGGTAAGTTTTGGATTATCCTTTACTACTGTTCCTGCACCTACAGCAATTGCAGGAAATAAGCGCCTCCATCGGTGAACATCAAGACGCGCTCTCTCAGAGGTAATCCATTTCGAATCTCCAGAGCGAGTTGCTGTACGACCATCTAAAGTAACCGCAGCCTTGGCTGCAATAAGTGGACTATTTTTTGTAATCCAATGATTAAAAATTAAATTAATATCCTCACAATCAGAACTAAGTACGCCACCAATAACGGTAATACCAGCTTTTTGAAGAATGCTATCTGCATTACCTTGATGCTCTGTATTAGGATCTTTTGCTCCGTAAACTAAACGCTTAATTCCAGAAGCAATAATCGCATCAGTGCATGCACCCGTACGTCCATGCGTTGAACACGGCTCTAGGGTAACATAGAGCGTTGCACCCGCTTTAGGTTTACGGCGTAAAGCAGTGAAAGCTATTTTTTCTGCATGAGGCTCCCCATCTTTGGCATGAAAGCCCTCTGCAACAACTTTACCTTGCTCAATTATCACAGCTCCCACCATAGGGTTAGGATGAGTTCTTCCCCAACCTTTCAAAGCGAGTTCAAGCGCTTTACGCATGAAACCTTCATCCTGTGCTTTATCGATCATAACGCTAGACCTAACGTTTTTTAAAATTCGTTAAAGCTTAAAGCGGCTTAACATATGGGTTTGTTTTTTTCTCTAAGCCTACAGAGGTTTCTGCTCCATGACCCGAAAGGACACGCGTTTCGTCACTTAAAGTATAAATTTGAGAACGAATTGAATGCTCGAGTTGATTAAAATCTCCACCTGGAAGATCCGAGCGCCCAATACTACTTTTAAATAATGCATCTCCCACAAAAGCAGCATTAAGAGCTGAAAAATAAAATAGCACATTACCTGGGCAATGTCCCGGAACATGTCTTACCTCAGCCTCTGTACCTAAGGCAGGCAGGTGATCGCCTTGTTTTATCCAGCGATTCACGGTCACTGGAGAGAGCTCAATCTCCTCCGATAAAAACTTACTCATCACCTTAGGAGTTTCGATTAATACTTTATCATCTAAATGAGCACTCACTTGAGCGGAGGTTTTTTCCACAACTTCAGATGCCCCTTGGGTATGGTCCCAATGGCCATGAGTAATCCAGAGCTGAGTTAATTTACAGCCATCTTTTGCAAGCAGGGGCTCAATCTTAGTCCAAATATCTCCAGGAGCATCAATAAGAACGGCCTCTGCTAACTTAGGCTCAGTAATCAGATAACCATTGGTTTGAATTATGCCTGAAGGCAACTGGTAGACATTCATAAACCGAACAAAACCCCAGGTGTTAGGCCGTTGCAACCGCTTTAAACCGATTTACCGTCAGCACAATGGTGCAAGGTGCGATTGACAATTCATACTAAAAATCTACTATATTAGTATGCCAGCAACTACTATAAAGCTAGAGTCTGATTTGGTAAAAAAGGTCACCGAATTAAAATCCAAAGATGAGAGTATCTCAGGCTATGTGCGGAATTTAATAGTAAAGGAGCATAAGGCGCGGGAAAACAAAGCTGCTGTTCTAATTTATAAGCAATTCTTAGAGGATAATCCTGAAGAACGTGCTGCTATGGAAGTATGGGAATTAGCTCCACTTGTAGGTGAGATCGAGAAGTAAAAAACATGAAACGTGGAACTGTAGTTTGGGTAAATTTAAGTGACGCTTCACCTCCAGAAATGGGGAAAGTACGACCCGGCGTAATTATTTCGGGGACACTTCATAATGAGGTCTTAAGCACCGTTATAATCATACCCACATCCACACTGGCCCCTGAAATAGCCCCTCTTCGCATCGAGATTGGTGAGTTTGGAGGAAAAAACAGCTACGCCGTGATTCCAGGAATACGCCAGGTACGAAAGACTAGATTACTGGGTATTATAGGGCAAATATCCAACGAAAGGCTTGATGCTATCGAGAGTTGCTTGGACGCATTCTTATATTAAGAAAACGCGAGCAGCTAGCTAGGCTAATTCCACACTTACAGGTGTAGCCTAGGGTAGGCCTAGCAGATCTAGGCTTAAAGCTAGTAAAAGTACTTCCGTTTTGATCTTAAATGATCAATTTTGATTAGGTCTTTATGCAAAACAGTTCATACTATAACCTGCATGGTTCGCACCTCTTAATCAGGTCGTAGTTAAAATTTTAATTCTGCATAATTCAACCTCCTGAATAAAAGTCTCTTCAAGCACTCTATTTTTTAAAGCCATGGCACATACCTCCCTTAAGTTCGCTGTCCTCGCGGGTGATTATATCGGCCCCGAAGTAATGACCCAAGCTCTGCGTGTTCTTGAACACGCAGCTAAGCAAGAGAACCTTACTCTTGATTACAAAGCAGCGGATGTCGGGGGCGCAGGTATTGATAACCATGGTAAAGCACTCCCCGACTCGACACTCAAAATTTGCGAACAAAGTGACGCTATTTTATTCGGATCAGTAGGCGGTCCTAAGTGGGAAAAATTACCTCCTAAGGAACAACCAGAACGCGCTGCTCTACTTCCCCTACGTAAGCACTTCACTTTGTTTGCAAACATTAGACCCGGCTTATTGTATCCCGAACTCTCCGGAGCTTCTCCTTTAAAAAGTGAGCGTATTCCAAACGGCATAGATATTGTCTGTATTCGTGAATTAACCGGTGGACTTTACTTTGGTCTACCTAAAGAAACGACAACGCTTGCAAATGGTGATATCCAATCCGTGGACACCATGGTGTACCGCAAATCTGAAATCGAACGTATTTTAGATACAGCAATTGCAGCAGCTAAGTCCCGCAAAAATAAACTCTGCTCAGTTGATAAAGCTAACGTACTTGAGACTTCAGTACTCTGGAGAAAAACAGCGACTGAATATGTAGCTAAACATGCCCCTGAGATTCAACTCAGTCACATGTATGTGGATAATGCAGCGATGCAACTAGTACGTGATCCAAACCAGTTCGATGTTTTCGTAACAGAGAATATGTTCGGTGATATCCTATCAGACGAAATGGCAGTCATCTGTGGATCCCTAGGAATGCTTTCTTCTGCATCACTAGGAGCGAGTAAGAATTCACGTGGTCTACCCTTCGGCTTATTCGAACCTGCAGGCGGCACAGCTCCCGATATTGCAGGTAAAGGTATTGCAAATCCATGTGCTCAAATTCTTTCCGTAGCATTAATGCTTCGATACAGCTTTGGCTTAGAAAAGCCAGCAGCACGTATTGAAGCTGCAGTTAAAAAAGCGGTCACAGGCGGTACACGCACAGGCGACATCGCTTTTGGTGGAGCTTCCGTGGGCACTCAAGCAATGACAGACGCGATTATCGCAAATCTATAACGCCTTTTGTACATGACATCAGCTCAAATTAGACAGTCATTCCTAGATTTTTTTGCAGAAAAAGGGCACACCTTAGTGCCATCATCTTCTCTGCTACCGGATTCACCCGGGCTTTTATTTACCAATGCAGGAATGAATCAATTTGTTCCTATTTTCTTGGGATCAAAACAAGCAGATGTTGCGAGCTGGGCTGGTGTAAAACCTGGCAAAAATACTCGGGCTGCAGATACCCAAAAATGTATTCGTGCTGGCGGTAAGCATAATGACTTAGAAGACGTAGGCTTTGATACCTACCACCATACACTATTTGAAATGTTAGGAAACTGGTCCTTTGGAGATTACTTTAAAAAAGAATCTATCGAATGGGGCTGGGAATTAATCACTAAGCGCTGGGGTATTCCTGCAAAACGTTTATTTGCTACAGTCTACTCACCAGATAAATCCAAGAACGATCCCGCTGACTTCGATCAAGAAGCATACGAGATATGGTCTGCACTTTTCGCTAAAGAAGGCCTAGATCCTAAGGTACACATCGTTAACGGAAATAAAAAAGATAATTTCTGGATGATGGGAGAAACAGGTCCGTGTGGTCCATGCTCTGAAATTCATTTTAATTTATTAGCTTCCGATGAAGAGTCAGCAGGCCGAGCCTTAGTTAATCAAGGCTCCCCTCGCTGTATTGAAATCTGGAACCATGTGTTCATTCAATTTAATGCGAATGTAGATGGCACATTCTCTCCTCTGCAAGCAAAGCACGTTGATACGGGTATGGGCTTTGAGCGTGTTGCTGGTATCTACGCTACAACAAATGGGTTTAAAGAGTTTGATAAGGATCCTTCAAATTATGCAGCGGATGTTTTTAATCCTCTGTTTACAAAGATCACAGAACTTTCAGGTAAGACATACACAGCAACTGTTCCAACCAAAAGAGAAGGTTTAAGTGAACAAGAAAAAATAGACATCGCGTTTCGCGTTTTAGCAGATCATGCACGATGCGTATCTTGCGCGATTGCAGATCAAATATTACCTGGCAATGAAGGTCGTAATTATGTCGTAAGACGTATTCTACGTCGCGGCATTTTATACGGTACAAAATTAGGCCTTAAGGTAGGCTTTTTTGAACAACTAGTTGCACCTGTGGTTGAATCCTTAGGCGCAGTATTCCCGGAACTCGTGCAACAAAAAGACATTGTTTGCAGAGTTATTCGCTCGGAAGAAGAATCCTTTGGAAGAACTTTAGAGCGAGGTCTTGCAATCTTTAATCAGTTTGCTTCGACTGCAAAAACTAAGATCGTCCCTGGAACAATTGCTTTCGAACTCTACGACACATACGGGTTTCCTCTGGATTTAACTCAAGTGTTAGCAACAGAACGCAATCTCACGGTTGATCAGGACGGCTTTGAAGCTGAAATGAAAAAACAGCGCGAACGTGGTAGATCAGCTCTAAAACGTGAAGTCGTTGTTGCAGCAACACAAGGTGAAACAAACGCGGTTATTACTCCAACCACCTTCACAGGTTACACGCTTCTCAAAGATAGCGTTAATGCAAAAGTCACTGAAGTAATTCCCTCAGGTGAGGATCTGTTTATTTCATTTAACCAAACTCCGTTCTATGCCGAAATGGGCGGACAACTCGGAGACCAAGGCAGCGTTTCTTTTGCAGGCACAAATCTTACTATTGTAGATACGATTAAAGACAAACAAGGCAGGTATTTACATAAAGTAACCCAAGCTTCCATAGTTCCTAGTGTAGGAACTGACGTAGTACTCACACTAGACCTAGTAAGACGTCGTAGTATCCAGCGCCATCACACTGCAACTCATTTACTTAACTGGGCTCTACGTAAAGTCCTTGGAACACATGTACGCCAAGCCGGTTCCCTTAATGCTGGAGACCGATTACGTTTCGATTTCTCGCACTTTGAGGCGCTGACTAGCGATCAACTTCAGCAAATTGAAGGACTCGTCAATAGCTGTGTACTGGATAATGCGCAGGTATTATCCTATGAGGTAGATTTTGATAAAAAACCTGAAGGCACCCTCGCTTTCTTCGGTGAAAAATACGGTAAAGTAGTACGTGTCGTAGATATTGGCGGCTATAGCCGCGAACTCTGCGGTGGAACCCATGTTCAAACCACTGGTGAAATTGGTTTAGTTAAAATTATTCATGAAAGTGCAGTAGCTGCAGGTACACGCCGAATTGAAGCAGTAGCTGGAGATGCAACAGTAGCTCTGATTTCAGATAATGAAGCCAAGCTTCAAGCACTAGCTGCACGGCTTAAGACGACACCTGCAGACCTTGAGCGCCGTTTTGATCAACTCTTGAGTGAGAAAACGGAAACAGAAAAGAAACTTAAGAGCTTTGAACAAAAAGCTGCTGCAGGCCTAGCGGATGCACTTGCAGAAAAAGCAGTTGATCGTGATGGCTTAAAATTTGTAACCGCTGTAGTCACAGTTGATAACCCTGAAGCTTTACGTGCTCTTGGAGCACAAGTGATTGCTAAAATGGGTGAAGGCGTAGTTATTCTTGGTTCAGCACTTAATGAAAAAGCAACTGTAGTTGCCTTCTGTAGTGCTTTAGCCATCAAGGCAGGCCATCTAGCAGGTAAAATAGTCAATGAGCTGAGCCTAAAACTTGAAGGCAAAGGTGGTGGTAAAGCTGACTTTGCAATGGGTGGCGGTAAAAATCCTGCCGCTCTTGAATCAGTTTTCTTAGCCCATCAAAAATAAGGCTAAGTAACCTACAGGATAATTCTTAAACGATGAGTTCTCCTACACCTGATATAAAATCTGTTGAGTTGATCTGCATACTTGCATTCAACTCAAACAATCAAGTTGCTGTACGAAAACTTGGCTCTAAGGCAGGGCTAGCATTCACGGGTACGGATCTTGAAATGGCAATTAGCAGGCTTGAATCTGCATATACTAGCCACACACAAGCTAAGGAGAAATTTAACCTTGAGGTAGCAGGTAGAAATTACCGCATTTACTTTGTTCAATCCGAGGGAAAATCTAAGGATAGTGAAATTGAATTCTGGACACTGGAAACATTAGAAAATAATCCTGAGATGTTAGCACCTTCGCTAGCTGCTATTCTCGCAGGACTAGAACCCTACTTAGTCGAGATACCCTACCTGCATTTAGGTGAAAATGATTTCATCTACAAATTTAGACCAGAAAAAGAACGTAACGCACAGGTGTATGCACCTGATGCCGAAGCAGGCGCTTTGTACCAATCTAAATTATGTTCAGCGATTAAAACTCTCGCAAGAAGACACGAGAGAACAGCAGATGCACCTGTTGATTTAGACTTTGGCAAAGTTCACTACATTATTCCAAGTCACTTCGGTTTTTGTTTAGGCGTTAAAAACGCTATTGAGCGTGCGTACGAAACACTCGCTGAAAACCCGAAGAAGCGAGTCTTCATGCTTTCGGAATTGATTCACAATCCCTTTGTGAATACAGATCTTCTTAAACGTGGGCTTCGTTATCTGCAAAGTGATAAAGGCATACCCTACACAGTTGATGAAACACCTACATCTAGTAGATTACTTTGGGATACGCTTACCCCTGATGATATTGTTATTATTCCAGCTTTTGGAGCGACTGATGAAGATAAGTTGCGTCTAGTTAAAAAAGGAGTCGCCGTATTTAATCACGACGCAACGTGTATGCTAGTAGAAAAAGTTTGGAAAGCAGCGCGTGTTTACGGACGTGAAGGCTACACTGTTGTAATTCACGGCAAGCATGAACACGAAGAAACTAAGGCAACTTTTTCAAATACTAAGAGGTATGCTCCAGCAGTGATCGTACGTAATCTTGAAGAAACTAAGCTTCTTTCTGCAATCATCACATCCAAAGATCCTGCAATAAGACAAAGCTTCTACGCACTATTTGAGGGTAAACACACGCCTAATTTTGATGTTAATCGTGATCTAGAACGAGTCGCAGTCGTTAATCAAACAACGTTACTTGTTAACGAAACCCGTGAAATCATCGCTTTATTAAGAGAAAAATATGCGACTTATTTTGGAGCAGATAAAGCAGGAGATAAACCCCGCGTAGGTGGGAGCGGCAGAACTGACACCCTGTGCTACGCCACTCAGGTAAATCAGGATGCACTCACTAAAGCCTTAGAAGAGAATGTAGACGCGGCATTTGTTATAGGTGGGCGTAACTCATCTAACACATACCAGCTATATCGATTATGTGCAGAAAAGCTTAAAGACAAAGCCTTCTTCATCCAAAGTGAATCAAATATCCAATCAATTGAATCAGTAGAGCATTTTATTTTCCCTGCAAATCAGGCGGATATAACTGCAAATCGTTTTATTAAAAAATTACTTTGGCCTGAGGGAATAGGATCCACACCTCGTAAAATCTTAATTACAGGTGGTGCTTCATGTCCTGACGGAATTATCCAGCAAGTCATACACCGCATTAACAGCTTTATAGAACCTCATAGCTTAAAAACAATCGACCAAGTCTTATTAGACCTAGAGACTTCACAAAAATCGTAAATTTGGAGTGCATTAGACTTAGATTTGAATCATCTTAGGGGTTCCCCTATTCTTTTAAGAATTACCCCATGCTTCTACCCCTAGCAGACCTTGGAGTGCGTACACTCAATCTCTTAGATTATAGTATCCTACTGGGATACTTTCTTCTGAATATTGCAATTGGGCTTTGGGTCGTACGTAAAAATAAGTCGGATAAAAAAACTACGTCAGATCAGTTCTTACGAGGGGCTGGTAAGACAGCATGGTGGGCAGCAGGGATTAGTTGGTTTGCAACAGGCCAAAGCAGCATATCAGTGATGGCGATCCCTGCCACCACCTACTCTAAAAACTGGCTCTCCTTTGGCTCTACACCAGCTCAAACAATTGGAACAATCCTTATTGCGTTTATTTTTGTAAGTCTACTCAGGCAACTTAATATCACGACACTGTTTGAATACCTAGAATCTCGTTTTAGCAGAAGAGTACGCGTCTTGGGTGCAATTTTAACACTCCTACTAAAAATCCTTGGCCGTATTAGTGTCGTTCTTTTGCTTCCATCATTGGCACTTTCTCAAGTCACAGGACTTAATGTATACGGCAGCATTATTTTAATAGGTGGTGTGACGATAGCCTACGCCATTGGCGGTGGATTTGAAGCAGTCATTTGGACGGACGTAGCACAGTCCATTATCTTATTTGGCGGACTATTTTTTGTGATGTTTCAAATCATTCATGGAGTACCCCATGGACTATCCGGTATTTTTGAAGTAGCACACGCCCATCAAAAATTACAAGCAAGCTCGTGGGCGTTTGATTTAAATCAACCCACAATCTGGGTCTTTATAGGCATGAGTCTTGGCAGTATCTTTCAACAAGTCGGAGACCAGCCACTGATGCAGCGGGTTTTTTCAACTCCCGATGTAAAATCTGCACGTAATAGCGTTCTTTTGGGCGCCTTCCTCTCAATTCCTGCAGCTTTATTCTTTTTCTTTCTAGGTACTGCACTATGGGCTTTTTATCAGTTCCACCCAGACCGCTTAGCATCGCTACCAACCTCAGACGCTATTGTCCCTTACTTTATCGTTAATGAATTACCTCATGGTTTAATTGGACTTATTGTAGCAGGCATTTTTGCCTCCTCTATGGGTACGATCAGCAGTGTCATTAATTCAACAGCTACGATAGCTAAAATCGATTGTTTTGACCTTTTATTCCCTCATAAGAGTGATGCAGCACAAGTAAAGTTTGCACGCTGGGCAACCTTCTCTGCAGGCGTACTGGCCATGGGTATGGCTTTGTACATTGCTAGTCTTAATGTACAATCCTTGTGGGAAAAGTACTTGCAACTTCTCGCTTTAATTGGAGGTGGATTACCTGGAGTGTTTGCTCTTGGCTTATTAACACGCAAAGCTAATTCAAACGGAGTACTGATTGGTCTTATCGTAAGTATTACAATCACTTGGGCTGTACAACACTTCACCCATGTATCTTCCTTCCTTCACGGATTTGTAGCAATTGCTTCAACCATTATTATTGGTTACATCGCAAGTATTATACTACCCACGAAGGATAATACTCAACTCGCTGGTTTAACCGTGTGGGACCGAAAACCTAAAGCAAGTAGCGACCAAATAAGCGCACACACAGCAAGTGCTACAGGTAGTAAGTAAAGGACTGCCTTCTGAAGATCTCCCAGTTGGTCTGATAAATGACCTACTATGTAGGGAGAACTTAAGTCACCAAACAGATGTATAACAAATATCGAAGCTGCCATTGCACTTGCTCGCATACCTACTGGGACTGTTTCTAAGATGAGTGTATTGGTTGGTCCTGTGGATAAAAAAATAAAAAACATCGCGAATATAAAAGCTGTTTTAAATATAGTCGGATCAAGTGCTGTAAAAGAAATCAAAGTAAACGGTATAGCAAGTGTAGCACTTAGAGCTAAGATACACGCATAGGCATTACTTCTTTTCTTTTTCCAGTAAGTCCCCCAAAGGCCCCCTAAAAGAGTCGCAACTAAACCTGTGACTACTAAAGCAGAGCCAAAAAATTTATCAGCATCTAACAGTGTTAGGCCCCTGACCCGGTGTAGAAAAGTGGGTCCCCAAAATGCAAAGGCACCTAAAGCAAAGGTTTGAGCTGTATAACCAAACACAACGCGTAGATAATCAGGGCATGAAAGCAGCGGCCTGTATGCACTCAATAATCCTAGTCTAGGTAGTGTAGATATTAAATCGTCACTAGCTCCATCACTTAAACCCCGCTGAGGTTCATTGATATACGCCAACACAGTTAAGAAAAACAATCCTGGTACTGAGGCTAAGAAAAAAGCCGCTCTCCAGCCGTAATGCAGGGCGATGAAACCTCCGAAGAGAAATCCAAGTGCTGAGCCTACAGGAATAGCCGAGTAAAAAAACGATAGTACGTGATTTCTTTTTGATGGGATATAAAGATCTGAAATCCACGCAGGACTAAGTGTTCCATAACTTGCTTCACCTAAACCAACAAGAACACGAAAACAAATAAGCGTATAAAAGCCATGCGCAAAGCCCGATAAGCACGTACCTACACACCAAACAAGTACACCAGATAGGATCAGTCCTTTTCGGCTCATACGGTCACCTAAATAGCCGAAGATTGGTGCTGTCACAAAATAGCCTAGCATAAAAGCAACACCTAGTTCACCTAACTGTGTATCAGTAAGCTTCAGACTTACTTTTATCGGTGTTAAAACTGCCGACAATACGTAACGGTCTAAGTAATTAACCAGATTAAGTCCGGTTAATATAACAAGACTTACTAAAGGAAGTTGAAGACGAGATTGCTTCACTTCCTATAAATAAATTCGCGGTCCTTAGAACTTATAAGCAAGTCCCGAACGGAAACCAGTTTGATTTGTAAAATCAACCTTAGCGGAATAAGTACCAGTAAAGGCATTAGTCACATCGTTGTAAGAGCCATTGAGCATTGGAGAAGCTCCCTTACCGTCGACGTTCTGCTTGTAACCACCTGCTTCTTGATAAAATACGCCCATGTAAAGTCCTGCGCGCTCATTTAAATCGTACTGGACGGTTGCATCTGCAAATACGCCAAAAAGAATAATATTTTTATCGGATGCCACTGTATCAACAATTTGTGGTCCTGAAACAGGCTGCAACACAGATGTGACCGTAAGATTAGTGCCTGTATACAGAAGCGCAGGGCCAGCACTTAAACTGAAGTGTAAACGCTCACGTGGAGACCAAACTAAGATAGGACCTCCACGAAATTCAGCATATGCTCCATGCAACTTCCAATGATTGGTTACACTGGTCGAGCTCACAGCACTGGAAATGCTACGATTTACTGGGGCATTAGATATCAATGTCGTTGTATTAACACTGATTGTAATAGGACTGCCTGCACTATCTAAAACAGGGTTACCGCTTAGGTCTGTTAACGAAACTGATGTACTATTAGCGCCTTCTGTAGAAGGTGCTAACGGAGGTGACTGACCATATAAATCATATGTATCAGTCAATGTAGTTACGTTAGCGCTCACTTTAGTCATATAGGCATCCTGAATATCGTTAATACTCATACCGCCGAATAACTTCCAAGAAAGATTCTTTCCAAAATTAACATTCCCCATATCACGAGACGAGGAGAGCTCCATTCCTAAGGTACCTTTACCTGCAACACTATGCGATAAGGAGTCCTGAGTTTGAGCAGAGTAAATATGAAATTGCATGTAACCATCGGTAGTGACCTGACTACTGGTTGCATACTGCCACTGCTGAGTTTTACCATCACCACGTACTGATACTGACGAGGATGTTCCGTTTCCGTTATCAATTGTTGATGTACGGCCATCTGGATCAACACGTCCGTCATTATACAAACGTACAATGTTAGGTGCGCTAGGATCAGATAAAAATTGAGGTGCCCCTATAATGCCATTACCCGCGAAATGAGATTTAACACCTGAAATGTAACGCATGCCGAAATTCAAATTACTCTTCGGCTGGTAAATGTACTCATCTAAATTACTGAAATCAGGAATTTCAACCGGAGGTTGCTTATTCTTTTGGTCTTCATCATCACCTCCTGCACTTGCTCGGCCTTGGGCGTGCAAGCTACTTACACAAGCGATACTTAAGATACAAAAGAGGCGTAAAAATTTCATGGAGCTGTTAACTAACTGGGACGTCAAATTTCAGAAAAGGTTGCCTAAATAGTGAAGGATAAAGGATTAGGCCGTCAATGAGAGATTATCCCCAAGAGTCACAATGGCACAAGCTACTTATTTAGCCTGATTTCCACTTAAAGACTGTAGTGCTAAGTGGGGGTAATGTCAGTAAAATAGACTGCTCTAAGCCGTCACTAGGAATATCCTCTGACCAGCGCACCCCCGCATTTCCCTCCCCTGATCCCCCGTAATAGGCACTGTTAGAGTTAATTACCTCAGTCCAAGCCCCCTTTTTAGGGACTCCAAGGCGATAACCATGCCGGATGGCACCCCCAAAGTGACCGACGATTAGGAAAAGTGTACTCCAGAAGGGATCTGACCGGACATAGCTGATGGTATTTGCAGCACCGTCTGTACAGGATACCCAACTAAAGCCATGAGGGTTAAAATCATTAAAGCTTAGAACAGGCTCACTGCAGTAGAGCTTGTTTAGATCCCTCACTAAAAGCCGAATGCCTTCGTGATCTTTATACTGAGTTAAATGCCAATCTAAACTGCTATTATATTTCCACTCATGAGACTGACCAAATTCAGATCCCATAAAGAGCAGTTTTTTTCCAGGATAGCACCACATGTGTGCATACAGTGAACGCAAATCTGCAGCTTTTTCTTTGATATTAGACTGCCCCATTTTAATAAGCATGGAGCCTTTTCCGTGGACCACCTCATCATGAGAAAAAACGGTCACAAAATTTTCTGCAAACTGGTACAGCATTCCAAAGGTAAGATCGCTGTGATGATGACTGCGGTGAATCGATTCCTTTGAAAAATATTTTAAGGTATCATGCATCCAGCCCATATTCCATTTGTAATCAAAACCAAGACCACCGTGAGTAGTAGGACGACTGACTTGCGGAAACGAAGTACTCTCTTCTGCAATCATTGTTACGCCAGGATAGTATAAGTGCACTAAATCATTTACGCGTTTTAAAAAATCAATTGCTTCAAGATTTTCCCTACCACCAAAACAGTTTGGTATCCACTGCCCTTCCTTGCGGGAATAATCAAGATAGAGCATTGATGCAACAGCGTCTACGCGCAGACCATCCAAATGATAGCGATCTATCCATGCTAGAGCACTCGCTACGAGAAAGGCTCTTACTTCATTTCTTCCGTAATTAAAAATAAGTGTACCCCAATCCATGTGAGCACCCTGCCTTGGATCGGCATGTTCGTAGAGGTGTGTTCCATCAAATTGAGCTAACGCAAATTGATCACGTGGAAAATGAGCAGGCACCCAATCCAAAATAACTCCAATACCTAGCGAGTGCATGTGATCTACAAAATAAGCAAAGTCCTCAGGAGCTCCAAAACGTTGTGTCGGTGCAAAAAAACCTGTCACTTGATATCCCCACGAACCATCAAAGGGATGTTCAGCTAAAGGCATCACTTCAATATGCGTGAAGCCCATCTCACAAACATAGCTGCCTACCTCATGTGCTAATTCACGGTAAGTTAATATACGGTTGCCTTCTTCGGGTTTTCGTTTCCATGAGGCTAAGTGTAATTCATAAACCGAAACTGGTCTGTCTAATTGACCAGCAGTATTCGTACGATTTTTTATCCACTGCTCATCTGTCCAAGTAAATTCAGTAGCGCAAATAATCGCAGCATTTCCTGGAGATGCTTCAAAGCGTGTCCCATAAGGATCTGTCTTAAGATGAATTTCACCAAACTGATCCCTGATTTCAAATTTGTATAATTCACCCTGTTTTAAGTCGGGAATAAACAATTCCCATACTCCAGAACCTCCCAAAGGCCGCATAGGGTGATATCTTCCATCCCAGACATTAAAATTACCTACTACAGAAACACGTGCTGCAGCAGGTGCCCAGACTGCAAACGAAACCCCTAAAATACCGCCTAAGTTTCGGATATGAGCACCCAGTTTTTGATAAATTCTGTGTTCATTACCCTCATTAAATAAATACAGATCTTGCTCTCCTAGGGTCGGTAAAAAGCAGTAGGGATCAGAGAATTCTCGCACTAGCCCATTTGCATAAGTCGCTTTAAGCACATATTTGAAGAGCTTTTTACGCCTTGGAAGCCAGACTTCAAAGAAACCTGCCTCATCAACTCGCTGCATAGAATAGCCCGTTACGACTTTCTTAGCTTCAGAATCTATGACTTCGCAGTGAATAACATCTTTGAGGAGTGCCCGGACCACAATTCCTGAGGTGTTTTCCCTATGAAAGACATGCATTCCCAGGATAGCATGGGGACTTGAGTGCCTCGCTGTAAGCAGCGCTTGGATATCGGCTTGCGGTGTGATCACGTACGTTAAGCCAAGGTATTTAATTTAAGAGATTCATTCAAGGCCGAACGTACATGCTTGCCTGCTTGAGGAAGCAAGTTTTGGCTGCACGTAGTGAATTTGCGTACCGTACTCGTTGCTTTTACAGTTTGGGCCTTAATCGGCCAAGGCCGTAGTGCGCCCTTACCTGAGGCCAAGCTCACCCCACCTACCCAGAACTTTCCAGTCATCACAGGGGACGACGCTGAATTTAATGGCGAACAAGGAACTGACACCGTGTCCGGCCATGCTAAATGGAAAGGCAAATGGAAGACTAACGATTTGTTACTTACTGCAGATAAGATTATCTACGATACCCGCAAGGATGTACTTATTGCAGAAGGCAACGTAACGATGACCAGTACTGACGAGCGCCTTCTTGCAGACCGGCTCGAATACCACCGCAAAGACGGCTCATTGGTCGTTAACTCAATTCGAATCGGAAAATTTCCAATCTATATTGAAGGTACAAGTGCTATCGGAAACTTTGAACTTATTTCAATCAAAGACGCAACGGTTAGCTATACTGATCCAGGTGAGTGGAAACCTTCGATTCGCGCTAAAGAAATCATTTACTCTCCAGGTCACTACATTCGCACTATTGACGCTTTCCTAGGGCTAGCAGGATCTAAATTAATTCCCATTACTACCCTGCGCCAAGATTTAACTCAGGCAATTGCAGCCAACTACTTTTCCTTTGAATTAGGGTACCGTTCTTCACTGGGAGCCATTGTTGATGTTGGTTTTGATGTACCTGTTTATACAGGATTTAAAGTAGGAGCTAATCTTGGACTCTACAGTGCTAGAGGCATCATGTTTGGCCCGAGCGGATCATACGCTTCAGAACAAGGTAATAATGAATATTCAGGATTTTTAAAAACGGGATTTATTCACGACTATGGTAATCGGAAAGTCGACATCCTAGGAAAACCTATAGAAGCAAATCGGGGATACGCACAGTGGCAGCATCACGAGCAAATCGGGGAAGATATCGCACTCAACGCAGATATTAACTGGTGGAAAGATTCAGAAATTATTCGCGACTTTAATCAAAAAGAATTTTACCCCATACAAACACCAGACAGCACTTTGGAGGCAACCTATTCAGGAGAAAACTACTTTGCGTCTGCCTTCATGCGTCTTAATCCCAATACTTTTGAAGATGTAATTCAGCGCTTACCTGAAATTCGTTTTGATATGCTTCCTACTGCCATAGGCAGTGGAGTCTACGAACGCCTAAATTCAAGTATCGCTAGTTTACGAGATACACCACCTAAAGGTGCAACCTTAGCGAGTAATCGTGCTGACGTATTTTATCAGCTATCTCGCCCGATTAATCCTACCTCTTATTTCAATTTCACTCCTGTAGTTGGAACACGTCTAACTGAATACATGGATACGCAAGGTGCTATAAAGAAAGGAAGTTACCTAAGGGCTTTAGGTGAAGTAGGCTTTGATTCACAATTACGCTCGAGTGGTATTTTTGATTTCAATAGTCCACTTTGGGATATTAATGGAATCAGACATTTATTTACACCTACATTAAGTTACCGCTTTGTCCCTGACGATTCTTCGAGTGATAAATACATTCCTTTAATTGATAGGCGAACCTACATGACATATCTGCAACCCATAGAAATTGGTGATTTGCGCACAGTGGATCAAATTCCCCACGAAAACACATTCCGGTTAGGTTTAAATAATACGATTCAAACACGTGATACTCAGTATGGTTCACGTGATTTAGCTACGATTAATATCGTAGGTGATTTTTATAATAATTCCCGAAGTAATGAGGTAGGCCACTCAAATCTACACAGTTATGTTACCCTAACTCCTGCACGCTGGATCGAAATCGACTCTCAGCAAATTTTTAGCCCTACAGATTTCCGCATCCGTGAATTTGATGGAGGGATTAAATTAAAAAGTGGCGACAAGTGGAGCTTACAGCTCGCGAGTGATTTCGTAAGGCATGAAAATAACGATTATTTAGCACGGGTGACCTACCGCTTTAACGAACAATTTGAAGCCATCGGCCTTCTTGAGTACGGAGCTAGGCAACACATGTTCAATCAACGAGCAATTTCTGTAGTTCAAATTTTAGCAAACACGTGGAGACTGGAATATCGCATCACCGATAACGATGGCCCGAGTCGTGAAGGCCATTTCAATTTCCAATTCTTGGTTGAAGCAGTTCGCTTCTAATAAAGAAGCGCTTAAGCTAACACCACTGTCATGGACCATTTTTCAATCCATAGTCGTACCTTTTTAGGTATGCTCGATTCACTCGAAGCACATTGGCATAACGATACCAGTTTGCCTGCAAGGATTGAGCGCTTGATTAAATCCGACAAGCGTCTTGGCTCGCGTGATCGTAAACTTTACAGAGAGCTTATCTACACTACCCTGCGTTTTTTACCCTGGGTTGAGCCGCTATTAAATTCTAATCGAGAATTAGCCCTACAAGTTATCGCATGGCTCTCAGAAGACATTCCAGCAACTCTTCACTTCAAAAAAGATGCAACCTTAGGCTGGCCTAGTAGTGGGGATAGTTTCTTAGCAAAGCAGAAAGTGATTTGCGAAAAACTTAACCTTACAAGTCTTCCTTCTTTACTCCCAGAGTGGCTTAAATTTGAAGCTCCTGAAGCATTCGAAGTAGACCATTACACAATCCTTAATCAAAGAGCACCGCTATGGTTACGTTTACAAACAACTGATTTAAATCGAGTATTTGATGAATTTAAAACGCTTGGCTGGACTTGGAAATTAAGTACTCAACTGCCAGGTGCTATTAAAATGGAAACCTACGGTGACGTTTCTAAATCACAAGCCTACCTAACAGGCCTAATTGAAATCCAAGATATTGGCTCTCAGCTTATTTTAGAATCTATTGGCATACTTAATTCCGAAAAATGGTTAGATGCCTGTGCAGGTGCAGGAGGTAAAGCATTGCAGCTCGCCTGCCTTTTAGGCCCACGGGGTAAAGTAGAATGTTTCGATATTAGGGCATCTGCCCTGCAGGCGCTCAATGAGCGTGCCTACCGCGCTGGGCTATCAAGTCGTATTAAAACAATATCAAAGCCAGAGGGTACTTACGACGGAGTCTTAGTGGATGCCCCTTGCTCAGGCTCAGGAACCTGGAGAAGATCCCCACACTTAAAATGGGTAACCCAGCCTTCAACGATTACCCAGTACGCACTAAAACAGGCCGAGATACTAAGTAATGCCTCAAGTCACGTTAAAATAGGTGGACGCCTTGTGTATGCAACCTGTTCACTTTGTAAGGCCGAAAATGAAGCCGTAGTAGACACTTTTTTAGTTAAACACCCTGATTTTTCACTCGCTGGCTTTGCAAACTCCCATTCCGGGGTAAATCGTAATGTAGGCCTTCTATTTTGGCCCGACTTATATGACGGGGATGGTTATTTTGTAGCCTCACTTTTAAAGATTCGTTGATTTTTTAGTTTGCGGATAATGCAGAGCTTTAAAGACTCTTAAGTCACCGTGGTTCCCGATTCTGATACTCGCATAAAGCTTCCCGTTTTCGAGGGGCCCCTTGATCTACTGCTTTTTCTTATAAGGAAAAATGAGTTAGACATTTACGATATTCCAATTGAGTCAGTTACACGTCAGTACATCGCGGCCCTGCATGCGATGCGGGAACTCGATCTAGATTTAGCCGGTGAATTTTTTGTGATGGCAGCGACTTTGATGGAAATCAAAAGCCGCATGTTACTACCTAAGGGACTGCACGCAATTGATCCAAATGCAGACGATGATAATATGGATCCGCGTTGGGAACTGGTCTATCAACTTCTGCAGTACAAAAAATTCAAAGAAGCTGCGGATAAATTAAATGAATTAAGTATCACGCGCCAAAATTTAATGGACCGTTATGTCTCGGCACGTGCAGAGAATACACTTGATAGGCCGCTACAAGCTCTAGGACGCATTGATGTATGGAATACCTTTAATTTAGTGCTACGCCGTCTAGCTGAAAAATTAGTAGTTGGAGAAATTCAGGATGAAGTAGTCACCGTCTCTGACCAGATGGAATGGCTCATGGGTCGCATTAAAACAGAGCATACCTTTATTTTCTCATCGTTATTTCCTGAAGGCGTAACTCTACGCAGACTAGTCGCTACTTTCCTAGCGATGCTAGAACTCACTCGTTTAGGACAACTTCGCTTACGCCAAAATGAAGCTTTCACAGATATTCATTGTGAAGCTGTGGGCGACAAAGCTCCCACTCTAGATCTTCAAGCTGTAACTGTTACAATCGAATGACAAAGAAAACGACTAAGCCTAAAGAACCCCAAGCAGGTCTTCTCGGTGTTGGCCTAGATAACACAGATGGCCACAAACGCATCACCCAGGGTGATAAATTTGCTATTGTAGGAGGTTCCTCAGAGACTCATGAGAAGATGACAGAGACAGTACTTAAGACTTTTGAGGAATTAAAAACCCGAGGAAAACACCTTGAGGCTGTAGAACCGCAAGAACTTGCAGAAATTATCCATAAATCTTCTCCACGTTGAGCTAACCAGAGTTGCACTTTAATATAATTTAGCTTAAATACTATTATCATGTCAGAAAAAATTAGCCATCTCACAGCAGACACATTTAAAGCAGCAGTTGCAGCATCATCCACGCCTCTGCTCGTAGATTTCTGGGCACCGTGGTGTGGACCATGCAAAGCCATTGCTCCAATTCTCGAAGAACTCGCGATTGAATATGGCACCAAGCTCACTATCGCTAAAGTGAATATTGATGACCACAGCTCTATTGCCGCTGAATATAATATTCGCGCTATTCCAACGATGCTTCTATTCAAAGACGGAAAACTTGCAGAACAAATCGTTGGCATGCTACCTAAGGCTACCCTTAAAACAAAGCTAGATCCAGTCGTTGGATAAGACGTTAAGTTGCCTTTTATAAGGCAACGCCAACCGAGAAAAGAATCGCAAATAAGGCAAGTAACTTTCCTGTATCCCCAAGTAGCACTATTTGCTCTTGGGGATTTTTACTGTCTCTTAGTCGCTTAAAATGAGAGGCTGCCAGTGGAGCAAGAAGTAGAGGCAGCAAGACTATCGCGGAATAACCCATTCGCCATAAAAGGATAGGGACTAAAAAAGAACCTAAAAGAGAGAGCGCATATTGGGCCAATGAAAAATTCCGGCCAAAGCGAACGACTAAGGTACGTTTACCCGATATAGCATCACTTTCCATATCACGGTAGTTATTTACGACTAAAATATTGGAAGCTAATAGCCCCAAAGGAATTGCTGCGAGTAATGCATCTAACGAGAGATGACGGGTCTGTACAAAATAAGTGCAGTCAACTGCGACTAATCCAAAAAAAATAAATACAAAAAGATCACCAAGCCCAAGATAAGCTAAGGCGTAAGGACCTGCGGTGTATAAAACGCCGCAGAGGATACTTGATAGCCCAACTACGATCATCCAAGGGCCACCGCGGCTCACAAGTCCTAGTCCAAGGATAAATGCTGCTATAAATACAAGGGCTGTTGCACTGCGCATAGCCCTAGCACTTACCCAACCCGATGCTACGGCACGCTTAGGCCCAACCCGGTTTTCACCGTCTGTACCTTTAATAAAGTCAAAATAATCGTTAGCAAAATTAGTTCCTATCTGAATAAGTAAAGCAAACCCAAGACATATGATTGCTGCAGGTAAATCAAAGCACTTCGCCTTAAAGGCTAAGGCGGATCCTACAAAGACTGGAGCTACAGCTGCAGTGAGTGTTCTAGGACGAGTCGCTAAAAACCAAATTCTAAATTTCCCAGGTATTTGATTTGAACTCATCGAATCGCAAATCCTGTAAATAACGGTACCTCTAGGCCTGAGAGCTGGGGTAAACGCTCTACGATATCACGGTTCGTTTTCTTAATAAAGTGAGCCATCCTCTCTTCAACTGCAGAAATAAAAGACTCCAGTTCGGCATGTTTACCTTCGGCTTCAATATGCACCCTACCGTCGGCTAGATTCTCAACATAGCCGGATACCTCAAATTCACGGGCTACCTCCAAGGCGGCATAGCGAAAGCCTACCCCTTGAACCCTGCCTTCAAAATAGGCGTGAGCATGATACACGTCTGCCATATATGACTTTCTAGCAAAAATAGGCTTTAAAGCAACCTATCAAGCAGACCTTAACTTAAGAATAAACTGCGATTTTAATTTGCTTTTTTCAGCATCTAAAGCTTCTTAGAAAGGAGCTAATGGAAAATTCTGATTCCGACATTCCTTCAGATAATGATTGGGAAGACCGCGGTGAACTCGCGTGGAACGAATTTGACTGGGAACGCTACCTTAGGGAGCAAGAAAATGCCATTACTCGGTATGTTGAATTCTATGCTAAAGTCATAGAACGAATCGATCGTATTGACGTTGTTGCTGAGAAAATGGGCTGGGAATCAGCTGAATCTCTCGAGCAAGAAAGTGAAGCAGATGAAGCAATGGCTGAGTTTGAGGAGTCAGTCGACTACGTCGATGACGATGATGTGTATACCCTGCATAAGAATCCCGTCTATATTTCAACTAAGGGACTGTATTCAGGGCTGCGTAAACCTTGGGAGCTACTCAGCACGGACGCTTCAAAGATACCTACCCCACTTGCAATGAGCTATATGGCTAATCTGCATCTTGGGGAAGAACAGGCCATTCAAGGTATACATGCTCTCGATTTTGGTGATTATGCTATGGCTATTAGTCTCTTTAAGAGGGCCTTAAGTCTTGTAAATAACACCATGGGATTAATCAGTGAGGATAAGACGCAAAGTTACCCTGAGATTAAGGCATATGCACAGATTGCCCTTCCAAGACTGTTCGATCTTCGTGAAATTTGGCTACGTGTCATTAATGAATGCCGCAAGGAACTAAAACGCCCCATTGACGAAGAGAACTAAGCCTTAATGGGCAAACTCTCGCAAGTTAAGGAGGTCAATGCCTCAAACAGTGCATACTTAATTTAGAGATTTAGGTATATAATTAATTCACTGTCATTTAAATGATCGGGAAACTTAATAGCTGAACTAGAGGCAGTGATTTGGCTTTCAGCTATCTTCAGCTTAACGTTTACGACAAAACCAGATCTTCACGGCCTGTGGTTTTAATATGCATTGATAAGTAATACTTCATGTACGTTTTCTGTATCTTAGCAAAGCGAGGTGTTCGTTATTCAACTTTAAGAGAATATCACTTACAAAAGTTAATTCCTTATGCTTAAGTTTACATTCCTCTGAATCGCCTGTCATACCTTCAGCTGATTTTATAATAGGTATGAGTTTTGCTCTTACCAAATCAGAGACGCAAATAAGCTCATCTAATGTGAAATTAATATTAAATTTTTCTATGTATTCTTGTCTCATGTAAATTAACTAATGTATTTTTATGGGCTACTTACTTCATAGATTTCTATGAGTGCATTGCCCATCGTTCCACCAACACCAGATACCTGCACTGTATATGCACCAGCTGGAAGCGTTAAGAGTACGGCTGAATCTGCTGAAGTACTCGGTAGAGCAAAGGCACCCACTTGTGTCATAGCGGAAGATAGTATAGATCCACCACCCCACACTGTATTAGAAGCAACCGGATTACCTGCTGAATTATACACAGTTAGTGTAGGTTGTAATAAAACACCTGTTACTCCGTAAGCCACTAAGCTTGGTCCTACTGCTCGAATTAGAACTGTTTCTGTTGTTTTCCCGGTGATTACAAATCCACCCGTCATAATTGATGAACCAGAACCGACCATACCACGTGCTGAAATATTTAATAGCCGTGATGTAGCACCAGCCTGATCGGCATCGTAGATTTCAACCATTGCTGCACCTGTTGAACTATTAGCGCCAGATACAATTGCTGTATATGCACCACTAGGCAGACTTTGTAATAAAGCTGTATCAGATGATGTAGTTGCTAACGGGAATGCACCTACTTGGGTGAAGGTATTAGATAACGTTGAAGATCCACCCCAAGCACTATTTGATGCTAATGGCGTACCAGCTGTATTGTATAGCGTGAGTACAGGACTAGCTAATACTCCTGAAACACCGTAGGTATTGAGTGCTGGAGCAACGCCTCGTAGCAGTAATGATTTTTCTGCTGATCCGGAGGAAACAAATCCAACGACTAAGTTAGATGCACCTACAACTGAACGAGCTGATAAGTTATATAATCGATCTTTAGTGATAACATTTAGTAATGCAGAGGAAGTCGATGTACCACCTGCATTCATTGCTGTAACAATGTAGGTGCCAGCATTTGCCTCAGTTGCACGAGCAACTGTGTATGAAGATGATGTAGCACCAGCAATTTGCTGGCCATTTAAGTACCACTGATAGGTAATTTGCCCAGCTGCAGTCACATTTGCTGATAAGGTAAAACTACCTCCAGTAACAACGGATTGATTAATAAGCTGTGCAGAGAATAGTGGTGGTGCAGGTAATTGATTTACCGCTAGAGTTAACTGGTTACTTGTCGCGCTACCATAGTTATTGGTTACTGAAACTGTATAATTTCCTGAATCTTTTAGCACTACTATTGGAATTATGTAGCTAGACGAGTTAGCTCCAGCAATCAGCTGTCCATTCAAGTACCACTGATAGCTAAGTACTCCTGTTCCAGTTGCTATAGCCGAGAAAGTAGCAGATTGACCAATATTTATGTTAAGATTACTTGTAGCAACAATGGTCAACCTAGGCGCTAACCCGTTAAAGCTTAGGACTGCAGCATTACTACTAATTGATCCTGCTAGATTCGTTACAGTAGCAGTGTAAGTACCTGCATCGGAAGCACTGGTACTATTAATCGTGTAAGTTGATGAGGTAGCTCCTATGATTAAGTTACCATTTACATACCACTGATAACTGAGAGTACCTGAACCGCTAGAAATGACCGTAAAGCTAGCAAGAGATCCTTGCGCTATCGTTAATGAATTGGGCTGAGTCGATATTGTTGGAGATAAAACTAATGGAGTAACTGTGAGTGTTGCCTCACTACTGGTTACACTTCCAACCAGGTTTGTAACAATAACGCTATAGCTTGTAGCGTCTTTAGAAGGTACTGAACTTAATGTAAGACTTGCAGTAGTGGCACTTGGAATTACTACGCCATTCTTAAGCCACTGGTAGGTGAGTGGAGCTGTACCTGTAGCAACAACAGTAAAAGTGGCAGTATTACCAGAGACTGCACTCATTGAAGAAGGCTGTGTTACTATACTTGGAGCTGTGTTAACTGTGAGTACTGCTGGAGAGCTAGTTACACTTCCTGCACTATTCGCTACTATGACTGTATAGAATCCGGCATTTATATTTAAGGGAGATACAATTGTGTAATTAGAGGTAGTAGCACCTGAGATTGCTGTGTCATTGAAATACCATTGATAGGTAGGAGCAGTACCTTCAGCTACTACTGAGAATGTAGTAGAGACTCCTGCTAAAACTGTTTGTGAAGCCGGTTGCGTGGTTATAGATGGAGCAATTAATGTTACAGGAGGTGTTGTAGTACCACCATTAGTTGAATCTGCAGTCGCTTTAAGTGTGATTGTAGCTGATGCAGGCAAATAATTATTAGAGCCTACTTGTGTAGCCATTATAGTTACAGGATTTGCATCTAAAATAGTCAGTATTGATCCAACTAGAGTAGCATTGCCTGATTCTATTGAATATACAACTGGTCCATTACTTGAGGCTTTAGCCGATAATAAAATAGGAATACCAATACTTAATATATCTGAAGAATCACGCTTTAGACTTAGGGGAGCACCTATTGATAAAGTCTGCGCCGAAGGAAGTATCGTTAATACGGAAGACTGAGAACCATAGTATGCATTATCTACCACATTAACTAGCACATAATAAGTACCTGCTTGTGTAGGTACACTAAATCCAGGATAGTAAACAACAGCTGCATTTAGATTAGATGGACTGAGTGCAGTCGTGACTGGGAGTGGCAGACCTGTGTAGATCTGTGTAGTGTTTGTAATTGAAATACCAGCAGCAATTTTAGTGGGTGTAATTACAGCACTAGGTGAAATCGTAAGTGCTAATGTAGCTGTGCTAGCTGGGAAACCCAAAGCATCCTGAAAACCAATACTTATATTAGTCGTAGAAACAGAAGTAGGAATTCCGGATATGACACCGCTAGCTGGATTGATAATTAAGCCTGATGGCAAAGGAGCAGCACTGAAACTATTAGCTAAATAGTTACCCGAACCTCCAGCACCCGTTATAGAATACGTGAAGGTAGATCCCACTGTACAAGATGCAGTTAATGCACTTCTAACATATGTAGGTGTATAGTAAGTAAATAATCCCGCGCTATCTCCTATTGCATTTGGAATAGCTACTGCAATATCAGCATAACCTGCAATACCTAAAGGTGTGAGTGCTGTGATTGTTGTATCGTTTAATACAGTTACACTAGTAGCTGCTTCCGTACCTATTGTAACTGAATTAGCACCTGTGAAATGTGATCCACTTATTGTAACTAAGCTACCTCCACTTGTTAAACCAAAAGCAGGTGTAATACTCACTACTACAGGAGGAACTACTGCGGTAGTGAGCTGATTTATAAATCCATTTCTGTGTGCGTAATCTGCAGAAGTTGATTTTGTAGAACTCACAATACCACCAACAGAGCCTAAAATAGAATAATTGGTCGAGGTTGCTTGTACTCCAGCAATGCTATTCAGACTTACTTCTTGTAAAGAATAATTTGTACTAGAACTTACGCTAGCCTGTAAAATAGGTACAAGAAAAGCTGTACTAATATATAAAATACGAACTAAGAAATTTATACATTTATTAGCCATCGTATTAATAAATGCAAATTCTGGAAAATTATTTTGAATACAGATTAGGGTTTTATAAAAATGCTGTTTTTCAGCTAATTTTGATAAGATAATATTATTCTAATAACCAAGCTGTTCCGTTTGAGTACACTTTCCTCACGGTACTTCCACCACTTGTAGGTGAATTGCCTAATGATGTATTAGGAGATTCTACTGCATCAGAAACAAAACATTCGCCATATTTATAAGATGCGGCCGCAGGTAATGCAGTTACAGTGTAATGTGCCATGACGACTACACCTGCAACATTAAGTGTTCCGTTATTATCGAAATAACCTCTGACGTTTCCCGCACCATCTGATAAAACAACATAATTACTATTTGTGCTAAATGGGTAGAGAGCGCTATTGCCAGTATATGAACCTACATATGTATTATATGAACCTGTTAATAATTGCCCGGCATTATTACCAATTGCCGTGTTATTATTACCAGTTAAATTAGTATACAAAGCATTACTGCCAATTGCTGTATTATTAGCACCTGATGTGTTGGCATTCAAAGTATAAATCCCGACAGCTGTATTATTCGCACCTGTTGTGTTGGGATATAATGCATAAGCACCGCTTGCAGTATTATTGTTAGCTGTTGTGCTAGCCATCAAAGCTCTATAGCCAGTTGCTGTATTATAGTTACCCAACGTATTAGCATATAGAGAATTTGACCCGACTGATGTATTATTAGCTCCACTAGAATTGGAATACATAGAACTAAATCCAATTGCTGTATTAGCACCTCCATATGTATTTGAATACAAAGCACTATTGCCAATTGCTGTATTGGCATAGCCAGTTGTATTAGTATACAAAGTATAAGCACCAGTAGCTGTATTATTAGGACCAGTTAAATTAGCAGCCAAAGAATAATAGCCTGCAGCTGTATTATAATTACCTGTCGTGTTTGAACGTAATACATAATAACCAGTAGCTGTATTACCAATACCAGTGGTGTTATAATTTAAGGAACTATAACCAGTAGCTGTATTATAATTACCCGTTGTATTAGAAGCTAATGCATAATTTCCAATTGCAGTATCACCTATTCCAGTACTTGAATTGGATGTACTAGTTACAACGACACTTGCTGGCAATTGCGACAAAGATAAATTACCTGCAATGACACTTGCTGGAATCGTATTTACAGCACTCACAGTGCCCGTAGGGGTAGTCGCATAAAGATAACCATTTAACGTTGAAACAGTTATTAAATTATAAATACCTGCATTTGCTGTAACACTATTTGGTGTTATATCTCCCAGGCTTATTGTAATATTCGGTGTTGTTGTACTGTTACTAATAGATGTGATCACACCACTTTGATTGTTTGTTGTAACACTAGTCAGTGTTCCATTATTCGTGGCGTTAATCGTTAAGCTTCCACCAAGCGTTGCACTTCCAGTTAAACTAATTCCATTACCCGCAGTAACAGTAATAGCATTGCTTGTTAACTGACTATTAGTAATTTGCCCACTAATATTTGAAGCATTATATCCTACAGCATTGCTTAAGTTTGCATACGTAGGTGTACCTAAATTTGGTGTCACTAGCGCTGGATTAGTTGATAGAACTAAACTGCCTGTTCCTGTATTCGATGCTGTTCCCGTACCTCCATATGATACTGGTAAAATTCCTGAAGTTATATTAGCAGCATTTAATGCAGTTACCGCTGTACTTGCTGAACCAGCTGCGTCAAACGCACTTGTATTCTGATAGGCTGCTGTTCCTAAAGTCCCCGACTGCGCTAAGTTTAAATTATAACTAGCCGTGTTTATTATTCCTGAGCCACCAGCTAAAGTAATACCGTTAACACTATTTGGTGTTATATCTCCCAGACTTATTCTAATATTCGGTGTTGTTGTACTGTTACTAATAGATGTGATCACACCACTTTGATTGTTTGTTGTAACTGCTACGACTGAACCACCAGTAAGCGTACTACCGCTTAACGACAATCCTGAGCCAACCGTTATATTACTAAACCCACCTATTCCATTATTTGCTAAGAGTTGATTTGAATTACCTGTTACATTAGCATTAAGAGTAATAGCTTGTCCTAAAGTAACTATTCCACCACCTGATAATCCAGAACCTGCAATTAGTGTAATCGAATTATTAGTTAATTGATTATTCGAAAAACTACCCGTCACGCTTGTCGCAGGAACTAACAAACCTGAAGCGTTTGCTAAGTTAACATACGAAGGCGTTCCTAAATTAGGTGTCACTAGAGTCGCAGAATTTGCTAGTACTAAATTACCACTACCAGAACGTGCTGGTAGAACGTCAGCTAAAATTGTGCCAGTGATAGCACTCGCTGATACAGTAGCCCCTATGGCTAAGCTATCTGCCTGCATAGCATAACCAACTGAAGCTATTCTTTGATCAGGACTAAGCAGCTGGAAACCATGAGTCCCATCATTAAACCAAACCCTAAGCCTAACATCTGAATTACTAAAAACACTGCTAGATACTATGTTCATATGTGGGATCGAAGTGTCGCCGAGCAAGACAGTATAAACCCCATTACTGACAGTAAGACTAACGGCTGCAGAGGGCTGAGAGCCTGCTACACTAGTGTTATCATTACTCCAGTACGTAACACTTCCGGCAGAATTAACTAAAGCAAAGGCAAACAAACCTGATCCATTAAACAGAGCCCCCCCCGATGTAATTTGGCCCTGAAAACTAATAATCTGTGGAACTTGAGCCTTCAGGACACACGGAAAACATATAGAAATTAAAGCTAAGAAATATTTAACTCGTTTTAATAAATCTACAAAAATATACCCACGAGAATACCTAGTATTATATTTCATGTGTGAAGTTAGATTTTTAATTGAAGAAGATGTATGCCGAGTAGTGATGACTTTGTGGACTAGCTAATTTCGCACCATCTAAGTAGATCTTTATATTTACTTAAACTAAGTTAATAATTATTTGCCGAAACGGCATAATTAAACGTTGAAACGACGTAATAGAGCGGCCTTTAAACGTTCAGTGCCAACTCGTTTAATCAAGATTGGCTCTGATAAACCAAGAATTGACACGCGTGTCAGATTGATGGCTTCTCGCATAACTTCATTAACACAATTTAAATTAATAATTTGAAAACGATCTACTCTACAAAAGTATTTCTTAGGCAATATCTTTTCCCACACATTAATCCTACGCGTTATAAGTGTCTTTTTGCCGTTTATGCATCTAAGTTGCGTATATGCTCCCTGTGTTAGAATATAGGCAATTTCAGATACAGGGAACTGAACAACTTTTGTTTTATGCTTGAGAATAACTTTAGAGTTATACCTTAAGCTAACTTCTTTCGCTAATTCCACTTTCATGCGTTAACTTAAATTGTATATTTTATATTAAATGGCTTTTGGGCCGTTGAGTATTTACACTGAGTCGCTGAATAAAATTAAAAAATGTAACAAATACATATTTAATTTTTACTAAACTTAATAATTAATTATTTGCTGAAACGGCATAATAATTAGCTGAAGCGGCTAAATTAATTCTCTACTCGACGCAACAAAGCTGCTCTGAGCCGTTCAGTTCCAATTCTTTTAATAGTTAGGCGTTCTGCTACTCCAAGAATTGACACCTGCGTTAGATTATTTGCCTGTGGGATAACTTCGTTAACACAGTTTAAATTAAAAATTTGAAAACGATCTACCCTACAAAAATAATTACTGGGCAATAACGTTTCCCATTTACTAATTCTACGTGTTATAAGCATTTTTTTCCCATTTATAAATCTAACTCGTGTATATGCACCTTCAGCTTCAACATGCGATATTTCAGATATAGGAATCTGAACAATTATTTTACCCTCTTTTAAAATAATTCTAGAATTATAGTCCAAGCTAAAGTCATTTATAGCTTCGGCTTCACTTTGCACTCCACGTAAAATACGCTTAATGGTTTTATCAAACCGAATGCTATCTATTGGTTTCACTAGATTATCGATTAAGCCTAAGTGAAGAGCATGTCCTAGTTTAATATGTGGATCAGAGATTAGTACTATCTTGGAGTTAAGTTGAACCAAATCTTTAAATGCAAAGTCGTTCTCATTTTGTAGTTCTAAGAAAATTAAATCGAATTTATAAACCCTGGATAGATTTAAACCTTCCTCTACTGACCCTACCTCAGCCATAACATTGATTTTTGAATATGGTTTTAGAAGTTGTTTTAGAATATTTCTACTCTTTATATCATACTGTATAAGGAGCGTTTTTAATATGTACTTCCTTTTCATAGCAGAATTACATTCGCAGGTATAATTAAAGGCGTTAGTAATCCACGCGAAATAGAACTCACCAATTGACACTTCATAAATGAATCCAGACTGATTACGAATAATCTGATTTAATTCGAGCAACACTGGAAATCAGCACTGCATCACTAAATACGGAGAAAATTCGACGCGACTCCGTAATCGTGCGCTATAAAGACTTATAAAGAACGGACAGGTGTAGCTAAACTTAATAACTATTAACAATAATCAGCTGCATTTTAAAAATTTAAGCACCTGCTTCTTTAGGAATTAAGCCACTGAGTTATATTATAAATAAATCTTTACTACAAATCACACGAGGACCTACTTTATTAAGCCAGATGTTAAAGTCTTAGAGATAAGCATTTTATAGTTACTCATTTAGCTTTATGCATAGTGGACATCACTAGCACCTCTTCTTGAGTTTTCAGGTATTCTATACAGTAAAAAGCCCCTTTTGCCCGCTCCACACTTTATAATGGCTACTCATTTTAGTGAATTAAAGAATTTACGAACACGCTTGCCTGCAGCCCAGAGACTCTCCAGAACATATTTCGATGGTTTTAAGCCAGCATACTTCGATACGCTTATCATAGGCCTCCTCAGACGAGCCCAATGTAGCGATTTATGCTGTTTCTATAAACAATCTGGCAATGGTACTAAGTGCGAAACCTAGCACTTACGTAAATCACTGCTAATCAACTGTGGAGGGGTGCCTGAGTGGCCGATAGGGACGGTTTGCTAAACCGTTGTACGGGTAAAACCGTACCGGGGGTTCGAATCCCCCTCCCTCCGCCAGTTCGCTAAGGTGTCATCGCCAAATCTGGGCTGATACTAATGTTATCTAATATGGTTTTTGAACCATGCCTAAATCAATTAATTGGAGCATTAAATCCGATACTAATTCGCTGGTATAGGGATTACCGCGCATATTAAACCCATACTGCGACTTTCTCTCTAGCCAGGGGTCTGCAATAGCTTCAGATACGGAGCCTCGATACGGACCTTCAGTTACTTGAGTATAAAAATTTAATTGTATCACCCTGTCTCGAAGTTGCTCAAATAAGGGATTACCTGTTTTACGAAATAAACGATCAAGACACTGAATCTTACGATTATGGTAACTGTAGACGGAATACTGATTAAAGTGTAACTGCTCGGTGTGGGCACCTTGTGTCGGATTTTTTACCCAGCTCAGCTGCTTGGGGCACCAATACAGTAACGCATAATAAGCATTAGCGACCGCATGGTCTAAACATATTTGGTCATTGGTTCTGTCATACTTATCTAGCCAATATTCAACGACGTTATATATGCTGTCTTGTTCGAAATCCTCAGGTGGTAAATCAGGATGTTGCCCAGTATACCAGAAGTGGCCTTCTACCTCTTCTTTTAGGAATACCTCTTGCTTGGCACTCGCAACAAGACACCGCTTATCCCCAGTAATTGCTGCTATGATCGGTAGACCTACCAACGTTCGGCCACACACAACTGACTTAGACTTTAGACCTGATTGTACATCTACTACCTGAGGGAAGCCACCGTCCTCATTCTGCTGAGCAAGTATCCAACTAAGGGAGGCTGTAGCTGCCTTATGCCAGTCTTCACGATCAAGTCCTTCTTTTTCTTTAACTCGTTGCCAAGTCTGTAGGATGTATCGGACCATCCAGGTATTGATATCCACCTTGTAGCCGTTATGCCCCCAGTCCCAGCTATAGTACCCTGGAGAGGTAGCACCACCACTTTTTCTAAAGTAGTAGCTGGTGTGAAAAACGCCGCTTGATTGCTGGCCTTTAATTGCAAAATCAATCTGTTGAAAAGCCCTCTCACGCCATAGTTTATCTCCCGTCATCTCATAAAGTCGGTACTCATAGTAAGCAATAATCGGATTATTACCGACGTAAATAAACGGCGTACCCTTATGATGTTCATAGCCAATACCAGGCTTCCAGCTATCCATTTTACGACGACCATCAACAGAAATATCAAAGGCTTGCTGAGGTGTTCGCACGTGGAGTGTAGTATCAACCTTATAGTCATTTACCTTAATCCAAGACTGCATGATTGACGTGATTGCACCTGTGAAGTCACGGGAGTCACTCAAGAATAACTGCAAGGGAAGTTCGTACTTTATTCCCGCTTTTAAATTATTTATCCCCGAGCGAAACTGAGGCGCCGTGACTCTATTAGTAAATTGAAAACTTGTTTTACCCGTCCATGTCATAGGGTTGAGATAGTCCGTACGACTATCGATAGCAAAGAGGATAACCAGTGATTGATCTGGTCGGTACACAAGTACTCCAGGTACACCACAATAGCGCATTGGACTGATATTTACCGATTCGCTATAGCCTGCCCAAGGGTAACTCTGTAAACGCCAGTCTTTGGAGAATCCATCATGATAGGAAAGACAAACTTCCCAGTTGTTAAGATCTCTATCTACATTCCATGAAGATGAAAAGTTTGCCTCTAAGCTGTCTTTACTTAGTGAGATTTCAATAGTCCAAACGAAATTTGCTCCATCAATATTATCTTGTCCTGATAGACGTGCTGTATGGTTGTCGATTTTATCGGCCTGAGAAGCAGTCATCCAGCGAATCTCGCCAGTCTTAGCATTACGTACCGATAACATACCTTGTTTCGCTGCCTGCTCTACTTCTTTATTATGAAGTAATATTGAACCAAGTGACCACCCAGCATTTGTCTTTAAGAGTTTCCACTTCAAGCCAACAGCATTTTCAAGAGGTATAGAATTTGAGATAATCTCAGAATTATTACTCGAAACTACACGATCTGCTGCTGCACTATTAATTAGACTAAACGCTGTAACTGCTAAAATTACGACTACAACGGTAGTTGAGCTAAATAACTTTTTGCCGACGATATACATAATTGACGAATTAAAATACTGTTAGGCCTTTGCTAAAAAGACTTACTGCCATACTTTAAGCAACTGGCAGGAATGATGGAATAGTTTAGCTGTGTATACCTCTTTAAGTACACCCAGATCCTTATGTTCCCACAAGTCGCGGGCATTTACTGGACCTTTAAATCCTAGTTTAGAAAAATCTACAGGAATAATAAGCACACTCTCAGCTAGGTTAAATATAGCCACAGCCTTTGAACCATCAGCTAGATCACGCGACCACACCTCAATCGGTCCCTCGGCATAGACACGGTCACCTTGCCTGCCTGCTTTATCTTGATCAACTGCGATCACTTCTTTGTTCATCAAGATCTCTTTTGTGGCTGGAGTCATAGCCGTCAAATCATTGCCTGCAATTAAAGGTGCAGCAAGTAACGCCCATAAAGTCATATGCGTTCTATATTCAAAGTCTTTCATGCCACCATTACCGACTTCAAGCATATCTGGATCATTCCAGTGACCAGGTGCAGCATACTTACCAAGGCCCGCCTGTCTAAAAGCAATTGCTGCCATACTAGAGAATTTATCCTCAATATCAGTGCCGGTACGCCATAGATTCCCTCCAACAGAAGGACCCCAAGCCCAAACACTGTCTTTACCATATTGGCACAAACTAAACACAATAGGTCTACCCGTACTTACTAAGGCATTATGCATTTTTGTATATGCTGCCTTCATCATTTCAGTAGCAGTATCATGCGTTGCAGTGACTTTCATTAAATCACCTAAACTACACAGGTCGTACTTAAGATAGTCTATACCCCATGCTGCATAGGTATTAGCATCCTGAACTTCATGCCCATAACTACCCTCATAGCCTCCACATGTCTTACGTCCAGGAGAGGAGTAAATACCAAGTTTTAAGCCCTTACTGTGAACAAAGTCAGCTAGGGACTTCATGTCAGGAAATTTCGAATTAGAATGAATTTCACCTTTATTGTCACGTACACCCTCCCACGTGTCATCAATATTAATGTATACATAGCCTAAGTCTCGCATACCACTACTAACCATAGCTTCAGCCTGCTGACGTATAATTTTATCAGTTACGTCTCCATAAAAATGATTCCAACTGTTCCATCCCATCGGAGGTGTAGGAGCTAAGCTAGCATCTTCAGCGAAGACACTTAATACAATCATCACAAGATATACCGGTAAGAAAAACTTAATTTTTTTTAAATTCATATATGTAATCTAGGGTAAATTAACAATTATTAGAATTATACAAATGACCAAACAATAATTGATAATTTAAGAGAATTTAACTTTTAATATCTGTCTATGTATGCCTGTAAGCCTAAACAATTACCTGACAAAATCTGACATTTTTCTAATGAAAACTTAAGTCACAAAATGGAGCTGCTTAAAAAGATAAATTAATATTAAACTTACAATAAACTATGCAGCCTATTTTAATACTATTGTATCCTTAATAATGATACTTTTTACGTCAATTTAATATGAAATTTAAGTTTCCAATTTTTCTAGCTTTATTCTTAACGCTGGTGTCTATTTCAATTGGAGATGAACAAGCCAGTGTTGATAAATTCAGACCATTTCTGAAAGCTAGTTCCTACAAGCATTATATCGATACATTTAATGCTAACGATGCAGAACTTTACGTACAATTTATCCCAAATAAGGATGCTTGGGACTTTCTTGAAAACAATATACCACTCTTAGACTGCCCAGATAAAACAATTGAAGAAATTTACTATTTTCGTTGGTGGACTTTTAGAAAGCATATCAAAGAGACTCCGGAGGGCTATGTTATCACTGAATTTTTACCCCAGGTTGGCTGGGCTGGTAAATACAATACGATTAGCTGCGCTGCGGGCCATCACTTATATGAAGGGCGTTGGTTAGCAGATCATAAATATACATCCGAGTATTCGAAGTTCTGGTTTAAAAAAGATGCATCACCTCGCAAGTATAGCTTTTGGGCTGCAGATGCGATCTGGGCTGTAGTTAAAGTTTCAGGAGACTATTCATTAGCCAAGCAGTTACTTCCTAGTTTAATCACAAACTACACGGCATGGGAAAAATACCATCGAGATACCAATGGACTGTTTTGGCAAGAAGACGGACGCGATGGAATGGAAGAATCAATTAGTGGTGACTTACAGTCAAAACACCTTGGTTACAGAGCTACCATTAATAGCTATATGTATGGGGATGCACTCGCAATCGCCCAGATTGCAGGACTAGCCAGCGAAAAAAAGATAGCTGATTTGTACCGGATGAAAGCAGCAACGATCAAAAAACTGACCCAAGACATACTATGGGATCCTAAGGCCCACTTTTTCAAAGTACTCCCCCGTAGTTCTAGTACTACACTCTCTGATGCTCGTGAGTTACATGGTTATACACCTTGGTATTTCAATCTCCCCGATACTGATAAGTCTATAGCCTGGGAGCAACTGATGGATCCTAAAGGTTTTTATGCTCCATTTGGTCTAACAACAGCAGAACAAAGGCACCCAAAGTTTTCCCTGTCGTATGAAGGCCACGAATGCCAGTGGAATGGTCCAACTTGGCCTTATGCTACATCAGTGACTTTAACCGCGCTGGCAAACCTACTAAATAACTATGATCAAACTATAGTTAATAAAAAAGATTACCTAAACTTACTAACTCGTTATGCAGAGTCGCAGTATTTAAAACGAGATGATGGTAAAGTGACTGCATGGATTGATGAGAATATTAACCCAATAACGGGAGACTGGATTTCAAGAACTAGACTAAAAAAATGGAAGAATGGAACTTGGGATCCAGCTGCAGGAGGCAAGGAACGTGGTAAAGATTATAACCACTCAACCTTTTGTGACCTTATCATTAGTGGTCTAATCGGACTACGCCCCCGCCCTGATGACGTACTGGATATCAATCCGCTTATTCCGGAGGGAACATGGGATCATTTCTGCTTAGACTATATCCACTATCATGGACACTTGATCACCATTTTTTATGATTTAAACGGACAACACTACGGAAAAGGCACAGGTTTACATATCTACAGCGATAACTTTGAAATAGCCCGTACCGATAAGCTTTCCCATATCATTGTCTCACTAAAGACAGACCATTAAAAAACTGCGAAATTCATTTAATAGCTCCTCACGATTAAAACTTACGTATAAAAAAACCCGATAACAATGATTGTTATCGGGTTTGAGGAATTGGTATTTTACTTTAGTCTACTTGATCAGAGCTTAGAAATGTAGCTCTGCCGATAATGCGTATACAGCAGGATCCTTATAACGGTAGATATAATTTGGTAAACCCGTACCTGTATTTTGTCCAGTTGAGCCTGTTACTCTATATTGACTGCTACCATTAATAATATCGTAAGCATTCTGAACAGAACCACGGAACATAATTCTCTGACGTTTAATCTTTGTGTCATATATCACGTATGCACCAACGGGTAACTGCCCACCGCGTGAGAAAACAATGCCGTTGTATATCGCTACATTGTAATTCGAGGTTAGGATACCATTAACTCCAGCCCGCAGTCCTTTAATATTAGGAATTTCGTAGTCAGCCACAAAACTGCCCAAGTAAGGTGCACTGCGTCTACCCTGCACTGCGTTGGTGAGTGTATTAGAACCTATAATTGTTTGAGCTGAAGCAATGTAGGTCGCATTTTCTGCCAGCGCGGGATTACCGCCCGTAGCTTGTGCTGCAGTAGTTCTTGCTATAGCGGCAGCTAGGAGGCTCTTAAAGACACCGAAATCTGGCGCTGCTGTTACCTTTTGAATTGAACCTGTTAAACGCAGCTGCAGACCATAAGTACGTCTACCTTGGAGTGTAATTTCACCACCCTTAGACTCTTCAGAAGAATTAACCGTTTTGCGCTCATTATTTAATCCATTAACTACGGATAAATAACCAGGCTGTCCTGCTGTTAAATTATTGGGATTAATTAAGTCTTCTAGCTGAACAGCACTTAAATTATCAGGAGCCCAAACAAAGGGTACGTTTTTACGTTTGATATCAAAAACTGCAACAGTAACAAAAAGTTTTTTGTTAAATAGATCACCCTTAAATCCAACTTCACGTGTTACACCTAAAATTGGGCCAAGTTCTAAGCCGTAAAATGTCTCGGCTGACTGCCAATTAAACGATTGGGAATATACGCCATAAGTACTAAGCGTCATAGTATCACGCTTAATTAGATCATAACTTAGGCCCACCATTTCACTACGTGTACCTAAATCATAATTTGGATCATAAACATAAGCATTTGGATTTATATCAGGATTACCGGGAGGTATGATACGTCCAATTGAATCCAGTGTATAGGTATAGGCAGCAGGCACTTTACGGCTAATCTTACTAAAACTAAGACCCAACATGGAATGTAAACGGCCTCCTAGATATTCGCCACTAAGAGAAGCTGACAAATTACGGTTATACCTAATATCAACATATGGGCCTGTATTAACATAAGACTCATAAACAGTAGGATGAAATGTAGGAGAAGTCTTAAGATTAGGAAGTAAGAATTGATTCCAGAATGTATCATTAGCTACATTAGGATCATCTAAGTAAGCTCTAAAAAATACTGTGTTATTTTGTAAAGTACCAGGAGCAGCATCATTAGCTACGAAGAAGCGCCTGTTAGATGCATAGTCTTTTTGACGTGAAGCTGAAACAACGAGATACTGACTCATCCAGCGACCAAATTCAAATGGGTAAGCAGCTGAAATACGTCCTGCTTTAACTATATTACCAAATATCTTAAAAGGCGTTGATCCGGCTTCATCCACATAAGGTCTTCCTTTGCTATCAACACTGATGACTGGTGGAGTTTGGCTTGTACCAAATGAATTATCATTTCTGTTTTGAGCCTGAAATTGTTGATTATACGAAAGCTCAATAGCTAGTTTCTTGATGTTTTGATCTAAAACAAAGGTTGCTACATTATATGGTCTATCCAGGTAATCGTTGTTACCTAAAATATTCAGTGATTTATTAAATCCTTGGAATTGTTTTGTTACTCCATTTGGAAGGGATACTAAAACAGATTGTCCTTGAAGCATTGAAAGCTGATTACCGCTTGCTCCAGTCCTATCAGTAGAAGCTAGTGTGCCTGGCGTTTGAACAACGGTTCCGTCGGAGGTATAGTACCATTTATTTGATGTTGAGAATCCCGCACCAGCAGCAGATTTATCATAAATAGAGATAGCATTGTCAGCTCTGCGGCGTGAATACTTTCCAGCTTCTCCCTCTATGATGATACTTGTATTAGGGAATGGTTTAAACTGAACCGCTAAATCTTCTGCACGTAAGCGTTGATAGTTATTGTGGATGTAGGTCGTATCTAAGCGATCAACTAAGTTCAATCTGACAGCTATTTTTTCATTAATCTTTCTATTTATATCTACGGTGAAACGTTTTGCACCAAAACTTCCAACGCTTGCAAATACATCAGTTATATTGCGTAGCGAAGGACGCTTTGTATAAACAGTGACTTGACCACCAGGAGCTGAATCACCAAACATAAGCGAATTCGAGCCCTTGCTAAAATCAAGTCGCTCTACGTTATAAGTGTCCGCTGGGACATACCACATGAAGAAATTACGTGAAATTGTGCTACCACCAGTTAGACCGCGGTAACTCACACGACTATCATCATTTCTAGATTCGTTGCGGGGCAGTACTGTAAGACCAGCCACAAAGCCCGCTGCATCATCCATGGATTGTAATCCAAGATCTGTTAAAAATTCAGATGTCAGTACGTCAACAGATGCAGGTACTTTTGATAGTTCTTGATTTGTACGCGTTCCAACTAGCGTACTTGTAGCTGTCCATGAATTATCAGAGCTTGCATCAACTGCGAATGGATTAAGTACGACAACGTCTGAAGGTTTTGCCGTATCTTGACTTGCGGCTTGTGCAGTGCTCGTTGTTTGCGCGCTCAGGCTGAGTGCAGCAAGCGATACGAAAATAGCAAAGCTAACGCCTAGGGTGTTTTTCATAATTCTATTGCAGGGTTTGTAGGGTACTAGTCTAAATTAGAAAAAATAAATAGTCCCCAACGATGGAAAGTAAAGTCAGCATAAATGCATTCGTTGCATGAAAATAAGGTCTTCTTTTCATTGAAGGTTATTTTAAGACGAATGTTCGCTTAATCAGTAAGTCGATTCTGTGTAATCGCATCTAACTCCCACATATCTAAAGCAATGATATTCATTGTTTTACCGGTATAATGAATTCCTGTATAGGGTGTTTTTGCCGCATCAAAATACACACGCTTTGTAAAGGCAACGCACTCATTAACGAAAGCCTCGATCACAGAACCATCAACATAAACGCTGAACTCTAAGTGATCGTGTATACCTTCACCCAAGGACAACATTTTATCATTTATCTTAATTTTGTCTGGGTACACTGGGTCATACGTAAATGTAATCCATAACTCAGATCCTATTTTTTTTGAGTGCCCCTTATAATCAGAGCCCAAAACGGAACCCCTAATTGAAAAACTAAACGCTTCATTTGTCTTTTTTATAAAACATTTAATTTCAGCACTACAGTTCTTAACCAAAAGAGAACGAATCTGATGACTTCTTTTCTCTTCATTTTGATTAATATCTAGTGATACGGAATTCTTTCTTAACTTATTTACTTCAGGCGATACGCGCGTGATAAGCTCTCCTTGATTATTTAATTCGAGAATGCGTGGAAGACTCATCACCCCAGCCCATCCTGCATCATTGTACATCTCAGGTGGTCTACGTTCTTGAATCCAACCCCAAATGATTCGATTACCCAAAGAATCGAGTTGAGTTTTTGCAGCATAGTAACAGCCGTAATCTATAACTCCTTTTTTCTCAGGGGTAAATGTAAGTGTAACAGAATTAAAAATTCCACTCGTCCAGTGATTTTTACCACCTGTTGAACATATGAGCACATGCTTAGTTCCTAAGGGGAAAAATTCTGGACACTCCCACATGTTATCTTCCGGATAGCCGGCAATTGAAGGTAAATCTAATGTTTGTGCACTATCAGTAAGTACTTTTACGAATTCCCAGCGTTTAAAATCACTAGATCTATATAAGAGTAGTTGGGCTAGTTTTGAAGGCGCACTAAGACCACTACCTAAAGTCATATACCAGACATCCCCCTGCTTCCACCACGAAGGGTCCCTAAAGCCACTGCGCTTAGCAGTATCTGGAGTCGTGTCTATTAGAGCCTCTGCACTCTTAGACCAATTTAGTAAAAGATCGTCACTAGAAACTGCTACACATTGTGACTCCTTACAGTAAACCTTAGGCCTATCTCCAATAGCGATTGTAACTGTTCCTTTTCCTACATCGGTTTCAGATATTCCTGTATATACGATATAAACAGACCCATCTTTTACAATTGCAGTACCCGTCCAACAGCCAAGCGCGTCAGGACCGTTCTTAGTTGGCATAATCGCAACCGGCAAATGCTTCCAATGAACCATATCCGTACTGATTGCGTGGCCCCAAGCAAAAGGCCCCCAGCCTTGTAACATATTGGGATTATACTGATAAAACATATGGTAATTACCCTTAAAATAAATCGGCCCATTAGGATCATTCATCCAATCACTTGGGGGCATGAAATGAAATTGCGGCCTTTGCGTATCATGTGCCAAAACAGAACTCAGAATACGTCTAGCAGATTGAGCAAAAAGACTACCCCGAGCTAATAGCAGCAAACCGAATCCCAAAACTGTCTGTGATAACATTTGGCGACGTGAAATATTTATTTGCATTCTTTTTTTACGCTCCGTTAAAAAGCAGGGCTATCAATGTCTTTATATAAGGATTTTACTCTACTAAATAGTAAAATATTTTTCCATCACAACGTATCACCAATTTTAGACTTAAATAGTATACTTCATAAGTCGTATTATGCCATCTTAAATACAGACTAGTATAATGGAGTAACGTCGTACTACACGGTTAAAAAAAGAGCACTGTGTAATGGCTGTATAGTTACACAATGTTATGATCAGCTATAATTATACATCTGAATACAGATAAATTTATATTCACTCATTGATATTAGTAACAAAAAGACACTACAGGCATATAATTAAGTTAATTATTACCGTTTCTCTAGTATGCATTTAAGCTTACCTGTTTAATTCTTAAAGCGATTTAAGTCCTGCTTCAATTTCATTGCGCCTACTTTCTAAGAACGGAGGAAGTGCAAGTTTAAGTCCCAATGAATCCTTAGGTTCATCAACTGCAAAGCCTGGTCCATCAGTTGCTATTTCAAAAAGTATACCACCAGGTTCTCTAAAGTATAGACTCTTAAAATAAAAACGATCTACAGGGCCACTAGTAGGAATTCCGCTATCAGCTAAATGCTCTAGCCAACCATGATAGCCTTCATCTGTTGCGATTCTAAAAGCAATGTGATGCACAGCTCCTGCACCCTGTCTACCAACGCCTACTCCTGCTTCTACTGCTACATGTAATTCAGCGGATGCGCCACCTGGTCCCATTTCAAAAACATGCACAGGATTATTTCCTAATGTGTATTCTGAAATTTCACGCATTCCCATTATTTTAGTTAATAAATGCTGGGTTGGTTTTAATTCCGGAATACTCATTGTTACTGGACCTAGACCAATAATTTGGTGCTCAAGTGGAACAGGACTACCAATCCATGGATTACCCTTAGATTTTGTATCAACAACTAAACTTAAGCGCTGTCCTTCGAAATCTTCAAAATCAACACCAAATCTTCCAGCACGCTCAAAGCCCGAACTCACTGGTATGGATGCAGCTTTCAAGCGATCAATCCACCACATGAGACTTTTTTCTGAACCTATGCGTAGACCTGTGCGGGTGATGCTGCGTGTTCCACGTCTTTCTCGAGGTACAGGCCAATCAAAAAAAGTTAGATCAGAACCAGGAGACGCTTCTGCATCAGCATAGAACAAGTGGTATGCAGAAACGTCATCTTGATTTACAGTCTTTTTAACTAGGCGCATTCCCATAACCTGAGTATAGAAAGCATGATTTTGCCCAACATTAGCTGTTACAGCTGTGAGATGATGAATTCCGCCTAGTTGCATACCTATTACCATAGCATACTTTTAAAAGTCTCCAAATCTTTACTCTGTGCAGTTGCGAATTTTCCAATAAAGAGTTCATTATAAACATAACATGCCTCATCTGCTCGATCCATTTACAATTAAGTCAATTACTCTACGAAACCGAATCGGAGTAGCTCCAATGTGCCAATATTCGGCAATCGATGGCCTCATGAATGATTGGCATGCCGTGCATCTGGGTTCATTCGCTGTGGGTGGTGCAGGTCTCATAATTGCTGAGGCTACTGCGGTATCCCCAGAAGGCAGAATTACCCCAGGATGTGCTGGTTTGTGGAGTGATAAACACATAGAGCCACTTACCCCTATCACCCGTTTTATCAAATCTCAGGGAGCTGTTCCTGGAATCCAACTTGCCCACGCAGGTCGTAAAGCGTCTGCTGCCATACCTCAACAAGGTGGAGCGCATTTAAATTCAAGTTCTGGAGGCTGGCAGACATATGCCCCAAGTGCCCTATCTTTTGGAGGTGACTTAGCTCTTGTGCCTACAGAGTTAACACTTACTGAGATTGCTCACATTCAAGGTGATTTTGTTAATGCAGCAAAAAGAGCACTTCTTGCGGGTTTTACCTATGTTGAATTACATGCAGCCCACGGCTACTTAAGTCACCAATTTTTATCTCCTTTAAGCAATACACGTACTGATCAGTATGGTGGCTCGTTTGAGAACCGTATTCGTTTTTTGATGGAAACAGTCAAAGCCGTAAGAAACGTTTGGCCAGATCATTTACCATTCACCGTGCGTTTATCCTGCACGGATTGGACTGAGGGAGGCTGGTCTATAGACGAATGCGTTAATCTTGCGGTTCAATTAAAAGCAGCAGGCGTAGATCTGATTGATTCAAGTACCGGAGGTAATGTGCACAATGCAAAGATCCCTGTAGCTCCTGGATTTCAAATTCCCTTTGCCGAGCGCATCAAAAAAGAATCAGGAATTGCCACTGCAGCGGTAGGCTTGATCACAGAGCCTGCCCAAGCTGAAGAAATTATTGCTAATAGCCGAGCTGACTTAGTTCTACTCGCACGCGAGATGCTTAGAAATCCTCGCTGGCCTCAGCTCGCGGCACGCGCTCTAGGTCGCAGTAAAGATCTGCCCCCTCCTATTCAGTACGCACGCGCATTTTAAACTTAGTTAAACTAAATATCTCATCATGAATACACGCACACTAGGCCAAGGCCTTAAAGTTTCCCAAATCGGTTTAGGCTGTATGGGAATGTCTGAATTTTACTCCGGACGAGATGATGCTGAGTCTATTAAGACAATCCATAAATCAATTGAACTAGGCGTAACGTTTTTGGATACAGCTGACATGTACGGCTCTGGTAAGAATGAAGAATTACTCGCTCAAGCACTCGTAGGTAAAAGAGATAAGGTCATTCTTGCTACAAAGTTTGCCAATATGCGCGGTCCTAACGGTGAATTTTTAGGTGTCTGTGGTACACCTGAATATGTGCGCAAATCCTGTGAGGATAGTCTAAGGCGCCTCAAGGTAGATGTAATCGATTTATACTACCAACACAGGGTTGATCCTAATGTACCCATTGAAGACACTGTTGGAGCAATGAAGGAGCTAGTCACTCAAGGTAAAGTCAGATTCTTAGGGATGTCTGAAGCAGCACCTCAAACCTTAAGACGCGCTTTCAAAGTACACCCTATTGCAGCTCTGCAAACTGAATACTCTTTGTGGACTAGGGATGTTGAAAGTGAAATCTTAAAGACCTGCCGTGAACTTGGAGTCGGCTTTGTAGCTTATTCACCTTTAGGCAGAGGCTTTCTCACAGGACGCTTTCAAACTAAAGCAGATATTCCAGGCGATGATTATCGCAACATGCATCCACGTTTTACGGATGCAAACTTCGATCTTAATTTAAATAGAGTTAAGATTAGCGAAACAATTGCACAATCGAAGTCCGCCACTGCAGCTCAAATTGCATTAGCTTGGGTTCTCTCACGTGGTACTGACATTGTTCCTATTCCCGGAACAAAGCGCATTAAGTACCTGGAGGAAAATATTAAAGCTACAACAATTACCTTATCTGACTCGGATTTAAAAACACTCGATGAGGCTTTCCCTGTTGGTGCTACTGCAGGTGCGCGTTATGCAGCACATGCGATGCAGGCGCTTAACAGATAATTAACCTAGTGAAGTAAAACTTACTTAGTCTGCTGAAGGCCAACATTGGTTTTATCTGCAATCAGAGCTGAACCTTGAGCAGTAATGTGAACTGCGTTCAAGGTGACATTTTTTGTATAACCCATACGTAAGCCTTTAGGTGCTTCAATGGATACATTTTCCAGTGTGATCGCTTCAGCGGGCATTTCTGGAAGTCCTAGAATCATACCTGCATCTTTAGTTCCATTAACCGCTTTAAGATTCTTAACAGTTATATGCTTCCAGTGTGGAGTTGTGCGTGTAATAGCTTCAGCATTTTGACTGCCACCGTCACTTCCAATGTCAGTCGTAGTACCTTGGTAATAACTACTAATTACGATGGCTTCTCCAACATTTCGCATCGTTAAGTCTTCATAGGTAACGTCCTCTACTAACCCACCCCTACGACGATCTGATTTAAAACGTACACCAATTTCTGTTCCATCGAAAGTACATCGTCTTACAATCATATGTCTTAAACCTGAGTAGGTCTCACTGCCTATCGAGCATCCATGGCCGTGACCGAATGCACAATCTGTGATTATAATATTTTCAGTAAGTACTCCTGAAGCCGAACCTGCCTTAACTGCGATACAGTCATCTCCAGTATCAATAGTGCAGTGGGTAATCAAAACGCGCTTAGATGCAGATGGATCTATACCGTCTGTATTAAGAGCCGTATGTGGGTTGTAAATTGTTACATGGTCAATTGTCACATCCTCACAAAGCATCGGCACTAAATTAAATACAGGAGAATTAATAAGCGTTACATCTTCGACACGCACACGAACACAATGATCAAACTGTACCATACGAGGTCTTGGACTTGTATTACTACTCGAGTGTAAACGAGTAGCCTCTTGTTTGAAACGCAGCGCCTCAGGCCACCATGCAGAGCCATTGCCATCTATTGTTCCTTTACCCGATATTACAATATCATGTGCATCATGAATGTAGAGTAATGGACGGTACTTCTTTGATTTTACTTTATAATCCTCAAAATGAGGGGAAAATAAAATCTTAGCATTCGCTGCAAGATTAAGATTAATGTTACTGGCTAATTCAAAAGGCAGCGTATACCAAACGCCTTCTGGTACAATTAAAGTACCGCCGCCTCGTTTAATTAATACTTCTACTGCTTGTTTAAAAGCTCCTGCATTATCTGTTTTGCCGTCATTGATTGCACCAAAATCTTTAAGATTAACACTTCCCTTAGGTATAATCGGTTGAGCTACAGTAAAATCTCCTACATCCGCACAAAGTCTAATAGCACTGACTAGAATAAAACTAAGATAAAAGAAAAAGGAGTTAAGCTTCATAATAAAATAATCCTACAGAGTATAAACTAAAGAGTAAGAAACTAACAAAACAGCAAACTAAGCTACCTTGTGTTTCTTTGATTCAACTTCGTTGATGTACTTACGTGTCGCTGCAGGAAGCTCATTCCAAATCCGGTATGCTATTATAGCACCTAGAATTGCCCAAGGAGCGATGAATAATGGCCACCACTGCCAATTATGTGTAGTGATATAGCCTAGGCTTACCGATTGAATACCACTGCCTAGATAAGCAAAGCCGTCTACAATACCCGAACTCGTTGCAGTTGCTTTACGTCCACCAAAGTCGGTTGCTGCGGTACCCGCCATAAGTGAAGTAACTCCAATTGAGCACATCACCATGATTAAACCAAGGATTGCGACTAATACTGGAGCTGTAAAAAGGAAGGCAGCCATCACTAAAGAACAGATCGCAACTAAGGCTGAAAACATCACTGCAGGTGGACCACGGCGTGAGTGAAATAATTTATCTGAAATATATCCACCGGCAAAACTGCCAACGATACCGAAAATACAAAGATAAAAACCATAGTGCGCCTGGAATGTTTCAGCTCCTGGTTGTTTTACTTCATGTGCAAAAATAGGATACCACTGCTGTACCCCATTTCTAAAAAAGCCGGATGTTAAATTGATTGCTGCTATAAGCAGCATAAGCCGACTTTTGAACACTTTAGCGAGTAATTCTTTGGCGGTATATACTACATGCATACTTCCTGAAGAAGCATCATGCGTGTCAAACGAGGCATGCCCTGCGTCTTCGGGAGAATCTTTTACGAGCCATAAATCAATAAAGATCCAAACTACTAAAATAAGCGCAGGAATAAAAAATACAGACCATACAGCATCCGTTGTCGTAGCTGCCGATGTAAAAGCGGAATGTATAAAGCTGTGCAGATAAGACGTAGACGTAGACTTTATAGCTGATGCTTCAGCAATGGACTGATTCCAATCAAATGCAAAATAAGTACCAACAGAGATAAGTGTTCCAAAGATTGCACCGAAAACACCACGCTCTCTGACGTGAAACCAGTACGCTTTAACTTTGATAATCGATACCGCTCCGTAACTTTGAAAATACATATTCAGGGAATAGATCACTGAGAAAGTCAGAACCATATTTATATGCAGACGGCCTGTTATAAGCAGATACGTTAGAACACCCATAGCTACGTTAGCTAAAGAAGATCCAATAGCTGCAATTAGAATTCCTTTCTTTCCGCCAATACGATCAACCAAGGGGCCATTTACTAGAAAGGACAAAGCATAAGTCCAAGTTCCCACAGCAAAAATAAGCCCAAAATCTTGCTTGGTCATAAGCCCACCAAGCGCATTTTTTGCTACGTTTAAATTATAGCGTCCCATGTACAAAAAGGCATAGGTCATTCCCAGGGGAAACCAGTTCATGAAACGAGCAATCATGAAAGAGCGCGTATGCCCCATGGGGTTATTCCAGAAATATGCGCCAACAACTCCAAGTAAGCATATTCCAATAAGAATCAGTGTCATGTGAGAATTATAAGAGAAAAGAATGATAACTAAGCATATAGATCATAGGGGCAATCTATAACTAGAATTAGATTAACTATGACTAAAGTATTATAAAAGTGCCATAAAATTACATATCAATTTTTGGACTATTTTATACTGAGCCGGATTTAGGTAATCCTAGAATTCAGTATGCTGTAAGCCAGTAGCCATTGCAGTTGACCTAATACCTCTCCAATACAGATCCATGTATCTGCAAACGGACTGTCCGTTACTCAAAGGATTCGATAAAATTCACCAATTATTGACTTTAATAAACGTGAATTCACTTAACTTTCTTACGTAATCCTCAGTCATTTATTCTTTTACATAATTCGGTAAATACGAATCATAAGAAGACTACCTTATCCATAAAAAAACCCGCTATCACTCATGGATAAATTAACTCATTTCAGATGAACACGCGCACACTTGGAAATACAGGCCTAAGGGTATCTGTTTTAAGTTTTGGGGCTTCATCTCTAGGAAGCGTTTTTAGAAATATCGATGAAAAAGAAGGAATTAAAACGGTTCACTACTGTTTAGATAATGGGATTAATTTCATCGATGTATCGCCGTATTACGGACAAACAAAAGCTGAAATAGTTTTAGGCAAGGCCTTAAAAACTATTCCTCGAAGTCGTTACATCTTAGCAAGTAAAATAGGCCAATACGCTGAAGGTGAATTTGATTTTAGTGCGAAGCGTACATTGCAAAGTTTTGAAGAAAGCTGCATGCGATTAAACGTAGAGTACATTGATTTACTACAATGTCATGATATCGAATTTGCAGATCTTAACCAAGTTGCTAACGAAACGCTTCCTGCACTTAAGCGATTAAAAGATGCTGGTAAAATTGGCCACATAGGCATCACAGGCCTACCACTCAAAATCTTCAAATCTCTGATCGACCGAGTAGAGCCAGGATTAGTAGAAACGATTCTTTCTTTTTGTCATTATGAACTCAATGACACTTCACTTGAATCCACGCTGCCTTATTTCAAACAAAATAATATAGGCGTTATTAATGCTTCGCCTACAGGTATGGGTTTACTTACTGAACGCGGTGCCCCACAGTGGCATCCTGCTTCTAAAGAGATACGCTTAGGGTGCCAAAAAGCAGTAGACTACTGTAAAGCTAAGGGCATTAATATCACTAAAGCTGCTATACAATTTTCTATTAGTAATCCTGACATTACGACTACCCTAGTCAGCAGTGCTAATCCTGAAAACATGAAGAATAATATTTTATATGCCAATGGCCCCATAGATCAGGCTGTGATTAATGAGGTGCTTTCCATCTTAAAACCTATTCACAATCATAATTTTACTCGTGGACGCTTAGAAAATCAGGATCCTCTTATTTCCTAGATGAAGACGGTACGTTTAAATGAACCTGGAAAATTTGAATTTCTAGATACTGCTGAGCCTATACAAGGGCCTGATGAAACCTTAGTCAGAGTACACCGTATAGGTGTTTGCGGCACAGACATTCACGCCTTTCACGGTAGACAGCCATTTTTTAGCTATCCACGCATTTTAGGTCATGAATTAGGACTCGAAGTCATAAACCCTGGCATAAACCCACAGGGCTTATCGGTTGGAGATAAGTGCTCCTTAGAGCCCTATTTTAACTGCGGCCACTGCATTGCGTGTCGCTCAGGTAAACCAAATTGCTGTACGCAGCTTAATGTCTTTGGTGTTCATAGTGATGGGGGCATGCGTTCTATTATTTCTGTTCCTACACGCAAACTACATCGTTCAAATCGACTTACCTACGATCAACTCGCTTTAGTTGAAACTCTTGGAATCGGAGCACACGCAGTAGAGCGTGCTGCCATTAAGCCTAGCGAATTTGTCTTAGTTATTGGAGCAGGTCCTATTGGACTAAGCGTTATTCAATTTGCCTTAGCCAGTGGAGCTAATGTAGCGGTGATGGATATTTCAGAAAGTAGACTTTCTTTCTGTAAAACTAATCTCGGTGTAAAAGCTACCTTAAGCCCAGGTGAGCATCAAATTGAAGCATTAAAAGCCATAGGTAATGGAGATTTACCTACAGTAGTTTTTGATGCCACAGGAAATTCTAAGTCGATGGCACAAAGTTTTGAATTCCCTGCACATGGAGGACGCATTGTCTTTGTCGGTCTTTTCCAGGGTGATGTTACCTTTAACGATCCTAATTTTCACCGTAGAGAACTCACCTTACTTGCCAGCAGAAACGCTCTACCAGATACCTTTCTTGATATTATTGCTCTGATTGAATCCGGTAAAATTAATACGACTCCTTGGATAACACACAGATTGAATCTGAATAAAGTTAATTCAGAATTTGCTACACTCTCAAAAGACCCAACTGCAATTAAAATAATGGTCGAGGTAAACTAGGTAGTTTATCCCGCATCCTCATCGTGCATCTTAAAGGTCATTTCCTTTATGTCACTGTGATGATCCGGACGACTTGGCATACGGGTATGTGCAAAGGCTTGGAGTACAGACTGATCAAATTCAGCGTTCCCGGATGAACGTAGAATTCGAACCCGAGATATACTGCCATCTGCGGACATAAAAAATTCTACGCGCGCCTCTAAGCGGTCGCTGACTCCGGGAGGAGGTAAATGATTTTCCTTTAGCCGTGCTTTAAACATGGCGAAATAGGAATCCAACAGACTTTGCTGTTCACGCGTTAAGGCCTTGCCCCCCGCTCCACCCACTTTATTTGAAGGATTGCCACCTACTACACCACCAGAAATACCTTCACCTGTAGCGCGTGCTCCATGCTCCTTTTGAAATTGCTCGTAGCTTTCACGTTTTTTTTGCGCAGCTTCTTGTTTTTTATACTGTGCTTCAAGCCTAGCTGCTTTTCTGTCAGCTGTGCGCTGAACAAGTTTCTTAAAATCGGTTTGTATTGGTTTTTTTACAGGCGTTTTAACAGGAGGTTTTGGTTTAGGAGTAGGAGTCGGTGTTGGTGTAGGTACAGGTACGGGTACGGGTTCAACAGCAACAGGGGGCTCTGGTGGCGTAGGCTGTGGAGGAGTTGGAGTTGGCTCAACTATAGGCTGAGCAATATCAACTTTAATAGGCTCTATTGGTGTAGGCTGTGGAGCAACCGGTGCATCAACAGTCGTAATCCCCACTCCCCCTGCAATCCCAAGCGCAGGTGCTTCTGTAGCCCCATAGTTATCTCCCTTACCAGCAACTAATTCAAAGACCTTGGTTGGCTCTGCTTGATGCTCACCGACATAAAACCCGAGCAGTACCACCAAAGCAATAACCGCTCCGTGAATAAGAAAAGAAACAAAGTATGCTTGTGGGTAGCGTCCGAACATCGATCTAAAACGCCTTGGGTTATGTATCCGATTGGGTATCGAAGGTAGTTCTCATCAGATTTGCTTTTTTAAGCTCATCCATTAGTTGAACAACTTTTTCATAAGGGACTTTACCATCCCCGCGAATCCGAATGACAGGTGGCTTTTTCATAGCTCCCCAGGTCTGCAGTACGCTGCGTAGTTGAGTAAGACTCATTGGTGTAGCCTGGGTATTTACATAGAAATAACCCTTAGCATCAATGGACACAGAATCAAATTGGTCAGTTGGATCTGGTTTTTGCTGAGAGCTTTTTGACTCTACAGGAAGTCTTACCGGAATTGTCTGCTCCTGATTAATCAGAGGCGTCGAGATCATGAATATGATCAAGAGTGTAAAACCTAAATCAATTAGGTTTGTTACATTAATTTCCGCAATCGCATGAGAGGTGCGTTGCCTTTTAAAAGTGCGTGCCATTGTAGTAGGCCTCCTTAGCTTTCTAACTCAATACGGTCGGCCAAGGAACTGGCAAAATTTTCTGCTTCAGTAATCATGGTACGTGTCTTAGCCTGAAGCATATTATATCCGAATAAAGATGGTATAGCGACGAGTAGTCCTGCGATGGTGGTCAAGAGTGCAGCAGATACACCAGGAGCAAGTGTTTGAATACTTGCGGTTTGTTGAACGGACACCGAATCAAACGCAGTCATAACACCCCACACTGTACCGAGTAGTCCCATGAACGGAGCACCGGAAACAATACTTGCTAAGAAAATCATACTCTCTTCATAACTGTGAATGTTGCGAGCTAGTGCGCGCTGGATTGCATTCTCAGCTAGTTCTAAACGAAAACGGGAAGAATCAATTCCTTTTTCTTTTCCAATTGCAGCAGCACGCCAGTACGCTTCAAAGGCTTCGCTTAAAATATCTGCATATGGAATACCGCTTTTTTTACGGAAGGTTTCAGGAAGATCTAAAATGCGTCGCTCATCTTTAAGCCTCTGCTCAAAAATAAGATTCATGCGCCTTAAGGCAGCTAGGTCATTATTCTTACCAATCATCATGGCCCAGGCCACGATACTAAACAGGCCTAAAGAGGCGGTGATCGTTTGCCCCACTCCGTCACAGTTTTCAAAGACTCGAAGTGGATTAGCGATTGAGAAAAGAGGATAGAAAAGATGTATCGAAACCATGGCTATACTATTAGTTTTGGCGTGTTTCTATGCGTCCTTCAATGACTTTCACCAGCTGTTTTGCTTCTTTTATAACTTATGGCTAAAAGCTAGTTAAAAAACAGGCTATTTGGTTGAAGCTGCCGTACAAAGTAGTACTCTAAACTGTCATGCCTCACAATTCAAAGCCTACAGGCAAGCTGATCTCCTTCGAGGGCTCGGAAGGGAGCGGAAAATCTACTCAAATTATCCGTTTAGCGGCCCATTTACTGAAGTTGAAACGCGATGTCGTTTCTGTACGTGAGCCAGGAGGGACTGAAATTGGTGAGCAAATTAGAAATATCATCGTTCATAACTCTAAGGGTGACGAGATGTGTGCGGAAACAGAGCTGCTTCTGTTTACAGCGGCTCGTGCACAGTTGGTACGCCAAGTCATTGCACCAGCCTTAAGTAAAGGATCCGTTGTCTTAAGTGACCGCTATTTGGATTCTTCGACAGTCTACCAAGGCATAGCACGTAATTTAGCCTCAGATCCAGTTGAACAAATTAACCAGTTTGCAATCGGTAAGATTATGCCGAATTTAACGATCGTGATTGATGTACCTACGGAGGTAAGTCTTGCACGTATTCGCCTAAGAGCCTCCGACGTACCTGACAGAATGGAGCGAGAAAACGTACACTTTTACAATAAAGTCAGAGAAGGCTATCTACTGCTAGCTAAAGGTATGCCTGAGCGCTTTTGCCTCATTGATGGAACAAAATCTGAAGACGAGATCGAAAAAAAGATATGGGAAGCAGTCAAAGACCGTCTTTAATTGCCTGGCCCTCGTCACTTGAGGGTACCCCGGCTGTTGCCGTCATTGAGCAAGCAATCGAAAGAAAGCGGCTTGGGCATAGCTTACTGCTGCATGCTGAAAATGTGGAGACATTGGCAGGCGTAGCTGAAGCGATTGCAGACCGGTTATTAAATTCGGGCGCTTCCCAGGTGTTTAGTCCGCATGATCACCCAGACTGCTTTACTCTACGTCCTGCAGGTAAAATGCGTATTATTGGTGCAGAGGACACGCGTGAATTAATCACGAAAGTACAGGTATCATCCAGTATTTCTGAAAATAAAGTAGCCATCATTTTTGATGCCGAGCGCATGAATCCTGCAGCGGCAAATATTTTTCTTAAAACACTAGAAGAGCCTCCTGCTCAAACGACTCTCATTTTACTTACGACTAGGCCCTACGCCCTGCTTAGTACGATTCGTAGCCGCTGCCTACATTTTAGATTCCCTTCAGAACCTAATGTTGCAGGTGCATGGGCAGGTAAAGAAGAAGCAGGAGAAGATACTGCTAAAACACTGTGGCTTAGTTGGCTTGCTGATTATGCGGCTTGGCTTGGGAGAATGCCGGGTGAGAATTTAGACCGTAAAGCGGTCTCAGATCACATTTTTACTGTTTACGGTTTAACTGCACGTTTTGGTTCAATTTTAGATAAAGCAACAGACGAGAATTGGGAAAAACAAAAGAGTACCCTCCCCGATGACTTGGCTGAGGATGAAAAAGTGGCGATTGAAACAGGAATAGCTAATGGCCTAAGATCTCAATTCTTTGCAGAAATTGAAGAAGCTACACGCACCCATGCACGGGCAAGGTTACGTGCGGGAGACATCACTGTTAGGCGTACCTTTGCTGCAGCTGTGGAGCAACTTGAGCACAATTCTAAACTTTTAAGGTTAAATTTAAATGAGTCTGCAGCCTTAGAAGACTTTATGCTGAGCTCTCTTAGGATTTGGTCTGTTCGGTGAAAGTTAGGACTGCTTTTAGGAATTCGTCTTTAGAATCCATATGAGGATTATGCCCTGCTTTAGGGAGAGTAATAATTTGTGTGAGAGGGAAAATAGCACGTATTAGACTTTCATCTTCTTTTTTTACGTAATCGGATTTTCCTCCAATAATAAAACACGTTGGTCCTAAATACTGATCAGATGATGTAAGAGGATTGCTTTCTAAGTGACTTACTGCAGAAGAAATAACTTCTAAATTAACGATCCACTTCCATGTACCGTCGTTAGTACGTTCAAGGTTAGTGAGTAAAAATTTACGTAAGGCTAAACTTGGAATGTCTTTCTCAAGACTTACTTCAGCTTCAAGTCTAGAATTAAGCGTAGTTAAATTAAGTGCTTTCATAGCAGCAAATTCAGCACGGTGTGCCGGCCAAAAATAATTCTTTGGAGCAATATCTACTAAGATAAGCTTAGAAAAACGCTTGGGATAATGACAGGCTGCAACCATGGCGACTTTCCCACCCATGCTGTGTCCAAGGAGAATGGCTTGCTCAATACCCAAAGAATCCATCCACGCTACAACATCCTTTGCCATGGAGTCATAGGTCATTTCAGCAGAATGCGGGGAAGAGCCGTGATTACGTAAATCCAGGGCTATGACGTGATACTGGCTACTGATTTCCCTACCCAAGGTTTGCCAATTACGAGAAGCGCCCATTAAGCCGTGAAGAACGATCAAGGTGGGGTTTAGTTGGCCACCTAAATCGCGATGTGAAAGTTTTACAGGCATGTAACGATGAATTACCTAAAGGTATATAACCAGAAAATGACCTGCAAAGAATTAATAGACTATAAAATCATAAAAAGAATTAAAAGATAGCACAGTTGCTATGCAGTAGTGCTTCGTCTAATCTTGCAACACTGCTACGCCTAGTTTGTGTTTTAGCACTTTTTTCGAGATTCTATGAAGTTTAAAAACCTCAGTTTATTAGGTTTATTTTTAGTCTTAAACCTATCCTTATTTGCTCAGACCGCACACTTGTCTAACCTTTCCGTACTCAACCAGAGTGGAACAGGTTCAAGCGCACTAACCGCTGGGTTTACCATTGGTGCGGGACCAGCCAAACAAGTCCTTATAAGGGCTATTGGACCAGCACTCAGTGCCTTTGGCATATCAGGTGTTATGGCAGATCCTTCATTAACTATCTATGATAGTAATGGTAATGTAATAGCCACAAATGACAATTGGGATTCTGCACTTGCATCCGTATATAGCCAAGTAGGAGCTTTCCCACTTACGGCTGGCTCTAAAGATGCAGCTGTAGTGGTTACTCTACCAACAGGCAACTATACAGCCAAAGTAACTGGCATGGGAGTGAGTCCAACGGGAAATGCCATCATTGAAATGTATGAAGTTACAGCTACAACAACACAGCTTATAAACTTATCTGCACTGGTTCAAGTGGGAGGTACAGGCAGTAGTGTTGTTACAGCAGGCATATCCGTAGCTCAGGGATTAGGTTCTAGAATTTTACTTATAAGAGCTGTTGGACCAACACTAGCAACTTATGCAGTGCCGGGAATTATTTCTAATCCACAATTGCAACTTTATTCAGGAAGTACGGTAATTGCTCAAAATGATGATTGGCAAACACCAGTCGGTCAGAGTGCTGCAATTACCCAAACACTAAACTCTGCGTTTACTCAAAGTGGCGCATTCACCCTACCCGATGGAAGTAAAGATGCAGCAGTACTGGTTACTTTAACACCTGGAAACTACACAATCCAAGTAAGCGGAGTAAATAATGCAACCGGACAAGTGCTGATTGAAGTATATGATTTAACGACTAGTACACAGTTAAAGATATACCCCAACTCATCTCTTTTTTTTACTGAACTTAGACCTCCTAGCAGTGCAACTAGCTCTACTGCTGGCGGCTATGCAACGGTTACTTTTGACTCAAGTGGTAACGCAGTAGTGAGTGTAAACATTTCGAATTTAAGTTCTCCACAAACGAACGCATATTTAAAGCTTACTAGTACTAACGACTACATCACTTCTATACCAATAGGACAGACTGGACAAAAAAATTGGGTGATAACAAGCGTTGGGAACTTATCAGCAAACGATATCATTACTGCCCTTAACAGTGGCCAAATATATGTCAGTATAGGCTCTGCTAATTTCCCTAACGGAGAATTAAGCGGTACGTTGGCACAAACGCAGGGTAGCCAGACTTTTACTGCGCCAATTTACAATCCACAATTAGCAAAAACGTACCTAACAAATCCAGGTAGTGTAGATGCATCGCGATTCTTAACCCAGGCCACATTTGGAGCTACTGATACGAGTATCGCAGAAGTCCAAAATTTAGGCATTAACAACTGGATTGATAAGCAAATGGCGCTTACTCCGTCGCTAATGTGGCCAACAATGCTACAGGAATCGAAGCAATTTCCAAAGCCTGCAATTAATTATGACGGATTTCCGATACCTACATTTGATGAAACTGACAATATGGTAGCGTGGTGGAAATTAGCAGTTACCTCACAAGATCAGTTGCGTCAAAGAGTTGGCCTCGCTCTCAGTGAATTATTTGTTATGTATGGTAGTACTTTCGACTGCGTAGAACCAAACGCAAAGTATTATGATATGCTTATTAGTAACGCCTTTGGAAACTTTAGAGATATACTCAACTCAGTAACTCTAAGCGGAGAGATGGGGCAGTACCTTACGTATTTACAAAATCAGAAAGCTAATCCACTGACCGGAACAAGTCCTGATGAAAATTATTCCCGTGAATTACAACAGTTATTCACAGTAGGTCTAGTGCAGTTAAATCCAGATGGAACACTGTTGCTGGATTCTCAGGGCCAACCAATACCGACATATAATAATACAACGATTACCGAAACAGCTAAAATCCTCACAGGTTGGAGTTGGCAAAGTAGTACTAATAACTTTTTAGATACAACTCATTTGAGTATTAGTTATCCAGATACTGATGCACGTCTGCAGCCTTTGGTCATGTACGAAAATTATCACGATAAAACCCAAAAGAATATAATTAGTCTACAACAACTAAACCCACTTCTTGCTACACCCACACTTGTACCTGCAGGTCAAACAGGAGCCGCCGATCTAAAAACACTGCTCGATACATTATTTAATCACCCCAATACTGGTCCTTTCATCAGTAAACAGCTTATACAAAAATTAGTTACGAGTAACCCAAGCCCAGGATATGTATATCGTGTTGCTCAAGTCTTTGCCAATAATGGAAAAAATGTTCGAGGCGATCTTGGCGCTGTTGTAAAAGCTATTTTAACTGACTACGAAGCTAGATCACCAGATGTAATCAATAATTCTGGGTATGGAAAAATTAAAGAACCAGTTATTCGTTTTGTAGCAGCATTACGTGCTCTCAAAACTGCTGCACCAAATGGAAGGTATATGGACTCTTATTGGGGCAATCCACAAGTCCAAGGAGCTGCAGCAGATCCAAGTGGCTCTTTTGCTTGGGGCGCATCTGATTTAGGCCAAACGCCCCTTCGTGCTCCATCAGTATTCAATTTTTTTAGTCCCTCTTACTCGCCATCAGGTAGCATAGCACAAGCAGGCTTAGTAGCACCTGAAATGCAAATCACAGATTCTCATTTAGCTATATCGCAGCCCAACACGTTAACATCTCTGATTTACAAAACTCCACCCACTGACCCCTACGCACCGACACCATCACCCTATCTTGTAAACGATTTTAGTGCATACCTCCCATTAGCACAAAATCCTGATGGTTTAATTTCGGAGCTCGATCTTATTTTCTGTGGTGGAAATATGACCTTAGCTACAAAAAATATAATTAAGACTTCGATTAGTCAGATCACTACTCCTGTTTCAGTTGCGAACTATACTGGTGTTAAACAGATATACTTTTCAGCTGATACAACACTGCAAGCTCCTGCACCCGCAGCATTTGATTCGAGTAATAGTTTTACACTCGAAACATGGTACTACCCAACCAGCATAGGCAATTTTTCATGGATAGCAGGTAAGAATGGCCACTATACCGGACCACCTACTTATTTATGCTATGAGCTAATGATCGATTCCTACGGTAGACCAGGAGTACAGATGTCAAATGGGCTTACAGGTTACCTTTTTACTGCTAATAGCTCGATGCCACTAACAGTTGGAAAATGGGCACATCTTGCAGCAACATACGACGGAAAATCTCTTATCATTTATGTTAACGGTATTCAGCAAGGTATTGTGGCCTGTCCAAATGGACCGATTGCAGACCCTAACTACAATTTTGCTACTAATAATAGCAGTGCGTACATGTCACAGCTAAGATACTGGAATGTTGCACGTACGCAGCCTCAAATCCAACTATCAATGGCAGAGGGCGTTCCCGCTAATAAACAAGGTCTTGTTGGTTGCTGGCTTCTTGATGATGGGGTTGGAACAACTGCCAAGGATAGCTCAGGTAATAATTACGATCTTTTTCGGCAATATAGCTCGTCAAACATAACATGGGTTTCTCCAGACCTCTTGCAATTGAACCGCGTGCAATTAGCTCTACACATGACACTTGCTTCACCAGACAGCGCATTACAAAAATAATATGTCTAAAAATAGTAAAAAATCCTTAACTAGAAGATCATTTATTGGACATGCATCATGTGCTGCACTCGGCACAGCTGGAATGATCTCTAGTCTCTCGCAACTCAAAGCGATAGGCGCGATGGCATCAGATAATATTAATTCTACTCAGCCATTTGCAGCTACAGATTACAAAGCTCTTGTATGTGTATTTTTATCAGGAGGAAACGATGGAGGTAATACATTAATTCCATATGATTCCCAATCTTACAGCAGCTACAACAAAGCAAGGGCTGAACTAGCACTAGATCAAAAAACACTTTTACCAATAACACCTAAAACATATAAAGATGGTAGAAATTACGCGCTTCACCCTCAAATACCAGAAATTCAATCGTTGTTTTCTAACGGTAAATTATCCTTTTTGGCAAATGTTGGAACACTGGTAACACCTACTGATTTAAACTCCTATCAAAAAGGCTCATCACTACCTCTGCAGTTGTACTCACATTTAGATCAATCAAATCAGTGGCAGTGCAGTATTTCTGACCAACCTATACTACAAACTGGATGGGGAGGACGTTTAGGAGATCTAATGAATTCATCGAATACTAATCCTGGTATATCTATGAATCTCTCTTTAACAGGGACTAATATTTTTCAGGTAGGGCAATCCGTATCTCCATATGTACTCAATGGAGGAGGAGCCACTCCACTAGATGGATATTTTGGGTATCCCCAACTTCATAACCAAGCATATTTAGGACTTAAGCAGATCTTAGGTAACTCATACACAAATATACTTGGTTCGGCTTTCTCGAATACAACCTCTGCAGCTGCTAACAGCGCAGAATATATGAATACCGTGCTTAAGGGAGCTCCTACGTTAAAAACTGCATTTCCATCAACCTATACAGGCAATAATCTAAAGATGATATCAAACCTGATAGCTTTAGCTCCAACTCTAGGATTAAAGCGTCAAATATTTTATTTAAACGTCGGAGGCTATGATAGCCACGCCTCACAACTTGCATCGCACGGCGGATTACTTGCAGACCTAAGCTCATGTTTAAACGCATTCTATAATGCTACTGTTGAACTAGGAGTTGATAAACAAGTCACTACATTTACTGCTTCAGATTTCGGAAGAACCTACGCCCCTAACTCTGGTGGAACTGATCATGCCTGGGGAAATATTCAAATCATAATGGGTGGGGCAATTAAAGGCGGCGATATTTTTGGAACAATGCCAAGTCTAACACTCGGCGGTATAGATGATGTAGGTCGAGGAAGATGGATTCCTAGTACAGCCGTAGATCAATATAGCTCAACTCTTGCTAAGTGGTTCGGCGTTTCTGCTACAAATATGTCGACTGTTATTCCAAATATAGGCCGTTTTTCTAATGCGGATTTAGGTTTCATGGCATGAAGAAACAAGTCACTCTAGTATTAGTCATCACAGTTATATGTGCTACAGCCTTTCTTGTCTGGAATCGTTACATCGTACTTAGCACTGCTCCCGCAGCATTGGAAAATATTTCAGATAATCATAACGCTTCAACTAAATCACCTAATTTTCCTGCACAGCTTTCACCGAAAGCAAAACGGGAGATTATGCTGTCATTACCCGAAGCACATTTAGCCGATAATTTGAATGCGCCTAGTAACACACTCCTGCAAGATGTTGGTATTGTCTGCTCCATGCTTTCTGCTTGGAGATCCATTTACCGTAAAACCGGAAATCCGGTCGGTAACAATCAAGACTTAGTAAGAGCTTTATTAGGAGATAATCCAAACGCCGTAATTTTTCTTCGCCAAGATAACCCAGCCATCAATAAGAATGGGGAACTCTGCGATAGATACGGCCATCCCTTTTTCTTTCATGCTGAGTCAGGGACGCGAATGGAAGTTAGGTCTGCAGGCCCAGATGGGCTCCTTTTTACCCCAGACGACGTCCATTTTAGCCCTTAATTAGGGGTAAGGCCTTACCGTTAGCTAAAAAGGCCTCATTTTTCCGTGGAATAGCTAAGAAAGAACCTTTTGAATGGTTCTTTATGACTCCCATGATGCAACAGTACTTTGACGTGAAGCGAGGGCTTCCCAAAGACACGCTGCTGCTCTTTAGACTGGGAGACTTTTTCGAACTCTTCTTTGATGACGCAGTTGTCGCCTCACGTGTCCTTGGTCTTACCCTTACTAAACGGCATGACCAACCCATGGCAGGACTTCCTGCTCATGCAGCTGATAACTATATTTCTAAACTTTTAGCAGCTGGAAAAAAAGTCGCTATCTGCGACCAAAAGGAAGCCGCCGTTGCAGGTAAACTAGTTAAAAGAGAGCTCACCCGCATTCTTACACCAGGCACTACCCTCGCTGCCAATCAACTGGATGCTTCACGCAATCGCTACTTGGCTGCGATCTTCTTAGATCGTTTCGGCCTACATGCATCGTGGCTTGATATTTCAACAGGTGAATTCCGTTTAGCCAGTGATCCTAAAATAGAAAATTTACTGCCCGTACTTTCGAGTCTTAATCCAGATGAACTCTTAATTGCTGAAGGAGAACTCGAGCGCTGGAAATTAAGCCCTCACGAAAATACAGCAGTCCATGCACTACATAGTTTTGCAACAACAAGACTGTGTACAGAACTACCAGCCACTCAATTTTCTGTAGCTTCAGGTGCTCATGCAGTCATGGCGACTCTGGGTGTACTCAACCTAGAAGGCTTTGGTTTAAAAACAGACCACCTAGGGCTAGGACCTGCAGGAACACTGGTGCGCTATGCGACAGAAAATCTGTGTGCTAAGCCAGAAAATCTTAGGACACTTCAGGAGTACCAAAGCGCTAATGCGATTTTATTAGATCCATCGACTCTACGTAATTTAGAAATTTTTACATCCAGTCGTGGGACAAAAGAAGGCTCACTATTAAACGCGATTAATAAAACAAGCACGTCACCAGGCTCTCGTCTACTTGAGCGCTGGTTAGCTGCACCAACCTTAGACATCTTAGAAATTAAACGCCGCCAAACTTTAATTGGTATTTTTTGTGATAAACCAAGTGAACTTGCGTTATTTAAAGACCTCTTAGTGCAGGTGCGTGACATACCGCGCATTTTAGGTCGTCTGCAAAATAAACTCAGAAGTCCTAGAGAATTAGGCGGGGTGAGAGATACCTTAGCTCAAATTCCAGCACTTAAAGTAGCTCTAAGTTCATTTCAAGAAGATGCACAAGCAAGCAGCGAACACCTACATGCCTTAAATGCGACTCTTCATGAGCAATCTAATTTAAGCACCCTCTTAGGTCAGGCCTTAAGTGATGAACTACCTCAGGACTTAGAAGACGGCAATTACATCAAGCAGGGTTACGATCAGGAACTAGATCGTCTTCGCAGTCTCACCAGTGAAAATAAAACTTGGCTCGCTGAGTTAGAAAAATCTGAACAAGACAAAACAGGAATCCGTAGTCTTAAAGTTCGTTTCACAAATAATTTCGGCTACTATATCGAAGTAACTAAAGCGAATTTACACTTAGTTCCAGCAGACTACATTCGCCGTCAGACAACTGTGAATGGTGAGCGCTACGTTACTGAAGAATTACGTAAAAAAGAAAAAGAAATTTTTAGCGCTGAAGAAAATGCAATCGCTCGTGAGCGTCTTCTCTTTCAAGGCTTGGTTGATTCAATTTTAAAAGAATCAACATTGCTTTTAACATCATCCGATACCTTAGCTCAGTGTGATGTCTTAACGGGCTGGGCTCTTCTCGCACGTGAGTGGGATTATTGTAAACCCACAATTGATGAAAGTTCTACTTTAGAAATCATTGATGGCCGCCACCCTGTCGTTGAGCAAATGCTTCGGTCATCAGAAATAAGAACTCAGTCAGGTAGCAGTGCGTTTGTGCCTAACAGTACAACACTTAGCTGTAGTGAAATTCAAATCGCTTTAATTACTGGTCCTAACATGGCTGGTAAATCAACCTACATCAGACAAGTAGCATTAATCGCACTGCTTGCACATGTCGGATGTTTTGTTCCTGCTAAATCATGCAGGATTGGCTTAGTGGACCGCATCTTCTCACGCGTCGGCGCGAGTGATGACTTAGCTCGTGGTAATTCCACTTTCATGGTCGAGATGAATGAGACAGCAAATATTCTTAATAATTCTACTGATAAATCTTTAATCATCTTAGATGAAATTGGCCGAGGGACTTCAACCTATGACGGCTTAAGTATTGCATGGGCTGTGGTTGAGCACTTACACCGCGGCGAAAAAGTGGGCCCCCGTACCTTATTTGCAACCCACTACCAGGAACTCACCCAACTTGATAAGCACTTACCACGGCTTAAAAATTTCTGCGTGGAAGTAAAGGAATACAAGGATGATATCGTTTTTGTACGCCGGGTTATCCCTGGAGCTGCTGATCGTAGCTACGGTATCCAAGTAGCCCGCTTGGCAGGACTACCCCTCTCTGTCATAGATAGAGCCCGCACTATTCTTTCCAAACTTGAAGGCGATGACACGACAGTCACCGTGTCTTCACCCCAAGCTAAGCCGAAGAAAAAAATCACAGTCGCTTCTAACGACACTGATCCTCAGCTTAACCTCTTATAAAGTATGTCCACTTCTGAACAAATTGCGCGCAGGCGCACCTTTGCCATCATCTCCCACCCTGACGCGGGTAAAACAACGCTGACTGAGAAATTCCTTCTCTACGGCAATGCAATTCATTTGGCAGGAGCTGTGAAGGACCGCAAAAACCAGAGAGCTACTGCTTCTGACTGGATGGAATTAGAAAAGCAAAGAGGTATTTCGATTAGTTCAACAGTTCTGCAATTCGACTATTCGGGCTTTGCAGTCAACTTGCTTGATACTCCTGGTCATAAAGACTTTTCTGAGGACACATACCGAGTGCTGACTGCAGTGGATGCAGCCTTAATGGTGATCGATGCTGGTAAAGGTGTTGAGGCACAAACGCGCAAACTCTTTGAAGTCTGTCGTAGACGAGGTGTGCCAATCTTTACTTTCATGAACAAGTGCGATCGCCCTACCCGCAATCCCTTGGAGCTATTAGATGAATTAGAAAGTGTGCTTGGCCTACAGTGCTCTCCTGTAATTTGGCCTTTAGGTAATGGCCCAGAATTTCGCGGTGTGTTTGATCGTCGTAGTCAACAAGTACATATGTTTGAGCGTGTACCTGGGGGTGCCTACCAAGCTCCTGTTAAAGTCGCTTCCTTAGAGGATCCTTTAGTTAAGGCAAAGTTGCATGAGTCAACACACACGGAAGTATGTGAACAATTAGCCATGCTAGATGGAGCAGGCCACGCCTTCGATCTAGCGAAAGTACGTGCTGGTCAACAAACTCCAGTTTACTTCGGCAGTGCAGTGAATAATTTCGGAATCCAACTCCTTTTAGACGGTTTTCTTAAAGATTCTGTTGCACCTCAAGCAAGACATAACGCCAAACTCGAAGATCACCGTATTCTCGAAGTTTCAAACCCAGAATTCTCCGGCTTTATTTTCAAGATCCAAGCAAACATGGATCCTAAGCATAGAGACAGAATCGCATTCATGCGGGTCTGCACAGGTAAATTTGAGCGTGATATGACAGTCATTCATCAAAGAACTGGAAAAACAGTACGCCTGTCCTCGTCGCATAAATTATTTGGCCAGGAGCGTGAAACAGTTGATGTCGCCTATCCTGGTGACGTTATCGGTCTTGTAGGTCACGACTCCTTTGGTATCGGAGACACGCTCACTACAGATCGCAGTATCTTATTTAATGAAATTCCGTTATTTGCTCCTGAAGTCTTTACTTATATCAGTAATCCGACTCCTGCAGATGCAAAGAAGTTTAGAGCTGGCTTAGAGCAGCTCCTTCAAGAAGGTGTCGTTCAATCTTTCTCAGCACGTAGCGCTCCTGCTGGATCTAATCTCCTAGCAGCCGTTGGTCCCCTTCAGTTTGAAGTCGTTCAATACCGCTTAGAAAGTGAGTATAATGCAGCTTCAAGGCTTGATCCAACGCCGTGGACTGTCATGCGCTGGGTCACTCCTCAGATTTCAGCTGAAGATACCCGTAACTTTATTGTGGCCTCAGGCGTAAGCTTTGGTACCGATAAGTTTGGCCAAACCGTGATGTTCTTTCCAAACGAATGGACAATGCGGTATTTCACTGAAAAGAATCCTTCTGTGAGCCTTCACGAACTTCCTCCTAAAACCTAAGTTTCTTTTGTTTTCAATGCGTTTAAGTCTTCTTAGTTTATGTGTACTTGTAGTGAGTGCAGCTGCCCTAAGCCCTAGCCTAAATGCAGCCTCTCGTAATGCGCCAGCATCCTACAAAAGTGCAATTGTCATGGACGCAGATACAGGCAAAATTCTTTTCCAAGATAACGCCGATGAAGTAAGCCCTCCTGCAAGCATGACTAAACTCATGACTTTTGCTGTGGCGTACGACCGAATTAAATCAGGTAATCTAAAACTAGACACCCCACTAACAGTGACTCGTGCAGATGAACGTGTTGGGGCTGTGCGTCACAGTACAAGCGTTTGGTTAAGAGTGGGAGAAACTTTCACAGTAGAGGAACTCTTCTACGCGATGATGATTCAGTCGGCTAATGATTCAGCCTATATGATGGCACGCTGCTCGGCAGGATCGGTTCCTTTATTTATTTCATGGATGAATGCAAAGGCACGCGCCCTAGGTATGAACCATACGACCTTTCAGACACCCAACGGCTTTCCCGTAGCAAGTCACCGTATTTCTGAAGGCGATCTAACAACTGCACGAGATTTTGCTATCCTCGCACGCTACTTAATTACACAGACTGATATACTCAAATACACCTCAGTTAAGCAGCGTGCCTTTGGAGCAGGAAAGCGTTTTCCGCCTGTAATGATGACTAATCATAATCACTTGCTAGGCCATATTGATGGAGTTGATGGTTTAAAAACAGGCTTTACTGACGGTGCAGGTTTTTGCTTAACAGCGACTGCTAAAAGAGGAAACAGGCGCATCATCGCAGTCATGATGGATAGTCCTGATTCTAGGAGCCGCGATTTAAAAATAGCTCAATTAATTGAACGTGGATTTAGTACCCAGCCTTTAGTCGTTCCTGCAATTGGAGCTCAAGTTGCACCTGCTCAGCCAGTACGGCCTAATTCATTACCAAAGGGTGCTCAGCCACCCCAGCCTGCATCAAAAGCTACAGAAGGCCCTTCCATTCGTTTCACAGTTCCGTAAGCTTACCTTACAGTGAGTGATGCCCATAACATTATACGCTTTAGAGACGTCAGTGTACGCTACGGCGCTCATACAGCACTGAGTAATCTATCACTGGATATTCCCTGCGGAAGTATCACGGCAATCCTAGGACCAAACGGTGCAGGAAAAAGTACGTTCTTAAGAGCCTGCTTAGGCTGGCTTCCTTTATCTAAAGGAGAAATCCGTATCGGAGATAAACACTTGGAGCATGCACTCCCAAGGCTTGCTTATTTACCCCAGCGCCAATCAATCGATTGGGATTTTCCAATCACAGTAAAAGGCGTTGTGGAACAAGGCAGGTACCCAAGGCTTAAACCGTGGCAAAGATTTCAAAAAGTAGATCACATCGCAGTAAATCACGCACTCGAAGAACTTGGTATTACTTCCCTTGCTGATCGCCAGATCAGTCAACTCTCCGCAGGTCAGCAGCAAAGAGTCTTCTTAGCTCGAGCACTCGCTCAAGGTGCAGATATATTTCTTTTGGATGAACCTTTCACAGGACTTGATGTAACGGCAACCGAAGAGCTAGCCCACATCTTACGATCCTGGGAACTCCAGGGCCGTACAGTCATGGCAGCGGTACATGATTTTGGATTAGCAAAAAGTGCGTTTAGTCGTGGAATACTTTTAGCAAATAAACTCATTGCTGAAGGCCCCATACTAACCGTTTTAACCGAACAAAATATTGAGGCTGCTTATAAAACAAGCCAAGTACGTGACGCAGATCCTCTAAAGCATGTACGCAGTGCGTTGTTTCCCTCCTAAGCCATGACTTTTACTGATCTTTTTATTACCCCTTTCTCGTATGGCTTTATGGAGCGCGGGTTATTGTCAGCTCTGTTACTGAGTCTTAGTGGCGGGCTCTTAGGATGTATTCTTGTGTTAAGACGTCTTTCTTTAATGGGGGATGCACTTTCGCATTCTGTACTTCCAGGTATTGCACTTGCATGGCTCTTATTTGGCCCTAGCCCCCTAGCTCTTTTTATTGGAGCCTTAATTGCAGGATTATTAACAGCTCTAGGTAGTGCAGTCTTAAGTAGACTTACACGTATAAAAGAAGACGCAGCCTTTGGCTCTTTATTTATTGTTTTCTTTGGCGCTGGAGTTGCACTTTTAAGCCGCTTACCCGTTCGTATTAATTTAGAAAGTTTTCTCTTCGGGAGCATTCTTTCTGTAAGCCCAGGCGATCTTAAACTTTCTAGTTTTGCAGCAATTCTCACTGTAGCTGTCTTTATTATCGCACGGCGTGGCATTCTGCTAGAGACCTTTGATCCGTCCTTTAACCGAGCTACAGGCGGTCACGGAGGACTGATGCACGCACTGCTACTGATACTGACTGTTTTAAATTTAGTAGCTGGAATGCAAACTATGGGTGTAGTATTAGCCCTAGGTCTTTTTCTTTTACCTGCTGTAACAGCTTACTTATGGTGCGAGAAGTTTACTTCACTTCTAATTACAGCATGTCTTCTTGCAGCGTTTAGCTCGTTTGCAGGTATTTTGATAAGCTACCATACTGGTGTAGCAAGCGGAGCCTCAATTGTCTTATGTCTTGGATTTTTATTTATAAGTTCTGCTTTATTTAGTCCAAATCACGGTGCTTTAAGTCGACTCTTCCAAGCTGCAAAACAGCGCAGAAGTGTAAATCATTCCTTAGATTAACTTCCCCATGCCCGTTTCTCTACCCGAAGTAAAAAAATATCTGCTTAATTTGCAGGATAGTATTTGTGCAGGTCTAGAAGCTGAAGAAACTAAAGCTAAATTCATAGAGGATACCTGGGTTAGACCACAAGGTGGTGGAGGAAGGACACGTATTTTAGCAGGAGGTGGTGTTTTCGAAAAAGCGGGAGTCGCGTTCTCTCACGTCAGTGGAACTAGCTTACCCCCTTCAGCAACCGCACACCGTCCTGAATTAGTAGGACAAGACTGGGAGGCACTCGGTGTTTCTTTAGTGATTCATCCTCTAAATCCGTACGTTCCAACCAGTCACGCGAATGTTCGTTTTTTTATGACAAAGCCAGATCCCATGAGCACGACTCCAGGGACTTTCTGGTTTGGAGGAGGTTTTGATCTTACCCCTTACTACGGCTTTACTGAAGATTGCAGGGCCTGGCACAAAACGGCACACGCAGCAGTGAGTGCAATTGATCCAGAGCTTTATCCTTCATTCAAAAAAAATTGCGACGACTACTTCTTTATCAAGCACCGCAGTGAAGCTCGCGGAATAGGTGGCCTTTTTTTTGATGACTTCAATCAGTTAGGCTTTGACCGTAGTTTCGAATTAATAAGAAGCGTTGGTGATCATTTTCTTCCCGCTTATCAGCCCATCGTTTCTAAGCGCAAAAACACTCCCTACACAGATAAAGAAAGGCAATTTCAGCTCTACAGACGTGGCCGGTATGTTGAATTTAATTTAGTCTGGGATAGAGGGACCCACTTTGGCTTACAAAGTGGAGGCCGAACCGAATCAATCTTAATGAGCCTTCCTCCCCTTGTTCGCTGGGATTATGATTTTAAGCCTGAAGCAGGTACTGCAGAAGCAAACCTGATTTCTGATTTCTTAAAACCAAGAGATTGGCTCAAATAAGCCAAGTTTGACACCGTGTCCTACCTGAGGCGTTATTTCATGTATGACATCTCGTGAACGCTTCTTAAATGCCTGCCAGTGTGCACCGCTTAAGCGCCCACCAGTCTGGGTCATGCGCCAAGCGGGTCGTTATTTACCTGAGTACCGAGAGCTCAAGGCAAAGCACGGCTTTTTAAAGATGGTCAAGACCCCTGAACTTGCACTCGAAGTTACCCTTCAACCCCTTAAGCGTTTTCAGTTAGATGCCGCTATTTTATTTTCAGATATTTTAGTTATTCCAGAAGCACTTGGCCAAGGTTACCGCTTTAGAGATGAAGGCGGTATTGCAATGGACTACAGACTCGATAGTCGAAGCCAAATTGAAGCACTGGGTTCAGCAAGTCTTGTCCCAGAAAAATTAAGTTATGTTTCAGAGGCACTAAAGCTCCTTAAAAAAGAAATTAATGGTAAGCATGCCCTGCTTGGATTTGGCGGCTCTCCTTGGACACTGGCAACTTACATGGTTGAAGGTGGGAGTTCCGATGAATTTAACCGGATTAAAACATTATTCTATTCGGACCGCTCTACGTTTGAATTACTGCTTGAGCGGCTAAGTGATGCACTGATTACGTATTTTAAAATGCAGATAGAAGCTGGTGCTGATGCGCTTCAGATATTTGATTCCTGGGGCGGCATTATTGCAGGTAACGACTACGAAGAAGCCTCACTGAAGTGGATACGCAAAATTATTGATGCGCTTCCTAAGGATTTTCCAATTATACTTTATGCTAAGGGAACAAATCCCCAAGTCGTAGCGCAGGCTAAAAATGGCGTACGCGTTTTAAGTGTAGATTGGACAGCAGACCTTAAAAAAACACATACGCTTGCAAATGAGGCACGTGGTAAATTACCTCCCATTGCAGTCCAAGGTAACCTAGATCCAGTCTTACTTAATACGACTCCAGAGATAGTCACCCACGCTACTAAGCGCTTATTAGAATCCATGCAGGGGACCCCGGGTCATATTTTTAATTTAGGGCATGGCATTATGCCGGAAGCTAAACTAGAGAATATGCAGGCCCTAGTCGAAACCGTGGTAAATTTTACATAAAAAATAAGATATAATTCGCACGGGATGCGTAGTTAAATAATCGATTCTTAAGTAAACTTAATCGAAATGGCTTTAACTCCTAAACGTATCGCAATTTTAGGTGCAGGAATTACTGGTCTTTGCGCAGCGTATCGTCTTTCGAAAGAAGGCCACACCGTACGTATATTTGAGAAAGAAAACGCGATTGGCGGTTCAATTAAAACGGAATTAGTAGATGGTTGGTTAATTGAAAAAGGGCCTAATTCTCTGCAAGAATCAGAAGAATTAAGGCAGCTTATTTTAGACCTAGATCTTCAGTCTGAACGAATTGAAGCAAGTCAAACTGCTAAAAATAGATACTTAGTTAAAGACAGTAAATTAATTGCTGTACCCATGGGACCAGGTTCTTTTTTAAAGACTCCTCTTTTTTCATGGAAGGCAAAGTTCAGTATTTTAAAAGAATTATTCTATAAAAAACAAACGCGCTTAAAAGATGTAAGTCTTGCTGATTTTGTACGCAGTCATTTTGGAAGTGAAATTTTAGATCAGGCTGTTCAGCCCATGATTAGTGGCATTTACGCAGGAAACCCAGAAGTTCTCTCGGTAAGAAATGCTTTCCCAAAGCTTTTAGAATTTGAAGTAAACACTGGCTCCTTAATTCGGGGACTTATCCAAGCAAGTAAGCAAAAGAAAAAAACAGGAACTAAAGGTGCTCCTAAATTAATTTCCTTTAAATCAGGACTTCACACTTTACCTAAGAAGCTTGCTTCACACTTAGCAGAGGGAAGCCTCGAACTAGGAGCTACCGTTTTGGGAATAAACAATACTCCAAACTGGAGTGTGAGTTACCTTAAAGATGACGTAGAAAAAACAGAATATTTCGACAGCGTTATTTCTGCACTCCCTGCACTGCCTTTAAGTGTTCTTAAAATAGGATCATCCCATGAAACTGCTTTACATGTACTTTCCACAATTGAGCATCCTGCAGTTACTTCATTATTTCTTGGCTTTAAACGAAGTGCGATCTCCCACCCCTTAGACGGCTTTGGGGCTTTAATTCCATCGAAGGAAAAAAAGAGCTCTCTAGGTATTTTATTTTCATCGAGCCTATTTGATCACAGAGCACCCAAAGACTGTATCGCACTGACTGTGATGATAGGTGGAACCCTTAATTCAGGATTTGCTCTGCAAAATAAGGAACTTGTTCTTCAAAAAGTGATGCAGGACTTAAAAGAACTGCTAGGTGCATCAGAAGATCCAATCTTTAGTCGTCACACCGTTTGGCCTAAGGCTATCGCTCAATACAACTTGGGCTATGAAGCCATCCACAAAGCCATTAAGGGCACAGAAGAGGCCTTCCCAGGCTTGTATATCGGTGGCCAGTTAAAGGACGGCATATCGGTACCCGATTGTATCCAAGCAGGTTTAAACTTAGCTCTTAAAGCAGTTCCTAAGCAGGCTTAAAGCTTTGATTTTAGATGAGTTTACACCGTAACACCTTGACTCACCGTGTAGACGATTTAGCCTCGCCCGCTTTTCACCGGTATGGCGAACGAACTGAAAGACACATTACAGCTTCCTAAGACTGATTTTCCGATGCGAGCTGGGCTCGCACAGAGAGAACCTTCCCGGGTGGAGCATTGGGCCAAAATAGGCCTCTATGATTCCATTCAAAGTAAGCGTTCAAAACAGAAAGCTCCTGTCTTTGTTTTACATGATGGACCGCCCTTCACAAACGGCGATGTTCACATCGGTACAGCACTCAATAAGACCTTAAAGGACATCATCTTACGCTATAAATCAATGCGTGGATTTAGGACCCCTTACGTCCCTGGTTGGGACTGTCATGGACTGCCAATTGAGCAGAAAGTAACCCGTGAATTTCAGCAAAAAAAGATCGAAGTAACGACTGCTGAACTGCGTGAACACTGTGACCAATTCTCTGAAGGATGGATCGCAACTCAGACAAAACAGTTCAAACGCCTAGGTGTTTTGGCTGATTGGAGTAACGAGTACAAAACAAAGGCCCCTGCTTATGAGGCCGATATCTTAAGAACTTTCGCCTCTTTTGTAGAACGTAAGCTCGTTTATCGCAGTAAGAAGCCCGTCTACTGGTCTATTCCCTTTGAAACCGCATTAGCTGAGGCTGAAATTGAGTATAAAGATCATATTTCTCCGTCTATTTGGGTCAAATTTCCAATCCCAGAAGTCGAAGCAAAGAAGTTTAACTTACCTACAGACAAGCCACTAAGCTTGGTTATTTGGACCACAACGCCTTGGACTATCCCAGCTAACCTGGCGATTGCTCTAAACCCTGAATTAAGCTATAGCGTAGTATCTCCAAGTCTTGGGAAGCCAGAGAACTGGATTATCGCAACCGAGCGTATTTCAGCACTTGAGCCTCTCATTGATGGACAGACTCCAGAATCAAAGCGTGGACCTCTTGTTCGCGGCACTGAGGTATTAGGAAAAACACTCGAAGGCCTAAAAGCCCGTCATCCGATTATTGAGCGAGACTCAATGGTCGTATTAGCAGACTACGTGACAACAGAAAGTGGCTCAGGCGCTGTGCATACAGCCCCAGGCCATGGAATGGATGACTATTTAACAGGTCTTAGGTACGGCTTAGAAATTTACTGCCCTGTTGGAGATAACGGCTGCTTTATTGATGACGGCAAAGTACCGCAGGATTTAGTTGGCATTTCATGTGTTGAAACAGTTGAAGACTTGGAGAAGAAAAAAACCTCCCAAGCCAACATCGCAGTGCTTCGTAAATTAGATCAAGCCGAAGCCTTAGTAGCTAAGCAGCGCTACACCCACAGCTATCCGCACTGCTGGAGATCAAAAACTCCGATTATTTTTAGAGCAGTTGATCAGTGGTTTGTTTCTTTAGATAAAGAAAATTCAGTATTTGAAAAAAATACTCCACGTGCTCAAGCGCTCGATTCAATCGAGGGCGTTCAGTGGATTCCTGCTTGGGGCAAAGCCCGTATTCGCGGCGCAGTCGAATCCCGTCCTGATTGGTGTATTAGTCGTCAAAGGTCATGGGGTGTGCCTATCCCAGCTTTCTACGACGAAAAAAAGAAAGCCTTCTTAGATGCAGATGTTATTCGCTCAATTGCAGATAAAATTGAGAAAGTAGGTTCTAATCTTTGGTACGCTACTCCAGCTGAAGCCATTTTAGCAGGCGTTACTCTTCCTAAGGATTGGCCAGCAGCCTCAAGTTTAAATTGTGGGCGTGATACATTAGACGTCTGGATTGATTCAGGCTCTTCTCATGCAGCTGTACTTGCTAAACAACAAGGCGGTACACAGTGGCCTGCAGATCTATATCTTGAAGGTAGCGATCAACACCGCGGCTGGTTCCAGTCGTCACTTTGGACGAGTATTATTTCGCGTAACAAAGCACCTTATAAAGCAGTGCTTACCCACGGTTTCATCACCGATGAAGAGCGAAAGAAAATTTCTAAGAGCTCAACCTACGAAAAACCTCAGACAAGCGATGCCTACATTGCAGAGCACGGCGCTGATGTCATTCGTCTGTGGATTGCCTCTCAAGATTTCAGAGATGATATTCCAATCTCAAAGGAAATTCTCTCTCACGTAGGAGAAACGTACCGCTTACTTAGAAACACGCTGCGTTTTCAACTAGCCAATCTCTTTGATTTTAATCCTGCAAAAGATACGCTACCTATACAGAAATTAGATACAATTGATCGCTGGGCACTTCATCACACCGCTGAACTTATTCGGCAGTGTACGGAAGCCTATGACGCGTATGAATTTCACCGTGTGTACCAATTGTGTAACCAGTTCTGTGTGGTTACTCTTTCTGCAACGTATCATGATATTCTCAAAGATCGTTTGTATACGATGGGTACAAACAGTGCTCTAAGGCGTTCATCGCAAACAGTACTTCACCATATCTTCCAAACGCTTATTCGTTTATTGGCCCCTGTAATTCCTTTCACCACTGACGAGGCGTGGGCCTTTGCAACAACGGGTAAAGAATTCTCAGAGGATTCAATTCATCAACAAGATTGGCCAGTAGTTCCAGCTGATTGGAAAAATCAGGATCTTGAAATCGACATGCTAGCACTTCTAAAAGTGCGTACTGAGGTGAATGGAAAAATTGAGCCTATGCGTGCTGCCGGAAAACTAGGCAAAGCACTGGATGCTTCTTTGACCATTAAGACTTCAGCTAGTGATCCAGCCCATAAAGCACTTTATAAGCATCACGCGCTACTTGCAGAACTCTTTATTGTTTCGAAAGTTGACCTAGCTTCAAAGCCAGAGGGCAGTACTGAAGTTGGAGCAGTCATTGAGCCGCAGCATTCGCAAGAACTTGGCTTTATTCGCTGCCCACGCTGCTGGAGATGGCTACCTAAGCTTGAAACAACTGCACACGGTGATATATGTCCACGTTGCAGTGAAGCCCTAGCTTCATAAACTACTTTTACCTTAAGTCCCTTTTCACAACCCTTCCTTTAACGCTTATCTCGGGCTTAAACACCCAAGGCTCCCCATGGCAAAAAAAGAAAAACAAAAGTCACACGTGCCACATAAATCAGCTCCGAAGCCTAAAGCTAAAGTCGCCAGTAAGCATGCTGCACCTGTAAAGGTAGTTGCGCCTATTAAGGCAGCTGTACCTGCAAAGCATGCTGCACCTGTAAAACCAGTTTCCAAGGTTGCTATTAAACCAGCACCAGCCGCCACTAAACAAACACCTGTGGCAGCTAAAGTATCTCATCCCGCTAAACCAGCTGCTTCACCAAAGCCAGTTGCTAGCACTAAGACATCTGCAGTAATCCCTGCAACGAAAGCACCTATTAAAGTAACGAAAAGTCCAACGATTGTCGTACCGCTTGAAAAAGCTCCAAAATCGACTGAAGAAAAACCGTCTAAGAAAAACGCATTAAGAGAAAGTATTCTTGCCCGTAAAGCAGCGCTTAAACCGATTGCTTTTAGTTTAGAAGAGGTACGCGCTATTGCTAAAACGATTGTTGCTAGGGAAGAAGCTTCTCCTGAAGTTAAAGTCGAAAAAGTTGCCGCAAAACCTTCTCAGGCAAAAATTCAGGCGATGCTTGAAAAACAAATCAAGCCTAGCCATGTGCAGGCTGCATCCTTAGCAGACATCTTAGGCTTCAATCCTAAGAAACAAGAAAAGCCATCTGAATTTAAGCCCGAAGAGGAAGTCCCTGAAAAGTATCGCAAGTACTATCGCCTCTTAATTGATATGCGTAAGAAGCTTACGCAAGACATCGAGCTACATTCTGAAGAATCGCTTAAGCGTTCAGCTAAGGATGATTCAGGTGACCTTTCCGCTTATGGCCAGAATATGTCTGATGGTGGCTTGAACACATTCGATCGTGATTTCGTACTTAGCCTTGTATCTAGTGAACAAGATGCACTTACAGAAATCGACTCAGCAATTAAGCGCATTCATGACGGTACGTACGGTATTTGTGAAACCACAGGAAAACAAATCCCTAAAGACCGCTTAATGGCAGTCCCATTCACACGTCACTGCGCAGAGGCGAAAAAGAATATCGAAAAAAATCACTACCGTGCTCGCACTCAACCTGGCCTCTTTGGCGAGATGGGTGACGAAGGCGGTAGCATACCTAACGACGACTCCGGAGGAGACGAGTGAGCGAAGGCGTTTCGGATGAGGCAAAGTCAGCCACACCGAAACCATCTCGGTTTAATAAATACCGTTGGTTTTGGTTACTTGCTATCCTTATCTATTTTAGTGATCAGCTCTCTAAGTACTGGATAGCGAGTAAACTCACCTATCCTACCTACGGAGAACAAGCTGGAGCTATCGTGATTATCCGTGGCTTCATGAATTTAGTTCATGTTGGAAATACTGGGGCAGCGTGGAGTATGTTTTATGGTAACAGTGCAGCGCTTGCACTGTTAGCACTACTTGCATTAGCCGCAATTTTTGTATGGCGTAATGCAATTGGGCTTAAAGCAATCTACACGCAACTCTGTTTTGGTCTATTATGTGGCGGAATTTTAGGCAATTTAACTGACCGCATTTTACACGGTCATGTCGTTGATTTTATCGACCTACACTTTGGTACTTATATCTACCCCACTTTTAACATTGCCGATTCGGGCATTTGTGTCGGCGTATTTTTATACCTCTTTGAATCCTTTAAGTCGCAAGACTAAGGCTCATAGTTACTCGACATTAGCGATCTGCTCTTTAACGCGTTCGAGTTCGTTTTTAAGTTCTATAATGTGCTTAGCGATTTCTAAATCATTGGCCTTACTGCCCATAGTATGCACTTCACGGCCCATCTCTTGTAAAATAAATTCCGCCTTACGCCCCATTTCTGTTTCTGACTTTATTAGATTTGTGAATTGATCGATGTGAGACTTAAAGCGCGTAATTTCTTCTGTGATATCACAGCGATCGGCAAATAAAGCTACTTCCTTAAGAACACGCTCATCACTGATATCAAGTTCAAGATTTGCTTCTCTTAAGCGCTTTAATAAAAGTTCCCTGTAAGTAGGTGCTACATGCGGCGCACGCTGACCAATTGAATCCACTAAGCGGCGCAGTAAAGTAACGCGTGTAATAAAATCTACCAGAAGAGCCTCCCCTTCTTTTTCTCTCATAATGACCATACCGTTTAAAGCAGTATCTACAGCTTCAAGAAGCATCGGCCTAATTAAATCAGGCGCAGGCAGTGTGACTTCTTTTCTTTTAGAATTTGCAATCTGCCAAAGTAAATCGGCACTGGGATTAAAGGTTACTCCCTGAGCTTCAGCTAAAGTAGAAAGTTTATCGAGTGCTGCAGTAATATACTCATCATCCCAGACCTCTTCGTCTGATTTTTTCTTACTATTAATCTCGATTGAGAGATGCACTTTACCACGCGTTGCAGATTTACGCACCTGATCAATTACTTCGGATTCTAGCACTTCCCATTCACTGGGTAAGGAAACAGTTAAATCAAGGGACTTACGATTCACTGAACTTACGTTCACTGAGAAACCCACATTTCCTAGAGCTGCAGTTGATCCACCATATCCGGTCATGCTTCGCATGAAGGCTATCTAACAAAACCTAAGGTCTTCTGGCAAGCTAACCGTAGGCTTACTTAATGAGTGCTATCGCTTGTTGAACATCCTTATCTCCACGGCCACTTAAATTGATCAGTATTGATTTATCCTTAGGTAGTTCAGCTGCGCGCTTAAAGGCATACGCTAGTGCATGACTACTTTCTAAAGCAGGGATAATACCCTCCTTACTTGAGCATAGTTTAAATGCAGCCAATACTTCATCATCTGTTGCATAACTAAAATCAATACGTCCCGTATCCCGGTAAAAGGCATGCTCAGGTCCAACAGCAGCATAATCTAACCCAGCAGAAACAGAGTGCGTGCCCTGGATTTGTCCATCTTGATCTTGTAAGATGTAAGTCTTACAGCCTTGCAATACACCAAGTCTACCACCTGAAAAACGTGCAGCGTGATTACCTAATGTAATACCGTGACCACCTGCTTCTACACCAGTCATCTTAACTTTCGTATCGTGTAAGAATTCAAAAAATAAACCCATGGCATTACTGCCACCACCCACACAGGCGATTAGTTCATCAGGTAAGCGACCTTCACGTGCTAAAAATTGCTCACGCGCTTCACGACCAATCACCCGGTGAAATTCTCTCACCATCATAGGATACGGATGAGAGCCATATACTGTACCCAAAATGTAGTGCGTACTTCTTACATTAGTGACCCAGTCACGCATTGCTTCATTAATAGCTTCTTTGAGTGTCTTTTGACCTGCCTCTACACCTCGTACTTCAGCACCCATTAAGCGCATTCTAAAAACATTTAGTGCTTGGCGCTGCATATCTACCGCGCCCATATACACGACACACTCCAGACCAAACTTTGCACAAACAGCTGCCGTAGCTACACCGTGCTGTCCTGCACCGGTTTCAGCAATGATACGCTTCTTACCCATCCTGCGTGCTAAGATTGCCTGACCTATTGCGTTATTAATTTTATGAGCACCCGTGTGCAATAAGTCTTCACGCTTAAAAAATATTTTTGCTCCACCACAATGCTCCGTCAAACGCTCAGCGTAATAAAGCGGCGTAGGACGACCTGCAAATTCTGCAAGCGTATCGTGTAATTCTTTTTGAAACGAAGGATCCTTTGCTGCAACTGCATAGGCTTCATCCAACTCCTTTAAAGCCGACATCAAGGTCTCAGGAACAAACACGCCACCATACACGCCAAAGTGTCCCGTACTGTCTGGGAGTGATTCGCGGTTTATGGAATTTATTTCGGCCATGTAAGTATGAACTACAGTAAAAATCAGAGGTGATTAGACCTTCTTGTCGACCTTGTTCTTTAAGAAAGTAAGGACATCTTGAAATTTAGCCCGGTTGGATTCATCAACTTTGACCAGATTTTGGTGCGCTTCGAGAGCCAATTTTGCGTTATCTAATTCTGATTTACCCTCACAATTAAGGGCATGACTTGAATCAGTAAGTGCTACGGAGAGTTCTCCTGATTCTACTTGCATGAGCCTATGAAGGCCAAGACTGCGCACTAACTCTAAATTACGGGTACCCAATCTAAACAGTGTTAACTTACCCTCAGGGGCTTTACGTTTAATCTCTAAAGCTGCTCCAGCTAATACACCAAGAAAAGTACTATCCATCGTAGCACACTGCTCAAAATCAAGTAAGAAACGACTTTTACCCTCAGCTAACATATGCTGAAGAAAATCTTTTAAACAGGCGCTATTCTGGAAATTAGCCTTCCCGGATATACGCACGCGCACCGGATCGGAGTCGCAATCGACTAAATATACAGACTGGGATGCAACATCAGGCATAGGTACAATTCAAGACGCCTTAATTCACAAAAAAGAATGGCGTGTTTTAGTGCTTACGTGTGAAAAGAGTAACTTAGTGAGCGGCTACAATTTGTCTAAGTACGAAAGGAAGAATTCCACCATGCTGATAGTAATCAATTTCAATCGGTGTATCGATACGGCAGCGAACAGAAACATCTAAGGTTTCACCAGTTTTGCGGGTGATCTTAAGTGTCATATCCTGCTGTGGCTTAATCGCACTATTAAGACCTACAACATCGTAGGTTTCAGTACCATCAAGTTTAAGACTCTGGGCAGAAGTGCCTTCCTTAAATTGTAGAGGAAGTACGCCCATACCCACTAAATTAGAGCGGTGAATACGTTCGTAGCTTTGAGCTACAACGACTTTAACACCCAGAAGCGATGTACCTTTAGCAGCCCAGTCACGGGATGAACCTGTGCCGTATTCTTGGCCTGCAAAGACAAACAAAGGAGTTCCCTCTGCCTTGTACTTAACGGATGCATCATAGATCGCTAGTTTTTCAACAGCTCCTGTTTTTGATACATATAAGGTGTTTCCACCCTCTTCACCACCGAGCATTAAATTTTTAATACGTACGTTAGCAAAGGTACCACGTGTCATGATGCGGTCATTGCCGCGTCGTGAGCCGTAGGAATTGAAGTCTTCGAAAGCAACTCCGTTATCTAAAAGGAATTTACCCGCTGGTGAACTCTTCTTAATAGCACCCGCTGGTGAAATATGATCGGTTGTGACTGAATCACCAAATATACCGAGTGCACGGCCTGCTTTAATTTCAGAAATTCCTGGAGCTTTTAAATTAAATTTATCAAAGAAAGGAGGCTCTTGGATATACGTAGAGCTCTTATCAAAGGAATACACATTACCAGTGGAAGAAGGAATTTCGTTCCACTTTGGATTTTGAGACGCAAAGTCCTTATATAACTTCTGGAATACTTCAGGGCGAAGTGCTGCCTGCAATTGATCGCGCACCTCTTGGAGTGTAGGCCAGATATCTTTTAAATACACATCGTGTCCCTGCGTATCACGTCCGAGTGGATCCTTGGAAAGATCAATATCCACGCGGCCTGCAATTGCGAAAGCAACCACAAGTGGAGGTGACATTAAGAAATTAGCCTTAATGTTTTGGTGTACCCGAGCTTCGAAATTACGATTACCTGAAAGTACAGCTGCAGCGACTAAATCATTTTTAATGATTGTTTCTTCGATCGCTGGATTTAAAGGTCCGGAATTTCCAATACACGTAGTACAGCCGTAGCCAACGGTCTGGAAGCCAAGTTTATCTAAGTAAGGTTGAAGTCCTGTTTTATCTAGGTATTCGGTTACAACACGGCTACCAGGAGCTAGGGAGGATTTTACTGTGGACTGCACAAACAGTCCTTTTTCTACGGCCTTCTTTGCCAAGAGTCCTGCTGCAAGCATGACACTTGGATTAGAGGTATTAGTACAGCTAGTGATTGCAGCAATTAAAACACTGCCGCTTGCAATTTCACCATCTGCTCTACCACCGGCACTAGGCTTAGTATCACGTTTTTCTGTAAACGGTACCGAGAATGTTTTTGCTAAATCAGGTGCTACTTTTCCAAATCCGTTTTCTGTAACCGCACGGGAATAAGCTGTTGTAAATTCTTGTTTTAAGTAAGGTAGCTCGATGCGGTCTTGTGGACGTTTCGGTCCAGCAACACTTGGCACAACAGTGCTTAAATCTAGAGCTAAATCTTGAGAGTAATCGATTTCTCCGCCTTGAGGAATTCCCCACAAATTCTGAGACTTGTAGTAGGCTTCAAATAAAGCGATATGCTCTTCGCTACGTCCTGTTGCACGTAAATAATTTGAGCATTCTTGATCGATTGGGAAAAAGCCCATCGTTGCACCATACTCAGGAGCCATATTTGCAATAGTCGCACGGTCAACAACAGGGAGTGCTGCTGCACCAGGACCGTAGAATTCTACAAACTTACCAACGACTTTGGCTTTTCTTAAAACTTGTGTAACTGTAAGAGCTAAGTCTGTAGCAGTAACACCTTCTTTAAGTGCACCGGTTAAACGAACGCCTACTACGTCTGGAGTTAAGAAGTAAACAGGCTGACCTAACATACCTGCTTCTGCTTCAATTCCACCTACACCCCAGCCTACAACACCAAGCCCATTGATCATGGTTGTGTGAGAGTCTGTTCCTACCAATGTGTCTGGATAGTAAGCGCCGCTTGAATCAGACAAAATTCCTTTTGCTAAGTACTCCAAATTAACTTGGTGAACAATACCGATACCAGGAGGAACTACTTTAAATGTTTCGAACGCCTGCATACCCCATTTTAAGAACTGATAGCGTTCACGGTTACGGGAGAATTCAAGTTCTAGATTACGGCCTAGCGCATCTTTATTACCTGCGTAGTCAACTTGTACGGAGTGATCTACAACAAGATCTACAGGTACAAGTGGTTCAATAATTTTTGGATTTTTACCTAAGGTAGATACCGCAGAACGCATCGCTGCTAAATCCACTAACAGAGGTACTCCGGTGAAATCTTGCAGTACGATACGAGCAACAACGAAAGGAATTTCTTCCGTGCGTGATTCTTTAGCTTTCCATGCAGCAAGTGCCTTGATTGCAGCTTCACTGACCCGCTTGCCATCGCAATTACGTAAAAGAGATTCCAGAACAATCCTAATCGAGACTGGAAGTCTTTCGACACCCATGCCCGCTTTAGAGAGCGCAGGAAGTGAATAATACGAATGCGACTTTCCGTTAGCCGAAAATGACGAACGGGTGTTGAACGGATTAGGAAGACTCATGTCAAAAATTTTATAACGCTAAAAGAATTAGAAAAACTAACTTACTTTGCCAGAACGGCTGCAATTGCTTTAAAGTTAGGTAAATCTTTAGGAGTTGGTGTTTGCTCAGCATAGGTGATTACACCTGCTGAATTGATCACAAAGGCTGCCCGAGCTGAAGTATCACCGACTCCTGCAAGCATTGGAAATAAGACATCATAAGCACGAGTGACTGTCTTATTTAGATCTGATAATATCGTTACCTTGATGCCATTTTGAGTAGCCCAAGCCTCCTGTGAGAAGGGGCTATCCACGCTAATTGCGTACACTTCAGCGTTAAGCTTGGTATAATCACCAAGGCCCGCAGTCACGTCACACATTTCTTGGGTACATACACCTGTGTAGGCTAAAGGAAAAAACAGTAATACAGTATTTTTCTTACCAAAATTACTGCTTAAAGTAACATCAACTAGCCCTTCAGCTGTCTTTGTTTTGAGAGTGAAATCAGGAGCTTTTGAACCGATTGTAAGTGGCATATGGAGGTAAGTTAAGGTTAAGCAGTGAAGTGAGATTTATAAGGACTAAAATGAGACTATAAAGTGCAGACATTAGGCCAAACTCATTAAGGAATACACCCTAAAGAATCTAACCTGATTAATTGGCTTAAAATACTATATCTGTTCACTTTAAGAAGCGAACGGAAAAGACAAAATAGAGGCCATAAACGCTAGGCGGCAAACCGTTTTTAAGCTCTGCGTTAGCTTGACGCTATCCTTTATGCCTCAAATATCCTCTACCTTGCCCATGAGTATCCTCGAAGACCTTAAATGGCGCGGCCTTTTAGCCGATTGCACAGATATTGACGCTCTAACCCAGCGTCTAGCAGCTGGGCCTGTGACCTTGTACTGCGGTTTCGATCCTACTGGTGACAGTCTTCATGTGGGACACTTAATGGGGCAGCTTACCTTAAGGCGTTTTCAATTATCAGGCCATAATCCCTTACCCTTAGCAGGTGGCGCAACCGGCATGGTGGGTGACCCAAGTGGTAAGTCAGCAGAACGTAATCTATTAACTCGAGAGCAGCTAGAGCATAACGTTAATTCGATTAAGACCCAGCTTTCCAAACTCTTAGAATTCGACCGTAAAGGTAACCCAGCACGCTTAGTCGATAATGCCGATTGGACTGCATCCTTAAGTTACTTGGATTTCTTGCGCGATATCGGAAAACATTTTTCGATCAATATGATGGTGGCTAAAGAAAGTGTACGCGCTCGCATGGAAAGTGAGCACGGCATTAGTTACACCGAATTTAGTTACATGCTGCTTCAAGCACATGACTTCTATCACTTAAGAAAAACCTATAACTGTGAACTCCAAATTGGCGGAAGTGATCAGTGGGGCAATATAACTGCAGGCACTGATTTAATTCGTAAAAAATTAGGTGTACCCGCTTGGGGCATGACCTTCCCTTTAATTACAAGATCGGACGGCAAAAAATTTGGTAAGACTGAATCAGGTGCTGTATGGTTAGATCCTGAAAAAACAAGTCCCTACCGTTTTTATCAGTTCTTCGTAAATACTGAAGACAGTATGATTTCGCAGTATTTAAGAAAATTTACACTCCTTTCACACGAAGCAATAATCGATTTAGAAACACGCCATGCGGCAAATCCAGGCGCTCGTGAGGCACATAAAGCTTTAGCTAAAGAAGTCACCACCTTAGTGCATGGAACAAGCGCTTGCGCAGATGCTTTAAAGGCGAGCGAGATTATGTTTGGTGGTGGATTAGAAGGTATTTCAGAAAAAATATTTGCAGATGTTGTTGGTGAAATTCCAACCCAAGATATTGCAAAAAGTTTACTCGAAGGTGCCGGTACAGCACTCGTTGAACTCTTAATTCAAGGAAAGCTTTGCCCATCTAAAGGCCAAGCACGTAAGGATATTGAAGGCGGAGGAATCTCCATGAATAACCAGCGTATTACTGAGCCAGGTAAAACTGCTACACTAGAGGACCTTCTTTTTGGGAAATATATTTTACTGCGTAAGGGCAAGAAAACATACGCTGTACTGCGTATTGTCTGAGTTAGAAATAAGTCCTTTTTAAGGAAAAAATTTAGTGTGACATTATAGCTCTTTTTCGAAAAGTTGCGTCCATATACTATTCTATGACAAAAACTTAAGTAAATATAGGGGACAATTCCCCCCCCTATAGAATCGTTTTTTGTATAAAAATAAGCTATTTAAAACCTTTCTTTTAGAGCAGTGATGAGTTTGTTTTTTTAGAAAGGCTTTTATGCGCTCAACAAAACGCATTTCTTTTTTAAGCAATAGTTTTGTAGTTCACTTTAGTAGAGCCAGCTCTGCCTGTTTTTGCCTGAAGTTCGTTGCTCGCACTACCTGCAACGTGACCACCTTGTTTGGATGCAATTTCATTTTCCTTAAAACCATGAGCATCCACACCGCGTGCAGTCTGGGTTGCCGAAGCTTCTCCCAACAAAGTAAAAATTAATGCTACAGCACTTTTTAAATGACTAGAGGACATGTGCATAAGGACTGTCCGAAATTAAATGCAGCGACATACCCGCAGGCGAATATATGGTAGTATTTACCCTATTTTATGAAAAACCTCATGCTTACCTCAAAGTACTATCTCCTGTGCGTTGCTTTTTTTGCACTCGCAACGTACAAGACTTATGCAGAGACGCCTCCTAAAACTTGGATTGATCCTGACACAGGACACCGCGTTATCCGACTCACGGACGAGCCAGGATCAGCTAGTTTTTATTTTACGGACAACGGTTATTCTCCAGATGGAAAATATTTAGTCTACACATCACCGGCGGGAATAAGTGCACTTGATTTAAAAACATTAACATCACACTTAGTCGTCGCAGGAAATGCGCGTGCAATTGTTGTAGGAAGAAAAACGCCAACAATTTACTATACCAAAACTACAGATAAACGCGGTTTTCTAGAATTGTGGTGCGCTAATATCGAAACAAACCAAGCGCACAAATTAGCTGCCCTGCCTCGCAGAGGAAATATCGTTACAATTAATGCCGATGAAACCTTAGCTGTAGGTAGTTTCGTAGAAGGTGCAGGCCAAGACTACGGTGGACCAGGTGCTTCACAGCCTCATGTCTTAGATCAGCCTGTAAACAAATCACAGATGATGGCGACTCGTCTAGCTGCACGTCTACCCATGTGGATTTACTCGGTAGATCTTAAAACAGGTGCTTCACACAATCTTGTGCATGGAACTGATTGGTTAAACCACATGCAATTTTCTCCTACAGATCCTAATCAACTGATGTATTGCCATGAAGGTGCGTGGCATCAAGTGGATCGTATTTGGACTGTCAGAACTGATGGCACTGAAACCACTTTAGTACACAAGCGCATGATGGAAATGGAAATTTCAGGTCACGAATGGTGGGGCCATGACGGAAATTGGATCTGGTATGATTTACAACTACCTAAGCGCATCAATGGCTACGTTGCAGGCTACAATATTTTAACTCACGAAAGAATCTGGTATCACCACGAAGTCTCTGAAGATTCTATTCACTATAACTCATCTTGGGATGGCAGCTTATTTTGTGGTGATGGAAGCCAATCACTCGGTGCTCAGTGGATTTATCTTTTTCAGCCGGTGCACGTACATAATGATCACACCAAAGGTGAAAACTTAATCGGAGCCGGTGTATTTAAATCTGAAAAATTAGTGAATATGAGTAAGCACAAATATAAATTAGAGCCTAATGTTAGTTTCACACCTGACATGAGATATGTGATCTTCCGCTCAAATATGTTTGGAGATACCTACGCCTTTGCAGTTGAAGTAGCTAAAGCTACGACCCCTTAAACTTAGCAAATCTCTTCAATCTCAACTCTAATAGGTTTGCCTGGAGCACAATCCGCTTTCAGAGAAACAAACCTGTCCTTATACTGATCAAAGATCGGCCATAATGCTGTACGATCTGTCTCTGGAATGGGAAGCGTTTTAATCGCTTCTCTAGAGAAAAATCCAAACGTACCTTCACTGATTGCGTCAGGAAGTCCTATAATAGGTTTTTTGCAGCGGAATAAAAACATCAACCAATGTTTTTCTCCTTCATATGCTTTTTCAGCGATCATCGAAAATAGATGTAAATCAGAAGACTTAATCACTAGACCTGTCTCCTCTTGAGTTTCTCTTACTGCACATTCAAAGGGAGATTCACCAATACCGGTTTCTAATTTTCCACCAATAGGACTCCATACCCCAAGATTAGGTGGTTTCGCCCTAAGCATCAAAAGCTGCTCACCTTGTTCGTTTTCAATAAAAACAAGAACGGCGAGTTTGTAGGTAAGAGCTGGAGTTTGTGAAGCAGGTGCCATTTAGGTAATATTTGTATCATGCTTGGAAATTAGCCCTTAAGAAAAGCTTGTTTATTACGAATCTAATAAGGCAAAGTAACCTTTCTATCAGATTTCTATTTCCTTATAGCTAGAACTCTGATCACTTATTTTAACGCACAATCGCGCTTATGGCTGAAAATCAACATCATCCGTTTCTTCATGGCCTTAGTAAACACCGTGGAGCGCCACCCACTGTGGTGGTTATTTTCGGCGCTTCGGGCGATTTAACTGCACGTAAATTAATTCCTGCTGTTTACAACCTAAGCTACGATAATTTACTTCCAGCAGATTTCTTTCTCATTGGCTTTGGTCGAAGCGAAATCACCGATGAAGCCTTTAGAGTAGTTGCTTCCGACGCAGTTAAGCAATTTTCCAGACGTGAACTCCAAACAGATGTATGGAACCGAATTTCAGCCCATACAACCTACGTCTCAGGTGGGTATGACGACAAGGCGGCCTTTGATCGTTTATATCAGCATATTAGTGAAATAGAAAAAAAGTTAGGCAGGGAGGTACAGCCGCTATTTTACATCTCTACTCCTCCTTCCGTATTTCAATCTATCATCACTAATTTAGGTGCCAGTGGCCTAGCCTCCAAGTATCTTGGCCAAGCCCATCAAGCAAAAGTAATCATAGAGAAACCTTTCGGCCGTGATCTTGATTCTGCAAGGGCTTTAAACACAACAATTCGAAGCCACTTTGAAGAACAACAAGTGTATCGAATTGATCATTACCTAGGAAAAGAAACAGTTCAAGATCTCTTAGTACAGCGTTTTGCTAACTCCATTTTTGAGCCTCTGTGGAATCGCAACTTTATTGAAAGTGTACAAATTACAGTTGCCGAGGAAGTCGGAGTAGAAGCTAGAGCTGGCTACTACGAACAAAGTGGCTGCTTACGTGATATGATTCAAAATCATACCATGCAGCTGCTTGCTTTAACTGCAATGGAACCACCTGTGTCCTTAGATGCAGAAGCTGTAAGAGATGAAAAAGTAAAGGTGTTACGTGCTATACAACCACTTAACGTACAAGTGGGTGGCGATGTAACACGCGCACAATATACAGACGGCATGATTGGTGGAGTACCTGTGAAAGGCTACTTACAAGAGCCTGGGGTAAGTCCTAAATCAGGAACAGAAACTTACGCTGCAATTCGTCTTTCAATTAATAACTGGAGATGGCAAGGCGTTCCCTTTTATCTCAGATCTGGTAAGCGTTTTCCTCGCCGAGTAACAGAGATTGCAATTCAATTTAGAAAGCCACCCGGAACCTTATTTGCACAAAATAAGCATCTAGATTTAGCAGCTAATACTCTCACCTTCCAGATTCAGCCAGACGAAGGTTTAAGCTTAATTTTAAACGGAAAAATTCCAGGTTTAGAAACACGCATCCAACCCGTGAAAATGAATTTCCGCTACGCAACAACCTTTGGCTCAAATACTCCAGAAGCTTACGAGCGATTAGTGCTTGATGCTATGATCGGAGACGGCACTTTGTTTATTCGCGGAGATGAAGCGGAAACCTCCTGGAAACTATATACACCGGTTTTAGATTTCTGGAAATCTCAAGGGCAAAAAGGAATGGACCAGTACCCAGCAGGATCATGGGGCCCTACGACAGCAGAGACACTTCTTTCTACTAATCAGCACACGTGGCGTGAGCCATAAGTAAGCCTGTAAGAAGTAAGACCAAATGTCTGACATATTTGAAGCACTTCCAGGCTTAGAGATTAAAGTAGGTTCAATAGCCAAGGGGCTTGCCTCACTTTGGGAAGATGCTGCATCAGCAGGTAAACCTACCCCAGATCTAGAAGACTCAAGGGCAACTCAAATCAATCTAGTCTTACATCTAGGTCTTAATACGACGACAGAAGATGCTAAAATTCAATTTGTAGCAGCATCTCAGTTTGCAATGCGCTATCCAAGCCGAGTCGTAGTATTATGTCCCCTACACAAGGATGACGCCCAGGTAGCTATGCGTGCAAAAGTATACGGGGAATGCACAATTGGAAAATCAAAGCACGATAAACGGTGCTGCGAATTCGTTATTTTAAGTTATCCTAGATCGCAGCGCCAATACCTTGAAGCAGAAGTATCGATCTGTATTTCCAGTGATCTACCTTTGTATTACTGGCCTCACCGTTTTGCAGCTAATGCTTCACTCGCAGATTACCGCTATTTATTAACTAAAGCTAAGCGCATCTTAATTGATAGTGCGACTTCACCCCGTGAAGCACTTGCATATCCATGGCCAAGACCTGAAGCAGTACGCGATCTCGCATACGCTAGACTACTGCATGTACGTCAAGCTATCGGCCAATTTTTAAGCCGCTACTCTCCTGTAACACTTACTACAGACTTACAGTCAGTCTCTGTTGAATACGGAAGTAACTTAAGTGCTGAAGCAAACGCACTGCTTTCTTGGGCCAAAGAGCGCATCATAGAATGCGGCTCTCTTGATGATGTTAATTTCATAGTCAACCAGCGCCCCAACTCTCCAGAATCTTTCTTAAGCCTGCGCTTTAATTATAAGACTTTAGAGAGTTTCTTATGGACTGCTGACTTGCTAAGTGGCCAATGCCATTTCGAAGCAGACTATAAAAATACAAAAACTAGCCTGGATGCTGCAGCAAAGCTGTTAAAAGCGCAGGATAGCTTAAGTGAAGCTATGTTTTTTTAAAAAGTACGATCATCTTGGGTCTAAATTTATATAAGTAACTTTATATCAGTAGTTTATATCAATTTTAGCTAAGTCAATACACGAAAAACGGACATTAATACTCAGCAAAATACACTCCAGGGGTGTTAGACTTGCTTATCGTTCAAGTACTTAGGTGCAAAGACGCTTGATTTCCCCCCATTATGGCCAAAAGTCATGCGTTGAATTGGCTATCTAGGTCATCAGACCTTAATAGTCATGTCTGAGCCCAATTTATTAAACCTTTTTCATATACCGCACCTTTTCTACCGTGAGCAAAAAACAAAGCGCAACCGCTGATAAAAAAGACACCTCAGGCACAGACTTCAGTAAAGCACCTATTAACGCAGGGCTTTCTGATGAACAAAAAATTGGCCTCTACCGCACGATGATTCGTGTACGCCGTTTTGAAGAACGTAGCTTACGTGCTTACCAAGCTAAGAAAATTGGTGGCTTTTTACATCTCTACATCGGTCAAGAAGCTGTAGCGATTGGCTGCTGCTCACTGATGGGGAAGAACGATCACATCATTACTGCTTACCGTGATCACGGTCACGCAATTGGCGTAGGCATGGAAATGAATCCACTCATGGCAGAACTTTACGGCAAAGTAACGGGTTGCTCTAAAGGCAAAGGTGGCTCGATGCATTTCTTTGATCCGTCACGTAATTACTGGGGAGGTCACGGCATTGTAGGTGGACAAATTCCACTCGGTGCAGGGCTAGCTTACGGAGTAAAATACAAAGGCCTAAAGGGTGCTGCTATGGCATTCATGGGTGACGGCGCAGTTAATCAAGGTGCTGTTCACGAAGCCTACAATTTAGCAGCGCTATGGAATCTACCCGTCATTTATGTAATCGAAAATAACGGTTACTCCATGGGTACTAGCCAGTCACGCTCATCTGCTGGCTCACTAGCAAAACGAGCTGAAGGCTATAATATGAATTGGGCTGAATGCGATGGTAGCAATATTTACGAAGTGCGTGAGACAATGGACCGCTTGCTTAATTTAGCACGCGAGCAGTGCAAACCATCGGTAGTAGAAATTAAAACCTACCGCTACCGTGGTCACTCCGTTGCTGACCCAGATAATACTTACCGCAGTAAAGCTGAAATTGAAGAGTACCGTAAGACAAAGGATCCAATTCATGTCTTCCAAAAAATTCTGCAAGATGAAGGCGTTCTAACGGACGTACTAGCTGAGAGAATTGATACTGAAGCACGTGCTGAAGCAGACGCATCAGCAGACTTCGCTGAAGTAAGTCCCTACCCAACCGTAGAAGATATTACTAAGAACGTTTACTGGGAAGAAGATCATCCTGAGCATAAGACCTCACAAGGCCGCATCTTCTTTGAATAATTAATTTAAACTACTTTTTACGATGCCTCTAATCACTTACCGCGAAGCCATTCGCCACGCTTTAGCTGAGGAACTTGCCCGCGATCCAAATGTGGTCGTTATGGGTGAAGAAGTTGCTCAATTTAACGGAGCCTACAAGGTCACAGAAGGCCTGCTCGAAAAATTTGGGCCAAATCGTATCGTTGATACACCAATCAGTGAAGCAGGCTTCATTGGCATGGGAATCGGTGCTTCAATGCTTGGCGTAAGACCGGTTATCGAACTGATGTTCTGGTCGTTTTACTCTGTAGCATTCGATCAAATTTTAAATAACGCTGCGAATGTTCGCTACATGTCTGGCGGTTTAATTAATTGCCCAATTGTTATTCGTGGACCTGCAAATGGTGGCACTAACGTAGGTGCAACCCACTCTCACACTCCAGAAAATGTGTGCGCAAACCATCCTGGTGTTAAAGTCGTTTGCCCTGCAACGGCCTATGACGCAAAGGGACTTTTGAAATCAGCAATCCGTGATAATGACCCAGTCATGTTCATGGAAAATACGATTCTTTACGGTGATAAATGGGAAGTACCTGAGGAAGAATATTTAATTCCACTGGGTAAAGCTGATGTAAAGCGTGTGGGTACAGATCTTACAATTGTGGCTCACGGCCGCGCTGTGATCAGTGCTCTTGCTGCTGCGCAGCAACTCGAACGCGAACATGATATTTCAGTTGAGGTCGTAGATCTACGCACAATCCGACCTTTAGATGAAGAAACGATTTTAGAATCCGTACGTAAAACACACCGGGTTTTACTCGTTGAAGAAAATAAGCCATTTTGCGGCGTAGATGCTCAGATCGCTTACATGATTCAAGAAAAAGCATTTGATGATTTAGATGCTCCAATTAAGCGCTTATCCGCAATTGATGCTCCTGCAATCTATAGTCCTCCAATGGAAGCTGAACAGCTTCCAAATCCTCAGCGCATTCTTAAAGCAGTAATCGAACTTCTCCGCTAATCGCCATGGCCAACATAATTGATATGCCCAAACTCAGCGACACGATGACCGTGGGTACGCTGATCAAGTGGCTTAAAAAAGAAGGCGATGTCGTCAAATCTGGTGACATGCTTGCTGAAGTTGAAACTGACAAAGCCACAATGGAACTCGAGAGTTTCTTTGATGGAACACTCTTGAAATTATTTGCTCCAGCTGGCTCTCAGGTCGCTGTAGGCGCTCCTTTATGTGCTGTAGGTAAAGCTGGTGAAGTAGTTGAAGCACCTGCAGGAACTCCAGCACCCACTGCTGCTAAAGCAGCACCCGCAGCTGCAGCTCCTGCAGTTTCTGCACCTGCTCCAAAAGTTGCACCAGCTGCACCAGCACCTGTCCAAGCTCCTGTACTGCATCAGGGACGCTTAAAGATTTCTCCACTAGCTAAGAAGCTTGCTGCAGAACTCGGTGTAGACGCAACACGTGTTGCTTCAAGTGGTCCTGGTGGTCGAATTGTACGCGCTGATATTCTTGCTGCTCAAAAAAGTGGTGGAGCAAGTGCAAGCTCACTTAATAAAGCCTCGAGCTTCTTTGCTACATCAGGCCCTGTAGAAGATAAGGTCATCGCCTTAACTAATATGCGCGCAACCATTGCTCGCAGAACTCAGGAATCCAAAGTCCAAGCTCCTCATATCTATCTTGAAGTTGAAGCTGACGCAGGTCCACTGATGGAACTCAGAAGTCAGCTCAATTCTGCTTTAGAAAAAGAAGGTGTTAAACTTTCGGTTAACGACTTTATTCTTAAAGCATGTGGCAATGCACTACGCAAAGTTCCTATGGTCAATGCTTCCTACGAAGTAGATGCAGCAGGCCAAGGTTCAATCCGCGTTCATGGTGCAGTAAATGTATCCTTTGCTGTAGCAATTGAAGACGGTCTTATCACACCGGTTGTACGTGACACGTCAGGTAAATCACTTTTTGCGATTAGTACTGAAGCAAAGAGTTTAGCTAAACTTGCTCGCGATAAGAAATTACAACCTGCTCAATATACAGGTGGTACATTCTGTGTTTCCAATATGGGTATGATGGGAATTAACCGCTTTAGTGCGATTATCAATCAACCTAACGCAGCGATCTTAGCTGTTGGGGCTACCGTCAAAAAAGCGGTTGTAGTAAATGATCAAATCGTAATTGGTCAGCGCATGTCTCTTACCATCTCCTGTGACCACCGTGTCTTGGATGGTGCTATAGGGGCAACCTTCTTAACGGCTCTTAAAGAGCTAATAGAAAAGCCAGCTCTACTGCTTATTTAAGGATTTAAGTCTCCAGGTAAATATAACCTAAGTATGCTATTAATAGCTACTTAGGTTTTTTATTGTCCTTTTACTCCTAGCTTAGGACCAAGGATTAGGAACATTACTAGACATTTTGAAAGCAGAGCACATTGGCATCTATTGCTATAATAACTACTTATACAACGATTTAAGAAATTTTTTATGCCATATTGTAGTATTAGATTATACGAAATAGTATAATCTTGTATTCAATTAACTTATAAATAATAAAAGTTAATAAATTTATCTAAAGATTTTGTTAAATTGGTTTCAGTCACGCAAAACACATTTACCCTCACCCCTAAGAGGTGAGGATTTTATTGTGGATAGAAATAGTTATGAAGAAACAAAGAGAAACAAAACCCTGGAAGTACTCTCACCCGAGATTGAAGCTAACAATACACAAGCGCGAATCGCGCTTACTGTCGGACTTTTAACAGCCGCCCTAGGACTGTATTTTTGCGAGCCACTCAGCGCTCAAACTTTAGTTAACGAAAGCCAAAGCTCAATGATAGGAGCTAAGGCAACGACAACAAAAAGTCAGACCACTGACTCTAAGGGAGTTATTACAACTACCTACAATACGTGGTATATGAATGATCCAGCAGGAGGAACTGCACCAACCCTTGGAATTACTGCAACTGCAAATAATGACTATAATAACGTAACAGCTGCTAGTACTACAATCACTTCAATTTCAGGTGTAACAGCTAATTTTAGTGGAGTAACTTATTTAGCCGCAAATGTTGGAAGTATTTATAGCGCTCCTGACTTTTGGCTTGCTGGAGGAAATCTCACTACCGCAAATACAACTGCTACTGCGAATACTGCAGGGGTCTCTTTTCGCAGTGGAACACAAACAGTATCCAATGGTTATTATATCGTAGGTATTGATCTAACAAAACGTGGTGATAATGCAGCAAATCCTAGTACAAATACTGTGGGTGTTGCATCCATAGATTTCTGGCTCGGTATAAATTACAATTCAACTACAGGTGCATCTGTTTTTATCACAGCTGCTCCAAAAACCTACCCAGCAGTAGTAGGAGCAGTAAACCAAGGACCTAACCTTTTGTATACTGGGAGAGCTACAGGAAACGGTTCAGATGCAAGCATTACTGGGAATACTCAATATCTGGGCCCTAATGGATGGGTAGGAACAACACCTAATAATTTTTCAATCTCAACAATAAATACCCAAAATTCCACATCTCTAGTTTATGTAGATCAGAGAAATGCGACGAATAAGTTTATAAGTTTCGGAGCCTTATTATCCCAAATTAATAAAGCGCTAGTGAATATTTTTGGATCCACAAGTGGTATTGCGAATCTTCAGTGGAATACAGGAGATACCGCTCGATTCCTTCCTCTAGGTGTATCAACACCTAACATAGATTCAGCAGCTGGTGCGAAAATAGCGGCGGGTGATATGAACGCAGGTACAGTGAATTTCATTATGACAGTGCCGTTCGGAAATAATGCAACTGCAGCACTCACGGATGCATATGTCTTAAATTCGGATTATACACTCACCTACAGTAATACAGATGGATTTAATATTGGGGCTACTCCACCTCTTGCATACCCCCAAGCAGTCAATGTAACCGAAGGTTCTTTTGCACAGATTACGTTAACAGGCTACGTATCATCCGGCCTCCCTTTAAGCTACCGCATTTCAAGCCCTCCTACTTCAGGTGTACTATCAGGATCTCCCCCGGCTGTCACATATACACCAAACGCACTCTTTCATGGTAATGATAGTTTCACGTTCATAACTACTGCAAATGCAGTTTCATCGACCGCAGCACTAGTATCCCTGAATGTAGCAGCCATTGATTATCCTCCGGTTGTAACAACCTCAAACGGAATTACCTCATCAAACGAGCTTACTGCAATAGCAATCGATCCGAGTGTGACTGTTACGGATGTCGACAATACAACACTTGCCTCAAGTTCAATTTCGATAACAGCAAATTTTAATCCAGGCCAAGACACACTAGCCTTCACGAGTAATAACTCAACGATGGGAAATGTCTCTGGAAGCTATAATACGTTAAGTGGAGCACTCACTTTAGCATCATCAGGAAGCACAGCGACTCTCAATCAATGGCAAAATGCACTACGCTCAGTAACTTACGTAGATACCTCCTATACCCCTAACACCGCAAATCGAACTATTAGCTTTGTTGCAAATGACGGAACATATTCGAGCAATGCGGCGAAAAAAATAGTATCTATAAGTGCAGTAAACTTTCCACCCACAGCAACTCCTCAGTCCGTTACAACATTCTTAGGTACTCCAGCTATAATTACTTTGTCGGGCAGTGACCCTGCAGGAAAAGCCTTAACGTTTAGTATCACTACTACGACAACAAATGGGACACTAAGTTTCACAACACCTAATGCCACATATACTCCGAATTTAAATTATTTGGGTGCAGATAGTTTTACCTTCAAAGCGTACAACGGAACGAGTTATTCGGCCAATTCTGCCACAGTATCAATTACAGTAGCAACAGACACAGCCAGCAACGTAGCACCTGCAAATACTGCACCTAGCGGTGTGCAAACGATACAAGAAAATACAACGCTATCTTTTACGGGTGCCTCCACCCTATTAGTCAATGACGTGAACAACAATTTATCGAGTACTCAGATCACCGTAGTTCACGGCACTGTGAACGTAAGTACTTCAGGAGGTGCTACAATTTCAGCGGGCGCGAATGCATCCACGAGCTTTACTCTTTCAGGTACCCAAAAACAAATTAATGCTGCCCTAGCAACGCTGACCTACACCCCAAAATCCTATTACTCGGGTTCTGATACGTTAACATTTAAATCAACAGATAGCGGAGGACTCATTACCTCAAGTACGGTTAATATTAATGTTACCTTTGTTAATCACCCACCTCAGAACACAGTTCCTAGTGCGCAGTCTGTGAATGAAAATGCTACCCTAAGCTTCATTGCTGCTAATTTAATTACTGTCATTGATCCAGACAGCAATCTAGCAACCGTACAACTTGTTGTCAGTAACGGTACACTTTCAGTTTCAACATCAGGAGGTGCTACAATTTCAGCGGGCGCAAATGCAAGCTCAACACTGACTCTTTCTGGAACTCAGGCACAAATTAATTTAGCTCTTGCTACACTCACCTATACAGGAAATTTAAACTACTCAGGAGGCGATACATTAACAATTACGTCTTTAGATAGCGGCACACCTGTACTTAATGCGGTAAGTACTGTAGCAATCACTGTTACGTTTGTTCACTACCCTCCTGTCGCAACGCCGCAAACTGTTACAACATTAGAAAATAATCCAGCGAGCGTAACCTTAGCGGGTACAGATATTGCAGGATATGCACTAAGCTTTGCAGTAGCTAGCTCTCCTGTACACGGCATCATTTCAGGTAGTGCACCGAACTTAACCTATACGCCAAATGTAAATTATTCAGGTAATGATAGTTTTAATTTTACGGCGAATGATGGCTCTTTAACCTCAAACGCTGCAGCCGTTACATTGAATGTTACATTCGTTGCGCAGCCACCTGTCGCAAGTCCTGCAATGGTAACAGTCAACGAAAATAACCCAAAGGTCATCACCTTAACTGGAACAGATCCCCAAAGTTATCCATTAACGTTTACACTTGCTACAAACCCTACCCATGGCAGCGTTTCCCTTAGCACACCGAATGCAACATATACTCCGAATACAAATTATTTAGGAGCAGATAGTTTTACATTTCTTGCCTATGACGGCACTCAGTACTCGGCTTTAGCAGCAACGGTTTCACTTTCTGTTATCGCTGTTAATCATCCACCAACAGTTATTACTCCTGTAAGTATCACGACAAATCAGAATGCGATTCTTTCATTCACTGGTGGTACAGCAGTTACAGTTAATGACCAAGATAGCAATTTAGCATCTACTCAACTCTCAGTCTCACACGGCATTCTGAATTTGAGTTTGACCAGCGGAGTCGGAGTTTCTGCAGGTGCAGTAGGTACTGCAACTATTACCTTAGCAGGCACTCAAAGCCAAATTCAAACCAGTCTACAGTCCTTGTCTTATCAAGGAATAATAAATTACTCTGGAAGTGATATCCTTCAAGTCACGGCCACAGACAGCGGAAGCCCTCCACTTTTTACGACTAACAACGCTTCAATTGTAATAACACACGTACTGCAATCACCCGTAATAACTTGGAGTACACCCACACCCATTACCTATGGTACAGCGCTTACTAACACACAGCTCAATGCGGTAAGCGTTATTAGTGGGAATTTTATTTATACACCTAATTTTGGTTCAACTCTCAATGCAGGAAGCCAAACTCTAAATACGGCATTTACTCCCCAGGATACAGCCAACTACACAACAAATAATTCGGCTTATGTTATACTAATTGTAAATAAGGCGACCGAAACAGTTAATCTAACAAATACACTTCAAACCTATAACGGAAGTTCTTTACCTGTAAGTGCAAATGCAGCGTATGGTACAATCTCTGTTACCTATAACGGATCTGCCACAGTCCCAAAAGCAGCGGGTAGTTATGCTGTTAGTGCTACTGCAAACAATAGTAACTATACAGGTACAGCTACAGCTACATTAACAATTAGCCAAGCAACTCCTGTAATCACATGGGCGACACCTTCTGCCATTACCTACGGCACAACGCTTAATTCATCCCAACTTATGGCCAGCGCTAGCTTCACAGGTAATACACTCAATGGCAGTTTTATTTATACTCCCAATTTTGGAGCAACTTTAAATGCAGGTGTCCAAACCTTAAATGTCTCATTCACACCTGTTGATACAGCAAACTTTACAAGCAACTACGCAGCTTTTGCTTTACTGACAATTAATAAAGCCAGCGAATTAGTTGTAATAAGTAATACGACACAAACTTACACAGGGAACTCAGAATCAGTCACTGCAACTGCTAACTACGGATCCATTGCAGTAACATATAATGGCTCGGCGACACTACCAACACTAGCTGGTACATATGCGGTTGTCGCAACAGTCAGTGATTCTAATTATACAGGGACCCTCACAACTAATTTCATAATAAATAAAGCAAGCCCAGTTATCACTTGGGCGACACCTTCTGCCATTACCTACGGCACAACGCTTAATAGCATGCAGCTT
>CAILHZ010000024.1 GCA_903834135.1 uncultured Opitutia bacterium | reverse complement strand
CTTAGTTTCGTTTGATCAGGCTTTAGACTCTGTGCGTGCTAAGAAAAAAGAAACCCTGCGTGTTATTGATGCAGGTTGTGGCTCGGGAATTTTAGCATTATCAGCAGCTCTGCTAGGTTACACCAATATCTACGGCTTTGATTTAGATCCTGAAGCAGTGCGTGTTAGTTTTGAAAACGCAGAATTAAATAATCTTACAGGAAGAGTACCTTTTAAAACAGCAGGACTTGATGACGGTCTTCTAAGAGAGAAAGCAGATGTGCTACTTGCTAATATCCAAGCCGATGTACTGATGCGCTATGCAGCAGTGTTAACTCAGAGCGTTGCTGACCACGGAGTACTTATTTTAAGCGGCATTCTAGCAGTAGAAAATGACGCTGTTCGTAATGCTTTTACTCAGGTTGTTCCGACTTGGCGTATTGAATCTAAAGTCATGGGAGAATGGTCTGACATTCTCTTGCTAAAGCCTTAGCTTAAAAGAGAGCGTAAGTCAGAAATCGAAAGTTTAGCTGCAGCGGCTTCACTTGCTTCAAATACATCTGCTAAGAGAGTTCTCTTCTCAGCCTGCAGCCCAAGTACCTTTTCTTCAACAGTACCTGAAGCGATTAGCTTGTAGCTTGTGACGACTTTAGTTTGGCCAATACGGTGAGCACGGTCCGTTGCTTGTGCTTCTACAGCTGGATTCCACCATGGATCGTAATGCACAACCGTATCTGCACCAGTTAAATTAAGTCCTGTACCACCGGCTTTTAGGGACAGTAGAAATACGGGTACTTTACTGCTATTTTGGAAGCGATCGACTTCAGCTTGACGTGCTTTAGGTGTCATTGAGCCATCCAGGTAGCAGCTTTCAATTTCACTTGCTGTTAAATCTTCACGTAGCAGTGCAAGAAGAGTCGTGAATTGAGAGAAGACAAGGATTCTATGACCATCATCAACGGCCTCAGAAATTAATTCTCTAAACGCCTCAAGCTTTGCTGAATCTGCAGTGACCTCGGATAGTTCACCAGCCATTGTACCTTCGGCAGGCTTTTGTTCTTCAGATTGAATGAGCCTAGGATCGCAGCAAATTTGGCGAAGACGTAAGAGTTGGGTAAGAGCAGCCATACGGATATGGCCTTCACCTGCACCTTTAGCTGCGAGATCAATTAATTCCTTTTCACCTTTTTGTTGAACAGCTTGATACATCTTCTTTTGCTTTGCTGTTAATTCACACCAGATGACTTGCTCTAATTTAGCAGGTAATTCAGGGGCAACAGAGCCCTTGGTGCGTCTAAGTATATAGGCTGCTGTTTGAATACGAAGTCTTGCATCAAACCAGGCGCGATCAGGACCACGTACGCCTGGAGGTATTTTTTCGATAAAGCCAGGTAAGATAAATTCAAACAGTGAACGTAAATCCTCGAGAGAATTTTCTACTGGAGTACCGGTTAGAACAAAACGACTTGGTGCACTGATCGATCTTAAGGCACGTGCATTCTGAGACTGTCTATTCTTAATGTGCTGCGCTTCGTCAGCGATAGCACATGCGAAATCAAACTCTGAAAATGTTTTCCCGTCTCTTACTAATGTACCGTAACTCGTGATTACAATATCACACTGAGTTAGTGTCTGAGGATCAGTGACGCGCTTTGCACCGTGGTGCACAAATGTTTTTAAGTGTGGAGCAAAGCGTTCTACTTCACGTCTCCAGTTTTCAAGCAGTGATGCAGGACAAACGACTAATGAGACGCATTGCTTATTAGGCTTAGCTTCACTTTTTACTGCAGATAATAGAGCGATTGCTTGGAGCGTTTTACCCAAGCCCATTTCGTCTGAAAGAATTCCACCTAAATCATTTTTATAAAGATGCCATAGCCACGCAGCGCCTAGTCTTTGGTAGGAGCGCATGAGGTTGTCTAGGGCCTCAGGTATAGGAGCTGGCTTAAGCGCTGAAATATTACGCAGTGCAGCACTTCTTGCTTTCCACGTTGCAGGAGGCTGAAAGCCCGGAGCAATAGTCTCTACTAAGGTTTCGATTTCTACTAAACGAGTGGACTGAATTCGCTGTGTTCTACGTGTCGTTACACTGGCTGTTCCATCCTTGGAGAGTGCGCGCTGGGCATCGCCTAAGGTTTTTAGTTTCGCAGCATCAATTAAAATAACCTTACCTTCAGACTCCACATACGAGCGGCCGGTCATTAAGGCTGCATGAATATCAGTTTGTTTAGCTGTCCCTGCTTTTAATTCTAAGGTGACATCAAATTCTTTTCCTGCGGCTACTGCTGTACAGGCGATTTCAGCTGGCTGTAAGTGGGCTGTATTTTTTTCGAAATTAGGAAGAATCTCTGCGCCAAATTCACCTCTTAGTTTTGTGCCGTACTTAGCAAGGAAGTTAAGTGTCTTATGTCTATCACGAAGCCACCATTTGCCGTTGGAAGGTTCTGCAACAAAGCCGTGTGATTTAAGCATCTCTAGTACCGCTGAGTACCGTGAATGTTCACGCGAGGGCAGCGTGATTGCTAGGAAGTGTTCTGATCCATCTACCGTTGCGGGTGTTGGACCTGAATCATCATCATCAAAATTGGAAGGAATTTTAGAGCGTAACATACTAGTCGGCTTATATATCGACAACAGGCGGACTAGAAGGTGCCCACATACTTACTGGGCTTAATGTATTACACTCAAAGCAAGGCGTTGCACTAAAGTGTGCTCCGCAGCTAACACATGTCCCCAGTGTACTAAACATATCAAATTTTTGCTTACACACAGAACATGTCCAGTGGTTGCCTACAGGAGGAGGGGTCTGGCATGACGGACAATGATAACCTGCACGGCGTGGTGCGTTTGCAACTTTAGATAATGAGAGTGCTCGCTTTAGGCCTGAATAACTTTGGGATAAAAGAAAAGCTCCCATAATTAGGTACCAGATTTGATTTGCGCCTTCAAAAAGTATGAAAGCAACAAATGCAATGATTCCAATAATGCCAAGGATACTTGCAATCAGAAGGCTGCGAGCTCTCCCAAAAGGAAACCACAAAATAGAGCGCAATATCTGACCTCCATCTAAAGGGTAGATAGGCAGGATATTAAAGAAAAGTAGAGTTGTATTTATCCAGAATACGGTATGCAAATATTGCAACAGATCCTGAGAGTAGGTATGATCACCAAACCCGATTAATACTAGGAACAAAGGAAGAAACCAAAGTATCGGGGCTAAAACAATATTAACTAAAGGCCCTGCAAAAATGGTCCAAAGTGTAGCTCCAGGACGCTGCGGGGGAGCAACGTAGGCTACACCGCCCAGTGGCCACAGAATCACTTGATCTGCAACTCCGCCGACACTTCTGCATGCTAAGGCGTGACCAAACTCATGCGTTAAAACAATGAGAAATAATGAGAGATATTCAAAAAGGTTCCAAATAGGAGACTGGTACTGACCTTTTCTCTCGGACAGTTCTATGGCTGCTATTAAAAACCATGACCAGTGCAAGTAGACATCTATTGAAAAAATGCGGAACAGGTGGAATGATCCTTGGCGTGTCGGCATATATGGAGAGTTATTTCTCTCGATTTAAGCGCACTATGCCAACCCAAATACGCTTACTTCAGATATTTATCTGCGAAACTTAAGAAAGCAGCCCAATCTGCAGGTAAAATTGCATGACCACCTGTATGAAAATGAAATCCAAGGTCGCCTGAAGTAAGCGGTTTATCTAAGGGAGGACCTTCAGTTTCGCCTAAATCTTTTTTACCAAGTAAGCGGTAAACCGAACCTGCTTCAACCTCTGCTAAAAATTCTCCTTTAGGATCAGCCCATAAATCTTTTGTACCACCAGTAATAAAAACAGGGTGAGGTGCATTCAGTGCTATGATCATGTGGGTATCAACCGGCATTGAATTCCATTTGCCTCTAAATTTCTGAATGCTGCCGCAGAACTGATGAGGAAAATTTTCAGCCATATCATCAACAGTTTCTCCATAATCTCGGCGTGCTAAAGAAGTGCCTAGTTCTCCTGCACAACTAGAGAAAACTAGTGCAAGGCGAGTATCTTGTGCACCAGTCCATATTACTGTTTTTCCAAGACGTGAATGACCAAGCAAACCTATTTTTTTCGAATCAATCGATGGATCTGCAACAAAGTAATCGATCATCTTACTTACACCCCAAGCCCATGCACTGATTGAACCCCAATCTTGTTTGCCAGGTTCAGCTTGGCCTTGAGCTAATGCAAGGGAACGTACACCAACGGGCCTGCCTGGTTTACTCCAAGCCATATCAGGCTCGATTTCAGTGTAATGAATGACTGCGTAGCCATAGCCGTGCGCGATAATTTCATCAATTGGACCTAATTCAATAAATGGTGATTTATGTGGTAGATCTGGTTCCACTGAATTTGGCTTTGTTGGATATGCTCCTGCAAAAGTCATGTGCACTAACAGTGGAACAGGTCCTTTGGCACTAGCTGGCAGATAGATGACTACATGAGCTACTGTAGTGGAAGTGTCTGGTCCAAAATGCACAGTCAGTATTTTTCGAATAACCGTATTATTTAATAGCCCTGTTTCAGGCTCACTTATTTCATAGCGAACAGAAGGTGCACGTGTGGGAATGTAACCGTAAATATTATCCTTATAGAGTTTAAGTATTTCTGGACGTCGCACGTTTAGCCATGTTGCTGCGTCTGTTACACTTTGACCATTAGTTAGTGTAAGTAATGAGGGAAGAATGTAAGTCCCTACTTTGGATTCATCATAATTAGTAAGGTGCCCAGTTTTAGCTCTTTTAAGAGAATTGCCATTGGCGTCTTTTAAGGAAGCTACTGGTTGGGATGTTTGAGCATCTAGAGAAATGCTCGAAATGATAACAATCGCTAGTAAGACGCGTAAAATAGAGGTGTAACGCATAAGAATAGAATGAACACCTGCTGTTTAAGGTCGATCTTTTAGCATAAAATTAGACTGCCTTGGGGGTGGACAAAAGCTCTGGATAAGGCTAGGGTTTTTTCGTGGATACGCTCAAAAAACTATTCGATCAGAATCGCGCTTGGGCCGAGAAAATGTGCAAGCAGGATCCTGATTTTTTCTCGAAGTTAGCAAAGCAGCAATCCCCTGAATACCTCTGGATCGGTTGTTCTGATAGCAGAGTTCCTGCAAATGAAATTGTTGGCTTAATGCCAGGTGAACTCTTTGTTCATCGTAACGTAGCAAACGTGGTGGTTCACACCGATTTAAATTGTTTAAGCGTTATTCAGTTCGCTGTAGATATGCTTAAAATTAAACACATCATGGTCGTAGGCCACTACGGCTGCAGTGGTGTAGGAACAGCTTTAAGATGTGAAAGTGTAGGCCTTGCTGATAATTGGCTTAGGCATGTACAGGATGTGCGCGAAAAACATGATGCATGTATTTGCGGTATCAAAGGTACTGCTCTTCAGGCTGATCGTTTGTGTGAACTCAATGTCATTGAGCAGGTTTCTAACGTCTGCCAAACTTCAATAGTAAGAGATGCATGGCATCGCAACCAGAAGCTCACTGTTCACGGATGGATTTACGCTATAGTGGATGGCAAAATGCGTAATTTGAATTGTGAAGCCTCAAGTCCTCTTGAAGCTTCACAGAGTTACAAAAAAGCGATCGCTGAAGTAACTTCGCGTCCCTAGTACCAGGTATAGGCATCTATGAGTAGCTCACCTGTTGTTGTTTGGTTTCGTCTTGATCTACGACTTCAGGATAATCCTGCGCTCAATGCTGCACTACAGCGGGGCGTGCCGATTATCCCTGTTTACATTCATGATGAGCAAGCTGATGTGAAATGGAAAGAGGGTGCAGCAACACGCTGTTGGCTGCATTATTCGCTAAAAGCACTCGATGAATCACTGAGGGAAAAAGGATCTGAACTAGTAATTTTCCAGGGCGATTCACTGAAGGCGCTTCGTGCACTCATAGATAAAACAAAAGCGACTACTGTTTTTTGGAACCGCAGGTATGAGCCAGAAATTATCAAACGAGATTCTGGCATTAAAACAGAACTTAATAAAAACGGAATTGAGGCTAAAAGTTTTAATGGTTCGCTCTTACATGAACCACACACGGTAGCTAATAAATCAGGGCTTCCGTTTCAGGTATTCACGCCTTTTTGGAAGCATTGTTTAACGCTCGAAAAAGAAGCTCCTACTCAAAGTAACCTAAAGTCACTCACTGCTGCCGCAGGTATACCTAAAGGCGTTAAACTAGATTTACTAGGACTTCTGCCGAAGTTAGGATGGGATAAATTATTTTATTCAAAATGGCAGCCTGGTGAAGCAGGTGCCCATGTAAGACTTAAACGTTTTTTAAAACAGGCAGCTAGTGAATATACCGATCAACGTAATATTCCTAGCCATGAAGGAACATCAGGACTGTCACCTCATTTACATTTTGGCGAAATTAGCCCAAGACAAATTTGGAAAGCATGCCTTGATTTAAAGGCGGGAGATTTTTCAAGTTTAAGTCGTGGGGTACAGGTCTATTTAAGTGAAGTTGGTTGGAGGGAATTTGCATATCACTTGTTATTTCATTTTCCTCAAATACCTACGCAAGCATTGCGCGCTGACTTCAACCGTTTCCCTTGGAAACAAGACGCTAAAGGCCTTAAAGCGTGGCAAAAAGGGAATACAGGTTATCCTATTGTGGATGCAGGTATGCGTGAATTATGGACAACAGGTTGGATGCATAACCGTGTCAGGATGATTGCAGGCTCATTTCTTGTTAAGGATCTACTTATTGATTGGAGGGAAGGGGCTTCCTGGTTTTGGGATACTTTAGTTGATGCTGATCTAGCGTCTAATACTATGGGATGGCAGTGGGTGTCTGGATGTGGTGCAGACGCTGCGCCTTATTTTAGAATATTTAATCCTATCCTACAGGGGATGAAGTTTGATGCTGAAGGTGAGTATGTGCGCAAATGGGTTCCAGAGTTAAGTAAGCTTCCGAACGAATTTTTACATGAACCATGGAATGCTCCTTCGGAAGTCTTAGAAAGAGCAGGAATTAAATTAGGCCGCGACTATCCTAAGCCGATTGTAAATCATGGGGAAGCAAGGGATGCAGCACTTGCAGCACTAAAAACAATTAAGAAAGACTAGCTAGTACCAAAATTCGGTATTAATTCACACAAAAAGTTAATTGAGATTTTAGTTGTAGTCTTTTCTCTGGCTTCACTGCTTTCACATCATGAATACCCCGTTATCAAATTTTGAATTAAAATCGCGTCGTGATTTTATCTATACAAGTGCACTTGCATTATCGGCAATTGTCTCAGGCGTAAAAGCTTCAGACGTATCATCTGTTGATAAGCCTATTATCGCTTTTTCGAAACCTTTTCAGCATCTAGGACCTGAGGATACAGCTGCCTTTGTCGAGAACATCGGTTGGAATGGCATTGAGTGTCCAGTGCGTAGCAAAGGCCAGATTGAACCTGAGCGTGTATTCGATGACCTACCTCGTTACATTGATGCTTTAAACAGAAGGTCACTTTCTATTCCTATCTTGGTATCGGATATAACAGATATTCATCAACCTCATGCAGAACAAGTTTTAAGAGCTGCATCTCAGGCAGGTATTAAAATTATACGTTTAGGTGCGACTAGATATGTGTCCGATAAATCAATCGAAGATCAGGTCTCGGAAATTTCTAAAAAACTTAAAGATATTGGAGATGCCTGTGCTGAGCTAAAGATCAAAGCAGGAGTAGAAAATCATGAAGGAGCTACAATGTTTGCAGCACCTATATGGGATGCCTATAATGCAATTAAGGGCGCCCAATCTAAGAACATAGGATTTTGCTTTGATATAGGCCATGCTACAATTGAGGGAGGAGTGTCTTGGCCAACCCAGGCGCGTATAGTTGAGCCATATTTATTGTCTGTATATGTAAAGGACTTCACCTGGATAAAAGGACCTAAAGGTTGGAAGCCAAAATGGTGCAACTTAGGTGATGGTATGGTAGATAAAGGATACGTTAAGCATCTACAACAGATCGGCTTTAATGGGCCTCTATGTCAGCACCATGAATATGCGTTAGGTGATCAAGAATCTATGATCAAGCATATGAAGCACGATTTGAAAGTACTACGTGCTTGGTTAACTTAAGCTAAATGTGAATGTATTCTTTAAGAATATTGGTAATAAACAGTACATAGCTTACCTTCAGTCTGGACTAACACGGGCGGATGGCCGCGGTGTTTATTTCAGCTACGATATTGGTTATTAATTAATAGGTTTTGCGTTTAAGTATAGTTCATATACATTTTACGGAAATTCTTATTAGTTGAGCACTACTAATACACAACGTGCAGCATACGCTGCTCTTACAGCCGCTTTTTTAGGATGGTTGTTTGACGGCTATGAAATGGGGCTGTTTCCCTTAATAGGACAGCCCGCGCTCCAGGATCTAATGCCTGGAACGAGTGCTATCGTGCGTGCTCAGACCTTCAGTGTATTTATTGCATTATATTTAGTTGGTGCAGCTACAGGTGGTGTTCTTTTTGGCTGGTTAGGTGATAAGATAGGAAGGGTTAAAGCCATTATGCTGGCTATATTCAGCTACGCTATTTTTACAGGACTATGTGGCTTCGCGACACACCTATGGCCTTTTGCGATTCTTAGATTTATTGCATCACTTGGTATGGGTGGTGAGTGGTCTCTTGGTGTCGCACTCGTAAACGAAGCATGGGGTGGAAGGGATAGACGCTGGATGGCAGCCTTCATAGGAGCATCCTCTAATATTGGTTTCATGATTACTGGAATCTTTAGTTTTAAGCTTAACGGTTCTATTGATTTAATTAGTCACGGACTGCTTAATTTAAATTTCTCGCAATCAACAATTAATTATTTGACCCATAATCGTGCTTGGAGACTACTGGCAATTAGTGGGGCGATCCCTGCTTTAGTGAATGTATTTATCTTTAGATTCGTTAAAGAATCTCATGGTTGGCAAGAAGAGAAGAAGTCAGGGCGTACTGCACTATGGGAAACTAGAGACCTTGCAGGTGTATTAATAGCTGCAATTGCTGCACTAGTAATTATTTATGTATGGTCACCTTTTTGTGGTATTAGCAAATTAGGTGCTTTGATTGTTTCAGTCGTTGCAGGGTTAATTTCAATATGGGGATATCTCTTACCGCTTAGAAATTATCTTAAAAGGCTTAATAGTGGAGGGCACTCAGTTGTAGATTTGGATAAGAAAACACTTAAGAATTTATTCATAGGTGCAGGTCTTGCCTCTGTTGTTCTCTTAGGTACTTGGGGCTCTGTTCAACAAGCTGCTCGCTGGTCGAGTGGATTAATTGCTGAGGGCAGCGCTATTCCAATTATGGAATATACGGTTATGGCGAGTTCGTTTGGATCCATTGTTTTTGCCTTTTTAACTCCACTTTTTGCCGATCGTTTGGGTCGCCGCATTACCTACGCACTACTAAGTGCTTCTAGTTTATGCGCCGCCTTAATTTTCTTTAAGACAAATACTTCCTTTCAAACTTCAGCTGAGCAGTACCGCTTTATTGTTACTGCATTTTTACTCGGCGGTACTACAGCTTCATTCTATGGCTTTTTTCCACTTTATCTACCTGAGTTATTTTCTACTAAGTTGAGAGCTACAGGACAGGGCTTTTGTTATAATTTTGGACGATTGGTTGCTGCTGTTGGTACTTTGCAGCTAGGCAATCTGACTTTGTTGTTTAGCGGGTACACGCATTCATCGCTACAAGCGTTTGGAAATGCATATTCAGTTTTGTCGATGGTTTATCTCCTTGGTATTATTCTTATATGGTTTGCACCAGAAACTAAGGGTACTGAATTAGCCTAAGGCTAGGAAAGCACCTGTTTATGTCTTTAAATTCCGATATCACGGTTACTGGAGCCAGTTTATATCTATTGCCGGTAACTACGCGTATACCGCTTAAATTTGGCAAAGACACACTGACTAAAGTTAAGTGTGCTCGGGTATGTCTTAAGGCTAAAGACAGAAGCGGCAAAGAGGTTTTAGGCTGGGGTGAGACTCCCTTGTCAGTAAACTGGGTATGGCCGAGCAGTCTGACTTCAGACAGTCGCGAAAAAGCTTTAGAGAAGCTCTGCGTTTTACTTACCCAAGCCTGGGCAACGTTTCATTTTACTGGGGATGTCTTAGAAGTAGGCGATGCCTTCCAGAAGAAAACCCTTCCTGATGTTTTAAAGAAACTCAATCACGCACTCGCACCTCAAGAAGAAATTCCTTGGCTTGCGGCTCTTGTATGCTGCTCTGCATTTGATATCGCGCTACACGAGTGTTTTGGTCAATTAGCAGGTAAGCCAATTTATGAGCTCTATACAAAAGAATATCTCAATAAAGATCTTTCGTATTACCTTACACCTGCTGCTAACTCTTCAGTTTCATTTAAGGGCATATACCCATCAGATTTTCTTGTAAAAAATCCATCAAAACAGTTACCCGTATGGCATCTTGTTGGTGGTATTGATGCGGTGTTAGAATCAGACTTAACAGGAAGTGAACCTAAGGATGGACACCCTTTCCTGTTTAAAGATTGGATAAAAACGGACGGCTTAAAATGCGTAAAAATTAAATTACGTGGAAATGACAGCGCTTGGGACTATGAGCGTCTTATAAAAGTTGGTGAAATATCAGAGCAAAATGGAGTCACTACACTTACGGCTGACTTTAATTGCACCGTACATGATCCTCAGTATGTAATCACAATTCTAGAGAAATTAAAATTATCTCACCCAAGTATTTACGATAAGATTTTATATATCGAGCAGCCTTTCCCTTACGATCTCGAGAAATACCCAATTGATGTAAAAGCTCTGTCAGCGCTTAAATTGTTATTTTTAGATGAGAGTGCTCATGATTGGACCTGTATAGCACTAGGTCGCAGCTTAGGATGGACCGGGGTGGCTTTAAAGACCTGTAAGACACAGACTGGTGCTCTGTTTAGTGCTTGTTGGGCAAAAGCGCACGGTATGGCACTTATGGTCCAGGATTTAACTAATCCTATGCTTGCGATGATCCCGCATGTTCAACTTGCATCCCATGTAGGAACAATCTTGGGAGTAGAGTGTAATGCGATGCAGTTTTATCCGGATGCTTCTTTGCCTGAAAATGAGATTCATCCCGGACTTTACACGCGTCGTAATGGGATTGTAGATCTATCAACCATTCATGGGGCAGGGTTCGGGTATAGGCTTTCAGAAATTAAACGTACCTTGCCACCCGTAGAGGCAGATTATCTGTAAACTGTATTCTTCAATGCGAATTTTACCCCAAAATTCACGCTTAAAATATTCTGCTTTAGTAGCAGCATATCTATTTTCAGTGTTTAGTGTGGTAACTGCAGCACCTGATTCTAAGTCGAAATTAGGATCATATACGCAAACTCCATGGGTTGAGTCAGATTTTCCGTTTTTTTCTTCGGTTTTAGATTGCCGCAAAGCTGGTGCTATTTCCCCTGGAAATAATTTAACTCCACGCGGCCTTATCCTTAGATTGTCGGATGACTCTTGGGTTTGTTTTGATACCGACTTACTCAGAGTATCTGCAGTATGGGTGGGGAAAGGCGTTTCTGCAAAAGCCTTAGCTCCTTTGTCGTATCCTGATGGAAAATCTAAGACTCCTACGGGACAAAAACAACTGCCTGTGCCACTAGGTGAACTATGGATGACTAGCGGAATTTATCCAGGTTGGCAAAAAGCAGAACAGTTAAGTACTTTAGATCCACGCACACCAGCACCCAGTCCAGAGGAAGTGGGAAAAGGACCAATACCTGCAAGCCTTGGTCAATTTAAAGCAATTGAAGAAGTAGAAGGTGGGGTAGTCTTAAACTACACGGTATCTGGAGTGACTGTGCATGACTGGTGGACTACTAAGGGGGATTCTTTAAATAAAATAATACAGCGGCATGTAATACTCGCAGCTAGTGACCACACGCTTCTTCTTGTTCTTGGAAGTAAGAAAGAAGAAATCACTTTGGCTATTTCGGGATCTGCTAAAGATACCGCTTCTATAGAATTGAAAGATGAGGCTTCAGTAAGCTATGCACTAATAAAACCGCATTCTACTGAACTGTCTTTTACAGTAAGTCTTTCAAATGTTGCGAATACAGAAAGTGCAACTGACGTAGAAAATTTGAAAATACCTAGGCCTTTAAATAAACCACACTGGGCTCAGGAAGTGACTTCAGAGATAAAACGCTCTGCCGATAAGGACGCCTACGTAGTAGATGATATAGTATTACCCACCGCTAATCCTTGGAATAGAAAAGTTAGGCCTTGTGATGTTCAGTTCTTTAAAAATGGAGATGCCGTTATCGTTACCTTTGATGGTGACGTCTGGCTTGCTAAAGGACTTGATCAAGCACAAGGAGTAGCTACTTGGAAGCGGTTTGCTTCGGGACTGCATGAGCCGATGAGTCTCGCGCTACGTGATGAAGAAATTTTCGTTTTAGATAAAAACGGAATTTGGAAATTAAGCGATCCGCAGCACTTAGGAGAAGCTACGAGGTATGAATTATTTTCTAACGCGTTTGCTCAGACTGCTGACATGCGTGAATTTGCTACCGCAATACGTCTAGCTCCAGATAGATCGTTTGTTATCGCAAAAGGTGGTCAGCAAGGAACTACCTTAGGTAAGCATAATGGCAGTATTCTGCGTGTGTCTGCTGATGGTACTAGGTCTGAAGTATTAGGCTACGGATTTAGACAGCCTAACCTAGGTGTTAATCCAAAGACAGGGCTTGTTACTGGAAGCGATCAGGAAGGCGATTACATCCCTTCTACTCCGATTCACGTGATAGGTGATAATAAATTTTATGGATATCTCGCCGGTTTTCTTCCGAAGGAAGTTTACCCTGCAGCTATTGAAGAGCCGCTTACCTGGATGCCCCATTCGGTGAGTGCTTCTGCAATGGGTCAGGAGTGGCTTATGGATTCTAATATGGGGCCACTCAATAACGAGCTTGTGCATTTAGCGTTTGATCGTCCTGAACTCTACCGCGTTATTTTGAATGCCCGTAATCCTCGGCTTCAGGCATCGGTAGTAACAATTACGCAGCAGTTTGATTTTCCTTTAATGCATGGCAGTGTAAATCCAAAGGACGGATATTTCTATGTCACCGGTTTTCAAGTCATTGGCTGGGGAAATGTCATTGATACTGAGGGAGGCTTAGGACGCGTTAGGTACACAGGTTTACCAAGTACACTTCCCTCTGAAGTAGTCCCAGCAACTCAGGGCGTCTTGATCCGTTTTGATAGTTCACTTGATACTCAATATGCACTCGATGCTTCTAATTATGCAGTACAAGCCTGGCACTATTTAAGAACCTCTAAATATGGCTCGCCTGAATATAAAGCAAATGGAGTGCCCGGCCATGACCGACTTCCTGTATCTGCAGCGTATCTTTCAAAAGATGAGAAGAGTGTCTTTATTGCTATTCCAGGCATGAAGCCAGTCATGCAGCTTCAGGTAAGCTATGACCTTAAATTAAAACAAGGCCGTTCGTTTTTAGGCCGTATTTACACGACTCCCTACCAGCTCATCGATTTTAATCCTATTAAAGAAGGATTTAGTCCTTTGAATGTAGATTTAACTCTAAGACCAATAGTCGAATCGAATACTAAAAAAGCGAGTGTCGAAGAGGGTAAGCAACTTTCTGAACGCTATGGCTGTATTGCATGTCATACAGTGGATGCAAGTAATACGCCAAAGCCAGGGCCATCGTGGTTTAAACTGTATGGGAAAACCATTGATGTTTACGCTGACTCAAAGAAGGCAACGATAGTAGCAGATGAAGGCTACATTCGGGAATCGATCGTTTTGCCCGCAGCTAAATATGCTGCAGGCTATGAAAAATCAGAAATTGTAATGCCAAGTTTTGCAGGCATTTTAAGCGACGAACAAGTAGATTCAATTGTTCGCTATATTAAGACGCTTAAGTAACAAGCGCACTAAATCACTGCTGATAGTCCACCGTCTACGGTTAAGATTTGTCCATTGACGAAGTCAGCAGCGGGCGAGCATAAAAAGACGCAAGCTCCAACAAGATCTTCGACTTCGCCCCAGCGGTTTGCGGGAGTGCGGCCTTTAATCCACGTATCAAATTTTGGATCATTCTTAAGTACCTGGGTTAATTCTGTAGATATATACCCCGGAGCTAAACCATTAATCTGGATGTTATCTTTTGCCCATTCTCCGCACATAGCTTTTGTTAGCATTTTAAGGCCACCTTTAGATGCTGCGTAATTTCCTGTGGTTGGGCGTGCTAATTCACTCATGAGTGAACAGATATTTATAATCTTACCTGATTTTCTTTCCATCATGCCCTTAACGACTGCTTGAGTTACAACAAAAGCTGAAGTCAGATTAGTATCAATGACAGCCTTCCAATCTGCGAGCGGCATATCTACAAGCAGAGAGCGTTTTTGAATACCTGTGTTGTTAACAAGGATATCAATTGTTTTACCTGTTGTCTTAAGTGCCTGTGTTATTGCCTCAGCTTCTGTGACATCAAAACATAAAGTATCTACAGTAATGCCTGATGCCTTGAATGACTCTGCTGCCTTAGCTAGTTTGTCAGGACTACGTCCATTTAAAATTACTTTAGCTCCAGCATCGGCAAGTCCATGAGCAATGGCTAGTCCTATGCCTTGAGAGGAGCCGGTAACTAAAGCTCGCTTACCTAGAAGAGAAAAACGCGTGTGGTGTGCCATACTAAAAAAATAACTAAGTTTAAGCTTTCGGTAAAATATCTATTTTCCGAATTTTCCCTGATAGAATAAATAAAGCCAGTGTTGATGCTGGCCCTAATATACCGGCAGTGATCAACATAGGTGTATAAGAGAAGTGATCTACAACCCAACCCGTGAGAAATGTGAGTATCATGGCGCCTAAGCCTGCAGCTGTGCCAGAAAATCCTGCGATTGAACCTACGGCCCCAACAGGGAAAAAGTCGCTAGCGAGTGTTTGTACATTACTGACCCAAAACTGAAATCCAAATAATGTTACACTAAACCAAGCCAGTGCTACATAAGGCGAATTAGACCATGCTCCGATGATACCTGCAGGAAGTAGGAGGGTAGCAAACGTGATTGCAATCTTACGTGCAGCATTTACCGAAAGACCTCGGTCGATTAAAAAGCCAGAAAACCAACCTCCAAATAGTGCTCCAGCGGCAGCGAATAAAAAGGGAACCCAAGCAAATGCGCCAATTTGTTGAAGACTAAAATGACGAACATCTGAGAGGTATTTAGGTAGCCAATTTAAATAAAGCCACCAAATCGGATCTCCTAAGAATCGTGCGATAACAATTCCCCACATAGCACGGTGGCTAAAAAGAGTTCTCCAAGGTACGGCTGCTTCCTGCGGTTCTATAATAATGATTTTAGCCTCTTTAGGGTATAAGGGTAGCCAGATGATCAACCAAAGGAAGCCAAGTAGGCCGGCTGCAGCAAAAGTAACTCTCCAGCCGTAGGCGAGCTGTAAGGCGATAATTAAGGGAGGAGCAAGAGCAGGCCCTATAGATGCACCAGCATTGGCTATACCCATACCTAAGGCACGCTGTCTTGGTGTAAACCAAGCTGCCACGGTACGTGTTGCTCCAGGCCAATTACCCGCCTCTCCAAGGCCTAGCAGCCCACGCACTAGACTAAGACTGCCTAAGCCACGCACAGTTGTATGTGCTATCTCAGCAATCGACCAAATGGAGATAGCAAAGGCGTACCCTAGACGATTACCAATGCGATCGAAAACGCCGCCCCATAACCACATCGACAAGGCATAGGTAAAAAGAAAAAATGATCCAATTGCTCCATACTGTGTGTTAGAGAGATGTAAATCCTTACAAAGTACAGGTGCTAGAACTGAAACAGTTTGGCGATCAATGTAGTTAATTAAAGTACCTGAAAAAATTAAGGCGATGATTACCCATCGCCAAGGATGTCCTTCTTTCGGTTGATCTTTTGGGGGTCTTAAGCTCACTTAAATTTATCCCTCATTGCTTGAATGCCAGGTATAGCACTCATGAGGTGGGTGTGTTTAGGTTCAAAAAATTGGATAAGCGAGCGCTGGTGCCTGCCTGCAAGGATAGTGAAAATATAACTCTGATGACCTGGGGAGGTAACTGTTGGGTGATAACCTTTTTCAACGATAAAGGTGTCTCCGTGCTGAGTTTTTACAACACTAGATTGATTAGAATCGTTGTAGCAAAACTGTGCTCCAAAACCTGTGCTGGGATTAAAGCGGTAGTGATACACTTCTTCGAAGTCGGTCTCTTGGGGAGGGCGCTCGGTATCGTGTTTATGGGGAGGGTACCCAGACCAACATCCTGGATCTGCGTAGAGTTCACTTACAAGAAGATTGCCTGCACGGCCTGCTGCATTTTGTCCGAGAATGTGAAAGATGCGGCGATGGGAATGTGTTTCGTTTGAGCCGACATCAACCATGTGTACCTCATCAGGAGTTATACGAAATGCTTGATAGTTGTCTTTACATACAGCGCCGGAAATAGCGACTTCAGCATGTTCAGAACTTGCAGTGATTGTGATTGTTGAATTTGTCCCTGCGTAAACACTATCTGCTTTACCAGACCAGATATCTTTTCTTGTGCCTACTGATTCAAAGACTTGTTTGTCTACATGAATTGTGACTATGCCTGAGAGAACAACGCAGAGTAACTCTATATCTTTTTCTTTAATGGTAACTGAACTCTTTTGAATTAAGCGCAGTTGTTTAAAGTAGCATAAGCTAGCGTTTTTGGACGGATGAACCGTCAGGTTTTCAGGTTGGGATAGTGTTTCTTGTATGTGTAAAGGCATTATATATGAAAATGTATTATCTTATATATTTTATAGTGTTTTATAAAGTTGGCAAGATACCTTCTTGCCAACGATTTAAGTGATTAAGGCCTTATACTGGGCCGATTAATTGAACGTTAGCCCATACGCAGCATCTAACACCTGCGTAAGACGTATTAGACATAACGTCTAACGTGTTCTTATAAACCCCAAAACCCCAGTATAAGAAAATGCAAATCATCGATACGATCATTGGTTTCCTTAAGAAGATCACTGAACTCGGAGTAGCGCTTCTAGCTACATCCGTAGTATTGCAGGTTGTGTTTGGTACTCCTGTACCATTCTTGAAGATAGATGTTATCGGAAATCTGACCGGCGTTATTTCCGCTTTAGGATCAAGCGGATTGGTTGGATTGATTGCAGCCGCCGTACTCTACGGTGTGCTTAATAAGAAATAATCCAGCTGTATTATCTCACAAGCCACCGATTGTAAAGTCGGTGGCTTTTTAATTTTAAGGTATTTCAGTGATATGAAGTGTACCTTCTGTGACCTTAGTCGAGAGATTGATTTCTAAAACTCCAGGTAGGCGCCTTCTAGAAGTGACCTCTTTATTATTTAATTTTACGCTGTAGTTTTTACTCGGATTCATACAAGCAATAACTGTTACTTGATCTCGATTTGAATCTTTAGAGAATAGTTTTAGCTTCGCAGTTAATTCAGTTTCTTCTGCGTTAAAGTTTTGTTGTTCAACCCAAACATCAAAACCTGTGGTAAAGGTTCCTGGTTTATAGTACGTAGCAAACCACTTGACGATTGGTGAGGATAAGCCTCCAAATTCATGCCATCCTGCACCACGACCTGTCTGTATTTGGAAGTATTCCATGCTGTAGTACGTGGCGTCAGTTTCTTTTTTCCAGAGATCAAGGGCTCGTTTAGCTATAGCCCATGCAAAATCACTTTCACCTAGATCTAGCATCGATTTCCAGAAGAACCACTGATGAGGCATCCATACAGTTCCATTCCAATAGCCATCCGTTTTATAGTAGGGTGCTGCTTGATCGACTGCACTTAAGCCAACTGAACTCCACATGTGGAGTGGGGACTTTAGAGCTGAAAGCATCCGTGTCGTCTGTGCTACTGTACCCACGCCTGCCACTAGGGGATATACACCATCTAAGCCTTTATTGTAGTTAACTTCGTCACGGTATTTTAGAAAACCAACAGGTTCATTCTTAGTATCGTGTACGACATAGCTAAAGTAGCCTGAGGTTTCATCCCACGAATATTTTTGCAGGCTGGATGTGAAAGCTGAGATATCAGAAGTGTATTCATTTACATCTGAAGCGTTACCTAGTGCAGTCGCAGCCATACGCATAATCTTTGCAATACGGATTGCTTGAGCTGTGTTAATAACAGGTGCAAGGGTTCCTGCATTCTGGTTATCGTAAGCATAGCGCTGAGGTGGGTAATCGTCCCAACCTCCAGAGTTATAAAAATAATCAAAGCTACTTAATAGCCCTGAATGAAACTTTGCCATTTGGGATGTGCCCATACGGCCGACAAAAAATTCATAATATTGTTTTAAACGTGGATAAGCATATTCGAGCAGTTCCTTAGACTGAGTCTTATTCCATAGATCTAAAAATAAGTAGTGCTGCACAGGAACCATACTGCCGTGGTGTACAAAGGCGGACTGAGAGCCTGGGTCATTGAGGTAAGTATTTAGACATTCAAAAGCTCGTTTTATATCTAACTCATCTAGACCTAAACCTATAAATCCTGAGTCCCAGGTGTATAAACTATCCCACCAGCGTCCTGGGGTATTATGTTTGATGTAACTGCCTTGAATGTAAGTAGGGTAGACTACGTTCTCAAGCAGGGTAGCATTGAGCCTAGTCTGGCTTTGAAGGTAAGGATCACCAGCCTTAGAGGACTTCTTGCTAGTAAGTGGATTGTGTCTTTGGTTCCAAATTATCTGATTTTCATCCACTGATCTCGCTGAATGAGATAACTCACGTTTAACTTCAGCTATACTACCACTACATACTTCAGCAAAAAAAGTACGTTTTGTGTGTGCAGTAATGATGATAGGTCTTAAATAAATTTCTGTATAATTCCCATGACCCTCACCTTCAAAATGCTCCTTCACATGATTTTGAATCATTGAAGGCAACAGTACATCAAGGTCTTTAGTGATGTATTCCCTGATTTGATAATCCGAGGTTGTCCAGCTTACACCATATGCTGTAGGAATTGCTTTATAGCTGAGTATTAAACTTTGAGGAATAGGGCCACTCTCGCGAGTAGGGTTTAAATCCTGAGTGGGTGTAGTGTAGCTTACTTGGTTATTCTCCGAATGGGGTAAAATAATGAATCCATCAATTACTATAGCTCCACCTGCTTTTGCTTTTAGGGTGAGTGTTTGAGGTCCAACTGGTAGATCTCCTAGATTGATAAGTTCATTATTTAGGTTCCCTGTTCCTTTAAAGGTATGGCTCTGTTTTGTTAGACCAGAAATTTCAAATGTTGTCTCTGTACCTTGCTCCATTCTGTAGCGAACCATCAGACAAGCATTCGAGATCGGAGCTAATAGTGTTACTGTATAGGATACGGTATCTCCATCTAATAGGCCGAATCCATCACCAAGTCCTGAGCCGTTTACTAATCCACTTAACCTGACTTCGCCTCGTTTTTTCCCGTCTGGAACTAAATTGTCGGTTGCACGTGGTTTCCCAAAATGCATTTCCGTGTAGTCTAATGCACTCAGTCTAACAGCATTTTTAGGAAGAGTAATCTGCGCTGGCGTGATTGAAGGATAATTAAGACTTGCGATTAAGTGCAGCTCTAGTGGCTGAGGTAAATCTGTATTGTTAACAAATTCAGCACGGATAAGTCGGCTCGTATCTGTAATTTTTGAATACGAAATATCTGCATAGACTTGATCCTTCCATTCTAGTTCGTGTCTAAAGCTAAAGTAGCTTAAATCGGATGTTGCTTCCCAGGGATGATAGTCTGATGCAAATAAGACGTTGGGAACAATAATTCTTCGGTTATAAAGACCAGGGAAAACACTGAGATCAAAACGAATGCCTGAAGTAGAGTCAGGTATATGAGATATACCGATATAGCGTTTTGTATAGGGACCCCACTGAGGTAAAGTCAGATCGTGGCTACCTTTTACAGCAGTAATCCATGCGGGATTAAGAGGGCTTTGCTCTTTTGTTTGAGCGTATGTGCTCTGTGTATAAGTAAGCAGTAGTAGACAAATAAGTAAGCAGTTTTTCACAGGAAGAAGAATGGGCTTAATGGCAGTATCACATGGTGTTAGAGGAGTGTGTATTCAACAAGTCTTTTGAAAGATTTGAGGTCTTAAAATGATCAAAATAAGCCGATCTGCTGGTCTTATTGAGGTGTTAAATGAAGTGATTATAGCTTTTTGAATTGGCGGTAGATGGCAATTTGCTGAGAATCTAAGAGGTTTAAGTTCTATTGCTATGGTATTTACACGTAATAACTCCAATCCAGGTGAATCGCGGCCTTCTACTACCGGGAATTATTCAGGAGTAATTGCAGCTCTTTTATGTGGGCTAAGTTTTGTTATCTATTTTCCTTCACTGCATGGATCACAGCTTTGGGATGACGCATTTCATTTAACTGCTCCTGGTCTTCGCTCACTTTCTGGCCTTGGTCATATTTGGTTTCAATTGGGTGCAACTCAGCAGTACTATCCAGTCTTACATTCCTTCTTCTGGTTGGAAAATCTGCTATGGGGGCAGTCGGTAATCTATTACCATGTAACTAACGTTATTTTACATGCTTTTAATGCATATTTATTTTTTCTTCTTTTAAGGCATCTAGATATCAAAGGCAGTTGCTTGGCAGCATTCTTGTTTCTGCTTCATCCTATAGGTGTAGAAACGGTTGCCTGGATATCAGAACAAAAAAACACATTATCTTTATTATTCTATCTAAGCTCTGCGCTTATTTATTTTAGATGGATAAAATCTGGAAGTAATAAGACATATGCACTTGCTCTGCTGTTTTTTATTTTAGCGCTCTTAAGTAAGAGTATTACTGCAACACTGCCTTGCGCTCTTGTAGTAATTGTCATGTGGAAAGAGGGCATTTTAAGTTTTAAAAAATATGTTTTACCACTTACGCCCTGGATTATTTTAGCTCTTATTTCAGGTTTATTTACAGCCTGGGTAGAGCGTCATGTGATTGGGGCTGAGGGCTTAAATTATACGCTTAGTCCTTTTGCTCGTGTAATCTTGTCTGGTAAAATAATATTATTTTATTGCTACAAGCTTTGCTGGCCAAAAGATCTTTCGTTTATCTATTCACATTGGACTATAGATGCAGATGCTATGGGCCAATATGCTGCTTTTTTTGTATGCTTATTTACATTAATCGCACTTATTTATTTTAGACGTAAGTATTCTAGCAGTCTTTGTGCGGCTCTTTTATTTATTGGAACTCTTTTTCCAGTGCTTGGTTTTTTTAATATCTATCCTTTTGCTTATTCCTACGTAGCAGATCACTTCACGTATCACGCATCCTTAGCTTTCTTTGCAGGTGTTTCTGCACTATGGGCTAGTTGGGATTCTCGTAGTAGCGAATCTCATTCTTTAATAAAACGTGGCTTACCTGCAATACTCGCAGTGAGTGTACTAAGTGTACTTGCAACGAAGACGTACACCCAGGCAAAGCAGTATACAGATATTGAGACTCTCTACCGTTGTACTATTAAAACTACCCCTGATTGTTTCTTAGCCCATAATAATCTTGGAGTAATGCTCTCGGAGCGGGGTGCCTCCAGTGAGGCTTTAGAGCACTTTAAAGCAGCAATGCTTGCTAATCCAATGTACGCACAGTCATACAAAAATTATGCCGATGAACTCGCTAAGTCAGGTGGTCATGATTCCGAAGCTGTGGCGCTATACAACCATGCGATTTTGTTAAATCCTAGTTATCCTGATGCGCATGAAAGTTTGGCTAACCAATTAAGTCAAATGCCAGGAAAACAAAGGGATGCAGAACAGGAATTTAAAACTGCACTTCACTTGCGCACTACCGATGCAAAAGCGCATAATGATTATGCGATTTTCTTAGGCAGTTTACCTAAAAGACACGAGGAAGCGGTTGTTCAGTATCTCGAATCACTTAAGCTTGAGCCACAGAATGCGGTCACCCATCAAAATCTCGCTTTTGAATATTCCAAGGATTCGCTTACTCTTAAAGAAGCGCTTACTGAATACACAATTGCTATAAAATTAGATCCAACGAGTGCTACAGCGCATAACAATCTAGCTAATTTACTAGCGCCTTTTAGTTCACAGGCTAAAGAGGCGATTTTACACTATGAAGCGGCTCTTAAATTAAATCCTAATTATGCCGAAGCGCATAATAATTTAGGCAATGTCTTAGTGAAGGATCCGTACCGTTTAGCAGAAGCAGTCATACACTATAAAGCAGCGACTCGGATTAATCCAAGTTACGCTGAAGCACATTTTAATCTCGGGGTAGCCTATGCAAATCTAGGTCAACTCCAGGATGCTAGGACTGAATTCCAATTAGCTCTTAAGGTAAAACCAGATTTCCAGGAAGCAAAAGACGATCTTGATCAGCTTGCTGGCTCTAGGCCTTAATTATTTAAGGGCTAGTTCGCTTAGTCGATGAAGAGATAAAATCCTAGAATGATAGCAGCTCCTATCGCGACGCTACTTACAATAAGGCTAGGCAGTGACTTAGAATCACTCTTCGAACTATTCCCGTTGTTTGTCCTATTTAGAATTAATCCTAAGATAATAAACACGAGTAGACTTAAAAGGGTATGTGTTGCCCAGTGATGTCCTGATGTTTTCTTCATCCAGGCCATCGTGGCGGGGCTCTTCTCTTTAAGAACGACTAATAGAGCATTAAAGATACAAGCGACAGCCAGTGAGATACCAAAGCTCACGGTGCACTTTGAAAGACCTTCGGTGGATTCAGTCTGCGATGTAGGTTCCATGAGTAGAAAGAATTTAAATTATTTAGAAAGAAGGCCTACTTTTACGCCCATGCCGATGACTCCACCAAAGCCGTCAGCAAAAAATGCAATGACTGCGATTAAACCGAGTACTGTAAGAAAAAGTTTACGAGCACCGGCATTATGAGCTAAGTTGCTTTGTGCAGCGATTGGTAAGTAGGTAACAAGTAAGAGTAACATAATAACCACGTGCTCTTTTACTTCCATAAAAACGGAGTGTGCGAATGGCCAAGGACCTTTAAGAATTACAGCTTTATCAGGAGCGTAGTGTAGAATGTAAAAATAACCTGCTACCGCATAACCTATCCACATTGTAATGGCTACTACTCGGCTTAGGCAACGAACGCGGCTAAGATTAGCATCTGAAATATGCAGGGTCTCAACAAAGAGCCAAACTGCCCCTAGTAAGCATAAAACACCTAAGAGAACATGTGCCATTAATAGGATATTAGGACTCATTGTTTTTAAATAATGAATAGGTATAGATAAGATTGCACGCCCCGAATCACGATAACGGTTATAATCAGTAAGCCAATAGTCCTGCTTGATCCTTTGGCTAAGGGTTGCTTTGATAGTGACTTCACCCCGCCTTAGATATCTCTAATTCTATCCTTATGGCTATAGGCTCTGCCCCAAGTTCAAGTGCAGCTGGTTCAAGTAACCAGCCTAGTAATCGCAGTTCGTTTTCTATAATGACGTCCCTGTTTTTTATGTGGGGCTTCATGACTGTGTTTAATGATATTTTAATTCCACGCTTTAAAGAGGCTTTTACCCTTTCTTATTTTCAGGCGATGCTCGTGCAGTTCGCTTTCTTTGGAGCGTACTTTGTGGGTTCAGTTATCTATTTTATTATTTCAGTCACTAAGGGAGATCCTATTGCAAAGATAGGATACAAAAACGGTGTGGTTGTTGGCCTACTCATTTCCGCTTTAGGCAGTGCTTTATTTTGGCCAGCAAGTACGGCTGGATCCTATCCGATGTTTTTAGCTGCGCTGTTTGTTGTAGGGCTTGGTTTTGCGATGCTTCAAATTGCAGCTAATCCCTACGTCACTATTTTAGGACCTGAAAAAACAGCATCCAGTCGTCTTAATTTAGCTCAGGGCTTTAATTCAATTGGGACTACAATTGGGCCACTCATTGGTGGTTGGTTAATTTTTCAATACTTTGCAAAGACTGGTGCTAATGGAGCAGACTCAGTCAAGGTTCCTTATTTAGCCTTCTGTGTCGTCTTTGTTGTACTCGCTATTATATTCTATTTTCTTTCACTGCCTTCTATTGCTGAAGAGAAAATTCAACCCGGTGCAGGTGCACTTAAGTATCCGCATGTGGTATTAGGTATTGGCGCTATCTTCATGTATGTGGGTGGAGAAGTTTCTGTAGGTAGCTCAATTATTAATTTCCTAGGTCAACCTGGTGTCGCAGGACTTTCTGCAATTCAGGCTAGTCGCTTTGTATCACTTTACTGGGGTGGACTTTTGATTGGTCGCTTCATGGGAGCAGCTGAATTAAGCGATCTTAAAGCCTCTACAAAGAAGATGGCCCTTATACTCATCCCGATTGTTTCCTGCGTCTTTTTGTGGCTTGCTCAGAGTGCACCCCTAGATGCACTACGCAGTGGTTTAAATGCTTCTGCCTTTAATTTATGGAAAGAGCATTTCGTTTCTGATGCGCCTATCTTTGCTCACTACGCACCATTCTTAGTACTGTGCTGGTTACTGTTTCAATTTGGAAAATCTCAGGCTGGTAGAACCTTAATGATTTTTTCTACGACTGTAGTGCTGTTACTTCTGACTGCTATTTTAGTCGGTGGAACAGTCGCCATGTGGTGTGTTGTTGCTGTTGGACTTTTTACTTCAATTGGGTGGTCCAATACTTTCTCTTTAGCTATTGAAGGAGTAGGTCCTTTAAAGAGCCAAGCATCATCACTCTTGGTTATGGCTATTTTAGGAGGTGCACTACTGCCTCCACTTCAAGGTTATATCGCTGATGTGACTAAGAGTTTACAGTTCTCTTTTATCATTCCTATGATTGCCTATGGGTACGTCGCTTACTACGGAGCAAAAGGGCATGTGATTCGTAAATAATAATTTTATCTTAATCTAATGAATACTTCTCATTCTTCAGTCTCTGGCATGACACGCCGCCAAGCTATAGCCTCATTAGGCGCAGCTGCATTAGGCTTTGCTGGATTCCCGCTGGTTCGGGCAGCAACACAAGGAACTAAAAAAGTGCTCTTTTTTACAAAGTCATCAGACTATGAGCACGCAGTCATTAAGCAGGAGAACGGAAAACCAAGCTACGCTGAACAATACTTACAAAGTATTGCTCCAAGTCATAACATTGAATTTACCTTCTCTAAAGATGGTAGTTTATTTAGTGATGCTTACTTAGCGCAGTTTGATGCATTCTGTTTTTTTACAAGCGGAGATCTTTTATCCTCTCATAAGTACGCTGGCTCCAAGAATACTGGTGACGGTAATCCAGCTATGACACCTGCAGGTAAGCAGGCTTTACTTGATGCAGTCGCTGGCGGTAAAGGCTTTGTTGGTATCCATGCTGCAGCAGATACATTTCACACAGGAGAAACCGGTAATACCAATACCGGCCAACAACGCACATGGCGTTATAAGAATTTTGGCGCCTCTGCAGATCCATATACCCGTATGATTGGTGCTGGATTTATTATTCACGGCATGCAGCAAAAAGCTACCGTGCGTGTTATTGATAACAGCTTCCCTGGCTTTGAAGCACTTGGTTCTAGTTTTACCCGTAAAGATGAGTGGTATTCACTTAATGACTTTAATCATGATTTGCACGTACTCTTAGTGCAGGACACTTCTACTATGGGTGGACCTGATGTTAAGTCTCTTACGAACAATGCAGATGCGTGGAAGCCTTACCTAAGACCTGCATATCCTTCCACTTGGGCACGTAAGCATGGCAAGGGCCGTGTATTTTACACCTCCATGGGTCATGGCGATAACGGTCCTGATGCAGGCTATGATTGGGAAATGCCGCAGTTTCGCTCAATACTTTCCGGCGGACTTACTTGGGCATCTGGTCTAGCCGATGCAGATGTAACGCCTAATATTGATCAAGTAACACCTGACGCTTGGGTGCTGCCTCCTAAGTCACCTCCAGTGGGTGGCTTACCTCCAAAAGTTTAAGTTAATTTGGGAGGGGAAAATTCACCCTCCCATTTTGCTACGATAATTGAGGCAAGACAGTTGCCGATTACATTTACGGATGTGCGAGCCATATCCATAAAGGCATCGACTCCGAAGATTAAAACGACTCCCTCAGGCGGGAGTCCAAAGGTGTGTAGTGCTGCAAGTAAGATAACTAGCGATGCACGTGGCACTGCTGCTACACCTTTTGATGTAATCATTAAGGTGAGCATGAGTAGAATTTGTTTTTCTAATCCGAAATGAGCTGCTCCGCTACTTTCTGCTGCTTGGGCGATAAATACGGATGCGACCGCTAAGTAGAGAGTAGAGCCGTCGAGATTAAAGGTGTAGCCTGTAGGGATAACGAAACTTGCGATGTGACGTGGCACACCCATAGACACCATCGATTCTAAAGCTTTAGGAAGCGCTGTTTCACTACTTGCTGTAGCAAAGGCTAGAGTGAATGGCTCACGCACAGATTTACAAAACAGTTTAAAGGGTAGTTTAAGAAAGAGCACAGCTGAACCAAGCAGTAGAATTAAGAAAATAATAAGTGCTAAATAAAGTGTGCCAACGAGAACTCCTAAATGAAGGATAACTCCTATACCTTGTTTTCCAATGGTGACTGCTATGGCAGCACCTACTCCAAGTGGAGCAAAGCGCATCACAATATTTGTAAACTTAAACATCACTTGAGTGACACTATCACAGAGTGAAACAATGAGCTTAGCGCGTTCTCCTGCAGCAAGGACTGCTAAGCCAAAGATAACAGCGAAGGCTACAATTTGCAGTACGTCTCCACTGGCCATGGATTCAACTACACTGGCTGGAAAAACGTGGACTATTGTTTCAGTAAGTGTTTTCGGATGTGCTTGCGTGATCACTTCTGCAGAAGCAGGAGGTAAAATAACACCGTGTCCTGGTTTGATAGTGTTTACTACAACCAAGCCAACAATTAGGGCCAAAGTCGTTGCTATTTCAAAATAGATAATAGATTTAAGGCCTAAGCGCCCAACCTTCTTTGCATCTCCACCACCAGCTATGCCAGAAACAACACTGGCAAAAATAAGCGGAGCAATAAGCGACTTAACTAAATTTAAAAAAATGTCTTTTAAGAAACCAGTCTGGATCGCAATACTTGGTTTTAACCAACCTAGGATAATGCCTAAGATGAGTGCGACTAAGATTTGCTGGGTTAATGAAAGATTCCACCACTGTTTTTTTACTTTTGTCTGATCTGGTAGGGTAGAGGTGGAGGTAATCTGGGAGTCTTCCATTAGCCTATCTTTAATAAATCTTAATCTGAGGCAAAGCCTTTCCTAAGGGCGAAGCTTTAAGGAACACGCATAGCATCAGTGCCCCAGTTCTTATTCGGGCTAGGCCCCATCTGGAAAGTGAGTACGCCGCCAGAGGTAATCTCCGACTGACTTAGCCACACTCGGTTAAACGATTTCCCGTTTAATATAGCTGACTTAATATACACGTTTTTTGGGCTTTGGTTCTGCGCAATAACAGTAAAGGTTTTCCCGCTTTTTGGGTCTAATGTGATCGTTACTTTATCAAATAAAGGACTGCCAATCATATAGACTCCATCGACTGCAGATACGGGGTAAAAGCCGAGTGCACTTAAGACATACCAAGCTGACATTTGGCCTACGTCATCATTACCGCAGAGTCCGGTTACCCCGCTTCCATAAGCGTTTGCCATAATAAAACGACTCCACTTTTGGCTAAGCCAAGGAACTCCTGCATAGTCAAAGAGGTAAGCAATATGATGCACAGGTTCATTGGAATGATTATAGTATTTATTCCAGCGCATCTGTTTTGGCGTTTTTTCAAAAAAGTCTGTTAAATAAGAGATGAAATAATCTTTGCCCATCAGTTTCATTAGTCCTGGTACGTCGTGAGGAACAAACCAGCCCTGTTGGTAGGGATTACTTTCTACACAGCCTTGATCAAATTCGGTATTACCTTTCCAAGGCATCCAGTCTCCTGATTCTAAACGTGAGCGCATATTACCTACTTTTGGGTCGTAAATAGTATGGTAGTTTTGGGAGCGCTTATAAAATAAAGCCTGATCTTCAGGGTGATTTAAATTTCCTGCTAATTTTGAAACGCAGTAATCGAAATAAGCGTTTTCTAAAGTCCATGACATTGCTGCAGGTACCCATCCATGTTTTTCATAGAACGCTTCATTCCTACGCTTACTGTTTGGTCCCGATGCTGAATTAACGACCATTGTGTAGGCCTTATTTATGTCGAAACTCTTAATGCCTGAAAGCCAGGCCTCAGCGATAACTGAGATGGCTGGATCTCCGATCATACATCCAGACTCGACTCCCATAAATTCCCAACGAGGAAGTGACTCCTTGCCGCTTAGCTCAGTGATTTCCATTAGCGAATTAATTTGATCACTCACAATGTCTGGCCTAACCAGCGTTAATAGTGGTATCTCAGCTCTATATACATCCCAACCACTAAAAACTGTTCTGTAAGTAAACTTATCTGTCTTATGTTCTTTTTTATCATTCCCAATATAAGTACCGTCACAATCAGAGACGCTGCGTGGATCAATCAAAGAATGATAGATACTTGTGTAGAAAGCTTCTTTTTCTACAGCACTACCACCTTCAACTGCGAATGCTGAAACGGCATTTTGCCAGAGTGTACGAGCTTCTTTATGTACGCGGTCAAAATCCCAATCTGCAATATCGTGTGAAAGATTTGCTTTAGCTCCTGCAATACTCACAAACGAAATACCTGATTTTACTAAAACGATCTGATTTGGTTTCGTCGAAAATTCAGTAAAAAACCCTAGATGCTTACCTTCGTAGTGGTTCACATGTTTTACGATAACAGCATGTGCGACATTCTCTTGATACCAATCTTGCGGTACTTGATTATTGGTGCGCTTCCAGTGATTAGGAATAGCTGCAGACCAAACGCCATACTCTCTTAGTGGTTCACTAAATTCTGTATGAAAATAAACGGTATAATCAGCATGACCAGAACCATTCCCCCAGCCACCACCTGAAGGAGGGCACACCATGTAGCCTTCAATTGTGTGATCATCAATGACTGTGACGGATTGATAAGTTGAGGTACCTGCAATACGTCTTGCTAAATCAATTTGAATTCTTGAGAGCTTATTTTCTGGAAATGTAAAGCGCAGTATACCTGCATGCGCAGCTGCTGTTGCTTCAGCTCGAATGTTAGAGTCTGATAAAGTCACAGCATAATAGCCGGCTTTCGTGATTTCAGTGCTATGACTATAGGCTGACCTGTAGCCTTCATGTGGTTTGTTGGGTGATCCAGAAAATGTCTTTAGGGGGCCTACTGTTGGCATAACTTCAAAATTACCTAAATCTCCGTACCAACCTACGCCACTCATATGGGTGAAGCTAAAGCCCTGAATTGAGGTGTGATGGTAGGAATAACCGGCGCCGTTGTCTCCGCCTGTAATCGTATCTGGGCTTAACTGCACAAGACCAAAGGGTGTAGCCGCACCAGGAAAAGTCTTACCTTCGCCTTGAGCCATATCTGTAGTAGCTCCAACAATCGGATTTATATAATCAACGGCCTGTTGACTGTAGCCATATGAGCCTAAAATGAGAGTCAGAATACCGGTGTAAATTGTGCGGGGTAACATGGGATAAAAAAAGAGATTTTTAGGAATTGGGGGATACTATCAAGGCTCGCAGTCGTCTAATGCATGTGCTACTTTATTTCTTAATTCGGACTGGTCTTGTTTTACCCCTTAAAGCCTCATTGATATGATTATTTCTCTGTCTTCATCTTTAAAGACGTCAGTTGTCCTTACCCTGTTACTTGGTTTTTATACTTTAGGGCACAGCCAAGCTCAAAATCGCCCCAACGTAATTCTAATTCTTGCGGATGACTTGGGTTATGGAGATTTAAGCTGCTATAATTCTGCCTCCAAGATCCAGACTCCACACTTGGATCATATGGCTACAGAGGGCATGCGCTTTACGGATTCTCATGCTCCTAGCTCACTATGCACTCCTACGCGCTATGGAATTTTGACTGGCCGCTACGCATGGAGATCACGCTTAACGCACGGAGTACTAGGTATATTTGATAAACCTTTAATCGATGCTAATCAGTTTACTCTAGGGCAACTTTTTCAACAGCAGGGCTATGCAACAGCAGCCATTGGGAAATGGCATCTTGGTTTTGATTGGCAAACAGTCGATGGATCTAAGCCAAAGATTGGTTCTAATCGGCTCAGCAATGTAGATTTTACAAAGCCAATTGGTGGACCTGTTACTCGGGGTTTTGATTATTACTTTGGAGTAGATCTTCCTAATTTTCCGCCCTACTGCTTTATTGAAGATCAGCATACTGTAGGTATTCCTTCTGTAGGGGATACTGGCAAAAAAGGAGGATTTAATCGCCCTGGCCCAATGATACCAGGGTGGGAGTTAGTAAAAATATTACCTACCATTACAGATCATGCCATTAAGTATATTGAAGATGCAGGAAAATCTAAGAAACCATTCTTTTTATATTTTACTCTCACATCACCCCATTTTCCAATTGTACCTACGCCAGAATTTATGGGTAAGAGTAAGGCTGGAGCCTATGGTGATTATGTAGAACAAACAGATGCAATGGTTGGGAAAGTGCTTGAAGCACTTAAGGCCAGTGGGCTTGAAGACAATACGCTGGTTATTTTTACTAGTGATAATGGACCTGAAGTAGCTGCTGAAATAGGGATTGGTGCTTACGAAAGAACCCGGGTTTTCGGGCATTACAGTATGGGGCCTCTACGTGGCGTTAAGCGCGATACCTGGGAAGGCGGGCACCGCGTAGCTTTTATTGCACGCTGGCCTAACGTGATTGCAGCTAATTCAACCAGTAATGAATTAGTGAGCCATGTTGATTTAATGGCTACTGTTGCAAGTATCCTGAAAGTTAAGCTTCCTGACTCGGCTGGTGTAGATAGCGTTAATATTTTACCTGCTCTAAAGGGAGAAAAACTTACTCAGCCAATTAGGGAGGCTATGGTGCACCATAGCGGCAGTGGAGATTTAGCAATTCGTCAAGGCGACTGGGTCTTTATTGATGCAAAAAGTGGTAATGCAAATGGAGCGCGTGCACAATCTGATTGGTTTAATAAACAGCGTGGCTACGTAGATGATAATTATCCAGGTCAATTATTTAATATAACTGAGGATATTTCTGAGCGTAAAAACTATTACGCAATACACCCCGAGATTGTTAGCCGCCTAAAGTCACTTTTAGAAAAATATAAACGTGATGGTAGAAGTACACCTGGCGTACCTCAGAAAAACGATAACACAAAAAATTCGGGCGATGCATTTGCCTGGGTACCAAACGAAACAACTCCTTAATTTATGCGCAATCGTCTACGACTCATATTTCTTTATAGTGCTAGTGCTTGTATTGCTGTTTCTGCTTTCGCAAAAATAGCAAAGGGTGCCAAAGAATCCTATATTCAGCATGATGAAAAAGCTGTCCTTATTGGCCAAGCTGATGCGCCTGCTGGAAAATGGGTTATGTGGTACAGAAAACCAGCAACCGTTTGGAGTGAAGCACTCGCACTAGGTAATGGCCGTTTAGGCGCAATGGTATACGGTGGAATTGCAAATGAAGATATTCAGCTAAATGAAGACACGATTTGGTCAGGCTATAAGCGTGATAATGTAGATAATCCAAATTCGGCAAAAGTGCTGCCTAAGGTGCGTGAATTACTTTTCGCTAATAAAGATGCTGAAGCTACTCAGCTTATCAGAGATAACATGATGGGGGTTCCTCAAAATATTCTCTCCTATCAGCCTTTAGGAAATCTATATTTAGACTTTAGTGGAATAACACAGGTAGAAAACTACCGCAGAACCTTAGACCTTAAAACAGGAATCGCTACTGTTACTTATACTGCTAATGGAACTGATTTTAAACGTTCGGTGCTAGTTTCAGCGCCCAATCAAATTATTGCTGTAAATTTAGAGGCAAATCACTCAGGACAGATTCATTTTAAGGCACGTCTTTCGCGCTCAAAAGATGCTAAATTTTTCGTAGATCCAAAAAATCCTAATCGTTATATCTTACGTGGTCAGATCATGGCTCAATATGGTAATGATCCAAAGCCTGTACCTGCTATGCGCTTTGAAGGTGAAATGCAAATTACAGCTATAGGTGGAAAAGTTGCTTCAGATCAAAACGGTTTAGAAGTAAGTGGTGCAGATAATGCGCTAATTGTAATTGCTTCAGCCACCGATTACCGAGGATTTGATCCAGAAGTGCAGTGCAAAGCTGTACTCGATAAGGTGAGTCAAAAGACATGGGATCAAATTGTAGAGTCACACGTAAAAGATTTTGCAAAGTTTGCTAGTCGAATGGATTTAGATTTAGGTAGTGCTGGTAAAGAGGTTGAAGCTATGCCAACCGATGAACGCATTCAGCGTATGCGCTCAAATTTACCTGATCCTGGTATGGTTGCTGAATACTTTATGTTTGGACGCTATTTACTTATGACGAGTTCACGTCCGGGTGGTATGCCAGCAAATCTGCAAGGCCTATGGAATGCTGACATGACTGCAGCATGGAATAGTGATTATCACACTAACATTAATATTCAGATGAATTATTGGCCTACAGAGGTCTGTAATCTTTCGGAGTGTCACATTCCTTTATTTGATTTCATGGATAATTTAGTGCAGTCGGGAACGCGTACTGCAAAAATCGAATACGGCGCACGCGGTTGGGTGGTGCATCACTTATCTGACCCCTTCTCATTTACCTCACCAGCAGATGGTCCTCAGGGTGTTTGGCCTATGGGAGCTGCGTGGCTATGTCAGCATCCTTGGCAGCACTATGAATTTACAGCCGACAAAACTTTCCTAGCTGAGCGTGCTTATCCACTGATGAAAGGGGCGGCCCGTTTTATTATGGATTTTCTTGTTGTTGCTCCTGAAGGCACTGCAATGCCAGGACGTTTAGTGACTAATCCCTCACACTCTCCTGAGAATAGTTTTTATCTACCTAATCACACAAAGTCGCAGTTGACCTACGGCGCTACGATGGATCTACAAATCATTTATGATTTACTTAGCCACTGTATTGAAGCTTCTAAAGTCTTAGGAAAAGACGAAACTTTTAGAGCTGAGTGTGAGAAAACACTTTCTTTATTACCTCCACTTCAGATTAGTCGTAAAGACGGACGTTTACAGGAGTGGATTGAAGATTATGCTGAAAATGACGTGCATCATCGTCATACCTCTCACTTGTTTGCGCTACATCCTGGTGATGAAATTACACTCAGCGGTACACCAGCTCTTGCAGAAGCAGCGCGTAAGTCTCTTTTAGCTCGTGGTGATAAAGGAGCTACCGAATGGAGCTTGGCGTGGCGTGCAAGTCTTTGGGCCCGCCTAGAGGAATCTGAGCATGCTTATAGCCAAATTGCTCTGTTAACCTCGACTGATATCTTCCCAAATTTGTTTAACCGGTATGATTCTAGGAAAGAAACGCCGTTTCAAATTGATGGAAACTTTGGAGCCACTGAGGGCATAGCTGAAATGCTTATACAAAGTCAGAAAGGGGAGGTGAAGTTACTTCCTGCCTTACCTGCTGCATGGGCAGAGGGCTCTGTGAAAGGTCTACGTGCTCGAGGAGCTTTTACAGTTGATATGACGTGGTCTAAACAAGTGCTGGCAACTGCCACCGTGTATTCAGATCTTGGTGGAAATTTCCGGTTACGCTCTGCACTTGCTTTAAAAGTATACGCTAACGGGAAAGAAGTTTCGGTAACTCGTTTAAGTAAGGACTTAATTGAATTTAGTACTGAACCTGGTAACGCTTACACCTTAAAGATGTAAGCGTTTAGGTTATATTCTTACTTAAGAACGATCACTGTATCGTTTGGATCGATCTGAGCTGAAGGAACACTTACAGTAATCTCATCGCCCACTTGGCTTACTGTGAGAGCAGTGTGATTACTTAGGGCATAAGCCTGGGTAAGTACCTGATTTGTCTTTACGGTTATTTTGCCATCCGTTGGCCACTTAAGTACATGCAAATACAGGTGCTCTGCTTTTGCGGTGACTACGCCCCATGATGGAATGTAATCTAAAGGACTAGCTGTTGTACCGTAGATTGAGTCTCCATTTTTATCCATCCATTGGCCTACTTGGCCTAGGATGCGAATTGCGTCAGGTGGAAGTTCACCTTCTGAAGTTGGTCCAACATTGAGTAAGAAGTTTCCGCCTTTACTGCAGATATCGGCCAATTTTTGCACGACCTCTTTAGTTTCTTTCCAGTTGTTATCCGCTTTGTTGTAACCCCAGTGTTTATTTAAAGTCATGCAGACTTCAAAGTCTGCATGGAGTTTACCCCCTGGGATCCGCTGCTCTGGAGTACCGTAATCGGCACTAGCACCAAGACGGTCATTAATTAAAGTCGCAGGCTGTTTTGCATGGATTAATGCAGCCATCTTATCTGCTTCGAGTATTTTCGCTCTATCTTTAATGCGGAATGATCCACCACCATCAAACCAAATGATCCCGATTGGGCCGTAGTTAGTTAATAGTTCTGAGACTTGATCTCTCATGAATTGATCATACTTTTTGACATCTGCATTTGGATTTGGATTTCCGTGGAATCCACCTTGGTCATAGGGAGCTGGAATTTCAGGGTGATGCCAGTCAGCAATGGAATAGTAAAAACAGAAGGTAAGGCCTGCTGCGCGTGCTGCTGTAGAAAGTTCCTTCATTGGATCTTTCGCATACGGCGTTTGTTTAACAATCGTATAGTCTGTTGCTTTAGAATCGAACATGCTAAAGCCGTCGTGGTGACGAGAAGTAATTACCATGTACTTCATACCTGCTTTAGCAGCAACGTCAGCCCACTTTGCGCCATCAAACTTAACAGGATTGAAAACCTGCGCGAATTTTTCGTACTGAGCGTTAGGCATCTTAGTTTCTAGCTGAAACCATTCTGCGTAGCCTTTTTTACCATTCCATTCACCAGCTGGCACGGAATATAAGCCCCAGTGAATAAACATACCAAACTTAGCTTCTCTAAACCAAGCCATGCGCTGATTATGTTCAGCACGTTCTTCTGCAGTGAGTGTGTGAAAAGCTGCAAGGGATTTTTTAATGAGTGGATCTAGTGCTTTGGCCCAGAGTTCATAGCCGCTCTCATCTGGATGTAAGTGATCTTTACTTAGGCCTAACCAATTATCTCCCACAGGAGTCATAAGCGGTACGAGATCTAAGTAAGTCACAGATTCATCTTCTGTTTTTTCGTATTCTCTAATAATTGAGTTAGTATCCATCATCTTTTGATTAGCCCGCTTATTAGGCATAATGCTCACTAAGATAATTTTGATACCTTCAAATTTCTCCTGAGTCCTACTGATCACCGTTCTAACTCCCTTAGCGATATCAGCAGGTGTATCCGAGCCGTTATTTGTGCCTATTAAGATAACAGCAACCTTAGGGTGAAGGTTTGAGATATCCATATTATCTAAGCGCCAGATGACATTCTGGGTTCTGTCACCACTAATACCAAAGTTAAGTGCTCCCAATGGGGCGTAGTGCGTGTCCCAGACTTTGCGACCACGGCCTGCCCAGCCCTCGGTAATGGAATCACCGATAAAGATCAGATCGCAGGGTTTACCTTTAATGTCTGCTACACGCTGAGTGCAACCCGCTATAAGCTTAGGTGTTTTGATGTACCTTGAGTCATCGGGTAGTGTTGAGGTTGCCGGTGGTGCTGCCTGGATTGCAGGCAATGCGCACAGTAAGGCAATGAGTAGGGTATTTATTAATTTCATGGGGTGAAAATGACTTAGACTTAATATTAAGACGGCTGGTGTTCATGCATTGTTACTGCTAAATATATTCTTTTCTAGCATTAATAATCTGCTCTTCTATGCGTTATCTTTTGGTTTTTAGTCTCTTTTGCCTTCTTTCTTTGGATAATGCAGTGGCTTCACTCGAGGCTACATCTGAAGGTAAGTCAGCTGAGCACCCTCAAATTTTATACTGGTTTTTTACTCCCCAGACTATTGCAAGTAAGCGTTACCTTTCAGATCTAGATCAAATAGCGAAGGAGAGTCCTTTCACGCTTATCTTTTTAACCGCCAGGGAAGGTGCTCAGTTTAATGATACTGCAAAAATGCACCCAGTTTTTAAAGAGCTAGTAGCCCATGCGCATAAACTTGGGCTTAAAATTGGATTACAGCTATTCACTGAAACACGTACTCATTTTCCAGATGAAACCCAAGGGCTTGTTGAGCAGCGCCTAGCTACCTTGGACCGAGTAGGGGTGGGATCTATAGAGGCAGAGCCACTTCACTTAAGAGGCGGTAGAGGACAAAGCGTGTACACTTCAGAAGTATTATCTGCCTACCTATTTAAGACTCTAGCTGACGGCGTATATGACCCCAAAACACTTAGATTACTTAAGCCTAGTGAATATTCTATCCAGGCAAAAAATCCCTATCACATAAAAGTTAAGGTCTCTTTAGGAGAGCAGTACGCAGGTTACTCTTTGTATGTTTCAACCGTGCATTATTTGCCGTTTGGTGATGTTTTTTCACCTTTTTTTGAACGTGGTTTTAGTCAAATTTTTTCTGCGTATAAAGATATTCCCTTTGATGGGACAGCTTTAGATGAATTCGGAACGATTCGCATTAATCCTTTATTAATTCGCTATCTACCATCCTGGCATGGCAGGTGGTATTCCTTAGCCTTTGCAAAATACTATGAAGCAAATACGCACATAGCGCTTAAAGATGCATTATTTCAGATGAGCTACAGTCCCCTAGGTAATGACTCATCTAGGATTAAGGCTATTACCTCCTATTTTGATTTATGGAGACAGGGTGTTTTGAAAGTTGAGAGATCTTTTTATACGCAATCTAAAGCAGTTTTTGGAGCGCAGTGTTTTGCTGGAGTCCATGACACTTTTCACAACCGCTTAACTAATGATGAATACTGGGCTAACGGTTTAAACTGGTGGGCAATTCCAAGAGAGTACGGTCAAACCGATGAAGATACGCCTCTACCCACACGCTTTGGAATAGCACTTGGGCATCCTAATAAAATTCCGTATAATATGTTTTATGATTCCAGTGTTCATGCCCTGCAGCATGAAGCGCTTCTAGATGCATCATTTAATAGTCGTGTTCACTATCACGCGTATAACGATGACAATAACCGTTGGGGAGCTGATTTAAGAAACCCAAAGATCTTAAGTCAGATTTCGCTAGTCGAAAATAAGGTGCGGCTTTTAAATCAGTTTGATGGACCAGAGCCTGATATGCATGTGCTCGTTATCTTTGGCTTTCCTGCACTCACAACGTGGTATCCTAAAGCGAGTGCACGCAATGCCTATGATTTGAATGGAGACTTACATATTGAGGAAAAAGCAGTGCAGCTTTGGAACAAAGGCTATTTATGTGCACTAATCCCGAGCGATAAAGTGGATGAAGGAGCAGTTACAATTAATGGGCCTAAGGATATCGTTTATGGAGGACATCACTTTAATCAGGTCGTTTATTTGTATCCTCAGTATGCAAAGCAAAAGAATCTTTTATTTTTAGAAGCCTTAGCAAATGCCAAAGCTAATGTAATTATTGAAGGAGAGGCTACGCGTGATTTTAACGGAGCAGATATTACAGAGCGCTTTAATCAGATAAGAAAGCAAGCCGCTCCCATGACATTAGAAACTGCCTCACTTGAACAATTAGGTGTTTTCAAAAATGACATTGAAGGGGGCTGTAGACTTGTTGACGGCTCTGTATTAATTGTGAACGAGAAAGCAGTGCTGGGTAATCAAGAGGTCATGCTTCACTGCACAATAAGTGGCAAAACCTACTTTGTAACCTGTACTGGGCTTCTTGCTATAAAGGTAAATAATCAGGGGCAAATTGAAAAACTTGCAGCTAGTGGCTTAAGACGTGTTACGTTGGAAGGCGGGCTAATCTGGGACACTAACACTAGCGAGGATTGTGTACTTAAGCGTGTAGGAGATTCTTTAAAGCGCATTACTTTCGATAAGCTTAATTAAATTTGTCCTTTCATGTTTTGAGTGTTAGATTTTTTAAATACCCCGTTCTCCTTTACCTCCTAAATTTGAGTTATGATTTATACTTTTAAATCTGCGCGTATAATCGCATCGCTAGCAGTCTTCTCGTCTGTCGTTTCCCTGCATTTAGTGCATGCAACTACACTGGGAGCTCCAACGGGGCTTATGACAGAACTACTGGCTCAGCCTGAACTTACAGTGATTGCTTCTGAGTCACCTCATTTAAGCTGGATAGTAAATGACTTAAGTCGTGGTGCAGCACAGACAGCCTATCAAGTGCAGGTACAAAAGCTTGATCATGGAACTGTTCAAGACGTTGTCTTTGATTCAGGTAAAGTTGTTTCATCCTCTTCAAGTTCGAATGCACTTAGCGGGCTACATTTAGTTTCTGATGCACAGTATCAGTGGCGTGTACGTACATGGAATAATGCAGGCGAGGTGAGTGATTATTCTACTGCTCAATCATTTAAGACAGGTAAATTATTAGCTAATGCTGAAGAGCCTGATGTATCACCTTTAAATAAAGATTTTTCAAATCGCTACCCGCTTCAGATCGACCGAATTAAACCAGTTTCTATTATAACTAAAAGTAATGGCTCGTACTTTATAGATTTTGGGCGTGCTGCATTTGGCACCATTTTACTTAAAGTTAAAGTTGATCATACTGATCAAATCGCAATTAGGATAGGTGAAGTTCTTTTACCTAATAAAATACAAATTAATCAAAAGCCGGGTAAAGCTAGGCGTTTTGCTGCTTTGAAATTAGAGGTTTCATCAGGTGATAAAGAGTATCTGCTAAAGTTGCCTAATGATCCTTATAATACACGCGACGCAGCAGTGCATGTTCAGCCTGGGGTACACCAAGTGTTCCCATTTAGGTACTGTGAAATAGATAACTATCCTGGAATTTTAACTGCGGATGACATCACTCAAAGTGTGGTGCATTATCATTTCAATGATCAGGCTGCTTCGTTTCAGTCAAGTGATCAGGTCTTAAATGCAGTGTGGGAGTTATGCCACTATAGCATGAAAGCAACCAGCTACTTGGGCTGCTATATTGATGGAGACCGTGAACGTACCGCTTACGAGGCAGATGCTTATATTAATCAACTAGGCCATTATAGTGTAGATAGAGAATATACCTTAGATAGGCATTCCTATCAGTTTCTACTTAAACACCCCACATGGCCTGTAGAATGGCAGCAGCACATGGTCTTTATGGCATGGGCTGATTATCTCTACACAGGTGACATAGCACCGCTTAAAGAAAACTATGAGGCCTTAAGTGCAAAAACGCTTCAAGGGCTTGCACGCAGTGATGGATTAATATCTGCCAGTCCAAAGTATCAAACCCCAGAATTTAAAAAATCCATTTCCTTTTATGCTCCTTTAAGAATCGTGCTTGATTGGCCCTATCCTGAAAGAGATGGGCATCAAGTCACTGAAATCGATTCTGTGGCGAATGCGTTCTATTACCGTAGTTTAGTACTCATGGCTCAGATTGCGGATGTCTTAGGTAAAACAGAAGACAGTGCTTTGTGGAGAAATAAAGCTGTGCACGTAAGTAAGATCTATGAGCAGGTTTTCTATAATCCTAAAACCGGATTATACCGTGACGGGGAGGGAGTAGGTCACTCCTCTATGCATGCAACTATGTTTGCTTTAGCCTTTGGTCTTGTTCCAGAAGACAGGCGTCAAAGACTGAGTACTTTCGTTGCTTCAAAAGGCATGGCCTGCAGTGTTTATGCTTCGCAGTATTTAATCGAATCACTATTTGAAAATCATAAAGACACTGAAGCACTAGCTTTATTAACAAGTACATCAAAACGCAGTTGGTATAATATGATTCGAGTGGGCAGCACAATCTCCATGGAAGCATGGGATGATTCCTTTAAGCCAAATGAAGATTGGAATCATGCTTGGGGCGCAGCTCCTGCAAATTTAGTACCTCGCTACGTCCTAGGAATTAGACCTCTTAAATCAGCCTTCAGTGAATTTACACTTGATCCACGTCTTGGGTCTTTAAGCCATCTTGAAATGGTGCTTCCAACAATCAAAGGATCAATCTCAGCACGTGTTTCCCAGACAGCTGAGAGGTGGAATTTATCAGTTAATATTCCTGCTAATACATGTGCTCATGTTTATATTCCCTGCACTGAAGTTGGTCTAATCTCTGAATCTAATCACCCCTTAAGCCTAAGTACTGAGATTGAAGATGCAGGCGTAGAGCAAGGTAAACGTGTTCTCCTAGTTAAATCTGGTCAGTACTCGTTTAGTTGTCCGAGATAGATCCAGTAGGGCGCAAAAAAAAGCAGCTAAGTCATAATGACCTAGCTGCTTTGATCTAAAGCTTAGTATCTTTACTGATGGTGATCTAGATGCACCGCTTTGTATCCACCCTTAGACTTGAAGTATAAGAATAGACCAATGAAGCATATCAGTGCGAAGCCTGGGAACATTGCAATACGAGCAAGTGCTCCAAATTGGCCTGCAAGGTTTGCTGCACCTAACGATGACGTGCCTGCTGCGTCTGTAACTGTTGCAGCCTTCACTGGATCAATAGCTTGATAAGAACCTAGCAGGTACTGCTTTTCAACCGTGACAGATTGATAGACAGCTGGGTTCTGTGCTTTGAGTGTGTCTGTTGACGTTGATTCTTGGAGAAATCCAATAAAGGGTGCTCCAATAATACCCACGGCAAGCATACCAATACCACCCATTGCATTGAGTGTAAGTGCTCCGCCTTTAGGGCACTGCTCTGAGGTAAGACCTAACATGGTTGGCCAGAAGAAACTCTTTCCACAGGCATATAGAGTAGCTGCTGCGAAGATGACAATCATACCAGAAGAGCTAGTCTTAGAGAGTGCAGTTAAACCAACAACAGCAAGGGTAGAGCCACCGACTAAAACACCAAGCGGTGAGAGTTTATGAACAATAGGACCCGCTAAAAATCTTAAGACAACCATGACAGCTGACGTGTAAACAAGTACCCAAGCTGCATTATGTCCTGCTGCTTTCATAGGTGTTTCCATCAGTGAACTAATCCAGCCATCGGTGCCTAGTTCAGTGATTGCTAGTGGAACCATAATGACGATTAGCATCATTAAGAAGCCACGGCCAAATGATTTTGTGATTACAGCAAATGCTAGCACAACAATGCCTGTTAAGATCCAGACCAGCGTTTGAGACCAGCCGAAGACTTGACCGACTTGTGCAAACACTAAACCGAAACCAACGAATGCACCGAATGCGCCTAATTCTTTAAGCATAGCTGCATAACTGACACCTGCTTGTTCGCGTTCGCTCTTTGGAAAAACTAAACCCACTAAGATTGCGAAGAAGGTAATAGCTGGGATAAGAATTAGTCCTAGATTAATTCTCCAGTCGCTATTGTTTGCCAGTGCAATGGTGCATAAACCACCAGCCACTAAGCCTGCTGGCCAACCTGCATGGAGACGGTTAAGCCATTTGATTTTTTCTTTGCTAAAGAGTGTTGCTACAATCGGATTGGCGTACGATTCAACCGTACCATTACCAAGACCTAAAATAATACTTCCCCAGTAAAGCAGTTGATAACCCTTCTTTTGAGCAATGAGCAGTTCAGCTCCTGTAAGACCGTGGATTGTTCCATAGGCCGAGAAAGCCATGATCGTGTACGTTAAGTAACATACGAAAGAGAAGATCATCGCTGTTTTATAACCGATACGGTCGATAAACAGACTGAAGATAATGATACTGACGCCAAAGGGCCAGATACCTGCACCGATTAATTCACCGGCTGTTACTTTATCTAGACCGAAGTCTGTAACGAATTGTCCCCCACAGAGGATGATGCGGCTTACAAAGGCGTAAGCGGTTGTGATGATGGCTATGAAACAGCCCCAGAACAGGATTTTATCTTGGCGATTATTCATTGATTTAAGGGTTAATTCTAAATCTATCTAACACTGAATGGATATGCTAACAAAAGGGGTATGCGTGTAGAACAAGGTTAAATCTAAAAGACGGCTTTAGACGGGCCGAGGTAACTTCACAGGGGGGTTAAAGTTAGTATATTATTAGGTAGCAATTTGAAATCAGTCAAGGACGTCAAATAGAGGTCAATTTTATACATACAGATTGCCGAACTAAGGTTGAGTGGTAAGCTTAAGATCCTGTGGAATCCCCTTCCTCCCGCCTTACTTCTCCCCCTAGTCAGACGCTTTTAAGCGGCTTTATTATTATAGCAGCTTTACTAGCAACTTACTGCACGAGTTTTCATGGACCCTTTATTTTTGATGATAACTCATCAATTATCGATAATGAGTCCCTTAGGCATTTTAGTCAGATCTTTTCCTTGCATCATGGAACTGGCTTTACTGTTTCAGGCAGGCCAATTGTAAATGCAAGTTTAGCACTTAATTATGCTTTAGGAGGCTATGAGGTGTTTGGCTTCCACGTACTTAATTTTATTATTCATGGAGCTGCCGCACTCAGTTTATTTGGTTTATTAAGACGAAGTCTAGGACGGGTAATGAAAGAGGCGCTTAGTGATAGAGACCTAAATGTCTTAAGTCTTTTGATTACGTTACTCTGGGCAGTGCATCCGCTGCAGACAGAGTCAGTAACCTATGTGGTTCAGCGAGCGGAGTCTTTGATGGGGTTTTTCTATTTGTTTAGTCTTTATGCGTTTGTTCGCTCAATAGATGGGCAAAGCAAGTCTACTGGTCTGATCTGGATTGTTCTTTCAGTACTCGCTGTTTTTTTGGGAATGGGTTCCAAAGAGGTGATGGTCTCTGCCCCATTTATAATTTTACTCTATGATAGGACATTAATTGCAGGCACCTTCACTCAGGCGCTTAAAACGCGCAAAGTGTACTACAGTTTTTTACTGGTAAGTTTATTTATACTGGGGCTAATCGCTATAAATACAGGCACACGTAATGATACGGCTGGATTTGGACTTCAAGTCAGTGTGCTTCAGTACTGGCAAACACAGTTTCAAGCCATTACTCATTATCTTTTTTTAAGTGTATGGCCAAAAGATCTTATCTTTGACTACGGCGTTGTCTGGACGCACGGCTTATCGGAGTACTGGTTTCATGCACTTATTGTAGTGGCCCTTTTAAGTTTTACTATTTGGGCAATCATTCAGAAGAAAGCATATGCTCTTTTAGGAGCTCTCTTTTTTGGCGTTTTAGCACCGACTTCAATTGTTCCTGGGGTAAGACAAACGATGGCAGAGCACCGTATGTACTTACCACTCGCTGCTGTAATAATAGGATTAGTCTTAGTAGGCTACGTTCAGTTGAAGAAAAATAATTTACTCAAACTAGGTCTTATAATCTGCGTTTGTATTACAGCTGGGTTGGCTTCAATGACTTTGAGCAGAAATGCGGTGTACCAAAATGTACTGATTTTATATCGAGATACAGCAGTAAAGCGTCCCGAAAACGCTTTCGCCCATTATAATTTAGCGAATCAAATTGTACTTAAGGGAAAAACCAAAGCGGAGAATATAACACAAGCTGAGTTAACTGAAGCCTCCCGTGAATATGCTGCCTGTATTAAGTATGCGCCCAATTACGCAGATGCTTATTTTAATTGGGGCAATACACTTCATCTGCTTGGCAAGACACGCGATGCGATTGAAAAGTATGACCGCGCTACAGCCTATAATCCTAAGCATGCAGAGGCAGAAGCTGCCCTTGCTGTCGAACTTGGTAATATTGCTGGTGCAGAAAAATTAGCACTCAAACACTTAGAAAAATCAGTTGCACTGAATGCAGAGAATTATACGGCACAGGATAATTTAGGTATATCTCTTACGCAAATTCCCTCACGTGTAGTAGAAGCAGAAGCTCATTTTTTAAAGGCAATCTCACTTAAGCCTAAGGATGCTAAAGCGCATAATGATTTAGGTCTTTTATTGTCTAGTAATGACTCCAGAAAAGCTGAGGCAATTGGCCAATATCTTGAAGCAATTAATTGTGATCCATCGTTTGTTGAAGCGCATGTAAATCTGGCGTTCTTGCTTTCTGGATTCCCTGATAAGCTGCAATCAGCAGTCGCTGAGTATGAAGTAGCACTTAAATTAGACCCAAGCCAGGCAATGGCGCACAATAATGTAGCAAACCTGTTAGCTTCGATGCCTGAGGGCCAAGCTAAGGCAATAGGGCACTTTGAAACCGCTTTAAGACTTAAACCCGACTACGCTGAAGCACATAATAATTTGGCAAATGTACTCAATAAAATACCAGACCGTGTAGATGAAGCCATAAAGCACTACAGGGCGGCCATTTTTGCTCAGCCTGATTACGTTGAAGCGCATTATAATTTAGCAGCCACACTGGGTAATCAGGGCCGTCTTAATGAAGCTGCAGAACAGTTTAAATTAGCTCTTAAGTATAATCCACATTTTCAACCCGCAGTTGAGGCTCTTCAGATGCTTCAAGCTCAAGGCCGATAGATTTGACACTTTTGTACCAGATTGTTGCCATAGTTTACCCAAATGAATTTTAACACACGTCAGCTCCTCATTGGTGTACTTGCGAGCTTACTCATGGGTTTGGCAGGATGTGCAAGTGTGTCATCGTTTAGTCCGGGTACTGCCTTAAAACGCAGTGGTGATGAAATTGTGGTAGCAGGACAAATGTTTCACACGGGCACTCCAGTGATTACTTGGATGGATCCAGATGGGTTTGATGCATACCGTGTAGAGCGTCGTTTTTCGCCTTTAGCTGAAAGTAGCTGGGAGAAAACACAGCAAAAAACAAAAGAAATCACTACCCCTAATCGCTACAGTATTCGTAGTGCAGTTTTGACACCCAAGCAGGTCGAGCAATTTAGGGGAGGAAGTTGGGACTTAGCTACACTTCAGCGCGTGGTGGATCAGTTTGTAATTCACTATGATGAATGTGGTATTAGTAAGGTTTGCTTTGATGTACTGCATGACCACCGAGGCTTAAGTGTTCACTTCATGCTCGATATAGATGGAACGATTTACCAAACCCTGGATTTAAAAGAAAGAGCAAGGCATGCAACGACTTCTAATGATAGATCTATCGGAATTGAAATAGCTAACATGGGTGCTTACGCCCCTGAGGGTAAGTCTGCACTTACGGACTGGTACGCAAAAGATGCATCAGGTAAGACTTATATTAAAGTCCCTCAGTCAATTGAAACTAAGTGGATTCATACACCAGAATTTACTGGTTATCCTGTAAGATCTGAACCTGTTGTTGGAATGATTCAGGGGCATTTACTTAAACAGTATGATTATACACCTCAGCAGTACCAGGCACTCATTCGTTTAACTGCAACTTTGTGTAAAATATTTCCAAATCTTACCTGTGATTACCCGCATGATTCCCAGGGTAATTTGATTGATCATAAGTTAGCCGACTCCGAACTTAAGAATTACCACGGCATTATGGGACATTACCATGTGCAGACTAATAAGATAGATCCAGGTCCTGCCTTCAATTGGCCAAACTTTATATCAGCAGTTAGAGAAGAAATGACTCACTGAAGTCTGGCTCGCTATTGAGCATAAAGTTGAGTTCATTATTAGCTGCTTTTTAAAATCTTAAATTTTATCACATGCTCAAATTATTATCCCTCCTTGCTTTGATAGGTTTAACCAGTGCTGTCAGTTTTGCTGATACAGAAGCACCTAGTACTACGGTGTATGAACTTAGGGTCTATACAACAACACCTGGCAATTTGCCTAAGCTACTTGCTCGCTTTCGTGATCACACGATGGCGATATTTGAAAAACACGGTATCGTTAATGTTGGTTACTGGGTTCCTCAAGATGCAGATAAGGGTGCTGACAATACGCTAGTTTATTTAATTAAACACAAAAGCCGTGACGCTGCGACTGCATCATGGAAAGCATTTCAAGCTGATCCAGAATGGAAGACAGTGCGTGAAGCCAGCGAAGCACAGGGCAAGATTGTAAGTCATGTCGAGAGCACCTTTATTGCACAGACTGATTATTCTAAAGATTTTCCAATCGGGCAAAATTCACCAGCACGTATCTTTGAATTAAGAACCTACACAACTCCTGAAGGTCTTTTAACTAACTTAGATGCACGCTTTCGTGGTGGTGAAACAGATCTGTTTGTAAAAGAGGGAATGACCAAAATCTTTTTCTCGCATCCTACCGATCTAAATAAGGGCTCAAGCCATATTTTAATTTACATGCTTGCTCATGCAAGTCGTGAAGCAGCTAAAGCTTCCTGGACAAAGTTCAGGGAAGATCCTCAGTGGATCAAAATGAAAGCTGATTCTGAAGTTGGTCACGGTCCGCTCACACTTAAGACAGTTCCTTTATTCTTAGTGCCAACGGACTTTTCACCAACAAAGTAAGGCCTAAGCTTTACTCATTAGGCTGACTTGGAGTGATAGCACTCTCTGAGAAAGAAACAGACTCTACTTTACCGCGTGTTGTAAAACTCACGCGGTAATTTTCTTTATCAACAGTAAGATGTGTGTTTGTTGGTGCAAAAGCTCCCAGTGGTGCAAAGATTGATGCGATGATGGTGGTAGGTTCACTCGCTACAACATTTGTGCTGTAATAGGGGACCCACGTTGAAATGTCATTTAAGGTCATAGGGACATCGGCTTCTCTGCCTTGCTTTAAAGTAGCAGCAGATGAACTTAGACTAAGCATTTCGAAATCAGAATTACTGCGCCCTACAGGTACATCATTTAAGGATTCTGGAGTGTAGAAGGCATGCGTTTGTTTAGGCTCTTTAGAATCACTTGGTTGGCCTTTACGGCCTTGTCTACGAGGCGCTGGAGCTTCAGTCATCCTATTAGCTCCGCCGTGGAAGAATACGTTTGTTTTACCTATGTCGAAGGCAACGCCAGGATGAAAACGTACTTCGATTAAAGCACCGGGTGCTGATTTTACTTCATCTAAAACTATTACAATATTGTGAGCTTTGTCTAAGGCTATCCACCTGTGCCAGCTCTTTAACTCTTTACCTGGATAGGCTTTGGTTGGGTTCATTTCTAGATAAGCCCAGGTAGGATCTGCATGGAATTGACTAATCGGTCCACCGATATCTTGTTTCCAGGGTTCGTCTTTTAATTTGGCGCAGAATTGTTGCTCTCCGTTTACTAGCACAACGTTATGGCCTTCGGTTTTTGCTTCGAGATGTTCCCATCTAAGAGCTCCGAAGTACTGCTCATCGTAAGGAGTGCGAGCAACTTCACCGACGATAGTTAGGCCTTTGTACGTAATATTAAATGTACCACAGTCTAAATGGCCGTGATGGGGATCGTCATTGTAGCCAGCTTTGCAGGCAACAGTAACACTGTTTGCATTAAAATCTTTACGTAAGATTGCCCAATTAATTCCGCTAAAAAATTTAGAACCTTCTGTTGGGGTTACTGCTGCGACATTTGTTTTTGGCCATATCAAGTCATAGACACTTTCTGACTGATGAACGTAAGTCTTTGCATAGTAGGCTGCTGTTTGATTGTTACTCTCAGTTGCGAGTTTATTAATGAAGGAGGAGCTTCCTACGATTTGGCCTGTACCATCTCCGAAACCTGCAGTCATGCCGTAGAGAGCAAAGTCAGTGGGATAATCTTTTAAGGCAGGATGTGTGAAGAGATTAATTTTTCCACCACTGGCTCTCTTCATAGCTTCAATGAATATGGAACTCTCACCAAACCCATAAGCCCAATATCCACGGCCCTCTTGCCAACCGCCTTGTGGATCAACGTGATCTAAGAGATTTTTAACACCATCACAGGAATGGGCGAGTACGTCACTTAAACCTGGATCTTCATGCATTAAAGTAAGTGCTGCTAGACCTAGACCTGAGTGGCATATTCCAGACCAGTTACAGCGTGAAGCCGTATTCCACCAGAAGTATTCATAAGAGCCACGCACTCGGGTAATTGATTTTTCAAGTAGCCCGCTACGGATTCGGTTGCGCTTATCTTTACTTAAAGCGGTATAGCTCCAATCATAAACAAGGGATAGATCACGAGAAATGCCTGCTGTTGTAATATCGTAGGTGAATACTGCTTGATCATCTTTTGCACCGTAAGGCCAAACTCTCGTTGCAATGACTTCAAAGCGGTGAGCGCTTTGTACCCATGAATCCAGTGCGCACAACTTGTCTGCTAATTCGAATGCTTTCTCGGCGAATCGGGTATCTCCGGTCATTTGATAGATAAAGGCTAATTCTAAGGCAGCCCTACTGTGCTCAGTCATGTAGGCTAAGTAATCATCTTGTCCTACAAAGCGCGGGTGGGGATCACGCATAGGTGCAGGTGGCTCAAAAGTAGCATTGAGATAGCGCAGACCTTCTAAGCGTATTTTTTCCCAAATTTCGCGTGAGGTCTGATCATTAAGTAGGCGCTCTTTAATGGCAGGCTTATCAGCATCACTAAATAACAGATAAGGGTGATTGGCAGGGGACTGGGTAATTGCTTTACACAGCTCTGCGTAGTCTTGGGGGTCTGCCTTAACTAAGGCAGGCAATAAAGCAATAAAGAGGAATCCTAAGCTGATCAGTTTCATATAAAAGTGAGGTATAACATTAAAGACGTCAGAAAGATTAACTGGTGTCGGTTTTATTTGGGTAAGAGTTTAATCAGATTGTATCCACTAAAAGAAGTAAAGCGTCTCACATGTACCCCGAATTCTATTTTATGCGTTTTTATACCTTTTTAATGTGTATTTTGAGTCTTAATTTAATGCCTTTTAGGCTTAAGGCTGAAAGTTTAAGTCCTAAACCCTACGGGCCAACGCCGTCTGCTAAGCAACTTATTTCTGAAAATGAGGAGTTGTATGCTTTCATGCATTTTGGGGTAAATACCTTTACGGATAAAGAATGGGGAGAGGGTAGCGAAAACGAATCCATATTTAATCCTACGGATTTTAATGCCTATCAAATGGTCCAAGCTTTTAAGGACGGTGGATTTAAAGGGGTTATTTTGACCTGCAAACATCACGACGGATTTTGCCTTTGGCCTTCCGCTTATACGGAGCATTCGGTTAAAAATAGTCCCTGGCGTTCTGGTAGAGGAGATGTGGTAAGAGAAGTCTCAGATGCATGTCACAGACTTGGTATGCGCTTTGGAATTTATCTTTCACCCTGGGATAGAAATCACGCTTTCTATGGAAAACCCGAATATCTCACCTACTATAAAAATCAACTGCGTGAACTCTTAACGCAGTACGGCCCTATTTTTGAAGTTTGGCTAGATGGTGCTAATGGAGGTATGGGTTATTACGGTGGTGCAAAAGAAAAACGTGTTGTTGATGCTACCTCGTACTATCAGTGGCCTGATGCATGGGTATCAATCATTCGTGAATTACAACCCGATTGTATTATCCATAGTGATTTTGGACCTGATAATCGGTGGGGCGGAAATGAAGAAGGAACGCAGGCTTTGACTTCTTGGGCTACGATTAAAAATAAAAATTTAACTTTTAACACAAAAGAATCGAAGCGAAATAAAACGGGCGAAAGACCAGGAGATTTGTGGGTGCCTGCGGAGTCTGATGTTTCTATCCGTCATGGTTGGTTTTATCATGAAAGTGAAGATTCGACTGTTAAGTCTGCTACTAAGTTATTTTCTCTTTACTGCCAATCAGTAGGTCGTGGATCAAATCTACTGCTTAATGTTCCACCTGATAAACGAGGTCAATTAGCAGCTAAGGATGTGGCCAGTCTGAAAGCTTTTAAGGCACTTAAAGATGCAACATTTGCTACTAACTTAATTAACGATGCTAACATCACAGCCTCAAACACGAGATCAAATGATTCACTGTTTAGTGCACAGCACTTAAAAGCTGAAAGTGGAAATACCTATTGGTCAACGGATGATTCAGTTACAGAAGCTAATGTAGTTTTTGAGTGGGCAGAACCCGTCACATATAATCTTATTAATATTCAAGAATATATTCCATTAGGTCAGCGTGTAGATGCGTACCAAATTGAGCACTGGATTAATAATGCTTGGGTTCTTGATACTCAGGCTCAAGCGATTGGTCACCGTGCTATTTTTAAGGGTAGTACTGTTACAACAACAAAGGTGCGTCTTACAATCAAACACAGTGCTGCGTGTGTAGCAATTTCTCACTTTGGCCTGTATTTGCAGAAAGATTAAATCTTAATCAAATCTTAAGGTCTTAAAGCGTATAGTATGTCTCGTGTTAGAACTCATTATTAATCACTTATGAAATTAGCATATAAACTTAGTCTACTCGCTCTCACAGTAGGGCTTCTTGTTTCAATTCCGCTAATCAAAGCTCAAGACGCATCCAAAGCGCCTCCTCCAGATGCTCAGGGTCCAGGAGGCCCTGGTGGTCATCATGGTAAAGGTGGCAAGGGTCCTGGCGGTCCTCGTCAAATGATCGATATGCTCACTAAGAAATTAAATCTTACTCAAGATCAAGTGACTGAAGTATCCGAAATTGTAAAATCACATGACGCAGCAATGAAAGCGCTGCGTGATAATCAAGAGCTTTCAAAAGAGGATCGCCGCACACAGACGCAGGCAATCTTCAAAGATATTCAAACTCAGGTGCGCGCTAAATTGACCTCTGATCAACAAGCAATTCTTGATAAAATGCCACCTCTAGGACCTCCGCAGCATGGAAAGAAAAAAGGCGGAAATCCTCCGCCACCTTCAAACTAATTGGTTAGTGATAGCATTGCCGCTTCGGATAGCAGCCCGAAGCGGCTTTTTTGTGTCTTAGAGGTTGGGAGCATTTGACTTTAGAGCTTTGATTGAGGGATATTTATATTTCATGAAAAAAATACCCCTTATTCGTGCTGGTTTAACTTTTCTTTTAGGAGTGCTTTACATCGAAGCATCTACTTCAAAAGCAGAGATGCTTCTAGTAGCCAATAAAGGTGATAAAACAGTTTCCTTGGTTGATCCCACTAGCGAAATGCAAATTGCAAAAATCGCTGAAAATGCAGTTACAGCTCATGAGCTTATTGCTTCCCCAGACGGCAAATTAGCTTACGTTCCGATCTACGGAAATTCCGGAGTAGGTAAGCCCGGTACGGATGGACAACTTATCCGCATTATGGATTTAGAAAGCCGCTCAATTGTAGGAACAATTGATTTTGGGAAAGGGATTCGTCCGCATTGTCCTTTATTTGGTCCTAAGGATGGACTGCTTTATGTAACCACTGAACTTCAGCAAAGTGTGACAGTAATTGATCCTAAGACTTTGGCCATTATTGGATCGATACCTACTGGCAAAAATGAATCGCATATGCTTGTTCTCTCTCACGATGGACACCGTGGGTATACAGCTAATGTACGAAGCGGTACAATTTCTGTTCTTAATTTAGATAAGCGCACGTTAGAGCAAGTTGTTCAGGTAGCTCCTGTTATTCAGCGCATTGCAGTAACTATGGATGACCGCTTTATTATTACTGCAGATCAAACGGCTCTTAGACTCGCAGTTATTGATGCTGAGACTTTAAAAATTGTAAAATCAGTTGCTCTTCCAGGCCTTGCTTACGGCACTGCTGTAACTCCAGATGGCAAGAGTTTGGTTGTAGCTATTCCAGGAGCACAAAAAGCAGGATTGGTGGATCTAGCTACCATGCGTCTTATTAAGACACTTCCTATGCCTAAATCGCCCCAAGAAGTCTTAGTAAGACCAGATGGGCTTGTTGCTTATGTTTCGTGCGATTCAAGTGCACAGGTTGCTGAAATTGATCTCGAACATTTTACCCTTAAGAAACTAATTAAAGTTGGCGCAGGAGATGACGGTTTAGCTTGGGTGAAATAAATTCACTGATTTAGGCATTCGCACAAGGTAGCGTAGACGCTACCTTGTGTAAGCGAAGAGGCTTCACTTCTTTAGCAAACCTGCAGGTGCTTCCATAAAAGCCCATACTCGAGCAACGGAAGTTAACTTATTTACTTTCGCAAGCCCGTCTTTACCAATCTGAGTTCCTGATATATTCAAACTCTGTAAGTCTTTTAACTGTGCAAGTGAATCAATGTAATCGTCAGAGACGTGCGTATATGAAAGGTCGAGAAGCTGAAGGTTTTTCCACTTACTTAAATGGGCTAAGGATTTGCTCGTGACTGCAGTCCTAGAGAGTTCAGCTTCAACAATTAAATCAGAGTAGCTAGAGAGTTGTTCAATAACGGCATCTGTGCAGCGTTTTGGGTTACTTGCAGTTCTTAGAACTAAACCGTCTGTTGGAATTGAAGAGCGGGGTACTAAGCGAACGCCAAGTGATTCTGCTTTGGCAGAGGCTTCTTTAATTTTGGGTCTATAGTCTGGAGCAGCTTGTTTAGCTACTAATACAGATTTTTTAACTGCAACAAATTCAAAGGCTAACTTTTCAGGAGCACTGGCTGCAATCCACTGTTTGATGAGTTCAATTTCGTGAGCTTTAAGTGGGGGTTTACCCCCTGCTGGCATAAAATCATCATCACCTGGATGTAGAGTTAATCTGCGATAAAGTTCACTATCTTGAGCGTTTCCTAATTTTACGATTGGTCCATCTTCCGTGCCTTGCAGAACAAAACTATACGAGTCTAAGCGTAAGCCACCTTTTTGTTTTTTTGGACCATGACATGAGATGCAGTTCTTCTCAATAACGGGGCTAATGTCATGGGTATAGCTTGCAGTCTCTGCTTGCAGCGAAAGGCAAACACTGGCGATCGCCAATGGTAGAGAAATTTTAGACCAATATATCATTAATAACGCGTGCTGGGAGCACGCCGGTTAAGCGTTGTTCTAAGCCCTGAAACTTGAAAGTTAACTTCGTATGATCAAAGCCGAATAATTTTAAAATCGTTGCATGTAGGTCACGGACATGAACGGGATCTTTAACAATATTGTAGGAGAAGTCATCGGTCTGACCGTAACTCATACCAGGCTTAACGCCTCCACCTGCCATCCACATACTAAAGCAGCGTGGATGGTGATCTCTGCCGTAATTATCTGGTTTAAGTGTGCCTTGCGAATAAACCGTGCGTCCAAATTCTCCACCCCAGATAACTAGGGTATCATCAAGCATACCTCTGCGTTTTAAATCAGTCATCAAGGCGTAGGTAGCACGGTCAGAATTTCCGCACAGAACACGCATACTGCCAGGAAGGCCACCATGCATATCCCACGAACGTAAAAATATTTGCGAAAAGCGTACGCCACGTTCGGCAAGACGTCGTGCCATTAAACAGTTATATGCAAACGTACCTGGTTCTTTTGCATCAGGACCATACAGTTCCCACGTTGACGCAGGCTCATCTGACATATCCGTGAGTTCTGGCACCGAGGTTTGCATTCTAAATGCCATTTCGTACTGAGCGATACGGGTATTGATTTCAGGATCACCTATTTTTTCGTATAGCTGCCTGTTTAAATCATTCACGCCACTAATGACTGTGCGGCGTATATCCGAAGTAACTCCTTTAGGGTCTTTTAAATATAAAACGGGTTCACCGCCTGAGCGTAGTTGAACAGCAGAATACTCTGGAGAAAGAAAACCGGAAGACCACAGACGGTTGGAGAGAGCCTGAACATTTTGTTTTTGAGGCATTTTCGAGGTCATCACTACAAAGGTAGGAAGCTCCTCATTCATGGCACCAAGACCATAGGCTAGCCATGCTCCAACGGAAGGTCTGCCCGGAAACATATTTCCGGTTGTCATCGTTAAGATAGCAGGCTCGTGGTTAATCGCCTCAGTATACAGCGACTTAATAATGCAAAGATCGTCTGTTACCTTGGAGAGTTCTGGAAACATTTCAGACATCCACATGCCTGATTTTCCTTGGCGTGAAAATTTTGCAAAACTTGGAGCTACAGGAAAGTGGGCCTGACCTGAGGACATCCCCGTTAAAACTTGGCCACCTCGTACAGATTCTGGGAGATCTTTATTAAATTGGTCTGCTAAGTTTGGTTTATAATCAAAAGTCTCTAGCTGGGAGGGAGCACCTGCCATAAACAAATAAATAGCCCTTTTAGCTTTAGGTGCAAAATGGGGTGTTTGAGGCAGTAGTGCTGTAGGATCAGCGAGAAGATGGGGTGCAGTACGGCCTATAATCGACGCAAGGCCTGCCCATGCTAAGGCTTTGGTGCCGCGGCCTAAGAAGTGGCGACGCGTTTCTAATTCGAGCCATTCTTTTTGAAGAGATAAGGGTAACTCAGGTAAGTTAGCGACATTTGGGTGTTCACCACAATGGTCTGAACACAGCGCTACATTAGGATCATTTAAAGTATGGTTCATCGTTAATCCTATTTGGTTAAAAATTCATCTAAGTTAAGAAATTCACTGGCAACTAATGTCCACTCAGCAATTTCTTTAGGTTTAAGTGACTGGTTGTAAGGTGAAGCGCCTACACTGATGAGTGCCTTAGCGGAATCTTCATCGTTAATAAAGTGAGCTTTAAAAGTCGCTGCTGATTTTTGTAAATAAAGTGCCTCTGTCTGAGTGAGCGGACGATTCAGTGTTGTTTCAGCGATAAAGTTAATCCGCTCAACGTCTGTTGGCTTTGCTTCTATAAGCGTCCTCTCAGCTAATTTACGTGCTGCTTCTACCCACTGCGGATCATTCATTGTTACGAATGCCTGGAGTGGTGTGTTAGTATGTGCTCTGCGTGTACATACTGTTTCACGTGAGGTTGCATCAAATGTCTCCATTGCAGGTGGCATAGAGCCACGTTTCCAGAACGTGTAGAGGCTTCTGCGGTAAAGGCCTTCGCCGGTATCTGGCACATAGGTCTTCGTGTTAGATTCAGGCATAGCTACTTCTTCCCAAAGTCCTGGTGGCTGATAGGGTTTAACCGAAGGGCCGCCTAATTTAGCAACCAGTAGGCCAGAGGCTTTTAAAGCACTATCTCTTAGCATTTCTGCATCCATACGAAAACGTGGACCACGTGCTAAGTAACGATTTGATGGATCCTTTGCTAAGCTATCAGCGGTCAAATTTGCTGACTGCTTATAAGTCTCAGACATAACAATTAATTTATAAAGTCGTTTTACGTCCCAATTGTTTTCGCGGAAATCAATCGTCAGATAATCGAGCAGTTCAGGATGTGACGGTTTTGCTCCCATTACTCCGAAATCTCCCGAAGATTCAACTAAGCCTCTGCCGAAAATTTCTTGCCACATACGGTTTACTGTAACTCGTCCCATCAGTGGCTGATTAGGCGATAAAAGCCATTCAGCAAGACCTTTGCGATTCATGGGTGTATCTGTTTTCGCTTCTGGCAAGAAATGAGGTGGGGCGCCTTCGACACGACCGACACGAGAGAAATAGTCTCCGCGCTTTAATAGATCGGCCGCGGGAGGAGTTTCTTTTTCTACTGCAACTAAAGTAGCAGGTCCGTCTCTAGTTAAGGCATCAAAGGCTTCGTCATGTTGTGTAACTGCATTTGCTAGATCGATCGCCTCTTGATCAACCTTGCTAAAGAAGTATTTATTAACGGCGATAAATTTTTCACTACTAGTCCAGGAATTTAGGTTTGGTTTAGATGCTACGATTTCAGCAGCTCTATCTTCAAAGAGTAAGCGAGCAACTTCGTCTGCAGTGAGTGCGCGTTTATATAAACGAATATCTTGAAAACGCGTTGCCTTCATTGGGGTACCCGATTCTTTGCTGCCTAGGTAAGTTTGGGCTACTGTCTTGATGCTATCTTTTTTATCTAGGGTGTCCTGTGTGACAGGCGTCTCTGTTAGTTTACCATTAATGTATGTACGTACACCGGATGCTTTACCATTTCCTGAGTAGGTCACAAATAAATGTACCCATTCATCACGTTTAATTCCCGTACTAGTTGTTACAATGATACCATGTTTATTTGGAGCAGACATTTTTGCGCCAGGCATTTTTGGATCCGCCTTAGTCGTATGATCTGCAGCAAGTAGACTTACTGTGATAAAGCCTTTGTCGTGGTAGATTGACCAGCCGCCATCTTTTTCATCACCCATACGTGCAATAAGAGTGCCTGAGCCTGTGTTTCCATTAGCAACTTGTAATCTAAGCATAAGCCAACCTCCTACTGAGAAGGCGTTATCTGTATCTACATTGCCTACGTCGCCAAGACTTAGACGCGTATTTATATCCATACGCATAGAAGGCCAAAACCAGGAGTTCTCACCCCAGACTAAAGGATTTGTATCTGCTTTAAATTCTTTCAAGACTGCACCTGGTGCAGAATTCTTTACAACATCTCCATGGCCTTCATCTAAGCGTAAGCGCATTTCAAGTTTATCTTCAGAGACAGCCTTAGGCTTGTTACCTTGAGTAAGCCAAGTTGTCATAAGCTCAGCCCATTTTTCTTTGCGCTTCATTAATTGTGCTTTTAGCTCAGCACCTTCAGTAAAAATAAATTCTGCACCTGCTTTGTTAGCGGCTTTAGGAAATTTCAAAACGGGTCTAGGATCTGCAATATTATCATCCCATGGTTTTTCCGCAGTGTTACCTAGAATAGCAGCTAAACTGTAGAAGTCTTTTTGAGTGAAGGGATCGTATTTGTGATCATGGCATGCTGCGCACCCCGTCGTTAGTCCCAAGAATGCTGCGCCAAAGGCTTCGACGCGGTCTCTAGTCTGATTCACGTAAGTTTCTTCAGGGATATCTCCACCTTCGTTAGTTGTTAGATTACAACGAACAAAACCTGTTGCTGCTAATTGATCAAAATTGCGTGCAGGCAAAAGATCACCTGCGAGTTGTTCTCTCACAAACACATCAAAGGGTTTGTTCGAATTAAAAGCACGGATCACGTAATCACGGTAAGGCGATATAGCACGCATGTTATCAAAATGTATACCATGCGTGTCTGCGTAGCGTGCGTAATCAAGCCAGTAGCGTGCGCGGTGTTCACCATAGGCTGTACTTGCAAGTAAGCGGTCCACTACTCGTTCATAGGCATTTGGACTTTGATCGGTGAGGAATTCATTAACTTCTAGCTCACTAGGAATCATTCCAGTTAAATCTAAGCTCACGCGTCTTATCAGAGATCTGCGGTCTGCTTCTGGGGAAGGCTGTAGATTTTCTTTTACTAGGCGTTGCCGAATAAAGGCATCAATTGGATTTGCGCTTGGTAGTAAGTATGCTGTGGGTACTGCGGGACGCTTAGGGGTAATGAAAGCCCAATGCTCCTCATACTGAGCACCCTCAGAAATCCAGCGTCTAAGTAATGCAATGTCAGACGCTTTAAGTGTCTTGTGCTGATCAGCTGGAGGCATGACCTCTTTTTCGATCTTGGATTCAATCCTCTGAATCAGGGGACTCTTGTCTGGATTTCCTTTAACAATCGCTGCGGTGCTTTTGCCGTGTGGATTGAAAGCACCTTCTGGGCGATCAAGACGTAAGCTTGCTTTACGAGCGCTTGGGTCAGGTCCGTGGCAGCTGTAGCAATTTTCGGAAAGGATTGGCTGGATTGTGTCGTTAAATGAAATCTTTTGAACAGCGACTTTTATAGGTGCTTGTGAAGTGACTTGGGCAGCCGACTTCTGGTTAGCCGTGTTTTCGCAGCCGACTAGGCCAAGGCCAAGTACTATGCTAAGTGCGCAGGAGTAGCGGCCGCTCCATTTAAATTGAGAGGTCTTTGCAGTATTCGCAGCGCGTTTGCCTGAGGTTATATCGTAAACTAAAAAAGATGCAAAAATCATAGGCTTATGCGCCGTTTACTTAGGGGTGGGAAAACTGATTTTAACTTAACTCAATGACGCCTGTATTTCAACATAGTTTCACGGACTTTAGGGCTATTTTTCTATAAAGACCTCAGGTTTCAAAAAAGATGAAACTTGGGGTAATTTTTTTCATAAACTCTAGGTTAAGATGCAGCGATTGCTTATGAAAAAACGCCCTCGAATATTCATTTTTGGCGATTTTGAGTATTTAGCTTCATGGATTGCTCATTTGTTAGGGGCTTTTTTATAGGTCAAAGGAGCTTAGTTTCTGAATGAAGCTAAACACTTTAGGATTGTAGCAGGTGAAATGCAGTACGGTAGTAATCTTGAAGATCCACTATATCTTTGTAGGTGTTGGCCTAAAAGCTGAGCTAATATTAGGTTTTCCAGCTTCTCATAAAGCTGTGGGATATGCTGTTTGGTTTAAGCCAAAAAACTGATCACTTTAGGTCGACTTAAGTAAGCATGGAATGCATAAGTTTAACCTGTATGGTCGTGATACGCCGCATGGTAGACAGTAAGCAGTCTTACACCGCAATATTCTTGCCTGGTGAAGAAGCGCGCATCTTTCCAACCAGTGAATATGAACACTTCAGAATCCTACAGATATATAAACAGGATAAAAATTATGAAGGTATTCATAATGACTTTACTGACATGGATTTTGGAACAACAAAGCCAAGTAAGCATTAACCATTGATGAAAAAAATAATCTATCTCTTAAGTCTACTAGTTGTTGGGGTGCTTCATGCTGTGGAGCACTCTGCTGCTAGTAAACACACGATTACCCATGAAGATGTATGGCTTATGAACCGCATTGGTGGTGCTGTACCAAGTCCTGATGGTAAGTGGGCTGTCATTCTTGTTACTCTTCCTGCTTACGACATCAAAGATCAGGTTACTGATTTTTGGATTAAATCCTTAACTGACGATACTGCTGCTGTTAAACTTACTACAAGTGGCCAAGCAAAAAGTCTTCCTGTTTGGTCTCCAGACAGTAAGCAAATTGCCTATTCAATGAAGGGCAAGGGAACAGCTCCTTCACAAATTCACTGCTTAAATCTAGCTGATAAAATAGATACTCAACTTACAAGTCTTCTGCTAGGGGCTAGTGCTCCTAAGTGGAGTCCATCGGGCTTACAGCTCTTATTTGTTAGCCCTACTTATCCGGGCGCTTTAACCGAAAATGATAATGAAGCTGCGGATAAACAATACAAAGCAAGGAAGTACAATGTACGCTCTTATGAACAATTTCCACCACGTTATTGGAATGAATGGTTAGATGATAAAAAACTGCATCCTTTTATTCAGGATGTAAAATTAGGAGCTAAAGCAGTAGATTTACTTGCAGGATCACAGTTCTCGAAAAATCCAGGATTTGCTGGAAGTCATGAAGGTGAAGATCAAAAACTAGAATGCGTTTGGACTCCTGAAGGTAATGCGATCCTTTTTGCTGCATGCATTAATGCACAGGATGCACCTCGGGATACTGTGCCTGTTCAGATTTTTAAATTAAGTTTAAATAAAGGTGAACCTGAAGTACTCACGCATGGAACAGCAAGTTATGAGGGGCTTACTTTTTCACATGATGGTAAAAGTTTATTCTGCCTTATGCGTCCTGAGACGCCAAATAAGGTGTATGATTTAACACGCCTAGTGCGTTTTGATTGGCCGCACGTTTCTGAAGCGCAGAATTTAACACAGAGTCTAGATAGATCGGTCTCTAACTTCGCGATTCCTACTGAAACAAAGAAAGTGTATTTTACCTACGAACATGCAGGTTTAGAGAAAATATATTCAGTGAGTCAAACAGGAGGTGAGATTACAGAAGAACCTTCATGTGATACGGGAACCTCGGGTAATTTAAGAGCAGGTGCAAGTGCACTCATTGGCACCTGGGATAGTGCGACAACTCCTGCAGAAATTTATCTCTACAGTTCAGTAAAACCTAAGCAACTGACTAACTTTAATACAGCGCGCAGCGAAGCGATTGATTTACAGCCAGTGGAGCATTTCTGGTTTACGGCAAAAGACGGATTAAAGATTCATAACATGATAGTTAAGCCACCTCACTTTGATCCAACCAAGAAATATCCTCTTTTTGTTGTGATCCACGGCGGTGCAGCAAACATGTGGAAAGATCAGTTCGTTTTAAGATGGAACTATCATCTGCTCGCAGCACCAGGTTATGTTGTCCTTCTAACCGATTATAAAGGCTCTACAGGTTATGGTGAAGCCTTCGCTCGGGCTATTCAGTTTGATCCCCTTAGAGGTCCTGCAAATGAGGTTAATGAAGCAGCAGATGAGGCAATTGCACGGTATTCGTTTATCGATGCAACAAAGCAAGCTGCAGGTGGTGCTAGCTACGGTGGTCACTTAGCTAACTGGCTTGAGGCAACGACAACGCGCTACAAAGCCATTATTTCTCATGCAGGTGAGATGGACCTTGTTATGCAGTGGGGGACAAGCGACGGAATTTACGGCCGTGAAGTAAATAGTGGCACACCTGTTTGGGGAGATAGTCCTATTTGGCGTGAGCAAAGTCCTGTCATGCAAGGGGGTAACCAAGCTAAGGGGATTGGTTTTATGACACCAATACTGATTACTGTAGGAGAAAAAGATTTCCGTGTGCCAATGAATAATGCGCTCATGAATTTTGCTACAGAGCAGCGCCTTGGAGTCCCAAGTAAACTGCTTGTTTTTCCAGATGCAGGTCACTGGATACTCAAAGGAGAAGACAGCCGTTACTGGTATAGCCAAGTGCAGGCCTGGCTTGCGCTATATCTAAAGTAAAAAAGAGACTAACTATTATCTCGCTTTAGGCTTATAGCCTGAAGCGAGCAGTGTTTCAAAATAGGGTTCTGTTGTTTCTTTTGCGGTTAAAGAAACTTCCACATTTTGAAACCCAGCTTTTTTAAGGAACTGGTGTAAAACACTTTCTTTAAAGCCTAGCCAAACGTCTGCATACAGTTCTCTGGCTTTTTCAAATGTGTGCTCATTTAAATCAAGAATGAGGATTTGGCCTTCTGGTTTTAAAATTCGGAAAGCTTCTTGGACCGCAATTTGAGGATGCTGAGCATGATGAAGCGCTTGGCTTAAGATTGCGACATCAACAGAGGCATCAGCTAAAGGAACTTTTTCGATATCGCCTAACTTGTAGGTTAAGTTTGCGAGATCATTTTTCTTCGCAAGTTCGGTACCTACTTCGATCATTCGTGGAGAATTATCTATGCACCATACTTGCTTTGAGCGTTTAGCTAAAAGTTGAGAAATAAGGCCTTCTCCTGCACCTAGATCAGCAATTTCGATGGATGGGGTAAGCCGTAAAGCTAAGTGTCCGATTGCTTCCCATGAGCGGCCTGGGCAATAATTTTTACCTAAACGTCCTGCGATTAAATTAAAGTACTGCTCCGAAACTTTTCTGCGTTTAATTAAAATGCGGTCTAAACTTTCTGTGTCTTCATCCATGACAGGCAGTTCAGAAACGGATTCTGAGGCAGCCTTAAGTAAATTGTATTGGCTAAGGGGAAGTGTGGAGCGCAGTGAATAGAAGGCTTTCTTGCCATCTCTACGGTCTGTGACGAGGCCTGCCTGACGAAGCAGGGCTAGTTGAGAAGAAATGCGGGATTGACCCATACCAAGAATCTCTTGGAGTTCAGCAACGGAGAGTTCTTCACGCATTAAAAGGGCTAAAAGCCGCATGCGGGTTGGATCAGATAAGATTTTTAAGGTATCCCAAGAAGCGCTCACTTAGGATGTAGTGTGGCTATTTGTTGTTAGTATTGCAACTGGGTAAGAGGTGTTATTTCAGAGGATGTTAAGCCTAAGGTGATCTTGGCTCTTTCTCTTATACGAGCATAGCAAGTGCTAGCTAGAGCACTGGCGTAGTTTACTTGTTAATTAGGCAGTCAATAAGCTGCCAAATTCCAAAGCCACAAATTACTATTCCTGCTCCAAGATCGATCCACTTTAAGCCTACTTTTTTTAAGGTATCGCCCCAAAGTGCAGCGGTCGCTTTATGGATAAACCACCAAGCAGCTGAACCTAAAAAAATTCCTGGAGAAAACCAGGATAATTCTGCTCTGTGAATTGCTCCCAAATCAAGTGCAGCACAGACTCCGATGTAAGAAATCAGCAGTATTGGATTTGCTAGAACTAAAACAAATGCAGAGATGAGTGGACCTGTGATATCGGTAGGTTCTTTTTCACTCAGTGGGTCAGCTGGCTTAGTCGTAATAATTTTAGCTCCAAAACCTATTAAGAATAATCCCCCTGCAGCTTTAAAAAAGACTTTATGCGCAATTAAGGCTGTCGTTATAGCTCCCACTCCAAAGGCTGCTGTAGAGCCGTATAGCATATCTGCTAAGCTAGTCCCTAGTACTGTTGCAATGCCTACCCAAAGACTGCGAGTTAGCACCCGCCTAAAGCACAAGAGTCCTACTGGTCCCAAAGGAACCGCTATTATAAAACCCGCAAAAAAGCCTTTAAGAAAGAGTGCTATCACAAATTCTTAAAGGCTTTTGAAAAGGACTAAGACTTTAGATTAAACTTAGTTAGCGTAGCGTTTGATGCTTAAGATTTTTACGGATTCTTCACCGCCACCTGATTTAACGTTAACAGTCTCACCGACCTTGCGGCCAAGAAGAGCTGCTCCGAGTGGAGTCTTGTATGAAATAACATGGTTAGCTGGATCGCTATCCCAAGCACCAAGAACGGTGTACTTGGTGTTAACGCCACCTTGAAGCAGTTCAATGATACTACCGATACTGCCTTGATCTGCGGTTGCTTCCTTGAAGTCTGTAACACGAGCGCGAGCAAGTTCACGTTCAAGCTGGCTCTTCTGAGCCATAAGAACGGTCTGATCTTGCTTAGCCATTTTGTATTCTGAGTTTTCACGTAAGTCACCGTGCTCACGAGCGGCAGCAATGGACTTTGAATTTTCAGGAATCTTCTTAGATACGATATTTTCGTATTCTTCACGCTTACGGTCGTAGCTAGCACGTGAAACTAAGAGCTGTTCTTCTTTTGATTCAGCATCACTTGCAACCAAGGATTGAATATTTGGGAAGATCTTAATGAAACGAGCTAGCAGTGACTTCTTAGTTAACTCTTCGAAGCCTTGGTTAAGAAGAAGTGTATTTGCTAAGTCACGAGCTGTTTCTGGATCAGCTGTAGAAAGTAAGTCACTGATTAAATCAGGATCTTCACTTAAGATATCAGCTAATGGAATGCGGCGTGCACTTGCTGCTTGGAGTGCTTCGTAATCGATTCCAAAGAAGATCGCACTTAATAAACGTGGATCAATTAAATCATTAAGCAGTTTTGCAAACTTCTTTGAATGACGATTCTTAACAATCCATAATAGCACTGGAGCACGTAAGTTTTGTTCAGTCTGCCAGCGCTTTAAGGCTGCAGCTAAATCATCAGAGTAGCCGTTTTCGACTAAAAAGTTAATACATTCTGTCGTGAACTTACCTTGGGAAACTTTAAGCAGAGTAAATACTAAATCGCGGCATTCAACCGGATGAGTCTCTTTAACGAGTTCAAGGAAATCAGACTGGAAATGAACAGGAATCTTTTCTGCTATGTCAGGTAGGTCACGCACATTAGCAATGAGGGAAGCCTGAGTAGGATCAATAGGAGCTGTGTGCTTAGCTAATTTAGCTAAATGATCACGTACAGATGCTCCGTAGAGACGCTCTGCTGCATCAAGCTGGTTACTATCACGTACAGCGTCCGTTAAGGATTCAAGGATAGCGGAAAGATCAGCCTTCGTGTCAGTTGCTTTGGATGCTGTGATTAATTCTTCAACGAGACTAATCTTACGACGAGCCGAACGGGTCGTAGTGAACTGCTCTAAGATTTCATCTTCAGCAGAAACTGGAATTTCGCGAAGGATGTAACATTCCGTTTTCTTTTCTGGAACGCTCACGCGTGGATCGTTTGCTACAGCCTTCTTTGCTGTGGTCCACCATTTCTTAAATTTTTCTTCGCCGATGACTTGAGCTAAAACAATTTCAAGATCAATTGCTGTTGTCGCGTGGTTCTCGTAACCCTTGAGAGCTTCAACAACTAAGTCTGCAGGACTATCAACTGAGAGTTGTGTGATACGATCTGACTCTTCTGCTTTCACAACTAAGATATGTTTCTTAGGAAGCACTTCCATCGTCGTCACGCAGAACGTAGGATCCATGTCATGCGACTTCTTACCTACGAAATCAATCGTGAGGCGGTAGGTGGCCTCATCAAAGGCTTTGATTTGACCGAAACCCCAGCTGCGGTGAACAACATAGGCATTAGGTTCCATCGCCTCCAATTTGGCTTTATGGCCTCTGAGGGTCGGGTTTTTTGAGATTAAAGTTGATACGGCGGCGGAATTCATAGTTGCGAGAGTGGCGATGTAAAGGTGAGAGTTGAGATTACAATGGTATCCCTTGTCAAATTGTCTCCAGAGCGTCCGTCAGCTTGGTTAGAGTCTGTAAGACTCATCGAAGCTTGGTTTGCCACGAAGGAAAGGATCGACCGGCTCATGGAACAGGCGTCTCCTTCTTTACCACATACGGAAAGAGCTCGCTGTCAACATCTTGTGTTTGGGGTCGTAAGACACTCCGGAAGACTCGAAAAAACACTGGGTCAATTTGTGGCACACCCCCCCCGGTTTGTGACCCGTGCAATTCTTTATGTGGCAGGCTTCGAAATTATCGATGAACCGGCCCAAATTGCCCAAATTGTGCATCATGCGGTCCAACATGCGAAGTCTTTGACTAGCATTCCGGAGGCTAAATTGGTCAATGCGGTGGCTAGAAAGATGGCCAAAAGTCTTATTGAGGAGGTGCCTCCTGTGGCCCTTGCATCATCAGATTCACTAGCTGCTTATTATTCTCATCCTGAGTGGATCGTAAAACGCTGGCTTGTTACATTAGGTGCACAAGCAACACGTGCATTACTAGAATGGAATCAATCTCCAGCACCTGTATTTGCACGTTGGCGTGCAGGAGATGATGCAAGTGCAGGACCTGTTCCTGAATGGCTTAAGCCAACACCATGGAAAAACTTTTATGAAATCGCATCAGGCAAATGGTCTGAAGTGGAACCGCTTTTAAAAGCAGGAACAATTTATTTACAAGATCCAGCAACACGTATTGCTGTAGACTTACTTGATCCAAAGCCAGGTGAGCAGGTATTGGATTTATGTGCAGCTCCTGGTGGAAAGAGTTTACTCATAGCTGACCGCTTGAAAACAGAAGGCTTACTTGTCTCCTGGGATCTTCCAGAATCGCGTGTAGATAGACTGCGTGAAAATTTATCACGTGCAAAAGGCCTTAAGACTGAAGTAGTCATAGGAGATATTATTGGAGAAGGTGCACGCTGCTTAAGGCAGGAGAATTTACAAGTGCTCTATGATGCAGTGTTAATTGACGTGTCCTGCTCTAATACAGGCGTCATGCGTCACCGTGTGGATGTACGCTGGCGTTTGCAGGAAAGTGATTTTGGCCGTCACAGTAGACAACAAACGCTTCTCTTAGATGCAGCAGCCACCTATGTAAAAGAGGGTGGAAGACTTGTGTATTCAACTTGTAGTATTGATGCAGATGAGAATGAGCGGGTAGCAGACGCCTTTATTAAAAAGAATGAAGGCCGTTTTGTTTTAGAGAAAAAAGAAATCTCTTATCCTTGGGTCAGTGGTCACGATGGAGCAGCCGCTTTCTTATTTAAACGAATCTAAATTAAAAAAGCTCTTAGGAAACTAGGAGCTTTTTTTGTGGAAAGAAATTTCACTTTAAATAGCTCGTTCGCTTTAGGCTTGGCACTCTACTAAAACCTATGGCTT
>CAILHZ010000023.1 GCA_903834135.1 uncultured Opitutia bacterium | reverse complement strand
CGTAAAGTAAGTCACATATACTTCCTAGTGAGTTAATGAAAGCTAAGGCTACTTTTTATTACAAAGTAGCAACCAATTATTTAACCTCTAAGAACCCTAAATCCAATGCCGCTAAAACCATCCATGAAACATGTAGCTAAAGTCGCTAACGTTTCGACGATGACAGTTTCACTCGCTTTACGCTCACATCCAAGTATCCCTGAAAAAACAAGACAAAGAATTGCACTCATAGCTGATAAAATCGGCTACCGACCTAACCCCTTAGTATCTGCCTTAATGGCAGATATTAAAAGCAAACGCTCTAAACCATCATCTACAGTAATTGCTTTTATTAATGCACACCCACCCGATGCACATTGGCGCAACTTAAGTTCCCTAGAAAGACTTAGAAACGGACTAGCAATATATGCAGAAAAATTAGGTTACTCGATATCTGAATTCAAATTAGGTGATCATGGAGTAAGTGAAAAACGTCTAATTAGTATTTTGCAGTCACGCGGGATTCGTGGTGTTGTCTTTACACCTTTTCCTTCATCCGAAACACGACTCAAATACGATTGGAGTAGCTTTGCATGTGCAGCAATTGGTTACTCGCTTTACTACCCTCATTTTCACTGCGCAGTAAATCACCAAATTCATTCAGTACGACTTGCATTTGAGGAATTACGCAATCTGGGATACAAACGTATAGGATTTGCGATCAGTTCAACCGATGATAAACGCGCATCTCATAACTGGATGTCTTCGTTTCTTCTCGAAAAACATAATGCATTCGAGAATAAAAATGAATTACCTTTATTTCTAACTCAAGACTGGGAGCAACAAAAATTCTTAACTTGGTTTCGAGCTAATAAACCGAAGGCGATCGTTACAACAAATTCCGAACTTCAAGAATTACTACTTTCAGGAGGCATAAAAACACCGGATGATATTGGAATTGCATTCCTACACTTATTTACAGAAATGAAAAACTGCAGCGGGATTGATCAAAACGATGAAAGAATAGCAGAAGCAGCCTTTGATCTAGTAATTGAACAACTCTATACCAATACACTAGGTCCAGTAACTAATCCCAAAATTGTACTTATTGAGGGAAAATGGATTAATGGCAAAACAGCGTTAGCTACTTCACACTAAGTAAAATTCAACCGTTAGGTTCATAGATGGATGCATTTTCATCTTTTGTATTTTTTAGAACAAAAAAAGCTACTAAAAGCACTCCACAAGCAATCGCTAGTGCTCCATAATTTCCTATTAATAATTTACCATCTTGATTGGGTTTAGAAATAAAAAATACAAGTACACCTGCTGTCATTACTATAGAAGCAACTAGACGATCTTTAATATTTTTTTCTTTAAAAATAAACCATCCTAGAAATACAGCAAAGACCATGCCTGCCCTCTTGATGCTTATAACTAGAGCTGCCACCAAGTATTGTAAGGCAGTTAATTGAAGAATTAAAACCAAAGCTTCTGAAATACCTGCTATCACTAGCCATGAGGGAACCGCTCTAATCATTACAAGTAATTGTGAAATCTTTTGTTTCGAAAAGATACGACTGCGTTTCAATTCCAGCTGTGAGTCATTACTACTTTTATTTCTAATTAAAAGCCAAAACACTATAGATAGCATAAAACATTTACCAAAAGACAATGTAATGGCACGCATTAAGCGAATACTAAAACTCGTATCTCCAGATGCTATTAAAAACCACTTATCTAATAAGTTTGTAGCAGTGAGTAGTCCTGCAACATAAAGCATATAGCGACTGCCTTTTTGATTTAAAATTGCTTTAACTGGTTCTAACCATCCCTGTGCAAACAAACCACGGTTTACAATTAATGCTCCGCTCACTACAAGAAATACCCCTACTAGCATACCAAGCGATACCTTCTCGTGTAAAAAGAGTACACCTGTAGGTAGTAAAAATAATGGGGTAAGTGCTAAAAATGGTACACAATATGACAAAGGTGAAATTTGAATCGCCTTTAAGTTCAATAATACGGCAGCACCCTCTAGGATTGAATTAATGATAATATAAATAAAAAAAACGATAAGCGTTGAACCATTAAATAGTGCGCCAAAGTTAGGCAATAGAACAGGAATATCTAAAAACCAATGCATACCAGAAATAACTAGAATAAAAAATAAACAGCTAATTACCTTACATCCAAAACTAACCACGCTAACATCATAACCCATATTTAATATTTTTTTCCTAGCTACATCGGTAAAAATATTAGTAACAGAATCAACTAGAGCTAATATTAAGCCGATCATGATGGGGTTACGTAAAGTATTAGTAACTAAATCACCTAATAAGAAGTAAATAATTTACATTAAATAGATTTAATCAAATACGATAGATTTTTACAAATTCTGACAAAATATCTCATGTAAATCGGTTTAAGGTTAGCTTAATGATAATTCTTTTAATCGTTCACGAAAGGCTTCTACAATCTGTCCTAACCATTCAAATACTTGCAGAAAAGAACGCTCAAAACTTCTGGGAATAGATTCCATTTCAGATACTTTATTACATAAAGCACTGTTACACCGCAGTAGCGATTGGTCACAAGTACAACCTGAATGGGGATTAGCAGGTAACGCAGCATTCATCGCAGCACCTCGCGAACGTACTCAGCACTTAAACCTTAAGGGTCGGGTATTTCTTCATAATTACGATCCACTCAAGGATATCGATAATTCTATCCTCGAACTAATTTTAAGTGCCCCAATGGTTGTAGCGAGCTGGATTAATCTACAATACTACGGCTCGACCGTTGATAATAATCTTTTTGGAAGTGGAAATAAAGTTATCAATAATGTAGTGGGAACCTTTGGAGTCTGGCAGGGTAACAGTGGCGATCTTCAAACTGGATTACCTGCAGTCTCGGCATGAAGTCAATGTGCAGGTGGGATAACGAGGTTGCGGTATGACGAGCACAAAAAAAGCAACACGGATTATGTGATGCTATTGTGAGATAAATTAGTTACTGCTTAGGATTCATCTGTGTAGCTGTTCCTGCTTGTGGCGCGATAGCAGCTTCTTTTAGTTGACCGCCCTTTAATATAATAGCTTTTTGTACCGCTTCTAATTCACCCTTCAAACGAGCTACATTGGATGCCTGATTAGAGCCTGACAGCGATGAAACTGGTAGACCTAGAAAAATGATTCCTACAGTATCATTAGCACGAGCACTGCGTTGCGCGTCAGATGAAGCTGAAAGAGCTGCCTGTAAACGTGCCTCTTCTTGGCCTAACTGCTCTAGTGTGAACTGCATATACTGCAAATGTGAAACATAAGCTGGCGCAATATTCTCAGGAGCTGTGGCACAGCCAGTGATGAAGCTAACAAGTAGCAATGAAAGTAGCAGGAGTAAGATTTTTTTCATGGGGTTAGGTAATCTGTAAAGAACTAGACCACATGACAGTCTCCCATTCTGAACTAATAGCGAGTACCATAAATCCTATCATATTTGTGCCGCAAAAATTCCTGCCAGATTCCTGCCAAAATGTGTGCCCTTTTATGCCATTTCGTGCCTACCTGTGCAACATGATGAAATGTGCTATTTTCGCTCTGTAATGTAGTTACATAACTAGCAGCATTTTAGGTAACTTACGTAACCGATTTCAACTCCCGCCACCTCCACCATTTTAACTTTTACTGACTTTATTTAAAGTTAGTAAAATATACATTACATAAAGTAGGATACAATATGCGCTCGATTATTCTCTGCATTTTATTCTTACACAATTTACTACCAGCAAGTTTTGCAAACTCCTCCCATTCCAGCTTTGTATACACTCAAGCAGGTAAGGAAGTTAAAGTGTGGTATTTTGAACCACAAAACTGTACTGCTCAAACACCAGTTGTAATTGTGATGCACGGAGTTGGAAGAAACGGAGAAGATTACCTTAAGGATTGGATACCTTACGCAGAGAAGAAAAAATTCATCCTGATAGTTCCTGAATTTTCTAAAAAACAATTTCCAAGTGATGCAGGCTATAATTACGGAAATACCGTAGATAAAAAAGGAAACCCACTACCCGAAAACCAGTGGTCCTTTTATATGATAGAACCGATCTTTGATGCGGCACTTAAAATTACGCGTAACCAAAGTAGCAGCTATTCACTATTTGGTCATTCAGCAGGCGCTCAATTCGTGCAGCGTTTCATATACTTTGTACCACATGCTAGGCTAAATCGAGTTATAGCTGCAAATGCAGGTTGGTATATGTTACCAAATTTATCCCAAGCGTTTCCGTATGGATTAAAAAATACCAAGGTAAGCGAGTCAGATCTTAAACATTCACTCGGCTTAGATGTAACTGTTTTGCTAGGAACTGAAGATACAGATCCAAATCACGCTGCTTTAAGACATACACCCGAAGCAGATGCTCAAGGGTTGGTACGACTAGACAGAGGTAAGTACTTTTACGCCTCTGCTAAAGCGAGTGCTGCGAAGTTAAGTACTTCCCTAAACTGGAAATTAGCCTTCGCACCAGGCATAGCGCATAGTGACTCTGGAATGGCATCATTTGCTGCGGAACTACTCTTCCCCTAGTCCGAAGTAAGTTTTAAATTTAAGTAAAATCAAAACACGTAACTTAAGCCATTACGTTTGAGTCAGAAACCTTAGCTTGTAGCACAGTAGTTTGCAATAGTCTCTTGGTCTGATGCTACGTAGATAAGGACTTGTTCGATGTTTTCCATCGTTATATTTAGAGTTTGTAGGGCACGAGAATCAGTCCTCATCGCAAATCCACCTATACCAGGTGCAGAACCAATCATTCTAGCCGCACAATCTGCTAAATGAACTACTGCAGCTAAACGGTCATGATGCGGTGGCGTATGATGACCAGCTATAGCCTTACAGATTTCTTCATTCAGTTTCCACTTAGCGACAACTTGGGCGCCGTATGCTGCATGGTCTACATTGCAGATTAGTTTTTCAGCTTCCATCCACGACATTGAACGAGAATCTAATTTTGCCCTGAAGTTAGATGACTTAGCGGCCATTTCAGAGCTGAGGGCTATTTTACCTACGTCGTGAAGTAATCCACTAATGAAGGCGATTGTAGTATCTAGTAGTACTGCATTTTCGTCCTTATCTAGCTCTAAGGTGTTAACCATCTTAGCAATATTTTGAGCGAGTAACCCAACAATTACTGAATGAACCCATAGTTCATTTTTAAGCATACCATACCCTTTCAACTCTGCTCCCAATACTTTACCGAAACTAATGCCTGAAACTAATTTAAGTATTTCACCATGCCCAAGACGCATGATTGCTATTTCAATAGCCTCAATTAATTGATCACGAGATAAAGCTGGCTCCTTAGCCTTAGCACCAGGTTTAGCCCTATTAGTCGTGTCTTGATCATCAACCTCAGGCTGAAACATGATAAATCCGTCTTCCTTATTACTCATCTGCTCTAACTTCTTAACCAGAAGTGATGCAATGAATTTATCATCAACAACCACGTTCGCGATATCACCATTACTGATATCGGCATCTCGCAACATAAACATGAGCCTGACAACAATATCAACAGATGACTGCAGATTTGCTATCTGAGCGCTGAACTTATCATTAGCAAGGGGGAGATTACTGACCATATATTAAGTGATATTTGGCTGAGGGGGTATAACAAATTAATTATAATTTGTTATCATTTACAATAGAAATACATACTATTGTGAAATAATAACTTACGCATTTATTGCTTAAACAGGTAACACCAGTTGATACACTGATAAGTTAGGAATACTTTAAGGATACTTGGATTAATAATTATCATTAGGTTGGTGCTATTAATTTACCAACTAGTAATAAGTACGTCACTAAAGCTGGCTTACTTTAGAGAAAATCCGTCCTAGGAATGCAAAGACCTACGGATATCTTTTACCTACACGCTCTAGATCAAAATTAAAAAGATCAAAATCACAGTTAAGATCTTCGTTTAATTTCTTATAACCTGGTAATTTGGATAGATACTTCTTTTGCAACGCTTCATACCCAGTTCTATCTGCTAGAGAACGATTAGCGTACATATTTTTTGCGTACTCAACACTAGCACATTCCTGAGATAGAAGCCTACCCTCGTTATCCAAGGCAAGTTTACGGCTTTGCAATGATTTAAGCTTAAGCAGCAACCTTTGATAGTCTGCATTACTTACGCTGTAAGTATAACCGTCAGAAGCTACCATAAGGTGATCTGTAGTCGTCTTTAATATTTTAAAGTTATTTAAAGTCGAAGATCCAGAACTAGTATCCCCTACTGAATGCTTTGGGTAATACACATCTTTATCAAAATATTTTATACTGGTGTCTATAAATGAAAATAAATGAGAAGATGAAATAGTGTAGAAAAAAACTAACCAGATTAAACATGGAATAGATAATCCAAGTAGGCCGTATCTTCCTGCAAGTGGCCACCCATCCCATTTTGAAACTAGGCGCAAGTTGCGGTCTGCATTCTCTACACGCAGTCGTTTCGCTAATTTTATGCCGTCTAGACCCAATTTGTAGTCTTCGGTATCACTACTAATATGAGGCTCAAACTTTATAGCTTCTGTTGCAAGAAGCTGAGCTATTTTAAAGTCTTTTTCCTGACTAAAATAGGCAGACTGTCTTGCTAAAACTACCGCATTTATGGCCGCATTTCGATTACCTCCTGCAATGTATGTACGGCATACTGGAAAAGATTTGAAAAATCCACGTACACCTGTCCATCCAACAAAGCCTGTAATGAGTGATGCTTTGAACAACTTCTTAGAAGCACACTTAGGACAATAAATTCCACTATGCGTGGTAGATTTATAGTAAAAAAGCAGACTTACTACACTTTCATAAGTAATGAAACGCAACTGAGCAGATACGCAGTGGCACTCCTGACACGATTCAGCTTTCCAGATCTTTTCTGCAGCCTGTGTTGGAGAGGTAATTGTAACTACATAATCACCTTGGTCATAAAGCCTGCGGCGCTGAGGATTACTAAGTACAAAATACGCTTCTTGTAAGGCTTGAAATGAAGCAGTTGTATTTCTAGTCGTATTTGCATCAGGATGTAAGTGCTTAGCACGATTCCTGAAGGCTAATTTAATATCCTTAGATGACGCGGTTCGAGCAACGCGTAATATAAAATAATAATCTAAGTTTATCTTTTGCATTTAAGCATTAATCAAATTAACGACCTAGAGACCCAACTGAAATATTAAAATACAGCTTATTGACGTAATTTAATATTAACCTAGCACAGAATAATGAAAATAGTCTTAAATTAGTCATAAGTTTGGTACTTGATAAACCTCAATGATGACCTTACCTGCACTAGAATTTAAACCAGTCACTTGCGCTGTGTAAGTACCTTTGGGGACCGTAACTATTAAAGCACAATCGTTACTGCCTGTAGGTAAACTAAAAGCTCCAGCACTTGCCATAAGGGCTGGAGTCACTGGAATAACTTTGGCCCCTGATGGAGAATTACCAAGTATTGATGGAGTACTCCATCCCGTGTTAGTAGCTATCACATTACCTGCAGAATCGTAAAGTTGCAGTTGAATTTGACTTAAGACAGAGGAAACACCCAGAGGTATAAGCCCAGGGCCATCGGCACGTATGAGAATTGTTTGAGTTCCAATACCATTAATTGCAAATCCGGTCGTGAAGGTTGGATTTGATGAATTTAAAGTACCTAATAGAGATAAATTAACTAAGTTTGCTGTATTTATGGATACTACTGCGGGATTTGATAACACTGATCCCACAGAACTTGTTACTGATACAGTATATGAGCCTATATTATTAGCATTAACTGTAGATATCGTATAATTGGCTGAAACAGCTCCTGTGATAGGCGTACCATTTAAATACCACTGATAGGTAGAATCAGAACCTAGATTTGCAACAGTAAGTGTAACTGCAGCACCAGGTGCTACAGCCTGGCTTATAGGTTGAGTCGTTATAACTGGAACGATAGAATTTGGCATAGCCGATACAGTTGAAGAGAGTGCTCCGCCAACTATATTAATATCAGCACTGGCACTTGTTGTAACACCAAGAGCAAATGAATAGGTCACTCCATTCACTAAATTAGGAACCTGTATAGATGTAGCTGAAGATCCGCCATTAACTACATTAATGTTACTTGTACTATCCTGTGGAAAAGTTGCGACAGTAACATAGTAATTACTAATTGATACCGGCACATCTACACCAGTAGCAGCAACAGTAACTCTACCAAGATCTGCTAAGGGGTTAAAAGTTATGGTAGCATTTTGATCACCTGCAGTGATAGATTTTATTGCAGGTGTTTGAGGCTGAATAACAAATGTCAGCAGAGGGTCACATCTTGTAAAAGCAGTATTTGAAATGCTAGAAAAACTATATTCATACCCATTAGGGCAATAGATAGCGGATAGATTTTCGCATCCAAAAAAAGCATATGGTGCAATCAGTGTTGTAGTAAGTGGCACACTATATACTTCCGAACTACTACCCGCGCAGTAACAAATAAGATAACTTAGATCTTTGTATAAAAGAGCCCCATTTAGGCTAGTAAATCTTGGGTTCGCCGAATCAACATTGATTAAAAATAAATTCGTACAATTACCAAAAGGATTTGTACCAAGAGTAGCGACAGTACTTGGAATAGTTATGGTATAAATTGCAGTACCAACAAAAGCTCCATCTTTAATTGTGACTAAACCAGTAGGTAACGTGACATTAGATAAATTAGTACAATCACTAAAAGCATTTATCCCAATCGATAATACGTTACTTGATAACACAATACTTCTTAAAGCTAAGCATCCTTTAAAAGCACTGTCTGAGATGCCTGTAACATTATACACTACCCCTTGGTACGTGACGGTATTTGGAATAGTTACAGAACTAGTAATTGTACTATATCCAGTAACTTGGACTGTATATGGATTTGTAGCAAAACTACTATACACAACACCTTGCGAATCCGAATAAGTCTGCGCAAAAACAGAATTCGCTGCGAATAAAGCTACAGTATATAATACTATGACAGTAAATTTATTCATTGCGTTGAAATTACGTAAAATACACTCCTAAAAATTTAAAACTAAGGCTCTGCTAGATCAAGTGATGCCTAACGAGCCAATTAAAACACTGTTTTGAGTATAGACTACATGGCTACTGTGTAGGCACTTCATAGACTTCGACTAAAGCTACACCCGAATTTCCTGAAGCACTCGAGGCTTGGACTGTGTAGGCACCTGGGCTAAGCGTAATGAGTATTGCAGAGTCTTTATACGAGCTGCTCGTGTAAGGGAAAGCACCCACTTGATTGGCTGCTGCAGCAATGGACGAACTTCCAGCCCATCCAGTATTTGTAGCTATTATAGCAGATGAACTATTAAATAGAGTTAATTTAGGATCTAAAATACTATTAGAGAGCTTAAATGGCGCTAAGCCTAAAGATGGACCGCTTGCTCGAATAAGTACTTGTAGAGGTGTATTACCACCAATAACAAATCCTGCTGCTAAGAAACCATTTAGAGGCACTTGTTCTAAACAGGATATATTCACTAATCTCGGAGTCGTACTCGTATAAGCACCAGCCGGAGTATTGTCATAAATTTCAGCTAATGCATAGCCTGTTGTATTGTTCTTACCACTAATCTGAGCTGTATAGGCACCTATATTAACTGACGCTACAACAGCAGCATCAAGTGAAGTACTCGAGAAAAGGGCAAAGGCTCCAGTAGCTGCATCAGCATTATTTACTGAACTTATATTTGCAGCCGTACTACCCCAATTATCATTCGATGCGATTACTGTCTGACCGTTGAAAACAGACAATACCGGGTCAGCTAAAACATTAGATACAGAATAAGAGGATAGCGCTGGTCCAATTCCACGTATCAAAAGATTTTGTGAACCCGTTGTGCCTGATCCTGAAGATACAAAGCCAATTGTGAGTAGTTGACTTCCTGGCCCATCCATCGAAAGAACGGATAAATTAACAATACGCCCTGGGTTTGTTGTAATAGCGAGTGAGGCGGGATAAGACGTGACCGAGCCTCCAGCATTAGTAACAGTAACAGTATAAGCACCTGCAGAGGTGGCGTTCGCATAAGGCACTGTGTATGTGGATGATGTTGCACCTGGAATAGCATAACCGTTCAAATACCACTGGTAAACAGAACCTAAACCATAAACACCCACGCTAAAAGCGACTGAATTTGAGCCTGCTGTAACATTTTGGCTAACCGGCTGGGTCAATATAACAGGTGCTGGAGGCAGCACGTTTAGAACAGCAGGATTACTTGTTACAGTGCCTGCTGAATTAGATACAGTTGCTGTATAGCTACCATTGTTTGAAGTTGTTGACCTAGTGATATAATAGCTTGGTGAGTTAGCTCCTGCTATTACCGTCCCATTTAAATACCACTGGTACTGTAATTGAGGTGTTCCAGAGGCAACCACTGTAAAAGTTATAGCTGTTCCGGTCGCTACAGTTTGCGACATCGGTGAACTCGATATTGAAGGAGCTGTGGCAGGTATTACAGCATTAGATAAAGAAGAATTTGGGCTGTTACCAATTGGGTTGGTTGCAGTAACAAAGAAATTATAACTTATGCCGTTTGTTAAACCTGTTACCTTAATTGGAGATCCCGTTCCAGTAGCACTAATTCCACCTACTGTGGAGACGGTATATTTAGTGACAGTTAAACCACCATTAGCACCCGGATTAAATGAAATTGTAGCAGTTGTATCACCTAAAGCTGCAGTGATATTTGTGGGTGTATAAGGAACGGTAAGCTTTGTTGCTGCAAGAGCTGGACTGGACACATAAGTAGCAGACAAATTTTGCATCACTACATTAGCTAATGCCGTGCATCCAGAGAATGCTGTAAAATCAATACTCTGAACACTTGCAGGTAAGGTGATTGCCGCAAGTGCAGTACAGTTCATAAAAACTGAAGTATCTATTGATGCTAAGGTATTAGATAGAGTTACTGAGGTTAAAGCACTGCAGCCTTGAAAAGCGCTTTGGCCAATACTTGTAACCGTGTTAGGTATAGTAATTGTTTTTAAAGCACTACATCCCATAAACGCCTGTGCATTAATTGAAAGAATGCCCGCCGGTAGTGTAACACCGGTGAGAGTGGTTAAATTGGAAAATGCACCTATATCTATAACCGTTACTGGCGTAGTGTTAATAAAGGTAGGAACTACAGGTGTAAGGGATGTTCCCACATAGCCTGTTATTTTTGCTGTTCCATTATTGATATAATAACCAAAACCATCAGTGGTAACCCCAACGCTTGAGGTTTGAGCTTTTAATGAAATGAAAGCGCATACAAAAAGCGCAAGATGTATAAACTTCAATTTCATTTTATTTTTTACAGCTCGATTTGAAAATATGTTGGTTTTGTCTAGTATATAGAAGTAGTTACTTTATTTAACTTCGTATATTTCAATTAATTCAAATCCAGCTAGTCCAGTAGCACTTGAACTTACTACCGAATAAGCTCCTGGCTCTAATGTGACAAGTAATGCTGCATCTAAACTCGTTGGGCTAGCGAACGAAAATGCGCCAGTTAGAGTAACAGCACTACTTATGGCTGGGTTAGCACCCCAGCCTGTATTACTCGCAATAGCACTGCTCGAAGAGTTGTAGAGAGTGAGTGTAGGATTTGGTATTACTGAGGTTACACCAAAACCAACTAGGGATGGGCCACAAGCGCGGATTAATACTGTTTGTGCTGTTGTTCCTGCTATCACAAAACCAGCCGACAAAGCTGATTTTGCTTGGACATACTGCAGACATGAAAGATTTACTAAATGCTGATTTGTAGAGGTGTAGGTTTGGGTTGAATCATCATATATTTCTGCAAGTAAATTACCACTTGATCCAAAATTACTCCTAAGCTGTAAGGTGTAAGCACCAGGCGTAAGTGTGCTCACCAGTGCGGAGTCCAAGCTTAAAGCATTAGTAAGCGCAAAAGCTGAGGTATTTGAATTAGCCGCAATGATTTGCAATTGATTGAAGACTGTAGAGCCCCAACCAAAATTTTGTTCAATCTGGGTCTGACCGTTAAATAACTTAATGATAGGATCAGGTAAGGCGTTAGCTATATTATAGCTAGTTAAAGAAGGTCCAATTCCGCGCATTAAAATTGTCTGATTTGCGGATGTGTTCACACCATTGGTTACAAAACCAATAGTCACTGTAGGATTTGTAGCTGCTATTGAGTTAAGTATTGAAAAGTTAGTCAGATGACCAACGTTAGTGGTTTGTGCAAGCTGCAGAGTAACCGGATTACTCAAAGTTGACCCACTGCTGTTTTTAACCAGACATTGATATATACCCTGCGTAGAGTTCGAGGCAGTTGTGACTAAGGTTGAACTCGTAGCTCCAGTAACAACAAAACCGTTTAAGTACCACTGATACAATTGTCCCGTACTTGAGGCCACTTGGAATGACACTGTGGAGCCTGTAGTAACATTATGAGAATTTGGCTGAGAAGTTATAACAGGTGAATTTGCCGAACTCACAGTAAGTAAAGCCGCTGTACTGAGTGTATACCCTGCCGTATTTAGTGCAGCCACCGTATATGAACCAGCGTTAGCAACACTAAGATTTGGCAGGTTTAACGTTGCTGATGTGGCACCAGCAATAGCTGATCCGTTAAAATACCACTGATACGTAGGTGCTGGGAATCCACTTGCAGAAACTGTAAAGCTTACCGCTGAACCAGCTGAGGCTACCTGAGACACAGGCTGAAAATTAAAGATTGGTGTGACGTATGGATTTTGAACGGTCAGTGTAGCATTGTTACTTAATAAAGAACCACCTGGATATCCAATACTTACCGCATAGGTACCCGTATTACCTAATTGAGCATTAGTAATAGTATAGTAACTGGAGTTAGCTCCATTAATTGGATTTCCATTAAACAGCCACTGGTAGGTTAAGCTTGTTGAACTTGTAGCTACTACCGATAAAATAACACTCGAGCCTGTGTTAACTGTTTGGGATGTTGGCTGACTTGTAATTGTAGCTACTGTGGAAGATGAATTAACAGTAACTGTAGCAGCTGAACTAAGCACTGTCCCAGCCGAGTAAACGACTGCAACTGTGTAAATGCCAGCCGTAGAAAATACGGCACTATTCACTGAATACGTTGAATTAATTGCTCCTACAATAGGTGCTCCATTGAAGTACCACTGGTATGAAACATTAAGATTATCTGCGATGACTACAGCAAGATTGAGTTGAGCCCCTACCTGTAAAACCTGAGATGCAGGCTGTGAAATAATACGAGGTGTTGCTGTTTGGCTGATCGCATTGATTGGAGTTAAACTACTCGTTGTACTGCCATAAGCATTAGATGCTCTTACGGTATAACTACCTGCATTGGCTAATTGAAAACTATCTATCGAGTAGTTCGAATTCGTAGCACCTAGAATTGGTGATCCATTAAGATACCACTGATAGTTTATTGGCGAAGTTCCTGTAACGGAGACTGCAAGTGAGGTACTAGATCCCACAGCGACTGTTTGTGTCAGAGGTTGGGAAATAATCACAGGAGGAGCATTAAGTGAATTTACTGATAAATACGCTGCACTGGATGTCATCGAGCCACTTCCAGTTGAAATAAGTACGGTATAGGCTCCTGCATCTGAGGCATGAATACTGTCGATTGTTAGCGTTGAATAGGTCGCCCCAGGAATGAGTGTACCACTTAAATACCACTGATATGTTAGTGCATGAGGAGATTGAGCGTTTACAGAAAATGTTACACTATCTCCTATATTTTTATTTTGACTAATCGGTTGGCTCAGTACGTTTACGTAATCTACTTGGCCAGCTAAGGTAGCATATACTCCAGCACTATTACCTGACAGTGCAGCAACTGAGAAGCTGTAGGAGCTCCCATTGGTGAGCCCAGTTAAAATAAGTGGAGAAGCGTTACCCGTTACACTCACTGTAGTACCGCCCGAACTTGGTGTCGCCTTGGCGATGTAACTAGTAATCGGAGATGTACCCGGTGTGGTTGGAGTTGTGAAACTCACGACTGCACTTCCGTTGAAGGCATTCACGAGCATAGAATTTGGCATTGAGGCAGTTCCCGCAACTGCCGCTGGAATTCCGTCAAAGATTGGCGTCCAACCTGAGGCTCCTGGTTGATAAAAGAAAGTGGCTTTATTATCACCTGCAAAATCACCTAACGCGCTATCACCATAGGGTTGAGCTATAAGGGGTGCATTTCCTGCACAATTTAAATTCGCTAAATTTGGACAGTTATAGAAAACACCAGTATTTCCACCCAGCCAATTACCGCCTGAGTTTCCGAAATTAATTAAGCTGCTTGGTAAAGAGACTGTAGTAAGCGCAGTACAACCCGAGAATGCTTGTTGTTCAATTGTGATTACACCACTAGGAATTGTAACCGTTGTAAGTGCTGTACAATTTGCAAACGCAGCATCGCTGATTGTCACTAAGTTTGCTGGTAAAGTAACGGTTGCTAGTGCACTACAATTTCCAAAAGCATTAATACCAATTGAACTTACGCTATTTGGTATAACTATAGCAGGAAGGCTTGAACAATTACCGAAGGCCCCAAGCGGAATAGTACTGAGTGTATTAGGCAGAGTAACAGAGGTTAACTGTTTACAGCCATTAAATGCATTCGCTCCAAGTGTTACTACAGAAGACGGAATAGTAACACTGTTGAGTGTAGTAGCAGGAGTATTAGCCGGAGAAAATGCGTTAGGAGCGACACTCGTTACAGCAACTGTATTAATTACTGATGGAACGGTCAGTGTAGCACTATTTCCAGTGTACCCTACGATCTGATTGGTTTTACCGCTAACAGTAAAAACATAACCATCCGCAGTTGTTCCTGTTGTACTAACAGTAATAATGAGGGGCTGATTGATTGTCGGAGCTGCTGTAAAGGTAGCTCCCATTGAAAGGGCATAAGTACCAAGTGCTGAAGGTGTACCCGAAATAATTCCTGTATTTGGGTTGAACGTAAGACCAGGAGGAAGATTACCCGTTAGCGTGTAACCTGTCGTAGGATTATTGACTACAATTGCGTATACAAATGGCGATGATAACGTTGCAGCAACTGTTTGTGCACTGGTAATTGCAGCAGAAACAATAATTGAAAGCGCAGAATTAGGAGATGAACCTGTACCGTTAGATGCATTGATCGTAACAATCGCAGTTCCTGCACTATTTGGCGTTCCTGTTATTAGTCCAGTAGTTGCATCTAGGGTAAGAGTTGTTGGTAAACCAGTTGCCGCATAGCTTGAGGCATTATTTGTAGCTGTAATGTTGTAGGTGAAAACTGAGCCAACAACACCTGCAACAGACAAAGGACTGGTTATAACTGGTGGCGGTTGAGGACTAACATTCAGTGTTAAAATTGCGGCTGCTGAATTTCCGGTTATGTTACCTGCTGTGAGACTGATGCTAGCAAGACCTGCTGCTTGAGGCACTCCCGAGATAATACCGGTAGTTGCATTGAGTGTAAGAGAGGCAGGAAGACTATTTGTTGTATAAACTGTGGGGAAATAACTTCCGGTAATCGCGTAGGTAAAATTACTTCCCGCAACACCCGTCGCATTAAGTGTACTGGTAATAGTTGGAACAGGCGGGTTAATTGTTATAACCAAGGGCTGGCTACCCGTACCATAGTTGTTCGTTGCACTAACCGAGAGGCTAATTCCTGCAGGATATGCTGAATAATCTGATAATGAAGGAGTTCCGTAAATTAAACCATTACCCGTATTTAACGTAAGACTTGAGGGTAAACTCGTAGCACCATAGCTATTCACATTAGTAGTATTGGCTGTAATTGAATACGAAAACGCGGTGTTAACGGTACCGATAGCCGCATTATTACTCGTGATAACAGGAGCCTGCCCGAAAGCTAAGGAAGCAGTGGCTAGGAGAAAAAATAGACGCAGTGAAAGTGACATAAAGCGACAGATGCTTTTGGTCCTGGATTGATATGGTAAAACCATAGCTTAAATATCGTACATAAATCACCCAACTTGAATGGATTAGGCCTCTGTGGGTGAATTAGTCTAGCGTGTGATAAAGACGCTTTCTTTGAGAATTTTAATCCTACATATAATTAAGAATTATTAATTCATAAGTCTATACTATTCAATTAATTACATAATTTAAAAATTGGCATACATTTTAGTCAAGAATCCAAGTAACTGGGCTTACTTAAGAGCCAACATTTCCTATATCAGTTTATACTAAAGCTAGCTTCCGACTCTAACCACCATGGCTGTCTATTTTAAGGTATAGTTGAGTCACGCTAAACTCGGATTTTTGATAAGAATTACGAATAAATGCCAATGACTAGGCAAAAAATGCGCAGTTTGAAGAGTAATCTCCTGTCATACTCAGATCTCAAGATCACCTAGTCTTAGCATATCGCGAAGTCGTGATCTTAAACTTCGATCAATAAAAATCATCTTAAGCATGCGCACATTAAAATTTTGGCATTCAGTACGCTCAAAAGCCTCTTCCATAGATGATATCGTTTCCTTGGTCAAAAGTAACCAACGCATTTTTATTCACGGAGCTGCAGCTACACCAACTCCTTTAATTGAAGCACTTGCGAGGAGAACTGATTTGGAAAATGTATATCTCTATCATTTACATACTTCAGGTCCCGCCCCTTTTGTTGAACTTGGCCGTGAGAAAGAATTTCGTTCCGTTTCATTTTTTGCAGGTGCCCCAGTACGTGAGGCGATAAAAGACGGCCGAGCTGACTTTATACCCATTTTTTTGTCTGACATTCCAAACTTATTTTTGTCAGGAAGTATTAAATTAGATTTTGCATTTTTACAACTCTCACCACCAGACGAAAATGGTTTATGCTCATTAGGAACTTCAACTGATGCAGCTAAAGCTGCAGCAGATACAGCCAGATTTATCATTGCAGAGATCAATGAACAGATGCCACGTACACATGGAAATAATGTAGTACCGTTTAATAAAATTAATTCCTTCATAAGCACTAACCGTGCGTTACATGAACATGTCAGTGAAAAAGAAACTAAAATAGAAGGATATATCGGTAACCGTGTTGCAGATTTAATTGACGATGGATCAACGCTGCAGATGGGTATAGGAGCGATTCCAGATGCTGTACTTGCCAGATTAGTAAATAAACACGATCTTGGCATTCACACGGAAATGTTTTCAGACCGTGTGGTCGATCTTGTACATGCTGGTGCAATAACTAACCGATTCAAAGCAGTTGGAAATGGAAGAATCGTTACAAGTTTTATTAATGGCACTCGCCGAGTTTTTAACTTTGTTGATGACAATCCGCTCGTTGCTTTTTATCCGTGTGACTGGACAAATGATACATCTATTATCAGGCAAAATCCAAAAGTTGTAGCCATTAATTCTGCAGTACAAATTGATCTAACTGGTCAAGTGTGCGCAGACTCAATTGGCCACCGTATTTATTCTGGTATTGGCGGCCAAATGGATTTTATTCGTGGGGCAGCTTTATCTCCAGGAGGAAAACCAATCATCGCATTTCCATCAACAGCTATGAATGGAAAAGTATCCCGTATAGTAGCTGAGCTATCTGCTGGATCTGGAGTTGTCACTACACGTGGCCATATCCATTGGGTCGTTACAGAATACGGCACAGTGAATCTACATGGAAAAACATTAAAAGAGCGGGGTGAGGCGTTAATCTCAATTGCACACCCAGATTTTAGAGCCGAATTAAAAAAACAGTTAGTTGCACTTAGACACTTCTCGCTCGCATTCTAAATCATCTAAAATTCAGATGATAGAAGCGATTTATTGGTAGCTAATTTGATCTAAAATATTAGCATAAAATCAGGCTTTTACTGAGTCTATATAAATTAAGTTAATCCTCATTTTACTTTGTTATCTTTTACCGATAGATTTAAAACGCTGCGTGGCCTAATAGGCAATACACCGCTACTAGCCATTGATTTAAAATACAAAAATCGCGACATCACCGTTTACGCTAAAGCTGAATACTATAATTATACAGGTAGCATTAAAGACCGAATTGCACTCCATGTCTTAGAGAGATCCTATGCATTAGGGCTTATTAAGCCGGGCTATACTATAGCTGAAGCTACGAGCGGAAATACAGGAATTTCATTTTCAGCATTAGGCCGTTTTTTAGGCCATGATGTCCACATATACATACCCGACTGGATGAGCAAAGAACGCATTGCAATGATCGAGGGATTTGGCTCTAAAGTCGTTCGTGTTTCAGCAGAAGAAGGAGGATTTCTAGGAAGCATACGCAGGTGTGAAGACTTTGCATCAAATAATCCGAATGTATTTCTTCCTAGGCAATTTTCTAACTCACTGAACTCTGAAGCACATGAGCTTAATACTGCACCTGAAATTCTAAAACAATTAATGACAGGTTATAATGTTTCTATAAATGGCTTTGTAGCAGGAGTAGGTACTGGTGGAACGATCATGGGTGTAAGTCGTCATTTAAAATCAATTGATAGCACTATCAAAGTAGTACCTGTAGAACCTGCTGAATCCCCCACTCTATCTACAGGTTACAAAGTAGGCCGCCATCGCATACAAGGCATATCCGATGAATTTATTCCAGCTCTTATGGATTTAAACGCGCTAGACCCTATCAGTGCTATCCCAGATGGAGATGCAATACTTATGGCACAAAAGTTGACCAAAGAATTAGGTCTAGCAGTCGGTATATCCTCAGGTGCAAATATCTTAGCTGCAGTTAAGCTAAGTGAGCAGATCGGATCAAATGCAGTAGTCGTGACTATACTCTGCGATGATAATAAAAAATATTTAAGTACCGACTTAATGAAAATTGAACCTGTCAAACAAGACTATCTCTCACCTTCAATTACGTTATTAAATCTAAGACAATATCGTTAAGTTGACTCGCATTAGGTCCAAAAAAAGGCTCTTACCGTAATATACAGTAAGAGCCTAGAAGTTCTAAATTATTAGACTAAATCAGAGCGGTAATTTGAAAGACAACTGGTAAGTGCGTCCAAATACTAATTCGCTGTGAAGAGCTGGGTTATAGGAATAAATCGTATCTGAAAAAGGCGGAGCCTTATCCAAGAGATTACTTATGCCAAAATTAACTTGAAGGTCCTTACCATAACCACCCCATACGCCACCTTTGAAACGGTAACCCACACTTGTATCTATTTTACTAATAGCCGGTGTTTTTTGATTCCATGCTAAGTAATTCACATCTGATAAGTTACTCGTGAAGGCACTTAGATAACTATATAACGCTGAAGCTTTCCAAGAACCGCTATTCCAGTAAACACCACTATTAATTTTCCACTTAGGACCACCGTAAGTATCGCCAATGTCATTAATGATAGCCTGGCCAGGTGTAAGCGCACGAATCGCTTTAAGCGTGTGCGATGAATCAGCAGACACTCTCCAAGCACCGTACTGCTTCCATGGCAAACGATAATCTAAGCCATAATCTATACTGTCATTACGTAAGGAACCGTAATTTTGCATGAAATTTGCTACGCTAATTAATGCACCGGGCTGATTAGCAGCTGTATCACTTGCAGTTGGAGCAGAACGCACAATAGCATTTGGAAATAAAGCAGGATTAGCTAGTACAATTGCCGAGGTAATTGTTTGGATCGCATCTTTTTGAACTGTAGTATAATAATTAACATTCAAACTTAATCCGTTAATAAATTTAGGATTATAGACTGCTCCCACGAATTTCGTTGTTGATGTTTCTGCCTTTAGATTCGGGTTAGGACCACGAATTTGACTATATGAAGAAACGACATTCCCGCGTGATGGATCTGCACCTGATGTAGCTAGGATTTGAGATACAGCTCTGTTTTCTGTAGGTGCAGGTGGTCTCCAGCCTTCTGAATAGCTACCTCTTAGCATGAGGGAATCAATCAATGACCATGTGAAGCCATACTTTGGTACAGTCTTACTTCCTACATTTAAATCTTGGTATTCGTAGCGACCAGCTGCATTTAAATCGAATCTACCAAAAAGTGGAATCGCGTTATTTTTTCCGAAAACAGGAACACTTAGTTCTGCATACAGAGCATTAATTCTTTGCAATGTCTGATACACAGTAGGTGTTGAAACTGGAACAACAGCAGCACTTACAGCAACAGATGTATACAAGTCGTAATCTTGTTCAGTTGTGCCACCGAAAGCCATTTTAACAGCCCCACCAGGTAAATTAAATAGTTCACCGTTGGCGTTGAAACTACCCGCTTTAAGACTAGAGCTTGAATTTATGTAGGGATAAATGGCCATCGATTCTGATACTGCAGCCATATTAGGCGCACCTGAGGCTGTCGCATCAATGAAGGGATTAAACGTTCCATTAGCTAGATTAGCGGTTAACATACCTGAATTAAAATTACGGTTCATCTGATTGATGACCTGCCGATCCCAGCGAAGACTTCCATCCCACTGCCAGGTACTCGCTAATTTACCCTTGATGCCAACTGTAGCATTTGTATCAGTTGTATGAGTACGCTGTGTTAATACTCCGAATGTTGGTAAGGCCATACCTACCTGTACACTTTGATTGAATGGATTATACGCAGCAGGTACTACATACAGTGTACTTGGTGCAACATACTGTAACATTGTGGTCGCAATACCGCGGGTGTCTGTTGCACCAGCAGTGGCAAAAATCTCGATATTATGCCAAACATTATAACTGAAATTAGTCATAAATCCATGACGTGATGCCCATGGAATCATCTCAATATAAGGTGCTTCATTAAATACATTTTGACCTTGTCCACTTAAGGTTGTTTGGCCTGGAGCAATCGTTGTTTTAGGTATGAACTGAGCAACGGTTGGAGTTGAAGCAAATCCTGAAGGCGTAACAGCATAAGAAACACCCGGTATAGCAGTGAAGCCACCGACCGCATATACGGTAGCTGGATAACCATACTGCAATCTTAAGTCATAACCAAATACTGGAGCACCACTTGTTGGATTATAGCCTTTGATGATGCTTGAGTGATTGAGATTACTTGAGAAATCACGCTGTGAAGCCATCATGCTATCACGCTGATAATAGTTCACAGCAACAGTGCCATGAAACTTGCCTTTATCTGCAGAAAAACCAACTACGAGAGTTGATTGACGCTCGTTACCGCCACCATGCTGTGTATCTTTGAAACTCGCACTTAATTCTGCGCCAGACCAATTTTTCTTTAACACAATATTAATCACACCAGCGACTGCATCTGCACCGTATATCGCAGAAGCTCCGTCTGTTGTAATTTCAATATGATCGATAAGTCCAAGTGGGATTAAATTAACATCAACAAAGCCTTGGCCAGATGCAGTATCACGATTAGCGCTAGGAGATTGAGCCATACGTTGCCCATCAACTAAGACAAGAGTTGAACCAGACCCTAGACTTCGAAGGCCTACCCCTGAGACTCCAGTCTGAGCAGGTGCTACTGCTGTAGGACTTGATCCAGCAGCAGGCGCAAGTGGAACAACCGTTTCACTGCGTTGACCGAATGTTAAATTCAAATCATTTGGTGCGCTATTGCGACCAACACTAATACCACCATAGGTTTGTGGTACTGTAGCTAAAAAGTCTGAGAGTGTTAAAGCCCCACTGGATTCAATGGTCTCTGCCGTGTAGGTGGAAACCGGTGATGGCCCCT
>CAILHZ010000022.1 GCA_903834135.1 uncultured Opitutia bacterium | reverse complement strand
TGGGTAAGGCAGCAGTACGTGCAGCAGAAGCTGCTGAATACGAAAATGCAGGAACGATTGAATTCTTAGTAGATGCTAAAGGTAATTACTACTTCATCGAGATGAATACGCGCATCCAAGTGGAGCATCCTGTTACTGAGGAAGTAACTGGCATCGATTTAGTAAAACAACAGATTAAAATAGCGAACGGCGAAAAACTTGAATTTGATCAAAGTGATATCACCTTTGAACGCCACGCTATCGAATGCCGCATCAATGCTGAAGATCCAGCACGCAATTTTGCTCCCTCACCTGGAACCATTGGACTTTACTATGCACCAGGCGGTTTAGGGGTTCGTGTAGATAGTCATGCATACAGCGGCTACACGATACCTCCTCATTACGATTCAATGATCGGTAAGCTCATTTGTTCTGGAAAAACACGCAAAGAAGCACTTGAGCGCACTTATCGCGCCTTAAGCGAATATTTAGTTCGTGGTATCAAAACAACGATTCCTCTGCACAAAGCAATTATGGCTGATCCTGTCTTCATCGAAGGCAAAGCTACAACTGCTTACATGGAAGACTTTTTAAGTCGTACGACTCCTGACTTATTTTCCTGATAGGCTGAAGGAATTGGGAAAGATTGGGATAGTAGGCATCCTAAATCTGAGGTGATAAACTCCTCAGATTCAGACACAAATCGCTTTAAAGTCTTAACTGCTTCATCACAGGTGTAAGTGATTACTTTATTTGAACACCTAAAGAGATTTCTAACATAACCGGGATCTAAGTGATTAGGCCTAAGTGACTCAGGATTAGCAGGCCTTTGAACTGGGGCAAAAAAATAGTCTGATCCGATTGGGTAATAGGTTAATCCACACCATGCTTTCTCTGCCTCAAATTCAGAGAAACTCTTAAGGCTGCTTATTTTAGCATTACCACGTCTAGGTCTTACAATAGATACTCTATTGCCTAGCATAAAATCTTTAAAAGTTAAAATACTTCTAAGCAGACTCACAACAACACTACTTGTAGCGAGTAGTGCAGTTTCTCCGTTTAGAGTACAGTCTCTTAAAATAACTTTAAAAACATCAATTGCCTTATCTATACTTAGGGCAACATCGCGTTTAACAAAACAAACTAAGGCATTTCCTGTAAGACTATGCGCACCCCAGCGCTTAAGCAGAGGATCTAAAATATTGTTATACAACCATACGTTGATCGCTTTATTCTTATACCGCACGGCAGGAAAGTTACGCATAGGATCTCCTAATCTACTATAGACTAAGACACGACCATCTCCATCTAGGCCATGGATATCATAAACAAGAGGAGGTTTTTTAAACTCTGAACCAATAGCTATTTTTATTTTAGTCATATAATAGAACTTTATTCATTTTTTAATTCACTAACTAAGATGTAATCAAAGAGCTCCACGTCTCTGCTTCACCACGTTCATGGGTTATATTTTCTAAAATTTCACGGTAATACTCTCTAACTCTACAGCGCACTGCATTTATCCCATCGGGTTTCGCAGTACAGAAATGATACTCTGCTCTTCCGCGAACAACCTTAGCCATCTTGCCCTGTCTTCCTTTATTAAAAGCTACAATATCACCCACATCAAGTTGCGCGAATTCCTCGGAACGGTACCTCTCTTTTTGCCTAGATTTACGGTGATTATTTAAGATAACTTCTTTTCCCGAACCTAAAGCTGCCCAAATATTAGCGAAATCTAAATTATGATCTTCTTGTAGATCTTCTTGAATTACGGTACCGCAAATCTCAGCGGCGCGTTTACACGTTTCAGGATCAGTTTGCTGAAGCCAGAACTGAACACCAAAAGCTGAAATATATACATTAGCAGTATCTCTACCCAAAACATCAACAAGCCATGCATAGCTCTGAGTTGCACAAATATTCACTACATTGTTAGAACGTGAGAGATTCATAAAATATGGATCCCCAGCTGTAGTAGCACCACCAATGGCATACTTATGACACTCATCAGCAAAATAAAGGGCTAAACGATTGCAGTTGAGTTCAGGCCTTGAAGTACGTGCAAGCATTGTACTTTGGAAGTCTAATTTACATGCTGTTCCAAGCACTCGACCCAGTTGTTCATACCTATCGCCAGGAACTAGACATATTATTTTCCCATCCTGCAGTATTTCTTCAAAGGAGAATGTTGAAGCCTGACAAAATGTTTCTGAAAGATTAGGATCTTGAAGAAATATATCAAAGGTACTCGATATTGTTGAAATGATAACAGTTGCTGTTTTTCCATCAGCTAGCATTCGCATCCACTCGTTTCTAAAATAGACCAAAAGCGACTCCAGTGGCATTCTTTCTCGCTCATGAGTATAATTTAGCGAACTAAGCTTTTGCTCAAGCTGCAGCAGTGCATGCTCAAGTGTTCCATCAAAAGTGATTAGCTTTATAATATCAATTGCTGTACACGGTGTTGTATTTACTGCACGAAATAACGTGATACATGCTGTAACTAATTTCTTACCCTGTTCATAAAAATAATCGTTTTCTCCATGATTGGAATGCGTCTTTGCCATTGAAGCTAACTGAGTCAGTCTCTCAGCGGCTTCAGCCGGTGGTAATCGCGGATCTACTAAATTGTAGTGCACCTGATTATCTACGAAAACTAGGCCATCTATTTTCAGAAACTTTGGAGGATTCACTACTATAAACTCACCTGAATCATCTCTTAAGAATTCAGCTCGATTCCACTTCAAGGTGTGACTGACTCGCTTCAAATATTGATTTTCCCAGCGCCATCCTACGAAACGAGGCTGAAGCGAGCCTAATGCAATACTCACAGAGCTGAGTAAATTTATCACAGAATCGAATTCATTTTTAGATTCAAATACGCTTGCGGATATAACTGATCCATGGCGACTATTCCCAGATTCACTGTAAATGCGTGGCAATAATTCAGCAGCATCAGATGTGCCAGATCCACCACGTGCAGATAAATACCAGTAGTTATTATTTTCATCTCTGTATCTCACTACAGGAATCCTACATGTAGGACTTAGAATAATAATATCTCTTGAGACAACCCTGCCAGCTTCGTGAGCAAGATAGATACAGCCATCCACTAGGTCGCCCTTCACCTCAGGTATAAAGGCACCCAACTTTTGAAACGGGTCACTGCAATTACAATCATCTGTTTCTCTATTATATTTTGATAACAACTGCGCTAATGCTGGCATTAAAACACCTGCTGTTTTTGAAGACCCAGTCACACCAGTTACAAGAATTGAGGTCTTTAAATCATCTACCCCTACTAGCATTCCCGCTATCTTAAATCCGTGCTGGTAACCTTTTTTAAAGAAATCATACGGGTTAAACCAATGATAATTAAAATAATTTAAATCTATATCAAAAAGCGCTGGATAACATAGTACCAAAGATCGCGACTGAAAAAGCCATGCACAGACCCAAGCGCCTGCGATTAATAACAACTGTAAAGTCTGAAGAATCTGCATTCCGCGTGGTAATACGCCCAATAAATCTGAGATAATAGGAGCACCTAATGCCACAGCGCTTAGTCGATTTTTAAAGAGTGTTGCTGACAGGAGAAAAAATCCGCTCAGGGACATGCATACTAAGGGAGATTTCAAAGGCAGTACTTTTCCGCAATATGACACAAATAAACAGCAAGCCTTAGGCAGAATACGCAGGATAAACATAAACGTGCTCTATTAAAGCAAGTGCCACACTCACCCCTTTAAAATGAAGGTACATTCAGCACTTGCTTTAATAGAGACGTGCTTCCACCTCACTCCTCTTTAATTCCTCGCCCAAGAGCAATCTGGAATGAACATGGTACGTCATGGAAGTCACGATTTGATGAAGATACAGTAACTAGGATTCGCAGTTGCTTTTTAAACGCACAGACCCCTGTTCCAGAAAAAACATTAAATATACTTAAATATAGACCTGATCTATTTAAGCGCATTGGGCCAGTGGCAATCGAAAACAAGGTCTTGAATCAATTTATAAGAACAAATCCTGCAGCTGCTCTAACATTACTTAAGAGTTTCTATGCAGAAACATCATCTAAGATAGAGACGTCTCTTAGCGGATCTGGAGAAAGTATACATGAACTAATTTCATGGGCAAACATACATCATAAGAACTTACAACAACCCGAATCATTTTACCGAGGTAATCTCGTTATAGATAGTTACTGGGGCTATTACTATGCCCAAACTACACATAACCTAGCATTAATATCTGAAATTAAAGAATGGTGTGCTGATGAACGTTATCAAAGAGCATCTGCTGCGGCTTTATTTCTTATTTTCAATAAAGATCAATCGATTAAGCCTTATAGAGACTTAATCTTACAGAATTCATTTTATAGTTATGTATCTTTATCTCGATTTGCTCATTCCGGACAGCCCATTAATCCAGATGAAATTACATTAACACCAAAATGGGCGGCTCATTTTGCACTTAGTCCACACTGTAAGAATGCTAAAGCCTTTACTGCAATCGCAGCGCAAGACTTGGCATGGCTAATTGAAATAGCACACTGCAATCATTCGATTAAAGATCCTGTCTTAAAGAACAATTTAATTAATGAGATTCAGGCAAGAGGTAGTCATCCCGTTTTAGCTGATGCAATAGAGTTATATCTTGAATCACTTAAAACACCCAACCAGAAAATCATTCAATTAAAGGCAAGATCGTCAGCAGTGCCACTCGTTTTTGCACAAGGCAAAGCAGCTGAAGAAAAAATACTACTGGCACTTAAAGTTGATAAAAATACCGAAGTCTGGAGACCTACAAAAGCTGAGATAGAGAGTAAGACGTTTAAAAAAATAGTTGGGAAAACTAAATACACTATGCTCGGTATTCCGCGAGGTACTGTACTTGACAGTACTGAAGGTGGATACGCTGAAATTAAATCTGGTCACAGTCCTCTGCGAGCGAGTTATCAACTACGGCTACAGACCTACAAATCAGTTATAGATGAAAGGCCACTTACAATATACACAAACCGACCAGCAAGCGCTGAATTCAAGAAGTGGTGTTCGCATTATCAAGTTCAATTTAAGCAACTACCCAAAGATCTAACATCTCCTACACTATGACGAGTAAACTACCAGAAACACTCAAAGCAGACATTGTGACTAGTACACACATGTACCTTATCAAGCATGTTTCATTTCTTAGATTAACACATCAAATCAAAATGCTTTTATGTCATGCATATATTCAAAAGAAAACATTAACACTCATAATACCTACACATTGTAGACTGAGTAATGAGTTAATAGATTTTTTAAATCTGCATTCCAGTACTTTTAAAACACAGGAACAACTGTGAGCCTATATCTCTGCATCTTTATAGATACAATTGAGGCACAAGGATTAGATATGGGCAGCTACTCAGAATTCAACGCATTCCGCACAAAGTTACTTCAAGTAAAAGCATACAGCAGGACTCCTTATTCACTTAAAACATTACTCTATCATAGCGACTGCGAAGGAGAATGGACTCCAAAAGAATGTAAAAAGCTTATCTTCGAACTCAATTACGTGCGGGATCTTTTTTCACATAACTCATCAGAAAATGGACGCAGTATACTAGCTACAATTGAGTCCCTACTAAAACTAGCTCGCTTTAGTATTAAGCATAATAGCCCAATTCAATTTCAGTAGAATAATTGTCCCAAAATGTACCCCTTAGTACGACCACTTCTATATCTTTTTTTAGTTAATATTAGTTTACATGCAATTCATGCTGCTGAAGATCTTGTGCATCATCCCTACCCTGTAGAGATGATTAATGCATATATTAAATCATTAGCTCTAGAGTCACCGCTTTATAGGACAGAACTTCATGTAATAAGTCCTGATAAACCCATTCCAGTTGGGATGCTTGAGGATGTAAGTCCTATTTTAGGGCGTTTTAGTTATAGACCAAAATATTTTAGCGAACTTTCACCGACGCAGAGGGATAATCTTTTAGCGAACGATCTATTTAAACACTTCGCAGAAACCTACGGTATGCAATTTGTAATCACTCCGGAAGAACTCTTATCACCAGCAGTATTTAAGATAACACTGCCAAAAATATAACGATTATTTTGGATGAACTATCCCACAATAGATAATTTGCAGCAAATCATTGCTCATGCGCACAACCAGGTTGTCACTGCCCTTTGGATATCAGCAAGTATGATCACAGCACTGCTTAGTTTTATCTGTATCTCGTTAAATTTTAAGCGGACAGCTTTATGTTTCGCCCTAATCTATTCAGCAATACTATGTATGATTAAAAGTGGATTTTCAGACTTAATAGGCCCCTTAGGATGCATAACAGCGACTCTTGGACTTATCTTTTCAATTAATAAAAAGAGATGATTTCATTTTTACAGGGATCAGAGGATGACTTATTTTTACTCGAATTACGCGATGTAGGCATAATAACACCCGACATAACCAAAAAAATTGAGGCAACGCTGGTTAGAAATACCCAAATAAATCTTACTGAATTCCTTATTGCGGGTGCTGATTATATTAATCAAGGCCAATGGTTAAGTTACTTAATACGGTTTAAGGGCTGTTACCGTTTCGGAGCTGTGAATTGGAATGAACAAGCTAAACTGTGGAGCTATCAAGGCCTTCCCTCGGACGCGAACTTTCCGTATTTACTTACAGGAGAACAACGCGGGATGGTTGCAATACTAAGACCCGACAGGCTAAAAGAAACAGCAAGTCGTCTAAAAGCCCTACGCCCACTTTGGGCTGCACCTACTCTTAACGAGATTAAAGCTCTACGCAAAGCGTGGGTTGAGTCGTATACAAGGCGTCCCTATGAAATGACACGCATTGACCCATCTACAAAAACAAACGATGCTGAAGGATCAAATATGTTTGATTTTGAAACATATTCGGACCCGCTTAACTTTATACTGAAATGAATCCCTTTAGACCTTCTTTTATTTTACTATTTCTTTTAGGGATTCTAGCGCATAAAGCCTGCAATGCAGATCCAATAAAAATAATCTCCTTAAATAGTGTAATAACAGAAATTGTGAGTGATGTTGGTGGAGATAAAATTTCCGTCATATCATTAATCAAACCTGACGTTGACCCCCACAGTTTTGAGCCTACTGCAGCCAATTTGCGCTCAGCAGCTTCAGCAAATCTTATAATAGCATCTGGTTTAGGTGTGGAATCATATCTTAGTAAAATTAAAGAGAACACTAATTATCGGGTAGAGCTTATTTGCATAGGAGATAAACTAAATTCATCGAGTGTAGATTCAAAGAAACAAAATCTAGACCCACACTGGTGGCAAAGTATTGATAGCGTTATCGATGCAACAAATATTATTGCCGATGCCTTGAGTCGTCTAAGTCCGTCAAACAGCACATATTTTCAGTCTCAAGCACAGCTTAAAATTTTGAAATTAAAAGAGCTTAAAGTATGGTCCGTGAATGAAGTTTCAAAATTGCCCGAAAACAAACGGGATTTAGTAACTTCTCACGACGCCTTCTCCAGATTCGCCAGGGATTTTAAATTTAGAGTACATCCAATTACTGGGCTATCACCTGAGGCTGAACCTAATGCTAAAGATATTGCATCACTGATTGATCTTATACGTAGCGCTAATATTAAAAGTGTTTTCATAGAAAATAGAATCAGTCCTAAAATCACAGAAGGTATTATACACGATACAGGAGCCCAACTAGGTGGCACCCTCTATGCCGATGGTCTTGGCAGCAAGGAATTCAGTACGTACGAAAGCATGTACCGCCACAACGTAATCACTATAGTAGAAGGCCTGAAATAGGCTTCATAGCTATTATGGTACTCATTCGCTTCCACTGAGTTATCACATAATCGATTTGGCGGAGGAGGAGGGATTCGAACCCCCGGTGAACTTGCGCCCACGTCTGATTTCAAGTCAGGTGCCTTAAACCACTCAGCCACTCCTCCGTACTACATACCTGAAGCCGTCTACGTTCATAGAGACTTGGCTCAAGGTCAATCGCAGATCTTACGGAAAATTAACGTTCTTAAACGAAAACATCTTTGAAAAATAGGCTAAAAATGCACACTTTAGCACTAGTGCGTCACTTATATAAAGGAGCTCTTACATTAGGGCTAATCATCCTAGCTGTAAGCTGCTCTAGAACAACCCCTAGGCAGGATCTTAAGCCATCACTTCGAATCAGCCAGCGCAACGAACCTGCAGACTTAGACCCTGGAACCTCATCACTTCCTGATGATTTCTTTATTATACGCGCACTCAGTGAAGGCTTAGTTACTATTTCCCCTCAAGGCGCTCCTCACGCAGCAGCTGCAATCACATGGACCCACTCTAAAGATGAAAAAATATGGACCTTTCATCTTAGACCAAATGCAAAATGGTCAAACGGTGAACCCGTAACTGCATTTGATTTTATTGAATCTTACAAACGCGTATTAACTCCGGGATCCTTGGCACTTAAAGCCGAATTACTGTTCCCTGTTAAAAATGCACGTAAATTTCTAAATGGGGAATTAACAGATTTTTCAGCACTAGGGTTTACGGCACTGGACCCGCTTACCTTAGTCATCACATTAGAAAATCCGACACCAGAATTTCTAATGTACGTATGCAGCGGAGTATGGATTCCAATTAATCCACGCACAGTAAAGCAGTGGGGCAAAGATTGGACTAAGCCTGAGCACTTTATAGGCAATGGACCATATCTACTGAAGCAGTGGATGCCTAACCAAAAAATTGTTCTACAACAAAACCCGCTCTATCACGATGCTGATAAAGTCCTCATAAGTACCATTGAATTTATCCGCTTTGATGATGCTGAATCAGAGGAGCGAGCCTACAGATCTGGCGGAGTTGATATAACGATGTCAGTTCCGGTAAGTAAAATACCTGTCTACGCAAAAGACCGTCCGACAGAAATCCACAGAAGCATTCTTGCTGAAACGCGCTACATAACATTCAACACAAAAAAATATCCACTCAACGACCCAAGGGTTAGACTAGCTCTCTCCTTGGCACTTGATCGTGATAAACTTGTGACAGACGTACTTAAAGGTGGCCAACAACCTATCGAAACTTTAATTCCACATGCACTGTGGAGCGCAGCACAATCCAGCAGCTTTGCACTGCCTGCTCGCACACGCAGAGAACATAACCTAATTCGTGCTAAACAGCTAATGCGTGATGCAGGCTTTCCTGATGGTAAAAATTTTCCATCTATCGAACTCTCAAGCTGGACGAATATAACGCTGCTAGAGGCAATACAGGATACTTTTAAAAAAGACCTAGGTATAGATATCACGCTTAACATACAAGAAGCACGCGTACACCTAGCTTCACTTCAAAACGGAAATTACACACTGGGTTTAATTAACTCAATTCCTGATGTAGCCGACCCTCTAGCAATCCTCGAAAACTTTACTACTGAGTCGCCTAATAATTATCCTCACTTCAGTGACCCATTATTTGATCAAGCCATTACAAGGGCTCGTACCTTAACCAAAAACAAGCGCTATGACTTACTCAAAGATGCAGAAACTCGCCTCCTTGAACTAGCGCCCGTTGCCCCCCTTTATCTTAACTCCCAAAATTGGCTCATGCCTGCTCGCATAAAAGGATGGGCTGCAGATCCTTTATGGAGACGATCCTACCTAAATCTAGAGATTAAACCGTAGCTTCGAATTGCCTAAGTTAGGATCTTGTCTTTATTAAACATATTATGAAACGCTATGCTTTCTTGCTTGCGACTGTAGTATTAACGTCGGTGTACGCACAGACTCAAAAAGATGATTCGCTCTCAGCAAATCGCATCTTAAAACATATCAAAGTCCTTTCTTCGGACGAATTCGAGGGAAGAGGACCAGGAACCTTAGGTGAAGAAAAGACAACTAACTACATAGAGGCTTATTTTAAAAGCTGCGGTCTTACTCCAGGTAACCCTAATGGAAGCTTCATTCAGGATGTTCCTTTAGTTGGCATTACTTCAAAAACGGAGACTGTTTTCCAAATTGGAGATAAGAAAATACATCCAGAATGGATTAATGATTATGTAGCGACTTCACACCGCTTTGCACCCAAAGTGGAAGTCAATGACAGTGAAATGATATTCTGCGGTTACGGGGTTGTTGCACCTGAATACAATTGGGACGATTTCAAAGGTGTTGATGTACGCGGAAAGACAATCGTTATACTCGTTAACGATCCACCAGTACCTGATCCTAATGATCCAGCAAAATTAGACGACAAAGTATTCAAGGGCAAAGCTATGACCTACTACGGTCGCTGGATGTACAAATATGAAGAAGCCTCAGCGTTAGGAGCTGCCGCTTGTCTTATTGTTCATGAAACAGGACCCGCAGGTTATCCATTCGCAGTCATTACTGTGAGTCAGGGTCGTGAAAATTTTGATATTCGTACACCTGATGGTAATGCAAGTCATGTTGCAGTCGAGGGTTGGTTAACACTCGATGCTGCAAAAAATTTATTCAAAGAAGCAGGTTATGACTTTGCTACACTCAAAACTGCTGCTGTGAGCCGTGACTTTCATCCTATTTCACTTAAAGCAAAAGCAAGTTTTAGCGTTAAGAACACAGTACGTGATGTGGCTTCAAAAAATGTTATCGCTAAACTTGAGGGCTCTGATCCGACACTTAAAGATGAATACGTTATTTATTCATCGCATTGGGATCACCTAGGTCGTGATACACGTCTTAAAGGAGATCAAATCTTTCACGGCGCATCTGATAATGCTTCTGGAATGGGCGCTCTTTTGGAGCTAGCCCACGTTTATTCAGTGTTAAAACCTTCTGATAGACCTAAGCGCAGCATGCTATTTCTATCCGTAACCGCCGAAGAAAAGGGCCTACTCGGATCTAAGTTCTATGCTCAAAATCCATTATATCCTTTAACCAAAACTTTAGCTGATCTAAACATGGACGGTATTAATGTTCACGGGAAAACACTTAATATGGTAAGTGTAGGCTTAGGAGCCTCAACACTCGATGATGTAGCTACACAAATTGGTAAGGAACAAGGCAGGACAATACGCGGTGAACAATTCCCAGAAAGAGGAACCTACTATAGAAGTGACCACTTTGAATTTGCTTTAGTAGGTGTACCTTCATGTATGATTCGAGGGGGCACTCTTTTTGAAGGACATGATGCTGACTATGGTCGTGCTTTGGAGGATGATTATACTACCAACCGGTATCACAAGGTAACCGATGTTATTCAGCCTGATTGGACAATGGAGGGTTCAGTTCAAGATGCTGAAACACTCTTTGAGCTAGGCACACGGGTGGCAAATTCATCTACATGGCCTCAGTGGTCTAAAGGCAATGAATTTAAGGCAAAACGAGATGCTATGATGGCTAATCAAGGCCACTAAAGTCGTCTTTTTAGCTCATTTAAAAGCTGCGCTCCTTTTGTTAAGGGACGCAGCTTTTTTATGGGCTCTGCGGCTCGACAATACGCTTATACCCCGTTTTACTTAAGTTGTCTTCCATGCTACGTTTTATCGCACGCAGGTTACTTGAGGCCATCCCCGTGATGCTTATCATCATCACAGGAACATTCTTCATGCAAAGATTCGTTCCAGGAGGCCCCTTTACAGCAGAAAAAGCAGTAACTCCTGAAGTGCTACGCAATCTACAAGCGTACTATCATCTGAATGATCCACTTTGGAAACAGTATGTCGATTATGTGTCTGATTTATGCCCAAAGAAGTTTCACCCTATGGAACTTACCCACGGCTTAGATCTTAAAGCAGCATTTGGAATCGATTTCAGACCGTCTTTTAAATACCCAAATCGCACGGTAAATGAAATTATCGCAGATAAACTACCTGTTTCATTAGAGCTAGGAGCCTGGTCTCTTTTAGTAGCCTTAGGTATTGGTCTGCCTCTAGGGATTCTAGCAGCAGTGAAACGTAATAGTTGGATAGACTATCTTTGTTCTTCTTTAGCCATGAGCGGTATCGGTGTACCCACCTTTGTATTAGGCCCTCTATTAGTGCTCTTTTTTGCGATCTATCTGGGATGGTTTAATGCTTCTGGTTGGTATACTCCAATTGACCGCGTCCTGCCTTGTTTCACCCTGGGTAATTTTTACGCAGCTTACATAGCACGCTTAACACGTGGGGGAATGATTGAAGTACTCAACCAAGATTACATTCGAACTGCTAGAGCAAAGGGAGCGAGTGAATTTAGAGTTATCATGAAGCATGCGCTTCGAGGAGGACTTCTACCTGTTGTCTCCTTTTTAGGACCAGCGATTGCGGGCATATTAACTGGGTCATTTGTTATAGAAACTATTTTTCAAATACCAGGACTAGGCAGAGAATTTGTAAACTCGGCCTTCAACCGAGACTACACGATGGTTCTAGGTACCGTTATTTTATACGCAGGGTTTATTGTCATATTCAATCTTATGGTCGACGTAGCACAAGTGTGGCTAAACCCGAAATTGAAATTCGATTAACAGCTATCGAATCTAATTTATTTATATGCTTTCACTTTCACCACGATCCATACCAGAAGGATCACTCAGTGCTGCACCTATAGAAAAAGGGAATTCACTTTGGAAAGATGCATGGCAGCGTTTAAAGAAAAATCGTCTCGCTGTAGCAGGTGGTCTATTTGTTATCTTCCTTTTCCTGCTTTATTTTATAGGCCCTATCTTCTGCCAACATTATGAAGATCAAAATCTTGATTTAGGGGCATCATCACCAAGTTTATCCCATCTCTTCGGTACAGATACCTTAGGCAGAGATCTACTTGCACGCTTAATTTACGGAGGACGAATCTCCCTTACTGTGGGGCTTATCGCAACGTGTGTTGCACTATTCATTGGAGTCACCTACGGCGCTATCGCTGGTTTTGCTGGAGGTAAAATAGATACTTTTATGATGCGTATTGTTGATATCATGTACGCTCTACCATTCACAATCTTTGTGATTCTACTGATGGTGTTCTTTGGTCGTAATATCTTTTTACTTTTCTTTGCTATTGGAGCAGTAGAATGGCTTACAATGGCACGGATCGTTCGAGGCCAAGTGCTGTCTATTAAGCGTATGGAATTCATTGAAGCTGCACGGGCACTCGGATTTGGAAGACGTCGCATCATTTTTAGACACATCATACCTAATGTGCTTGGACCTGTAATTGTGTACACCACCCTCACCATACCTTCAGTCATGCTTTTAGAGGCTTTCCTTAGCTTCTTAGGGTTAGGTGTTCAAAGGCCTATGAGTTCACTAGGTACACTCATTAAAGATGGTGCAGATTCAATGGAAGAGTACTGGTGGCTTATCATGTATCCAGCAGCTTTCTTTTCCCTGACATTAATTTCCCTTAATTTCTTGGGAGATGGTTTACGTGATGCTCTTGATGTAAGAACCTCAAAAGACTAATAGCCGTGCGCCGCTTCATTCCCTATTTTTCATATTTACGCACAGTAAAAACGATGCTGTTTTGCGGCATATTGTGTGGCGTAATCTCAGGTGCTGTAGGCGGTCTAGGTCTTCCTCTTGTTGTAAATTATGTTATACCCCGTGTTTTAGTTGCCGATCCAGTACCAACACAGGCAACAATTCAATCACCCTTAAAAAGTAATTTTGTAAATAGGATTATTGATAAGTTTCTACCTAGTACAGCTGACACGCAGGCTTCTACAACTCCTCAAGTAGCGGTTTCAGCTCAAGCTACAGCTCCAACACGACCCAAACTGACTGCACTACAAGTATGGATGATTGCGCTTTGGCTTCCTATTATTTTCCTTGTTCGTGGAGGGGCGGGTTATCTAGGAACTTATTTAATCCAGCATGCAGGAGTTAAGATTCTTGAAGGTGTAAGACTTGAGTATTTTAGAAAACTGCAAGTTTTGCCTCTCTCCTTTTTTCACCGTTTCTCAACAGGAGACTTAATTACACGGGGGCTTAACGATACCAATCAACTCCAGACCACCCTCACGGTTATTTCAAATGATCTGATCGTTCAACCGGCAACACTTGTAGGAACAATCATTGCATTAGGATTTCTTGCATATCGCGAACAGGGCGTGTGGCTAATGTTCGTGTGTTTAATGACGGTTCCGCTTTCTATTTTTCCTATCCGCTATGTAGGTAAAAAACTAGTTAAGCGGGCTATTTTGCTACAAGCACAAGCAGGCAGTATCACAGATCGTTTTACTGAAAATCTAGCCGGCATCAAAGAAGTGCGCGCCTTTGGATTAGAAAAATATGAAGTTGATAGGTTTGCACGTTTGAGTGGAGGACTAGTACGTGCACAAATGAAAGTGGTTAAATATGCTCAAGCACTAGGACCAAGTATTGAAATCCTAAGTGCTGTAGGTATCTCAATTACCTTTGTATATGCTTATAACGCGGGCGTACACAGCGGATCTTTCTTAGGCATTATCACAGCCTTATTTCTTAGCTATAATCCAATCAAGCGACTGGGTGCAGTAAGTAACGAATTAAAGCGAGGCAGCGCTTCACTTGAGCGTTTAGAGCAAGTACTCCATGAACCCGTCAAAATTTCAGATCCTGAAAATCCGGTTCCAGTCAATCGTCTCAAAGGAGACGTTACATTCAAAAGTGCAGGCTTCTTTTATAAAGATGGTGAGCACGTGCTTAAAAACATATCCGTAACTATTCCAAGCGGAACTTTTTGTGCTCTGGTTGGACCTAGTGGTGCTGGTAAAACAACCTTTGCAAATCTTGTTCCTCGTTTTTATGACGTTACAGAAGGCTCTCTTCTGATCGATGGAATTGATGTAAGAGCTATGCGGTTTTCAGACCTAAGACGTAACATCGCTTTGGTTTCGCAAGATCCTGTTCTGTTTAATGACACAATCTACGCGAATCTTCTTTTAGGGCGCCCTGATGCAACACGTGAGGAAGTAATCGATGCTGCCAGAAAAGCCAATGCCGATAGTTTTATATCAGCATTTCCTCAAGGCTATGATACACTCGCAGGTGAACGCGGTTCACTTCTTTCTGGCGGACAAAAACAGCGTATCGCTGTAGCACGCGCTTTTTTAAGAAATGCACCTATCTTGATTCTTGATGAAGCCACGAGTGCTTTAGATAGCGAAAGTGAAGCAGCAATCCAAGAAGCGCTAAAGAAACTAGTTATTGGAAAAACAGTTATCATTATCGCACATCGTTTTAGCACGATTAAAGATGCCTCTAAGATTCTTGTTTTCGAGAAAGGGCTAATCGTAGGAAACGGAACGCATAGTGAACTCTACTCAAGTGACGCCTTGTATCGTTCACTCTACGACCGGCAATACACCAAAGCTGTATAACGCTCAAGTAATGGGATCCATTCCTACAGTCAGTGTATTAGTTCCGACCTATCAATACGGCCATTTTTTAGCGCAAGCAATCGAATCGATTCTCAATCAAGACTTCAAAGACTTTGAACTCTTGATAAGTGATGACTGCTCTGAAGATTCCTCTGCACAAATCATACGCTCTTACGCAGCTTTAGATAGTCGCATTCGTTACGTTATTCATTCTAAAAATCTAGGTATGGTTAATAATTGGAATTGGTGCCTTACTGAAGCCAAGGGTAAATATATCAAATATGTTTTCGCAGATGATATCTTACCAAGAAAAGATTCTTTAGGCCTTCTCGTTAGTTTACTTGAAAATAATCCGGCAGCTACAATGGCTTCAAGTGCACGACAAATCATCGATGAATCATCTAAGCCGATTGATATTTGGAGTGGCATAGATCAATCTGGTTTTCATCAAGGTGATTCAGTCATTGCTCGTTGCATTCGAAACGACCGAAACCTGATTGGAGAACCATCAGCGGTGATATTCCGTAGATCATCCGCAGCACGTTTTTTTGATTCCTCTTTAAAACAACTCGTCGATCAAGAAATGTGGTTTCATTTACTCACCCAAGGAGGTCTTATGTACTCAAGTGAGCCTCTATGTGCTTTTAGAAGGCATTCTGCACAGCAGACAGCAATAAACCAAAAAAATCAGGTTACCTCTGCAGAAAGCACACGGATTATGGTTCGGTATTTTAATGCATTCAAAAATGCCCTTATAAGTAGCGGCTGGTATAACTTTAACCAGCGTCTGTTTAAGCATATTTACTACGCACGTAAGGATTCAGCTAAAAGTAAAGTTTCTGAAGTCGCTCAAGCTAGACTTCTGTTAGAATTAACAAAACCAGGTTACTGCCTTTTTCTTAGTCTTCATCGACTTTCTAAACCATTTGTTAATCTAGCGCGTTCAATTAAGACTCCCAAGAATGTATCGTGCTTGTAGGCTAAGGCACTGTCGTCTTTTTTAGTACTTAACACCTAATGCCAACCATTCCTCATGTACTTATTATTCGTCGCCGTTACCTCGGTGACATAGTACTCCTTGGATCGTTTATTAGGAATATCAAGCTACACTGGCCAAACGCTCAAGTCAGAGTACTTGTACAATCTGGATTTGCTGGTCTACTAGATCTTAACTCAGATGTGACTGAGGCAATTAAAATGCCTCAAAAAGCCTCCAATTGGCCGCAGTTCTTACTTGCGATTAGGAATTATAATTTTACGCATGTTTTTAATTTCGATAACACAGAAGGCACGGCCCTAATTGCACGTTTTTCAGGAGCTTCCTTTAGGTGTGGATCCCATCACGGAGGGTATCGTTTAAAATTAAAATCTTTTTACACCCACATTTCTCATGATCTTAACGAGGTACATGAATCGCGCCCGTTCACAGAATATTATCTTTTAGCATTAAGTCAGGCTTCAGTCCCTATTGTGACACGCTCAATTACACTGACTCCGAAACAAGACGATGTACTCAACTTAAAGCGTTTCGTAGGTGCATCAGGTCGAGTGGTTCTTATACACCCTGGTAGCAGAAGTACATACCGAGTATGGCCAGCAGAGCGTTTTGCTGAAACCTGTGATAAAATTCAAGATGAACTAGGAGCACAAGTTATACTCGTTGGTGGACCTAATGACGATGAAGTCATTAGTGCTATTCGAGCAAAAACTAAGACACATTTAATCAAGATTGGTGAATCACTCTCTGTTCAGCGCTTTGCAGCTTTAGCTCAAATTGCCTCAGTGGCTCTATGTCATGATAGCGGACCCATGCATGTGGCTGCTGCAGTTGGAACCAAAGTAGTTGCTTTATACGGTTCTCAAAACGCAGTCCTTTTTCAACCTACAGGTGAAGGCCATATTCTTCTTCAAACACCCCTGCCCTGCACAGACTGTGTAGCTCCTAGTCGGTGTATCGTACAGGATTCTTACCATAATTTGTGTGTTCAAAAAATCTCTGTAGAAGCTGTTGTTGAAGCTGTCAAAATACAGCTGCTGAAAACTTTCGCTAATTAAACATGAGTAATCCGCTCATTTCTTTTGCAATCCCAGCCTACAATAGGCCGGAGCTCCTCAAGGAGACATTGCTAAGTATTGCTGCGCAAACCTACCCCATCGACTACGAAGTTGTAATATGTGATGACGGTTTAAAACCACAGACACGTATTCTAGCTGAAGGATTTCCTGAGGGCCGTTGTCGTTACATCGCGAACTCTCCTGCACTAGGTGCTGTTAAAAATTGGAATCGCTGCATCTCTCAGTCACGTGGAACGTGGGTAATGGTGCTACACGAGGACGATGCGCTTTATCCTTGGTACATACAAAGTGTTATAGACCGCTTAAATGATTCTGTTGTCGCTGTATGCACGCAAACTATACAAGGACAATCAGTACCCCATATCAGTCAAAGTACGTCGCGTCCTAGCGTATGGGCATATCCTGCATTATATTTTTTAAAAAGTGCGATGACTCCTTTCCCAGGAGTTTTAATCAGACGCAGCGTTGCCGAGCAATTAGAAGGCTTTAGTGAATCGTGGGGACCTCTTGCTGACTATGAATTTTGGTACAGACTCTCATGCAAAGGACGTATTGAAGTAGTAAGGCAGGTAGCAGCTTTCTACCGAGTTTCCCTAGGTCAATGGACAGATCAGAGCTGGCCTCGTATGCTTAGAGAAATACACCTTTTAAGACTGCGCATTGCTAAAGAGCAATTACCCCAACATCCAAAGCTTGGAAAATGGATTGCGCGATTCTTTACCTATCGCACAGCCAAATCCTATTTAAAGCGTTTCTCCGATCGCCCGACCTCGCTAATACGTACTCTAAAATTTAAACGTATCTGTTTTTCATCGCTTCCTAGTGGCTGGGTGTGGCAATTAGTCAAAAGCCTAAGCTCATGAAAGTAACTGTAGCCATACCGACTCACAATCGGGCATTTTATCTTAATCAAACCCTCGATGGTTTAATGCTCCAGGATTACGAAAATTCCCAAATTGAAATTTTAGTAATCGATAACAATTGTACAGATAACACCAAGGCTGTTGTTGAGGCATATAATAATTCAAAAATTTTAGTGCGTTACATCAAAGAAACACGTCAGGGATTAGACCATGCACGCAACTGCGCAGTAGAGGCTTCAACAGGTGATATTATTATATTTGGTGATGACGATATACTCGTAAACCCAAACTGGGTAAGCACAATGACCGCAGCTTTTTTAGCAGATAGTGAAAATAAGATTGGTGCAGTAGGAGGTGAAGTCATTCCCGTATTTCCAGAAGGTCTTCCAGAGTGGATAAAAGAATGGCACGCCCCACTTGGATTTAGAAAAGAGCTAGGACCTCTAAAACCGAAAGATTGCCCTATGGGTGCAAACCTAGCCTTTAGAAAAAGTGTTTTCGCTAGTCTAGGTCTATTCAGCACCGCTTTAGATCGTTCTGCAGGTAATTATTTTTCGGGCGGTGACAGTGAAATGATTAGACGCGTACGTAGCGCGGGACTTGAAGTATGGTTTTCACCAGATGGCGCTGTTAAGCATCAAATGCCTGCAAGCCGAACGACTTATAAATACGCTTCAAAGCACGCCTTTGATTCTGCACGCTCTCGGGTAATAGATCGCTCGAACCAGCCAGGTAAAATGACGTATTTAATTACTCGTCTACTAGCTAACATACTTAAAGTAATACTGTTAGGCTTAGTCGGAATACTTGGGCTTATCTTCTTTAGACTAGGGACTGCAAAAAAGTATTGGGTCCGCTCTTGGCGTTCCTGCGGATATGTATATCAAGCTTGTAGATGCCTCCTCGGACTTAAGCATACACCATGAGCACAAACCTATCTCCTATCAGTGTTGTGATCGTTGCGCGTAATGAAGAAGCAAACTTACCTCGCTGCTTATATAGCGTAGTTGGTTGGGTTTCGGAAGTTATTGTTGCTCTAAATAACACAACAGATCGTAGCGCAGTATTAGCCAAGGCAGCGGGTGCAAGAGTTGAAATTTTACCTTGGAGAGGATTTCGAGATAGTAAAAATGAAGCAATGCAGTTTGCGCAGCAGCCCTGGATTCTTTGCTTAGATGCAGATGAAGAAGTTTCTTTAGACCTTAAAAACGCTATCCAACACTTTATCTCTTCACCTCAAGCAAGTACATTTAGTGGCGCTCGTTTTCCTCGAAAAGTATGGTTTATCGATCGTTGGATTACGCACGGTGATTGGTATCCTGACTTAAGTTTACGTCTACTAAAAAAAGGTAAGGCTAAATGGGGAGGAGATGCTATTGTTCACGAGAAAGTGATTTGTGAAGGCGCTGTTAAAACTATCTCTGGAGATTTACATCACTACTCATTCCCCACACTTTCCAGCCACGTTACTAAAATAGTACCGTTCGCAGATTTTTATGTGCAGCAGCAAAAAGCGAAAGGGAAAACTTTTTCTCTTATTGCAGCACTCACTCGAGCACCGTGGAGGTTTTTTAGAGCATACATTATTCGCTTAGGTTTTCTGGATGGCTATCCAGGCTTATACATAGCAGTTGCAAATGCCTTTGGTGTTTTCGTGCGTCAAAGTAGGCTCTTCGAAGAACAGCATAAAGCGGATCCGAAAGTCTAGATCTCTTACGGCAATGAAAGAGACTAAAAAAGAGTTCAGCAAAATCGCGGAAGAACTCATCGCGGAATTTAGAGGTGTACCAAACAACGAACCAGAAAAGATGCGTCGCAGGCCAACGCGTAATCTTGCCGAGTTAATGGAAGAGATTAGTCAGAAATTTAGCCTTGGTCGTTCAACACCTGAAGATGCTATACGCGAACAATGGAAAGTCTTGGTAGGTCCTGCCCTTGCATCAAGTTCTCATCCCGTTAGAATAGACAGGGGAAGAAGACTACTGGTTTTAGTCTCTGATTCCGTGGTCCGAGAAGAGATTTTCTTCCAAAGAGCAGTAATCGTAGAGCGTATTCAGGCTATACCGGGGTGCTCAACAGTGACAGAATTGCATATTAGGTCTGGATAATGTTGTTAGTCATATACTTACAATTTTAACACAGCTGACACGCACTTATCTAATTTTCGCTTGCTCCTCGAGAGGCGCTTTGGGACGATCTTAGCTTCCGTTAGTAGGAAACCGCTGGCCGCGGGGACCTACCATGACTGATCCAGCGCAAGCGGGATTATAACGGTGACTCCGGCTTAACTCTGACCAAATGACGAGTAAGGCGGGAGACACGGAACCTTCCGGTTCTGCCAGTCGTGCTAACCTAAAACAATACTATGCCAACAGTTGTAAAACCAGACATCATCGCAGAATACAAAACTCACGACAAGGACACCGGCTCGAGCGAAGTCCAGATCGCGCTTCTTACCGCTAGGATCAATCATTTGACCGAGCACTTGCGCGTTCACCGTAAGGATTTCCACTCACGTCGCGGACTTCTCCAGATGGCAAGTCGCCGTCGTAAACTGCTCGATTATACTAAGCGCCACAATTTGCCTAAGTATACCGAGTTGCTTCAGAAGTTAAGTCTACGTAAATAACCCTTTCGAAAGACGGGCGACTCGATACGCGAGTCGCCCGTTGTCGTTAAGACACTCGACTTTAAGACTGGGACATTTCCATTTGCCTCTTGTAAAGAGGAGCCAAACGGAAGTCTCTCGGTTCAAAAGACGGGCCGAAGAAAAAACCAGTTAGCCCGTGCGCTAGCTGCCGTATAAACCGTCAGTAAATAAACATTCCCAAGCTTCTCGCACTGCGTGCAGATTCCGGAGTTTAAACTCACTGTCTACTTTCAAAAGTACAGTGCTGCAAAACAACTCCGCCAAAGCACCGCAAGAGCTTGCGAAACATAATAGAAATAAAACATGAATCAGAAACATATCGTAACCGTACCGGAGTACGGCCTCCAACTCAGCTCAGGTTCGCTAGCAAAATTTGCTAACGGAGCTGTGACTGTAACCGTCGGTGAAACCACCGTATTCGTATCAGCAACTGCTGCTACCACCCTTCGTCCAGGACAGGACTTTTTTCCACTTACTGTTGATTACCGTGAAAAGTATGCAGCAGCAGGTCGCTTCCCTGGTGGATATTTCAAACGTGAAGGTCGCCCTTCCGAAAAAGAAATTCTTACCTCTCGCTTATGCGATCGTCCATGCCGTCCTCTATTCCCAGAAGGCTTCATGTTCGAAGTTCAAATCATTGGTTTACTGCTCACAGCAGACCAAAAGAATGAATCCGATATTTTAATGTTAAACGGAGCTAGTGCAGCACTTGCTCTTTCTGACATTCCTTGGAATGGACCTATTGGTGCAGCACGTATCGGTCAAATTGATGGCCAATTCGTTGTTAACCCAACTATCGAGCAGATGTTCTCATCGACACTAGATTTAATCTACGTTGGTACAGATAAGAACATGCTTATGATCGAAGGTTCAGCTGATCAATTGACAGAAGAGCGCTTCATTGAAGCTCTTGAATTCGCACACAATGCAATTCAGCCAATCATCAAGGCAATCAAAGATCTCGCAGCAGTTGCTGGAAAGCCAAAAGCGAAATTCGATCTCTCGATCGCAAAGCCAGAAGCTCGCACAATCATTGAACGCGTTGCTACACCAAAGATCGCTGATGCAATCTTCGGAAAAGAAAAAGCAGTTCGCTCAGCTAACATCAAAGCGTTGAAAGAAGAGTGCAAAGCTGCTCTTACAGCTGAACTTGGTGAAGGTAAATTTAGCGACGCAGACGTAAGCATCGTTTTCGAAGATCTCCAATACAAAGCTTACCGCCGCACTGTGCTAGAACGCGGTATCCGCGCTGATGGCCGTGATGCAAAGTCATTACGTCCTCTCACAAGTCAAGTTGGCGTACTCCCACGTGTTCACGGATCTGCGATCTTCGAACGTGGTGATACACAAGCTTTAGTCATCACAACTCTTGGACCTACCAAGGAAGCTCAAGAGATGGACGGCTTAACAGGTGGCGCGACTTCCAAGTCGTTCATTCTGCAATACAACATGCCTCCTTTCTCTGTGGGTGAAACAGGTCGTTTCACAGGTCCAGGTCGCCGCGAAATCGGTCACGGAGCTCTTGCAGAACGTTCACTCGTTCCAGTACTTCCTCCAGAAGATGCATTCCCTTATTCGATCCGTGTTACCTCTGAGGTCTTAGCCTCAAATGGTTCCACATCGATGGCTTCCATCTGTGGCGGATGCTTATCACTCATGGATGCTGGTGTTCCAATTATTGCTCCTGTTGCTGGTATCTCTTGCGGTCTTATGACTGACAATGCACCAGATGGCTCGATCTCGAAATGGGTCACTATCACAGACATTCTTGGTGAAGAAGATCACTTCGGTGATATGGATTTCAAGATTGCTGGTACTACAAAAGGTATCACAGGCTTCCAACTCGACTTGAAGATCAATGGTCTTCCTTTCGAAATTGCTAAAACAGCAATTCATCAAGCACGTGATGCACGTGTTGAAATCTTGAAGAACATGCTTGGTTCACTCCCAGCACCTCGCACCACACTATCCACATTTGCTCCTCGCATTCAGACCGTTCAAATCGATCCAGAAAAGATCGGTTTATTGATCGGACCTGGTGGTAAGACCATTCGCCGTATCACCGAAACAACCGGTGCTCAAATCGACATCTCTGATGACGATACAGGTAAGGTATTCATCTATTCGAATAATGCAGAAGCCATGAATCGCGCGGTTCAAGAAATTGATTCACTTTGCGGTGGTGGTGCACAACTCGAAATGGGTAAACTTTACCACGGTCGCGTTACCGGCATTAAAGATTTCGGTTGCTTCGTTGAATGCGTCCCTGGCAAAGAAGGCCTGTGTCACATTTCTGAACTAGCTGACTTCCGCGTTCGCCGTACAGACGACGTAGTCAAGATGGGCGAAATGATCTGGGTTAAGTGTGTCGGTATTGATGAGAAATCAGGCAAGGTTCGTCTCTCACGCAAAGCCGCTATGCAAGAAATGGAAGCTCCTAAGGCTGCCGAATCTGCTCCTGCAGCAGCGCCAGCAGCGCCTCACGCCTAATCAGTAAGCCTAAAGGCCCTAGCACTAGGGTATATTTTCGAAGCCGGAGCTTAAAACCTCCGGCTTTTTCTTTGCCCAAATGGAATCTTCACTAGAGAATAAGGTATGCGTATCTTGCTGACCAATGATGACGGAATAGAGAGTATCTTCATACGAGAGCTTGCTTTAGCTCTTGTTAAACAGGGACATGAATTATCTGTAGTCGCACCCCGTTCCGAACAAAGTTGGGTCGGTGCTAGTAAATCCCGCAACAGAGGTGTTCACTCAGACAAAGCAGATTTAGGTTTTGGCTGTCCTACATGGATTGTAGATGGTACACCAAGCGATTGTGTAAATATAGCAATCGATCACTTGCTCGATAATCCACCTGAAGGCGTTGTCAGTGGTATTAATATCGGCCTTAACACTACACTCGGATTTATCATAGCAAGTGGAACAGTTGCCGGTGCATTTGAAGGAGCCATTCACGGTCTTCCAGCAGTAGCATTTTCCCAAGAAGTTACTTTCGAAACCTACGAACTGCTTAAAACACCTCAGGGTAAACCAGATCCTGAACTAGCAAAAACATTAAAAATATCTGCAGGTATCGGTGCAGCTATGGCAGAAAGCCTACTTGAAAGTATTCCGCGCGAAAGTTTCAAAGTACATAATATCAATTTTCCATTGCCGTGCACACTACAGACTCGAGTAAAGCGCACGGTTCCAGCACACATGATGGTTCCAGGACTTTTCTCCCCACGAGGTGATGACGGAAAACATAACCTTAAATTCAAAAGCGGCGATGATGTCTCCCCTACAGAACTGATCACAGATAAAGCAGCCATTGCTCAAGGCTTTATAAGCCATAGTGTATTAGACTACACAAAACTTGGCTCCTAAAGTCGACAGACTCTATCTCACTCTCTATGTCTCATTCTATGATCGAAGTCCAAAATCTGACCCGCGTTTTCCGCACCTACAAGAAAGCCCCTGGCTTTTGGGGAGGCGTGAAAGGTCTTTTTAACCGGACGTTCGAAGACACAGCTGCTGCTAAAGATATTAGCTTCACGATTCAAGAAGGTGAATTCGTAGGTTTTCTAGGGCCTAATGGCGCAGGGAAAACGACCACTTTAAAAATGCTCTCGGGTCTTATTTATCCGACATCAGGTAAAGCACGTGTTGCTGGCTTTGATCCTTCTAAGCGTGAGAATGCTTACCGTAAGATTTTTGCGTTAGTGATGGGACAAAAAAATCAACTCTGGTGGGATCTTCCTGCACGGGAGTCGTTTGTTTTACTTAGAGCCATTTACGGAATTCCTGAAGCTCAGTACCAAAAAACCTTAGACGAACTACTCGATCTCTTAGATGTAAGAGCGAAGCTTGATGTCATGGTACGCGAATTATCTTTAGGTGAGCGTATGAAAATGGAGCTTATTGCTGCGCTTATTCATAGACCTAGGGTTTTATTTCTCGATGAGCCTACCATTGGACTTGATGTAATCTCTCAAAAAGCAGTTAGGAACTTCTTAAGAGAATACAACCGCCGCTATAAAGTAACCATTTTACTCACCAGTCATTATATGGCTGATATCCAAGAATTATGTGAACGTGTGATCGTAATTCACCGTGGCCAGAAAATTTATGATGGTGACCTCTCCGCTATAGAAGCCGGCCAAGGAACCAAACAAAAAATTATCACCTTTGAACCAGCTGCTGCAGAAACATTTCCAACTCATTGGGAATCAAAGCATGGCAAGACAACTCGCTCAGATGATGGTAAATTTACAGTGCGCGTACCAAGCGATCAAGTAGTCGGAGTGTCCCAAGAAATCTTAAGTACAGGCCCGGTGGCAGACATCACGATTGAAGACATACCAATTGAGGATGTCATTACTGAGCTGTTTACCCACGCTCCCAAGTCAATTTCTTAAAGAGTTCTGTTGCGGCTGGACTGCCGAGAGTTTAAGCCATTCTACGTGGCTATTATTACCTCGTTTATTGCAGCACTGGTAGGGGCAGCTTTTATTTGGCTCTGGAAACGGGGTGCTGAAGCTACACATACCGAACGCCTCCGAATGCTAGAGAGCTCTGTTGTGAAAGCAGATAGCGAACTTTCATTACTGCGCTCTGATGTCGTTCGACTCAGTTCTGAAAATACAGAGCTCTCAACAAAATTAAGTGCTGAACGCCAGGCACACGAGCGTCTCTCAAATGAATTTAAAGCACTTGCAAGTGACGCCCTAAAAGCAAATTCACAAAGCTTTATGGATCAGGCTAAGCAGGCGTTTGAACAGCTCCAGCAACAGTCAGTAGGCGATTTAGAAAAACGCAAAGATGCAGTCGATAATTTAGTTAAACCCATTCGAGAGTCCCTAGAAAAAGTAGATGCTAAGATTTTAGAGATAGATAAGAATCGTGAAAAACATTTTGGAGCGTTAGAAAAACAGCTCGAGTCTTTAGCCACTGCACAAACATCACTTCAAACTGAAGCTACAAAATTATCTACAGTGTTACGCTCTAATACCTATGCAGGTAATTGGGGCGAACTGCAATTACGCCGTGTAGCTGAAATGGCTGATATGCTTTCTTACTGTGATTTTTCAGAGCAGGAAGGCTCAGGCTCAAATCGTCCAGATATGATTGTAAGACTTCCTGGAGGTAGACGCATCGCAGTGGACGCAAAAACTCCAATTCAGTCCTACCGAGCAGCAGTAGAAACTAATGATGAAACTGCAAAAGCTGAGCATCTAAAAGAACACGCCCGTAAAGTACGTGGCCACGTTGAAAGTTTAGGTATGAAAAGTTACTGGGAAGCTTTACAACCTGCTCCAGAATTTGTGGTTCTATTTTTACCTGGCGATCACCTACTCGCAGCTGCACTTCAGGCAGATCCTGAGATTATGGATAAAGCGCTTAAGCAGCGCGTATTACTTGCAACACCAAGTACCTTAATTGCATTACTCAAAGCTGCATCTTATGGTTGGAGACAAGAAGTGGTTTCTAAAAATACAGAAGAAATCAGCAATCTTGGGCGCCAACTCTATGACCGTGTTGTTACCTTTGCAGATAGCTTAAGTAAAATTGGAACTGCACTAGAAACTGCAACCAAAGGTTATAACACAGCTATCGGATCCTTTGAGCAGACCTTAATCCCAGGAGCCAGAAAGCTAGCTGAACTTGGAGCAAAAGGTACAAAAGAACTTAATGAACCAGAACCGCTGGATATTAAAGTACGTGAGATAGTTAAACGCGGCTAAAAAAGCCTAGTTTGTTACCCATTGGGCTCTTGAAAATACAACTTAGGTCTGGAAGGATATCGTCAATTTAGTGAAACTATTTCCTAGTTCACTAGTCCAACGGTCTCCTAACAAATTACTATGCTTACAGGCCCAACTTGGTCCAAGAAACTCCGTGAAGAAATCTCCCAGGCCGTCATTGGCCAGGATGAAGTTGTCGAGCGTCTATTAGTAGCGCTCCTAGCCAATGGTCACGTCCTCTTAGAGGGTATGCCAGGATTGGCTAAAACCTTATTAGTCAGATCTTTAGGTACAGCCTTAGGGGTACAATTTGAACGTATCCAGTTCACTCCTGACCTACTCCCTAGCGATGTTGTTGGAACGATGATCTTCCAGCCTAAGACAGGTGAGTTCTCCCCACACAAGGGACCTATCTTCGCTAACATGGTTTTAGCCGATGAAATCAACCGTGCTCCAGCAAAGGTGCAAAGTGCACTGCTTGAGGCCATGCAAGAGCGTCAAGTGACCCTAGGTGGCCAAACCAATCCACTGCCACGTCCTTTTTTCGTGATGGCGACGCAAAACCCGATTGAGCAGGAAGGTACCTATCCACTCCCTGAAGCCCAAACCGATCGTTTCTTATTTAAGCTGATTGTGGATTATCCAAAAGCAGAAGAAGAATCAGCTATGATGCAGCGCTGGGGGCAAGTAACTAAGCAGCCAACACTCAAAGCTGTTTCAAACGCAGAAGAACTTTTAGCGCTTCGCGCAGAAGTGGATAAAATTCACGTCGCACCTGCAGTTCAGAATTATATTTTAAGTATTGTTCGAGCAACCCGCTCACTCACTGAAGTTAAAAATTCCGGTACAGCAGTAAGACAACTTAACTTCGGTGCCTCACCACGTGCTTCTCTTGCTCTTTATCAATCAGGTAAGGCAATCGCATGGCTAAGAGGACAAGATTTCCTAGGGCCTGCTCTCATTCAAGAGATCGCTGCAGATGTTCTACGACACCGTATAGGACTTACCTACGAAGCAGAGGCACAAGATCTCACTGCTGATAAAATTATCGCAGATATAATTAAGCAGACACCCATTCCAGCTCTCTAAGTAAGGCCGGGCAAAAACGCTATGCCTCCTCTGGTTGGTCAAACGCATTCAACTTCCAATGCTCTCTCCGTACTCCGTCAACTGGAGTGGAGAGTAAGGCATGCCGTTGAAACAGTTTTGAGTGGTGAATACCGCTCTACGTTTCGTGGACGCGGTATGGAGTTTGATCAGGTCGTTCGCTATGAATTCGGTGATGATGTACGAGACATTGACTGGAATGTAACCGCTCGCTTAGGAGAACCTTACCGCAAAAAATTTGTCGAGGAACGTGAAGTTACCTTGATGATTGTATTTGAAGATACACCTACACTGCAATTTGGTTCGGGTAACGAATCCAAGCGCGAAGCACTGCTTGAACTAGCAGGACTTGTTATGCTTTTAGGAGCAGTTAATCGCGACCGTGTAGGCTTTGTACATGTCACACCCGAAGGTCATTTTTTAAGTCAGCCAGTTAGAGGCCGTGGCCCAATCCTTCATTCTGCTGCGACACTACTAAGTAGACCTGCCCCTTCAGTAGACTTTTCAGAAAATTCTCAAGTCCCTGATCTACCTTGGAAATTCCTTTCTAAAGTAGCCCCTAAACACAGCATTCTACTTTGGCTAGGAGATTTCCCTCCGCGTCAAATACCAGATGTATGGGCTTTTGTTCAAAAACGCTATCAGACGATGGGGTTTCGTGTAGACGATATTTGGGAGCGAGAACTACCTAAACAAGATGCGTTTGCAGCCTACGATCCTTCTACAGGCCAACTCGTGACACTAGAAGGAAGTGCAGCTGAACGTGAAGCTCAGATTCAGTGGCATGCAAAACGTGAAGCCCACTGGAAAAAATTATTTCCAAATCCACTCAGTCGTCTTGTCGCTTTAACCGAGCAAGACCGCTTAGAAACGCTTGTTCGCTTTTTTCAAGCACGCATGCGTACAGGAGGAAGATAAATGCTTATGGCTAACTTAAGCACTATATTAGCAGTTGCCCACTTACGCCTTCAAAACCCGTTGTGGTTGTTTGCGTTACTAGGCATCCCGCTAATCTTATGGCTACGTAGCCGTACAAAAGTTCCGGTACTACTTATACCATACGCTTCAGCATGGCATAGACCGTCTCTTTTAGCTCCTTCTCGTTGGCCTTTATTTGCTGCAGTACTGGGTATTAGTCTAGTGATAGTTGGACTAGCAAGACCCCAGCGCGTTGAAGAAAAACAGCAGTCCTTAAGTCGCGGTTACGATATTGTATTATGTATCGATTTATCAACTTCAATGCTCACCGAGGATTATGAACGCAATGGGCAAAGGCTCAATCGTCTCCAAGCCATCAAGCCAGTCATTCAGGCCTTTATTGAGCAGCGGCCTACAGATCGAATTGGTATAGTACTTTTTGAAAGTAGAGCTTACACCTTAGCACCTTTAACAACGGATCATGATTGGCTAGCTCGTCAGCTAAGCCGTATTAAAATTGGAATTATCCAAGATGGAACAGCAATCGGAGACGGCTTAGGCGTTGCACTTACACGCCTTGATCAAGCTAGTCGTGATAATGGGGGTAAACGTCTTGGTGCTTTCATAGTACTATTAACTGACGGAAGCAATAACTGCGGTGCGATAACACCTATGCAATCCGCTTCCATTGCAGCAGCTCGAAGCATCCCAATTTATACAATTGGTGCAGGACAAGATGGTTATGCCCCGTACCCTGTATTTGATGACAAAGGAAATAAAGTCGGTTACCGCAGAATATTAGCAGATCTTGATGAAGGAGCTCTTAAGGATATCGCAAACAAAACAGGGGGGAAATTCTTCAGAGCTGTAGACTCGAACACAATCGAGTCCGCTTTTGACTCAATTGATAAAGCCCAAAAAATAGAGTTTAAGGCGAAAAGCTATCTCCTAACTAAGGAGTTGTTTCACTGGATGGCTATTCCTGGAATTTCTTTAATCGCTCTTGCAGCGTTTGGTACTTCGAATCGTAAGCAAAAAAGAAAATCGATTACTACCCTAAGTGAAGGAGTTCGCTCGTAATGAGTTTTGCGCTACCTACAGTTCTTTTTTTACTAGTAATTCCACTTGCCTGGATCATGTGGGATTTAACACGTCGTAAATTTATATCTGAGCAAGGACATCCTAAGATTTTAAGCGCTAATGCAGGTACAGATAAAGTAACGCTAGAAACTGCCTCTACCCTGCTTAAGCCTAATCGCAAAAGCCGCATTCTCTTAGCAAGCGGACTATTCTTTGCTATCATTGCCCTTGCCCGCCCTCAGTGGGGTCATATCGAAGAGCCTGTTTTTGATCAATCGCGCGAAGTGCTCATAGCACTTGATCTTTCAAAGTCGATGCTCACTCCCGATGTTAAACCTACACGACTAGAGCGTTCTAAACTACTTATCCAATCTCTTTTAGACGGCTTAGTGGGTGAGCGCGTTGGACTTATTCTTTTTTCTGGCACTTCGTTTGTGCAGTCTCCCCTGAGTGCAGATTATGAAATATTAAAGGAATTTCTTCCCTCACTTAATCCCGACTACATGCCAGACGGAGGCACTAATTATGGAGCATTACTTGATGCCTCAGCAGATGCCTTTAGCTCAGGTGCAGGAGCAGATCGCTACTTAATTATATTAAGTGACGGGGCAGCAACAGACGATGAATGGAGAGATCATGTATCAAAATTAAAAGAAAAAGATATCAAAGTAATCGGTCTAGGTGTTGGCACAAGTAGTGGAGCACTTATTCCCGACGGTAGCGGCGGTTATTTAAAAGATGACCAAGGAGCTGTTGTGATGGCAAAGTTAGAAAGCCAAACCTTGAGAGAACTTTCAGAGAAAACAGGAGGAGCTTACAGAGATGCAAGCAACTGGGTAGATCTTAACGAACTTTTAAAGCAAACAGTCAGCGAAGGCCAAAAAGGTAAATTTGTTGAAAAGAAATCTATACAGCTGGTAGAACGCTTTCAGTGGGCTCTAGCCCCAGCACTTGTCTTATTGCTTCTAAGCATCTGGAGAGAATTTCCAGTGCGTCCAAAAGAACGGGACTTAAGACCTAAGGCATTAAGGAAAGCTGCTGTTATAGTTTTACTAAGTTTATTACTATTACCAAGGAATGCTATATTTGCTGCTGCAGTTCAGGCACCTGATCAAAGTTCAGGAGCTTCCTCGGCAGGCGCTTTAGTCGGCCGCATAGTAGGCAGACTTTCAAATCAACCCACCTCAAGTGCCCATGACTGGTCAGAACTAGGTCAACAGACACTCACATGGGGTGAAGATATTAAAAAGGAAAATGGCACTGTTCCTGAAGGACCAATTCTCGATGCACTTACAGGTCTAGATAAAGGAGAAGCAATCGACAAAAAGGCTGCCGACTGGACTAGCTTGCGTTCTAAACTAGAAGCTCTTCTACAAAAGAAAGAAGACAAAAAAGAAGATCAGAAAAAAGACGACAAGAAGAACGAAGATAAGAAGCAGGATCAAAAACAAGACCAAAAGCAGGATCAAAAAGACTCTAACGATAAAAATCAAAAGCAGGATCAAAAGGACTCTAAGCAGTCCCAGTCCAAGGACCAGCAAGGCAAAGCAGATCAGAATCAAAAACAATCTGATCAACAAAAACAGCAACAGTCGCAGAAAAATCCTGAGTCTGCATTTGGTGATATGAAGTCCCCTGCACAGCGTCCTCAAAGCGGAACCCAAAACGTTGGTGGTGCAAAGAAGGAAGCGCGTCCTGATCCCGCTAAAGCAGATGCAAGCTTAGCTGCTCCACTGCAAAAACTTGAAGATATTAAAGATAAAGACTCTCCCGCTGAACTCTATCAAATGATTCAGAATAATGAACCACACCCTCGACAGACAAAGGGCAAAAACTGGTGATACCCATGCGTAATAAATTTCAGTATTTAATTTTCATATTCAGTATTATTATAGGTAGCTTACACGCGCAGTCCGTGCGTTGGGACCCGCCTGGCGGAACACTCGCGGTGGGCGAAGCAACAGGCCTTCAGCTTGTATTTGACGATTGCGAGCCAAAGGGAAATCCAAATCCGCCTAGAGTTACTGGCCTTACACTTCAACTAAATGGACAAAGTAGTAATATATCGATTATCAACGGCTCTTATTCGCATACAGTAACGTGTAATTTTGCAGCTCTACTTACGCAGAAACAATCAATCGATATTCCTGCCTTTGAAGTTGAGACAAGCAAAGGTAAAATAACAGTTAAAGCCGCCCATTTTGATCCCGTTGGTGCTACAGTAGGTGGCGGTAAATCTCTAGATACAGCAGCAAGTTCACGCTTAGAGGTAAATCCAGGGAGTGTTTGGGCAGGTCAAGTTTTTGATCTTACGTACGCCATACAAGCCTCTCATGCCTACTACCCTGATTTTGGCCGTGGCTCCTTCGACTGGAACACAGACCCTCTAGTCACTGAAGACTGGTCTAATCCTTCCCAATTTGAAACTCAGGCTAATGGAGAAGCTCAAACCGGCTTGATTCGTAAAACACGTGCAATTGCTCATAAACCAGGAACCTACCGCCTTAATCCTGCGAATGAACCAATCAATTTAAGCGTAGGTGTAACAGGCTTTGGTTTTTTCCAACAACGTCAGTATCAGCAATTTTCTGTTTCGAGCACTACACCAGCTATTGAAGTACGTGAACTCCCAGCTGCTCCTTCCAACTTCAGTAAAGCGGTAGGTAATTTTAAATTAGAATCTAAAGTAGTCCCTCAGAATCCAGGAGTTGGTGATCCCATTACATGGACAATCAAGCTTTCAGGTACAGGAAATTGGCCAGATATCACAGGCCTTCCTAGCCGTCATGTTTCCCGTGACTTCCAAATTATTCAGCCAAAAGCAAAGCGCTCTCCAGCTGAAGGAAAACTTTTTGATGCAACACTTGCAGAGGATGTTGTCTTGGTACCTACCCAAACAGGCACTTACACACTAGATCCAATACAGTTTACATACTTTAATCCTCAGACAGGTACGTACGAAACACTACAAACAGCTGCTCAAACAATTACAGTCTCTGCAGCTACACCTACAACAGCAGCTGGACCACAAATTAATCCTGCACCAGCTACAGCTACAAGTAGTACAGCACTCCCCCATATACATATCCCAGAGCCGGCCGTACTTCCGTCTGGACTTCCTCGGGATCCAATAAGCCAAAGCGATCTATCACTAGCTCCAATCTCGGAAGAGTCTTTTAATTTAACTTACATCAGTGCTGGTATATTTATTTTATTAAGCTGGTTAGCATTTTCTTTAATTCATGCGAGTAAAAGCGATCCAGAACGTCCTAAGCGTGAAGCACGTGTTCGGCTAACTCGTTTACTCAAAATAATGCAAACAGCAGCTGATCAAAAAGAGCTACTTACACTACTCAAAGTATGGCAAAAAGATGCTGCTTTACTATGGGGCCTGCCCTCTGCAGCACCTACAGGTCTATCTATAAAAGACGCACTATGGATCTCTCTATGGCATGATGCTGAAAGCGCACTCTATAGTCAGAATCAAACACTTCCTAAAGACTGGCTAGCCAGAGCAGCCAATGCACTGAAGTCACACCGAGTAACATCTTTTAATTATTTTAAAGGCCTGTATCCAAGAAACTTATTCCCATTTCTTTTTAGCCTTTTAGTCATTACTTCCCTCATTCAAGTATCGTGCCTTGCAGAGGCAGCAACTAATACTATCTCAAACGAAAGCGCTTATCGACGCGGAAACTTTGAAGACGCTGCTATCGGATGGCAGAAAACGGTAAGCACTACGCCAAACGACTGGAGTGCTCGACATAATTTATCTCTAGCACTTGGTCAAACTGATCACTGGGACCTAGCTGAAGCCGAAGCAGCTGCAGCCTTTGTTCAGCACCCTCAGAGTGCTCAAGTAAGATGGCAACTTGCATTAAGTTCAGAAAAAGCAAACTACATACCTGGAGCATTAGCAGTACTCTTAACACCAGGACCTACTTCTGAAATTGCAGGTAAAGCCTCACCCGCCGAGTGGCAGCGCTACGAACTACTGTGTGCGTGGACTACAACTATGCTTTTAACTCTGCTTATTTTACTGGCTTACCAAAAAAGCCCTCTGCGCAGAACGTTTAAACTCTGGTTTATAATTAGTCTTATTATTCTTACTACAGCAGTAGGAGCAATTAGCCATGCAGCCATTCGATGCTACGGCGTAACAGCAGATAGTCGCTCGGCTATCATCTGGCATCAAAGTACACTGCGCTCAATACCTACAGAGGCAGACACTGCTCAAAAAACAATACCCCTTACTGCAGGCAGTACAGGAATTGCAGAAAAAACATTCCTAGGCTGGATCCGCTTACGTTTTGAAAACGGGCAAACCGGGTGGGTGCGTAAAGATGAGTGTATTTTTATTTGGCAATAAACCGTCCAAGTTCATGCGAATTGAGTTATAAATTCGCTGGGACTCAAAATCCTAACATGTGAATAGCCCTGCAATTGATTAAAACAATTCAGGGCTTTGTTGTTTTCAGCATTGAGCTTTTGAGATGCATCAACACTTACAAAAGTATCTAGAGATGAAACAGCGCATAACGCGGCATGCCTCGCTGACTGAAAACCTTTAAATCCAAGAATTCCACGCTCAAGATAGCCTCGAGCAAGTACTTCACTTGCCTCTGTTTTCTTAAACATATTCGTTGCACTAAGCGTTCCCTCAACTAAAGCACGCACGCAAGCCGGCCCACTTTGTGCATGCTCAAGGGTTAGATCTGAACTATTAAAATGTATATGGCCTTCGGAATGCAGACGCCATAGCACACGCGTTGAGGTTTTAAATGCCGTATCAAAATAACCTAAGTAAACAGATGTATCGATATAAACAGATAGGTGATTCACACTGCTATTAAAGCAAGTGTCTAAGCACACTACCTATTTAGTCATACAAATAGCGCAGTCTTACGTACCATCCTAAGCATCGACTCTGATGGATTTAAGACAGCAACCTGATCAAGACTAACCCATGCTAAGTCCTTTGACTCACTTGAGATTTGAAGCGGCTCATCTGGATCTGCTTCAAGCATGTATCTGAAATCAAAATGCCAGTGCGCAGGTTCATCTCCACGGGCAGGGATTTCATGTTGATCAAAGTCAAAAAGTTCACGTGATACAGGCTTCAAACTCTTTAAACCACTTTCCTCAGAACCTTCTTTAAGGGAAACAGAAATTGGTTCCGGATCTCCATCGGCGTGCCCGCCCAATTGAAACCAGCGATTCAACTTATGATGATGCGTAAGCAGTACCTTGCTTCGATCTGGACTTACAATCCAAGCAGAACCAGTAACATGTCCCTGAAGGCAAGTACGCCATAACGCATCGTGATGTAGATCAAGAAAACTGATAGCGGCTTGAACCATCTGACTTTCATTAGCGGTAAATTGCTTTTGAGAGTACTCAATCAAAATTTTACGAGCGATTTGAACGGACATAATAATTTACCACGCTGTTTTATAAGGCACATCATTTTCTATCAGTGGCCAGATTTCTTGTAGTGTATTTGCTACAGAAAAAATGCCTTCTGTTTTTCTGAAACGTTCTTTTGCCATCCGATCGAAAAACTTTAGTAAGTCATCATAGAAGCCATTTTGATTATAAAAAACAATCGGCTTATGTACTTTACCTAAATATTTTAGAGTAATCACTTCAGCTATTTCCTCAAGAGTTCCAATTCCTCCAGGTAGCGCAATGAAAGCATCGGCGCGTTTAATCATTGCTAGTTTACGCTCAGACATCGTATCGACCTTGAGTAATTCATTTGCTTCTCTAAAAGCCAATTCTCTATCGATCATAAAATGAGGAATAATTCCTACAACATGCCCACCCGCTGATTTAACACCGCGTGCAACAGCTCCCATGAGTCCATTTTTGCCACCCCCATACACAAGTCCCCAGTGCTTAGCTGCAATCATTTCACCTAACTGCTGGGCATGCAGATGGTACTGCTCGGCAACTTCATGACTTGATGAACAGTAAACGCAAAGAAGTTTCATACCAGGCCTGCGTATTGAAAACCAGTTCGGCTCTGGTATTGTATGATTTTAGAAAGCATGTCTAATTCAGTATTAGTAAAAAGCGATGACCGATCAACAACCAACCTACAGAGGCCGTCTAGCCCCCTCACCTACGGGTCATCTGCATTTAGGGCATGCGCGCACCTTCTGGATTGCAGCTGAGCGCACTAAGGAAAAAAACGGAACACTTATTTTAAGAAATGAAGATCTCGATGCAGAACGCTTCAGGATGGATTTTGTTACCGATATGCTAGAGGACTTACGCTGGGTAGGACTAGATTGGGCTGAAGGTCCCGACATAGGAGGTCCATTTGGACCCTACAGTCAGAGTCAGCGTAAAACACTATACCGTTTTGCTCTTCAAAAACTCCATGCCTTAGGTGTAATCTATCCATGCACTCGCTCTAGACGAGATGTTATAGATGCAGCAGGTGCACCGCATGAAACAGACGAAGAACCTGTTTACCCTGCGCACTTCAGGCCGCCTGCTAGTCAAGACGTACCCGCACTCGAAGATGTAATCTCTATTAATTGGAGAATGCGCGTTCCGGATAATGAGACATTAAGTTTTATCGATAACAACTTAGGGCTTAAGCAAGGTGTTGCAGGAAAAGATTTCGGGGACTTCCTAGTCTGGAGAAAAGATGATTGTCCAAGTTATCAACTAGCCTGCGTCGTAGATGATTCTGCCATGCAAATAACCGAAGTTGTGCGCGGTGCAGATTTGGTTACCTCAACTTTCAGGCAACTTGTGCTTTATAAAGCCCTTGGCTTAATATCGCCTGAATTTTACCACTGTGCTTTAATGCTTGATGAAAAAGGTGTACGCCTTGCTAAAAGACATGATGCCTTAAGTTTAAGACAAATGCGCAGCCATGGTATGACACCTGCCGATGTGATTGCAGCTATGAAGCGCTAAAGATCCGTACTAGTTGCTACAACCTTGAGTTTATTTATTTCGGCAAGTTGTTTAGGAGATATGAGTCTACGCACATAACGCTTATCTGCCTCATAAATCAATTGATCCCAATCATCCTGGGTCGGGATATAGGGTTCCCATGAGGTATGGTGGCCTTGCTTACGCACCCACTTAATATTGCCACCATGCACAATCGCGTGCACTTGAAACTTACCTGTTTCAATCGTTTTTTTCCACCATCCAAATTCCATACCCATAGCTCTTGTAGATGAGGCTTATAGGCTCAATGAGCGAGCAAGAATTCGCATATTCGCTTACCAGGATAATAAGAACCGTTTTTGCGTTTTATAGACCGTACCACCAGCAAGTCTGTATTGAGTTCGACTAATGACTGACCTAAAGGAGGGCAAAATGATCCTGTGTTAATGACTGTGATACCCTGCTTTGTTTTCCAAACACCTGGCCAGTGCGTATGGCCAGTAATCACAAACCTTGCACGTGGTCTAGCTAGAGCTGAAATTTGAGCCGTTTGTTTAGGCATACATCTCCAAGCATTAAGCATATACAACAATCGCCAAGGAGGCCATGCAGTGTCCTTTAAAAACTTTGCTGCATATTTAACGGAATTTTTTTCGGCCTGATGTCCTTGAGGTAGGTCTTTTGAAAGTCTGCGATAAAGAGAAAGCTTTTCTTCAAGGGATACATTTGCTCCGAGACGCTCGAGACCATCTTTAATCTGTTTTCTAAGCATTGGTGCATCCTTACCCCAAGGTACAATACTATCAAAGGCTAGATCCCCATGCATTACAAAAACCTGATCTTGTGCTAAATTAAGATGATGAATCGAAGAAAAATCTGGATCATGATTACCCGTAATGCAGGTAACAGGAATTTTTAGCCCAGCCAAAAATGCATTCATCTGAGCTAGATCCTGAGCTGTTTTTAGTGGATTAGGTCCATGTCTAGTATCTAGGGTATCACCATTAAATATCACCGAATTCGCCCCTTCAAACAGCGGTAAGAGCTGATTTAAGTCCACTACCCCAGAGGCCTTATCGCCATAGTGAATATCTGAGATAATTCGGATCATTTTCTTAAAATACTAAACTCAATAGTGTTCATGAAGACGATTTTGTGGCAAGACAGAGATATACAGTGAACTACCGACACCATTTTCACGCAGGAAATTTTGCAGATGTAATGAAGCACATCATTGTGGCAGAACTGTGCCGTTCGATGCAGGAGAAGCAAAAAGGGGTTCTTTTCTTGGATACTCACTCAGGACGTGGTGCCTATGATCTAACGGTTGCCTCTACTGGTGATACGTTGGCTCGTAAACCAGAACATCCTGACGGTATTGGTCGTTTATGGAATCAAACAAAATTACCTGAGGCTATCACCCAATACCTCAGCTTTGTTAAAGCATTTGATTTAGAACGGGGCGGCACCTCACAAGCTGGCCCTATACATTATCCAGGCTCTCCCACGTTTTTGATAGGACTAGCACGAGTACAAGACCGCGTCGCTCTGTGTGAAAAACACCCCGAAGAATGTGATATCTTAAAAATTCATTGCAGCAGACCTTCGAACGGAACACGTGTAACCATACAAGCTCTTGATGGCTACACTGCGATTAAAGCGATGCTACCACCTCCTGAAAGACGAGCTCTAATCTTAATTGATCCTCCCTATGAACTAGAAAACGAAGTTTCAAATATTGCAGAAGCAATCACTCAAGGCTTAAAACGTTTTCCAAGCGGAGTTTTCGCTTTATGGTATCCGATCACCGAGCGCATGCGCATCGATGAATTAAATGAAAAGTTAAGGCTCTTAAAACTTCCTCCCACGCTTATAGCTGAGATTACAGTGGATCCTATGCAGCAAGGCTTAAAAGGCTGCGGTATGCTGATTATCAATCCGCCTTGGCATTTCGATAAGAAAGCCAATGAAATCATGCAGGCTTTACTACCCCTACTAAAACGTTCCTCTCTTGCATCAACAGAAGTTGATTGGCTAGTACCTGAGACCACTTAAGCGCTACTGCGCTGTTTTGATTCACTGCGTGAATTAAAATCACTTGAACTAGGCTGAGGTAATTTAACGCTTAAAGGTGGTGCTTTAAAAACAGGCCGTCCCCACGTCATACTTTCCGAAGATGCGGAAGGTGAGATGGTAGGAGTTTCCTTTTTAATTTTTTTCTTAAATACGGCTAAAAGCGGTGGCATGCGATAAGTAACGACACACTTCTTTAAGAAGTGTGCCATAATTTATGATATTTTTTATGCTACATTGCGAAGGCTGGTATCCGCCATAGTAAATCCAGCACTGCGCTTTGGAACATTGACCGAAAGTACGCCGTTTTGAATCTCTGCTTGCATCAATTCAAATGCATAGCCCTTGCCAAGCCTTAAGCACAACTTGTAGTCGCTTTGAGAGCTTTCGAGGTTGAGGGCATTAAAGTTAACACGTACGAAACGAGACTTTATTGCAGTGACCATTAAGTCAGCACCGCGTGCTTCAATGCTAACGCTATTTGCATCTACACCAGGGATATAGACGACAAGCTTCATAGAGTCCCGATGCATCTGGCATTCATACATAGGTTTGCAAAAACCGGCTAAAGCCGACTCTGCTTCATGTGAAGAACGATTGGATGTGTTTGGATTTATGTACGTATGCATGTGAGAAATGAGTGTAATGGAACTCCCTCAGGGCTTTTGGCCACCGGGCTATCAAGAGGACTGAACGAGTTCCGTTAAGACGGAGGTTCAGGCTTTGATGCCCGCGAGCACTTGGTGTTTATTCCAAGTTGCTGCGACCGGAGACATCATTACGCAGCAATGGCGGTAGCTAGCCTTCTTAAAAGAAGAGCGAGCTTGGCGGCACTGTTGTTGATTCCGGTTCATGCGAACAAATGGATATCTGCATATTGCAGGTATTATGCCAAGTGTATTTTTTTAGTGTGAGCAATATTGCACCGCATGAGACAACCCGATTAACTCGACTTATGGCCTCACTCACAGATTCGCAAACCACTGTAGCTGAACTTAAAAGCAAAATTTTAGCTTTCGCTCGGGAACGCGACTGGGAGCAGTTTCATGCACCTAAAAATTTATCCATGGCTTTAGCTGCTGAAGCAGGCGAACTCATGGAACACTTCCTTTGGGAAAGTGCAGAAAGTTCACAGACCATCATTAATAATCCGGCAAAGCGCATTGAAATTTCTGAAGAACTTGCAGATGTGATCATCTACGCGTTGGAGTTTGCAAACGTAGCAAACCTCGATGTTGCTGAAGCCATTGAGCGCAAGATGGCTTTAAACGCTCAGAAGTATCCTATCGAAAAAGCTAAGGGCAAAAGTACCAAGTACACTGAACTTTAATCTTTGATTTTATTTTGCCTGTGAAACGCGTTAATATTTTAAGAACAGCAATCATTGTTCCGTGCTGTATTCTTTTACTTAATTTGGTGAATACGATCATTTCGTATAAATCCCAATTAATTCACGACGGTATTTTAAGAACTCTTTTTATTATGGGTATGGTTTTATTTGGGGGCTCGGTTGTATCCATGCTAGCTGCACCCGCTATTGAATCGCTTGTAAATACACTTCACTTCTCAAGTAAACGCAGAGGTGGCCGTACCGGTGAATTAATTTTTATGGCAGTTCTAGCACTACTGGTCTTCTGGCTTTACTACAGAGCTTACATCATGGGACCGGGGTATATCTTACCTCCAGGCTGGAGAAATGGTTCCCACTAAATTTCAATTAGCCTTAGGTCTAAATACAGGCATCACTTCGGGACGTGTTTCTAAATAAGGGCCCCCGATTAAATCAATACAGTATGGCACTGCTGCAAAGACCGCTTCTAGATTTTCTCGAATCGCCTTAGGTCTTCCAGGCAAGTTGATGATTAAAGTTTTTCCACGGATTCCAGCAACTTGGCGCGATAAAATTGCTGTAGGTACAAATTTAAGTGATTCAGCCCGCATCTTTTCACCAAATCCGGGAAGCATTTTATCACATACAGCCATAGTTGCTTCTGGAGTAACATCTCTTACTGAAGGTCCTGTACCACCTGTGGTGACTACAAGACAGCAGCTATCAGTATCTGCCATCCTTTTAAGCTCCGCTTCAATCACTGCTTGTTCATCTGGGATAACCTTATAATCGAATTCGACTGGGGTTGTGAGCCATTCCTTAAGCAAGGCTACACAGGCCTGACCTGGAATATCAGCATAGACCCCTGAACTTGCCCTGTCCGAGATGTTTAAAATTCCAATTTTAAGGCTCATGAGCGTGTTATGACATTGGAAGTTGTGATCTTAAGGATTCTACCATTCAATGTTCTTTTAAACAAAGCGTTGAAAATCAACAGGCATGCAACACATTAGCACCTAGGCATTACTGCCATATTCTAACCTACCCTCCTAGGCCTACGTGACGATAAAGTCATTAGCACCCTTAAAGAGAAGGCGAGAAACCAAGACTACATGAAGTTAATAGATCTAAATCGCGACGGTGGAATCGGCGCAAACTCACTTTTCGTTCAAATCGGCGAATTTAACATCCTCATAGACAGTGGTTTACACCCTAAGAAGGCAGGGCGTAAAGCTGCACCCGATTTTGGCCTATTGCATGGCAAGCCCCTCGATTTAATCATCATTACACACTGTCATTTGGACCATATTGGAAGTTTACCCGTGGTCATGCGGGAGCATCCGAATACCCCTGTTATTTTGACCTCTTCAAGTAAACTCTTAATTGAGCGCATGCTGCACAATTCAGCTAACGTGATGATGCGCCAAAAAGAAGAGGAAAATATCCCTGACTATCCCCTCTTTACCCATGATGAGATCGAAAAATGCGGTAAGCGTTTAGTCGGATTCCCTTTTGGGCACAATAAACGCTTCAAAACTGCCAAAGACGAAATCGATGTTATTTTCCATCCTGCGGGGCATGTTGCTGGTGCAGCAGGTGTTGAAATTAAGCATAAACACCGATCGATCTTCTTTACTGGAGACGTTCTTTTTGAAAATCAGCGCACCATTCCAGGAGCAAAGTTTCCAGCAGGTCATTTCGATACTCTAGTAATGGAAACTACTCGAGGTACAACCGAGCGAGCAGTCGGTAAAAGTCGCGGCGAAGAAGTGGCCCGTCTTGTCGCAAGTATTAATGACACGATTCAAAAAGGTGGTTCATTCTTAATGCCAGTGTTTGCACTAGGCCGTATGCAGGAAATTTTAGCAGTCATTCATGATGCTCGTCAGTTTGGACGCTTAGTTGAGTGTCCTATTTACGCATCCGGACTAGGTCTTGATTTAGTCGATTACTTCGACGATATCGCACGTAAGACTAAACACATTCAATTTAGTCGTTCATGGGCTAAAGATCTTAAAGTTAGACCTCTTCCACGTAAATTAAAGCCAGGGGAAGATCCTAAGCAAAATGCACTCTACATCGTAAGCTCTGGAATGATGGTTGAGAAAACGCCTAGCTATACGCTCGCGTCAGGACTGCTTGGTAATACACACAACACCATTGGGTTTGTTGGATACTGTGATCCTGAGACTCCCGGTGGAAAACTTCTTGCTACAAAGCATGGTGAAACATTCCTATTTGAAGCAGCACACGTAAAAACAAAGATTAAAGCCGCGATTGAGCGCTTTGAATTAAGTGGTCACGCGGATCGCGAAGAGCTCCTAGAATTTGCGGTGCAAACACAGGCTCGCAGTATCGTCTTAACCCACGGCGATCCACCAGCACGTGCTTGGTTCAAAGATAAATTAACGGAGCGTTTACCTCAGGCTAAAATTCTAGACCCAGTGCCTCGCGAGCAATACTTAGTTTAAACTTTGCCACTCAGCGCTTCTAAACGGGCCCGCATTTTCGGGCCACCAGCGACGTAGAAAATACGTCCCATATTTAAGTCGAACTGCTTCATAGGAAGTTGTTCTCCATTAATAAAAGTAACCTCTCCGCCTGCACCACGGCATAGGGCAATGGCAGCAGCGAGATCCCATATTTTTACATTATAATCAACACATCCATCGATTATACCGCATGCCACATACGTTAAATGTAAAGTAGCACTACCTAAACCGCGTATCTTAAAGTTAGATAAAATGCCTTCAGCGTAAGGTACCATTGCCTTATTTGAAGGGCTATGAAATCCAACCAAAGTTTCTATGTGCGGTTCTTTATTACTAACGTGCACTTCATTGTCTCCATCTTTAGTACCAAAGCCAGGTCCACCTGTAACGAGTTTTTTACGACTATAATCATAGACAACTCCATAGGCAGGTTGCCCTGCTTCAAGTAAGCCAAGTGAAATAGCACAATGAGGAATACCTAGTGCAAAGTTATTTGTGCCATCAATAGGATCAAGCACCCAAGCAAAACGTGCCGTAACGGCTATTGGTCCATTATCTTCGGCTAATTCTTCACTGAAATATTGATCTACTGGAAATTGAGCGCTGAGTTCTCTAAAAATATTTTCTGAAATCTTAATATCAATCGCTGTTACTCGAGTGCCATCTTTTTTCCAATGACTCTCTGCACGGCCAAAATGCTGAGATAATAGTTCAGTCTGAGCTAATACCGCTTTTTTAGCAGCTTCGATACGCGCAAGTAATTCTGGTGATGCTGTAAAAGTCATGAATTAGTTATACCAACCTTTATATTCGGTCTTGTAAAGATACCGCCTTGTAAAATCCTGTTTTTACTTACGTTTTGAAGCACTTGCTTTTTTCTTAAGAAGAACATTTTTAACGTCTGCCAAACCTAAGGTGTTAATGACATGGTGTTTGGTTAACCAACCCTTGCGCGCAATGCCTACTCCATTTTTGACATACGTTAAGGTCTCGGTTTGGTGGGCATCAGGATTAATGGAACACTTTAAGCCCTTATCGGCTGCTTTCCTCCAAAAACGCCAATCCAAATCAAGCCTCCTTGGATCGGCATTGAGTTCGATAATGACATCATTGGCGATCGCTGCATCTATTACTTTACTTAAATTAATTTTACTAGCTTCGCGCTTTAACAGTAAACGTCCACTTGGGTGTCCAAGCATAGTAACGTAAGGATTTTCAAGAGCCTTGATGGTGCGCTTAGTTGCAATATCTTCTTCTTGAGTGAGTGAACTGTGCACTGAAGCAACCACATAATCGAGTTGCGCAAGTATGCTATCATCAAAATCTAAATCACCATCAGCAAGGATATCGCATTCGCTGCCACTAAAGACATGGCACTTAGACTGACCTGATTTATTGAAAGCACGTATAGCTTCAATTTGCTCTAGTAAGCGATCTACTTGTAGGCCATTGGCTTGGAAACTAGATTTTGAATGATCTGCGATTCCAAAATATTCTAGCCCTAAAGCTTCTGCTGCTTTTGCCATTTCACTAAGCGTATTATGTCCATCGGATGCAGTTGTATGATTATGAAATACTCCGCGGATATCACTTAACTGAATTAAGTCCGGCAATTCACCTTTTTCTGCAGCATCTATTTCACCCATTCCTTCTCTGAGTTCAGGAGGGATATAGTTTAACTCTAACACTGCAAACAGCGCTTTTTCATCTCTCACACTACTTGGAATAGTTTTTTGAAGCTTGGCCTGATTTTCACCTTCTACAGCCGTGATGCCCCATTCACTTAAACTCATTCCACGTGCAAGAGCTCTCTGCCTCATTTGCACATTATGATCTTTTGAGCCTGTAAAATGATGAAGTGCAAAAACAAACTGTGCATCAGGCACGATACGTAAATCAGCTTGGAGTCCACTTTCGAAACGTACACTCGCTTTAGTTTCACCCTGAGCAGTCACTTCTTTAACTCCAGGCAGTGTAGTAAACCAAGCTACTATTGGACCTGGTTCATCACTCGCTGCAATAAAATCAAGATCCCCTACAGTTTCAAGTGAACGCCTTAAACTACCAGCTGCCTCTGCACGTTTCACTCCAGGTAAGGCACGTAGGCCTTGTACGATAGGTTCAGCAATCACTGATGCATCCCACCACCAATGCCTCTTACTGTAGGCTTCCCTATTCTTAATTCCCTCTATAATTTTTTGCTGTGACTTTTCTCCAAACCCAGCGAGTTCAGCCACGAGGCCCTGATCACATACTTCTTTTAGGCGTTCGATTGTAGTCACCCCTAATTTCAAATGAATTGCTTTAATTTTCTTTGGTCCAAGTCCAGGGATCTGAAGCATTTCCACTAAACCAGGCTCAATAGAAGCCTTAAGCGTATCAAAAAAAACGAGTTTACCGGTCGCTTTTAATTCTCCGATTTTACTCACCAAGGCCTCACCCAAACCAGGCACAGTGCCTAGCTCATTGGCGGCAACCAATTGCTCAAAGCGCTCATCATCGAGGGCATCAATAATACGAGCACCACTTTGATAAGCCCGTACTTTAAATGGGTTAGAGTCACCCTTTAATTCAAGCAGAACTGCGATATCACTTAAAATATCAGATATATCTTTTTTGGATAATGCCATGGTTTTCTCTTATTTTCCTGTTTTGCAATTCTAGCGTTTCGTGTTCAGGCTCCTTAGGCAAATGCCTTTTGTGTATCACCGAACCGTTCGTTTTGCAGATACAGACGCTGCAGGGGTTGTTTTCTTCGCAAACTACCTAGCCCTATGCCACGAGGCCTACGAAGAGGCACTTTCCCAAGCTGGTGTTGAGCTGGGTAGTTTTTTCAAAGCAAGTGGACTGGTTATTCCAATAGCTAAAAGTGAAGCAAGCTACCTTAGACCGCTACTTCCGGGAGATAAGCTTAAGATCGTGTGTACCCCAGCCTTACTGACAGCAGATTCCTTCGAACTTAAGTTTGATTTATATAAACTAGGCCCACCTGAGAAAATTGCAGCAAAGCTTAGAACCGAGCATGTTTGTATTTCATCAGATACCCGTGGACGTATGCCTCTAGATCCCCTTATCGCCAGCTGGGTAAAAGCGGGTTAAGCAGAAGCAATTCGCTTCCCAAGTTCAGCTCTATTAAGCTTACCTTGAGCGTTGCGGGGCCAGTTCTCGATTGGAATGTACTGCTTGGGTCGTTTAAAAGAAGCAAGTGTGAGCAGATGCTTATCCAACTTAAGCTGATCTAACTCTGTAATTGGCTTAGGATATAAGGCTACAATGCGTTGCCCCCATTCTAAATCAGTCACTCCTAGAACCGCTACATCCTCAAATACGCCACTGGCACGTAAAACGGCTTCAACTTCCAAGGGGTCTACTTTTTTACCTCCAGTAATAATCACGGCATCATGCCTTCCTAATATCGTGAGATTTCCTTCACTGTCTAGCTCGCCTAAATCTTCGGTTACAAAATGCTGATCTAAATTAATTTCGGGATAATAGCCTAAGAAAACAGAACGCGCATCGATTTCTATAAGACCCTGAGCATTGAGACAAATACTTGCATGCGGAAGAGCAGAACCTGAATCCCTGCGTCCTTGTAAAAATTCCTTAGGTCTTAATGCAGTAACCATTGCTGCTGTTTCAGTCATACCATAACTTAAACACAGAGGTAGCTTTAACTCAGCAGCCTGAGTTGCAAGTGCTGGCCAAATCGGGCCACCTCCAATGAAAACACCGTCGAAAAGACGAAGCCACGCTATAATTGTTTCGGCATGAGGAGATGAAAAAATGCGCTGAAGCTGAGTTGGAACAAGCGATAGATACCAACCTTCTTGTGCAGCATCCACTGCACGATTTAATTTAGGTAAGTAACCTGCTTCAATTTCTTTCCAATCCCAGGGAAGATAAGTTCCTCCAGTAATTGCTGTTCTACACCACGCAACAAAACCACTCACGTGATACATAGGAAGTACACCTACCCAGTTCACACGTTTAACTTCGAAGTGCTTACAAAAACCACGTACTGCTACCGCTAAAGTTTGCTCGTCATGTCGTACAAATTTTAACTTACCGCTAGTACCTCCGCTAGCAATCATGAGCCATCCACGTGATGTATCTGAAATTCTATTTTCTGCAGATGCTAAAATGCCTGCGAGTCCCTTTCTTTCGCTTGGGCCCCAGTTTGGATCAATCAAAAACAAAGGACCTGCACCTCTTATAGCATGTGAAAACGCTTTTATGAAAGCTTTAGGATTTGATTCTTCAATCACATGAATCTCTGCAGAATTTTCCTGCACGGTGCAGGTAGGTCCTAAGAGTCTGGCTAGTTCAGCGCGGTCCATAACGCCTCCGGGTTTATGCGTTCCACATCTTTACGCATTAAAAAAGGGTAAGCAATAGGCCCATCAAAAAGCGCATCTTCAAATAGTGGCCAGACTCCGAATCCAAGTGCAAGCGGCTCACCTGCCCATCTAAACGCTAAATGCAGTGCTGTTCTTGCACCAACCGCAGTTTCTAAAGCTGATGAAAAAACTACCCGTGCATTGAGATGCGATAATTGATCTACCACATGGTAGGGATCAGCAAATAAAGAAGGCTTTATAACATAAACTCCCTTCCAACCTAAATTGCTCCAAAAACTTACATCATGGGCATGGCAGAGCGATTCATCTAAGGCGATCGCAGTGGGATAATCATTTTGTATATTGAGCAAAATATCCTGCATGCCTCTATAGTTTTTCTCTAAGGGCTGCTCGATAAATTCAATTGGCCTGTCAGCACATACTTTAAGCCAGCGCTCAAGTGTACGTTGATCCCAAGCTCCATTGGCATCTAATCTCAATCTTGAACCTGTAGGTAGTACTGCAAGTAGATCATCAAGAATCGCTATTTCATCTAGAGGATTTAAAACCCCCACCTTCCACTTAAATGTGCGAAAGCCCTGTTCTACTTTAAATGGTGCAATACCAAGTGCAGGAACTGCTGCTGGTAAAAGTGCTGCTACACTTAAACTCTCTGGAATTTGAGTTAGTTTAGCTGTATTTATTTCAGACTTAGCGACTGCTTTAAGACGGTATATTTCCTGAACAGCTGCCCGAAAACCAGATCTTAGACATACAAGGTTAGGATCTATACCTTCAAGAGCCTCTACTGAAACAAAGGTACCTAAGGAAACGCACGCACTCTGGGCTGCTTCAAGACTCTCTGATCCAAAGTCAGTAATCGGGGCTATTTCACCCCATCCTACCAATCCATCTTCGGATTCTAAACGTAAGATAAAACCTTCACGTACAAGCCATTGCCCCCGAGCTGTCCGAATTGGTACACGGAAAGGAAGGTGATATCGGCGATATTCAAATTTTAGGTTCACGAACGTCTCTTTGTATGGTTGCGACTCGTCTTAATATAGCAAGTTCCAGAAAAGCCCCCCTTAAGAAATGTTTTGCCACAGTCTCAAAGCGGTATATTTATATTATGGCAACACATACAAACGTTGCCATGTCTGCCGATTCCGAATTCTACCTACCAGCCTCTGCCTTCTTTAGCGCTAATGCACCCACTGCGCTAACCTTTGACGATGTGTCCTTAGCGACACTGTACTCAGAGATCCTACCTCGAGAAGCAGACCCATCCACGTCGATTTCAGAGAGCCTGAAATTACACATACCGGTTATCTCATCGGATATGGATACCGTGACTGAATCCCGTATGGCTATTGCGATGGCCTTAAACGGTGGCTTAGGCCTTATCCATTACAATATGCCTACGCGTGAGCAGGTTAAAGAAGTTGCTCGTGTGAAGCGCCATATTCATGGCCTCATTCAAGATCCAATTACTGTAGGTCCTGAATCACTCATCGCTGATGTTTTAACGATGGTGGAAAATAAGCGTTTCGCTTTCTCTACATTCCCAGTTGTTAGCGAAAAAGGACTTCTGGTTGGTTTACTCTCAGGAAATGTTCTTAAAGAACGTTACCGCTCAAAGAAGGTGTCTGAGGTTATGACGCCGCGTTCTGAACTCATTACAGAGACAGAAAAAAATGTAGCGAAAGATCCTATTAAATCAGCGGATCAATTCTTTAGCCGCAATACCGGCATTAATAAGATGCTCGTTGTAGATGATAGCGATCGCCTACGTGGTTTAGTTACTGCATCCGATGTTGAACGTATTACCTCGGAAGCAAAATCCCGCCAGAAACCAGCACGCGATTCTGATTTTAGACTCGTTGTGGGTGCGGCTATTTCTCCTCAAAGAAATCCTGACGGCTCTTTAGATAAAGATGCTATTATTGCTACTGTGGGTAATTTGGTTCAAGAGCACGTAGATGCTATCGCTGTTTCTACAGCCCATGGTCATACAAAAAGCGTTGGCGATGTCGTTAAATTTATACGTAGCCAATTTCCTCACTTAACGCTCATTGCTGGAAATGTAACTAGTGCAACCGGTGTAGAATTTCTTTCCGAGTGTGGAGCAGACGCGATTAAAATCGGTCAAGGCCCAGGCTCCATTTGTACAACACGTGTTGTAGCGGGAGTTGGTATTCCACAACTTACGGCACTTTATACAGCAAGTACAGCGACCACTAAAAGACCTGTACGATTACTCGCTGATGGAGGTATTGTAAAATCTGGTGACATCGTAAAAGCACTTACTTTAGGCCACGCTGTTATTTGCGGTGGACTACTCGCAGGATGCAAAGAAGCACCCGGTGAACTGATTGAAATTAGTGGAAAAACGTATAAACAGTACCGCGGTATGGGATCTCTGGCAGCGATGAAAGCCGGAAGCGCTGCACGCTATGGCCATGATAAAGCAGATCGTAATCGTAAATTTGCTGCAGAAGGTATTGAAGCACTTAAAGAAGTCAGTGGCTCTGTGGATGAAGTTCTCTCTACTCTGATCGGCGGAGTCCAAAGTGGCATGGGCTACTTAGGAGCAGCAACCTTAAGTGATCTGCGCAGTAAAGCACGTTACGTGAGAGTCAGTAACGCAGGCCAAAAAGAAGCAGTCCCACATGATGTGATCGAAGTTTCGACACGTAAAAATAGTTAACTAAGCACTGGCTATATAAGAAGCCTAGCTAAGACTTTAACTCTAATGAAACTAGTTTCTTGGAACGTAAACGGCATTCGTGCAGGCCTTAAAAAAGGCCTACTCGAATATATGTTAAGCGCCAAAGCAGATGTGCTGTGCATCCAAGAAACCAAAGCACATCCAGGTGATGTACAGCATGTCGCTTGGCCTAAGGGCTATCAGGTCTTCTACAATAGTGCAGATAAGAAGGGATATAGTGGTACTGCTATTTTTACTCGTCATGAACCGCTCTGCGTAAAAAATGGGATCGGTAAAGAAGAACACGACAAAGAAGGTCGAGTGATCACTCTAGAGTACAAAGAATTTTGGCTAGTGAATGTTTATCAGCCGAATTCTCAGCGAGGGCTAGCACGCGTTGCTTATAGAACAGAAGCCTGGGATCCGGCATTTCTTAAATATATTAAAAAATTAGAGAATAAGGGAAAACCTGTAATCTTCTGTGGTGATTTGAACGTTGCCCACCTTGATATCGATTTAAGCAACCCTAAGGCTAATAAGATGAATGCTGGCTTTACGGAAGCAGAGCGCACGAATTTCACAAAAATTATAGACTCAGGTTTTATCGATACCTTTAGAGCTTTTAATCAAGAACCGGGTAATCATTCCTGGTGGAGTCAATTCAATGACTGCAGAGCTCGTAATATTGGATGGCGAGTAGATTATTTTGTGGCCAGCGAAGCATTGCGTTCGTCACTTAAAAAAGCTTGGATTGAACCTGAAATTATGGGCAGCGACCATTGTCCAGTAGGACTTGAAATCAAATTGGCATGAGTACTTTTAAAGCAGTATTTCAGGGTAATAAGAAACTTACCCTTGCAGTTGCAGAAAGTATTACGTGTGGCCAATTGCAGGCTCGTATCGGTAAACTATCAGGTGCTTCTGAATTCTTTTTAGGTGGCATTACAGCCTACTCGCTGGAGCAAAAAGTAAAACATCTCGGTGTAAACAGAACGATTGCCGAAGCAGTAAATTGCGTCTCAAGTGAGGTAGCTGAAGCTATGGCTGAAGGCGTGTGTAAGCTTTTTGGATCAGACGTGGGTTGTGCCACTACAGGCTACGCAGAACCTTCTGAAGCTAATAAGATCAAAACTCCTTTTGCCTTCTGGGCTGTGGCGCTACGTAAGACAGATGGAAGTTTCGTAACGACACACGGAAGAGTCGACTTACAAGGCAAGGACCGAGCTGGCGCACAACTTGCATGCGCTGAAGCAGCTGAACAGGCTTTACTTACAATTACGGAGCGAGCTTCTGCACTACATTCATGATTGGAAGTACGTCGCTAGGTGGCGTTACCCAATCACTGTAGAGTAATTCAGGGAGTGTGTACTTCGTATTATAAAGTATAAACCCTGCTTCATCATTGCGCGCTACTTGAGCTGCTTTAACTGTAGCTCCTGCATACAAACCTGATTCTTTTACGTAAACTAGAACAGGTGTAGAAATAAGTGGACGATAGTTACGTTCAATATCTGCAGCCTTAGGTCCAATCACAGCTTTAGCATCTACACCAAAGTTAACACGCTGTCTGAAGAGTAACTTTGGAGTTTCGTTATCGGTGATAATGTAAATTGTTTCCACTGTCTTTGCTCCAGCTTGAAGACCAAGACTAGCTTCATTTGCATATAGTAGTGCTGGAACACTCCAACGACCATTTGCTTTCTTTACCATCACTACGCCGTATCCACCCTTAACACCAAAAATAAAACCTGCTTTGAATTGGTTCACAATTACGACAGCTTTAGCACTTTGCCATACTTGATCAGGTATCGCAGTGGTTGAAGCCCCTTGAAAATCTTCAAGAATTGCACGGCATGACTCCACCTCTGTCATCAGTGTAGTACGGTCAGTATCTGCACGGACTGAGGAAATACTAACGCCTACCATTGCGAGCGCCAAAAGTGAAAGAAATGTCTTCATGTGGTGTATGGCTTAGCACGCCAATGGGAGCTTGGAAAGTTCGGAATCAAATCAGTTCCAAATGACTTTTAGAATTAGCTGCCATAAAACATAGCATGTATATATAAGTTGCTATCATACAACATTTTATAATTTTTGTGAGAAATTAGCTATTACCCTGAGGCAACTCTTTACTGAGATCAAATTTTTCGAAGCGTCTACCTAACCACCAAAGCGCAAAAGCTATCTCCCCAACCATTAAAGCTAATAAGGAGCCTGCACCAAATAATACACCTATGATTTTTGCAGCTCCATCAAAGAAAATAAGACTAGCCCACCACTGCGCGGAAATAAAAACAGCAAAACCAAAAATTCCGGCAGGCAGCAGAGCAATTAAAACGGCAAGCATTTGGCCAAAAACAAAAATAAGTCTCTGACCCATTACCTCAATTCCACCACGGCGATTATTAGCAGATAGCGCCAGACCAGGAAAAATAAGCACTGCAGCATTAGGAATCAAAAGTTCAAGGGTACAAATAGGCGGGATCACAAGAATACCTGCAAGAATCGGCGAACTGGCAGTATATATCGAGTGCCAGTGAGTATGCATTGAAATGACAAACATAATTAAACTCATGAAGAGTACCGCACTCATTACAACAACAGGAGTGGCAATTTCACCAAGTACAATCTGCCACCCTTTCATGGGATAAGTTTTTAGCATATCCATATAGATAAGATCTGATCTCAAATCCTGTCTCAAAAGTTGTGGCCCAACAAAAAGAGTTATACTAGCTAGAGATGTTGAGATAATTGTTATCATGCGCATCACATCCTGCGGAGTGCCTACTGAATGATATTCTGAGAGCACAATAAAAACAGTGGGCCCAAGTAAAATCATAATCACTCGAAGATTAAACCAAGACTGAATAGAAATTAAATTTTTCCACAAAAATGCAACCTCAGTACTACCTTGGCCTAAAAGACGGAATGGATCCTTGAATACTTTTTCTTTTACTGAGGCATTGATTGGCGCCTTACCTGAGGCAATAGCGGCACGCACTTCAGTACGCTTCTGCGCAAGAGCAAGTGAGCCTTCTTCAAAGGAAACCTCTTGGGTTAGTATCCATATGTAGAGAACTGTAAGCACACCTAGCGCTAGCGCAAAAGCACTGGAAAATGTCACCCACTGCGCACTAAAATAAGGTGCGACTAAAATCTTAAAAGGAGCTAGAATAAATTGTGTATCTGCTGCTTTCAAAAGCAGATTCGTTTGAAATAATGCTCCACTGATCGGATCTATAAACGTAGGCGTTACAGACGATAACTTAAGATAAGCAGATACAAGATGCTTCATTAATAAGAGAAGCAGTAAACCTGCAAAAATTCGGTAGAGCATTGGCTTTACAGATCGTTGTAACTTACGGGCAATAAACAAGCCACTGCCTATCGTATACAGACTAAAACTAGACAAGAGTATCCACCAACCAAGAGCCTTGAAGATGTTTGCAGAAAAACCTGCCCCAGCATTACCAAACAAGAGGGTCAAAAGTAATGATGAAAATAGAATTTTAAATTGTGTGCTCAAAAGATTAAAATGAATTAATCTTTTACGCGTAAGCGGAGCAGAAAATAAAAACGCAATCTCTGCTTCACTAAATTTTAACCCAGGTTGAGCAGGAGGTGAAATAAGTAACCATGCAGTTTTGAAGAAAATAAGTACAAATAAAATACAGGCCGCTACACCCACGAATTGGTCTCTTGAAAAAGTAACTGGGATTACACCTACATGACGACCAAGTGGTGAGCTTTGAATATCATCAAGATGCCCATTTACCGTCTTAAAAACAGCATAGTACAAGTAAACAATCGCAGCAGCAGCACCCAATAAATACTTAGGTTCCTTCAGGCGTTTAATGAATGCTACAAACTGGTTTCGTGCCGATGTGATCCGTAAATAAAGAAGAGCTCTAAGCATGGCGTTAGTCCTCAACTCCACCTGTTGCCCGCATAAAGATTTCCTCAAGGGAAACATTACTTTCGCCAGCGCTATAACGCGCACTTACTTCTGCTAGAGTTCCGTCAGCAATTTTCTGTCCCTTTTTTAGGATAAGCACGTTTGTACAGACTTCTTCAAGTAAGTGCAGCAAATGCGAACTCAGAATCACAGTAGCACCTGCTTGAGCACGGCGCATAATAGAATCCTTCATCTTTCGAATTCCAAGTGGATCTAGACCTGTAAGCGGTTCGTCGAAAAACATAACCTTAGGAGAATGTAAAAGCCCGCATGCAATTACTAACTTTTGTTTCATCCCACGTGAGAGCTGCCCAGGTAATTTATCGGCCTTATCTAAGATTTCAAGTTCCTGTAATAAGGATATAATTAAGGGCTCTGCATTAACGACTCCATAAATACGCGCTGTAAACGTCATGTGTTGACGAACAGTAAGGTAGTCAAATAAACGAGGTTCATCCGGAAAAAATGCTAATGCTCTTTTAGCTGCGACTGGATCTGTCACAAGATCAACATCGGCTATAGTTACCTGACCAGAGGTAAAAGGTATAATCCCTGCAAGACAGCGTAAGGTTGTAGTCTTCCCTGCTCCGTTAGGCCCCACTAAGCCTAGAACCTCCCCTGGTTTAACACTTAGCGTAAGCCTATTAACTGCAGTATGGCTGCCGTACTGTTTTATAAGATTAGAGACCTCAATCATTACCTAAAGCTATAAGGCCCCATTAAATGGGCCGCAAGCCGGTATAGATTGGCTAAAACACATTGAATATATGCTAAAATTGACCAACACCTCTTGATTTTTATACAGCTATGGTATCATTAGTGCCTTACAGTCTTACTTTATCTAACTTTAAAGCTTATATCTACTATGTCTAACTCAACACCTCAAACTTTCGAATTCCAAGCTGAGATCAAGCAGCTGCTTGATATCGTGATACACTCACTTTACACGGAAAAAGAAATTTTCGTACGTGAACTTGTATCTAATGCTTCTGACGCTGTAGAAAAATTACGTCACACACAACTTACTGAAAAAGATGTTGTTGATAATGATGCTGCACTAGAAATCACACTCACAACCGACGACAAGGCGAAAACCTTAACCCTTCAAGATACGGGTATTGGTATGACCCGTTCTGAACTTGTTGAGAACTTAGGAACAATTGCGCATTCAGGATCTAAAGCGTTCTTAAAAGCCCTTGGCGAAAATGGTCAGAAAAATTCTGGTCTTATCGGCCAATTCGGCGTCGGATTTTACTCTGCTTTCATGGTAGCTAAACGCGTAAGCGTGTATAGCCGCTCATGGCAATCCAACGAACCAGGTCATGTATGGGCAAGTGATGGTTCAGGCAGCTACACAATTGAGGAAGCTTCCGATCTTAAACGTGGTTCAAAAATAGTTATCGAGCTAAAAGACGAGTGCTCAGAATTTAGCCAGGAATGGCGTATCAAAGAAGTCCTTGAGAGATATAGCTCCTTTGTCTCATACCCAGTTATACTAAACGGCAATCGTATTAACACAGTTCAGGCACTGTGGCTTCGTAACAAAGCAGATATTAAAGAAGAGGAATATACAGAATTTTATAAGTTCCAGTCGCACGCTAATGAAGAAGCACGTTTACGCCTTCATTTTAGTGCTGATGCCCCGCTTTCAATTAATGCCTTACTGTTTGTTCCAAAAGAGAATACTGAGAAACTTGGCATTGCTCGCACAGAGCCCTCGGTTGCTTTGTACTGCCGCAAAGTACTCATTGATGCTAAGCCAAAGGATCTCTTACCTGAATGGCTTCGCTTTTTAAAAGGTGTAGTAGACAGCGAAGATCTTCCGCTAAACATCTCCCGTGAAACAATGCAGGACCGCTCACTGCTCGAGAAACTTGGCCGAGTTATTAGCAGACGTTTTCTCAAATTCTTAGAGGATGAAGCAAAGAATCGCCCTGATGCATTTAATGAATTCTATGCTGAATTCGGTGTATTCTTAAAAGAAGGTACAGCCCTTGATTTCTCAAATAAAGAGCAGCTTTCAAAACTACTACGTTTTGAGTCTTCACTGACTGAAAAAGGTAAAACTACATCGCTTGCAGATTACGTATCCCGCATGGGAGCTGAGCAAAAAGAGATTTATTATCTGCTAGGACCAACCCGTGAAGCAGTTGAAGCAGGTCCATACCTAGAAGGTTTCAAAGCGCGTAATATTGAAGTGCTCTACTGTTATGAAGCAGTAGATGAGTTCGTAATGAACAATCTCTACGAATTTGATACAAAGAAACTGCGCTCTGCAGATAACGCTGATGTTAAATTAAGTGATTTAGCTAATCAGTCAGACGATAGATTATCTGAAGCTGATCTTTCTAAATTAACGACATGGTTAAAATCATCCTTAGGCGACCGCGTATCAGAAGTTAAAGCAAGTGATCGCTTAGTGGATTCACCTGCCATGGCTTTGAATGCAGATAAGATGATGACTCCGCATATGCGCCGCATGATGAAAGCGATGAATAAGGAAGAAGCAAATGCACCTGTTAAAGTAAGTTTAGAAATTAATTCTAAGCACCCTCTCATCAAACGCCTTAGCGAAACCTCGATCAGTTCACCAGATAAGGCGCTGCTAGTAGCTGAACAAATCTTAGATAATGCCTTAATCTCAGCAGGACTACTTGAAGATCCTGCAAGTATGGTAAAGCGTCTTTATAAGATATTAGAGTCCGTTTAAAATTTCCTAAGTGTGCTCATTATAAGCACATTAAGGAGATTCTATGTTACGTTTGTGTAAACGGGTGATTTACGACTCGTTTTAAGGAGGTGCTGGCGTAGCCTAGTACCTCCTTTTAGTTAGCACTAGTTGATTATGGTTAAGCGTACTACATCTCTTAAAAAATCTAAGCGTCAATCGCCAGCGGAGACGCAGTATGCGTACTTTAATAGAGAGCTAAGTTGGCTAGCCTTTGATAGACGCGTACTCAACCAAGCTAGAAGCACACGCCACCCCTTACTAGAACGCGTTCGTTTTCTTTCCATTGTAAGTTCAAACCTCGACGAATTTTTTGAGATTCGAGTCGCTGGTTTAATGCAGCAAATGGATTCAGGAATGAAGGATCTTGGACCAGATGGTCTATCTCCACGCGAGCAGTTACGCCGGATTCACTCAGTAGTCGCTTCATTAGTAGAGGACCAGTACAGATGCTGGCAAAACGAACTACTCCCTGCACTGCATAAAAATGGAGTTGAATTTCGCTCCCTTAAAGATCTTACCTCAAACGAACTCAATTGGATTAAGGCCTATTTTAAGGAGCAGATTTATCCTATCCTTACTCCACTCGCCTTAGATCAATCACACCCCTTTCCACAGTTAGGCAACAAAACTCTCAACGTTATTGTTTCTCTCGAGAATCCTGAAGACAGCGAAGCAAGTAAACTAATAGCTATTCTTCCTGTTCCGCGAATTCTTCCTAGGTTAGTCCCTATTTCACCTTCGAAGACTGGTCCAGAGCGCTATATCTTTTTGAGTGAAATTATTAAACTCTGCGCTGAAGAACTATTCCCAGGCTTTAAACTCAAAACTGCCCATGCATTTCGAGTAACTAGAAATAGTGATCTTTACATAGACGACGAAGAATCAGAAAACTTACTTAAAAAAATAGAAGAAGAGTTACGTAATATCCGCCGCGGTGCTGCTGTACGTTTAGAAATTGAAGATGGTGTTGAAGATTCTATTTTCTCAACTCTTTGTAATCATCTTAACTTATCGCACGAATATGTATTTCGCCTAAAAGGCCCAATCAATTTACTGCGTTTACAAAGTCTTGCTGATATCGATCGTCCAGAGCTGAAGTATAAAGCCTTTAGTCCAGTTAATGTCTCAGCATTAAAAGATACTTCTGAATTATTTAATACACTTAGGGAACAAGACGTACTCCTTCATCACCCCTACGATTCATTTACACCTGTTATTGATTTTGTTGAACAAGCTGCAAGGGATCCTCAAGTGTTTGCTATCAAACAAACACTTTACCGTGCAGGTGGAGATTCCCCTATTATCCGAGCTTTAATTGAAGCTTCTCGTAACGGAAAACAAGTGACCGCCTTAGTTGAACTTAAAGCGAGATTTGACGAAGCTAATAATATTCAGTGGGCAAAACAACTCGAAGAAGCAGGTGTTCACGTTGTGTACGGCCTTATAGGACATAAAACCCATTGCAAATTATGTCTAGTTGTACGCCAAGAAGGTAAAGTCATGCGCCACTATGCGCATCTTGGAACTGGAAATTACAATCACCGTACAGCGCGACTTTATACGGATTTAAGTTATTTCACATCAGCATCAGCACTGACGAAAGACATAGGTCAGATGTTTAATGCCCTAACAGGCCTGGGTCGTTCTCCAAGTTTTTCTAAACTTTTAGTAGCTCCTTATAATCTACATAAAAAAATTGCTGGCTTAATTGCTCGTGAAACAGCTAACGCAAAGGCGGGTAAACCTGCACGTATTGTTGCGAAGATGAATGCCCTCGTTGATAAAGCTATGATTGATGCCCTTTACGTTGCATCTGAGGCAGGTGTTAAAATTGATCTCATCATTAGAGGTATCTGTTGTTTAGTGCCCGGCATGCCAGGTTTAAGTGAAAATATCAGTGTTCGCAGTATAGTCGGACGCTTCTTAGAACACGCTCGCATCTTCTATTTTCATAATAGTGGAGCCGAACCTCTGCTTTATGCAGGGTCTGCGGACTGGATGCCACGCAACTTTTTCCGCCGAGTTGAGGTGGTTTTCCCTATTTTAGACCCTCAGATTAAGACTCGAGTGATTAAAGAAATCATTGAACCTGAACTTTCAGACACCCAAAACACCTCTGAATTAAAGCATTCAGGTGCCTATTTGCCTGTCACACCGAGCTCATCAAAGTCTCAATTTTCATCCCAAGAGTACTTTATTAAGTCAGCCCAACTCAAATCTAGGGCGTAAATTATGGCCGTGAAGGGCTGTTTTGCGGCAAGTTAAGGCAGACATAAGCCTAGTAAAATGTGAGCGTATAGTACTGCCTTAATGCTAATTCTAATTAGTCAGCCGTATAAGAGTTAATACAAGTAAAGAGCATTAAGTCTTGCTGTTTTATTCCCTTGGAGAGAACCACATGCTAGCTCTACTTTAGCAGTGTATTAGGCTTAGAGCGTTTACTGGGTGACGCGTTTGAGTTCCTATTGTAAGTTTATAAGTTGTTGATAATTATCATTTTAAATTAATTACAAAGTCTTTAATCTCTACATCTAGACACAAAAAAACCGCTGCGGTTTTAACGCAGCGGTTTTGAAATAATTACTTAGTAGCTGAAACGTGCCCGGAAACGAGCTTTGTCATTTCGAACATGCTTACGGTCTTCTTGCCGTTGAATACTGCCTTTAGAGCATCATCAGCAACGATCATCTTACGATCCTTCTTATCTTGAAGGTTGTGCTTCTTGATATAGTCCCAGAGCTTCTTGGTGAGCTCTGTGCGGGGAAGTGGCTTAGCGCCTACAACTACCGCGAGTTTAGCATCGGGGGTAACCGGTGCCATGAATTTTGCATTTGGTTTACGAGCTGGAGCTTTTTTTGCCATAGTCCATTTGTTCTAGAACTCTTCCCTCTGAAAGCAATGCTTTTCTAGAGGGAAAATAAACTTTTTTCGGAGTGAAAATGATTTACAAATTCATTTTAACCTGTCCGGTCGTCTACTTGAACGAACTGTTTATGCAGGGAAGCATAGGCTCCACTCATTAAAATTAGCTCATCATGTCTGCCTCTTTCAATGATTCGACCTTGATCTAAAACGATTACAAGGTCGGCTTGTCTGATTGTACTTAGCCTATGAGCAACAATAAAACTAGTTCTTCCATCGAGTAATTTCAGAAGTGCTTTTTGCAAACGCTGCTCAGTAATTGCATCAATTGAACTTGTTGCTTCGTCGAGAATTACAAGTCGTGGATTAGCAAGCATCGCTCTACAAAAACAAATTAGCTGCCTTTCTCCAACAGAAAGCCCAGCACCTTTTTCACCGACTTCAGTCATAATTCCTAGCGGAAGATTTTCTAAAATATCAAGGCAGTCAAGTTTACGTGCGGCTTCCTTAACTTGATCAAGCGTAGCATCAGGTACACTAAGTCTTATGTTTTCGAATACTGTACCGCTAAATAAATAGTTTTGCTGATGCACAATGCCCATCTGCTGATGCAGTGACTCTCCTGTAATGGTACGTATCTCGTGACCATCAATTAAAATTTCTCCATCTGTTGGAAGATAGAATTTGGAAACTAAATTAATAATAGACGTTTTTCCACTGCCTGTGTGACCAACCAAGGCTACAGATTGCCCGGGATTTACTTCTAAATTAATTGAATGCAACACTAACCTTGAAGTGTTATAGCCAAACGAAAGGTTTTTAAATTCTACTCTGATTCCTCGATTATGATTAATCTCAGATCCATTTCTTAGATCAGGGATTTTTTTTGCAGAACTCGGTTCCTCCCAATCAGGAACCGCATCCACGACTTGGAATATACGTTCAGCACTAGCCATAGCTACAAGCGCTTGATTATACTGATTTCCTATAATGGTAATGGGTGCAAAAAACTGATTAGCCATTAAGAAAAATTTAATAAGGCTGCCGATATCCATTGACCCATGAAAAACTCGGTACCCACCTACGCAAAGTAAGATCGCTACGAAAAATTGACTGTTGAGTTCTAGTAGCGGAGACAAAATTGCAGAAGAACGTGCAAGCGCTACACTGAACTTAGAATGATCGGAAAGTAAACTTCGAAACAAACCCGCATTCATTTCTTGTCTAACAAAACCCTGCGTGACACGAATACCATTAACAGACTCAGCTAAAGTGGCTGTAACACGACTAAAACTATCCTGCGCAGCACGTGTTAAATGACTAAACTTCATTCTAAAGTGATTATTCACTAGCCACAAAAAGGGTGCCATTAGCGCAACAATGAGAAATAGCTTCCAGTCCCACCACAACATTACAATGGTCGCAAAGATCATTTGGCCAAACTGGATTCCACTTACAAAAGCAACATCCTGAATTCCAACGCGCACTGCTTCAACATCACTAGTTGCACGGCTAAGAATGCGGCCCAACTTCATACGATGAAAAAAACTCATCGGTTGTCTTTGTGCTTTTGAAAAAAGATCAGCTCGTAGTCCATTTACTACCGTTTCACCTATCTCAAGTGCGTAACGCTGACGAAAGTGAAATATACCGTCAGTTAAAATTGCAAGAATAGCGAACGCTAGTGATCCCATCATTACGCCATGTATATCCCCATGTGATATTGGCCCTGCTATCACTAAAGACGTGATCCACACAAGAGCGGGCAATTGAGCAGCCCTAATAATCGAAAGTACTATAAGTATATTTAGCTTTCGTTTTACAGGTTTTGCGTACGTGAAGACACGCTTGATCAAACTCCATTCTAAAGGTTTAAGAAAATCAGCTTCGTCGTCTTCATCGCGCAAACGGTAAACGAGCATGCGCTTAGAATCTAAAGGATCTTTAGCGCTCATGGCTTTTCTGTAGGCGTTAATCGATTCGCGTCGACAAGTTGTAGATTAGCCACGTGCAGATAAGGACCTGGCACTTGCATGAGTTCAGCATGAGTACCCCGCTGCACAATACGGCCATTCTCCATCACAATAATAAAGTCAGCTCGTCTTAAGGTACTAAGCCTGTGCGCTACAATAAAAGTCGTTCGACCAATCATAGCTTGATCCAGTGCTTCAAATATTTCGTGCTCCGTTTCACTATCTACTGCTGCTGTAGGATCATCCAAGAGCAGGATTGCTGGCTCCAAAAGAACTGCGCGTGCTATTGCGAGGCGCTGTCTTTGGCCTCCAGATAGCGTATTGCCACTCTCTCCTAAAATTGTCGAATACCCCTTAGGTAGTGCCATGATAAAATCATGCGCAGCTGCTATACGGGCAGCTTGCTCAATTTGCTTCTGGGTAGCATCGGGATGCCCAAAAGCGATGTTCGCTGCAATTGTATTTGAGAATAAGAAACTTTCCTGAAAAACGAGCCCGATATTTCGCCTTAAATCATCTAAATTTATATCCCTTACATCAATAGAATCCACAAGCAGTCGCCCCTGTGTTACGTCATAGAATCGAGGGATGAGTCCCATGAGGACACTTTTACCTGCTCCTGTAGCTCCTAAAATTGCGACGCACTGTCCTGGCTTAGCTTCAAGATTGATATTATGCACAAGCGTTTCTCTAGGCGGTGGATAACCAAAAGAGACATTCTCAAATTGCACATGTCCATTTAACTTTGGCTTACGAATCGCATGTGGAGAACTCTTAACTTCAATAGGTGCATCTAGAATTTCAAATACGCGGCGTGCTCCAATAAGTGATTGTTGAATCGAATTAACAATCACAGCAACGTTGTTTACCTGTCCCGAGAATTGATCTAAAAGTCCTGCAAAAACAACAAGCCCCGCACCTAAGGGGAGTTGATTATTTACCACTAACCAACCGCCGTAGGAAAGAAGAACAAGTGTATTAATGCGTGTTAAGAAACCAATCGAGGGAGAGAAAAGGCTGACCTGCCAAAAAATATTTTTTTGTTGGTCATAGACTGCCTGATTAGCAGCATTAAACTTTGCATAGTCTTCTTTCTCACGACCAAAACCCTTAGTGACAGCTATTCCTTGAATACTTTCGGAGAGAACCTGCACCATCTTCTCAACTAAGATTCGATTCTTCGCATACTCAGGCTGGATTTTGCGTGAGAAACGAGCAGCCATTAGCCACAAAACAGGTGTCGTAGCTAAACAAGCTATGGTAAGACTCGGACTTAAACTCGCCATGTACACCACATACACGGTTAACGAAATCACCATAATGAGACTCTGAATTAGAACTTGATCCACAAACATACGCACCGCCTGCACATCGCTTGTGACTCGTGTAATAATAGAGCCCGTTGTATTCGCATCAAAAAACCTGAAGCTTAGACGCTGCAAGCGATCATAAACTTCACCTCGTAAATCAACGACCAATTTTTGCTGTACTAGTATATTAACCGATACGGCATATACATAATTAAGCACTGCGCGGCATACTGCCATTGCAAGAATAAGCCCTGAAATAAGAAGAAGCACATGCAGCCATGGCCACTGCTCAGGCAGCGCAAGATGTAATCGATTAACAGAAAGCGGCGTGTGCTGAACTTTATGGCGCATATAGTCTATGCCAACGCCCGTTAAACTAAGTCCTACAAGCCCCATGGATAACAGGACAAGTTGAATAAGTAGTACACGAAAACAGTGCAGCCGGTAGCGCCATGCTAAACCAAATAAACGTACAACAAGCTTCCAGTTGGAAGCATCAATAATTGCACGTGTTGGTGTAGGCTCAGGCATGAAAGTAAAAAGCCTAGACTATCGCTGCTGCTCTGAAAGAGGAAAATGAATTCTACTTAATTCACTCAATTGCGCTGTTGCGGCATTTGCAACTGCTGCTCACGTAGCTGCCTACGGCGAGTGATCTCTTCTGTAATTGCCTGCAGGCGGCGTTGTTCATCCTTTTGCGTGGGATTAAGAACCACCCGGGTAAGAGCTGGAGAAGCACCAACAGAGGTAGAAGTTGATGTTACTTTACCTTCACTCATTGCTAGCGTTACTCTCCTGCCTTGCTGAACGAGTACTACTATTCCAGCCTTCGGATTAGCTGACTCTATCATGAATGCATCATTAGGCTGCTTTTCAGAAAGCCATATACTGCGTTTTGCACCAGGATCATAAATGCAATAGCGTGTACCGTAAGAAGTAGTCAAAAGACCGCGTAATTGTAGCGAATCAGGGTCTGTCTGAGTGTCCTTTGAAATATCACTACCATTAGGCAAAAAAGGAGACGTTTTCTCAGGAGCTGCCTGTCCAAGCAAGCTACTGCATAAACAAGTAAACACTATAAATATGCTACTCCTAATCATATCAAAATAGGCATGTATCGATCACTGCTGTGCTTTAGAGCGTTTCGTCCGTTTAGGTGGTCCAGGCTGCTGTTGATCTGCACTTGCAGCAGGATCTGGATTTTTTAGCGCATTACCAATACCTAGTGAAAGCGACTGTTCTCTCTCTTGCTGCTTTCTACGGACAATATCAGCAATAGCTTTAAGCTTAAGCTGCTGTTCAGGCGTGAGTGGTTCACGTTGTCTATTTTTAACACTGATAGATGCAGTCGAGACATGATTATTCTGAATTTCTAAAGTTACTTTTCTACCTTGTTGATCAAGAGTCACTGTTCCATGGCTCGAGTCAGCTGAAGCTAAGACAAATCCTTCTCCAGGCTGATTTACTGCGAGCCAGACACTACTCTTTTTAGCAGGGTCATAGATACAATATTTTGTCAGAGACCCGAGATTCATGATACCACGCAGCTGAAGCGAATTAGGATCCGTTTGTCCTGGAGCACTAGACGTTGGTAATCCCGCAGGTAAAAACGGAGAACTAACTTGGTTATCTTGAGCATGCGTGGGCAAAGCTGTGCAAAGCACAGAAGCAATAAGCCAGAAAGGTAACCGTTTGAGGTGCATTATGGACAAGTAACTAAGGTACGATGCAAGACGTGGCTCAATCGGTCAAGTTGCGTGCGTTTTCAATTGAAGCGCTTTTGGGATCACAAAAGTTACCCTTCGGCTAAAAAGAGCTCTCCTGACTAATGCAAAACCATCATAACCTAAGTCTCTAATTGGACGCGGCCAAAACCTTATACCCAGTGCCACAATTTTTCCGCCTTTACTGCAACACTCCAAGGCCGCAATTACTGCACTGCTTTTAAGAAGAGCTTCGGACTTCCCTGTGATAGGATTTTCTCTAACTAAAACAACGGAAGTTGTGCCTGTATAATCAAGGCCCTTAAAATTCATATACTCTTTATATTCAATATCTTGCAGCATACCATACTTAATTCTATTTGTTCGATCAAAGCGTATGATCAAGCGTACACAAAATTGACATAATCCACACTCCCCATCAAAAAAAAGTGCGTAATCTGTAGGCTTAAAATTCATCGATTCAGTTGTACTTTTTATGCCTAAAAGGCTCAATGTGATAGCTTAGCGGATAATAAAATAATGTGCAAATTTCTAGATCGGTGTTTCAATTATAGTTAAATGAAATTCGATTTCGAAAGCGTTCCCGAACGCCTAGGCACAGATTCTCAGAAATGGCAGAAATACGCTGGACGCGATATTATTCCATTGTGGGTAGCAGATATGGATTTTCAGGCTCCACCTGTGGTAATAGAGGCACTTCATAAACGGATTAACCACGGCATATTTGGCTATGCAAAACCAACAGCCTCTACAAACGAAGCTATTGTTACTGCAATGCAGTCACGCTACGGATGGCAAATTGATGCAAGTTGGATTGTTTGGCTACCTGGCTTAGTATGTGGCCTTAATGTTATGGCGCGGGCGTATGCCGCCGATTCCGAGGAAGTGCTAAGCTTAACACCTGTTTATCCCCCATTCACGACTGGACCGAAGTTTCAAAACAGGGTCGCACTACCGGTACCTCTAGTACTCAAAAATCCGGGCACACAAGGTAGGTGGATGATTGATTGGGAAGCACTGGAAAAAGCAGTCTCTGCAAAAACAAAAGTGTTCTATTTCTGTAGCCCTCATAATCCAATCGCTCAAATCTGGAATAAAACTGAACTCACAGATCTGGTAGCATTCTGCGCAAAGCATAAGCTTACCCTTTGTTCAGATGACATTCACTGTGACCTCATTCTTGATCCAAGTCACAAACACATACCTGTGGCATCTCTTTCAAGCGAGGCTGCCGACTTGACCGTAACTTTCATGGCTCCAAGTAAAACTTACAATATACCTGGATTTGGAACTTCATTTGCAATTATCTCTAATCCTGCTCTTAGAACAACATTCATCAAAGCAACTGCAGGTATCGTTGCTGAAGTAACTGCCTTGGGCTACACAGCCTGCGAAACAGCTTACAGAGAGGGTGAAAGTTGGCGCTTAGCTATGCTTAGTGCCTTACGCAAAAACAGGGATTTGATTGTATCATTTCTAAAAGAAGAAATTCCTCAAATTCATATCGAAGCACCTATTGAAGCAACATACCTTGCTTGGCTAAACGTAGAAAAACTTAAACTCGATAATCCTGTAGCTTATTTCGAGTCACATGGCGTGGGGTTTAGTGATGGAGCTCCCTTTGGTGAAAAAGCTGGAAAACATGTTCGCCTCAATTTTGGTTGTCCTGAAAAAACGCTCGTCCAAGCACTACACCGCATGAAGGCGGCTGTGACGGCACTACCGAAGACATAAATCAAAGCCTGCTTTTACTCGCCAAAATAAACCTTTTAAACTAACTTTATCTTTACATGAATAAGGACGCTGTACTCTCTAAAATCAAAACCGAGAAAGTCGTAGCACTCATACGCGCCGACAGTCCAGATGGACTACTAGACTGCGCAAAGGCACTTGCCGATGGAGGTCTCACAAGTATTGAACTTACGATGACTACACCAGGTGCAATCCGCATGCTAGAAAAAGCAACCGCTGAATTACCTCACTTCCTATTTGGTCTTGGTACTGTACTTGATGCAGATACCGCACGTGCAGGTATTCTAGCTGGTGCTCGGTTTCTGGTCACCCCAGCACTTCGTCCCGATGTTATTGCAACTGCAAAGCGCTATAGCGTTCCTGTTTTTTGCGGTGCACTTACACCCACTGAAATCTTGAGTGCGTGGGAATTGGGTGCAGATGCTGTGAAAGTATTTCCTGCAGAATTTTTTGGGCCAGCTTACATTAAATCAATTAAAGCTCCATTCCCACATATCGATCTAGTGCCTACAGGCGGAGTAACTCCAGATAATGTCGGTGAATTTTTAAAGGCAGGTGCAACAGCGACTGCTGCTGGAAGCTCCTTAGTTGATGCAAAGTCACTAAAAGAGAAAAACTGGCAAGTGATTACAGCACGGGCAAAAGCATTCGTAGCTGCAGTTGCAGCCGCTAGGTAAGCGCTACAAAGAGTACAACAAACCTAGAAACACGTTATGTTGTTTCTAGGTACTTTGCGATATCAGGTATTTCCTTAACGCGTCTACCACCCAGTAAGCGAGTGAAGTACGGATCTTCAGCAAGCACCATTTCCACTTCTTCTTCATCGCCGTCTTCAATTTCTTCATCTTCCTCATCGTCTTCCGTTTGCCCTGACACAACCCAGACGTCTTCAGCTTCGAAGGTTTGAGAAATACGAAGAGCAAGTGGCTCTAAGATAAGTGCTGTATTTTTTACGCGAGAAGATTTTACAAATTCAAATAAACACGGGTAAGCCTGATCCTTGTAACGTGCCTGGAAGTCACTCATCCATTTATTAGCAACGCCTTCGCGTTTGTTCATAAGGACGACATCCGAGAAATGAATACAAGCGTCATACCACATGAGTAGCGCTGGATTTTTCTCAGCTAAGCTACTGTTCACGATCGTGAAGATACGAGCTAACTCAAGTGACTGTGCAAGAATCCAAAGCTTAAAAGCTTCAATTTGATCTATAGGATTTAGTTTACCGTCAGAAAGAAAATAAACGACCTGAGTTCCCTTGGGAACGGGCGCAATAATATTACCCTCCCACCACTTCCAGTGCTGAACTAAACCTAACTTCGTATCCGATGGGTCTGCTTTTTCTGATTCTGACACATACACTAAAGGTCTATCCTCAGTACCATAGGAGTCTTCAATTATATTCGCTAAGATTTCACGACGCCCAGAATTTGCAGCGCCTAGAATAAGATACACGATAGGTTTTTCAGACGACATAGACTATACAGTTACCAAAAACTTTTGTACGTAAGCTCTAGAAATAAATTATACTCCAATTAGAGTTTAAAACTCTTTGTTTGTGCACTCTGTCTCATCCAATGGTCTACAAGTACAAGTGCTGCCATTGCTTCTACGATCGGTACAGCTCGAGGAAGTACACATGGATCATGTCTACCACGACCTGTGAGTTCAGTAGGTAAACCTTGTTTATCTACAGTTTGTTGGGACTGCATAATTGTTGCAGTTGGCTTGAAAGCTACGTTGAAGTAAATTTCTTCTCCGTTACTGATACCACCTTGAATACCTCCCGAGCGATTAGTTACCGTATGTACTTTGCCGTCTTTTACATTAAATGCATCGTTGTGCTCAGAGCCTTTAAGTTTTGTTCCTGCAAAACCACTCCCCACTTCAAAGCCTTTTGTAGCTGGTAAAGATAACATCGCCTTTGCAAGGTCGGCCTCAAGCCTGTCAAATACAGGTTCACCAAGTCCTGCTGGGATACCCTGTATACGGCACTGAATAATACCTCCAAGTGAATCTCCTTCAGAACGTGCAGTCTTAATAAGCTCTATCATACGCGCAGCCGTTTCTGGATGTGGGCACCTTACCGCAGAAGCTTCCACTTCAGCTAAACTTGGAAAATGCATTAATACAGGAGCTGCAAGCGTATGCACAGATTGCACAAAAGCTCTAATTTCAACGGAAGCTGCCTGCTTTAAAATTTTTTTTGCTAAAACACCTGCTGCTACGCGGCCAATGGTTTCACGTGCTGAACTACGACCACCTCCACGATGATCTCTAATGCCATATTTTTCCTGATAACTATAGTCGGCATGCGAAGGGCGAAATTTGTCGCGCATTTCATCGTATGCATTTGAGCGAGCATCGGCATTATGCACGACAAGACTGATCGGGGCACCGGTTGTAAGGCCTTCAAATACGCCAGAAAGTATTTCAACTCGGTCCTCTTCTTTGCGAGGTGTGACTATTTCGCTTTGGCCAGGACGACGACGATCGAGTTCTACTTGAATTTCCTCAACTGTAATAGCCAAGCGCGGAGGACACCCATCAATAACAACACCTACAGCAGGACCATGGCTTTCGCCCCAGGTTGATATGGTGAATAGCTTTCCGAAGCTGTTAGGCATGAAGTAAGTTAAGAAAAAGGTGGAATGAAATGAAAAGTAGAAACCAATTAAGCCTATACTTTTACCACTAACAAGACCCAGTACAGGACAATAACAAGGCAGAGGCAAATAGCTTATAGCGGTGGTCAATTAACTGCAAAAAGACGTTTTAGAATTTATGCGCTAATAAATAGGCTATTTTTACGTAAAATAGCCTATTTATTGCCCAAAAACACTGATTTTACCTCAAAAAAGGCCTAAAAACACTGAATTATGCCTCAATTTGAGTTAATTTACTAAATCTCTTACAACTTAGTCTTTCGTTTTACTATATTACGCAGGATATTCGCTGAGTTGGGGCAACCTTCCTAGCACTCGGCCGTCTTGCACAACACCTTTACAACGTTTAGGTTTTGCCCTCTTCTCAAATCGTATTTGCCGCTCCTTTATTGATGCCCCTTTTAAACGCATGATCCCTCGCTCTTTTAGCATCTATTTTACTGCCTCAGTGCTTGCCACAGCACCACTTTTAAGCGGGCAAACACCAAATACGCTGTATCCTACAACACCACGTAAACCTGTGGTTGTGCGTACTCAGCAGGATAGTACAGCAGACGAGTTCGTGGACTTCAAACTACATGGAGGAGATATCGATGCAGTACTTGATGCTTTGGAGGCCTTTACTGGTAGATCAGTTATTAGGCCCGGAACTCTTCCTGTAATGCCAGGAGGTTACACAATCGATCTTCATCATTTGAAGAAATCCGATGCAATTGTTGCACTGGAAACACTTTTGACTCTAAACCAATTAGGCGTTTCTCCTCTAGGTGAGCAGTTCTTAAAAGTAGTTCCTTTATCAACAGTTAAAGGGGAAGCACCTCAGTACATTAAAGATTCTACCTTGGAGCTAGCTGCAAGTAACCAGATTGCGACTAAACTTTTTCAACCTAAGTTCTTACGCGTTACTGAACTCTTTGGTGCCACTCTTCAAGGCATGTTATCGGCAGGCGTAGGCGGCGGTGTAGTGATCTTAGATAAAGCAAATGCAGCTCTTGTCACAGACACTATAGCAAATCTACAGCGTCTTGAAATTTTAGTGACTGCTGTAGATCAGCCTAATGGTGGCAATGTCCCTAAGTTTTATACATTACAAAATGCTAAAGCCAGTGACCTTGTAACAAAAATACATGCTCTTCTTTCAGGCCCAGCAGCAGCTAAACTAAGTACAACAACAGTCTATAGCGCAGATGATCGCACCAATCAGATCATAGTAATTTGCGATTCTCGTGAAATACCTTTCTTTGATGATCTTATTACCAAGCTTGATGGAAAAGCAGATCCGAACACACGTACGGAAGTAATTAATTTAAAGCACGCAAACGCTAAAGATATTGGAACAACACTTTCTGCACTTATTAGCGGTGAACAAAGCGCAGCTCAAAAACTAAGCAGTCAAGCCGTTCGTCCTGGTGAAATTGCACCACAAACGCCAGCAGTAGGTCCAAACGGACTACCTGTTGCGAATGCTGCCAATCACGCAACTGTGAACAGTGCAGCCGGCGGCTCTTCAACAAATGAATTCAGCAGTCTGATGACTATAGTTCCTGATGATCGTAGCAACTCGATCGTTGTTTCAGGTACCCTAGATGATATCCGGCTTATGCATGAATTAATTGATAAACTTGATGCTCCCCTGCCACAAGTTCGCATCGAAGTAATTATTGCTGAAGTTGATTTAACTGATACCGATCAAAGTGGTCTCACTGCACTTGGCTTAACTGTTGGCACTAAGGCTAATGGAGTTACATCGGCTAGCAATTTCACAGGCAGTATTGCAGGATGGGATTTCAGCAGCGGTGTAGTCAGTCCCCTTGCTTTTCAATCGGTGATGAATGCAACATCTGCAGGAAGTAAGAATCTCGTACATATTCTATCTTCTCCAGTAATTGTTACTGCGCACGGCAAACAAGCTGAAGTCACTTCCGGTGAACAAGTCCCTATTAGTTCATCAACAACTTCGACTCCTGTATCTGGAGCAAGTTCGGGATTCGCAACTACGGGTACAACAAGCTATCAAAAAATTGCGATAGATTTAAAAGTTACTCCGCTCATTGGTGATAACGGAGACGTACAACTTACCATAGATCAAAAAGTTGATGATATCTTAGGTAATGCAAATTTAAATGGAAACAGCACTCCTATCATCAGTGACCGTGAAGCAAATTCCTATGTTACAGTTAAAAACGGCGATATGATTGTTTTAGGTGGCTTACAACGTACATCTAAATCTGTAGACCGTAATAAAATCGGCTTCCTTTACGAAATTCCTATCATCAGTCAGCTGTTAGGCGGAAATACTACGACTCTGACTCGCACTGAACTTTTATTCTTTATACGTCCAACGATCATTACACCGAATAATTCTACTCCGGACACACTCAAGCATATCAATCAGATGAGTAATGGTCATGATATTCAGCAATATCTGAAAGATCCTACGCCTAAGCCAGACTCAAAGGTTAAAGACGTTATCGATCGTTTTAAGAACGATTAATCCATGGCTGCACTAATAGAGGATACTCTGCCAGCAGCACTGGCGTCGCGTCTTAACGATGAGCAACGCCAAGCGTTTACTGATGCACCACGAGGAGGGAAGCTTACAGCACTTGCCATAGCACTAGCTAAATCAGAAGCAGATTTACTGACTGAAATTGCCGGTCTTGTTAAACTTGATATCGCATTAAATCTGGAAACCGATCCAGATGCGCGCGGTATTCTACCTGCACGCTTGGTGCATGAATTTCAGATCATTCCAATTAAGAAATTAGATCCAAGTGACTCAAGTCGCCAAGGAACTGAAAAATTAGATGCAGCTGAACTTGCATTAAAGCCACTTCATCTCGCGAGTGCTTGGATACCCGACAACTCCATGGATGATTGGATGCGTACCTTTACAACGCGTCCCCTTGTATGGCACCTTGCAGTAGCAGAGAGAGTTCACCAACTGATCATCGAAAACTTTGGTGTTGGTTCTGGCTCGTTAGAAGATAGCGATGACGGCTACATAGCCCCTGAAGAGCAACATCAAGCAGAAGAAGTGGTTGATGAAGATGCTGCTGTGGTTCGCTTCGTTACTGATGTAATTAGCCAAGCTGTTAACGACCAAGCTACGGATATCCATTTCGAGCCTCAAGAAGGCCAATTAAGGATTCGTTACCGTGTAGATGGACTTTTAGTTCCAGTACCTTTACCTGAAAATTTAATTCGTTTTCAAGATGCTATTATTTCACGCCTAAAAATCATGGCGCGTCTTAATATTTCAGAAAAACGCTTACCTCAAGATGGCCGTATTAATTTCAAAGGTGCTGGCACAACCTTAGATATCCGTGTTTCTACGATTCCTACAATTTACGCTGAATCTGTTTCTCTTCGTTTACTTAATAAGAAAAAAGAAGCGTATACGATGGATAAAATCGGTATGAGTCCTGAAGAACAGGCTCAGATTGTTAACGTGCTAGATTATCCACACGGAATTATTTTAGTCACAGGACCTACCGGTTCGGGTAAGAGTACTTCGCTGAACGCTTTTCTGCGTAAAATTAACGCAACTGATCTTCGTATTATTACAATTGAAGATCCAATAGAGTACGAAGTGCCCGGTGTTGTTCAAATGCAAGTAAGACCTGAAATTGGCCTTACCTTTGCTGATGCTTTAAGACATGTACTGCGGCAAGATCCTGACGTCATCATGGTCGGTGAAATTCGTGACCGTGATACTGCAGAAATCGCAATTCGTGCATCTCTTACAGGTCACTTAGTTTTCTCAACACTGCATACCAACGACGCACCTGGTGCTATCACGCGCTTGGTAGATATGGGAATAGAGCCTTTCTTAGTCGCCTCTGCAATTGAGCTAGTCATTGCTCAACGTCTCGTAAGACGACTTTGCGGTGAGTGTGCTGGAAGTGCACCTATTAATAAAATTAAGCTCAAGGAGTCACTAGCCATCTTAGGCTGTGATGAAGCTGAAGCTGACTTAATTACGGCACTCAAAACTCCTGTTGGCTGTGACCGCTGCCGTAATACAGGCTACCGTGGACGTATTGGCCTATTCGAAATTTTTAGATTAAACGACGATCTTCATGAGCTTGTCTTAAAACGTGAGAGTACCCGCACCTTGGCTGACGCAGCACGTAAACAAGGCATGCGTACATTAGGTCAAAGTGGATGGGAAAAAGTAAAAGCTGGCGCAACTACACTCGATGAAGTGTTACGCGTCATCACTGTTTCAGATAAGTAATATGGCACGTTTTACTTATTCTGCGAAAGACCAAGCTGGCTTAGCTCGTAGGGGCGATATTGATGCACCAAGTCGTCGTGATGCTATGCGCATGCTTAGTTCACGCGGGCTTCAAGTATCTACAATCACTGAATCAGTAGCTGATAATGCAAAAGATAAGCAGCCTAAGAAACAAACCGGGAAAAGTACACCCACCTCAACAAAGCCTGGATTCTTTGATTTAAAATTTTCATCAAGTAGTGATTCTACCCCACGCAGTAACGAACGCTTACCTTTTCTTGAATCACTATTCGACCTAACCTCGAGTGGTCTTTCAGCGGGTGAAGCAGTACGTTTACTTTCATTACGTATTAAAGAGCCGCGCCTTAAAGAACTCTGCAACGGTTTATGGAATAGGATCAGTGAGGGTGCTCCGCTTTCACGCGCTATGGGTGACTTTCCTGCAGTCTTCGATGAAGCTACGCTTAATCTTATTCAAGCAGGTGAAGCCACGGGATCTCTCAACGACACCGTTTCACGCATTATTGCTCACTTAACTGAGCAAAAAGAATTACGCCGCCAATTGCTTACTGCACTCGCTTACCCCGTATTCATGGTGTTTGTTGCCTTTGGTGTAATTCTTTTCTTTCTGTTCTTTTTACTACCACGACTACAATCACTTCTTGATTCGCTCGGTGGATCAATGCCTGTTTCTACAAAAATATTGATTGGCTTTTCTACCTTTGCCCTACACTACGGCGTATTTATAATCCTAGCTGGTATTTTATTTATGGCTAGTTTCTGGAAATGGCGTGCTACCGATGCAGGACGTGTAGCTACTGACGGCTGGATGTTAAACATTCCCTTAATAGGACCTTTTTCAGTTTCACAAACGGTACTCTCTTTTAGTCAGACTTTGTACGTTCTTTTAGAAAACGGGATTACTGCTTCAGAAGCTTTAAAGATGACAGAACGCCAAATCTCAAATCGCGTTCACAGGGCAAAGTTCAAAGAGGCAACTGCACGCGTACTTGAAGGTGAAGCACTATCGATGGCAATCGGGAGAACAAAATGTTTTCCTGACTTAGTGCTGGATCGTCTAGCAGTGGGCGAAAATACAGGAAATATAGTTCCTAGTTTACGAGAAATCGCCAAGGCCTATCAAAAAATCATTTCTAACCAGCTCAGCATGTTCACTAGCGTAATAGCTAGTGCAGTGCTAATGGGAGTATTCGTCTTTGTTGGTTTTATCGCATTTGCGATCGTTAGTGCTGTATTCCAAGTAAGCGCGAGCTTTAAGATGTAACAGTAAGTTAGCTTTTTCTGGAGTGCTTAGTATTAAGGCACTTCGTACACTTCGATCATTGTTACACCAGTACTTCCAGAAACACTATTGGCCTGAACAGTGTAGGATCCTGGCGCAAGTGTCATAACTACCGCTGAATCTTTACTGCTAGTATTCATAAACTGAAATGCTCCAGTAGCTGTATTCGCAGCAGTAATAGAGGCATCGCCTAACCAACTCGAATTTGTAGCGATTATGGTAGATCCTGTATACACAGTAAGCTGCGGATCAGGCATTGTACCCACAACTCCATATGAAGCTAACGTTGGACCAGAAACTCTGATTAATACGGATTTAGATGTAGCACCACTAATAGCAAAACCAGCTGTAAGCATTCCAGCAGCTGGTACTTGTTGCATACAGGATAAATTAATAAGTCTTGGGGATGCACTTGTGTAGCTAGATGTGTTATCATACACCTCAGCTAGGGCATTACCTATACCTGTTCCATTGCCTGCAACTTGAATAGTATACCCACCACTGGGTAAAGTTTGAACGACAGCAGCATCAAGACTTGTAGTAGGCGATAAAGCGAAAGCACCCGTCGCACTATTTGCTGCATTAACTGAGGTGATATTAGCAGTGGTTGATCCCCAATTGTCATTCGTAGCAATAACGCTACTGCCTTGAAATATCGTGAGTTTAGGATCGGCTAATACATTAGATACACCAAACGTAGAAAGCGCCGGCCCAGTTGCCCTAATGAGCAACTGCTCTGAGCCAGTCGTTGCTAATCCACCGTTAACAAAACCGATGGTCAATAATTGAGACCCAGGACCATCCATCGTTAAAACAGAGAGATTTACAAGCCTCCCTGGATTGGATGATGAAACAAGTGTAAGTATAGCAGGTTGTGTTGTTACAGAACCAGATGAGTTTGTAATTACGCAAGTATAGGTTCCAGCTTTTGAACTACTCGCTGCTTGGATTAAATAGGTTGCTGCAGTAGCACCTGCGATTGGAACACCATTAAACTGCCACTGATAAGAAGCTCCTAAAGGCGAAGAAATTGAAGTAGAGAAAACAACGGTACTTCCTGTAGCGATTGTCTGAGAGGAAGGATTAGTTGTTACCTTAGGCATGGTAGTCACGAGACTCAAAACAGCAGGTGTACTCGTAGCAATTCCAGCAAGATTAGATACAATACAGACATACGTACCCATATTTGCAGCGGTGACCGAATTCAGTGTAAGTGTTGATGAAGTCGCTCCAAAAATATTTACCCCATTAAACTGCCACTGGTAGTTGACTGATACAGAGCCACTCACAGCTACAGATAAACTCACATTAGAGCCTACACTCACAGACTGTGAAGCGGGAGGAGAAGCGCTTATTACGGGCTGCCCTTCAACAACCACTACTGCTGGTGATGATGTGACAGTACCACCTGCATTTGTAACATTGCAGGTGTATGTACCCGCGTTAGCTGCAGTCACAGGTGATAAACTGTAGAGTGATTGAGTAGCGCCATTAATATTAACGCCATTAAATTTCCATTGATATGTAGTCGCAGCAGCTCCACTAACCGAAACCGCTAAACTCAGCGAAGAGCCAACCGTAATTGTTTGAGTTGAAGGTGGTGAAGAAACAATAACTGGAGCAACCACAGGTCCAGGATTTACAGTTACTGTGTAGCTTTTTGCATTAGTGGATAGACCCGTACCCCCGGGGTACCAATAGGCAATCATTGTGAAAGTATAAATTCCTGCAGTAGTCGGAGTCCCTTGCAGGTAAGCTTCTCCGTTTGATGAAACTACATTGATTACACCAGGGCCTGTAAGTGTAGAAAAATTCATACCAGGAGGAATATCGCCACTCTCAATTCTCCAGGAAGATGGATCTGCTATTGTACCTGAGACTGTAAATACAGCTCCATTAGAGGGTACCCCAACAGTAGCTGTAAGTGAGGACGGACTGGAATTAATTCCAGAAGCACCCACAAGCGTATGCACTGATCCAAGTGAAGCTACTGCGACAAACGCAGACTTTAGAATTGATGTCGCAGGAAAGGAAGGTACTGCCTCATCTCCAAGTGATATAAGATTAAGCACTGGAGTCTTTTGCAGAAACATCACAAGAAACGTAACCGGCAAATTTAGCCATGGCAGACGAGTACGCAAAGACGCAAACAATTTGAATATTGTTATATTGGCAGCTAAATTATCAGTCTTCAATAGACAGGCTTATCTGGGGTTATATCCAAGGATTAAATTTAAATAAAAAGTTTCTTCTGGAAGTTAAAGCATATATTTCTAGATACTACCCCTAGTTTATTACCCATCTAATTTTGTTTTGCTTTCTATACTAGTGATTTAGATCGAATCTCACAAACCATGCGTTTATCTACAGCCTCCCGTTTGTCTCCTTATTTGGTAGCCGGATTGATAAGCGTGCTACAGCTGCGGGACGTACGTGCGGAGAATAGCCTTGATTACCAATATGCTAAGTATGTCGATTTCGGAGGAAGGATCGGAGTCGAGACTCAGTCAGCTCTTATCAATCAAGACTTTGGGACAGATATGCACTTTAAGTTAGGAGGTGTTGTGGATACGATTGCAGGCGCAACCCCTACAGGACTACCCGCAGCACCAGGTAGCAACCAAGTTGATCTAGCGATGATGCATGATCGTAGACATGCATGGAATGCAGATTTTTCACGTCAATTTACTGACCTTAATGTTGATTTAGGTATCTCACGAAGTATCGAACACGACTACATGTCCAATGGATGGGCTGTTAATACGCTTTGGGATTTCAATCAAAAAAATACAACTCTACTTCTAGGCACCTCAGGTTCTGACGATACCGCTAAGGTCTTCTTCAAAACAGCTTGGCTAAGAAAGGTCTCAAACGATGTGATTGTTGGAGTAACTCAACTCATCGATCCTCAAACAAGCTTCACAGCAAATATTACGTGGAGTCGTGAAACAGGCTTTCTAAATGATCAATATAAAGTGGTGCAGTTAGATGTTCAGTTACTTCCAGGTGTATACGTACCACTCGAATATTCTGAAAGTAGACCAAATGAAAAAACCAAGGGAGACCTTTATTTGTCTTTGCATCATGCTATCTTAAAATTTAAGGGAGCAGCAGAAATCAACTACCGTTTATATCACGATTCCTTTAACATAACCTCAAATACCCTTGAGATGCTTTGGTTTCAAAAAGTAGGCGATAAACTAATCCTTAGACCTAACTTTAGATTCTATAATCAAACCGCAGCCTCTTTCTATCATTATCAAATGGATGGTGTAGGTATTACACCTACTCGTATTCCAAATCCTAACGGTCCTTTCTATTCTTCAGATGCACGTCTATCGGCTTTAAACTCCTACGATTTCGGTTTCAAAGTAGTCTATAATGCAACGGACCATCTTCAACTCTATACGAGTATCGATGGTTATAAGCAGCGAGGCACTGACAACGTAACTTCACAAAGCGCATACTACCGCGCAAGAACAGTAACCTTAGGCAGTAAGATTACCTGGTAATTTAAGATGGCCATAGTTGCTCAAACAATTCGCAAAGAGGTTTCTGAAGTAACGCACTCAAGTGCAGCGTTGCCTCTGCGCAAAGTAGCTTTCCACGCAATGGGGACTCCGTGTGAAATACAGTACGCAGCACCAAGTGATGAGGCCCAAGCAAAAACCTTTGAGAAACAAGCAGTGCAGTGGGTTCAATCTTTCGAATCAAAATACTCTCGTTTTAAACCTGAGAGCTTACTGAGTAAAATTAACCAGGCAGCTGGAGTTAGTTGGGTAGATATAGATCTTGAAATGGAGCTTATGCTTAAGCTCTGCGACTCATTACATTTTACAACACAGGGTATTTTAGATCCCACGACACTACCCTTAATCAAACTGTGGAACTGGAAATCTGAAACACCTACGATCCCTTCTAAGGCAAATATAGCGGAAGCATTAGCGAAGGTGGGTTGGAATAAAGTAAAAAGATCTCCAGGTAAGATAATGCTACCTGAAGTTGGTATGGCTTTAGATTTTGGCGGTTTCGGAAAAGAGTATGCAGTAGATCAGGTTGCTCAAATAGCACTCCAAAATGGTATCACTAATGCCTTAATAGACTTTGGTCACGACATACGTACTCTTGGACTACCTCCAGGAAGACCTGCCTGGCATATCGGACTAGAGAATCCCTCAAAGCCAGGAAGCCATTCCTCAAGTCTAGGAATCCAAGGCAGTAAAGGAATAGCTTCTTCGGGGGATTACATACGTAACTTTACCTACCAAGGTAAACGCTACGGCCATATTATAGATCCCCGAACAGGATGGCCAGTAGCACATGGTTGCATGCAATCAACAGTTATTGCATCGAGCTGTCTTATGGCAGGTGCTTTATCGACAAGTTCTTTTATTCTAGGAATTCCTAAGGGAATAGACTTTATACAATCCTTCCCTGGAGCCGAAGGCCTTCTGTTGACTGAAAATTCTCGGGCTCAAACACGCGCTTTCTTTACCCACCTTGCCTCCTAATATGCGTTATTCATTCATTAAAATAATCCTAAGTTTAAGTCTGTGCACTTGTTTAACAGGCCTACTGCATGCAGATACGCATGTTGGTGATAAATTTCCATCTCTGAGTGCTTCTCTCCCAAGCCCGCTACCTGAAATTAATAATAAAGTTGTACTCGTTGATTTCTGGGCCTCGTGGTGCGCTCCCTGCAAAGCTTCGTTCCCTGCATATAATCAAATTCAAAAAGACTACGCATCAGAAGGCTTTGTCTTAATTGCAGTCAGTGTAGATACAGTCGCCTCAGCCTATTCTAACTTTTTAAGTAAATCACCTCCCGGGTTTTTTACAGTTAGAGACGTAAATCAGTCACTTGTTAAACAAGTAAATGTACCTATGATGCCAACCAGTTATCTTATTGGGAAAAATGGCCTTGTACGATTTATACACAAAGGATTTCACAGTTCAAAAACAGAGCCTGAACTAAGAAGTGAAATTACTGCACTCCTTGTTGAAAAAAATTAATTCCTAAAAAAGTCATGAAAAAAACATTTCTAATCGCACTTTGTCTTTGTGCAGTGACTAGCCTATTTACAGGGTGCGCTAACTTTCAAACTGTTAGAGTACAGCCCTGGGAAAGAGGCACCTTAGCAGATTACACAATGAGTCCAGATCGTGACCCTTTGGGTAATCAACTAGCTGAACACATTTACTTTTCTCGTGAAGCAGCAACTGGAGGCGCAGGTGTAGGAGGCGCAGGCTGCGGCTGTAATTAAGGAATACCCTTTGTAATTTCGACTGAAGAAATCTTCATCGAAGCGTTTAACACCGAAGGATTGGCTTTATCCGCCATCACTTGGAATTGCTCAATTCCAATGTAAGGATTCCGAAGCTGGACTGCAGATACAAAGCTTACCAAGGACTCAAACGAAACTTTGGTCACCGTAAACTGCACCGGATGCACCGCAAATTGCTCTACACTTAAATCCTGAAGTCCATTAATATTAGGATTATTAAGGCCCGAAGCTGATGCAATATTTTGGAGCGCAGCAATGAGCCGAGTAGCATCAAGAGTCTCATCTGATCTAAAGCCTGCAGCTGCTTTTTCAGCCTGCTTTTGTACTGATGCGCGACTCGCTATCCACCTAGCCTGATCGGCAAGAGACTTAGTGGTGTGCGACTGCTCTGACATAAAGATAGCTGAACGCCCCAAGAAGCTTGAAAACCAATAAGCTACGCCAATTAAAAGCAGGACTAAAAGCAGCAATTTCTCTCTAAGTGCCCGCGTGAGAAACAAACCTTTGAGTGTTCTAATCATGGCGTAGGTGCGTTGGGTTTAAGAGCATTAGGAATAAACATAACAACTAAAGTGAAGGTAGTTATGTTATTACGACTTTGTGTATTTTTGATCACAACACTTTGACATGAAGGAAGACCTCGTAAGTCATTTTCATAACTTTTAATTTCACCTGCATTAGGTGTCTGCGCTTCAATAGTCACACCATATAGGCCATTGGTTGCAACCGATGAGAAATAAATAGAATACGCTTTTTTCTTAGGCGAGATAGCTTGCACCATTTCTATTGGTAAAAGCCTTCGTGTAGAAAGATCATTAATTCGATTAGCAATCTCCTGGCGATTCATTATCTCGGCTACAACGGGAGCCTGAATATTGAGCTTAATGCGACGAGTATTTTGCCAAAACCCTCCTGCAATAAGCGCCAATTCAAAGAGGGCTAAAAGACCAAAGCAAGCGACCGATCCAACAACAACATTCCAGAGGATGCGATCTCTTGCTTTCGCTTTTTGAATGGCTGCAAGTTCAGCTTTATCTCTAACGTCTGCATGTTTTAACAAATCTACACTAAGACATGCATTAAGTTCTTCTGAAGAATAATTAATCTCCCCTTCTGTATTTCCCCAGCTAGCACTTGGTGCAGTCGCCACATCAACTACTTTGAGACTTTCAAATTTTCGTAATAGCTCTGTTCTAATCACCGATCTTTGCTCGTCAGTTGCATCAACTGCTATAGCTTGAAATTGAACCTTTGTAGGGACTACTTGCGTTCCCCAGTGCATTGCAGTGATTCCTTCAGGTGAAGTTAATAGTACAGTTGTTGCAGGCTCAACTTTAGCACCTGCTAATGCAATAAATGAGGGACATACGAAGTCTGTCTCTGCCCATGTTAGCGCTTGTTCTGCAGTAAAGCGCCTACGATAAGAGGCATAAACTAATGCATGAGAAGCACCTGGCAGCCAAAAATGTCCGTAATATAAATTGATAAGCGGAAACGGCGAAGTTGCCTCAAGCGCAAGTTCTACTTGTGAAGCCACCTGGTCTAAATGAGAAACCCCCTCAGAACCCTCACCATCAAGATTGACTGCGATGCTACGCACAAAAAACAGTCCATCAGGTAATAGCACAGTTCTAGGAGGCGGTGGTCCAGCGCGAAGAATTTCAAGGGGAGATGCACACATCAGCTATAAAATAGGTTAAATCGAAGTGGGAGGCGGTGGGGGTGGCGGTGGAGGCGTTAGAATCGCATCATTTTCTAGAATTTCCAAGATCGTAAAAGGAAACATGATATTTGAATTAGTCGTGGCTGTGCCAGTCTGACTTGCCGTAGGAGTCGACGAAGATGCCCTAGAGGTAGATGTTTTACCTCCTGAAAGACCAGTATTTGTTGAGGTTTCACCACTTGTATCGCTAGACGTACCATTACGCACATCAGTTGCGGTAGTAACTACAGTTGTTGCCCCATTTTTAGGGGCTACAACGGCCGATAGGTGATATAATGAAGTTCCCTCATGAACGGTGATTAGGATCTTAAGAGCAGAAATAGTAGTAGTGAACTGGTGGGGTTGACCTATTTGACCTGAAACACTGCGAATGGCGGTCTCGTTCTTGAACCACTGAACACCTAAGGGTGTAGTAACCTTATAATCACCTGTGCCCGACATGTAATTAGACAAGTTCTGGATAGTGTTTACATCGAATTGACCTAACCCAGTCAGGACGTCGTTATTGAGCGCATTAATATTGGGCTGTTGATAATTATATAACGAAAAATCGTTTACAAACTGCCACCAGTAGGAGTTAGGCTGACCGTTCTCATCAAAAAGGATATCTTTTGCGAAATCCATTGCAGCGAGTTCGTTGTAGGATCTAAGCGACCTAAGCGGTGCATTATACGGCAAGGTCATCTGTTCGTAATCTGGGCTTAGTCCCATTTGAGGCACATAATTTTTCTTACTCCACGAAAGAATCGCATCGGTTAATTGCTCGGCATTGTCTTGAGTCATACCCCAAGCTAAAAACATCTGATTAAGCTCAGTTTGCTTAGTATTAATAAGTGAAATTTTTCCACTTTCATCCTGAAAAGTTACGTCTATTTTATTGCCGTCAACAGGTGCCCAGTTTGACCATCCAATTGGATCCCCCCAGCCTTCATTAGAGGAATGCAGTGCATTATTTTGCGCTAAATAAAAATCCTGTAACACAGCTAATGTTACATTGAGTGCAGAGTAAGCATCGAGCCTCAACCGATCTGCTGTCCTGCGGTGCGTCTCTACAATTAAGTCATTACTTGCCTTATCAAGAAACGCAACAAGAGCTGTAGCTGTGAAAATAAGCGTAACTAAAACGATTATTAAAATCGATCCCTGCTTAGTTTTCTTAGAACTCAAAGAGATGCGCTCCATATTACGGATTAGGCACTCCTTGATATGATAGCGGTATGGTTACCGTTGTCTGGCGTATTAATTTTCCGTAACTAAACGTAAACTGAAGCCTCTGCGGTGCTACAGGGTTTCCACTGGCATCATTCTGATATTGAGTCGTATTAGTCCACCGCTTGAACGTAGAATCAAAATAGTCATAGCTCATCGCAGAAACATACGGGGTGAGTAAAACCTCACGCGGTTGATTTGTACCAAAGGTCGTTTCTAAACGCGACTGCCACAAAAGAAAGAGCCCTTCATGTTCACGAAACTGCAATGAACAAACCACTTCAGGAAGTGCCCGATCAGGCCAATTTAATATCCTACAGCCCGCAGGTAAATCGAAGGTAATGTAATAGCCAGGAATTCCGTTAGCTGGACTTATTTGTACGGGCGCAATGGGAGTAGCATTCGCACGTGCATTAGGAGGAAGTGTCGCAGTTTGAAATGTATCAGAAATAAAGCGAGTAACGGCATTAACGTGTTGATCAAAAAGCCTGACATCCGAATTTCTTCCCCACAGCTCACCCATTGAGAAAATAAACGTGTTGAGGCCAACCAGTAACATCCCAACAAGCACTAACGAGATAAGAATTTCAATTAATGTAAAACCACCTTCTTTGGCTTTCTGACTAGATAAAGTTATAGATCGATCAGTTCTCATTGCTGAATCGTCCCTTGCATTTGTCCGATGCGTGTTGCTGCAGCCTGACGCAGCGTAGTCTGTTCAGTAGGATCTGACCATGTAGGTCTTAGAAGAGTGAAATTCTGAATTACTGTCTTAGTAGGTGTAGAAATATCCGTTGTCGATATCACACAAGTTAGAGTCACATTAAATAAATCTGCTGTTCCTGCTGACTCAATCGCCGCATTCCATTTTATGTGCGCTACAGCTTTATTTGGATCGATCTGAAGCGTATCAAACTCATCGCCATTTTGAGCAGTAGTAAGATCGGGTTGCGTCATTAACTGCTGGCGCACTAAAGCAATGTCTTGCAGATATTCAGTACCGCGACCCACTGCAACATAGCTATTTAAGAGATTTAGATACGCAGAGCCTAAAACAACTGCCCCTAACGAAAAAATAAGTAATGCAACAAGTACTTCAAGAAGTGTGAAGGCCCGTGTTTTAGCTACATTTTTGAAAGACGCTTTCATACTAAAACCCAGCGTTAGGCGGACGGTTAAGAACGCGAGCACACGTCCAAGGATCAATACCTTGAATATGCGCACCACCCCTAGTTCTTACTTGGACCTGGAAGGGAATGCAGGTACCATCGCTATAAAAGGTAACGTAAGGCATGCCTCCAGATTGAACAAGTGCCCCTCCAATAAGCATGGACGAGGAAGATGTTTGCGTAGAAATAAAATCAATTCCGAGATCATCTCCTCCACTTTTAACCTGAAGTGTTTTTGAATTAATTCCGTCAGTAATGACAAAGGTCTTGGTTTTAGCATCGAATGATAGCCTCTCAGACTTTCCGTATTCAAGTGCCGCTTTACGCGCCGCTTGAGTAGCCTCCCAAAACACGTCATCGGGTGTACTTGGTTTTCCGGCGAGTAAGTGGGTTGAAAAACCGATGATGGCTGCGGACAATAAACCGACCACGGCAAGCGCCATGAGTATTTCAAGCAGGGTAAAACCCCTCTGGGAATTGTCCGAGAAAGGACTCTGCGATATCAAGACTCTGTCATCCTTCACTCGTTATTCCTCACGCGGCTTACCAATTGCCTATATCATCTTCATTTCCATCGACCTTATCTGGTCCCTTGGACCACAAATCGTAACTACCTTTATTGTGGGTACCTGGAAAACGATACATGTACGGCTCACCCCAAGGATCAAGTGGTAACTTGCCTCCATTAACTTCAAGGTAAGGTCCCTGCCAGCGATCTGCTTTATTAGCAGGTGCAACTAAAAGCGCCTGTAGACTTTCTTCCGTTGTAGGAAAATCACCTGTTTGCATTTTATAGGTGAATAGAGGCGCTTTCATACTATCGTTAATAAAGATCTTAGCGGTATTGATACGCGCACCATCTAATACGCCGCCGAGTTTAGTAACGCTTAAGCCTACCAAGAGTCCTAAAATCGCAAGAACGATCAAAATTTCCATCAAAGTGAAAGCTGCCGTTGAGCGACTTTTTTGAGAAATCTCCTGAGAAGCGCTAGGAATAGGAGACCAGACAAGGGTTGGGGATGTGGTCATGGTAAAATACTAATAATGTTAAAAGCGTGCTAAATGTCGAGACGAGCCGAAACAAGGAAGGTTGCTTAAAAAGAGAGCTAAAGACCTGACCTACCTAGCCAGCCAACCCCCATCCACGGCTAAAGTATAGCCATGGACGTAATCTGAGGCTTCTGAAGCTAAGAAGACGGCAGCCCCCTTAAGATCTTCAGGGTCACCCCAGCGTGCAGAGGGAATACGGTCTAAAATAGCCTTATTGCGGTCCACATCAGCCCTAAGTAAGGCTGTGTTATCGGTTACCATGTAACCTGGAGCTATGGCATTAACATTGATACCCTTACTAGCGAGTTCGTTAGCCATTAGCTTAGTAAGGCCATTAACGGCACTTTTGGAAGCTGTATAGGAGGCTACACGTATTCCGCCCTGATAGGACAACATGGAAGCTACATGGATCACTTTGCCCTTAGCTTTGCGTGCAAGTACATCCTTAACAAAGAGTTGGCTTAAGAAGAATACTGCATCGAGGTTAACCCCTATTACATCGTCCCAATCTTTTTCGGTAAACGAATCGAAGTTTTCGCGGCGTATAATTCCAGCATTATTAACCAAAATATCGACGTGCCCAAAGTGTGCTTGCGCCGCTTGCATAATACCAGGAATTGCTTTGCGGTCAGACAAGTCAGCTTTGATCGGTAATGCTTTGCGACCTAAGGCTATTATCTTCTTTTCTGTATCAGCTAAAGAACTTGTTCCCACAAGAGCCACGTCTGCTCCCGCTTCTGCAAGTCCAATTGCGATAGCTGCACCAAGACCTCGTGAAGCGCCAGTCACAAGTGCAACTTTACCAGTAAGTTTAAAACGATCTAAAATGGAATTCACGTAGTAAGAAAAATAAGCCTTAGATTATGTTAGATTAACGTAGATCTGCCAGTGGCGCTGGATCCATATCAGAGAATGTCTGATTGTCTCCACCCATGGCCCACAAGAAACGGTAGTTACCAGTTCCTGCTCCACAGTGAATAGACCAAGAAGGAGAAAGGACTGCTTCTCTATCGCGCACAATAAGGTGACGTGTTTTTGACGGTTCGCCTAAGAGATGCACAACAATATTATCATTTAAATCAAAATACAGATAGATTTCGGTACGACGACTATGCGTGTGTGGAGGCATCGTATTCCATACGCTACCTGCTTCAAATTCAGTAAAACCCATCACCAGCTGACAGCTCTTGATACCATCAGCGTGAATTAAACGATTAATCCTGCGACGATTTGCTTTCGCTTGATCTCCAATAGGATCAGTTTTTAAAGCAGAACTACGAACGACAGCTGTTGGGTGCTTTGCATGAGCTGGTGTGCTCACGTAGAAAAACTGAGCTTGGCCAGTTGAACCATTCTCAAAGCTTACTTCTTTTTCCCCTAGCCCAATGTAAAGACAGTCCAGTGAACCTAATTCATGCACAACACCCCCGACGCGGATAACACCAGGTGCACCAATATTAAGGATACCAATCTCTCTACGTTCTAAGAAAAAACTAGTGCCAGTTTCTTTTGCTGTAGGCAGGTACAGTGGAGCAGCCTTTGGCACAGCGGCACCAATAATCATACGATCAAGATCAGTATAATGGGAGGAAATTTCACCTGGATGAAATAAGTCCCCAATAAGAAAATGATCCCGCAGCGCTTCCGTGCTTAGGGTGTTAGTTGCTGCTGGGCTTGGAGAATAGTGAACTTTCATAAATATTAATTCCTGTGAACCAACATGGAATCACCCTCTCCTTCTAAAACCAACTAAAAAAACAAAGCCCGAAGAAGCTTTACTTAACGTTAGCTACTGGACTATCAGCAGCTGAAAACTCGTTATTAGAAACTACCAGATGTTTAGGTGTTTCACCCGAAACTTGCAGGAATGTGCCTGTACCCTGCTGAGCTTGTGAATTATGAAGCCATACAGAGTCGGAATCTTTAAGTAAAATGACAGAAGAGGACTTCTTGGGCGTATAGGAAGTAACATCATCGAGAGATACAAAATGAGTAGCATTAAACTCGAATGCCTTACCTGTTGGGGTATCAACGCGTACATGATGTAGTTCAATTTGACTGGTGTTATCGCAGATAAAGCCAATCGAACCACTTGCAGTTATGTCATTAAATCTCAGTTCAGTAATCGCTTTCTCAGGTAAGCCATGAATGCTGGCAATTTGCTTAGCATGGATAATAGAAAAGTTACTCAAAGCAAAGTTTCTGAAGGCAGGCGTACGCACAGATACGGGTTCAGGAGATGTCTTTGAATATAGCGTTGTAATTTCAATAGCCTGCTTGGCTGCATCTTCGATCACGAAATTATCACAGCGAATATTTTCTACAACACCGCCACGTCCGCGATCGCTTTTAATACGAACCCCACAGTCCGTTCCTTTAGCTACAATATTACTCGCAGTAATATTACGGATATCTCCAGAGGTTTCACTGCCTATAACGATTGCTCCATGGCCTTCGTACATCACGCAATTATCAACAACTACGTGCTCGGTTGGAAATGCAACGCGCCTACCATCTGCGTCACGCCCTGACTTAATCACAATACAGTCATCTCCTGTTCTAAAAAAACAATCTGAGATTCTCACATTCCTGCATGAATCCACATCAACACCGTCTCCATTCACACCCCACGAAACAAAGGATACACCATGAACCACGATATCTTCACTATACAGAGGATGTAAGAGCCAAAATGGTGAATCTGTAATCGTAACGCCATCGACTAAAATATGACGGCAGTGATACGTTTCGATGAGCGCAGGCCTTAAGTATTCAGCAGCTAGTTTAAATTCAGAGGCTCCAGGTTGGTCCCCATGTTCATAGCGATCCATAAGCGCCTTCCACGATGCAAGGGCTTTATCATGCAGTTCTTTTTTATCACCCGTTAATTTCTTACTGCGTTCTTTGCCACTTCTCCACCACCAGTTTTCTCCCTGCCCATTGATTGTACCACGTCCTACAATCGCTATATTTTCTTTGCCATCTGCATGTAGTAAAGGAGCATGTGTCCAAGCTGTTGTACACTCCCAGCGAGAACGCACTAAAGGTGAATCAGTAGGATCAGGGCTGTAAAGAAGTACCGCGCCGGCATCTAAATCGAGTGTAAGATTGCTGATCAACTCAATTGAACCAGTTAAATACCGTCCTGCAGGAATATGTACGGTACCACCACCACTTGCAGCACAGGCTGCAATTGCCTTAGCAAAGGCCTCTGTATTCTTGGTCGTTCCATCTCCAATCGCACCATAGTCACGCACATCAAACTGTGCACTACCTAGGGCACTGCCAACAGTAAGAGCGAGGAGTGCCAATATCGAAAAGGGGCGTAAAAACATAAAAAAGGGATAATAAGTAGCAGTGGATTTAATAACTTAAAGCAACCCGAGAATGATTTTCTTGGGACACCTGTCTTGGTCAAGATGTTTCGAGCCTTTGTAATGATAAATAAGTTTTAAATTTTCAATTAAAGATACTCGACTATTTCACTAGCACAAAACACGACTAGCGTGTTGGCTACTCAACAAAGTAAAACTGTGAGCACTCCTCCATCCTCCTTTAGTTCTTCTCAACGGAAACCAGCTACTCGAATACGCTCGACTGCAGAATTTGCAAAGTATGTTGGTTTAGCAAGAACCACAGTGTCTCGAGTCTTAAACGACCAACCTGGTCTAAAAGAAGCAACAGTTACAAAAGTTAAGCAGGCAATGGAAGAAACTGGATTTACTCCAAACGCTTACGCTCTGCATCTTAAGGGTAAAAAAACAGCTACTGTGGGTATATGTATGGAAAACTTACTTACGCCTCCAGCAGTGCGTAAACTTGCGAGACTTCAGCAAAAACTTAAGGAACGTGGTTTCTCGTCACTGATAGAAGTTCTAACTCCAGGAACTTCAAAAGAAGTTTGCCGTCATTTTCTCTCACTTAGAGTTGATGCAATCGTTTTTGTAGGTCACTTTATTGAAGAAGAGATTGCTGCGCGTGTTAACGAATTTAACTCACAATCAACACCGCATGTAGTGATTGATCAGCTAGGAATTCCAGGAGCCAATAGCGTAGCTTTAGACCGTGTAAAGGGGATGAAAATAGTTATCGAGCATTTAATAGCACTCGGCCACACACGGTTTGGTTTATTGGGTCTTTCTGGATCTACACGCTCTATTATTGATCGTTTATCGGGAATAGAATCAGCACTCACTGAACATGGTCTTTCGAAATCTGAATCTATACTGACCCACGATTCGAAATTCATAAGGAAAAATGATTTTGATTATGGCCGTGCCCTAGCCTCAGCCTTTTCTTGTGCGAAAAATCCTCCTACAGCCTATGTGGCTTTGAATGACGAGATTGCCATCGGTGCTCTCCACGGATTTCAAGATGCGGGTTTTAAAGTCCCAAGCGATATATCTATCGTTGGATTTAATAATCAAGACATCTGCTTAATGCCTAAGCCTGTACTGACAAGCGTAGACCAGGGTATTGAAGAAACAGTAGATGCTGCAGTAAATTTGCTCTTAGATCAGATTGATCGGCCCAGTATTAAACCACGTACTAAAATGATCGAACCAATTTTAATTGAACGCGGTTCATGTGCTCGTCGAAAAAAGTAATCAGCGTTTAGAGAAATTAATATAATAAAAAAAAGACGCTCCAATTAAGGAGCGTCTTTTGTGTGTAAAATCTAGTTCAAATTAGAACTTGTACTTCAAATCAACATAGAACTGACGGCCAAATATGCCATAAGTTCCAGTGTCTGCTGGAGGATTACCAAACACGTTAGCATCTATTGGTGGCTTTTGGTTACTTACGTTATTTAAACCTAAGTTAACACTTACGCCATTTAAGCTAGAATCAACGAGCTTACCTAAGTCGAAGCGAGTTTGGAGATCGAATGTATTCCATGGGCTTTCGAAGCCACCTGACATGTCAGGAATTTGAGGAATATGTGTGTATCCTAAAGTAGCACCAAAGCCACGGTAGGCATATTGCAATGTGGAATACGAGCGTAGTTTAGCAAGTGAACCACCTTCAGCAAATCCTGCATATTCTGTACCTGTTGATGTAGGTCCAGTTTGAACAAAGTAGCTGCGCATATTAGCCCAATTCGAAGCGACAGTGAAACGTCCGTAAGTTTCATTTTGGAATGTGTACTTAGCGGAGAAGTCCATACCACGTTCTGAAGTACCAGCAATGTTGCTTAGGCTGGATTGAACATAAATGTTAACGATGTTAGCAGATACTTGACCAGGAGCAGTAACCGTACGACCACCTGCGCCAGGGAAGCCACCAATAGTGACGTACTGAGCGAAAGGTGAAGCTGTACCTTTTGCTTCAACATCCTGCATCATAGTTAATGCACTTGCTGGTGTTCCAATTTGATCTGTTAACTTTGTGGTATAATAATCAAGAGTGAACTCAAAGCCCTTCAAGAAACGAGGGGATAAGACAAAGCCTGCTGTCTTAGTCTTGGAAGTTTGTGGTCCCAAGTTAGGATTAGATCCACTTTCTGACTGAGCTTGAAGATTTGGGAACTTTGCACCAGTTGCAACGCCTGATGAGTTATAAACATTCAAACCACCTGGGCTTGATGTGAAACCAGAGCTGGTAGGACCATAGAGGTCATAAAGCGAAGGTGCCTGGAAGGACTTACCAATTGTAGCACGTAGTGCAATTTGGTCATTAATTGGCAAATAACGAACGCTGTACTTAGGTACAGTAACCTTGTTACCGCTTGAGTAGCTTTCATGACGCATAGCTCCGTCTAAAGTAAGAAGGTATGCAAAAGGAATGCCGTTCTTTGGGCTTGTAACTGGAATCTTAACTTCAGCAAAGGTACTTGTGTTATTGAAGCCTTGGTTGAATGGATTAATGGTTGTTCCATTATTCCAAAGTGAACCGCCGCCTGGTTGTACTTGTGAGTTATAATCAGCAGAAGCTGTTAAGTTTTCCTTACGGTATGCTGCACCAGCTGCATATGAAATTTCTCCACTTGGTAGTTCGATAATCTTACCGTGAAATACTAATTCTTTATCGAGTAGAAAACTTTCGTAATTACCGAAAGCTGTACCGAAAATGTTAGCAGCTGTGATATTAGCTGCATCCTGATTGATCGCGAACATGTTGATCTGACCAGCTTTGATACCAGCAAGAAGAGCTGAATTCAAAATAAGGTTATGATCGCGTTCAAGTTCAGTGGCGGAATTGTAATTAATGAAAGCATCGAAATTGATGTATTCATTGATCTTGCCCGAGAAATCTAATGTAAAACGGTAGAAATTATTAACCGTAGTATATTGGCGATTTGGGAAACCTAGAAAACGATTACGAATAGTATAACCAGTTGTATCAGAAACAGGATCGCCAGGAGCTCCTACAATACTAGCGATACTTGCTGTGATTGGTTGAGGATTTAACTCTGAACCTGTTTCTGTATTTGAATACATGAAACTACTGGAAAGCGTGTATTTATCGCTAAAGTCATGATTGATATTAAAATTAGCTATTTTCTTTTGATTACCGCTTTGGAAAGTAGGACGTACGCCTAAGTTAAAGCCAGCAGCAACATTTGAGTTAACAACATAAGTACCGTTAGCAATTAATTGAGCAATCGTAGGTGCAACTGTTCCTGCAGCAGGTGTAGGAGGAGCATTCAGACCTGGTTTTAAAGTATAAAATACACCAGCTGCTGAATTGATAACCCCAGGATACGAAGAAGTTCCGTAGTATGGGTTGGTCATATTGAAATCACTCTCAAACAGAGGTTCACTCTTAAACCACTGTGCTGATACTAGAACTGAAGTGTTCTTTGTAGCTGCGCCAAAAGTCATTGAAACATTACGATCATGTGCCCAACCGTTAAAGTCTTTTTGTGCACCGGAATAATGGAAGGCAAAAATTCCACCTTGGAAGTTTTTCTTCATGATGATGTTAACAACACCAGAAACAGCGTCTGCGCCGTAAATAGCTGATGCACCGTCTGTTAGAACATCAATACGTTCAACTGCGGAAACAGGAATCAAGTTCAAGTCAACGAAGTTGTAACCACCTGCAGATGCGATTGGAGATGAAGCAACGCGCTTACCGTCAATTAAGACGAGCGTTGATAAACCGTGAATTGCAACCATTGAACCACCAGCGTTCGAGTTGTATCCGGTATTTGCATTTTCTTGTCCCATATTACCTGGTCCTTCAATTTGAGGAACAGCTTTACGTAAAACATCTAGCACGCTGGAATTGATGCCAGTTTCTTCGATTGCTGCTGCATCCAAAACTTGTATAGGCATTGCCTTCGATTCATCTGCTGCTGCTGGAATATAAGAACCAGTTACTTCAAATTTTTGAAGTTTAACTGCCTCATCAGAGCCTGCAGTTGTCTGGGAGTAGCCAGTAGCTGCGGTAAGCAATACAGTCGCCAAAGACGACAGTAACGCGATGGAATAACGCGAACGATTGTGTTGTGTAGTCATATTAGATTTAACAATAACTGTGTGATTTCTGAACTAACTAACATTACTTAAGAATTCATATAAGCATACTTCTGGCCAATTTGGCAACTTTTAAGTAAAGTTTGGGTTTCAATCCTGTTACATCAACACTACATATACTAAGAAATATTAGTTATTTTGATATACTATAAGACAACATAAGTCACTCGTAGTTAATAATTAAGACAAGATGTCCGAAATATATTCTATAGTTAAATATCTCGCTGCACTGACAGAATCCCAGACTGCAGTGTTATGTACCTTAGTTAGCGTACAAGGGTCATCTTATAGAAGACCTGGCGCACGCTTACTGATCATAAACGGTTCTTTAAGAATAGGTTCTATAAGCGGAGGCTGTCTTGAGGACGACCTTATTGGGCATTCCAAGCGTGTAGCACAAAGCGGATTACCTGAAGTTGTTATCTACGATACAACTGAAGAAAACGACATAGTATGGGGAGTTGGTTTAGGGTGCAATGGAGTGGTTCATATCTTATTAGAGAGAATCAACCCTGAAGCTGCATGGATTAAAGATTTAGATGGTAAACTTAGGCACGGGAAGTCCGGCGAGCTTGTATGCATCTATAGGGCTAGCGATAAATCCTTATTAGGCACAACTATACGTGATAATTTAGCACCTGATTTAATTCTTAATGCGTATATTCAGGTAATCAGCCCACCTCAAGAGCTGGTTATATTTGGAGCGGGAGATGATGCCGTATCCTTATATAACCTAGCTCACGAACTTGGTTGGGAAGTGACTATAGCCGATCAAAGGCCTGCATTAGCAACTCAAGGACGATTTCCCTTGGCAAAATCTATTGTAGTCGCATCAAGTCATGAACTTGTAAGTAAGCTGAGCATTAAATCAGGTAGTGTATGTGTGATAATGAGTCACCATTACGTTCACGACTTACCAGTTCTTAAAGGGCTGCTCGCAAGCTCATGTTCTTATATTGGACTATTAGGACCTAAAAAGAGAGCTGAAAAGCTACTCTCTGATGTAAGATCCGAAGGTCTTATGATAACTCAACCTATGTTAGACCGCTTACATGCACCTATTGGGCTTAACCTGGGCGGCGACACTCCCCAAACAGTAGCTCTATGTATTGTAGCGGAAATTCAAGCATTCTTAACTAAGTGTGATGCAAAACCTCTCAAATACAGAAATGAACCAATCCACACCTGATCTACCAGACTTGCTACGGTTAGGGTGTATAATTTTGGCAGCTGGTCCATCATCTCGTTTAGGAAGTCCTAAACAACTTCTTATTATCGACGGGAAAGCATTAATAATACGTACAATAGAGTCTGCCTTAGAATCTGGGGCATGGCCAGTAGTAGTTGTCCTTGGGTCAAACCAAGATGCAATAAGGCCGATCCTTGCAAAACAGCCTGTTATTATAATCGAAAATGCTTCATGGCCAGAAGGTATGGCCTCCTCAATCAGATGCGGAGTGGCAGCACTTACCCAGTTTTCAAGGATGCTTAATACTGCACTGATTCTTGTGTGCGACCAGCCTGCTTTAAGCGGCTTAGTGCTTAAGCAATTAATCAAGGCCCACAATCCAACAGATGCTGGAATCACAGCAGCTCATTATTTAAACCGTAACGCAGTGCCTGCCTTATTTACTAAATCTTATTTTAGTACATTAACCAGCCTCACGGGAGAGCACGGAGCGCGGCAACTTCTTAATGAAGCTGGAGAAAAAATAACTTCCGTAGAACTCCCTGAACTCGCTTTAGATATAGACACCCTTTCCGATTACGAGAAAATTGTATCTAAATTTTAATTACGGAAGTTTTGTATCGGTCACCTTTTTAGCCTGAGCTGCCCTGTAATCATCTACAGCTTTTTTGAGACGATCGTCATTTAAGGCTAAGGTAGCTGCTGCAAATAAAGCAGCATTAGTAGCTCCAGGTTTACCAATAGCAAAGGTTGCTACTGGAATTCCACCGGGCATCTGAACCATAGAAAGGAGTGAATCTAAGCCTTTAAGAGATGCTGATTCTATAGGTACTGCTAATACAGGAATTGGAGTAAGGGCTGCTGCAACACCAGCTAGATGAGCAGCTCCCCCAGCACCCGCTATGATAATCTTCAGCCCGCGTGAAACGGCACTACCGCCCCATTCAAACATTAAATGAGGCGTGCGGTGGGCGCTAATTACGCGTTTTTCGTACGCAATTCCCATTTGATCAAGGATTTGAGCAGCATGCTGCATCGTATCCCAATCTGAAGCGCTTCCCATAATTATACCGACTACAGGTTGATTACTCATTAGCTAGATGAAATGAACAAGCATTCCTGAAGCAAGATTTTAACAAACTTCTTTGAATTATCTAAATTCTCTACGCCAAGTCTGTATAGAGATGAAATACAAAATTTAAAAACAGAAAGTAGTTTCTTAAAACAAAAAGGCGGCTGCCATTATCAAGGTTGGTATAAGTGCAGCGATCGCCAGCTTTATAGCAGATACTCCGTCTGGAAAAAATCTCTGCAATATGCTTTGCCCTGCTGGATTTGGCGCATTGGCAATAACAGTTAGACCACCTCCAGTGACAGCGCCCGCAACTACAGCATGCTTTAATCCCTCACTCAAATTTGGCACTAGAGTCGCTAAATAAGTAATTGCTGCGTTGTCATTAAAAGAAGTTAAAAATGTCGCGCCCCAGAAAAGTTTCAGGCGTCCCATATCTCCAATCAAAGGCTGCAGCCACCAACTCTGCAGTCCACCATGCACTTCAAGAGCTGCTAAAAAGAGCGCCACAAGTAACGGTGGCCGTAAGTCTATGCGTTTTTGATAGTGAGCAGTAGCTTGTGAAAATGCCATGAACACCAAAAATCCTCCGATGAATAATGGCGGATAGTGGGAAACAAGTACCGTATAAGAAATAAATAAAACCTGTACTATGATAATCCAGGTTGGAATATAAGCACCGCCACCTTGCGTAAGAAAACGATCTTTAGCCATACGCTTGGCCTCTAACTCAAAAAATTCTTTTCTAAAATATATATAATAAAGAAGTGTTGAAACAGTAATACCTGTAGCAGCTCTCCAACCAAAATTAGAAAACATATAAGCCACATCCCATTTCCAAGGTCCAGCAACCATTATCATAGGAGGTGCCCCAAAGTGTGTCAGCGTTCCACCTACAGATACATTTACAAACAATAAGCCGATTGTGGCATAAGCTAAACCAGAAGATGGACCGTAGTGATAGAATTGCCGCGCAAGCAGTAATGCACAAATTGTCATTGCGCCAGGCTCTGTAATAAATGAACCCAAAAGCGGTCCAATAATCAGAATGGTAAGCCAACTAGCAGCGATCGTTTGTCCTCCAATCGATGAGAGTAGCGACATGCTATTCTCAGCTAGACGCATGATTGGCCGTGATGACGCAAGCGCCATAATTACCATCACAAAAAGAGGTTCAGTGTAATTAACCTGATTCCCGATATAATTGACGGCAGTACCCCAACCTTTCGAAAGGGTTATAACGCCCATAAGCAAAATACCCCATAAAGCGAAAACAACTTCAACTTCACCTAGAAAATGCAAAATCTGTCCTGCGAAACTAACCTCCGGAATTTCTTCTCCAGTATCTGTATAAAATTTCCTTGGCCCATTAGCAGAATGCTTAGCCTCAACGGCGTGAGCCAATTGTATAAATTTTGGTGCCAGGAAAGTATGAATTATAGCGCTAAAAAATATAAAAGTAGCAGCTACATTAAATGGCTCTGCTTTGGCGCGTGCCAAAATTATGTCAACAAAACCACCATTTACTGTAGGATAATCTGTTAACGAACGAGGAAATGAATCAGGGCTCGGTAATAAAGCAAGAAGACATGCGCTCATTTTGAACGTGGCGAAATGTCTTTAAGAATTTAACGAGCGAAGATGTTGTATATGCTTTATCAAAATCCAACCGTAACCTAAAACAACTCCTGAAGATACAAACCAAGGCGCTCTACCTATGAAGAGAACCGGGAAGAAAAATTGAATTCCTGCAAGGCCTATAAGAAGATAGCTTACTCGCTTCATAGCTCCTGGCATAACAAGCCAACCATTTGCTAAGCGTCCTTCATTTTGAAGTTGTTCATTTTTGCCACGTGCTTTTTTTTGCATAACTCCAAATCCGTAACCAATTGCAATACCTGCAACAAGTCCAACTAAGGCGCGTGTGATTTCTATTAATGTAAATGTCATGAGGAGGGTTTTGTTAGACCGCTTGGGGATAAAACCCGAGCGGTCATTTGCGAATTTTTAAGCGTTTCTATTTAATTACTTAGCAATAGGAGTCTCTGAGACTTTATCCATAACCATACCAGCGTAACCTGGGGCACCCATTTCAGCCATGTCGAGTCCATCGATTTCGACTTGTTCTGAAACACGGTTACCTACAATGAGCTCAATAATATAATAAACAATAATTGATAATACAGAGAGTGTAACCACACAGGTTACAACACCTACTAATTGTGCCCAGAATTGGCTCATACCACCGCCGTAAAATAATCCACGCACAGTGCCTGATACACCATTCCAGCCATCGCCATAAGTACCATCTGAGAATAAACCTACAGCGAGAGTACCAAATGCACCATTGACTCCGTGCACAGCGATTGCACCTACTGCGTCATCGATACGATGTTTATCAAAGAAGAATACTGCTTCTACTACTAGTATGCCTGAAATAAGACCAATTACTGCTGCACCACCAGCACTACAGAAGGCACATGGTGCTGTAATGGCTACCAAGCCAGCCAACATACCGTTACACATCATAGCTGGGTCAGGCTTCTTAGTCTTAAACCACCACATGTATAAAGTTGTAGCAAGTGCTGCAGTTGCTGAAGCGATCATTGTATTTACTGCTACTACAGCGATACGTAGGTCGGTTGCGGCTAAACTTGATCCTGGGTTAAATCCAAACCAACCGAATGCAAGGATAAATGTTCCTAACATTACCATTGGGATACTGTGAGGAACAATTGGATTAACAAGTTTACCTTGAGAATCGTATTTGCCCTTACGTGGTCCAATGAGCCATGCGAAAATTAGTGCGATCACACCGCCTTGTAAATGAACGACAGATGAACCCGCGAAATCTACATCACCATGACCTAAACCGAAATTCACACCGAGTTGTGCGAGCCAACCACCACCCCACACCCAATTACCAAAGAAAGGATACATCACGCTACCAATAAAGCAGCCGTAAATCATAAATGCAGAGAATTTCCAACGCTCTGCTGCAGAACCCGTAGGGATTGTTGCAGTAGTATCCATGAAAACCATTTGGAACAAGAACAGAGCAAACGCTGCTGTATCATACCCTGCTCCTTGTAGCATGAAGCCTTTCATACCAAAAAGACCAAACGGATGACCAAATAAATTAATGGTGAATTCAGAGTTTAATCCAGCATATCCTCCAAGAGTTCCGATTGCACCCATTCCTCCAAACATAAATGCAAATCCACAAAGGTAAAAACCAAGCATACCTAAAGGATAAATCATAAAGTTCATAGCCATTGTATGGCCCGCGTTCTTTGCACGACAAAGACCGGTTTCAACTAAAGCGAAACCAGCCTGCATGAACATAACCAAGAATCCTGTTAATAGAGTCCAAGTAAAATTGATAGCGACACGATTGTGACCAACTGAGTCAGCTAATTTAACTGCAAGAGGCTCGATCTTTGTTTGTGCCGTATATTCATCGAAAGCTTTCTTTGCTTCCGTGTAAGCTTTCACTTTATCAGCATCTTTTTTGTCATCTGCACTGAGCTCGGCTGGTGCTGCAACTACAAAGCTTCCACTAGCTGACTGAGCGTCTGCTATTCCACCAGTAGCAGTGCCTGCTGGATCCGGTTTCGGATCATCAGCAAAAAGCTGTGATGTATTAATTGTACATATTAATGCTACTCCTAGTAGGAGTAAACGTAGCCATTTCGAGCTGGAGTATCTAGTTATCATAGTGGTTATAGGCGTCTAATATTACTTACTCTTGTTAATGTGAGAATAAGTGCATTACTGCGGAGCTCATTTAGCAGCATCTATGCCAAGGCCTTATTCTAATCCAAAGAGCAGGCATATAAGTATACAATTTTCACTAAGAAATATCTTAATTCGTTTATAATCATATATTTAAATATTATTAGTAAATTTTATTCTAAAAACTTACTAGCACTTCAAATTGTATATTAAAACACGGTTTTTTAGGCGCCTTATCGATGCATTTACACGATTCAAAATCCATATTTAGAGTGAACCGCCATGCACTAAATATTATCGGATATATCTAATGAAGTTACTTACATCTAGAGTATAACTACTTCGCTTTAATTCATTAGCGTGGAAATTATCAAACTCATCGAATCTTTATATTTAAGTAATTAAAACTGATGAACTATATCATTCAGCAGTGGTGTTCTTATATGCTTAAATGCGGTTGAACAAAATTAAAAAAAAGTGGCACAGCAGTAGCTAAACTGAATCGCAGGCACATCTGAACTACCGAGCCTTGTATCTTTAAGTCACATCAGATAAACAATTTTTCAATGCGCTTGCGTTACGCTAAAATTACAACCACTGGACCCGTAAGAGCGATCAACCAAGATTGGATTGATTTCTGGGAATCAAATGATCCGTTAGTGAGAGAGCAACAAGGAAGTGTTGCCCTTATCGCAGATGGAGTGGGAGGTTACCTTCATGGTGAAATTGCAAGTCGTCTTGCAGTAGATCAGGCAATCGAAGCATTTAAACAAGCACCTATTGATACTAAGCCTTACGAAGTGCTAAAGCAAATGTTTGCTAGTGCATGCTCAAGCATCTACGAAAAATCGAATTCCGAATTTCAAGGCAAGATGATGGCGACAACCTTAGTCGCATCACTCTTTAGAAACCGTACTGTATGTATTGCAAACGTGGGAGACACACGTGCTTATTTCATACGACAAAAACAAATCAGTCGTTTAACCACGGATCACGTCGCAACAGCTCTCCCTGTAAAACTTGGCCTAATGCTTGAACGACAAGCCATGGCAAGCCCTCAGCGCAGTCAACTAACACGTACTGTGGGTGCAGAGGCGTTATGTCAGCCGTCTTTTACAACTCAATTTTTGCATCACGGTGATTACATTCTTCACTGTACAGATGGACTACACGCTTACGTCCTAGATGATGAAATGAGAGAGATCGTAACCCGCAGCCATCCCTATGATGCCTGCAAGGAGCTAGTAGCATTAGCTGAGAAACGAGGTAGTGATGATAACATTACGCTACAAATAATTGAGATAAGAGATTGGGAAAGAGTCGCTAAACTTACTAATCCACCTGCAGCAACGACCCTTGGCCAATCCAAACAAAACGCATCTAGTGCAACAAAAAATACTTCGCTTGGTAGTGACCTCACCCCAGGAATGTTATTAGATAATCGTTTTGAACTCACAGACCTTGTTGCTCGAAGTAACATGTCTTCTATTTTTAGAGCGACTGATAAAAAAAATTCTGAAACTGTAGCTATTAAAGTCCCTCTACTTGCTCCTGAGAACGATGCCGCCGGGTTTGAGCGTTTCCGTCGTGAAGAAGAAATCGGCTCCAAGCTCAATCATCCCACAATTTTAAAAGTAATCAAAGTTGAAGAAACAAAAAGCCGTCCTTATCTAGTCATGGAGTTTCTCGACGGTAGAACCTTATCCGAATTACTCGCAAAACGAAAGCCGATATCAGAACCTGAAGCGATAGGTTATGCTACGCGTATATGCGAGGCTTTGCATTATTTACACACACAAGGCATTACACACCGCGATTTAAAACCGCAGAATATAATGATATGCAAAGATGGATCGGTTCGTCTTTTTGACTTTGGTATTGCACGTGTTGAATCAGCAAGACGCCTTACCTTTGTAGGACCAACACCTACTATGGGTACTCCTGACTACATTTCACCTGAACAAGTAAAAGGAAAACGCGGAGATCATCGTAGCGATATCTATAGTCTTGGAGCACTGCTTTATGAAATGGTCACAGGTGCCACCCCATTTGAAGGAGAAAGTCCTTATGTGATTATGAATGCTCGAGTCACAGGAGATCCAATAGCACCTCGCAAAATTAATCCTGAATTAAGTGCCACACTCGAAGAAGTTCTCTTACACGCTTTAGAGCGTGATCCAAAGCATCGTTATGCTGATGCCTTAGATATGAAAAAAGAACTTGAGCATTTAGATAGCGTTGTACTCACAAACCGCGATCAACGTTTACGTGCACCTCAACCCTGGAAGAGTAAAGGCTACAAAGGCTTAGTTATTATAGCTATTATTCTCGTCCAAGTGCTTTTGTTTTTCTTGCTGATGTCTACCTCGCATCGCCACCACTAAAATTTAGTGGTGGGCTAAGACGGTGCGTAAGTCATTCACCGTAGTTACAGGTGCTTGGCAGGTAAACCCTTCGCACACATAAACGGTAGGTTTATTAGCAAGTGGCTTCATGGCCTCTAGCCATGGAGCAAACTTGGAAAGCCACGCGTGTCCTTCAGCGCCATCTGCTGCTATCACGCAGCGTCTTGGGCCTAGTGTCTCATGTAAGACAGTCGCGAGTGCCTCGAATGCAGGCGACTTCGGATCACCTGAAATAACCACATGACGTGGTGGCTCAAGCGCAAGTTCAAGTGCACAGAGCATGCGTGGTAGTGCTTGAGGCGTTTGACTCCAGCGATATTCAAAAGCCATCAAAGTCTTTAGCGCTTTATCCCTATAACCCTGCATCGGATGATCAGATGCTTTGGGCTTTAATGCATAGTCGGATGATTCAAACAGAAGCGCAAAACGCATTAAATTAAGAGCGGCCACAGAGCTAGGCGCTGGTTCAGCTCCGTCATAATCTTCCTTAAGTCGCACTACTATGTCAGGTGCACCAATCGCTGAATTATAATATCCACCACCTACTGAATCATAAAATAAAGCATCCATCATAGCTTGAAGTTGAACAGACCACTTAAGCCACTTCACATCAAAACTTGCTTCATACAAATCAAGTAAACCCTGAATTAGAAAAGCGTAATCTTCTGCAAAGCCTTCAGCGGGTGCACGCTTCGATCTCCAAGACCTGTAAAGCACTCCTTTTTTGTGATCGAAAAGTTCATTAAAAATAAACTCTGCTGCGCGTGTTGCTGCGCTAAGATATTCTTTTGCAGCACTACTATTTACTTCATCGAAAGCTGCGATCACTTGCGAAGCTTTCGCGAAGGCAGAAATCATAAGCCCGTTCCAAGCTGTAATGACTTTGTCGTCTTTATGAGGATGCGGTCTGTTTGAGCGAACTCCCCGTAATACCTCAAGCGACTTAACGAGCAAGTCACTGGCCTCTTCCATAGAAAGACCTGCTTCGTTAGCTGCCGTACTCAGCGGCTTAGTCATTCTTAAAATATTTTTGCCTTTAAATTCATTAAAGGGATCACTTGCCTGAGGAACGTTCCCATTGGGCTCAATGGTATACACGGAACTAAAAAATTCAGCATCTGTTTTTAAATGTGTATTAATTTCATTCTGACTCCACAGGTAATATGCTCCTTCGGCGTGGCTAGATGGATTATCTGCTAACTTAGAATCTGCATCTTCTGCAGAATAAAATCCCCCCTTAGCATCTGTTAAATCACGCAGGACATAATCTAAAATATCGCGAGCAAGCCATACATGTCGCGCGTCGCCAGTTGCCTGCCAAGCCTCTAGTGCATTAACGCAAATTTGTGCCTGATCGTAGAGCATTTTTTCAAAATGCGGTACGAACCATTCACCATCCACTGAGTAACGATGAAAACCTCCGCCAATGTGGTCATGAATACCACCACGTGCCATATGACTTAATGTAGGAGCAGCCATTTTAACAGCAGCTGAACCCACATCACTTTTAATTCCCTGCATAGCTGCACAGCGAAAAAGAAAATCGAGATTAGATGGTCTAGGAAATTTAGGTGCTCCTCCAAATCCACCTTTTGCAGAATCAAATCCTTCGTAAAGTTGAGAGAAGCATGCTTGATAAGCTTCAGAGCCTTTCTCAGCGAGTGTGATACCTAAGTCCCCGGAGCTCACCTGAGCGGATTGTTTATTTTCCTTAAGTGTTTCAACAACCGTTTCACCTTGAGCAATCAAAGTCTTACGATCTTCTTTCCAGCCCTTAGTGATTGCTTGAAGAATAGAAGGAAACCCGGATCTACCTTGCCTGTCCTCAGGTGGAAAATAAGTGCCACCGTAAAATGGTTTCAAGTCGGGTGTTAACCATACACTTAAAGGCCAACCTCCATGCCCAGTCACTGCTTGAACAAAACTCATATACACTCGATCTACATCAGGACGTTCTTCACGATCCAACTTTACTGAAATAAACGAATCGTTGAGCAGCTTTGCAATAGCTTCACTTTCAAAGGATTCGTGTGCCATCA
>CAILHZ010000021.1 GCA_903834135.1 uncultured Opitutia bacterium | reverse complement strand
TAAGAACGGGTCATCTGGTTTACGCGCGTGTATAAGGAGCGCTGGTAGCTAACTGAATCACCAGAAATCACAGGAAAACACAGGTGGGTACTTGTGAGGATCGCGGCTTGAGTGCGGATTGAATGATGGGAATGTGTGTGAGTGGGATCACTTTATATGACTCACAATCTTACTGACCACTTCAGCAACTGTATCTTCAAAAAAAGGCTTATGTATAAAACCTATAGCACCGACTCTAATTGCTTCATCCTTATTCGAAGGATCTCCTGAAGTGAACACCACGACCGGTTTAGGATTCAATTGATCTAATAAATCAAAACCTGTTTTCCCGCGTCCGAGATTTACGTCTAAAAACAAAAGAGTTGGATTGTGATTCTTAATTTGAATCAATCCTTCTTCGTAGGAATTAGCTTCACCTATTACTTGAATTTGTGAATGAGAAATAAGTCTACGCTTTAACAAAGCTATTGCGTGAGGTTCGTCATCTACAATTAATGCAGAAACCCTCAACTTAGCCCCCTGATCCTTGAGTTTGGGGGGGGAATCATTACGAAATAGATTGAAATAAGTATGACCTGACTAGCGAAGTATTAATTCTTTGTTTTCTTTTATATGTAAGCACTACTTTTCACCGCGATTACCTGCTATAATGGTATGAAGGCAATGCGCAGGTGCGATCATGAGGTTGCTGTATGAGGAGCACAAAAAAAGCACCACGGATTAGGTAGTGCTCTTGTGAATTATAAATTGGAAATTAAATCTTAATTTTTAATACCATCTGCATTAATTTCGTAAGCAACAAGCCAAACACCATCCGTTCCTTTCACCCAGTGATCTACGAATGGATTAATGTGATTTTCGGTTTTTCCTTTAATGACCATAGTGCAGAATCCACGACTCAAAGTTAAAGCTTCACTATCGTTTATAACGATTATTTTATCAATAATTGTAGATCCTGGCTTACAAGATTCATAACTATCAAAAAAGGCTTTTGCTCCGTCCGTGATTTCCTTATGGCCTTTAAATGTACTCGCATCTGGTAGTATCCAAGTTGCGTCTTCGGTGAACAAAGCCACAATCGGAGCAACCTGTTTATTCTGCAGAGCAGAATAAGTTAGTTCTAATTGTGCTAACAAATGCTTTTTCAATGCCTGGGCGTCTATAGTGGGTAATTTTGAAGATTGTGAACTAACAATTACCCAAGAACCGTTTCTACGAACGAGCATATCTAAGTTGCTGTATTTACCGCTCGTATCACGACCATCCCAAGTACATATCTGGTTTGTTATATATTTAGCTGATGCTGAATCTCCGAAAACATTTACTTTTAAACTACTTAATTCGTTAAGTTTAAACTTTTGGCTGCCTGACTTAATTAGATCTAATGTATGTTCTTTAGTATATGTTCCGCTTTCATCATCATACGTACATTCGGGGGCTAAATTCTTTTCTAGGAATTTTATATCGTTCTTGAGCAATGCCACTGCGGTAGCATTTTCTAATTTTTTAATTGTTGCGATATCATCATTAACATCAGCCCTTGCAAAACAGAAGCTGATTAGTACTAAAATAGTTAGTACGCTATTTTGGGATATACGTTTCATATTTACTTTTCGGTGTATCGGACGGGATTATCCGAATAAATTATTACATGCATTTCAAAAGTAATGAGTCAAGAAATAGATAACATATTTGCTTAAAATGTAACTTTACTAGCACTACTCTTCACAGTGATTAACTGCTGTAACGGTATGAAGGCAATGTACAGGTGGGATAACGAGTTTGCTGTATGAGGAGCACAAAAAAGCACCACGGATTAGGTGATGCACTTTAAAGAGGAGGAAATTAATTAGGGTTACTTAATAGCGTAGATTCTGTAGGCTACTTTGTTTTGTGCAGGTATACGTCCCACACCAACAGCTACCGTATGGTTAAGCCACGCATATTTAGGTGAACTTGTTTCAAACATTGGATTACTTCTAAAATATAAATCTGCGGCAGGTATATTAGGTCCTTTATCACTGTCTACTAAATCAAACGTTTTAGAGTCTGTTGTGTGCAAGTATCCAGAGTAGATTACATAGATAAGAGCTCCATCATCAGTTTGAATGGTAGCCTTAACGTCTAACTTATAAGTAGTCGGATCAACAACCACACCAAAATCGCCACCACCAGGCAGCACTTTGCCATTCACCTTATCACCTTTAACCACACCACTTGTAACCGTATATATAACACGCGTATTATTTGGTACAGCACCACTTACCCGTGGAGGATTAAGATCAAGTTCCATATCAAATATAAATTCTGATTTAAGCTCTTGAGCTGGAAGGTACTGATATGCGCAAAAGGTAGATATGCAAAATATAAGTAATGAGATCTTTTTCATATACTGTCGTTTATTGATTGGGTTGAATCTGAAGATATTACACGAATCAGATATTACTTACATTTCAAAAGTAATGATTCAAGAACCAAATAAAAAAATCGCTTAAAATGTAACTTTACAAGCACTACGCTTCACCGCGGCTACCCATTTACCCTAAGGTATTAGTGTTAGAATCGCTGTTCGAATGCTAATTAAAATTGGAAAAACATGAACCAGGATAAAGAATTTGATGTGTTTTATGTATACCTTTTCGCAAGACGGGTTACTTGATCGATGTCAACTCACGCAATACCCGATTAGCTACCACTCCTGTACCTATACAAGCAGCCAACGTGAGTAAGATACCGACCATCTTTACCCATGATTGACCAAGATTATTGAGGTCGAGTTGCTCTACTTGAGCGGCAGCAAAAGTAGTTACGATTGTACGGGGCAATATACCTATAAAGGTTCCAAAAGTGTACGTTTCGAGAGGCACACGAGCCGCTGCAAGAGCAAAATTTGCCAACGCAAAGGGCGATAGGGGCGGCACACGCATCAAAGTAACGACTAAGAGGGTTCGGGGTTTTCTCCCCCCGACCAAAGACTGATATATAGCACGCCACTTTGGTCGTTCGTAAATAATCTCAAGTACGCGGTCGCGGGTAATCCAGCGAGCCACCGCATAAGCCAAGAGCGATGATATCGTGATGGTGACAATTGCGATCAATGAGCCCTTTGCAAAACCAAAAGCCCAGCCTGCGAGAATAGCACTAGCGTACGTAGGCACGAAAGAAACTCCTAATAAAAAACCGATAACTAAAAAATAAATCAATAAACCAGTACCATCGTGCAAACGCAGCCACGGCCCAAGATGAGTCAGTGAAGCAATTAAGAACAACGAACCAACTGGCGGCAAAAATGACAACAAAATCGCAAATGGGCCAGCGGCACCCAAGCGGCGCATGAGGCCTGGTTGTTGAGGCGTAAATGGTGGGGCAGAAGACATCAAAATAGTTATTGGTAGTGTGTAGGTACCTAGCAAGCTTGGGGAACTAGTTGCGCTACGACAAAGTAAAAAAGTCCACCCACTATTTTCCAATAGAAAAGTGGGCGCAGATTAAAATACGGGTAGATGTGTGCATACGGGATCGTTTTCTAAGATAATATAAATCACTCACAAGTTACTTTAATAATCAAACACTTGACCCATGATACATTCTTACAGTTTAAACTGTTATATGGAAATCAAACTACAGCCACCAGGCGCTGGATTACCAAAGCCAGAACTTATTATAGCTCGCATAATGTTTCGCACACGCTGTGCACTAACAAATTACCAATCCTATTTGAAACTCTTTACAGAAGAACGAGCTAAAATTAGAAAAAGATGCTCAAATCTTTCGGATGATGATGCAAAAGCACGTGTTTTAATTAAAAGATTGAGCGGATTAGAAGACAGTAGCCGATACTGGTCAGTTTATATGACCTTAGATCATCTACGCATCGTGAATATTTCAATCGCGGATATAATCTCTAAATTGTCTAGTGGAATTAAACCGGAAGGTGCTGCAATCACAGCTGCAGTAAAGCCATCAGAACAAGTTACATCATCAATCATAACGGGGTATGAAAGTTCATGTGATTTAGTTCATAAGGCTCTTAGTAACACTAATAATAAAATAAGTAGTACCACATTCCCGCATCCTTGGTTTGGCGAAATGACTTATCAGAATTGGGCGGCATTAGTTGGTAGCCACATGGGCATACACAGAAAACAAATTAATTCTATTTTAGATGCTAAGAATTAAACCTATATGCAGATGAAGCACTTTCTTTGTAATTTAGCTATTATGTAGCTTGGATATAAGAAAGACGTTGAGATGGCAGAATAAGCATTACCTTTAAAGTAGTACTTTGATGATTAACAGAGAATATGTAGTTTTTCCTAAGATTAAATACTCGTTTTGGTACGTATCCAATCATTAGAGTGCTCACGAGGAATATTATTTTCAATACAAGCCTTAGCATCTAACCAGTCCTCTACTTCACGTCCATCTGTGCATCCATTCTGTTCATATAAGTGATACGCATAGTCCCTAACTATTGAGTCATCTATAGATTTATTGTGATCTTTTAAATTAGTATGTTTAGTATGAATTTTTTTATCAAGAATACCAAAAGCAGTTAATGCAGTAATCATTGGATTTACTCTGGGGTTATGTGTTTTGATTTTCGCTTTCATATTAACAGTTACCCTTTGTTAAACTTTTTACAGACTTAATTAAATGCACATAAAGCACTCCATCTTTTAATTCAGTTTTGGTTTCGTGAATAGAAACAGAACATGGAATCGAAATGCTCCGTGTAAAAGTACCGGATTGCCTCTCTGCGCGGTAGTATACCTTATTTATATTTGAGTGATCGTCTTTTCGATTACCAAAAATAGTTAAAACATCGGAGTATATTTGTATCCTAATATTTTTAAGTTCCATTTCCGGCAGATCAACTTTTACTAAAAATTCGTTTGGGTCCTCAATTAAATCAATTCGTGGACTCCAATCTACAATAGTGAACAACTTACCACCACCACTTCTGCCCAAGAAATGATCTTCTTCATTTATCGATTGAAACCTATTGGCAAGATTTGTTTCAAGTTTTAACACTTCAGTACCAATTTCAAAACTACTCATAATATAAATTTTTAATGTTACCTTTTCTACGAATTTTCTTATTTCTATAGTACCTCATTACTTTGCTTTGTACTGTGTGGTATTTGTCTTTTATCTACCATATAATGATAATGCACCTGATGGCATCTCTACCGAATAAGCGTAATTAGATAAGGGTCTTTCCTAGCTGAGTGGGCTTAAAGAGAGATTTTTGAGTAATACTTTATAAAGATTATCACGACGATGATTCCAACGCCATTGGCTTTCGAGGAGGTGGCCCAAGAAGTGAGCTTTGCGCAAGCCACGCATCTTGGCCATAC
>CAILHZ010000020.1 GCA_903834135.1 uncultured Opitutia bacterium | reverse complement strand
GATAATAATAGTATTTAGCAAAGCTTAATACTCAGCCTAATCAAATTAATAAAGCTATGAGACTTATCTTTTTAATACCTATTTCTTTTTTAGTGTATACCAATGCATACACACAAAATGCATTTCCTGGAATCCAGCAAATCATGAATGTGGATGAATGGAATAATTCAGGTCTTAACAAACTAAATGCAGAACAAATTAAGCTAATCAATAGTGCGATTAGTAGAAACGAAGTTATCCAAAGAGAACGAAAAGAGGCAGAAATTAAAAACAAAGAATTGGATAAGAAGCCTGAAAAATCTGATATAAGTAATATATTTTCAAATTTTGGTCTACCAGCTGCAGTTAAATCCGACTGGAAATCAGCGCCTGCTCTTAAAGCAAAAGTAATTGCTTGGGTTACAGCGAATCAATTTTTGTTAGATAATATGCAAATCTGGAAAGGTTCAGAAAGTATACCGTACGAACTTGTAGACAAATACATTGAAATACAACAAAGGCCATTAGGAGACTTAGTGCTTATTATTGAAGGCTACAATACGACTATAAGAGTAAGCAGAATTCGATAATTTTAATAATCTAATGTTTACACTCAAAAATTCAGAACTCACAATTGATGTGCTTGATCCTATTACAGATCGCATACACTTGGGACCCAGATTCTGCTGGGGTGGATACATTTGGCAAGTTAACGACAATAAGTTAGGACCACTTATTAGTGGTCCCGAGTGGCCTAACCCCAACCCAACACCTTTTAATGGACAAGGACTACCTGAGTCTTTTAGATATAAAACGCGCGATGATAAGTTCCTAACTTGGAATGGATTTACTGGTGTATCTCTAGGTGCAGGTGAAATAGGCCTTTTAAAAGACGGGAGCTGCGGTGTAATTACTCCATGCGTGTGGAATATAACACACGAGGAATGCAGTATGACATTCCAAACAAGACATATACTCTGTGGCTATGATTATGAAATAATAAGAAAAATAGAATTAAATAATAGAACAATTCGATCTACTACTACCCTAGTAAATTACATTGAAAATACTCTGAACTTAGAATGGTTTGCCCATCCTTTTTTCGCGCTAAAAAATAAACAAACTTACGCTGAGCTACCCGAGGGTACTACTTTAGCACACAACCCTGGTTTTGACTTAATAGGTACTAAACTAATTCAAAAAAGAATTTTTCAGTCAATGACCGATGGTCATCTCGATTACCTCAATTTACCCGAGGAAAAGACGCATAAAGTAAATCTAATGCATCCGATTTTATCTCATGTTAGCTTGATGTTTAACTTCAAACCAAGTGAATGCTTAATTTGGGGCAATAATTCAACTTTCTCGATAGAGCCATATCGTGTTATTACTCTTAATCCAAATGAAAGCCTTACGTGGACTTTAGAATATAACTTTGGATTAACAACTAGTGGTTGATTAGTAATTCCGGTATCTCATCGCCTACTTTAAGAACTCTTACTGCACTTAAAGTATACACCCAACCGTATCCAGCATCTAAAGTGATATGTCCGTCATGCAATCGAGCAATCGAAGCATTAGATAATGCAAGAATTGTTTGTTTAGGATTAAACTTTAAGTAGATTTTTATTTTACCAGCGCGTGCATCGTAATCTGCCTTCGTCCCTGGTAGCGGATGGTGTGGATTTATAATAGCAGGAAAAACACCTAATGCATTTCTACTAGGTATCTCTGCTACAGGAAAATCATTTGTTGTACCAATTAAGTATCCAGCAACATTTGCACCAGCACTTGCTCCACCATAGGGCATTCCAGCAAGTACACGCTTACGTATTAAATCAAGCTGCCCTGTACGATATAACTGCGCAAGTAATACAAAAGTCTCCCCACCCCCGACAAATACACCATCAACACTCTTTAGGAGTGCTAGTTGACCAGCGTCGTCATAGTGGTGTAGCGAAATCGCTTTGATACCTGCAAGATGCATAAAAGCTTCCTGTAGCCTCTTTTCCATTCTATCACAATCTGACGGTAATGATGCATGTAGAACTAATGCAATTACTTTACAGCCGTGATAACCATCGCGCATAGCTTTAAGCGTGCTATCTGAAAAATGATTACCATTCATCATGCTACCCCCACACACTAAAACAGATGGCGAAGTAGATGCCGATAAAACAGGCGAATTTAAAAAGAATACACCTAAGAGAAAAATAAGTATAAATTTAGTAGATATAGATTTCATATAAAATATATTGTTTGAGCTAAGAACCAAGCATTAGAACTGCTTTAAAAAAAATAAGAATAAAGCAAATAAGACCACAACAGCTTAAAAACCCAATCGTATCTTGCCTATTCCAGTAGGTGAACTCCCAGTTGCTCTTGGGAAATAATTTTGTGTGATTAAAACGATTCAAATTCGCATAGGAAGTAAGTATTTCAATTTCATCTTCATCTGGAGAATTTGCTACAGGAGTCTTTAGACGTACATAAAAACGATCGACTCTCAACCTATCTGTTGGTTGTGATAATAAACTGATAACAATAAGAATTATAATTGGCAGAATGGCATCAACTAAATACCTGATCGTCATAAGTTGAGCTGAATTGCATTTAGCTAAATCGAATCCACAAAGAGAAACAATCCACACTTCAGTTCGAAATAAACCACGTCCAGTCTTTACTGAACTCGGATCTTTTGGATTAACCTTAACAACACCTTCTTCGAAAAAGACCGATACAGGTTCTACAACAACAGTCCGATTTATAACATCACCTTCTTTATACGATGTATTATGAGTGATATCACTTTTATTTACTAAGGATTTTACAATTAAAGTACGCTCATAAGTCATTAGCGTAAGTGCTTTCGATTGAGCTAAAAACGATACATTAGGGATGATCCAAGGAATTACAGCTACTATAAATAAAGTACTTAGTACCTGTACACGTACTGCTATTTCAGTAAGGCGTCTCCAGAGAAAAAGCATTGAAATTGGAACACCCCATATAACCAAAAGTACTATTTGAAATTTAAGCAGCGCAATTATGCTATTTAGATACAAAGCGATACATATACCTAGTCCGAGCGCGAATGGAACAGTTAATCGAGCTACTAGCATAGAACGTTTTTCTGAACTATTCGGGAATAAGGGTTCGTAAATATTCTTAACGAGTAAACCAGACATAACTACAGATTGAGAACCTAGCAGCGCCATCTTACCGCCAAGTATACCTATTATCATAAATCCAATTAGGCCTGCGGGTAATAATGTCTTCGTTAATAGCCCCCAGGTTTGATCAGGATCAGCTAGATTAGGTCCAAATAATGCTAATGCTATTAGACCACAATACGCCCATGCTATAGTTACAAATCGCTTACTAAAACCACCAGTTACTGCTCCTATACGTGCAGCAAATTCGTTCTTCGCTGAACCAGCAATGGTCATATTAGCTTGGGAGGCAATAATACCCACACACTGTATTAAAAGCAAAGAGCCAATTGAATACCAAGTATACTCACTTAATCCACCCCCACCAAATAGATTAAACATGATGTCTGGTACTTTTCTATGAAGCTCATGCACACCACCTAATTTCAGTAAACCAAAAGGAATTAATATAACTGAAATTAAAATCACAAGCAGCGCCTGTATAGCATCCACCATTGCGGACGCCTTTAAACCGCCTAAGGTTACAAAAATTGCAACTAATGCTGATGAACACACATAAAACCAAACTGGTTTTAAATATGTAATATAAGGATGTAACTCTCCTCTGTCGTAAAAATTCTTTAAGTATTCAAATCTTTGAGTGTTTTTGCCGGAAAAAATGCCGTGGTTTCGCTCAGATCTTAGAACTACGAATTCATTGTATGAATTAACACTTTCACTTTCTTGCGCTGTATAACTACTTACTTCCTTAACCATAAGCGGTTGTAATGTCTTCAGTGCGACAACATTTCCTGCAGCTATTGTTACAATTATTATTAATATTGTAGTTATAGCATATAAAGAACTTAAGAATTTTCGCCCAAATCTATCTTCAAAAAGATCACCCATAGTGGTCAGACGAACACGTCTAAACCACACATTACTAAACCAGTAGTAAGGTGTCAGAAATAAAGTAATCAACCCAAGCCATGCACCTCCAGCACCTTGTAAATATACAGAAGATGAAGTTGTAGTCGCTTGGCTAGCATCAGCCATGCTGCCAAAACTTAAAAAAAACTGAAACCATTTACCAAGCGTTCTACCACCAAGAAAAAACTCCTTCTCCGTTGTTACACCACCAGATAAATACTTACCGATCGATAGAATTGCTAGTACATAGCATGCGATAATAAGGCAGTCTATCCATGAGAGACCAAGAAAGTGCATATGTGAATTGCTTAAGGTTACTCTTTTTTAATTATTCTCTTAACATCATTAACAAATGGCCAATATCCAATAGCTTTCATACGTCTATCTAATCCAAAAACAGTGAATAATTGTTCATTTTCCGCGCTTGGACGACGATAGGGTTTGAGTACATTATCTTGGGCTAAATTTAGAATCAAATCTCCTATTATTGTCGTGGAATCAACCACAATGGATTCTGAGAGTTTATCAATTGTATCAGCATAATCATGATAATATCTAACTGAATCTCTAGGAATTGGCCCATTAAAAGTAATAGCGCGAATTCCGGCTATCTGAAATGGTGTGTGATCGCTACCAAACCAATTTATATTTTGCACACCCAAGGGTAACTTATGTACTCCTCTACCCGAATTCCACAATTCTAAATAGTTAACAAGAGATTTATCTCCCAAGGCATTCACAGCTATAGGTACTCCTACCATATCTAAATTAACCATAGCAACAACAGGAGCATCACCAATATGTTCAGCCGCATACCGTGAACCACCCAGTCCTTGTTCTTCACCATTAAACCATACTAACTCAACCGTGCGTCTAAGTTTAAGTCCATTTAAGACGTGAGCAAGCGCAGTAAGCTGGGCAACGCCAAGTCCGTTATCTAAGGCTCCCTCACCTAGATCCCAGCTATCAAAATGTGCTCCTACAATAATTCGTTCAGGTAATGTGCCAGGAAAAATTAGCCTTAAGTTTTTTGTTTTAACAGGTAAACAACGTGATTTAACTTCTATACGAAGTTTAACTTCTTTATGAAGTGCTAACATACGTTGGAATCGACGTCCCTCTTCCTGTGTTATTGAAAATATAGGTATATGTAAACTCTCTCCTATAAAACTACCTGTACGTGCTAAGAGTTGACCACCTCCCTCACGATCTACTAATAACACGGATTTTGCTCCACGAGAAAAAGCAGCTTTATCAATTTCGCGCGTTACTAGTGTAGAAGAAGAATCAAGTAAGAGAACTTTACCAGCAACAGATTCTGGAAAATGCTTTATACTTCCATCGCCAATATCTACTAAATTAGCCTCAAACTGACTGCAAGATGGAGTATAACCTATTGCTGCAACACGCAGTGGCCTTGAATACGGTACTGTTAACCATACTTGATCATCACCCCTCTCCCATCCAGGCATCAGAAATACCTGTTCCTTAGGTTCAAGCCCAATTTCCCTCAAAGATACTTCAAGAGCAGTCATTGCTTTTTCATTTTGAGATGAGCCTGTAAGACGACCACCATACTCATCGCATAATTGCGTCAATAAAGCATGCGCATTACGTGCTGCAGAATCGATTGCTTCCGTTGCAAATAAATGCAGTGAACAAAAGATAAAATATATTACAAGAGTACTTTTATAAAGTTTTTTCATGACCATTTAATGTAACGTGAATGTTTGGTGCTTTATAAGAGTATATAAATACAGCTCCTAGTTGCTAGTGTCTGTTATACTCATTGTGTTAAAATTAAGAACACGTTTAAGTTGCCCGTACGTAATAGTAATGACGTTAGATTTACTCTCCGAGTTAAGGTAAGGGCTCTCGTAAAGTTTCCATTTAGAATAATCCATCTCATTTCCATTAACTGTACCGATTTTACCGTATGTAAAAACCAGATTATTACCTCTTAAAGATGTAAACGAAACGGAAGGTTGAGGGTCTAATTTATAACTTAAAGGTAGAGCAAGAATCGCATTCTTGAATGCCTGGAAATCTTTAAACTCTTTTGAGGATGCAACTTGGAGAATAGTCCCATTTTTACGGTATGGACTATACAAGCGTTTATCCCAGTTGTCAGAAACTATACCAGGCAACCAAGGTTTTAATCTAGAAATAACATTAAATGTGTATGGAGCCAATGGACGATACGCAAGATAGGCGTTACCACCACGAGCAAAAATCCAACCTGATTTGTCGACAGTTAGATCAGCTAAATCTTTTGAGAAGAAACCGTTGATATGCCCGAATCGTACATCTGCAGGAATGTCGTAAAGTGCAATAATAGTATCTAAGTTTTGCATAACTTGTTCGTAGCGAGAACCACCTAAAAACTTTCCCTCCCAATCGTATGATGGTTTCAACTCAAACATAACGCGTTGAACCATTTCATCTGGAGGATCAGTAAAGTAGGTCTGTAAATCAGCATTAGAAGAGATTGGATGTACTGAAAACATTGTGTTATGTTTATCCCTGGGGTCTGGTACAGCCCATGTGACATCCCATACATGCGTCTGTATAGGATCCGATAAACCACCTTGATAGGAACCCACAGCGTAATCGAGTGTTGTGTAATTAGTTTTATAAATTCGCCCCATGAGCACATCGCTATTACGCCAACGTCTGCGTGTACGCTTTAAATCTTTTTGCAGATACGTTACTGAACGATCAACAGCAATTCGATATATTACATCAGGTACTTCATAGTTACTCGCTAAAGCTGCAAACATACCACCCCAACTCGCATAACCATATGGTGCCGGTGTATTGCCATACAATAGCCAAGTAAAAAAAGAAGACAGTGAATTCCAATGTTCAATTACTGATTTATCATCTGTTCTAGAATTAGGTGCATGCAGTACACCATTGATCGAACTTTCCGCAAGATCAGCAAATAAGAGATCTAAAATCATATGACCACGCTGCTTCATCGACGAATCTTTTGCATACGTAGCGAGCATTAACATTGGAATAGCATATTCACCGATATAATGCGTAGGATTGTATTCACCCTGTCCAACGCTGGTAACCAATCCTATCCAGCTAATAATATATTCTTTCGATTCCGCTAAGTTTTCATCAGAACTTTTCCCATTGTACCAAGTATCGCCTGCTTCATGAGGATATAATTCAGACATTAGATAAAGCGATGTATAGTACATTAACCAATGGTTTTCAGTATCACCTCGGGTTTGAATTTGCGTCTTCCAACCTTTACGTATCGATTTTTGCGCTTCAGCTGATAGCTGGCCTTGACCTAAAAGAGCTATCTCAGCTGATGGAAACATCCAAAATGGTCCTGATCCAGGCTCCTTCATTAAAGATATAACACTACGATCGCAATAGGCTAAATCTTCATGACGAGCTAGTTTTGCAGCAATTATGCTTATACTAGCTGTAGTAGGATCGTCTTTATGGTTAAAACCAGAGTACCAAGCTAATACCTCATTTATCCTAGATTCATATGCCTCTCTACGTAAAACTGTATTTTTAATAACAGCTTGTGTGGGTGCAATACCACGAAAAGATGGCTGAGCATTTAGGGATAAACAAAACAGTAAACTAAATATAACTAATAAAATGGATCTTGCTTTCATGAGTGAGGTAACGAATCAGTAACATCTGAAATAAAAATGAAGTTGTAGATATTCGATCCCGACAAGCCATTCTTCGTCCAAGATTTACCAAAATCATCTGATATATAAATACAATCCTTCAGAATAGAGAGGTAGATACGGTTTGTATCTGGATCTACAGCAACTTTATAAGCCTGATGTTCTTTGGGTAACCCTGCGTTGCAATTGGTCCAAGTTAATCCTGAATCTTCTGTTATAAAAACACCATAAGTCCAACTTACTATTACAAATCGATTTTTATTAGAAGAATCGTAAGCAATATTATACCATGCATGATCCGATGCTAGATTATTAATTTTACGCCAATTAAAGCCGCCATCATGAGAAATTTGTACACCGTCCAACTCTGTAGCTGCAATCCAGAGATTTTCATCCAAAGGAGATTGCTGAATATCTAGTATTGTGGCTTTAGAAGAAAAGACCCGTGTCCATTTCTTTGTAGATTTTGTAAAAATATAAATTCCCGATTCACAGCCAGCCAAGACAACTCCAGTATTAAAGCGATCGCATTTTATTGCTTGAGTATATTTACCCCGGACAGGTAAACCTTCCTCGTTGCGAACCCAAGTTTTTCCGAAATCGTTTGTGCTCAATATGCCATCTGGCAAAGCTACATAAATATTTTTCGGTGCTTGCGGATCCATCGAGATAGCTTTCGCTTCAGTGACTCGCCAGTCAGTTTCTACTCTCCAATTTTTACCATTATCTTTACTCGACATCACACCATTCATGGATGCTGCAAAAACATGATTGTGATCGAATGGATCAAAAGCTAAGTCATAAATTCCAGTGAAATTTTGACCTATATGTATATATGATTCATTTGGCTCCCTGTGATAAATACCATTCAATGTAAGGTACTTTGAACCAGTAACATAATTAAGGTTTATATTACCACAGATGTAGAGTTCATGCTTAGCATCACTACTTCCGAACGCAGCACCAACACTAGATGCGATAAATAAAATAAGATACTTATACATATTATTTAACAACTTTACTTAATCTAGAATTACAAATCTTTGAGTGATGCTTGAACCCCTGCTATCAATCGCTCACATTCTTCAGAGGAATTTAATATGTGCGTAGATATTCTCAAAGCACGAAGCCCTTGCTCAGATACAAGCCGACATCTGAGCTTCTTTTTCTTGTGTAAATAATCAAAAAAACCTTCAGCCGTAGCGCGTGGATGTTGTATCGTAGTAATTGACCCACGCATTTGACTATCAAGTGGCGTTAAGATTTTAATATCTTTAAATTTAGCAAATGAATCCAATAAGATAGTCGCTAATTCTTTACCACGGTTAGCAATTCTATCACGTCCTATTTGATTCTGAAATAATACTGCTCTTTGTAAACCAACAACAAGACCTGCATTTCTAGTCCCATATTCATGCCTCATCGTACTGGGCTCTAGAATTAGCTCACCGGGAAGTCTCTTAACTGAACCGGAATAGGAACCAGCTTCGACCATAGCAATTTTCTCTAAGTTACGGTGCTTAATGTACAAGATACCTGTCTCATTTGGTCCACCCAACCATTTATGTCCGCTGACTGCATACGAATCACAGCCTAATTCAGAAATATTAAGTGGAATCATTCCTACAGCTTGTGCGCCATCTATGTGAAACCAGATACCTCTGTTATTAGCTAACTGAGCAATACTTTTAACAGGCATTATTAGCCCAGTTGTGCAGGTTATATGACTAACTTGAATTACTTTAGTTTTAACTGTTAGCAGGGATTGTATCCGTTCAACATTTGATTCAGGACTACTTGCATCAGGCTCGAATACTTTAATTACAACACCAGCTTGCTTAGCTTGAATTAACCACGGATGCGATCCACCGGGATGTGCATGTGAATCAAAGATAACTTCGTCGCCTGCTTTAAGACGTAGCCCAGCTGCAATAATTGAATTAGCCTCTGTAGCATTCCTAACAAAACTAATTTCGTGACTTGCTACCCCTAAGAATTGCGCCAAGTCTTTGCGTGCAGGCTCGAAAAGTACATGCCCAGTTTCACAGTGTTCTTGCAGACGTGAATTTGTGGAAATAACTGCATCAGTCACACATTGAGGTATTGGTCCTAATCCACCCGTATTGAAGTACACAGGCACATGTAAAAGAGGATATTGTGTGCGAATAATATCCCAATATTGTTCAGCTGTTGTGCTAGAGTATGCTGGAATATGCTTAGCTTCAGCAGCGGCAGATTTAGACGATCCGATAATAGAACCTAACAATCCAGCACTCAAACTCTGGATAAAAATACGCCGATTGGTGTTCATAGATCTGTAAATGTTAACGTATTATCTATCTCAAAGGTGTTATTAATATCCATACATATGTCTTTATCGTATTGAAAAGGTATAGCCATAAGCGGTTGTGACTTTCTGATAAATGCTGGGAAAGGCCTTAAATTATCTTCGAATCTAATTTGTACTCGTCTTTGAGTACTATCTTTTTGGCACTGCCACTCTACCCACTTAACACTTCGTGAATGAATGGCATCCTCCCCATTAAGTCCACCATCTGCATTTACGGTGATACTATCATCACCATGCTCATCTAACAAATCACGTGCTCCTCTAAACTGAAGCCCTGAATAATGTGAGCCTTTCAAGTTAGCACTGGAATAGTAATTACCTAATAAAAGTTGCGTACCAGAAACATTTTTAAAACTACTCTTCCACCTTAAGCACCAAGATAAATCAGATATTAAAGTTAACACGAGTGAACGTTCCTCAATCAAAAATAAAATTCCTGAAGAACCAACCCAATGTATAAGATGAGATAAATGATAAGCATTTTGCTCGATCCATGAAACATGTTTTTGGAAACCATGATTCGTATTAAATAAATATCCCTGATCTTTTTTATAGGTAGGCCCGCCCCAAAAATTAGACCCATTAAGTGTAGTAATGGTATAGCTTAAGCCATGATGCCACCTATGATCATTTGGTCTTAAATTAGTTAAACATTCACCAGATAGTGTAGAAAGTGGATGTACGTAAGGCCTAGGAGATTCATCTCTAGGTGTAGAGGGCTTATATACATAACGTAATAATAGCGCACCTGAACCTTGGCATATATCTAAAACTCCATCTGCTGTTTCTGTTAACTTAAGCGTACGTGTTGTACTCACATGTATGGGCATTTCAGTGTTGTTTTACCCGCCTTTAAAGCGTGCTTACTACCATCAGGCAGCACGGCGTTAGCTAGAATACCACCTGGAAGTAAAACTTCGCAGACAAACTCGTTAGATTCAATTCTCCACTCAATAAAAATATCACCAAGAGGTGTGCATACACTTCCTTTTGCAAATTTAAGCTCACATACATGAGGCACGAGAGATACTAAAGTAAACCCAGGCTCCAATGCAGTAACACCTAATATTCGCTGCTGGAATTCAAGTACGGGATGCGCTGACCAGGCGTGACACAATGAACGCCAATAGCTATTTTCCTCTGCAAACGTTGATAAACCGTAACTGATAGCATCATACCAAGGTGTCAGGTATTTAGGCATCTCATCGTATCTACCGCACATATCCAAAGCATTAAAACCAGTGTGCCACCAAAAAAATGATCCGGGCGCTAGTTTATCATCGTTTGGAAACCTACTACCCATTTTCTTTTTTTGCTCATCTGTTGCAATACCAGCAACAATAGCCCAGGCGTTTCCGTATTGGCTTATCTCGGGACCACCTGATCTATCGAAATAAAGCCCCTGCTCTTCTGACCAAAATACTTCATTCGCTTTTATTTTTAAATAAGAAGCTTCAGAAATAAAAGTATTAGCCTCAGTTTTTTTTCCGCAATGACCTAGAATCCATGCAGCTTCATCTAGTGCTCTTATATATTGCGCAGAATGAATGCATGTTGCTCCTTCATTTGATCCAGGAACAACACCCCTAGGCCACCATGGACACCAATCGGTGATATTCCAATAAGGCAATTTCGATGGAAGCCCATTAGAATCTGAATGTAATCTATACCATGCGAGTACTGAAATTATACCTGGTATCATATCTACCACCGTCTGCTTATCTCCTGTGTAGAGGAAATAATCTTTTATCATCGTTATCCAGTGAATGCTCCATGCAGGAATAACTTGTAATAGGCGTGAAGGATAACGCGCTTGAGTTAAACCCTCAGAAATCCTCGACCAGTCAAAATGATAGAGCGCTTGCCTACTCAACCTAGCATCACCCGTAGTAAGCATTGCAATCTTAGAAGTGATCATAGTATCCCCAGCATACTGCATCTGCTCATAGTGAGGGCAGTCCTCAAATGTTTCATGTGAGCACATACGCATTGTATGTAGACCTATGCTCCAAATCTTATTTAGAGATAAATTTGATGTATGAAACGAGGCTTTGATCTTATAAGGATAAGCCGTAAATCTCTGTTTTATCGTCTTAAGCGTTAACGAATCCTTTCCAGTTTTAATCTTAAGACCGATATAACGAAATGCTCGCCAATGAAGCGGCTCAAAAATTTCGTCATTCCCTGATGGCTCCCAAATGTCACACCAACCTGTGACTTTACCTCTTCGGTCAAATGTCCATCCAGTTGTTTCATCAGCATAGTGTGATGCTAAATTAGCAAGCGATTGGCGCTTACCCATCAACGATGCACCTTCCGTGTCCCATGGTAACCTTAAAGCCTCTGCATAGGTTAGTGTGATAACACTTCCAAGCCCACCAGATACATGGATATTAGGAAATGCCGTGGTTAGCATTTTCATATCAAGTATGACTTCTATTTCTTGATCGGCAGAAATAGTCAGACTTTTATTCTCAAAAAGTAACTGACTAACTTCAGCACTAGGAATACCTCCACCTACACTATAAGCATCCGCAAAAGGCAAAGGTTCACCTTCTTCGAGCATCGGTATCATACGGCGGACTAAGCCATACGGACTTGCAGGATCACGTCTATTTTCGTGTAACTCTGCTTTGTACAAAACAGTGGCTTTAGACCATTTCGAGTCATTATAACCGGTATCATTCCATCCTTGGGGTATAAAACTAGATACACGGTGTTCAAAATAGCCTAAATATCCTTCGAAGGTAGTATTTAAATTTTGAAAGCGGAAAGCTTTATCTACTAAGACAGACCACTGTGTATCAGTCTGAAGATCTAAAATTATGGTATTAAACTGATCATATAATCCACCCTCAACAAGAAGGCCTCCAGCGTAAGTCATCACTGAGCAAGGAGGTCCCAGAAAAGCAGGACGATGCGAAACACGCGACATATCTAAAACAATTACAGCAACAACGTTTTCGCCTGCCTTAAGAAAAGAACTTAATTCATAGGAATCATAAAAATGATGATTAACATCACCTTTGGAAGGACCACGTCCTACACATTTACCATTACAATATAAAATATACCGACTATCCGCTGATATATCTAATTTGAGAACTGACCTTAGCGGATCGACAGTTTGAAAAGAACGTCTAAAATAACGCACCTGATAATGTGAAGCCGAAGAGCCTTCAGCTGAAGCAACAGCATGCGTTGCCTCTTCTGACCAGATCCACGACGCAGAATTTATAAAAGGTTGTTGGGGCACAAAAAATAGTAAGCGGTTAAGCGATGCCGTTATAGGGGTAATAGCATCAAAAGAAGCGAGATCGTCTAATGATAGCCATGATCAAGCTGTATTGAAAACTAAGTAAGTATATTAGTAATTTTTCAACATAATTTTCATTTTTTTCAATCTAGATTTATTTTCATATAGTTTCATTAGTTACTGTTATTGATGTATTTAAAAATAATCAAATAACTCACTTTATCACAATTTATTTGACTATTATGTGTAATTTTCATTAATTATCATTGAATTTTCATTTCGAGACATTCGATATATACCCTATGTTAATTACTGAAATAGCCCGCGAAGCGGGTGTTTGCCCAGCTACGGTATCGCGAGCGATTAACAATCCAGAAATTGTAGCTCCAGAGAGTCTCGCTCGTATTCGTGCGGTGATGGAAGCGAATAACCACGTACCCATACCCTTTAAGACTAGACGCGGATTAAAATCACGCGGCCAGATACAACGCAAAATTGGTGTTTGGTTTGTGGGAGCAAAGGCAAACAATCCAAATTTGAACTGGTTTCAAGATCAGTTACTTCAAGCGCAATCAACGGATACTCGCTACGCCATTGATTTGAGAATTTTATTTTCGAACAGTCCAGAGGAGTTACCCCCGAATATTGAAAGTGACAAGCTAGATGGCCTGATTCTTCAAGGTATGGAACCTTCAGCAGAATGCATAGCTCGACTAAGAGACCTTCCGCATGTTTGGTTTATGACAAGACGCTCCGACTTTTACCAGGGGGATTTCGTTGAGCCAAATAATGAAGAAAACGGCACTATTGCTGCGGACTATCTTAAAGCAAGAGGCCACACCTCTGTTGCAGTTATCTCTACAGACCCTGATTATCGCGCAGTTAGCAGCAGGGCTCATGCATTTGTAAAGCGTGCAGCAGAACTAGACCTAAGTGTTAAAACTCTTTTAGGAAAACCAAATTTAAGCCGTACAAGTTTTCTTGAATTTGCACCACGACACGTTGAGAGCGTAACTCTAGTAAAACGATTAATTGAATGTTCTCCTAAAGTCACTGGCATTTATATCCCAGTAGATCACTTTTGTGGTGCGTTCTTTCGAGCTTTAAGGGAAGGCGGTCTACAGCCAGGAACAGACGTTGATGCGATAATCGGCAACTACAATCCGATGATCTACCACAATCTTGACCACTCACCTGCTGCAATTGACGTTCACTTACCTACTCTAATCAGAAAAGTTGTTGATCACATTCTCTGGAGAATTGAAAATCCAGGCCTCAAAGGAAGGGTTGGAATTTCGGTATCTCCTCAACTCGTCTCCATGAAACTAGTTTAGTATATTCCTTATGACTCCTGCACGCATATCATTACTGTTTTTATTGTTGCTGCCACTAGTAATTTTAAAAGCAGAAGAGACGAATAAATCACTTTTAGTTGGCACGTGGCACCTAAACAGTGAACTAAGTTCAGAATTAAGCCCATGGAAAACATACGATCTAACAATCGATGTTAAAGACGATACAGTTACCATAAACCAAAATCTCACATGGGGAAGACGCGTTTTTAATAGTACACTTACTGTAGACACAACAAAAGCAGACAACATAGTCCCTATTTCTATGTGGCCTGATAATCGTCATATAGGAGCTTACAGCTACGACCATCTCAAACATGTCCACGCAACATGGCTTGAAAACCGGCGTATTTTGCAACTAAGCACAGATCTAAACTTACAAACTCAGCAAGGCGTGCATAGCGTCAATATACTTTCAGACTATAAAGTATCGGCTTCCGGTTCTCGTCTCACACTTACCGAGTTAAGAAGCACAAGAAACACTCCACTCGAATATGTTTTTGACCGTGTAAACGCTGACTCGAAATGAAATTTTATACTTATTTAATAACTCTTATTTTATTTGCTACATCAACATATGCAGCACCAGTCGAGCCAAAGAAAGTAGATCACGCACCAGCTGAAGCTACACTCATACCCCTTTCAGAGAACTGGCTGATGTCAGGAGATGTACCCGTACACTCATTGTTAATATCTTTGCAAGGACTAGCGAATAGAGATTATCCACGAATTTACTTAGAATACCCTCTGAATTGGCAGTGGGAAATAGTTCATCCACTGATTAAATTTCTAGAACACAGACATGGTGTTAAATTTAATAAACTCGGCATGGATGATGCGGATACCGCTTTAAGTTTATTTTCTAAGTACGCAAAAGGATGTGTTGTTTGGGATAAAAATGTCAGATCATCATTAATTGTAGCCTTCACTATATCTGGCATCGAAGACCTTCTTGTCGTTAATGAAGATCAACTTCCACTTGCACAAAAGCATGGTTTAAAAGTAGTCGTAGATCTAAGAGACAAATTTACTGGTCAATCAGATGATGTGATATTCCAGTGGGCTTATGATAAGTATTTCGATCGTTGCTCACGTGATTATTATGTCGTGATGGGCGGTCAAGAAGGCACTGAAATGCAACCTGGAATTGCAGACTTCGGCATTCAACAGCGTGCTTTCTTTTCCAATTTATCATCAAATCCTAAGCACACTAAAGAACTAGCATTGCTAAAAAAAATTCTAGGACGTCAGAACACCGCAAGCATGGTTCTTGGATGGCACTCGTACGCTAAAGATACGGAAGGAACGCACACATCACTTGTAGGCAACTACGGTCTCATCATGGAAGGGCTGCACAATTTACCTAATGTTTCGTTTACCTCTCAAATTCCACTCACACCTGATTTCAAATTTAAAAACAACCATCATATTGATGCTAATGAAAAATTAGTGGCACAGAAAAAAGTATATATTTGTGCTGTCTCAACGGATTCAATGGGAATAGGTGCTTGGACAAAACCAGGACGCGGTAAAATTCCCTACACGTGGCAAGTTTTAATGAACTGGATTTGGCTTAACCCACCTGCTTTACAGTATTTCTATGAGGACAAGTCTCCAAACGACTATTTTATTGGAGGCTTAAGCGGACCTGGCTACATGTACCCTAAAGCAGTACCTGCAGATAAATTCGTGAATCTAATGAAGGTATGCGATGATTACATGAAACGCCTAGATCTTCGTGCATTAGAAATAATGGATTATTCAGAAGGCAATCGTCATGTAGGTAATACAGATTTAACTAAAGAGGTTGTAGATTTATACTACAACAACTGTCCAAACGTTATTGGATTTATTAATGGCTACGGCACAGCACGCACTTTTGACCTGCGCAATGACAAACCTATGATAAGTTACGATTACTACCTTGACGTAAATAGGCCTGTTAATGAAGCGGTAGCAGATTTAGATGAGCTCATTCAGTTAAACCAAAATAAGCCCTATTTCTTACTAATGCACATAAGAGAAACAAATTCAGTGGATAAAGTAGCCGAGATTTTAAGCAAATTAAGTAATCCAGCTGAAGTTGTCCCTCTGGATATATTCCTTAAACTAGCAGCAAGTGCGAAAACATATAAAACTTTCTATGAAGAGGCTAATCCTCCAATAGATCATAATCTATAACTAATTGATTTGTATTACTGCATAGCACTTCTGTCATCCCATCTCATGTTTTGTCCAATAAAAAGACCTCTACATGAGTTAAGTTTCAAGTGCTATTTAAAGACACTTTATTTAAGTCCGATAATTATTTTTACGTTATTAGGAACTTACGCAAATTTAGCCTATAGCAAAGACAATCCACTCTGCCTTACAAAAGGTGAGTATTTTTGGAATCCAGAGATAGATTCTTATCAACCAGATACCCATGCAGCGTTTCGCGGTTCATTTATACTAGAAAAAACTACTGCCCTAGAATATAGAATATTAGGTGCGTCTGTTTTTACAGTATGGCTAGATGGGCATTTCCTGACTGAGGGACCTGCTCGTTTCTCCACTACTAATCCTGAATATCAAGTCCTACACTTTACACTCCCCAAAGGACGGCATATACTTGCACTCCAAGTGCACCACTTGGGCGTAGCTACGCGCATATTAGGTGATCAACTACCATTTGTTTGGAATGAATTAGAAGCCCCTACAGGTATAATAACAGTCAAGTGGCTTACATCCATTCTTCAGGGTTATTCGAAGGCTGTTCGCCGTATTAATCCTCAACTTGGCTGGATTGAATGGTGTGACACACGTAAAAATCCTACTGATTGGCAGAGTACAATCTTTGATGATCATACCTGGGTTCCAGCTTGCATTGTTAAACGCGATCTTGGCAAAGCAGCGGCGCTTGAAACTAGCAATCTCCACTACACAAGCTTCAAAGGAACTCTTATAGACTTCGGATACCTTGCTGAACGCTTTGGGTATGAAAAAGATAACCCATCCGCACGATTTTACTTACGCAACTTAGCAAAAAGTAAGAACGAAAGTACAGGTATATGGAGACGGTATGATCTTGGCCGAATCAGAATTCTTAGACCTGAATTTAAATTATCACTACCCGAGGGGGCTATTGTTGAATGGGCACTATCCGAGCAACTTTTTGATAATAGAGTTTCTCCTTGGATAACCTTATCAGGCGGAGATTCGTGCAATCTAAATCACTTCGTAGCTAGAGGTGGCATACAAGACTTCACTTCTCTATCAGAGAATGGTGGTCGTTTTTTAGAGTTACATATTATAGGCGATCCAGATAAGATTAAAGTAATAGACGAAGATTTTATAGATCGTGGCTACTTCTCTGAAATAATAGGTGAATTTAAAACTCAAGATCCCATTCTAAATGCAATTTGGAATACAGGTGTAGAAACACTCAAATCCTGCTCGGAAGATGCGATTATAGATAATCCAACACGTGAGAGAGGACAATGGACTGGAGACCTTACAATCGGTCTAGATACGACAAGTGTAGCATTCAACGACTTAACCCTATGCAAACGAGGACTAATCCAGAGTGCTCAATGCTCTAGAAACGATGGATTAGTGTCTGGAATGTCACCTGGACAGAATATTTTTATATCCAGTTATGCTGCGCAATGGGTTGACGCATGCGTGCATTACTGGGAAATGACAGGTGACTTAAAATTCTTACAAAGTCTCTACCCTGCTGCAGTTAAAAACATTCGTGCATTCGAATCTCAGCGTACAGCAGATGGAATAAAAAAAACATTGAGTTGGGACTTTATAGATTGGGGCTATAAAAATGATTCATTAAATACGGATCAAGCATTGAACCTGTTCTATTTATCTGCACTTAAATCGATGGCGAGATGGAGTAAAGCACTAGGCCAAGATGATAGTGAAATGTACTATTTAGGTTTAGCAGATAATATGACATCAATAATAAATTCCTATTTTAATTCTAAATTTTCAAACGGAAACGACTGCTGGAATGAAATTGGGTTTCATAGAACAGTACTTGGACTTAAACTTGACCTCTTTAAAGGCACGAAGAAACAGGAGGCAATTGCTGCAATAAAACAACATATTTTAGGGTCCTTTCCTAATACCCCTACAGCACCCCATCTTAGCGATCCATCAGTCACAAATACTCAGCTTATAACACCCTACTTCGGTCAATTCACATTCGATACACTACTAAGGGTTGGAGAAACAGATTTTGTACTTAATCAATTTAAAACATGCTGGGGCTGGGAATTGAATAAGGGTCAAACGACATGGATGGAGGTTTATGACACACACTGGAGTGGATGCCACCAGTGGTCTGCTTGCCCAACATGGCAACTATCTAGATGGATATTGGGAGTTAAGCCCCATTTCGACTTAGGTATAGACACCTATAGTTTCGATATAAGAACTGGCTCACTCACCCAAGCTGAAGGCAGAATTCCCTATCATAATCATACAGGTGCAATGCATATTAAGTGGAATAAAAATGGAATTACTACGCATGTACATATAGACACTTCAGAGCCGATTACACTACATATTAAACAAGATGCAGAAACTAGAATTATACGAATTTTAGGCTCAACTGACTTTAATATCTAATTATTTTATCTGGCTATAAATAAACCAGATAATTTGTGCAGAAAAATATAAGATAATTATGAATCCTTTTAGCGCTCCTGTAAAATCCTACCATTAGTATCTACATATAGCATGGGTGTATAAACGCCCTGATACTCTTTCTGCCAGTAGTTTCCAGTTTTCAAATAACTACTGTAGTCAGTAAATTTTAATAGATAGACTGGCATACGGATCATTGTAGGTGGACTATCCAGGAATGGATCGTATTTAAAAAGTGAGATAACTTCAGTATTCCTAGCCAATAAGTAAGAAGCAACTACTGGATATATCTGAGCATTTGGCGCAGCACCTAGAGTTATTTGCAGTGTTGCCTCAAAGCGAGGAAAGCTTGGCGCTATAAAAGGGCAAATTTGATCTAATCTTTGTGGCTGGTATTTGAAAGGATACACACGCCATGTCTTACCCTGATCATTTGATCCTTCAAATTCTAAAGCGAAGCGGTGCTCAGGAAATCCTTGAAATAAAGGATAAGCATTAGCTGTATGAAAGTTAGAAAACCAGCTGTTCAAAGACTTAACCAAGACACTGGGAAACACCTTACCTGAAAGGTCACAAGCAATTACAAAAAAATAGAGCGTTAAAACTGAATGAAATAAAATAGTATAATTTTTAAGATTTCTCAGCGTACTCATTTTACTGTTCTTCAGTGACCTTATATCTGTATGTGACTTAAAATACGTTATCTTACAGCGGTCCAGAACAGTCAGTAGCATTTGATCATCTAATAATAGTATACCAAGCGCAATAGCTGTAACATTTAGCCATCCAAAATTGTTAGTTAATTCGATACCAATTTGAAAAATAGTCCAAATAACAAATGCAACCCAGCGGCCTGCCTTACCTCCAAAAATAGCGATTAACGGTGCAACCAATTCTGCAGCAAAGGTGAGGAAATATTCAAACACATGATAAACATGAGGCAAGTGATGATCAATATAACCTAGAAATGTCGGAAATGGTGTAGTTTCGTACATTACATCCATTGCTGTGAAATCTAGCCAATGATGATTACCAGAGGTAAACTTAAATATACCTGGCTCAAGCATTACCCGTATAAGTAACCATCTTACAGCTATAAACCCTGCTCTATTAGGTGCTTGATTTAAGCCCAAACCTGGTCGAAATCCTGATGGAGCAAAAAATATAAACAAAAAAGCTGTTTCGAGTATTAACTGATCCATTTGCGTCGCGACAAAGAAATGTCCCGTCGCTACGAAAGATAAAAAAGCAATGTAGCATATAAACAGAGCTATTCGCGGATATATATTCAGTGTTAATGCAACTGCAGCTACTATACCACACCAGCCTACTACATTTATAGCCACTAAATTTGATGAAAGCCAAAACAGACTAGGAGCATGTAGTATAGAAATGAACCCAAATGACTCTTGATCAACTAACATCTTAAAGAATGTTCCTAGTGGAGCAATACCACTGGGTCCAATAAGAGCTTTGCACTCTGAAAGTACCCCAGAAAATACAATCACATATACTAATCCGACTGCACGGATACACAACCAACGCGCAAAAAAATACGTATTATTAGTATTGATACAAAAAAAACTCTTAAGCTCACGCCACATTGCAGTATATTTTCACCAAAAGAGAGTTTCGAGGTAGTAAAACAATAATTAGTATTGTTTGCATTTGTGATAATTGGTCAAGACTTAGAGATTTTCACGAATTTTCATCACCGTAACGATTGACCAATAATTCTAAACTTCTAGAAATAAACTCTAGTTATTATTTAGAGAAAAAAACTCAAAGTATATAAATTGTTCTAATTAATATAAGGTGATGCTTGATGGCATCTTACCCCAAAACACTAACGAAAATGATATCCAGATCACAAAAATATAAACTTACTGTATACTTAGTTGCATCATTTATTTCGTTTATATCTTTCGATAAATTAAAAGCATCCAATGATTATTTAATTGATCATCGTTTTTCGACAAATACTTGGCATTCTCCACTTGGATTACCAGGTGACTGGCATAAACCTATGGTAAGCGACCGCGGTGCACTTCTTTATGATTTTGGCCCCGGACCATATGCTAAACCTAAGACAGTAATAGAATTTGGCGTCTCGGGTGAATCCCTAGAAAATCGCCAACAAATCATTAGCGACGTTCGTAAACCAATTTATACTACTCATCTTAGTAATTCGCATTCAAATGTAGTAATTACAACACTCGCTATACCTCCACTTAATACATCTGCATCTCAAAGTAATTACGGCAAATATGAAAGACTTGATGGCATTAGTGGCGCACTGGGTTGGGCACATCCTTCATGTCGATCAAGTCCTGAATTTAATTCTGTAGCTTGGGGTATTAATCGCCCATTAAGATATCGTCTGAAAGTACAACCAGGTGCATTTAAACGAATCGTGTTAGGTTTCTGTGAAAGCTACAAACCGCGTTTAGGTGAACGCCTTGCGCTAATGCAAGTGGAAGGCGCAACTGATCAATTAGTCGATTTAGCGCTCACCGCACCAATAAATACACCTCAAGTATTTATATTTGAGGCTAAAGACACTAATAATGATGGTTGGCTTGATATATCAGTAAAAGCACCCGTAGGCAGTGATCCTAATACAACACTAGCTATGATAGCTATGTACTCGAATGCTAAAGTAACTCCAAAGATTGACCGTAATGAATTAATCTTAGGCTCAAGAGCAAGTCGTGATCTAGCTGAACTGCGTATTTCATGTGGAGCAGAAATGCTTATGCAGGATGCTAGAACAGATGCAATACAGGCAAGTTTCTCTCCATCTGTAAGTCCTGCCCTAAATATTACAACAGGACGACAACTTGAAATTAATCCATCAGGCGTACTCTCTTTTAATGATCATCCTTTTATAACTTGTAGCCCTAAGGCAGAGAGTATTAGCCATGATGATACCGGTTGGCATATACGATGGGCTTTAGGAACTAAATTAGTCACCGTTTACGTGCTCTCAGGGAATACAACCCAAAATGATGCTAAAGAAGCCCTAAGCTATGATTTTCAAGAAGCTAAATCTCTAGTCAGTAAGCGATGGAATAAAACTGAGGTGCCATTCGGACATTTCCACGTAGGAGATCCTGAAATACAGAATATAGCAGAAAATTCACTGCGTACGTATTACCAAGCTCACGAAATTATAAATGGCCAAGGTCAATTTAATTCGAGCTTTACCCTATATCGTGGACTATGGACTAGTGATGCGATGTACCTCATTGAAGTCGCTGCAATGCTAGGTGACTTTTCTAAATCAAAACAGACACTAGATACGATTTTTTCATTTCAAGATAAGGATGGATTAATAGATGAACTACCACCTTTGGTAATTTATCGCAGTACCCCTGAAGCAATATGGTGCCTAACGAGGTACGCTCGTCTAAGCGGTGACTGGAATTTCGTAAAAAAACATTGGCCTGCTGTTATGAAAGGTATTCAAGCACTACGAACCAAGAGAATAAGTACTTTAAATCAACCTACAGCTTTAAACTCAGGCCTACTCCCGGCTGGCTTTAACGATGGTGGAATCCCTGAAACTACTGCTGAGTATTCATCTATATATTGGACGATAACAGGTTTAAATGCAGCAGCCCAAGCTGCACACAAAATAGGATATCTTTCGGATGCATCAGCAATTGAGCAATTATCAGACTCTTTTACTTCATCGTTCACCCTAGCCGCTAATCGAGATTTTCGAAAAGATAGTTTTGGAAACCAATACCTTCCCGTCAGAGTTGGTATGAAAGGAAATGACCCCTATCCCCAAGTAGCACAATGGGCAGTACTCGAAAACCATCTCTTTGGCTACGGCCTGCCACTTAATGGATCTTTACTAGATGGCACGCTTGCTATGCTAAAGAGCGCTGAAAAGGAAGGTATACCAGCAGGCACTGGATGGATGCCGGAGGGCGTATGGGCTGGCTACGCGGGCTTATACGGCCATTTGCCGCTACTTCGTGGTGATTATACCCATGCCGCTCGAATTCTCTATGCATTTGCCAATCATTCCTCCCCCACAGGCAATTGGGTAGAAGAACAATCACTAATCACGGATGCACCTAAAACATCAGGAGATGAGCCTCACTGCTGGGCTGCAGCCTTATTTGTACGCCTCACTATCTCTATGCTAGCGTGCGAGTACAAAGATACAGTGCACCTACTGCTTTCCACACCAGACACCTGGTTAAAGCCTAATATGGTAAATAGAATAGATTCTCTAAATACTGCCGCAGGACTAATAAGTCTTAACCTTAAAGTTTCAAGTGATGGGCGCACAGCATCACTGAATGTTCATGCACCAGCCCAAGGAAATACAATCCTACATCTCAGTAGCATGAAAGCTTCTGGTTTTCATTTGAACAATTATAGCGATAAAGAAACTGAACTAGTCCTCAAAGCAGGTGGTACAACAAGTTATACCTTTAGTCGCTGATATAATCGGTCACAAATCCTGAGGACATTCAAAGTGATAAGTACCAGAATTCACCTTTATCACAGCGCCAGCTAGAGTACTTTCAGAAATATCGTCGACTGCGATTTTAAGCCCACGCTCTGTTATTTTACTTGGATTTCGAGTAGGTAAATAAACGGATGCATGAGTTCCTTCAGGAATTAAAATATCTAAAGTAAAGAGGCCAGACTCACGTTTCCAGGAAACCCCTATCCTACCATGCACGGAATCATAATGTCCTTTAGCCCATGTTAGTTCAGGTTTATTTAAAATAGAAGGCCGGATAAAAACATGCGCATAACCAGGTTCATTGATATCTGGAGCTATGCCTAGTACATCTTGCATAAACCAAGCACCTACATACAGATAGGAACTATGTAAGGCAGAATATCTAACATTATCCTCCCAGCTCTCAACCATAGTTGTTTCATTCTTAGTTAGAAAGTCTGCCCAACTTGGATAAGTTTTTTGGTTTACCATGGAGTATAGTAAATCATCTCTATGCGATTGCATAAGCGTTTTAAACAGTAAAGCGCCACCAGTAATCCCAGCCCAGATATGCCCATTATGATTAACTAATATTTCAGTCTCGAGTCGTTTCCATACAGCAGCTCGTAAATCATCAGGCGTTACGTCTGTTAATAATGCGAGAGCTAAACACGCTTGAAACCCATTGACGTAACTTGAATCGCGAGGATTGAAATACTTCGCATGAACAGCATGCCTAACTTCAGTAGCTCTTTTTTCCCAAGCCAAACTATCTTTTTCATTACCCAAAATATGAGCAATCTTTGAAGCAATAGATAAATTATATATCCAATAACAATTATTTATAAAATGAGTATCCTCACGTTCGCCGCTGAAATGTTGTCCTTTAATTTCCAAATCAGCTCCAGGCCAGAGCCAATCACCTAAATAATCCCATTGACCTCCCCAGCGCACCAACATGTTAGCGTTAGATTTAGTCTCTAAGAATAATAACCAGTTACTGATGGTTTGGTAATTGTCTCTTAAAATCTGTTTATCTGCATAGGTTCGGTACATCTCCCAAGGCAGATGTACACAAAATCCGCTCCAAATAGGTCCACCACCGCCAAAATAAGTCGGTGCTGTATAGGGTAAATTACCTGCATTAGGTAATCCCTGAGCAACCTGTGCATCTCTCCAATCCTGTGACCACTTAGTGTAAAAAGCACCTAAGTTGTAATTACTAAGAGCGGTTGTTGTAGTAGCATGCGCATCACCTCCATAGCCCATACGCTCTCTCTGGGGACAATCAACAACATAGCTGCCCAAGGATAAGTTTTCAAATGTCCAAAGAGTCACATGATTAATCTCATTAAACAGAGCATTAGAGCACTCAAATTCAGAATTTGAAACGTAGTTAGTCCTTACCTGCCATGCTCGAAAAGCACTCAATGCAGGTTTATAGTTAAGTCCTTTAATAGTAATCCATCTGCCAGTACCATAATTGAAATGGTTCTTAAAGGTTCCATGACCAGACGATCCGATTATATAAGCGCTGTGCAGCCTATGGGTCATTTCAGAGCTTTCTCGCTCCGATAATTGAATATCGATCCGATCACCTTGATTTCCAATTAAGTCTGCTTCAAGCCATCCAGTAAAATTCTGCCCAAAATCAACACGATACACCCCACTCGATATCTCTTTTATTTCCTTTGGTTGAATTGAAATTATTTTTTTATTAGGTTCAGAACGCTCACTTGAAACTATTACTTTAGGATTAAAACAAATAGCAGACTTCCAGCCTAAATCATCAAATTCGAGGGAGTGCCAGTTTAGCGCTTCAATTCGTGCATCGTAAATTTCACCCCCATAAAAACCAAAATCCCAAGCGCCCAGTAATTTATTAGGACTTGGGTGAGTTTTCCAAGTGCTATCTGTTACTACCCTTTCAGTAGTTCCATCCACATATTCTATATCACATTGTCCCATGACAAGAGGAGCACGCGGCTTGTCTGAGGTTTCAAATTTAGGGAATATAGACCATCCAGTACCGAGCCAAATTCCGATTATATTATTACCCTGTTTTAAGAATTTAGTTATATCATAGGAAACATAGCGCGCACGCTTCGAGTTATCGGTGACACTAGGCATTAGCACTGAATCACCTACTCTTTCTCCATTTACGTACAACTCTTGGAAGCCAATTGATGCAATACTGGCAATTGCACGTACTGGCACTGCTTTAAGTTTAAACGTTTTTCTGAACCAAGGATCAAAAAGGTTGTTTTCAGTTTTAGGAACTACACCAGCTTTACTATGAAAATCCTCTCCTGTTCCAATCCAACTAGCCGTCCAATAAGATGATTCCAAAACCCCATAAGTCCAGGTGCTAGGATTACTCCAATTAGACCATGCACCTTGAAAATCTTTGTAACGTACTTGCCAAAAACACCGCTTAAGACTTTTGGCATTATCTGCTTGGTAATCTATTTGTGTCGTCTCGGACGACACAACCTCCCCTGAATCCCATAAATCAATATTTTCATCTGCTAAATGCTTAAGACTACTCGCTACTCTAATCTGATATGCTTTTTGGATAACATTACGCTTAGTCGAAGTTACAGACTCTAGACGCCAACTCAAACGAGGATGAACTATTTCAACACCTAAAGGTTCGTTTAAATATTCACACTTTAAATCAACTACATGGACATCATTTGGTGCATGCCTACATCCGAACAAAGCCATGATAAGAGAAATGCCAATTAGGTGACAAAAAGAACGCATAGCAGTAATTCTCACAACACAACTCGATGACATCTAAGTGCTCAATTGTTAACACTAATTTTATTTAAAATGAAGATCATGTAGTATTCTTAACACCCATTCTCCGTTTATACGTACGACTTGGTACCCATACCTCAATATTGGACATAAAAAAGCCCGCAGTGTTAATTGCGGGCTACACCAGAGATTACTGATTTTAGATCAGTAATCTCGATACTAAACGAATATTAGAACGTTAATTCGTTAGTAAGATTCCAGCTCATACGAGTTGATGGGATAGTTCCACCTTCATAGTAAGTCTTATTTGTTAAGTTATATAAACCTAATTGAGTACGCATACGGTATCCTGCGATCTCATACTCTCTGCCAAATGTAGCATCGAATACTGTATAAGAAGGCATCTGCCAGCCACCGTTGAGTGGATTCCAATCCAAACTACGTGAAGCTACACGAACGCTTGAGTATCGCATACCTAAGCTAACTTCTGATCCTTTAAGCATACCTGTTGTGAATGTATACTTGTTAAATGTATTAAAGGTATACTCAGGTACGTTTTCTAAACGTGACTTGTAATAGATATTATAAACAACAGCATTTTGAGCATTCGCCGCTGCATATGCTGCAGTGTAGCGAGGATCAGATACGGTCCTAGCAGTTGGCATATAGGCAAGGTTCATTACAGACTGGAAGTTACGTGTTGGTGTGAAGGTTAAACCAGCAACGCCACCGTAAACGAGATTCTGTACACCTGTTGTACGCCAACGGAATATACGCGTATTATAGTATGGGCTTTGTCCACCTGGATCATTTGGTCCATTGAACAAGGTTGTACTATAGTTCATCGGTTCACTTAGATTGCTCTGCGCATTCGAATCATCTAACTTTTGGTTATCACGGACACCACGGAAGATCGCGAATGTACCCACTAACTTATCATTCCAAAGTGAAGTCTTGATACCGATTTCTTTGTTCAAGCCTGTTTCATTCTTAAGTTGTGCATTAGCACCTTGTCCATGGATAAGGTCCACACCTTGTTGCACTGAAGTAACCTTTGTACCCTTGTATGTAAAGCTACCACCACCATGAGTGAGTGCTGCTTGGATTATATTACCGATGTCACCGTCATAATAACCACCAACATTGCCTGAATTTAAACGGAATGTCTTAGATGTAGTAATATAAAGAGAAATGTCCTTCGTTAATTTATAAGAAGCACCAATCATCCATGAATGACCAACTAAACGATCGAAGTTAGTATCAGCGTAACTTGGGCTATAGTTGTAAGCAGACGGATCATAAGTAACTTGATCTGTCCAAGCATAAGGTCCTGGTGCATACCATGGAAAATTAGCTGTAAGATTCTGACCTGCATCACGGTGAATTTCCTGACGGAAGCCACCAAGGAATGTAAGCTTATCATTCAGCATGTTGATCTCATCATTTAAATACCACGCATTATCCTGCTGCATGTAGCCATCCAGTGATGTTCTATTTTGTGGATAAAGAATTGATACCAATGGATCTGGTTGAACTAACGGATCCCAGCTATTATATACCTGAGCTACCGTTAAAATATTACCGTTACGATCCCGAACAACCTGATTAACAGGTACGTTACCTGTGTTAACATCTTGAGCTGGTACGTACATATTATTAGGATTACCCAATGGATTGGATGCACCTGGAACGTGTGAGTAATCAATAACAGGATTATTAGCCTGATATTGTTGCATATATTTTTGGTAAACAATACCTGCAAAAAGCTTGTCCTTAATACCCCATTTTTCTCCTTTGAAAATAGCGTCTACTTGGTGATTACGACGCATATTGTAGTAACCTGCAGATGCCATTCCGCTAATCGTGTTAAAGGTGTAATTAGCATTAGGAACAGTATTAGCTTCGTAATCGTTGAAATATCCACTCGTTTGTGTGTATACCCAGCGGAAATCCATCCAGCTTGTTGGGGATGCCTCTAACTTATAAGTAAAGGTATTATTGTCGTTATCAGAAAATGTACCGCGACTATGGAAGTTAAAATGCGTATCAGTAACAATGTTACCACTCTTATCTGTATAGTAACCGTTTGGAGAAATAGTGGTGTAGGTAGGAATATTCCAGTTACTACCAATATTACCAGCTGCTACGTTATTTGCGGATGCGCGAACGTCAGCTATCCAATTAGCAACACTTGATAAAATACGTGTTTGATATGCAGCTGGTGTAGCAACACCTGCAGCAGTCATCAAAGCTTGTGTTGGACTCTGGTAAGCTTGGAACCAACCCTTAGGAAAGTACCATGAGCCGTTATTATAATTATAACGGATTTTTTGATACTCGTCACGTAAAGTCATTTTTACTTTACCATTTGCGAAAGGAACAACGACTAAGGAAGGATCAATATCGAAGTTCTTCATGAACTCAAATTCACGTTGGCCTGCACCTCTATTTTCCCAACCACCAGTAATACGTAGTGCTGCTTTATCAGATAGCACTGTATTATTATCGATCAATATCTTCTGCTGGTGACTCTGTCCGTAGATATAACTAACTTTGGTAGGTATACGGTTTAAGCTAGCTTGCTTAGGTATAATGTTAATAACACCACCTGGATAGCCTGCACCGTAAAATACAGCAGCAGGTCCTTGTACAACTTCGATACGGTCAACATTGTCTAAGTTGTAATCGGTGTATGTAAAAACACCGTCACGTAAAATTTGATTGATCGTAAATCCACGCATAGTGAAGCCGCCTTGAGGCGTTGAACTATTTGCAGGACGCGCACTAATGAAACTATTATCACCAGATGCACCAGCTGTATAGTGAAGAATATCTGTTAAGTTATTTGTATTAGTGTCATGGATGAAATCTTCACCCATAACCTGAATGTACATTGGAATATCTTGGATTTCCATACCTACGCGTGAAGCTGTTACAGCGTTTGTGCGAAGGTAACCATAATCACGTGATGATGCGGTTTCAAATGGAGTAAGTACTGTAATCTCCGCTTTTTCACCTGGTGCCATCGTTGAAGAAATCGCTGACTTGCTCGGGGCTTGAACCGCTGGTTGCGATTGCTCAGCAGGCTGAGTTTCGCCAGATTTAGCACGGATAGCGGCGATCTTTGCTTTGAGCACTGCTTCTTGTTGCTCGAGTTGAGCAAGTTCATCAGATACTGAAGTTTGCGCACTAAGTGCAGAAACTCCGATGGCCAATACTGCAACGATACCGGTGTAGGTAATCATTTTGCTCAACTCTAGTGAGCGGTACTTAATCGATTTCATTTCTTTTATGGGGTCTTCGGGTTGTCTTTGTTCGTCGTCAATTTACTTTCAAGTAAGGCTAAATTAACTACAAAAGGGATTAAAAATGAGGGGTTAGTCTAAATTAATTGTACCTCAGGCATAACCAGCTTTGTGATAAATGCATTTAGTACAATTAGCTGATAGAAAGGGGAATCTATTAGCTTGAAGTACATTACATTGAAAATGTCTCAAAAGAAATGTTATAAATGGTATTATATATGTATAAAATGGTATTTAGAATATATCCATTTTATAGCTCAAATTCTTACACCCTACCGGTATGGTATTTACAGAACGTTATATATTGTATAATTAATTTTCAATCAATTACTTACATAATATGTAATTATTGTTTTAAACCATATATAATTTATAAATATTACATCTTTTTTCGATTGTTTTGGAATTATTTACTTTTAATGAAAAATTGTTATTTTTTTCATTAAAACCACATTCAATATGTTGAATCGCCATAAATAATTGATTTGGCATTCAAAAGCGTATGTTGCTGGAAACAAGGTTTTGCTAAAAAAATCAGCCAATTTGGCACAACTGCACCCTGGATAATTCCAATATGCGTGATTCCAGTTTATAGCCATTCAAGCTGTAGAATACATACTCATGTTGAATGAATATGATCGTTCAATTTATACTAATTTAGTAAATTAGTCCTCTATACCACATCAAATTAGTTAAGTATGTATCTACCCCGCCCGATAGCCTGCTTTGCAATACTAGTGATAGCCCTAAGCTCTATTACAGCTGAAATTAAAGCATCAGATGATCCTACTGGACTTCTTTTTTATTTATCCGGAGACCATGGAACAACCGCTGATTACTCTGCAGGTAGTAACACAGTACCCAATTTCGATCACGAAATAAGCTCAATCGCTGACGGCGCCAAGTCAGGCGCTTTACGCAGTGGTAATTTAGCAAGCTTAGCTTACTGGGCACCGGGTAATATTTACGCACAGCGCGGCACACTCTCTTTTTTCTTTAGATCCCACACACCTGTTGGACCTACTGCATTTCCTATCTTCCGTGTCGGCTTTGCAGATCACTCCAGTTGGGATATGGTATTTCTTAGAATCGATTACAACGGTCATGGATTTGACGCTTTCGTTACCGATGCAAGTCTTTCACGTATTCGTGTTTCGACTTCACTGCAGCAATTTCCAAATCCTAACACATGGACTCACATCACCTTAAGCTGGGATGAAACAAGAGGAATTCGATTTTATGTTAATGGCGTCCTAGCGGCATCAAAAGAAGTTAAATCAAATTTGAATTTAGCTTTAGATCAATTTGGCCCCAACTCACGTATCATTGCACCATGGCAGGTACAGTCGGATTACAATTTTGTGCGCGGTGAAGATATCGATGAAGTACGCATTTATGACCATATGCTGAGTGACGAGTCAGTGGCTGTCCTGGCGAATAAAACTACCCCTTCTCACTTAGACCAAATTCCTACACGCGATCTAGCTAACTCTATGTGGCAAGAAGAATGGGCACTACGTTATGGCTGGAATCGCTCAAAAGACCTGCCCGCTTATCTTAAAGGCTCAAATGCATCTATACGCAAAGTTGAGATACATGACGCATATGATTTGAAACGTTGGTACTGGAAAGCATGTGATGGTATCCGTGAAACAACTTGGCCAGGCGTGTATAACCGATCTCGTTTACCTGGACGTAATGACTATTTCCAACTTCCTGACTGGGACTGTTATTCACTGTCTGGAAAATCCATCACGTTTACTATGCCTGATGAGCCTTGGAATCATATTGAAATTTCAGGTGCAGCGTACGGTCATCTAACATTACTTGCAGATCCTAAATTAAACCCTTCACACGACACCGTACTCTTCGAGCGACCTGAAGGCCAAGAGCGTACAATTCATACACTCGAAGGCATACACCAAGGTGGAAAAGTTCGCTTTGATAATGAAATGCAAGAGCAGCCTATCGGCGAATTTTGCGCCTATTACATTACAGAATCAAAAGAACCAGAAGGGACTCTAAAACTGTCTTACACGTTAACTGAAGCAAATACGCATACAGAGCCGCTCAATGAGCTTAATGTATTCGTAGAGGGACGTTTTCCTAAAGATGAACAAGCACGAATGCTTGCGCTTCCTGCGGCTGCACCAGTAGTGCAAATACCCCAAAGTAGATCTGACAGTTCAAAGTTGCCAATAGTCCACGTACTACTGCCTTACACTACAAACTCACCTGGCTATGATTTAAATCAAATCAGTGAAGGCTTAGATGGAATAGCCCTAGACCTACCAGCTCTAAACACAAAACCTCAAGCAAACGGTCTTATAGCACTTAATATTCAAGTTAAAGACCCTTTGTGGCCTCTGCGCAATATGCTTGATTTTACCTTCAGCGTTAAGCCAGGAGAGTCTAAAACGCTGTGGCTAGATTTACGTGATCGTATCCTACCTCACAATAAAAGCATTTATCTCTCAGTGGCATCATCTAGCCCGAATTTTAGCACACATGATTTAGTAGGTACACACCTACGCCTGATTTTTAAATCCAAAGTTGAAGCTAAAAAAGAGCACGAACTTGATCGCTTCACACAACTCAAAGATTCCTACGCAATGCTCGTAGAAGAGCACCCGAATACAGATAAGCTACATTTATGGACACGTTTCAAAGCAGATCTATTAGATCTAATGCGTGTAAATCCGAATCATTATCCAGGTGCAAACTATTGGGCTGTTAATGACCCTAAAGCACCTGCCGTAAATTTTAATGAGCCTAAAGCTCCAAAAGGAGTTCCACTGTGGGCCTTCCGTCAGGTAGAGGCACTGGGACATGTAAAGTACTTTGCAAAATGGTGGATCGAGAACCGCCAAGTAGAAAACGGTGAATACGGAGGCGGACTTTCGGATGATACAGATCTAACTAACGCTTGGCCAGGGATTGCACTTATGGGATGTATTCCTGACCAAATATCCAAGTCACTGAAGATTGAAATTGATGCCTGCTATCGCCAAGGAATGATCACAAACGGACTGAGCACAATTCAAGCTGACGAGTTACATGGCTATGAAGAAGGATTAAACTGTCTTGGGCAAAATTTAATTCTAAACTACGGAAGCCCTAAGATGCTCGAAAGAGCTATGACAACAGCTAAGCGTATGGAATGGCTGACTGCAACTAATTCAGCAGGTAACCGTTTATTTCAATCGTGTTATTACAATGGACTAAAAATGGCGACTGATAGTGTTTGGGGTTATACCAAATCCTATGAATATTTAATACTACAACCTGAGCAGCTTTTGATAGAATATAATGGAAATTCCCGTGCTAAACAACTTGAACTAGAAATGGCGGATGGGCTACTTGCTCATCGTCATCTGAATTCAGAGGGTCAATATGCACTGCCTGCATCTATTCATTTTATCGACGACAAAGAAGGTGCTACCGCGAGAGGATATTTTCCGTGGCCCTTATTTTGGAGCGCGTACAAATGGACCGGAAATAATAAATACCTAGATCCTATCTTTGATGGAGGTGCAGTTTACCTGGGTAGCGTTAATGCGAATGTTATTGATCTACTTAATTTAAGAAAACGTTGGGCAAATGGTGAATTTTCAAGCGCAAAATATATAGATGCTAGCATACGTCCTAATGATGCCCGCTCGCGCGGACGAACTAACTCTATTGGCAATGGAGATAGCGCCCGCCAAGCAGCTGCAGAACATATGGCTTGGATACTTACAGGTGATAAATCCCATCTTGAAAAATTATATCTGAGAGAACTAAAAGAAATGAATTTAGGGGAATATATCGACACAGAAGGTAGTCTATGGATTGACCGTGTAGGAGTTCCCCATACCAACTTACAAAGGGAACGACTGGGCGGTGTTGCACTTGTAAGAAATGGCACGTTCCCTGGACATGTAATAAGCTGGAATTTTAAAAGCCCAGCAAACGATCAAAGTGTTGCAATCTTAGTACCTCGCTCAACACCGACCTCGTTTAAGGTGATTGCTTACAATTTAGAAACAAGCCCAGTTCAAGCAACAATGACTGGCTGGAATATTGATCCAGGCAAATGGGCTGTAACTCAAGGAACAGATTCTGAGGGTCATGACGAAATAACTTCCTCTTCAACACATAGTCTTGTCTCAATGGGACGTTCACAAAGTATTGAGCTAACTCTGCCAGCACGTGCTACAACAATACTTACTTTTGAGTTAAAAGAAAAAGGAACTCCATATTGGAATCGACCTGACTTAGGCTTAGACCGCGAAGACGTACAAATTAATGGACGTGAAATTAGGGTTAAGATCCATAGCCTAGGTAGTGTAGCAACACCACAATCGAGTATAGTATTCAAAAATACAGAGGGCCGAATTGTATCACGTGAGATTATTCCTTCAATCGAAGCCCCCCTTGACCTTGAACCTAAAACTGCAGAGATATGGCTGACACTACCTGATGGAATGAATGCAACAGGTGGCACAATTGAGATTAATCCCGAACAAAGCGTTGAAGAAATTACACGCTTAAACAATACAGTGAAGCTGTAGTTTCTAGGGAGCTTCAATCACACTATGGTGAAGCTCCTGCGCTGCTAAAGCCCTACGATCAAACTGCACTTCTGAGATAGCACCTTTAAACCAGTATACATGGTTCAAACGAGAACCAATTGCGATTTGGCCTTCTATCATTGGAGAAAAAGGTAAATCAAAACTGAGTTCTTTTTTACCATCAACGTAGCTTGTCATTGTATGGCCATCATACACAAGGCACGCCCAGTGCCACTCATCACACGAATGTGTGTACGCCATATCCAGTAAAGGATGACTGCCTTTATCAGAATTAAGAAAAGTATCCATAGCCCATTGGCCCTTTCCGTTGAGGCGCAACTCTACCATCAAGCGTCTTAGTGCTTTATCTTGTAAATGAATAAAACGCTGAGCGGTTTGTCCTGAAGAGTCAGGCCTAACCAATACTTGAATCGTAAAAGCTGTCGCTCCGGTAAACGGATTTGCATCTGCAGTAATCGAATCTGAAAGACCATTGAACACAGCGCTTAGGTGATGATCAACCATACGGGTTTGTAGCTTACCAAAGAGATGAGTATGCGTATCTGCCTTGACGACAAGATCAGCCACATTCCATATATTTTTATCCAGCTCGGAAGCTCCTAACTGCATGGAAGACAAAACACTCAAGCCAAACAGAATTTTGATTAGATAAGGTGAGGTAAGAGGCATTTCTTATATAAAACTACTCTTAAATTATAGTAAATGCCTGAATCCATGTGAGCTTGCGTGCAGCGACCAGGCACTCAATGCTAACAGATGATGACCCAGCAAAGCAGGCTCACCTCACCTACTGCCATCACCCGTTTTAGCAGCAACGCTAAGCGCCTCTTGGCCATTGATCGCTATATTGGAGCACCGGTTTGCTGGTTACTTACAGGTTTAAGAAATATAATCAGCATATTCAGAACTAAAAGTTTAGAAAAACCTAGGAGTATCCTCTTTGTTAAACTTGCTGAACAAGGTTCCACTGTCCTTGCTTACGATGCCGTAAGTCGCGCAGTTGCAAAAGTGGGCTCTGCAAACGTCTATTTTTTGGCATTTGAAGAAAATCGTTTCGTGGTGGATTTACTTCAACTTATTCCATACGAGAATGTGTTAACAATCGATACACGTTCACCTTTAGCAATGATATGCAGCTGCTTTAAACGTTTGAAGCAAATCAGAAATCTTAAAATCGAAGCCTGCATTGATATGGAATTTTTTGCACGTTCTTCAGCAATAATTGCGTTTCTTTCAGGAGCAAAACAAAGAGTTGGATTTCATACGTATTTTGGTGAAGGTCCCTACCGCGGCGACTTACTGACTCACCGAATTCTTTATAATCCTCATCTACATACCTCAAAGACATTCTCGAGCCTTGTCTCAGCTCTTGATGCAGATCCAAAACAGTTACCCACTTATGCTCTCGTTGAATCAGAGCTGCGTGCATTACCCGAATTTAAAGCAACTGAGTCTGAAAACAGTAAGATTACAGATCTCTTACGCTCAAATGGAATACCAACGGGCGCCCCACTTGTTTTGCTTAATGCTAATGCAAGTGACCTCTTACCACTACGGCGCTGGAATCAATCTAACTACGTAAGTCTAGCACGTCAGCTCATTGAAACACACCCTGAAATGTACATTGGCTTTACAGGTGCCTTAAGTGAACAAGACCAAATCGAAGCCTTGGTAGCTGAAGTTAAATCAGCGCGCTGTGTGTCCCTTGCAGGCAAGACCAGTCTTCGTGAACTCTTAGTAATTTACAGTATGGCTCATGTATTAGTGACAAATGATAGTGGCCCTGCTCATTTCGCTGCACTCACCACAATTGACACTATTTCTTTATTTGGACCTGAAACACCACTCTTGTTTTCAGCTCCTGGTCCACGCAGCCATCCGCTTTGGGCGGGACTAGCCTGTAGCCCATGTGTAAACGCCTTTAATAGCCGCCAAACAGCATGCAAAAACAATCTTTGCATGCAGGCATTATCAGTAGCCCAAGTCTACACGCTACTCACTTCCCTGTACGATAAGCGCACTCAACCGCGTGCATGATTAAAGCACTTGGCAGTAAAAGTTGGCTTACTGCAGCGCTGAAAATAGGTGCTCTTATAGGATGTGCACTCTGGATTTATTTTCCTGTCCTAGGCGGTCATCCAGTATGGGATGATGGAACTGAGCTATTTAAAAACACTTGGATAACTCAGTCTGCTTTTCCATGGCGTGTTTGGTTTACAGCATCAGGTCCAGACTACCAGCCTCTTAAAACAAACTTGGAATGGATTATTTACCACCTAGGGAGTGCAAACCCATTAATATTCCACAGCTTTTCACTGAGTTTACATTTCTTTTCAGCGCTTCTTTTATGGAAGATATGCGCTAGATTTATCTCAACCTATAGCTGGATTGCAGCTTTAGTATTTATCATTCACCCAATGGCTGTGAGTTCAGTTGCGTGGATGGCTGAACTTAAAAATACGCTATCGCTCCCCTTACTGCTTTTGTCAGCAGATTTTTTCCTAGCTACTCAGGACGATCTACAAGACGGCAGTAAGTTTTCAGTACCAGCGTACATATTTTACTGCTTATCCTTACTGTGCAAAAGTTCAGGAATAATGCTCCCTGGGTTTATCTTACTTTATCTAATATGGAGAAATAAAAAGCTAACCTCAGTAGACGTAAAACATGTAATACCTTTTATCTTTTTCTCAGCCTTAATTGGCTTAGTTACCCTTTACTTACAAGTATCTGCTGCTCTGCCACTGAAAGAGGTAAATACTGGCAATTTAACAACTCACTTACTAAACGCTATTCCAACCTTAGGGAGCTATCTGCTCAACTGTCTATGGCCCGTCAATCTTACAACGGTTTATAGTTCTAGTATGAGCGCCTCAGCGTGGTTAGTAGGCCTTATTTACTGCGTACTGCTAGTTTGGTTTTATAGTAGTACAAATAAAACGTTAAATTCTACAGCGTTTATAGTTAGTTTATTTGGTCTTTTTTTACTACCAGTTCTAGGCCTATTTCCGATGTCGTTTTTACTAATTAGTCCTATAGGAGATCATCTCTGCTATATAAGCTTAGCCTGCTTTTGCATAGCTCTAGTACTTGGTATAAATTTTATTACAGATAAATTTAGTCGCCATTTTAGTGCAGCATTTGTTCGTTACCGCTTTATTGCCTTATCACTCTTTATAGGCATCTTCTTAGCCAATCTAAGCCGCAGCTACGCAAAATCTTTTTTTGATCCACTGAGTTTATGGAAAAGATCATCTTTGATTTATCAAAACTCTTGGTTTTGCTTAAATAATTTAGGAGCAGCTCAGTTAAGTGCTCAGACACCAACAGAAGCCATTATTTCTCTTCGCTTAGCGCACAAAATTAATTCAAGCGCTGCAGAAATAGATATCAATTTAAGTGAAGCCTATTTACAAGTTCGTGATTTTCCACAAGCAGTTACAAGTGCCAAGCAAGCTATAATGTGCGAACCAGACAACGCCTCTGCACACTACAATTTAGCTAATGCACTTGTAGCTGAGGAGAATTTAAATGATGCCGTAGTTGAATTTAAAAAAGCTGAAAAAATCGAACCTAAGACACCTGAATTTCATTATAATCATGCATTGGCTTTGAGTCAGTTGGGTTTAACTAATCTAAGTATAGCGGAATTTAAAACCTGCATTGCCCTTAATCCGGATGCTTTTGAGGCATATCTAAATATCGCAACTCTAGAAGGCTCCCAAGAGCGGTGGCCCGAAGCAGCTACATATTACGCCTATGCGCTTACTTTAAAACCAGATCATTTTGAGGCTAATTATGGCTACGCAGATACTCTTATGGCACTTAACAAGCCAACTGAGGCGATTAGTCATTACAAAGCGGCTTTAAAGTCTCTACCCACTCATCCCGGCGTTTTAGAGGCCCTAAGACGTGCTGATTTAGCATCTCAAGGGCATTGATCGTATATTCAGGTTTGACGCATCTTGAGGTCTATTAAGACTCTTTATTAATTATTATGAAATTATTTCCCGCTACCTGGGCAACTTTAACCGTACTTACTGTCGCTCAACTGAGTGCTTACTCAGCTCCAATAAAGCACGAGTTTTTAGCCATTGATGAAGGCTTAAGTAACTTAATGCGCGTTGATGAAAACGCTCCGGCCAAAAACTGGCTTGTGCATATCGGAAAAGAACACCCACGTGACATGCAATTAATTGGAAATAATGAGCTCTTAATAAGTCATGATAGTGGCTATTCTGTTTTAGATATCACAAACGGCAAAATGATTAGTGATGTTTCCAAGTATCATGATGTGTCATCTGTACGACGCTTGGCTAACGGAAACACCTTAGTTGTTGGCGTTGATTTTGACTTACCGAAGAAAAACAAAGGAAGTAGCCCACTTGGAGATCCAACAGGACGTCACGTTATTTTTGGTGAATTTGATCCTCAAGGTGCTTTAGTTAAGCGAGCCGCATATGAAGGTGATTATGCACGTCTTGCTCGTGAAACAGCTCAGGGCACTTACCTTGTCGCATGTAACACACTGTATCGTGAAGGTGATCGTGACGGCAACTGGATCAAGGATTTCCCTGTGGACGGCTTTAATCATGCATGGAAGGCCGTTCGTTTACCAAATGGCAACATAGTGATGTCTGCAGGCTACGGCTTAACCTTAAAGGGCGGTAGCTCATTCATGATCGAAGAAGATTCAACAGGTAAAGTCGTTCGTAAATTTGGTTCTAAAGAACAACTCCCAGCTGATGTAAATCCATACTTCTACGGCTTATTTCAGGTACTTAAGAATGGAGATATAGTTGTTGCTAACTGGCAGGGTCACAAAGCCGGTCATAATGATTCAGGCCGTCAAATCGTAGAATTTAATCAGCAAAGTGAAATTGTTTGGAGCTGGAGTGATCGTGCGTTTGTTTCATCCTTACAAGCAGTACTTGTTATCGATGGTTTAGATACCACTCAATTCCATGACGAACGCAGCGGTAGCGTTGCTCCTTTAGTCCCTTAAAGGATTAAACACTAATGTAGAAACTAGATTGTAGAAATACCATCTAGTTTATACTAGTTAACGCGCTTAAAAGCACACTCTCTTAAGCCTTAACTTGCTTCTGTTCGAAGTTAGGTAAGAAAACTGTTAACAATCCAATGAGCGGTAAGTAAGCGCAAACGCGGTAGACGTATTCTATACTGGTCTGATCGGCTAGACGGCCGAGTAAAGCGGCGCCTAAGCCTCCCATACCAAACGCGAATCCAAAGAACAGCCCTGAAATAAGCCCTGTACGGCCAGGTAATAATTCTTGAGCATACACAAGGATGGCCGACATAGCAGAAGCTAAAATAATTCCTATAGGCACTGTTAATATTACAGTCCAAACAAGATTCATGTAGGGCAAGATAAGTGTAAAGGGTGCTACCCCTAAGATAGAGGCCCAAATCACGTATTTTCTACCAATGCGGTCTCCCACAGGGCCACCGATAATCGTACCCGCTGCAACCGAGAAGAGGAAAATAAACAAAAAAACTTGAGAGGTCTGCACACTGACACCGAATTTACTAATTAAGTAGAATGTAAAATAATTCGAGAGACTAACTAAGTAAAAATATTTTGAAAAAATGAGTGACATCAAAATCAAGATCGAAAATATCACCCTGCCCCGTGATATACCATGGGGTATGTGTATATGCTCTTTTTTTCCCGTTTTTTTAAGTTCAATTAGATGGTCTCGGTACCACTGCCCTACTTTCGATAAAACAATAATACCAATAAATGCGAGTATGGAGAACCAAAGGACATGCAATTGGCCATGAGGAATCACAATAGCAGCTGCCAATAATGGGCCTATGGCAGAACCAAAATTACCACCCACTTGAAACAGCGATTGCGCAAAGCCGAATTTACCTCCTGAAGCAAGTTTAGCTACGCGGGAAGCTTCTGGGTGGAAAACAGCAGAGCCAACACCAATCATGGCTGCAGCGATAATTAGATATCGGTAGTCTGAGGCAAATGCTAGCATGCCAATACCAACGAGTGTGAAACTCATTCCAGCAGCCAAAGAAAATGGCTTAGGCTTAAGATCAGTGTAAATACCTACAAGGGGCTGCAATAACGATGCCGTACACTGGAACGTAAATGTGATTAAGCCTATTTGTGCAAAATTAAGATTAAAGTTGTTCTTAATGAGAGGATAGATTGACGGCAGGATAGCCTGGATCAAATCGTTGAGCATATGCGATACGCTCAAAGCGATCAAAATACCCATGACCGTCTTCTTGTGATCAATAGTTGCTGCAGGATTAGGTGCGGATGGCTCTTTACTCATTAAATGTTTGAGTCCGGCACATTTTGATTCACTTGCCAAGCTTCAGAAACAATTCCACCTAGGCAGTGACGCCTAGGTGGAAAACAACACACACAAAATATAAACTATTAAAAGCTAAAGGTTGTCGTTAACACAAATTGTGAAGGATCGATAATACGGTAGTTGTAAGGAGTACCGTCTGGATTAATAGCAGTTGGACGTATTGTAGCCATTTGGAAAGCGTTCAATACGTTGAACTGTACACGCAATCCAACTTTACCACCATAAACTTTCGTATTGTAAGCAAAGAGCATATCACCTGCGAAACGTGAAGGATCATAAACTGGCTTATTTACGTCTAAGTTTCTAACAATACCATCAGCATCAGGTGTTGCAGCCTTATAGCCAATGACACTCTTATCATCCCAACGTAATGTACCACCGATGCTAAAGTTCTTAAAAAGACCTTCTGTAAAACGGTAAGTACTCAGTGTCCTCCATGTATATTTCTTTACCTGTGGATTAGATTTACCCAATAAAGCTTGGCTGATGTGGATAGGAACAGATACAGAAGCTGTATAAAAATTCTGCGCTGTTTGAGTTGTATATCGCGTATCCGTCCAGAAATAGTTTCCAAGACCATCGTTTGCAGCTAACCAAGTAGGCAAACGCAAATCAATGAAATCACTGATATCTTTTTCGAGAGTTGTTTGAACAGCCTCTGTTTTAGCTCCCGTGAATTTAAAGCTCCAATTGTAATTAGGATTATAATCTACCTGTAATTCAGCACCTTTAGATTCAGTATTATCTACACCACGAAGCGCCGCCCCATTGTTATAATCATTTATAGAGTTTTGTAAAAATCCAGGATACGCCGTCCATGTATTAGCAAGCGCAATCGCAGCTGGATCTGCTACATTAGTAGCTAACTTAGCAGCCGCAGCATTAAGAGCCCAATAGTTAAACGAAAAATGGTCAGCAGAGGTAAGCGAATTAGTTTCCATACGTATAATACGTGAACCGATTGTAGAATCAGAATCACGATTATTGATAACCGAGGTCTTATACGTTGATAAACGAATCACTAACTTATTATTAAATAATGAGAGATAACCTCCTAAGTCCTGCCCATGTCCATATGTATTTGGTAAGGCTACATCGAATAAATCAATTGCTGGCGGTTGTGGTACAAAGCTAGCTGATTTATCAGCAAATAAACCAAGCCACTTTGTTGGTTTAACCACAAGACTAAGAGTGCGTGTATACCCTTGGCCATTTGTCCAAGGCAACCAGGTACTTATAGGTCCAATATCATATAATCCTGTGTTACCGTTAATAACAGCACCGTTGGAATTACGTGTACGATTAAAGTCATTTCTTAAACCACCCGTAAATACTACGCGGTCATCAAAGAAAGAACTTTGATCAACAATTCCACGGGAATTAATTTCCTGCCGTGTTTGACTCGTTACATATGGTGACATGCCAAATGCAGCAGGTTCACTAATCCAACTTCCAGTAGTTGGATTATTATAATTCAAATTAAAGGTTCCTTCTACACCTGACTCAGGAGCGGCGTATCCTTTAGTAAAACCTAGCGATCCAGTCGGTCCGACATAATACCGGTAAGTTGGACGATCTAGGGCAGCACCATTTGTAAAATTTAATGCACCTGCAGTTAACCAAGCGTGATTTGTATCAATGATTGCTTCACGGTAGCGGAACGTTCCAGTTGTGATCTTACGACCTTCGTAGTAGGCAAGCAGTTTATGCTCACCAAACCAGCGCATTATTCCCTTATTGCTGGTCAGCTTCTTGAAGTTTAAATCATAGGTAAGCTGAACTTGAGTATTGTCATTATATTCTGGGCTACGAAAAATTGTGGGCTCAGTGACTTGGTAAAAAGGTCTTAAATAATATGGATTTGTACGACCATCTAAAAGGTACTGATTAATATCAATTTCAAGTGATGGTGGATTTACAATGTTACGATTAAAACTATCAGATGCCTGTAAATTAAATCCCGCACGGAAGTACAAATCAGGAAGTAACTCTTGCTCGATACTCGCTGTGTAAATTGAGGCATGGTCATAATTCCAATCAGCCGAAACGGCGTTGATTGCAGACCAGTCATAGAGAGCCTTATTACTAATACCAGGCACTTGATATAGCGTTGCAGCATTAACATTGCCGCGTTGAATTAAATTACCGCTACCTGCCATCATACGCTGATTGCTCGTAGTTGCCGCGTTAGGATTTGTAGTCGATGCAGCACGATTAATTTCCCAGAGCTGCATAGTACCGCCATCAATATACATACTTGGTCGCGTATAATTTGTAGCATTAGCATAGATGCCTATAGGTAGAGCACCCGTAGTTCCAGGAATACCAATTTCAGTAGACGTGTACGGCACTACATAAGATTGTCCATTAACAGATGCTGTCCACGTGAGCGGATTCCAGACAGGTTTACCATCTGTTAACCACTCCGATACGTCATCACGAGGTGTTAAAAAATTAGGTGTCTGGCGTTTTTGCTGATAATGCTCCCAGCTTAGATTAATACGAGTTTTTTTAAAGGGCTTGAAAATCAGATCTCCATATAAACGCTTGGTAAGATCGTATGAAGGCTTACGAACAAACGCATTGCTCATATCAATTGCAGCAATACGAATTGCTAATTCATTCTTTAGAATTACGCGGCTAAAATCGATCGTGGATTGATGACCACCGTAACTATCAGCACGTAGGGTCAACGTATTTGTATTAAGTGTAAGATTGGCGACGGCGCGATTAAGATTCACCGATCCTGATGGATTACCTAAACCAAATAATGTTGAATTTGGACCGCGACTAATTTCCACAGACTCTAAATTGTAACTATTAATTGGTATACGAGCAGTCATCGCAAAGTTATCTATCATCATGTTTGGTGAACCAACGCCACGCACACGAACAGCTGTCTGAGGAGAGCTCTGAATTGCATCGTTAGTAGTAGCGTTGCTCAGCTGCGAAGTGAAATCGTAAGTACCTTCCGTGTTAGATTCATAACGGAAAATATCATTAATATCGGTCGATGCTGTATCTAAGAGCTGTTGTCTTGTAACAACGGTAATTGATGCACCCAGATCTTCTACTTTTGAATTAATACGCGTACCAGCCATTGTGTTCGATGCGTAGTAGCCACTGTCCTTTTCTGAAGCTACTTCGAAAGGCGTTAAAGTAACAACATCCTGACTTTGAGTAGCAACCGACTCGGTCGGTATCGGCTTAGCAGATTGAACAGTAGTTGTTGTTTGATCAGCCGCTACTTGAGCGTTTAGACTGGTACTAAGTAGCGCAATCTGACTTAAAACAAGTGCACTAAGGACTCGACTATAATACGTTGTATGGGAGGTCATAAACAATCTTGGGTGTGTTAGGTAGTCTGAAAAGCGGTGAAATAATTTCTGAAGATATAGGGTTTTGGACTAAAGGAAAGTTCCACTAGCATAAGGGGTTGAACTATAACACTAGAAATAAAGTTAGTTATTTTTGCAGCAATGGAACCTAATTCGGACAGTCCGATCATGTGCAACTTTACTAGTTATTGTACGTCTTTTTAACTGCAGCCAAAGTATTCTCACCGATTTAAACCGATTTAGAAGCATTCACTTGATTAATAATTATTATAATTAGCTCATGTTACGTACTTTGAAAAGAGCTTGTAAGAGTATGATGCAGATAATCTGGATAACCCTATTATCTTTATCAACAAGTAGTTATGCTGAAATTACTTCTAGCATACCCACAGAGACACATACCGGGGAACTTGCCTTTAGCCTACTCCCACGTGGATTCCAGAAAAATCCAAGAATTTATATGACAGTTATTACCGAAATGTCTGAATTAGGTAAAAAAATAGCACCGCCTACTTCGGACAGTCCGGTTTATTACCTAGCTCAGACTACTGGTTATCATGATGAAGGTGAGGGAGTAACAGGTGAAAAACCTATGCCGGTTGCAGATTTAGAGTCTAAGCTTAAGCAGTCCCTAGCAGTCAGTCATTTCTTACCATTTACAAAGCAGCATAAAGCTACACAGGTGCTGATCTTTATCTGGGGCTCACATAATACTCTAAATCAAGATACAACTACTCAAGCGCTTGCTCTCAACGATGGTGACTTAAGTCAATCTGGCGCAGCTAATGCTAACGTTGCACGTAAAAATCTTCTCTCAAGAGCAGCTCTAGTAGGTGGTATTCGTTTTGCCCATGACTTGGAAATTGCTCTTAATAAACAGGACTTAAATCAAACTACAGGCATAAAAAGTTTTGTTCAAAGCCCACTCGAAAAATTTATTGACCGAGACGACAAGACACGTGAACTTGTTGAGCAAGCTTATGATGATTGCTATTACGTTGTTGTCTCAGCATATGATGGAGCAGCATTAGCACATGGTAAAAGACAACTGCTCTGGAGAACTAAATTGACTACAAATTCGAGAGGCTTAGCGATGAGTATGTCACTACCAGTATTAATAGAAACTGGTGCTCATTATTTTGGTAAGGCTGACATGGAAGATGCAGCTACGCTTGAGCGAAACGCAATTGCGGAGGGACAAGTTAAGGTGGGAACACCTGTTCAAGTCAAAGACAAGATCGAACCTAAGCCATGAGTTCTCCTACGATACGTTCTTTAGCTAAGACACTTAATATTTCACGCACGACCGTTTCTGAAGCGCTAAGAGGTTCTCCACAGGTCAGACCCGATACAGCGAAGCGTATTTGGGAAGCAGCAAATGCAGTTGGCTATAAGCCAAATCCTCTCGCTGGAGCTTTGATGTCAGAAATACGACGCTCTCAGGGGAAATCCTTTAGAGGTGGCCTAGCTGCAGTAGATTTAGAGGAACCAGAGCGCCCCAATTTAGGCAAGCGTTTCCATGAAGCCCTAGTAGAAGGGGCAAAAAAGCGTGCCGCTGAATTAGGCTATAAATTACAACCATTTCTCATTAGCGAAAAAGGAATTCAAGTATCTCGCTTAGATGCAATTCTTCAATCACGTGGGATACAAGGCGTACTCTTACAACCTTCCTGGCGTGATCCCGATCTTTCAAAATTAGACTGGTCGCGTTACTCCGGTATTTATACTGATTATATTATTGAGCATCCCGCTTTACATGCTGTTTGTTGCGATCACTACAGGTCACTCCTAGACGTATTAAATCGCTTGAAACGCCTTGGCTACAAACGTCCTGGAATATTTCTACAAAGTCACCAGGACGATCGCCTTCAAAACAGGTGGAAAGCAGCATTCTTAGCCTTTCAGGGAAATAATCTAATTGATTTTCATGTTCCCGCGTTAGTCACCGAACAATTTTCTAAAACTACATTCAAAGCATGGCTTAAGAAATATAAACCCGATGTTGTCTTAGGTCATTATGCACCGGCAATAGACTGGATAAAAGAATGTAATTTAAAGGTTCCTGAAGAGGTCGGGTTTTTTTGTTTAAATCTTACCCAAGTCGACACCCACCAGTGTTCAGGCCTAGATCTACAACCACGGCTCATTGGTTCAAGAGCCGTAGAGCTCCTCATAGCACAGCTGCAGCGCAATGAACGCGGAATACCAGAAAAAGCTTCCACAACTATGATTGCAGCCCAATGGATTGAGGGCCCTACATTAATTTCTAAACTCATCTCTTAATAAAATCAGACTGTCCGACTTAACAACATTGTGCTCTTTATAAAAAATAGCTAAAAACTGATAATTGATCTTTTACTACCCCCTATGAATAATAAACAATTAAATGCAGCGCGCATTGCACTTGAAGATTTTGCAATTGAAATTCCCAGCTGGGGTTTTGCTGACACAGGAACACGCTTCGGCAAATTCTTCCAAGATGCCTCAGCTATCGATTTAAACGATAAGCTAGCAGATGCAGGCCACGTAAATAGATTAACAGGCTGCTGCCCTACCGTAGCTGTACACGTTCTTTGGGATTTCCTGCCTGGTATTGATCCTAAATCTGTTGCACGTCTTGCCTCTAAGCACGGAATCAAAATTGGTTCAATTAACCCTAACCTATTCCAAGATCAGGAATACAAATGGGGTTCGCTCACACACCGTGATCCCGCCATCAGACAGCGCGCACTCGCTCACTGCAAAGATTCTATCAAGATCAGTCAAGCCGTAGGCAGTGATTTAATTTCACTGTGGTTAGCTGACGGAACTAATTACCCAGGTCAGGAAAGCATCAGAGATCGTAAGCATGCGTTAACCGAGAGTCTTCAGGCGTGTCACGCAATGCTTGGTAAAGACCAAACTCTTTTGATTGAGTACAAGCCATTTGAACCAGCATTCTACGCAACAGATATTGCAGATTGGGGCATGGCCTACATTCACTCAAAAAAAGCAGGTAAAAAAGCTAAAGTACTTGTCGATACAGGCCATCATTACTCGGGACAAAATATAGAGCAAATTGTCGCATTTTTACTCGATGAAGAAATGCTCGGCGGCTTCCACTTCAACGATCGCAGGTATGCTGATGACGACTTAACATTTGGATCTATTGATCCCTATCAAGCATTTCGTATTTTCCATGAAATTCACTCTTACGGAGCTGATCACGGAAAGATGCCAAACATCGCTTACATGATTGATCAGTCTCATAATGAAAAGCCGAAGGTTGAAGCGACTCTTCAAACTGTAATCATGGCTCAAGAGCTTTACGCAAAGGCAGCAATCATAGATCATAAAGCACTCAGAAAGGCCCAATCCAATCATGATGTAGTTGCCGCTGAGTTAATTCTTAAGGAAGCCTTCTTTACAGACGTGCGCCCAGCTATCAACGCATGGCGTAAGAAAAAAGGTCTGCCTATAGATCCTATTGCTGAGAATCGTAGGTCTGGCTATGAAACACGTGCAGCTGGTGACAGACGTAGACGTCGTGAAGAACTTAATTTATCCCGCGGTGGTAGCTACGCCTAAGGTTCGGATTCATAGAGTTTACTTATTACCACTTCGACCATGAAAAGACTTGGCTTTGTTATGACTGTTAACCCAAATCAGTTACAGGAATATATCAAAAGGCATAGTCCAATATGGCCTGAACTTGAACAAACTCTAAAGTCCCACGGCGCCCACAACTACTCCATATTCCACGATCCAAAGACCAATCAACTCTTTGGTTACGTAGAAGTAGAAAATTTAGAGCGCTGGAATCAAGTAGCTTCTACTGAGATATGTAAAAAGTGGTGGGCTCATATGAGTTCAATCATGCCATCTAATCCTGACAATAGCCCAATAAGTGACTCACTCAATGAAGTCTTTCACATGATATAAGTCCAAGTACTTTTCAGTGATTTAAGATATCGAATATGTGATTGTAGGTATCTGACGGTCCGATGTAGCGAAACTTGAGAAACAGCCTTTTCTTTCAGTTAAATTAAGAAGCCAACCCCATTTATTTTGCTTCTGTAATGAGTAGTTAAACCCGCATTCTAATATGTTTTCTTACAGATTTACTCTACTGTATATCGTTAGCTTTGTTGCATGTTATGCAACAGAACCAAATTCACAAAAATCAGAGTGGGATTTTTGCTTCAGTCAAAACCCAGCTCAAGATTCAAGTATCTTAATTTCATCAAATACAGCTTACTCAGATAAACTAGGCTATGGTTTTGAAACAAATACTCCACTAAATTTTGTTACACGTCAGACTAGTAATTCAACTATTGCGCATTTTGTTACAGCAGAAAAACCATTCTTTTTCTCAGCACGCGTTGCAGAGGGTAACTACCGTGTAATTGTAACGTTAGGCGATTCAGAAGGTGAATCGATAACAACGATTAAAGCCGAAGTACGAAGGCTTATGCTTGAGCGTACACTTACTACAAAAGGACAGTCACTTACACGTGAATTTATTGTTAACGTGCGATCGTATCACATTTCTGACAAAGTCGACGTAAAATTAAAACCTCGGGAGAGAACTACAGAATTATGGAATTGGGATAATAAGCTTACTCTGGAATTTAATGGACCTAGACCATGTATAGCTCGTCTTGAAATTATCAAGATAGACACGCTACACACCATATATCTAGCAGGTGATTCAACAGTATGTGACCAACCACTAGAGCCTTTCGCAAGTTGGGGACAAATGCTACCTCGGTTTTTTGAACCAACCGTTGCTATTGCTAATCACGCTGAATCTGGTGAATCGCTGCGCAGCTTCATCGGGGAAAAACGATTAGCAAAACTTGATACCCTACTTAAAGAGGGAGACTTTTTATTTATTCAGATGGGACATAATGATCAGAAAGAAAAAGGCTTAAACGTAGGTGCATTTACGACTTATAAAAAATCACTTGAACAGTTCATTGCATTAGCACGCTCCCACCACACTACTCCAGTTCTAATAACGCCGATGAACAGACGTACCTTTGACTCCGAAGGTCGTGTAACCAATTCGCTACTCGATTATCCGGCAGCTGTACGCCTTGTTGCTAAAGAACAAGCCGTTGCACTCATCGACTTGAACGCAATGAGTAAGATTCTTTACGAAAACTTAGGACCTGAAAAAACTAAACTTCTTTTTCCTATGGTTCGTGGTCAACTGGAAGCAACTCATCATAATAATTATGGCAGCTACGAACTAGCTAAATGCATTATACAAGGCATACGTGATAATCACTTATCAATTTCGGATGCTATCCTGGATAATCTACCTGCTTTTGATCCAATACATCCCGACATCTACGGAACATGTGCACTCGATCAAAGTCCCTTTGTTTCATCTGAAAAACCCTACGGAAATTAAGTTATGTCTAAGTTACATACGTATAGTTACTCGTTTATAGCTACTTTAATCATCTCTTTATTCACTGCCCTGAGTACTACTCACGCACAGAGTAATTCACTAGGCTCTAGTGGAACAGTACGTGCAATAATCTCATTAGATAATGATTGGAGATTTATCCATGCAGATACTCCAGGTGCAGAAGTAAGCAGCTACAACGACTCAACGTGGCGAACACTGAATCTACCCCATGATTGGAGTATTGAAGGACCATTTGATAAATCTAATCCAACTGGAGGCGCAGGCGGATTTCTTCCTGCAGGAACAGGCTGGTACAGAAAGACATTTACTCTGGATAGCTCAGAGGCTGATCGTAACACTAAGCTGAGTATTGAATTTGATGGTGTGATGGCTAACAGTGACGTATGGATTAATGGTTATCACCTAGGTCAAAGACCTTACGGATATTCGAGTTTTTCCTACGAACTAACAGGTCACCTCTTAGCTACAGGTGAAAATGTAATCGCTGTACGTGTCGACAATTCAGGACAACCCGCTTCCCGTTGGTATACAGGTGCGGGCATTTATAGACATGTTCGTTTAGTACGTACAAGCACAGTTCACTTAAGTCATTGGTCAACGTTTGTGGCTACAGTAGATGCTACAACTAACTTAGCACACGTAAAATTTTCAACCCAAGTAGCAAACGACTCAGATAGGAATCACATTTCAACAGTAATTTTTGAGCTTAAAGAAAGTAAGACTCACAGATTACTTTCTTCAGTAAAATCGAAGTCGGTTTTAATATCATCACATAGTACGCAGAACTTTTCTGAAATAATCGCAGTTGAAAACCCTAGCTTGTGGTCACTTGAAAACCCTACCCTCTACATAGCAACAACACGTGTTACTACAGATGACGATTCTAAATCACTTGATAATGAAGATACAACTATAGGAATTCGTACTTTTATTTTTGATTCAGAAAAGGGGTTCTCTTTAAATGGTAAAAACTTTAAACTCAAAGGGGTTTGTTTGCATGCCGATGGAAGTGCGTTTGGTGCTGCAGTACCACAAGGGGTCTGGGAATTACGCCTTAAGGCCCTTAAGACTATTGGCGTTAATGCAATCCGTACTGCTCATAATCCTCCAGCTCCTGAATTTTTAGACCTATGTGATCAACTTGGTATTTTAGTAATGGATGAAACATTTGACTGTTGGACCATAGCAAAGAATCCATTTGATTATCATTTATATTTCGAAGCATGGAATAAAATCGATGCTCAAGATATGGTGCTGCGTGATCGTAATCATCCGAGTATTATATTGTGGAGTGCTGGCAATGAAATACATGACACACCAAAAACACAATTAGCTCACCGTATCCTATCTGATCTAGTCAATGTAATCCATCATGCTGACCCTACTCGTCCAGTCACTCAGGCTTTATTTAGACCTAACGTAAGTCATGATTACGACAACGGGCTAGCAGATTTACTCGATGTTGTAGGAACTAATTACCGCTTCAATGAACTGTTAGCAGCACATGAAGCTAAACCAACGCGTAAAATTATCGGAACAGAAAATGGACACGAATTACCGGCCTGGCTGGCAGTACGTGATAATCCAGAATACTGCGGTGAGTTCATTTGGAGCGGAATTGACTATCTAGGTGAGTCCAGAGCATGGCCTATGATTGCATCAGCTTCTGGTCTACTTGATCGTACTGCATATCCTCACCCAGATGGCTCAATATTCCAAAGCTGGTGGTCAGATACCCCATCTCTTTTTGTTGCACGAAGGGTTGCCCCTACACCACAGCGCCCGACCGATCCAGGTTACGAAACAACTCCTACTGCGCGTAGGCGTGTTAAAGTACTTTGCTCAGATTGGAATCCAAAATTACCCACCCCTCACATTGAGTCTGTTGAAGTCTATAGTAATTGTGAAGAAGTTGAACTCTTCTTAAACGAAAAGAGTCTAGGTACTAAATTAAAATCCAGCGACCTAAGTCCACGACTTTGGAAAGTTGAATATACTCCAGGCAAACTAGTAGCAGTTGCTAGAAATAACGGCAAAATCGTTTCTCAAAATACTTTAGCTACAGCAGGAAAACCAACACACATTAAGCTCAGTGCAGTACGTAGTACGATAACACAAGGATCAGATGATAAGGTTATCTGTGTAAGCGCTGAGGTAACCGATGATCAGGGAGTTGTTGTACCTAATGCAGATAACCAGATCAAATTCAGTACAAATAAGTCAGGTTTAATAACTGCAGTTGATAGTGCAGATAATTCAAGCCACGAAGCTTTTCAGACTACAGATCGTAAGGCCTACGAAGGACGTTGCGTTGCCTATGTAAAACAAAGTGGCGCTGAAAATGGCCCCATCGTAATAAATGCAACTTCTGATGATCTAGCACCTGCAAGATTAGATATAAATGCACCTTAATGTTCTTTAATAATCGGAAATTTCTCTACTTAGGACTCCTTGCTACACTGTTAGCAGATGTAAGCTATGCTCAACCACCATCGGTTACTTTGCCCCAGTGGACCAAAAATGTAGGAGCACATCATTCAACTAAATCATTTAGTATTTCTGCTAATCGTTTAGGAGCTGTGGGTGATACAGTCACGTTTTCTACCCACGCGATCCAAAATGCCATCGATGAGTGCTCAAGTCATGGCGGAGGAACTGTAACCTTAGAGCCTGGAAAGTATCTTACAGGAGCTCTCTTCTTAAAAAGTCATGTACGTTTGGAGATTCAAAAAGACGTGATCTTACTCGGTAGTCAAACTCTGGGAGATTATCCTATCATAAACACGCGAGTAGCTGGAATTGAAATGCCCTGGCCAGCAGGACTTATTAATGCAAACAATGTTGAGGACGTTGAAATTACAGGTAGCGGTACTATAGATGGACAAGGTGATATCTGGTGGAAAAAATACTGGGCTCTACGCAAAGAATACGATCTCCAAGGTATTCGCTGGGCAGCTGACTATGATTGTCAGCGAATACGCATGTTTGTAGTATGGAATTCTAAGAATGTAACTATCTCTAAACTCAATTTACGCAGATCTGGATTCTGGGTTGTTCAAGTTACATACTGCGATCAGGTCACTGTGGATGGCATTACAATCAGCGATAATGCTATTATTAACGGCGTAAAAGCTCCGAGTACCGACGGTGTAGATATTGATTCATCAAGTCATGTACTTGTGCAGAACTGTGATATTGATAATAATGACGATGATATATGCTTAAAAGCTGGTCGTGACTTTGATGGGCTACGTGTGAATAAACCTACTGAGTATGTTTTAATTCGTGACAATATATGTAGACGTGGCGGAGGTGTTGTATCCTTTGGAAGTGAAACCTCAGGTAAAATTAGGCATATTGTAGCGGATCACAATACTGGCATCGGAACTAGCGAGGGTATTCGCTTTAAAACCACCCATACCCGTGGGGGTTCAATTGAAGACATTCTTATCCGAGACATAACTTTAAAAAACGTTCCTAGAGCCTTTACCTTCACTTTAGATTGGAACCCAAGCTACAGTTATGCGGAAATTCCATCTACTTTTAAACAAGTCCCTGCCTATTGGACTACCCTAGCAACACCAGTACTTCCAGTCGAACGGGGTTATGTTTTAATTAAAGACATTACCTTCTACAATATCCATGTCAGTAATGCTAAACGTATTATATCAGCAGCAGGGATGAAGCAAAAATTATTAGGTGCTATTAATTGGCAGAAAATTGATGCAGAAGGCGCTGAAGCGGGAAGCGTCTCGTACGCGGAAAATTGGTCTATGTCTGATGTTCACTTCAAAACCAAAGACGCAAAGCCTCTTAGTTTAAAATTTAGTCAAAATATTGATTCCCCGCTTGTGACTCTCCAATAAAAAACTACGCTTTAATTATGACCCCAAACCCCTTCCTAGGCGTTATATTCCACTGGCTCGGCGGCTTAGCCTCCGGCTCTTTTTATGTGCCCTACCGTGGCGTTAAGAAATGGTCATGGGAAACCTACTGGTTAGTCGGTGGTGTTTTCTCATGGATTGTTTGCCCATGGATATTGGCGTCGCTACTGACTAATGATTTATGGCATGTCGTTAGCCAACAGTCACCAAGTACGTTATGGTGGACCTATTTCTTTGGTGTACTCTGGGGTTTCGGAGGACTTACCTTCGGTCTTACGATGCGCTACCTAGGTATGTCACTTGGTATGGGTGTGGCACTAGGCTACTGCGCTGCTTTTGGAACACTCCTGCCTCCGATTTTTAAATCTATTATTCCTACAATTCCTGTAGCACAAACGATTGGTCAAATTGCATCCACTACAGCAGGCCAAGTAACGTTAGCTGGTATTGGCGTATGTATGTTTGGAATAGCTATTGCGGCACTTGCTGGCTTCACCAAAGAACGTGAAATGCCTGAAGCTGATAAAAAGAAAACAATTGCTGAGTTTAATTTTAAAAAAGGCGTACTCGTAGCAACTTTCTCTGGCATTATGAGTGCATGTTTTGCCTTTGCTCTCACCGCAGCAAACCCGATTGGTGAAGCTTCACTTGCAGCAGGTACAAATAAAATTTGGTCAGGCCTTCCTAAACTAGTCGTTGTACTATTAGGCGGTTTTACAACCAACTTTGTTTGGTGCGTAATTTTAAACTTTAAGAATAAAACAGGTTACCAGTACACCGCTTCAGTTGCAAAACCTGAACATGCAGGTTTACAAGCTTCGGGAAGTGAGCACGGTGGAGATGTTGCAGGCAGTTTAACTGAAATAAATCTAAACGTTCCTGTATTAAAAAATTACATCTTCTCTGCACTTGCAGGAACGACCTGGTACTTTCAGTTCTTCTTTTACACAATGGGCGAAACCCAGATGGGCAAATTTGGGTTCAGTAGTTGGACCCTTCACATGGCGAGTATAATAATCTTCTCAACGATGTGGGGTTGGATTCTTCACGAATGGAAGGGTTCAAGCCGTAAGGCCCATACATTAATTGCAACAGGTATCGCCGTATTAATTATTTCAACAATCATAGTAGGCTTTGGAAATTACTTAGGAATTTCTAAATAAGTTAATCCGTTTACGTAGTCTATGATAAATAACCTTCTCTTTAGGCGGCTATCGCCATACTTACTGCTCATTGCTTCACCGCTTTATGCTGCAACCCTATCTCCTGTAGATTACGGTGCAAAGTGTGATGGTATAACCAACGACGCTGTATCAATTCAAAAAACAATTGACGCAGCTGCCGCTCAAGGAGGAGGCATAGTTTCCATACCCGCAGGACATAAACTGCTATCAGGCTCGATACTGCTTAAATCAAACGTTTTCTTAAATCTAGAACCTGGCTCAAAACTTATAGGAAGTATTCATCCTGAAGACTACACAGACTCTATTTTTATTCAGGCGAAACATGCAGAGAACGTAGGCATTACAGGTCCAGGTGAAATCAACGGTCAGGGCCTATTGTTTCTAGGTAAAGAAGGTCAATATATTTACGAAAAGAAACCATGGCGCCCTCGCTTAATTCTTTTCGAAGATTGTAAGCGTGTTAAGATTAGCGATGTCAGCCTGCGTGAGGCTGCTTTCTGGTCATTACACTTAGCAGGTTGCGATGACGTTTCAATTCGCGGCATTTCAATTAAAAATAGCTTAAAGGCCCCCAATTGTGACGGCATAGATCCCGACCACTCCCGCAATATCCGCATCTCTGACTGCTCTGTTGAATGCGGTGATGATGCAATCGTAATTAAAACAAGTCATGAATTTGCTAAGTACGGACCTTGTGAAAATATTACAATTACACACTGCGTCTTAACAACACATGACTGCGCTCTTAAAATTGGTTCCGAAACCGTAAGCGACATTCGTAATATCGTATTTGCTGATTGCGTTGTTAACATGTGCAATAGAGGCATTGGTATTTTAATGCGCGATGAAGGTAATTTAGAAAATTTAGTCGCCCATGACATTATCATAAATTCTCAACTCTTCTACCCAGAATGGTGGGGTGCTTCTGAAGCAATTTATGTTAATGCCCATCCTCGTGAAGTAGGTGGAAAATTAGGAACGATTAAAAACTTACATTTCTCACATATCGTTTCACATGCTGAAGCTGGTGTATTTATCCAAGGCTCAGAAGCCTGCATACCTGAAGCCATTACGCTTTCAGATATTTCACTTACAATTACCAAAACTACAACGTGGCCTAGCCGCTTTGATTTAAGACCAGTCGAAGAATTAGGTGTTGAAGAAAAGGGAGTCGTGATAGCTGGCTACCACTTAAAAGACGCGAAGAATATAACCCTGAACAATTGTTCACTTATCTGGGGAAAAAATCCTCCCGCAAGTTATGGCCCTGCGATCCGCAGCGAAAATGTCAGTGGACTGACTGTTGAACATTTCAGCGGTTCTGACGCTCACGCGCTTTAATACCTTTACACTTTAGAAACGTATTAGCTTTTTTAGGTACGATTTAAATTTTGAATCGTATGTTCTTTAACTACTCCCCTTTTGTATGAAATTATTACTCACCACTGCCTTATTATGTTGTTTGATATGCCCATTCACTTTTGCGGCAGATGCTATTGAGCATGCACCGAGCGCTCCTCTCGCAGTAGATTCATCAGCATCGGACATCCTTAATTGGCCAACACCTACCCAATCTATGCGCCCTTGGTCGCGCTGGTGGTGGTTAGGAAGCGCTGTAGATGCTCCAAATATTCAGCGTCTGCTTACCCTTTATCACGACGCAGGCCTTGGTGGTGTTGAAATTTGCCCTATCTACGGAGCAAAGGGATACGAAAGTAGCTTCATTAGCTATATCTCTCCTAAGTGGATGGACGCATATTCCAATGCAATCACAGACGCTCGACAGCTAGGCATGGGCTTAGACCTTACCACTGGAACTGGATGGCCTATGGGTGGACCCTGGATTGATACAGAACACGCCTCATCAGGAATCGTTCTTAAACATTTTACAGTCAATTCAGGACAGACACTCAATACAGCAAGCGATGGGAAAGGTTTACCTAAAGGAAGGTTGCAAGCCTTGCGTGCAATTAATGCATTAGGTCAATCACTGGACTTAATTTCTCAGTTTAAGGACAATAACCTTATCTGGACTGCACCAGAAGGCACATGGACTGTGTATGTGCTAATTGAGCGCGGACCAATTCAAAAAGTTAAACGTTCAGCTCCAGGTGGTGAGGGGAATGTTCTAGATCCTTACTCGGTTAAAGCAATGGATCTTTTTCTCGCAAAATTTGATGCTGCTTTTAAGGCGTCTCATGCTGAAGCACCACGTGCTGAATTTCATGATTCATTTGAATATTACGGAGCAACTTGGACACCCGACTTCCTCTCTGAATTTAGTGCACGCAGGGGTTATGATCTTTTAACTGAACTCCCTGCCTTTTTTGGTACTGCAGATACAGCACGTGCTGCTCGCGTTCGTTTCGATTATCGTCAAACCTTAGCTGACCTACATCACGAGTATGTGAAACGCTGGACCGATTGGAGTCATGAGCATGGCAGTCTCACCCGCGAGCAAGCACATGGCGCACCAGCAAACATTGAAGACATTTACGCAACAACGGATATCCCAGAAACTGAAGCATCATTCGGTGGCGTAGCAGGTGTAGATTATCAAATCCCAATGATGAAATTCTCATCATCGGCAGCCCATTTAAATGGACGCCTTATCGCGTCCTCAGAAACGTTCACCTGGTTAGGTGAGCATTTCCAAGTTCCGTTGTCTCAATTAAAGCCTACGGTTGATTTCTTCTTTTTAACTGGAGTGAATCACATTTTCTTTCACGGCATTCCTTACTCGCCTAAAGACGCCCCTTGGCCAGGTTGGCTTTTCTATGCCTCAGTTAATCTAGGACCTGAAGGTGGACTCTGGAATAACTTACCCGCCTTTAATGCGTATGCTACACGCTGCCAATCTATCCTCCAAGCCGGTAAACCAGCTAATGATATTTTACTCTACTTCCCGATTGCAGACTTTTGGCAACAAGGCGGCAAAACCGAAGGCCTCACTCATAGTGGAGCACCTAGTGAAGAAAACCAAGGTAACTTAATCAGACAATTCGGCACCCCTGGTAAATGGATGCTTAATACCCCATTTCTTAATACAGCAATGCAGTTATGGAAACGCGGTTATAGCTATGATGAAGTAACAGATAATTTTATTTCAAAAGCACATGTTGAAGGCCAAAGTCTTTCCTTAGGTTCAAATACCTATGATACGATACTAGTACCACCAACCCAGTACATAGCTTCTAAGACACTTACCCAACTAGTCTCACTTGCATCACAGGGAGCAACGATTCTTTTCGAAGGAAATATTCCTAAAGATGTTCCAGGCTTAGAACATCTTAAAGAGCGCCAATCTGAATTAGCGGCTGCCTTAAAGCAGATTGATTTAAAACCAACCCAATCACCTTCCCTATTCAAAGCTGATATCGGAAGCGGTACAATCTATGTAGGCACTGATTTAAATGAGCTACTTTCTCAATCTAGCGCAAAACGTGAATCTATGAATGATCTTAGTTTAGAATCTGTACGCAGAAAACGTACCGATGGTTATGATTATTTTATTGTTAATCGTGGAACTACCCAGATTGATCGTTGGGTACCTTTAGCGCATAACGCTAGTTCAGCTGTTTTACTAGATCCTCTTCAATCAAATCTTTCTGGAGCTGCAGCCCTTAAACATACAGATAAATCAAGTACTGAGATTTACCTACAACTTGCTCCCGGAGATTCCTGTATTGTGAGAACTCTCACTGAACAAAATACAGAAAGTGCAAATCTTAAACTTTGGAAATATGCATCTTCAAAAGTGTCTCAGACACTCCCCATTACAGGAACATGGCATGTTGATTTCAGCCAAGGTGGACCCAAAATTCCTAAAAGTTTCGACACAACTAAATTAGGCTCATGGGCAGATAAAGACACAGATACGCGCTGCTTTTCAGGGTCATCAACATATAGTATTCATTTTTCTTTTAATTCAACTACCAGTAATGATTGGTCTCTTGATTTAGGAAAAGTGTGCGACAGTGCACGCGTAACACTCAATGGTCACTTAGTAACAACGTTATGGTGTGTACCATTTAAAGCTTCAGTTACTCCTTGGCTAAAACAGGGCGATAACTTACTTCAAATTGAAGTGACTAATCTTGCTGCAAACCGTATCGCAGATCTTGATCGCCGCCACGTAAAATGGAAAAGTTTTTACGAAATTAACTTTGTAAATCATGGCTATCTGCCTTTCGACGCATCGGATTGGCCTCTGCGCGATTCGGGTCTTGTAGGCCCAGTAAGTCTTAACGAAATAACTCCCTATACTCCTGCACAGTAACACTTGATTAGATCTTTTGTGAAAAAATTATCAGCTCTATTACTCGTAGCACTTAATTTCATTAATCCGCTGCTATCGCATGAAGCGGATGCTGTAATCACTCAAACTGCAAAGACCTTTGTTTTATCTAATGCTCAAGTAACAGCGACTGTTGATCGTAAGTCCGGAGATCTAGTTTCGATGACCTATCACGGCCTTGAGCTCATGGGACATGGTAGAGGTCATCCCGCAGGTTACTGGGAACAAGATCCTTCTCACTCTGCTCATCTATTAAGCACAGTAAGTATTGATCCTGCCTCAAACGGGGGCGAGCGTGCAGAGATCTCAATTAAAGGCACAAGCGATGGCAGTGTTGCCCTTGGTGCAGGACCTGGAGGCAGTACTTTCTGCGATATTGAATTACGCTACGGACTTGGACGTCAGGACAGCGGTGTTTACGCCTACGCTATTTACACGCACTTGAGCACTTACCCCGCTACACAAATTGGTGAAAGCCGCTTTGGCGTAAAACTTAATAGCCGTGTGTTTGATTGGCTCTCAATTGATAAAGACAGAAATAAATTAATGTTGGCACCTGAAGATTGGGCTAAAGGCACTCAGCTTAATATGAAGGAAGCTAGAATGATAAATACTGGCATCTACAAAGGACAAGTAGAGCATAAGTATGATTACTCAGCATTACAGTACACAATTCCTGCATTTGGGTGGTCATCCACAACACAGCATATTGGTTTTTGGTTCATTAATCCTTCTATGGAATTTTTAAGCGGCGGCCCAACCAAAGTTGAACTCACAGGCCATCTTGACTTAACAGATACCGCTGATCCTACACTTTTAGATTATTGGAGAGGAACTCACTACGGCGGAAGTGTACTAACACTTAAGGCAGGTGAAGTATGGTCGAAAGTAGTTGGCCCTATATTCTTATATTGTAATCACGCAGACACACCACAGGCCATGTGGCAGGACGCTTTAAATCAAGCTAAACAAGAATCTACACACTGGCCTTACGCCTGGGTTAAGAACGTAGATTATCCGAATGCAGCAGAAAGATCGACGGTTACTGGTCATGTGATCATTAAAGATCCGCAAGCTCCTGACTTAAAACCAAACCATATGTACGTTGGATTAAGTGCCCCAGACTGGATCTCGAATTCAAAAAGCTACCGTGGTGGAAATACGCAAATTCCAGTTACATGGCAAACTGACGCCAAGTATTACCAATTCTGGTCCACTGCAGATACAGAAGGTAATTTTACACTGAGTAAAGTACGTGCAGGCCATTACACACTACATGCAATCAGCGATGGTGTTCTCGGTGAATATGCCAGAGCAGATATTATTATTAAACCAGGTGAAGTACTTAATTTAGGTGATATTGTATGGGCACCCGTACGCTATGGCAAACAACTCTGGGATATCGGTATCGCTAATCGTAGCGCTATTGAATTCGCGCATGGCAATGATTACTGGCACTGGGGTTTATATTTAAAATACCCTGAATGGTTTCCTGAAGATGTACACTATATCGTTGGCCAGAGTAATTTTTTTAAAGACTGGAATTTTGAACATGTTCCTCATGCAAGCAGTAATGACGGTTCAGGCCGTGCACATGGCGATGCAACTCCATGGACTATTACCTTCAACTTAAAAGATGAGCCCAAAGGTAAAGCAATTCTACGCCTTGCTATTGTTGGTGTAGGCACTCGCTTTATTGATGTTACTGTGAATGGAAACAAGGCAGGCCAAGTCAATAACCTGGTTCCAAATTCTGTGATTCACCGTGACGGAATCCAAGGCTCATGGGTTGAAAAAGATATCAATTTTGCAGCCTCACTCATGCACGCGGGTAACAACACCTTAACGCTTACGATTCCTGCAGGCTCAGTTACTTCAGGGATTGAATATGACTATCTTAGACTTGAGTTAGACGAATCCGCTAAGCCTTAAAGCCATATGCCTTACTCAATTCGTAAAAGTATTGCCCTTATTTATTTTAGTTTAATTCCCGGCTTCGTATTTAGTGCAACTATTGATCGTCAAGCGCTCGTAACAAGGCACAATCCCCACCTCACTCAAATCGACACGCGTTCCCCTTTCACCTTAGGCAATGGTTGCTTTGCCTTCACCGCCGATGTTACTGGGATGCAAACCTTAAGTGACTTGTATGAGAAGACAGGAATACCATTACAGACCATGGCTCGCTGGGCTTGGCATATTGCGCCTAATCCTAAAGGCTATAAATTAGAAGATGCCTTTGAATGGATAGATACCCATGGGAAACTTATTCCCTATCCTACAAATGGCACATCTGAGGCGGGACTTTGGCTCAGACAAAATCCGCATGATGTACCACTAGGAAGGATCGCTTTTGCCGACTCTTTAGGACAATCGCTGCAAGCAGCAGATATCTCAAAGGTTACTCAAACTCTCAACCTATGGACAGGCCACCTTACTAGTCAGTTCATGTGGCATAACTATGAAGTAAAAGTAGACACAGTTGTAGACTCAGCTACAGACACAGTTGCTGTTAAAATAAAATCGAAGGCAATCACTCAAGGATTGCTCACATTAACACTTGATTACCCAAGGGGCTATCCTACGAAGATGCTGAATAATCCGCCTATGGAATGGGGCGAGTTAGGCCACACAACAGCCGTAATAAGTAAAAATGATAACTCTATCTATTTAGAGAGAACGCATGATGATACCCATTATTTTGTAACAGCTTTTTGGGGAAATAAAGCAGCAGTAACAAATCATAATTCAGCGCATCATTTTCTAATTAAACCGACTCCATCAAGTGGTACATTTGAAATTACAATAAACTATAGTAAGTTTAAAAATAATTTGCCTGCAACGTACGACGAGGCCACTAAACAAACTTCAAACTTCTGGCAGACATATTGGAATACAGGAGCCTGTGTCGATTTTACAGGAAGTACAGACACTCGCGCATTTGAACTCGAACGCCGCATTATACTTTCAGAATATTTAACCGCGGTTCAGTTTAAAGGTGAAGTGCCTCCTTGTGAAACAGGGCTAACCTGTTCGTCGTGGCAGGGAAAGCATAATACTGAAATGGTATGGTGGCATGTCGCTCACTTTGCTTTATGGGGACATTCAGATTATACCTCAAATGCACTGGAATGGTTTAATAAACATATAAGTGAAGCCAAAGAACTAGCCCACTTTAGGGGTCTTACTGGAGCACGTTGGCCTAAAATGATCGGGATAGATGACAGAGAATGTCCCGGTGGTAATCCGCTGATTATTTGGAACCAGCCGCATCCTATAGCCTTAGCTGAATTACTTTACCGCGAAACTCCAACTGAAGAAACATTGAATCATTGGAGTACACTTGTATCTGAAACTGCCGAATGTATGTCTTCAATGCTTTTCTTGGATGACACGACTAAGCGCTACATTTTAGGCCCTCCGGTATGGATTGCCCAAGAAATTTACGATCAAAAGAAAACCAGTAATCCTACCTATGAACTAAGTTACTGGGCATATGGTCTTCAAGTCGCTCAAACGTGGAGAGAAAGGCAACACCTAGCGCGTAATCCAGAGTGGGATAAAAAATTAGCAGGCCTATCAGCTCTACCCATAAAAGATGGTCGCTATGTGGCCATTGAGTCTATGCCTGACACCTGGACTAATATTAATAGTAGACAAGATCATCCCTCATTTCTTATGGCCTACGGATTACTTCCAGGTGTAAACGTAGATCCACAGATCATGCGTGCAACTCTGGAGGGCGTATTAAATCAGTGGCAATGGAATAAAAAAATATGGGGATGGGATTATCCCATGATAGCAATGACTGCGGCACGTCTTAACGAACCTAATAAAGCGATTGATATTCTTTTGAAAGTTAGTCCCGGAAATTCTTACGAAATAAATGGCAACTGCTGGCAAAGACCAAATCTACCCCTTTATCTTCCAGCAAACGGTTCTCTACTCTCCGCAGTTGCGCTCATGGTAGGTGGCTTTGATGGGAGTGTAGATCAACCTGGGATACCCAAAGATGGGCATTGGGTTGTTCGGTCAGAAGGACTAAGGCGCTTGCCTTAGTGAGCACCTGACTGTAACTGCTGCATCTGAACACAAGCCATTATAAAGGGACCAACCCCTTTAGGATCATTTTCAACGATTGGTTCTTTTAAGTAATACGCATACGTACCATCACGTCCGTAGCCAAGACCCGCACTTAAACAAATCTGTGTTAAATCAATTGTACCATTGGGCTCAGTTTTTACTAACCGCTTAATAAGTCCATTAAAGCCGCGCTGTGCAACTGGCAGATAACGTTCACGTGAAAGATAACCTTGGTTAATTCCTTTAGCTAATGTGTATACAAACATAGCAGAGGCAGATGCTTCTAAATAGTTACCTTCTCTAGGACCTTGGTCAGTGACCTGACGCCATAATCCTGATTTGTGATCTTGATAACGCTCAATCGCGTCAGCTACTTTTTGTAAAATACTATTGAGTGTACGCACTCTAGGATCATGAGCTGGAAAATAATCCCTCACATCAAGCAGTGCCATTCCATACCAGCCTATCCCACGAGACCAAAAAGAAGGTGAAGTACCTGTTTCTTTATCTGCCCAATCCTGTGCATGTTTTTCATCCCAACCATGATAATATAAGCCAGTAGTGTCATCGAACATATGCTTATCGATTAAGGTTAATTCATTCACAACTAAGGCGTAACCTTTAGGCTCACTGAATGTCTTCGCATACATTGCAGCAAAAGGTCCAGACATGTAAGCACTATCAAGCCAGAGCTGATAGGGATAACGCTGCTTATGCCAAAATCCACCCTCACTGGTTTTAGGTTGATCACTTAATTGCTTCCAAATAAGTGCTGCAGCTTTTTGGTAGCAGTCCTCTTTTGTCTGATTGTAAATGACCATGACTGCACGTGCGGGTGCTACCATATCCAAACTCAGTATTTTAGGGTCATAACCCCGAATAGAACCATCTGCATTAACACAAGGAGCTACTAAATTTTTGCCGTACAAAGCGATATCAGTCTGATTTGTTTTATCTCCTAATTCCATCATCGCTAGGGAGAGTACAGTCTGTGCGTACTCCCAATTTGCTTTAGGGTTTGGGCCCCGGCGAGTCATCTCTGAGCGAGCCATCCGTGTAGCCCATTCAAGGGGACCAGTACTTAAAGAATTTTCAGCTGCTGCTAATTGCGCAGCAAGTAAACCGGTGATGAAAAAACCTACAAAAAAGTAAACAGAACGTAGGGGCATAAAATAAGTGAATCAGAAATCTAGAGACTTTCGAGCACTAGATTTTTAATCTCTTTATCCAGGGCAATTTATCCAGATCGACATTTCCGCCACATAAAATAACACCCACTTTCTTACCGCTTAAATTAAGCTTTGAGTCAAGTAAGGCCGCTACCCCAACTGCAGCAGAGGGCTCTATCACTAATTTAAGTACTTCAAACACAAGCTTCATCGCAGCCACAATTGCTTCTTCTGATACGGTCGTTATAGCTACCTGATGTTCTTTCAAAAGTTCAAAAGCAATAGGACCCAAACTTGCACGTAAACCATCTGCTATGGTTACTGGACTTGTAAGGGGGACAAGTTGCCCTTTAGCCATAGATTCAAAGGCGTCGCTTGCACCAAGTGGTTCTGCTCCAATCACCGAAATACGGGATGATTTTCCGTGTGCTGCGATAGCAGATCCTGACAAAAGGCCTCCTCCTCCCACAGGCGCAATTAGAACATCAAGATCTGGATAGTCTTCCATGAGTTCAAGAGCAGCAGTACCTTGTCCTGCTATCACACGCACATCATTATACGGGTGTACTAAAGCAGCTCCTTTTTTAAGCTTTAAGGCTTCACAAGCAGCTTCACGTGCAGCCAAAGTTGGCTCACACATTGTAATAATTCCTCCTAGGCGCTCCACAGATGCAATCTTCGTTTCAGGAGATCCATGCGGCATAACAATGTAAGCAGGAATACCACGACTCTTTGCAGCAAGCGAAAGCGCTGCAGCATGATTACCTGATGAATGTGTGACGACCCCTGCCGCTGCTTCTATATCACTCAAGCAAAGTACAGCATTGTGAGCGCCGCGTACCTTGAACGATCCAGTTTTCTGTAAATTCTCACATTTAAAAAATACCTGAGCACCACTTAAACGATTAAAAGTAGTACTTGTAACAACAGCTGTACGGCTGACGTAGCCTTTAATACGATCACGCGCTTCAAGAATCGTCTCAAACTTTACTGAGCTAAATTCCTTAGTAGCCATTACTCACTAGCCTGAACAAAGCTTTGGTAGGGATCAATCCTACAAACCATAATAGATATAAGCTGCACTCAGAGCAGTAACCTAACTTATTAGGACTATAATCCAATCCTCATACTCAGATGTCTTTAAACTCACACTTGTTATAATGCGAGTTAGGTATACGTTCTGATTTATGAAAATATTCAAATTTTTAGCTACGCTTGTCCTCGGATTAATGTTTCTTTCAGTACTCCCTAGCAGCAAGGCCAATGAAAGCAAAACCGCTGAATCCTACCCACTTAATACATGTATAGTATGCGGAATGAAACTAAGTGAAATGAAACCATTCTCGTTTGTTTACAAAGGACAGGAAGTAAAAGTTTGTGATGAATCTGAAAAAACAGCGTTTGAAGCAAATCCTGAGCAGTATTTAAAAAAAATCGTAGCTGCTAAAGCTAAAGAAAAAAAATAAAAGACTATATCTTAAGACTTAAATCATTTTATCATTCTAACACCACGTCTTTAAAAGGCGTGGTGTTTTTATTTATGCATTACTGGTGGACCTGATCGGGATCAAACCGACGGCCTCTTCGTTGCGAACGAAGCGCTCTATCAACTGAGCTACAGGCCCAAGATTACTGTTTCTACTCTCTTTAGATACCACCTATTAAGTCCAATACAAAGTCCGACTATTTTTTGCCAAATATGAAAAAGAGCACAAAGGGCATACCTACAAATACAGCCATAACGATATAAAGAATAATAATCGTTCTATCCGCTTTGGTCTTTTCAGGATCGTCTAAAGGCATTGGTATTACATTCTACTTTAAAGTATGAAACCACAGACTTGGTTAGTTAAGCAAGAACCCGATAGCTACTCTTGGGACGATTTCGTTAAAGATAAACGCACGGTCTGGGAGGGTGTGCGCAACTATCAAGCACGCAATAACCTTAAGGCTATGCAACCTGGGGATAGTGTTCTTTTCTACGCTAGTGTGGAAACCAAGGCTGTTATGGGTATAGCTGAAGTAACCAAAGCCGCATTTCCCGATAAGACAGCCGAAGAGGAAGGCTGGGTAGCTGTAGAGTTAAAGGCCATAAAAGGCCTTCCTAAGCCCGTGACCCTAGCGCAAATCAAGCAGGAGGCCTCACTCTCCACGATTGCCCTTGTGCGAAATAGCCGTCTATCTGTATCTAGCCTAACTAAGGATCAATTCAACCGGATCGTTCAGATGGGCCAATAATCCTATTCATGATTGAACAACTTACTATTCTAGCACCCGGCCTTTTAGGCGGATCCGTCGCAAAAGCGGCTTATTCCACCCATGCCGCTAAGCGTATAGTAATATGGGCAAGACGTCCTGAAACCCGCAAAGCCCTGGCTAAGCAAAACTTCGTAAGCTCAGTTGCCGACACCCCTGAAGCAGCAGTGCAAGGCGCAAGCCTAGTGGTGATAGCAGCCCCGGTTACGCAAATCGCACCAATAGCTACTCAAATTGCAGCCTACCTACCCAAAGGTTGTGTTGTAACTGATGTTGGAAGTGTAAAAAAAGCTTTAGTAAAGACCTGCACTCAAGCGCTCCTTCCCCACGCTCATTTTGTAGGTTCTCACCCAATGGCTGGTTCCGAAAAAACAGGTTGGGAGAATAGTTCTGCAGATCTATTTCAAAAAAGAACCTGCTTTATCACTCCTGTTTCTAAAACCAATAAAGCTGCAGTAAAAACAGTTTCACAGTTTTGGAGAAAACTAGGCGCTAAAGTCGTTTCTTTAAGTCCAGAGAAACACGATAAGACAGTCGCTCATATCAGTCATTTGCCTCAAGTAATCGCTTCTAATTTATGCTCCTATTTACTGAGTACAGATAAGAACGCACTACGCTACGCAGGCAATGGGCTTAAAGACACCACACGCATTGCGGGCAGTGATTCACACTTGTGGCGTGAAATCTTAGAGCTCAATCAATCTGAAGTCCTTAAAGCGATCCAACAATTCCAAAAAGAATTATGCCAATTTGAATTAGCTCTTAAAAAGAAAAATTATTCTCAAGTAACACGTCATTTAGCGAAAGGTAAAACCTGCCGCGAGCGTTTCATTCTAAGCTAAGTATCATGGCACTGCCTGCAATTCTTCCAATTTATCCGTTCACACGCCCGCTTAAAGGTGAAGTCGTAATTCCAGGCTCCAAGAGTCTCACCAATAGAGCAATGATGCTAGCAACCCTTTGTAAGGGTCCCGTTAAACTTGAAGGAGCACTGTTTAGTGAAGACACAGCACTCATGGCAGAAGCCTTGCGCAAGCTGGGGTTCACCGTAGAGGAAGACCCTCTTAAATCAGAGATTCATGTTCACGGCCAAGGCGGCAATATCCCGGCCCAGAAAGCAGAACTGTTTGTAGGTCTAGCAGGTACAACAGCTCGTTTTATTACTGCTTTATGCGCTGCAGCTTCGTCCGGTATTTTTACTATCGATGGCACTGCCCAAATGCGTAAGCGCCCCATGGGCGGCCTAATTGATGTCTTACGAGAACTTGGAGTTGATATTCGTTGTTTGGAAAATGAAGGTCATCTGCCAATTGAAATTCATGCAAATGGAATAACTGGTGGAACCGTATCAATTGATGCGAGTGAAAGTAGCCAAATGCTTTCTGCAATCATGATGGTTGCTCCCCTAGCGAAATTACCCATTGAAATTAAACTCAAAAAAGCTGTAAGAGAACCATTTGTCGCAATGACTGTTGATCTCATGCGCCAATTTGGAATCAACGTAGAACGAACAAGTGAACATACAGTGATTCATCCAGGTAAGTATGATACACCTGGCTCGAAAGAAAACTACAAGATCGAACCTGATGCTACGGCAGCAAGTTACTTTCTTACGCTTCCTTATCTTTCTTTAGGAAGTTTAACACTCAAGGCCTTAAGCAATCCTTCCCTACAAGGTGATATCGCCTACCAAGATGTACTAAGGGAAGTTGGCTTTAAACTTACTCCAACTGAAGAAGGCGTTCTCTCTGAATTTAAAACAGGTTTAGCTCAAGGCGTGAGTGTTAACTTCGAAGAATTCTCAGACACTTTTTTAACCCTAGCAGCAATCTCACCTTTACTTGCAGGGCCAACTACAATCTCTGGCGTAGAGCATACCCGTAGACAAGAAACGGACCGTATTGCAGGCGCTGTAAAAAATCTACGTGCCTTAGGCCAAGACGTCGTAGAAACAGAAGATTCATTTACTGTTACTCCTAACCTCGAAGCCCTTAAAACTCTAGCGCACTTAGGCCCTATCGAATTAGATACTTACGGTGATCACCGCTTCGCAATGAGTTTTGGTATTCTAGGTACATATGATTTATTCGGTGACGGTAAATCATGGCTTTCAATTCGTAATCCTGAATGTTGTGGTAAAACATTCCCTCACTTTTTTCAATTACTCGAATCCTTAAGGCCTTAAGCACACCCACTCTTGAGTACTAAGCCATTTATCATTGTCGCTATAGACGGAGGTGCAGCTGCAGGAAAGTCCTCCTCCTCGCGTGCCTTAAGTGAACAGTTCAATTTACTACATTCTGATACTGGATCTTACTTTAGATCCCTTGCCTCAGAAATGCTTAAACGTGGTGTAAATTACAGCGATACTGAGGCAGTTAAAAAAGCGCTACACTCGATTAATCTAAAAACACGAATCACGGGCAGACGTGCTGAAATGGAACTCTCAGGGTATGTTGCTGGAGATGAAATCAGAAGCGCTGAGGTGAATGCAGCCGTCTCTCATTTCGCAGCTATTAACGAACTGCGTGAAACTCTCAAAGCCTACGAAAGAAGCCAAGCTGAAGTAGCGAAAGTAAACGGTTTCTCAGGACTAATCATGGAAGGCAGAGATATTGGATCGGCTATATTTCCCGATGCTGATTTTAGATTTTATTTACATGCAGATCCCGAAGAACGCAGTAAGCGAAGAGCAAAAGAAGGACACTTAGATAAAGTTGCCGAAAGAGACCGTCTTGATTCATCTCGAGCGAAGGATCCCCTTGCCTGTCCTCCAGGAGCAATCGCAATTGATTCTACTTTTTTAACACTGCCTGAAGTTGTCAAAAAACTAGCTGAAATAATTTCAACAAAACTTACTGCACAGTAAGGCTTATGAATCTCCTTTATAAAGTCAGCCAGAACATCATGAAGATAAGCTTCGAGGCTTTCTTTCGTGGCGAAGTATCAGGCGTAGAAAACCTACCTCTACAAGGCGGCTTTATTATAGCATGTAACCACGAAAGTTTACTCGATCCACCCATTGTAGGGTGTAACATTCCACAAGAAGTTGCTTTCTTTGCACGTAAAACGCTATGGAAACCAGGATTCCCATCGTGGTGGTTAGATGGTGTAGGCACTATTCCTGTAGACCGAGACGGAGGAGCAGACGTTACTGCTATTAAACGCGTTATTCAGTCCTTACGCAGTGGAAAAGCCGTTATTTTATTTCCAGAAGGTACGCGCTCAAAGGATGGTAAATTACAGAGCGCTAAACCAGGTGTAGGTATGATGGCCTGTAAGATGCAAGTCCCTGTTATTCCTACTCGTATTTTTGGATCCTTTGATGCCTTAGGAAAAGACAGCTCGATTAAACTAGGTACTCGTGTTGGCTTGCGTTTTGGACCTGCACTTTTACCTGCAGCCTTTGATAATCCAAACGACGGAAAACTACGTTACCCTAATGCTGCAGAGCGCATTATGGCTTCGATTGCTGACCTTAAGTTACCTAAAGAGCGGGTGATTTAAACAATACCGCACGCTTTACGTGCTCGTTTAATTACATCAGAGGCAACATCTCGTGCCTTAACTGCGCCTTCTTTTAGGACGGCCTCTACGTAATCTGGCTGAGCAGCAAGTTCCGTACGTTTAGTACGAGCATCAGCAAAAGTAGTCCAGTAATACTCAAATAAAGCTTTCTTTAAATCTCCATAACCTAAACCTCCCTCACGTAACCGATTTTCAAAATCTACAGCTACCTCCTTAGGTGCGAGCAATTTTAAAAGTTGGATAGCAATATTTTTATCTGCGTCAGGTTTAGGGTCTGCAGGAAGACGGCTATCCATCACAATTCCCATGATACGTTTTTTTAAAGCTTTTTCGTCACCAAAAATATCAATCGTGTTGCCGTAACTCTTACTCATCTTTTGACCATCTAGGCCGGGTACTACTGCAACGTCTTCACGAATTCGGGGTTCAGGAACAATAAAAGTATCGCCGTATGTTTGATTAAACTTAATTGCAATATCACGTGTCATCTCAAGATGCTGCTTCTGATCCTGCCCTACAGGTACAACATGGGTATCGTAGAGTAAAATATCTGCAGCCATCAAAATAGGATAAGAAAATAAACCAAAGTTAGGAGAAAGCCCTTTAGCTGTTTTATCCTTATAGCCGTGTGCACGCTCAAGAAGACCCATAGGAGTCAAACTTCCAATTAGCCAAGTCAGTTCACAGACTTCAGGTACGTCACTTTGCTTCCAAAATACACTTTTTTTAGGATCTAGCCCACACGCGAGCCAATCCAAAGCAATGCCGTAGGTATTTTTACGACGCTCTACAGGATCAAACAAAGATGTCATCGAGTGATAATCTGCGATGAAATAAAAACAGTCCCCTTTCACCTGAGCTTCTATAGCTGGGCGCATGGCCCCAAAATAATTACCAATGTGAAGAGTGCCAGAAGGCGTGATACCTGTAAGAGTCCGCATAAAAATTAATCCCGACGTGGTGCCGTAGTGACTGTAGCACGTATTTTGGCAATCGTTGCTGCAGGAAGTACACCTGAAAAAGCCATGGAAGGCATAACTAATGCTCTTTTTCCGAGTACTGTACCTGGATTTAAAACAGCGTTACAGCCTACTTCAGCTTTATCTCCTACAATAGCACCACACTTAGTAAGGTGGGTATCAAAGGTCTGATTAAGTCCAACAATACTGATAGGTTTACGATCAAGTCTTAGATTAGAGCAAATTGCACCAGCTCCTAAGTGAGCTCCGTTTCCAAGAATGGAATCACCCACATAATTAAAGTGAGCGGTCTCTACGTCCTCTAGTAAGAGACAGTTTTTATATTCGGAGCTGTTTCCTAAAACACACCTTGCTCCAGCAATGACATTGCCGCGAATTAAAGCACCTGGGCGAATTACGCATTCAGGCCCAATCCAGACAGGGCCAGTAATTACGCAGTAAGGGGGCAGTTTTACAGAAGGATGGATATAAACATTACCTTCCATATGAACCCCGCTAGGCACTACAGGCTTATCTTTGAAGTTCCACGAAGCTAAGGCATTCTCAATTTGAGATATCCACACCCAAGGGTGTACGTCTGCTTTAAAAAAAGCAGTAAATCCACTTAAGGATTCAGGAAGTGTGAAATAATCGGAAGCTTTCAAACGTGACAACCAGTGTAGAGGATTTAAAGCCAAAGGGAAAGGTTGGTTTTTATGTTAAAATTAGCTTTTATACCAACTGATGCACCTGCGATTTCATCCCTATACCTTAGAATTAAGGCATAGATTCACCCTAGCTACTTCGTCACGTACAAGTACCCCTAGTATCCTTACTGAAGTCGAACAAGATGGTATCGTAGGCTATGGGGAAGCCTCAATGCCGCCTTATTTAGGTGAGAATGTAGAGACAGCCAGTCAGTTTTTAAATCAGATCAAATTACCAGATATCACATCTATTACGGATATTCCTGATATATTACGCAAAGTTGATTTAATTACCTTGGGCAACACTGCTGCAAAAGCATCTGTAGATATAGCTCTGCACGACTGGATTGGAAAAGTAGAGATGAAACCCTTGTACACTTTATGGGGACTTAACCCTACCCTTAATCCATTCACCTCATTTACTATTGGTATAGATACCCCAGATATTATTATCGAAAAAACAAAACAAGCTGTAGAATTTAAAATTCTGAAAGTGAAACTGGGGAGCTTAGATGATAAAGAAATCATCCAGGCTATTCGTTCAGTAAGTAAGCAGCCACTGTTTATTGATGCTAATCAGGGTTGGACAAATAAAGAACAGGCACTTCGCATGATCGAATGGCTAGCCGATCAGAACGTGTTACTCATTGAACAGCCTATGCCTAAAAGCCAAAAAGAAGATATGGCTTGGCTAAAAGAACGTAGCAGCCTTCCTTTGATTGCAGATGAAAGTGTTCAGAGATTAAGTGATATCAAAGCTGTAGCAGCACTGTTTCACGGAATTAATATTAAACTCATGAAATGCACAGGACTTAACGAAGCACGTGCTATGATAACTGAGGCACGTAATTTAGGTTTAAAAATCATGCTTGGATGTATGACTGAAACCTCATGCGCCATTTCAGCAGCTGCTCAAATCGCCTCACTTGTAGATTGGTGTGATTTGGACGGAGCTTTATTAATTAAAAATGATCCTTTTAAAGGAGCTTATCTTAATAACGGCTCTATTATTGCTACTGACTTACCAGGCCTAGGCCTAGTTAAAGTTTAGAAAATAATACGAAACTATTTCATTAACTGGACGGCCTTAAATCAGTACAATTTTGAAGTATAAATATACCACCAATACCTCATTTCCTTACCATTTTGAAAGTCCTTAAAACAACAAAACCTTTCTAAATCATTGATTAAGAAAGGCTTGTATTAAAATGGAGCGGGCGAAGAGACTCGAACTCTCGACGTCCACCTTGGCAAGGTGGTGCTCTACCAACTGAGCTACGCCCGCGATCTGAGGTATGAGAGTTAAAGTGTTCCTTGGTTCCGTCAACCTGATTTTTTACCCAAAATACGACTTAAGAATCGGTTACATCCAATTCAGGCCATTGTGAGAGCTTACGATGTAGGGTTCTACGGCTAATTCCCATGAGTTCCGCTGCCTTGGTGCGGTTACCACGTACCTTAAGGAGGGCCTCTTTAAGCAGTCTTTTCTCATTCTCTTCGACAGAAAGCTGCTCATTTGCCCCTGAATTCGTTAAAAGTGATACAACCACAGAACCCCTATACTTAGGATCAAGGTCATACTCACTTAATTTACCACCCCGGTGAGTAACGACTGCGTTTTCACAGAAATTGCGCAATTCACGGATATTTCCTGGCCAGCGGTAGGACTGTAGCGTGTGTAAAGCACCCGGTTCTATCGTAAGTACAGGTAAGCTATTTTCATCTGAAAAATGCTTAATGTAATGTACTAACAAAAGAGGAATGTCCTCTGCCCTATCGCGAAGTGGAGGCAAAAGTAACCGAACAACGTTGAGCCTAAAAAAGAGATCCTCTCTAAATTTACCCTGCCTGCAGAGTTCTTCTAAATTTTTATTCGTTGCTGCAACAAGTCTAACATCTAAGTCAATTGGCTTGGAACCACCAACGCGCTCGATCGAACGTGTTTCAAGGAAACGCAGTAACTTTACCTGAGTCGCTAAAGAAATTTCTCCGATTTCATCCAAGAAGAGTGTTCCTCCATCTGCAGATTCAAAGCGCCCTATCCTACGTTCGGCGGCTCCGGTGAAAGCACCGCGTTCATGACCAAACAATTCACTCTCTAATAAATTTTCAGACAAAGCTGCACAATGCACCGGAATAAAAGGAGCGCGCGCTCTTGGGCTAGTCTGGTGTACAGCCTGTGCAATTAATTCCTTACCTGTACCGCTTTCACCCTCAATTAAAATAGTAGCCTTAGACGTGGAAACTAACTTCACCTGATCAATTACAGCCTGAATTTTAGGTGAATGTCCAAGAATTCCATCAAACTGATATTTCTCATCTAATCTCTCGTGCAGCTGCTTGACCTCGACTTCAAGGGTCTTCGATTTGAGCGCTCTTTGTATGAGCACTTCTAAGCGCTCAATATTTACAGGCTTAGTTAAAAAATCCACTGCACCGCGTTTCATAGCCTCTACAGCACTCTCGATAGTTCCGTAGGCAGTCATCATCAATACTGCTGGCTGATTGGACTGAAGTAGTGCTTGATCAATTACTTTAAGTCCAGACTTACCAGGCATCCTTAAATCGGTGATGATTACATCAAAAGGCTGACTCTGCATTAAGTTGAAGGCTTCATCCGCACTTGCTGCTACACTCACGTCATAGTTGTCGGCAAGCGCCTGCTGCAGCCCTTCTCGGGTATGTTTTTCATCATCAACTATAAGTAAGCTCGGAACCATAAAGAGTTATTTACCTAAGTACTTTATCTTAAATAATTATTTTGCAACTGAAGCTTCAGCTAAAGGCACTGGTTTTACTAATCTTTGAATATAAGGTGCAAGTCGCATTAATTGAACCGAAGGAGGTGGAGAACTATCAATTAAAGCGAGCACCTTAGTACGTCTAATTTTAAGCAAATCATTTACTGTAATTTTTTGCTGATCATCCAACTTATACTCACGAGACAGAATATCTAAACGAAGCGGTAAAACCATCTCACTTATAAGACTACGTGCAGGTTGATCCCACATTAAATTCTCAATTTCAGCATCACTCATTGGAGCATCATGCTTAGCACCCTTACCACGATTAACTTCACGGCGTTTTAAATGATCTTCATACCGCGTTAATTGCTCTGCAGATAATATTTTTTTAAAATCAGCTTCAAAGGCTTTGTCGATAGAGATTACTTCTTTTCGAAATGCGTCGAGTTGTGGCTTAAGCGCTTCAATACGAGTAACAAGCTCCTTACGGTTAATAGCACGATCCCTGGGGCTGGAAAAAGAATAACTTAACTTCGTATGACCAAACTCTGCACCTAAGGACGAAGGCGGAGGTGGTAGTGGTCGAGTATTTTCATGCCATACACCAGTGGCATATCCTGCCATAAAAACAACGGCTGTAGAGAGTGCGACTATGAGGCGGCGATTCATTGCAGAATACTCGATTCTTCATCAACTGAAAGTACTTGCTGCCAATCTGAAGATTGACGCATGTCATCTTGAGCAATGGAAACATTATGCACATAAGTCAGTGCGGAAAAGCACACGACAAGTGTCGCAGCACTTAGGCTAACATAGCTTAATAGCGAAGGTGCTACCTCAGCACTCATACGTGCTGCACGCATGACGCGCTGAGCAAACTGCGGATGTAGTTGAGCAGCAGCTTTATTTCTAAGCTGATTCCACGCGATTAATTCAGTTTTCATGGTCGGAATTATAATGTTTTCTTAAGTGCTCACGTGCACGATGAAGCCTTGCTTTCACCGCTGCAACGCTGGTTTTTAATGTCTCTGCAATCTCAGAATGACTTCGGCCTTCTTGCACAAGTGCAATTAACGCTCTGTCTTGCGGTCTTAACTGGCCTAAAGCATGGCGCAAAGCGTCGAGTTCTTCCGTATCCAATGCACCTGCAGGTTCAGCGACAGATTCGTGCTCTGCTTCAAAAGGTAAAAAAATACGTCTTAATTTTTGTCTGCGTAGATGATCTATGCAGGTATTGCGTGCGAGTCTAAAAAGCCATGATTCAAATTGAGCAGGAGCTTGTAGTCCGTGTATGGCTCGAACCATTTTAATAAATACCTGCTGAGAAATATCTTCAACTGCATCACTTCGATTCATCATGGCATAGACAAACCCAGCAACCCGGTTTTGGTAGCTAACAATAAGGTCGTGTTGTGCGGCCTCCTCACCACGCTGGGCGCGGCGAACAAGGTCGACCAGCTCGGTCGTTGGACTTTTATCCATGTAAAGGGCATCTGGTTATGTTGCGCTAGACGCACAAAATAACCAAAAGATGCGATTTTCAATTGGCTGAGGTAAGGCCTTTATGCAACCTTTCGTTCAAATTATGGTCATTCAAGCACAGCTTTGACCTTTAATATGGCAAATAGATCGAAAATCTCTATATTTTATAACTTATAGCCCAATTCAAGTAAGTCCATAAACCTCATGATGAACCGCTTTAGACATTCTCGTTTTGTTCTAAATTTAAGCCTTATTGCAACCGCAAGCTGCCTTTTACTGACAGAAGGTTGTCAAGAACGCCGTCCAACAGACGAACTCGCACAAGCGGTTAATATGGGCGAACGACCTGTAGCGATGAAGGGGGCTCACGCCTTTTTTAGTGATAAACTAGTGGCTACGATCACTATTAGCCGTGGAATAGGTAAAGGAAGAAAAGCTGCTACAATTAAAGCAGATGCAGATGCTTCTAAGAATGCAAAGAGCTCCGGCACAAAAGATACAGCCTTTTTAGGTGGTGGCGATGGCATTGGAGGAGGAGCTTCACCAGAAGATGGTAATACTAGGCGAGGAATGTTTAGCGCACTACGCGGCGGCAATAGTGGCGATGGTAGACAGCAAATGGCTGATATTAGCGGCATGGAGAACGATGAAGCTATGGCCTACCTACGCGCCAAGGCAGCAGTCGGCAGTCCAATGCCTCCAGTGACCATTCATTTTACTCTACAAAATACGAGTACAAGTCCGATCACTGTTTCGATTATGGATTTTAATTCAGATCTAGGTAATTTTGCAATTCACCCTGATGTGCTAAAAATTGCCCCTGGAGAAACCATCTCTCCTGATCCAATGATTTCTCAATTAGGTATCACCTCAGATGAAATTCCTGTTCAAGTACGTTTAAAAATTGGGTCAAAATCCGAGACACAGACTATTGTCATCAAAAATCTTTTAGCGACTTCGAACTCAGAATCCTTAGCCAAATAAGTTTGGCTAGCTTAGATTAAATACCACCGTGTAACATTCTTACACGTTTATCTTTACGAGGAAATTGTAGGGTAACGACAGTCCCTACTCCCTCTTTACTCTCAATGCCAACTTGGCCACCGTGTGCTCGCATAATACGCTGCACAATCATAAGACCTAGGCCATGGCCTCCAGTCTTTGTGGTGTGATAAGGCTGAAATAACTTCACTAAGTCATCTTGCTTTATACCAGTACCACTATCACCAATTAAAAGATAGACTGACTCATCATCTATACCTGAGCGAATACGCAACTTGCCGCCGGGTTGCATCGCTTCCATCGCATTTTTAGTGAGATTGAAGAAAACCTGCTTAATCTGATTTTTGTCAGCCATGACAACCGGTAGAGAAGCGGAAGCTTCAGCCTCAATGACTATTCCACGGTCAGCAATTTCTTGTTTTTGCACCTTTAACACTTCAGATAAAACGTCGGCTAAATTGGTTTCGCTTAAATCGGGAACCTGAGGACGAATAGCTTCAAGAAAGTTTTTAATAATTCCGTCTAGCCGCTGCACTTCATCGCGGCAAATTTTTACAGATTCAGCAATCGAATCACTCTCTGAATTTGCTTTTAACTTCTTGAGCTTACGCTCCATAAGCTGCAAATGAATTGTCAGAGAATTAAGTGGATTACCCAACTCATGAGCTACCCCACCTGCTAAAAGTAAAATTGAGGAGGTACGTTCATCTTCTATGCGCTGACCAGTCGCCTCTTTATCTCGTGTAATATCAGATAAAATAACAACATACCTGCGCTTCACTTCTCGAGTACCTGCTCTAAAAGGAACCATATACAAACGTAGCGTACGTGGCTTAGGATAGGTTAACTCAAATTCACGTGAAGCAATTACAGGAGAGCCTCCGTCCTCAGGCTCCATTGCCGTACCCATTGAAGGCCTAAGACCTGGTAAAAATTTCCATAAAATTCCGCCTTCTAAATCATCCTCACTGACTCCAATTAAACTATGAGCCGATTCATTAGCATACTCAATTGTACCCTCGGGATCTATGACAAGAACGCCTTCTTGTAAGGTATTAAAAATCTCTTCAAAAAGCCCACGCTCACGAGCAAGGCGCTGCACTAAGTTCGCAAGATTAACAGAATCTAACGAGTCTAAGCGGCCCAATACTCTATCAAGTGAAGTATTTTTCTTTCCTGCCATGTGTTAAAGCAAACAGTAAGAGAGCTTATACGTAAGGTCAACCGCAGGAAGATTAGTCTTGTTGTTGGGCAAGAAAATCCATTTGTGAAGGATCTACATGCTCGGCAAATAATTTCCTTAAGAAGAGTTCCCGATGCTCAGTGCTACGCCCTAGTTTAAGAAGCGCTAGGCGATGCTCTTCAGTGCCGTAGCCTTTATGCTGAGAAAAACCATAGCCTGGATATTTTTTATCCAATTTAATCATCAATCGATCACGTGTTACTTTAGCTACAATTGAAGCCATCGCAATACACAGTGACCTTGCATCCCCTTTAACAACCCCTGTATGCGGATAAGGGAAATGACGTAACGCTAAGCCATCGACTAAAATTTTACATGAGACTGACGGCTTAAAAGCTGAGCGTTCCTCAAAGGAAGAAAATAAATCAGGCTCAGTTCGTTTTGTAAATAATTCTGCAGGATAGATTCCCTCTAAAGCACGCTTCATAGCTAACTTTGTTGCACCTAAAATATTAAGCGTCTCAATCTCACCCACTGATGCCACACCATAGTGAGCATGAATTAATCCATGATGCATCAATTTTTCAAATTCAGCCCAAAGTGCTTCACGTTCCTCTGAACTAAGTTGTTTTGAATCATTTACTCGGCCCCCTTGAGTTGAAGCCCACTTACTTTCTAAAAATTCCTTACTTACTAAGACAGCCCCAGCCACCACAGGACCTGCCAAAGCACCGCGGCCTGCTTCATCTACGCCCAGCAAACCCTCGAGACCTTCGATTTGCTTAATATCAAACGCACGAAGTTGGCGGCGCTTGGGCATATTATTTTCCCCACTCAGTTTTTTCTTTAGGTTCCTTCAGAGGCAACTCGCCTAATTTTCCCTCTGAAGATACGACTTCATACGCCGTTCTAAAATGTAGTTTAGCAAAATCATGCAGTGCAGGTGCACCAAAACGGCGAATAATATCAATAGCTTGGTCTTTGACTAATGGCCCAGCACCCTTTTGCAGTTTTGCCCCAAACTTTTTAGACAGACCATGCATTTGTCTGACGAATTCTGCACGTGCAATCACTGAGGCAGCAGCAACGACAGGATCTTCTTCAGCCTTCGTTCGCATTCTTAACTCAAAGTCCTTCACTCCCTTAGTCACGAGTTCTTTTTGTACCAAGGGCTGCTCTGTAAATTGATCCAGTAAACCCCAAGGCACTGTTTTCTTCGACAGTGCCTTAGCAAGTGCTGTGGCGTGCTGCCAGGCCAGTAAGCGATTCAAATTAGCTTCAGGCTTAAGCATTAATTCATTATACTTACGCATGCCACAAAAACAGGTCTCAACTATAACACCTGGTGTACCTAAAATAATTTTCTCTAATTTAACAATCTGAGTATCAGCAATTTTTTTAGAATCTTTTACTCCTGCTTTAATCCATGCATCAATCGCAGCTCGGTCAGCAATGACGGTAGCTGCAACCACAGGACCAAAAAAATCACCCTTACCGCTTTCATCTAAACCAGCATGCGCTTCAAACCAGTCGGGGTGTAGCACTTCATCATAACCAAGTTTAGGAGCTTTAGTGACTTCAGGTTCCAAAATATTAATCACGAAGTCCTCTGTCCCTTTACCAGCGATTACAACCTTACGGCTTTCGTAGGCAGTGACATTACAATTTAGTCCTTTATAAGCAAAGCGCGCATACGGGACTTCAAAGCTCTCCCAACCCTTTAATTTTAAAAGGGAGTGCAAGGTATCCATCTGGGCGTTTTCTAACTTAACCGTATAGATGGCTAACTTCTTAGGAACTTGCTCTTGCTCTGTGTTTTTCTTTGGCATGAACCCTATAATGGCCGCAAAATTAAGGCAAAAGGGCAAGCGCTGAGAATAGAGACTTGCATGAAGCCGTAGTTCCCTCAGCGATAAGAGGTGATGGCTAAAACCGCATCAGAGGAGCTCATATTCCATAAAAAGGCCTTCCAAGAGGCCCTTTTAAGGTGGTACCACACCCATGCAAGAGTACTCCCCTGGCGAATAGAGCCTACGTTGTATAAAACCGTTTTAAGCGAGTTCATGCTTCAGCAAACTCAGATTAAAACAGCCTTACCCTATTTTCACCGCTGGGTAGATGAACTACCCACCTTTGAGGCACTCTCTAAAGCAACGCCTGAAAAGGTCTTAAAACTCTGGGAAGGCCTAGGCTACTACACACGCGCTCGCAATATTCATAAGCTAGCTAAAGCCTTAGTTGCTATGCCTCAAATCCCTAAGACACCTGAGGCTTGGCTAGAACTACCTGGTGTTGGCCCCTACACAACTGCTGCCATTACAAGTATCTCGTTTAAAGAACCATTAGCATGTGTAGATGGAAACGTAGTTCGTATTTTATCACGTCTAACTGCAAATAGCCGTGAATTTACAGATAGTGCAACAGCTTCAAAATATTTTGCTCCACTAGGCCAGGCTTTAGTTAACACTGATAATCCGGGAGACCATAATCAAGCGATGATGGAACTGGGCGCTACAGTGTGTCACCGCAGAAGTCCTGAATGTCTACTCTGCCCAGTGAAAAATTTCTGTAAAGGCACAAAAGAAAATCCGGAAAATTTTCCTAAACTCACTCAGAAAAAAATAGAGAAAAAAGAAATTTACCGCATCTGGTGTATTAAGGATGGAAATATTTTACTGCATAAAGCAACAGCTAAAGCAAAGCGCTTGTCCGGTATTCATGAATTACCTACACAAGATCAAGTAGGTATCTCTGAGTCAGACCTTAAAGCCTCTGATTTAATCGTAAAAAAAGTACGTACGATTACACGCTTTCAGATGGTTGAATCTATTTACAGGCTAAGTCGTGTAAAAAAGAAGTTAAAGCCTGACTTAGTGTGGGTTCCCCTTAACAAACTCAGTACTGTCATCCTATCTGGACCCCATAAGCGCTGGATTGAGGAATTAGCCTAAAAATGAAAAAACCCTCCGTCTTATCAAGAAGGAGGGTTAGGACTAAAATTTGATCCGATACCTTAGCTATCGTAGCGGCGGCGTAGCATCGCGGTGAAGGCCATAACCTTCTCTTTGCGTCGACGCTTTTCGCATGGCTTTTCATAGTAACGCTTTGCGCGAACACCTTTGATGATGTTCTCACGGTCGAGCTTCTTTTTCATGCGACGTAATGCGCGGTCAATAGGCTCGTTCTTACGAATTTTGATTTCGATGGACATGGTTCAACTGTACGATTTCAGGTGTTAAAAGGTTGATTAGGTAGCCCAAAAGCGAGGCAGTCAATGGTTTTTACTCGTGTGGTTTAACACTTGCACGGACTCCCTCTCATGCTTGGCTGGTATCGTGTCGTCTGCCGATAAGAATTTTGTCCATCTCCATGTCCATAGCGACTACAGCTTACTGGACGGGGCATGCCGAATTGACCGCTTAACTGAAAAAGCCGTTCAACTCGGAATGAAGGCTATTGCCTTAACGGACCATGGTAACTTGTTCGGAGCCATAGACTTCTATAACACAGCGAAAGCTAAAGGCATCAAACCAATTCTAGGTTGTGAGCTCTATTTAGTAGAAGGCTCTAGAACCGAACGCCACGGAAGGTCTGATGAGGGTAAGTCGATCTTTCACTTGGGCTTGATAGCCAAGAACATGAAAGGCTACCAAAACTTACTTAAATTAGTGTCAGACGCTCACTTAAAGGGGTTTTATTATAAGCCTAGAACCGATTTTGCTACGTTAGCCAAGTATTCTGAGGGTTTAATTGGGTTCACTGGCTGCCTAGCTTCGCTTGTTCCCTACTACCTCATGAACGACAAGTGGGAGGAAGCACGCAGGGCCTTAGCACGCTTTGTGGATATTTTCGGCCGTGAAAACTATTTTGTCGAAATTCAAGATCATGGCATTTATGAGCAAAAAAAGATAATCCCCTTACTGCTCAAACTGGCTGAAGAATTTAAACTCAAAGTCGTCTGCTCTAATGACGTGCATTATGTGAATGCAACCGATGCAGGTCCGCATGATGCCATGCTCTGTATTCAAACGGGTGCAAAATTAGAGGATAAAGATCGGATGCACTTTAGCACCGAAGAATTTTATTTAAAGTCTCGTGAAGAAATGGAACGCCTCTTTATCGAGGTACCTGAATCTGTAATCAATACGCAGGCTGTTGCAGAGATGTGCGACATTTCAATTCCATTTCCCAAAGGCAGTGAGCGATATCCTAAGTATCCCCTGCCCCCTGAAGTCAAAGGTGACCGCTTAGATTATTTACGTGTACTTTGTTTAGAGGGTCTAAAAAAACGCTATAACTTATCTTACAACTCCACTGCAGCAGTGGATAGCTTACAAAAAACCTTATCCGATCGTTTAGATTTCGAACTCAGCGTAATCGCTAAAACAGGATTCATTGATTACTTCTTAGTAGTCTGGGATTTTATTGCATGGGCTAGGTCTCAAGGTATTCCGGTTGGTCCAGGGCGTGGTTCGGGCGCTGGCTGTATTGTAGCTTACGTACTAGGTATCACTAATCTAGATCCACTTCGCTTTAAGCTTCTCTTCGAGCGCTTCCTTAATCCAGAGCGTGTTTCACCTCCAGACTTTGATATCGATTTTTGCATGCGCCGAAGGGGTGAAGTTATTGACTACGTACGTAAAAAATATGGCGACCAGTGTGTAGCCAATATTATCACCTACGGCACAATGGGAGCAAAGATGGTTATCCGTGACGTCGCACGTGTACACAATGTGCCTTTTGCTGACGCAGATCGTTTAGCAAAGATGATTCCTGATGAACTCAATATTACGCTCGCAGATGCGGTTGCTAAATCCACTGAGTTAAGAACTGAAATTGCAGGAAATCCTGTTGCCAAAAAAATCTTTGAAGAAGCAACCGTACTTGAGGGCATGGTCCGTAATACCGGTAAGCATGCTGCAGGTATTATTATCTCAGATCAGCCCCTTGAAGAATTCGTTCCCCTGACCCTACAAGAAGGTGACGTGACCGTTCAGTTTGATATGAACGCAATCGGCAAACTGGGGTTACTTAAGATGGACTTTTTAGGTCTAAAAACCTTAACAGTTATTGCAGATGCTGTAGACAATATTAGACGTACCGAAAATCCTTCCTTTGATATCGAGGCAATTCCGTTTGATGATGCAAAAACGTTTAAGCTTTTAACTTCCGGAAAAACAACAGGTGTTTTCCAATTGGAATCAGGCGGCATGCAAAATCTTTGCCGTCAATTAGGACTTTCCTCAATAGATGAAATTATTGCACTGATTGCACTGTACAGACCAGGCCCGATGGACTGGATCCCTGATTATATCCGGGGTAAAAAAGATCCAAGTACGGTTACATTCCCTCATCCTCTCCTTGAAGAGGTATGTCGTGAAACCTACGGGGTCATGGTCTACCAAGAGCAGGTAATGGAGGCAGCTAAAGTCATTGCAGGCTACACTTTAGGTGGCGCAGACATGTTAAGGCGTGCAATGGGTAAGAAAGATGCTGATGCAATGGCCCAAGAAAGAACTAAGTTTGTAGATGGCGCAGCTAAGCTACACGCAATTGATGCGAAAACAGCGAACGCAATTTTCGATATTTTAAATAAGTTCGCAGGTTACGGTTTTAATAAATCTCACTCAGCAGCCTACGCTATTTTGAGTTATCAAACCGGTTTCTTAAAAGCGAACTACCCTGTGCAGTTCATGGCAGCTATGTTAAGCGCTGAACTAGGAAACGCCGACAAGGTGTCTCACTTTGTTGCAGATTGCGGGGCAATTGGAATCCAAGTCTTAGGACCAGATGTAAATGAATCGCGTGAAGCCTTTACTCCTGTAGGAACTAAAATTCGCTTTGGTCTAGCTGGTATTAAAGGTGTCGGTGAACTCGCAGCAAAGCGTATCATCGAAGAGCGTGAAAAGAATGGCTCATACAAAGACTTTGATGATTTACTGATTCGCGTAGATGGCCGCGCTGTTAATAAGCGAGTCCTTGAGAATTTAGCTGCAACAGGTGCTTTCGATTTTAGCAAAGAAGATCCCTCTATTTTATTTGGTCGTATTGATGATGCCCTGTCTGCTTTAGGGGAACTTCAGCGTAAATATCCAGCTTTAAGAAAAGAGTCAGCTAATGCAGCTAAGCCCGAGAAACCCGTTGAGGCTATGTTATTTGATTTTGTTGAAGCACCCGTAGAAGTACCCGAACTTCCACGCCTTGCTAAAGAGTATGCTGAAATACTTAAGCATACTAAAAAAGGAGCTGCTCGCTTAACAAGTACAGCATCAAATGATGATTCTTTCCTGGGACTCTCTGGAGAAAGTGCCTCGAAACAAACGGCAAAATCGAAATCACAAAGTGCTACTACACCTGAACGTAAACTTACGCAGGCCAATAGACTTCTTTACGAGAAAGAACTACTCGGGTTTTACATTTCTGGGCATCCGCTTGATCCCTACGCAGGAATCACAGAAGCACTCGATAGCTTCCTTCCTGAAGTACTGACCCAGCAGACCAGTAAAACTGAATTTCGCCTATGCGGTATTGTTGGCTCAATTGCAAAACGGCTCTCTAAAAAAGACAATAGACCGTGGGCTTCGTTTAATTTAACAACACGTAAATCCACCGTGGCACTGAATATGTTTGCGGATGCCTACGCAGCCTACGGTTCCATACTTGCTGAGAATGCATCAGTAGTGGTTGCAGGTAATATCATTGCTGGAACTGAGGGAGCACGCATTAATGTTAAAGAATGCTACGCCCTAGATAACTACGTTTCGTCCCAGATCAAAAAAGTCACATGGCTTCTTAAGCCAGAAGATCCTACGGCTCCTCAATTTTTAAGTCTCTTGCGCGATACAGTGGGTAAAGAAACCGGGGACACCCGACTTGAGTTCGCTTTTCTATTCCCCGACAAAGCTACTCCTATCGCAGAGGTTAGCTCAGCACTTTCTTGGAAAATTAATGCACAAGCATTTCAGAAACTACGCGGACACTCCGCTGTAGCTGGAGTGCAGTTCGAGGCAAGGCGCCTGGAATTAAAGCAGGAAAAATCCTGGTCTCGAAAAAAATGAATCAACGTACCCTCTCCCACGCAGCACAAATCGTGACTGCCACTACAGCTGATTTTCCTGCCGACATGGCGCTTAAGCGCTACTTCGTGGAAAAACAATACTTGATCGGCACAGAGCGCCGTGAAGTCAGTCGCGCAGTATTTGCATACTTCCGCTGGTTTGGCTGGCTTAATTCAAAAGTCAGTCGTGAAGCACAAGTAGAGCAAGCTGTTGAACTCAGTATAAATTTTGCAAAAGATCCTAAGTCGATCAAAGAACCTGCACTGGCTGCACTCGCAGTTCCTGAGTGGCTTAAGTCAGAAATGACAGTGACACCTGAATTTATACGCCAGTTGCAACAAGAGCCTCCCTTGTGGCTTAGAGCACGTCCTGGTCACGGTTCAAAACTCATGATGGCGTTGGGTGATTGTATCGCAGCTCCCTCTTCACCAGATTCGATACGCTATAAAGGATCTCGCGATTTATTTTTATCTCAAAGTTTCAAAAATGGAGATTTTCAGATCCAAGATCTATCCTCTCAATTAGTAAGTGTTATTGCTTCACCAAAACCAGGTGAAACCTGGTGGGACGCATGTTCGGGCGAAGGTGGCAAAACACTTCATATCGCAGATCTACTGCAAAATAAGGGCGTTGTCTGGGCAACAGATCGTTCATTAAGACGCCTGGATGTACTAAAGACTCGTGCTAAAAGGGCCAAAGTATTTAACTACCGCTCCAAGCCTTGGGATGGTGGTCAAAAAATTGAAGATCCAAAAAATCCAGGTGTTATGTTACCTGGAAAACTTCCATTTAAAACAAAGTTCGATGGTATTTTACTGGATGCTCCATGCTCAGGTATCGGCACATGGAGACGTAATCCACATGCGCGCTGGAGTGTAACTGTTGAAGACATTAAAGAACTAGCAGTTATTCAAGCGGCACTGTTAAAACAAGTTTCCGAGCTCGTTAAACCAGGCGGACTACTCATGTATGCAGTATGTACATTAACGCATGCTGAAACCACCGGTATTTTCGATGCCTTTACTGCAGCAAACCCCGAATTTATCCCTGAATTAAAGACAGTAAATGGACTTCCAGCTGACCCTCTATCAAAACCGGGTAGCCTCTTCTTATGGCCCCAGGCTGTTGATGCAAATGGCATGTACATTGCCACTTGGCGCAGAAGTAAAGCCTAGGATGTGTGACTGGCTTGCAACACAAGGCAAGTCAGTCTAAGGTCATTTTATGTTCGCTGTTTTAACTGACCGAGAATGGCTATGGGCTGCAGGTGCATTTTACCTCACCGGTTTAATATTAGGCACCTTATCACTTATTAAAGGCGGGCGTCCATCCGGGGTAACAATGTATGCAGTTATTACCGCAGGCTACCTTTTACAACTCATGGGACTTGGTGTTCGAGGCCACGCCGTTGGTGGTTGTCCATTAGGAAACTCATTTGAAATTTTTCAGTTTACCGCTTGGTCTGCAATTACCCTGTACTTAGTAATTGGGGTAACCTTTCGCTCCAGTTTACTGGGCTACTTCACTTCGTGCTTAGCGGCAGCACTCACACTCAGTTCTCTACTTTTGCCCGATTTTGACGCAACACGTAGAGCTCATATTTTTGGCAACAATCCATGGATAGAATTTCATGCAGCAATAGCACTGTTTAGCTATGGAGTTTTCGCACTACTTGCTCTTACTTCGGCGCTATATCTTTTACGTCTGTATTCCCTAAAATCTAAACGCATAGGCGGCTGGTTTTCTTTTTTACCCTCCGTAATAGATTTGGACCAAATTGGACTGCGCCTACTTGTTTCTGGGGTACTTATTTTAGCCATCTCACTCATAGTTGGTTCAGTGTATTGGACCCATGACTTTGCAAGTGTAAGTGTATTTAAACTTATTGTAACGTGTAGTGTGTGGGTAGCCTACTCGGTTGCCCTTATCCTAAGACTGAATGGTAAGTTAATTGCTAAACGCTTTGGCTGGGTGGGTATTTTATTATTTGTAGCTGCACTACTTTCTCTTTGGCCAGTAGATACAAGCCGTCACTCATCAAACGGTGCAATTCATGTTAAACTAGAAGCACAACCATGAGCTTCCCCAATGTTTTCGTAATTGGGGCCAATCATCATAAAGCTCCTATTGAAGTGCGTGAAAAGCTCGCACTAGCTTCCCATAATGAGGACGCCTTACTCACGCACTTGCGCTCGATAGAAGGTTTACATGAACTCGCTGTAGTTAATACCTGTAACCGTATTGAATTTTACGGTGTGGGCAATTCGAAGACTATAGCAGAAGAAGTCACCGCAGCTTTCTGTAAACAACAAGCCTTCGAAATTAGTGAATTTGAAGCGTTTCGTTTAAGTCTTAAAGGTAAAGATGCAGTTCAGCATTTAGCCGAAGTAGCAGCTGGACTTGATTCTCAGATACTTGGGGAAACAGAAATCTTTGGCCAAATCAAAGAAGCGTATGCGAACGCGCAAACCCGCAAATTTACAGGGCCAATCTTAAATCGTATTTTTCAGAAAATATTTCAAGCAGCTAAGCATGTCCGAAGTACTACAAAAATTACTGTAGGCCAAGTAAGCATAGCAAATGTTGCCGTAGAACTAGCCCTTAATATTTTTGGTCAACTTAAAGAAACACGCATACTTCTGTTAGGTGCTGGAGATATAGGAGAAAAAACTGCAAAGGCATTTCAAAGCAGAGGAGCACTCGCATTGACGGTATCAAACCGCGGTTTTGACAAAGCCCTACATATTGCAACTGAACTCGGAGCATCAGCACTACCCTTTGATCAAAAAGATTCCAGACTTTGCGATTTCGACGTCGTTGTATGCTCTACCTCGGCGCCCGAGTGCATCCTAACCAAAGAAACAGTGTTAGCTGCAATGAAAAAGAGGCCAACACGTCCATTATTCTTAATTGATTTAGCTCTACCTCGTAACGTAGAGGCATCCGTAAATATACTGCAAAACGTATTCGTTTATAATCTCGATGATTTAGCGAAAATTGCTGACGAAAACCGGGCTTCTCGTGAAGCAGAAATAATAACTTGCAAAAATCTACTAGGTGAAAAAGTTGAAAACTTGTGGAAACACATCGAGCCTCAGCTAATTAGTCCTAGCACTTCACATGTCAGCGCGAAGCCGACTCCACCTCAAGAATCAGCTTCAATATGATGCTTGAGCCAATCCGCTGCTGTTAAGCCCGCAGGTTGTGCTAAAGCTTTTTTCAAGCGACTTGCTTGATCAAGAGTGCAGTCAATTCGGTTCGAGTTATTTAAGCACTCACTGAGTTCACCACAAAGAGCCTCTTCAGTAGCCGCATCCTGAATATATTCAGGATACATGGTTTCTTTAAGTAAGAGATTAGCTAGGCCGATTTGCTTCACGTTTACGATTAAACGCCCTAACATATAAGTAAGGGGATCAATTTTGAAAGCGATGGCACCCGGAATTCCAGCCAATGCGCAGTGCACTGAAATAGTACCACTACTCATTAAAACAGCTGAGGCCTTTTGTGGGGCATCACTCACCTCAGTACTGAATGGCTTAAAGATAAGATTAACTATACCCATGTCTTCTGCGATAGAGCGCATTAGAGTGGCTATAGAGTCACTGGGATATAAAACAACCGCAGAGGGTGCTTTGGAGGCTTTATAGGCTCTTAAAAGTACAGGCAATAGGCGTACTACAGCAGGCCTCCTACTTCCTGGCAGAATAAGGACAGGCCCTAGTCGATCATATACAACGGGCGGAGTATAATCAGAAGCGGTAAAGGGATGCCCTACAAATTCGACATCTAAACTCGTATCGTCGTAACAGGCTTTCTCAAAAGGAAAAATAACAGCTAAAGAATCAACCGACCGTGCTATTGAAAAACGGCGATTAGGGCGTGATGCCCAGATTTGGGGACTGATATAATATAGCGTTTTAACACTACCCCAACCTTTCGTACTAATTCCTTTTTCACGCAGTGCCTTTGCCATGCGAATATTAAATCCACCATAATCTACAAATAAGACGGCTTTAGGTTGGTGCTGTGTTATCCAACGAAGGGTTTCATTAAAAAGCGGTTTAAAAAATGACCGATATTTTTTAAACACTTCAATGTAGCCTATGACGGATGCACCTGTCACATCACAGAGTAATTGAGCACCTGCTTCTTCCAGGGCTGGACCCCCAATCGCAGCCACATTCAAATACGGTGATTTTTGAAGCAACTGCCTAAGAACACGGGCCGCATTTAAATCTCCCGAGTGCTCACCTGCAATAATCAACATATCAACACTTCCCTTATTAGGTGAAACGAAATGAAGTGGTGATACGTGAGCCATAAGAAACCAAGCTTAACGTACTACAGCCTTCTTAATTTGATCAGTAATTGTGAGTGCAACTTCAAGGGCTGTCTTACCCATTTGAGCATTTACTTTAGGCTGCTTGGATTCAGCAACACTTGATATAAAATGAGCTAATTCAAGAGCGAGAGGCTCACCCTTCTCAATCGGAATTTCATGCACGGGAATAGAAGCATGGTCCCCTGCTTTAACGAGGCCAATTTTCATCTTAATACCGTAAGCTATAATATCACTTTTACGCACAAGATGACCGCCCTGATTCATAAAATCTAAGGACAAGTATGCATCGTCTTGGAATATACGAATTTCGCGCGCTTTCTTTAAGCTAATTCGACTCGCATTAAGATTAGCGACACACCCATTTTCAAATTCAATACGTGCATTCGCTATATCCTCGGTCTTGGAGAGTACTTTTACGCCTACACTATCGATGCGCTTCACCGGAGATTTAACGAGTGCTAGCACAATACCTATATCGTGAATCATAAGATCCAAAACAACACCCACTTCAGTTCCTCGGAGTTGATATGGCGCCAATCTCTCGGAGGTAATAAACTGAGGGTGATTAGCTTCTTTCTCTAAGAACGCCATGACCGGATTAAAATGTTCAATGTGCCCAACTTGAACTAAACGTTTTTTTTCTAGAGCTACAGCCATCACTTGTTCAGCTTCTTCAAGAGAAGCGCAAATTGGTTTTTCAATTAATAGGTGACAACCCTGTTTAAGCAGGGGAATCGCAACCTCGGCATGTAGATCTGTTGGAACAACAACAGATACCGCTTCACAGGCTACCCCTAATTCCTCAACAGAGGTGAAGACCTTACAGCCGTATAATTTTGCAATTTCAGCTGCACGCTTACTGTCCCTATCATAAATACCCACTAGTTCAGCACCGGGGAGTTGAGCGTAAATACGTGCATGGTGTTGGCCTAATGAACCAACGCCAGCAACACCGCACTTAATCTTGGGACTTGCCATAGCTAAACCATGAGAGCTTATGCCAAAGCCGCAAACTTGAAATTCTAAGTCTACTAAAAACTTAAGCCTCTAGTAAGACACCGTGTTTAAGGATAAGTTGCCGCTGTGTGCGCATAGCATGACTTGGATTATGAGTCACAAGAACTAGACTTGTTTTCATATCTGCACACAGGTCTATTAAGAGGCTAATCACGGAATCACCGGTCTGCTCATCTAAATTACCAGTAGGTTCATCAGCAACAATAACCTGTGGAAAATTCATAAGGGACCTTGCAACAGCAACCCGCTGGCATTCACCACCTGAAAGCTGTGAAGGCAGATGGTTAGCGCGTTCACTTAAACCTACTTTCTTAAGCAACTCATCTGCTCTGGCATAAGCAGCTTGGTCAAGTCCACCTTGAATACGCTTGGCCATTAAAATATTATCGCGGGCATTTAGTTCAGGTATTAAATAAAAAGCCTGAAAGACCATACCAAGATAACCGGTGCTTCGCACTGCATCGGGATTTGTTTCTTTACCCCAAACAATACTCCCATTCTCTGGTGAATCTAAACCTGCTAGTAAATGAAGTAGAGTTGACTTACCAGAACCTGACTCGCCACGAATACTGACTGTTTCACCAGGAAGGACTTGTAAATTTACTCCACGTAAGACCTCCAAGCGGCGATCTCCACTTTGGTAGGACTTGACTAAAGCTTGGGCAAATAAAACAGGATTACTCACTACGAAGCGCCTCCACAGGTTTAAGTCGTGCAGCAATAAAAGCAGGTATAAGTCCTGCTAAAGTGGAAAGAACAATCGCTGAAATTACCACGATCACTAAATCAGAAAAAGCGGTATGTGCAGGCATTTCACTGAACTGATAAAACCGTTCAAGAATTGCTTGGCTACCAGTAAAACGAGTTACTAAAAGTACAACGTCATTTCTAAAATGCAGGAATGTGAATCCAAAAATAAGCCCTAAGCTAGTACCCACAACGCCAATACTTACACCCTGCAAACAAAAGCATAAGGCAATTTGTTTACGCGTAGCCCCCAAAGCGCCCAAGAGGCCAATTTCCCTTGTTTTCTTTAATACTAGAACAAGTAATAGGCTCATCGTTAAAAAAGCAGAGACAATAACTACTGCTAATAAAATTACGGTCATAATATTTTTCTCTAACTGCAAGACCCATAAAAATTCTTGATTTAATTCAGACCAAGAGCGCGCCCAAAGTCCTGGCATAATATCAATACTCTTACCTTGAGCCTTTTGTAAGGCTGCATTAATTCGAGCGGTTACTAAATCAGCATCTTCACTTGCTGCAATTCTGACATTAATCCCGTGAACTCCATGGCCTAAACCGTAGAGCTGCTGCATCCGCCTTAAAGTTACTATGACTGTAGAGCTATCGAGTTGTTGATGCCCTATTTCAAAAATGCCAATGACTTTAAGTTCAGTAGGCAAGAGCACTTCGTCCTGCCCTTTTGCAACTTCAAGCATTAAGGGAGTGTAGATTTGTACGGCATTACCTACCCGCGCACCTAAGGAAAGGGCAAGCTGAGAACTCAAAATAACTGAGTCATCATCGAGATCCTGTAATGAGCCTTGAATAATATAGCGATTTAATGGAATCACTTTTTCCACTGTTCGCATATCTAGTCCCTGAATCGAAGGAAATGATGGCTTCTGGTCCTTCTCTAACATCACTACACCCTGAGCAAATGCCGTAGATGCTAGTACACCAGGTACTGTATTAATAACTTTTTCTAAAGACGAAGCATTCTGGATATACCCTGAAGCCCTGACCTGTAAATCACCTTGGGTATCTACAATTTTTTGTCTGATTTCATATCTGAAACCACCCATTACACTCATGACGATGATCAGAAGCATCACGCCTAGAGCTACACTTACGATCGATATCAACGTAAAGAAAAGCCTCTGCCCAGATGAGAAGAGCTGCTTTAAAGCGAGGTATAGATACCAGGGCATAGCATTTTATCGTATTACGCCCCTAGTCTATACTTAAACTTCCTTAAGTTTGGTCATCTCAAAGCGAGGTGCTAGAATATGCTGTAAAACAAAAGCTAACAAATATGCTCCTGCACAAATTGAAAACAGCACTGAATATCCTCCAGAGATATTATTATGAAGTTTAAAACGATCTAACAAATGACCGGCCAAAATAGGAAATACAAACCCAAGACCTGAACCTGCCATACCACCTAAACCTACAACAGAGGCCACTGCACGCTTTGGAAACATATCGGAAGCAGTAGTGAATAAGTTAGCAGACCAAGCTTGATGAGCAGAACATGCGAAACCGATGAGCAATACAGCGGTCCAATTATTTACATCCACAACATAAACGATTGGTAAAACACAAACAGCGAAAATTATCATTCCAGTTTTTCTAGCACGAGTTACCGACCAACCTGATTTAACAAGTTTTCCAACAACTACACCGCCGAAAATACTCAGAACAGTCGACATACCATATATCGTAGCGAGCATGTACCCACTTTGCTTAATATCTAAATTACGTGTTTGTTTAAAGAAATCAGGTAGCCAAGTAAGGAAGAACCACCAAACGGGATCCGTAAGTGCTTTAGCAACAACAAATGACCACGTCTGTCTATAACCTAATAAGCTAAGCCAGGATATTTTTTCACCATCACGGCTAGTATCATCTTTATCGCTGCCTATAAGCTCTAGCTCAGCTGCGTTAGTTGCCTTAATTTTCTCTGGAACATTGTAGAATGGGATCCACAAAAATAACCAAAGAAATCCTGCTATACCTGCAAAAATAAAGGCCCAGTGCCATCCTAAGGATAAGGCAATAGCAGGAACAATCAGTGGTGCTATAATTGCGCCCATATTTGTACCTGAGTTAAAAATTGCAGTCGCCGTAGCTCGCTCTCTTTTAGGAAACCACAAAGCGACTGCTTTGATTGCAGAAGGAAAATTTCCACCTTCACCAAGACCTAATACTACACGTGCGATATAAAAACCGCCAATGCTACCAACCAAGGCATGACCAACCGCTGCACAACTCCAAGCTGCGATTGAAATGCCATAACCTATTTTGGTTCCATACTTATCCACTAACCAACCAAAAATCATCAGACTGACTGCGTAGGAAAGCTGGAAAAAAGCGTTAGTAAGACCAAACTGCTCGTTACTCCAGTGCAATTGCTCATCAAGTATAGGCTTAATTAAAGCTAAAATCTGACGGTCGATATAGTTGATCGTGGTTGCTGCAAAAAGCAGAGCACACACTGTCCAGCGATAATTTGTGGAAGGTTGTGTTGAAACCGTAGGGGCAGGAAATTCGGTTGTCATAATATGAGGTTAATAAAACGTACTAAAGGAACATTAAAATAGTTATATACTTCAAGGGCATATGGCACTAACAATAATTTGGGGATAAAGTCTTACCCCTCGGTCTTACCTCCAGGGCGCAGCTGAGGGAAAAGGATTACATCTCGAATACTCTCAGCACCAGTTAATAGGATGCATAAACGATCAATTCCTACACCCATTCCACCTGCTGGAGGCATACCATACTCTAAAGAAAGTAAGAAATCTTGATCTATACTTTGCTTTTCCTCACCTGCCTGGCCTTCAAACATGGCACGTTGAATATCAGGATCGTTCTGCTCAGAATAAGCAGGCGCAACTTCCATTCCTCCAATGCATAATTCGAATACATCCAAGGTAGTAGGATCAGCCGAGTTAATCTTAGCTAAAGGACACAATTCTTTTGGCAAATTAAGTACAAACGTAGGTTGTATTAATGTAGGCTCAATTAACTTTGAAAAAATCTCGTTAGTGATTTCGAAGTCTTGCCACTGAGCTTCAACTTTAAGGCCAAGTTTTGTCGCAGCTTCCACATGCTCTGTTTTAGAGCGATTAAACCACTCAGGGTCTTTTGTTTGTGCGCGAATTAAATCTTTGTATGACACCTCTCGCCATTCTCCACCAAAATCAATTTCTTGCCCGCTGGCTGCATGTGCAATCTTGGTTGTTCCTAGCACATCACGGCACAAGGTCATTAACATGTCCTTAATTAAAACCATCATACCGCGGTGATCACTGTAAGCTTGATATACTTCAAGCATCGTAAACTCAGGATTATGACGTCTGGAAATACCTTCGTTACGGAAATTGCGACCTATCTCATATACGCGGTCAATTCCGCCTACTAAAAGACGCTTCAAATATAGCTCGAGTGAAATACGAAGATAAAAATCTACCCCGAGTGCCTTATGCTGAGTTGTAAAAGGCCGTGCTGCTGCACCGCCGGCCACAGATTGAAGTACTGGAGTTTCTACTTCTAAGAACTTACGATCATCTAAGAAGCGTCTAATCGCAGATACAATTTGCGAACGCAGCAAGAGACGACGACGCGATTCCTGATTAACAATTAAATCAAGATAGCGCATGCGGTAAACTTGCTCAGGATCGGTCAATCCATGCCATTTTTCTGGTAATGGTCTAAGTGCTTTGGCAACCAGCTGGACTGATTCAGCACGTACAGTTACTTCACCCGCTTTTGTTTTAAACAAAGTTCCGCGAACACCAATAATATCACCGATATCTAATTTCTTAAAAGCTAAGTAAGCATCATCTCCAATTACGTCTTTTTTTACGTAGAGCTGAATAAGTCCCTGCTGATCTAAAATTTTAACGAACTGACTTTTGCCCATATCGCGTATGACAGTCAAACGACCTGCAACACTTACAGTGACTGCATTATCCTGGCCCTCAACATGCTCTTTAATTGCATCTGCACTGAAATGTGTTTGAGCAAAATTAGCGCGGAATGGATCAAATCCTCCGGCACGCAAATCGGCAAGTTTCTGCCTTCTTACGGCGTGCTGATCATGGGAGATATCGCTACTAGGTGTTTCACTCATGGAAAGAATAAGCGTGGCCAAAGGATCGCTTTGGGGCAACCCCTTTTACACTAAGCTTATAGGACAAATTTGCTCTAGCTGGCAGTTGCAACTAAGCCTAGGTTAAGTTTCTTTAGAACTATGCCCTCCTCTCCAAGCCTGCAAATTTTAGACTGGGGCCATACTCAGCATGAGGATGCAACCAAACGGCAGGAAGCCCTCGTAGCCGAGAGAATAGCAGGTAGAATTTCAGATACCCTAATATTTACGCAGCATGATCCAGTTTTTACCCTAGGGTTACGTGCAGGTGCCGAAAGTCATATCTTATGGAATGGTAGTATGCTGGCTAAACATGGGGTTACAGTCATAAAGACTAACAGGGGCGGCGACGTCACGTATCACGGACCTGGCCAACTTGTAGGCTATCCGATCATCAATCTAAGCACACATCCCGACTTACACGCCTATTTAAGGTTTTTAGAAGAAGTCCTGATTAATTCTTTGGCAAACTTTGGGCTTAAAGCAGAACGAAGACCTGAGCATACAGGTATATGGATTCAAACACGTAAAATAGCTGCCCTAGGGGTTGCAGTACGACGCTGGGTTACATACCACGGCTTTGCGCTCAATGTTGACCCTAATCTTAGTCACTTTTCAGGGATTATTCCCTGTGGGATCGAAGCTTCTACGGGAACTGTGACTTCACTTAAAAAAGAACTAGGGAGTGCACCCGATCTTAATGAAGTAAGCCGGGTCATAGCTAAGGAATTTGAACGGGCACTGCCAAATCACCTAAATCGAGTATAAGCCAGGCCATCACAGTACATGCATCTTGGTTTAACCTACCTAATAGCTCCAAAAGCGTCTTTGATTATCCCTCCAAATTGTGTTTATAGTGATTGTTTAGCACCTAACAGATGAGCACCACACGCAAACCCTCTTGGCTTAGAGCAAAATTACCAAGCGGTCCGGGTTATTCCGCAGTCCGAGCACTTGTTGATGAAAACAAGCTACACACGGTCTGCCAAAGTGCGCAGTGCCCTAACCTTGGGGAATGTTGGTCACGGGGTACAGCTACCCTAATGATCTTGGGCAATATCTGTACACGTTCTTGCAACTTTTGCGCGATACAAACGGGTAAACCTACAGAACTTGATCTAGGAGAGCCAGCACGAGTAGCCGAGGCTGTTGCTAAGATGAATTTAAAGCACTGCGTACTCACAAGTGTAGCTCGCGATGAACTAGCAGATGGTGGAGCATCGGTTTGGGCAGCTACAATACGCGCCGTTAAACATTTAAATGCAAAGACTGCAATTGAAGTACTCGTTCCCGACTTTAAAGGTCGTATGAATGATGTTGATACGGTACTCGATGCAAAACCTGATATTTTCAATCACAATATTGAAACCGTCGAGAGGCTTCAAAAACCTGTTAGAGTTCAAGCCCGCTACGACCGCTCCCGCAGTGTTCTTCGGCATGCTAAATCACGAGGCTTCACAACCAAAACAGGTATTATGCTAGGGCTTGGTGAAGAAGCCCATGAAATCGAGCAAACCTTACGTGATATCGCGAGTGATAAAACAGATATCGTAACGATCGGCCAATATTTACAGCCAACAGCTAATCACTTACCTATTTCACGCTGGGTAACACCCGAGGAATTTCAAAACTGGAAAACCTTTGGTCTAGGCCTTGGTATCGGAGTGATTGAAAGTGGGCCCATGGTTCGTTCTAGCTACCACGCCGATGAACAGTCCCTTAAATTTACTGGTACTGAACATCTTAATACAGAAAATAGCTTAGCCTCAGTTTAGACTAAGTCATTTCGAGATCCTTATTTTAGTGGTGCCTTTTTTTCAGTAGATCTCTAGTGTTGTTATATGACAACACGTGAAGAAATTGTAACAAATTGGCTACCCAGGTACACGGGTAACGCGCTAGATAAGTTTGGCCAATACATACTACTGACTAATTTCCAAAATTACGTCGACCGTTTTGCTGAATTAAACAACGTACCTGTGATTGGTCGTGATAAGCCCATGCCTAATGCTACAGCGGGCGACATAACGATAATAAACTTTGGAATGGGTAGCGCTACTGCGGCTACCATTATGGATTTATTAAGCTCAATTCACCCCAAAGCAGTGCTATTTCTAGGAAAATGTGGAGGAATTAAGCACCGTGCTGAAATTGGTGATTTAATTCTACCTATAGCAGCAATACGCGGTGAAGGTACAAGTAATGATTACTTCCCTGCAGAAGTGCCAGCTATGCCAGCTTTCGCACTCCAGAAAGCAATCTCTACGACGATTCGAGATCATGAACGCGACTACTGGACAGGCACAATTTATACAACCAATCGAAGAGTCTGGGAACACGACGAAGAATTTAAAAAGTACCTCAAGAAGATCCGTGCAATTGCTGTAGATATGGAAACAGCAACCCTATTTATCACCGGATTTTACAATGAAATTTCAACTGGTGCTCTTCTACTAGTTTCAGATCAACCCATGCTACCAGAAGGAATTAAAACAGATATCAGTGACCAAGAGGTAAACAGAAAGTTTGTCTCAGATCACATTCAAATTGGTATCGATGCTCTTAAACAGCTCATCAATAACGGAGCTACTGTTAAGCACCTACAGTTCTAACTTTTACTTAGCTGGCCACCAGTTATACAAACAGAAGTATACAAGCACCCCAGTCACGGAAACATACCACCAGATAGGGAAAACAATCTTAGCCCAAGCTTTGTGGCGTACGTAGTCACCTTTTAAGGCTAAAGCAAAGGTCTTTGGTACTAAGTAAGTAATCGCCACTGCTAATGTGATATGAGAAATAAGCATCGTATAGTAAATACGAGCAATTATTCCTGTACCACCAAACGGCGTATGCAGGCCACGGCGCAAATAGTGATACGTCACATAGCCACATAAAAATAAAGCTGAAACAACAGCAGCAGATAGCATCGCTTTACGATGTGCTGTTTTATTACCCGTTTTAATAAAAATAAAGCCAGCGGATATCAGTACCGTGGCGAGTGCATTCATAGATGCGTTAAACAGCGGTATTTGTGTTACAGTCATGGTCGTATGAAAAGTCTATCGATCACAAGTGCCCCTAAAGCAAGGGGAAGATAAGTTATTGAAACAAGAAAAAGTTTACGTGCCGATTGATCACGACCTTCAGGATTTAAGAATATAATAGCACGCCATAAAAACCATAGTCCTAAAATTCCTACAAAAACTGTGTAGTAAATACTAACCAAATGTAAGGTGTAGGGTAAAAGACTAATCACAAGTAAAAGTATTGTATTAACAAATGACCACCCAGCAGCCCAACGACCCGTATCATCTGTGACTGTTGGCATAGGGAAATTAACCGCGGAATAATCTTTTCTATAAATCCACGCCACAGCCATGAAATGAGGCATCTGCCAAAAATACATGAAGGCAAAAAGTATCCATCCCAAAGCACTAATCCTACCCTCTCCCGCAGCCCATCCAATGAGCGGAGGGAAAGCTCCAGCAATAGCTCCGATCTCTGTACTCCAGCGTGAAAACTTCTTTGCCGGGGTGTACCAGCCTAAATAAGTCACAATCGTGAGCACAGTAAAAAGAGCAGCAAGATGACCCACTAAAGCAAAGATGCCCATGCAGGAGAAAAGACACAAGGAGGAGCCAAGAACGAATGCAGAACCAGTAGGAACCTTGCCAGAAGGAATGGGGCGTTGCGCGGTACGGTGCATTTGTGCATCCGTATCAAATTCAAGCCACTGATTGAGTACTGCTACACCGCCAGCAGCCATACTGGTTCCAACAAAGACGTATAAAAGTGTGAGTAAATCATGCTCAGGCTTACTGGCATAATAACCCACCAAAGCTGTTAATACAGAAAGTAAACTTAATCTTGGCTTAGTTAACTCAAGGTAATCTGAAAAAGTAGCAGCTGGAGCAGTTACTGTCGTTTGAGTACTCATGAGGAAATCCCCTCTTCGATATGATCTCTATGAGAATAAAACATGAGCCAAAAACAGGTAGCCAAAGTCAAAGCACCCACTACGACGTGTCCTGTAGTAATCGCTACAGCTCTGAGTGACCATATAATAGACATACCCAGTAACAACTGCAGTCCAAGTAAACATAAAAGCGTTGAAGCGCCAAAACGCATACCTGTAGTCGCAGCCTTATCTCGCCATATTTTAACTACAAATAGTGTTAGAAGAACCGTAAGCACACAGGCCATCACTCGGTGCGCAAAATGGATAGCTACTTTAAAACTCCACACCTGAGGAAGCAGTGATCCATCACTACTTGAATAAGGAAACGAGGGAATCGCCATACCTGCATTATTATGCCGCATCACAGCAGCAATTGTAAGTTGCATGAAAAGCAGAGCCACACACCAGCGACCTAAACGTTTCACACTATTTGAAACATGTATTGGTTTTGTAATCCAAGACTTTGAGCAGCCGGTTGCTATCGCGATTAGAATACAGACATAAGCTTGTGCAATAATTCCATGAGGAATTCGTAACATCTGACCTATAGTCATTTCAAATCCTGGGAAATTTACTCCATCTAAAAGAACGCGCAAGCCACCCACAATACCTTGCAAGACAACCATCCCTATAGCCCATAGCCCTAAATTACGTAACCACTGTTTTTGATCCGTTTTCAATATCCACAGACTTAGGGCTATCGTTATAAGCCCCATAGTCGTAGCGCTGAGTCTATGTGCATGCTCAGCAAACATAGAAATATTGGTCAACCAACCGTGCGGATTAAACGAGCCATTGGATAGAGGCCAATCAGCAAATGCCATTCCTGCATTGATGGTTGTTGTAAATGCGCCTAAAGTAACCAATACAAAGACCCAGGCACTGCCCAAAACAGCAAACGCCGCTAAAGCAGCTGAGTAGCGATGGTTCTGTGAAGGTTGTGCCATTGTAGCCATGTAAATTCAAAACGAATATAAGAAGCAAATTTTTCAATTTCAGCAAACTCTTTGACAACTTTTTACCAGCTCTAATTCACTATTCTCATGCGTATAAATACCTTCTTTATCGTATTAGGCCTTCTGCTAGTCGTTAGCTGTTCAAAGCAAGCTAGCGTACAAAGTCCTACCCCTACTAAGCCACCAGCTCAGCACAACGACGAAAAACATTATCCACTTGTTGGTGAGGTACTATCCGTGGACATTAAAACTCAAACACTTAAAGTGCGGCATCAAGCCGTAGTAGGCTTTATGCCGGCAATGACGATGGAGTTCGCTGTCTCTAGTAGCGATGCAGCACTCGTGCATGCAGGTGAACACATCAAAGCAGAACTCGTAATCATACCGGATAGTCCAGCTCGTCTAGAGCATATTTGGCCTGATGATCGCCAAATGACAGATATTTTAAACGCATCCGCTTCTGCACTCAGAGAAGAAACTCACGATAGAGGTGAAACCGCGTACCGAGAAGTAGGCGAAGTAATTCCACGGTTCTCTCTACTAAACCAAGAAGGACAGATCGTACAAAGTGATCACTTCAGGGGTAAACAAGTGATGCTAAACTTTATCTACACGCGCTGTCCGATTGCGGATATGTGTCCAGCAGCTACCCTGAAGATGATGACTACGCAGCGTTTAGCCGAAGCAAGTAAAGTTACAAATATTGAGTTTATTTCTATATCGCTAGATCCAACCAATGACACACCAGGCGTACTTAAAGAATACGCATCAGCACGAGGAATTAATACACACAACTATACGTTCTTAACTGGACCTGAAGGTTCAATACGAGATCTACTGACACAATTCGGAGTGATTGCAGAATTTTCTGGAGACTTAGTAAAACACACCCTCGCAACTCTTCTTATCAATGCTAATGGAAAAATTATATGGAGAGCTGATGGTAGTGATTGGGAGCCTCAAGATTTCGTTAATCGAATGCATAAAGAGGCTCCAGCAAACAGTCCTAAGCAGCTTTAATCCGCAACTCCATTGAAGCAATCTGAAGTCAAATCAGTCAGCCCTAGGTCTCAATTGCTGGTGATAACACTCGCAGCCTTAACTCTTAGTTTAGGTGTGTATTTAATCCCCCATTCTCATAAACTAAGTCACCTGGACTTTAGTCCCAAGGGAGCAAACAGTGTTCAATTCTGCGATCCAGACCGCCCCCGTGTAATAGCTGTAGAAAATAGAATTCCACGAGTAACTATCGCTTACTTTGAAGCAGATACTCTTAAGGCGGGAAAAACTACACACGCTTCATTTGGTCTTTATGCTGCAAGCGGAAAACCTATCGGTCTTCATGAGCTCACAGAAGGAACAAATCAGAATTTTCAAATCATTTTAGTAAGTCCACATTTAGATGACGTTCAATTAATTGAACCCTATCCAATATCACCGAATGGTAGATGGGCATTTGATTTTAAACCAACGACCGAGGGCAACTATCGTCTCTTTGCTGATATAACACCAGAAGCAACCCAGGCTGAAATCTATACTTCTACAAACTTTCCAGTTAGTGCTAGTGAGCAAAAAGTAAGCCCAGCTGCAACACATTCAGATCTGATACAGGCAACACTGATAAAACCAACGCCAATTCTTTATGCCGGGCAGCCGTATGAACTGTGCTTAATTTTAAAGTCCAAAAATCATGAGATGATTACAGTGATTCCTAGCTTAGGATCGTTTGCTCACTTGATAGTTATTGATAAGCAACGCACGTCTTTTATCAACGCTAAGACAGATCCTCAGCACGTCACTCATAGCCTGGATTCACACTCACCTGAGTTTTACTTTAATATATCCTTACCTGACCCAGGCACATACACTGTCTGGGCGGAAGTGAATATTTCAGGTACAGTTGAATACTATTCATTTCCTTTAACTGTAGAACCTTGAGCTTTATTTGCTACTTTTAGACCACTGATAAAAAGCACTGCCAAGTGCTCCTACAAAAAACAGGGAACTAATTGCTGACAAAAGAATACCTCCAAAAGCTTGGTCGCTAAGAACATCAAAGCCTGGAATTAGGCGAGGTGCTAAAACATAGTTTGGATAGATTGCGTGTTCAGCCATCAATAGGTAAGAAAAGACAGCAGTCATTGCTACTTCTAAGCCAAATAGGTACACCATACGCGTACCATACCTAAAGCTAGGGTAAAGCTTCGAAGGCGATAGAAGTGGCCATGCCATAAGCATTCCTGCCGCTATAATGACACTATACTCACAGCAGTGATTAATAGAATTACGCACTCCCCACAGAAAGGCACGGGGAACGTACCAAAGACTTACCATGAGTACAAACAAGGCACCCATCAGCCACGGATGCGATAAGATACGGGCAAATATGCGAACGATGGGTAATCTTAAAAATGTATCTAGCATCCAACTTGGTAAACCAAGTAACAATAAAGACGCTGCAGGAAACACGATCAAAAGCTGCATAGCCACATGTACGCTAAATAAATAAAGCGCACCGATTCGGGCAAATGGAGAGCCAACAGCTATAAAAAGTATACTCAGTCCTAAATAAAAATAGAGGGCCTCTTTTTTGGGGAATAAAGGTTGCCCTTCAAAACGAGATCTCAGTGGCCCAATACATAGGGCATATGCCCATCCTAGTCCAATGAGGCAATATAGTGCAGCAGGTTCATATATCCAATCAAACCAGTCGATCATAGTAGTGAGTGACTAGTTTAATTACGATATAAGCGGTATGAAACCGCCTGTTTTTATAAACTCGAAAGCGGTATGCTTGCTTGAGCAGAGAACACCTGCAGTAAAGCCCACATCGTAAACCCTGCAAGTACCATTCCGATAAAGAAAAGGACCGTACAGAAAGGCTTATCCCAGCGCAAATGCATGAAGATAAAGATAACGAACAAAAACTTTACTGTGGATGACAACATTAAGATCGTCACTAAAGCGGTATGAGAAAAAGGAAGGTATACGGTAACAATTTCGATACCCGTAATAACTGCTAAAAGCATAGCAATCTGAACAAAGAGTTCAAATTTACTATGTTCTGTACCGTGATCCTGAGATGCTACAGCGGAGTGGCTCATGTTCTTTTTAAATTAAATGTATTCTAGCAGGTAAACGACCGTGAAGATTACGATCCATACAATATCCACGAAATGCCAATATAGGCCCATGGATTCAACATCGATAGCATCCTTTTCACTCAAACGACCAGTGTAGGAGTAAATCAACATGGTTGTTAGCCAGATAACACCGATAAGTACGTGAATACCGTGTGTGCCTGTTAACGTGAAGAATGTAGTTCCTAATATACTATTAGAAATTGTCAGATGCTTAACGTGAACGAATTCACTAAACTCGAACACTTGGCAGCCTAAGAAAATAAGTCCGCAGATGATCGTTAAGACCAACGATGCTCGCATACTCTTTAAGTTACCCTTCTGAATAGCATTCACTGCGAGTGCCATCATCAGTGATGACATAAGAAGAATGAAGGTAGAGAACGAAGTTAGTTCGATACTGAAAATAGAACTAGCTGGAGGAGTACCTACAGGAGGATGAAGTCGGTAAATAAGATGGGTCGAAATCAAACAACCGAAAAACATGCAATCCGAAGCAAGAAAGATCCACATAAGGAGCTTTTTGTTCGAAATACCTGTAGAGGTAGTCGAGTCGTGATGGTGATCAATGGCACCTGAAGCTACAGAGCTCATGGTATTATAATAATTGGTTAAAGGATAAGAATATTATGACTTAGTGCTTAGTGTCTGAGCTATCATGACCATCAAGGTGCAGGTGATAACCTTCGTTACCTTCCAGAGCCCAGCAATATACTCCATATAAGAATATGCCTAAACCAATTAAGCATACCGTAAGTTTTTTACCTACGATGACTTTAGGATCTGGATTTGAATCGATCGTTGCTACACCAACACCACCAATTAAAATACCAAGAGATGCAATAAAAGGATAAATGGATTGGAATGGCATATGAATGCCGCCGTGTGCAGATTCTGCTTTTTCTAGCTTAGCATGTTCAGCTGCAATTTCTTCTTTGTGCTGCTTTTCATACCAGAAAGCATCCCGAGCATGGACTACAGGAATAACACGGTAGTTATATTCAGGCACTGGATTTGGAAGACTCCACTCGAGTGTGCGACCATCCCATGGATCATTCTTTACTCTCTCACCTTTGAAGTAGGTATAAACCATCACAGCAAAGTAAATAGTTACACCAACACCTAGTATAAATGCGCCGATCGTTGCGATGAAGTTAGAATTATTCCAACCCATGTTAGGATCATAGGTGAAGGTACGGCGTGGCATACCATTGAGACCTAAGAAATGCATCGGGAAAAAGGTCGTATTAAATCCAATGAAAATAACCCAGAAGGATAATTTACCCCAGAATTCACTGACTTTACGACCGAACATAAGTGGGAACCAATAATGAATGCCTGCAAGTAGTGCAAAAAGTGAGCCACCGATTAATACGTAATGGAAATGCGCAACTACAAAGTAACTGTTATGTTGTTGTGCATCAGCAGGAGCTGCGGAGTGCATAATTCCTGAGAAACCACCAAACATAAACAACCAAATAAATCCGAGAGCGAACATCATAGGAGTACGCATGGAAATATGACCGCCCCAGATTGTACCAATCCAGTTAAAGATCTTAACACCTGTAGGTACTGCAATAGCCATAGTAGTCATAGCAAAAGCGGCTGTAGCAACAGTGCCCATACCTGTGGTAAACATATGGTGACTCCATACGCCGAATCCTAAAAAGCCTATACAAGCACCTGAGAATACAACAATAGGATAACCGAATAGTGGCTTACGAGAGAAGGTCGGAAGAATTTCCGAGATAATTCCCATACCAGGTAAAATCAGAATATATACTTCAGGGTGACCGAAAACCCAGAATAAATGAGTCCATAAAATCGGCATACCACCATTAGAAACTTCAAAGAAGTTTGTGGAAAAAGAGCGGTCCATCATGAGTTCAACTAAAGCAATCGTAATTGCAGGAAACGATAGAACGATCAGGAACGCTGTGATGAGGGTCATCCAAGTAAATACTGGTAAGCGCATCATTGTGAGCCCAGGAGCTCTCATATTAATGATCGTTGTGATAAAGTTAAGTGAAGCTGCAATAGACGCTACACCAAGTAGCTGTAAACCCATTACCCACATATCAATGGCGTGATTAGGGCTGAAAGCGCGAGTTGTCAGTGGTGTGTAACCGAACCAACCACCATTAGGAGCCCCGTCGTGCAAGAACCAACCTAAGTTAACGATGATTGCACCTGCTAGGAATACCCACAGGGAAAATGCATTTAGACGTGGGAAAGCAACGTCGCGTGCTCCGATCTGAAGCGGCATAATAAAGTTAAAGAATGCAGCACTCAGTGGCATGATCGCTAAAAAGATCATAGTCGTGGCATGCATCGTAAACATTTCATTGTACTGCTGAGCAGACAGAAAGTTATTATTAGGTACGGCCAGCTGAATACGAATCAGCAAAGCTTCTACCCCACCCACTAAAAAGAAAAATAATGCAAAGACTCCGTAAAGGAATCCAATGCGTTTATGATCCACAGTGGTAAGCCAGCTCATTAAGCCAGTCTTAGCTTGAGGTCTGTAAAATAGAGAAGAACGTGCAGTGATCTTCTCGTCGTGTGCCGTGTAACCGGATTTAGTAATTGCGTCAGCCATACAAAAATGAGTTTAAAACTAGATATTGCTTATTTAAGGCTTTGAAGAAATGCGACAAGTGCGACTTCATCTTCTGAAGTCAGTTTGATATTATTTAGTAGGTAACCATTTACCCACATTTTGTTACCTGGCTTTACAGCACCAGGATTATGTATCCAGCGCTGAAGCTGCTCAGCGTTGTTATCAAGGTTTCCACCAGCAATCGTTGTGCGTGAGCCAACGTGTGTAAGTTCTGGTCCTGCTACACCCACTGCGCCAGCGTAGCCTCGAATCATGTGACATGTGTTACAGGTCTTTTCTGAAAAAAGATGCATACCTCTTGTGATCAATTCTGGATTCTCATTCTTCTCAGGAAACTGCTTAGCTTTCCAGGCATCGAGAGGACTTACTTCGAAGTCGCCTGATACACCTGGCTCATTTTCTTTAAACGAACGAAGCGATGCAAATTGAGCTTTGCCTAAACCAGATCCAGTGGAAGCTACAACACGATACGATTTAGATTGTTGATCTAACCAGTCGTTAAAATCACGCGGACTAAGTGCAATAACGCGGAAGCGCATCAAAGCATGGGAGTCGCCGCAGAACTCAGCGCACTGACCCCAGAAATAACCAGGCTTGTCTGCTTTAAACCAAAGCAAATTACCGCGGTTAGGAATCATATCAACTTTGCCTGCAAGCTTTGGAATCCAGAAACTATGCATAACATCCATGCTACGTAAATTTACATGAATTGGTCGACCTGCTGGAACAACAAGTTCATTACCGGTAGTTAATACGCCTGCTCCAGGAACTTGCTCATTAAGGTACTCAAATTTAAACCACCACTGATAGCCAGTTGCAGTGATTTCATAAGCATTTGCCTTTTCTTCAACGGGTACGTCGTAGGTATACCAAATTCCTTTAAGTGTCGGAACAGCTATAATGACTAAAGCGAATACAGACGCGGCAATAAGCCCTACCTCGATAAGTGGGTTGCCATGGCCTTCTTCAGGTGGAATAGCACTTTCTTCAGCTGGAGTGCGTGCTTTAAATTTGATTGTAGCGTATGCAAGAATTGATGCAACGATGACAAATATTGCAAACGTCACGTAGCACGTGACATAAAAAAGATCCAGCTGTGTCCTAGCTACGGGACCTTCAGTGATGAAAGTAGATTGTTTGCCGTCCAGACCAAGCAGGGACTGCCAAGAGCACCCGGATAGCAATGCCAATGAGGCAACAGCTCCGAGGGAGCGGATGTTGGTGAACGAATTATGTAAAAATTTATGCAGACGCATGGATACGAATCCAACCAAGCTCAACGAAATGAGCTAGTTTTCAAGCATTAATCTACGCATTTAATATAACTCCTAGTAATCATTCCTTGTTCTAATGACCATCTAAGGTAATCAATCATAGTTGCGTAAGGGTCAGCAAAATGCGAATTAACATCTACAATGAAGAAAATCACATTCTCAGTTCTTACTTTAATGGCGCTTATCGGCGCTGGCTGTGGCCAATCTTCCCAGCCTGCTACAACCGCGGCAGCGGCTACACCAGCACCATCAGGTCCTCGTGAAATTGACATAAGTGCCAATGACACAATGAAATACGACATAACAGCAATCTCAGCAAGTCCTGGTGAATCCCTTAAAGTGGTATTCACAAACGCGGGCACAATCCCTAAGGAAGTCATGGGACATAACTGGGTTCTTTTGAATAGCAATGTTGACGTAACTTCTTTTGATACAGCAGCTTCTGCAGCAAAAGACACTAACTATATCCCAGCAGACCGTGCAGCTGATATAATTGCCAAAGTGGACATTCTTGGACCACGCAAATCAGGTGAGGTTGAGTTTAAAGCACCTACTACACCTGGCCAATACACCTTTATTTGCACATTTCCAGCCCACTTCCAGGCCGGCATGCATGGAATCCTCACAGTCAAGTAAGCCTATGGGCGCTTGCTGCGCCCCTAGTTCCCCAGAAGGGTCTCGTCACGAGACCCTACCTACTCGGTTTAGCCGCATCACTTCAGGATCATCTGAAGGTATGCGGCTTATTTCTGGTGGCGTCTTTAGTATGGGGACAAATGCGACATACGGTTTTGCTGCAGACGGTGAAGGCCCTGCACATGATGTTGCAGTTAATGCGTTCTACATTGATACAAACTGTGTTACTAACGAATCCTTCAATTTATTCGTAAACGCTACAGGCTATAAAACAGATTCTGAAAAATACGGTTGGTCATTTGTATTTTTCGGGCATTTGAATTCAAAACAATTAGACGCAGGAGTTCGCTTAGTCGTACAAGGTAGTGAATGGTGGTACCGTATCGAGGGTGCTAGCTGGAGACATCCAGAAGGTGCTGGTACAAATATTAAGCAACGCTGGTTGCATCCTGTAACTCATATCTCATGGAATGATGCCCAAGCCTATGCTACATGGGCTGGAAAACGCCTACCCACCGAAGCTGAATGGGAATATGCAGCACGCGGCGGATTAGTTCAAAAAAGATTTCCCTGGGGTGATGAACTAGAGCCAGAGGGGACGCACCGCATGAATGTATGGCAAGGTGACTTTCCTAATCATAACACCAATGCCGATGGATTTTACGGGACCGCACCTGCTAAAAGTTATAAAGCAAATGCATACGGTTTATATCAGATGACGGGCAACGTGTGGGAATGGTGCTGGGATTGGTTTGAATCGGGCTATTATCTAAAATCCTCAAAAGAGAATCCATTAGGCCCAGATACTGGAACTCGTAGATGCATGCGCGGCGGCAGCTATCTATGCCACTCCAGTTACTGTAATCGCTATAGAACAGATGCCCGCAGTAGTAATACGCCTGACAGTGCAGCATCAAACATTGGATTTCGCTGCGTCAGGGACGTAGCATGAAAAATAAACATAAGAAAATAACAATTCAGGCAGTCAAAGATCATTTCAATGATCCAGTTGCCGTGGTGCATTACACCCGTGCAGCACATAACTTAGGACTTTGGAAATCGGAGGAAATTTTAATCGACCGTTTTTTTAAAGATAAAAGTGCACGTCTTCTTGAGGCAGGCTGCGGCGCTGGTCGTGCAGCCTTAGGCCTTTGGAATAAAGGCTACACAAACATAACAGCTTTCGACTTAGCAGATGAACCCATCGAGCAAGCAAAGAGTCTGGTAAAAGAAAAAGAAGCACACGGCATTGATCTTCATGTAGCAGATGCAACTTGCTTACCCAAAATTGCCTGCTTTAAAAAGAAATTTGATGGTGTTTTATTTCTCTTTAACGGACTAATGCAAATTCCAGGAAGAGATAATAGACGTAAAGCTTTGCTTGAATTAAAACGCGTAAGTAATCCGGGTGCTCCACTATTATTCACTACCCATGACCGGGATTATTCGCCTACCGAACGAGCCTTGTGGTCACTTGAGACACTGCGCTGGGAAAAAGGCACCCAAGACAAACGTTTAGTAGAATTTGGTGATCGCTATTTTTCCCATGAACACGGGAAAACTTTCATGCATTTACCCAATCGTTCTGAAATACTCGATGACTTATCTGCAACAGGTTGGACCCATCAGTATGATGCATTAAGGAAAGAAATTTCCAAAGAATCAGCTGCAGTGAAAGACTTTTCAGATGAGTGCCGCTTTTGGCTAGCCACTAAACAGTGAGCACAAAAAAAGACGTGCTGGTTATAAGCACGTCTTTTGAGTTAATAAAAACAGTTATTATATTTTCTTTGTAATATCTATAGAATAGGTACGGCCACGAGCCATTCTGGTGTATAGACCTGTTTCAAAACCTTGTGAGCTTCCAGATACAAGTGGTGGTTTAGCATCTAAGGCATTGTTTAAACCCAACCTGATACGTGTATCAGAAAACCACTTGTTAGAAGGCTCCAAGCGGTATGCAATATAAGTATTATACATTTTAGTATCATGCACTACGTAGCGGTAGCTATATGATCCATTGCTAAATATCGGCTGAATATAAGTAGGATTACCAAGTGTATTCCATGTAGTTAAAGATGTGGTTGCACCAGTATCCGTGTACCGACCTATGTAATACATAGAAACACCTGCCGACCAATTGCTTTTCTTCCAATTTAACATACTAGTGCCACGCCATGGAGGTGTTGCGCCTCCGACATTAGCACTGTTTGAACTGCGGTATTCAGTACGGGCTGCGGTTGCTGAAGTATAAGCATGGAAATCGTTTAGGTATGTCCATGTTGTATCAAAGGTGAAGCTTCCAATTCTCATCTTTGGTAAACGATAATTAAGATCAAAATCATAACCATTTACAAACTGGGAAGCAGCATTGTAGTAACTTACGTTTACGTAGGAGATGGCACCGACAACAGCGCGCTGATTTCCTGGAGCTTGAGTAGCGTTATATGCAGCAAAGGCGGCAATATCTGCAGCAGTAACAGGCATACGAACTACGGAAGGATCGCCTTGGTAGTTTGCTGTTCCAGAACCTAAATCAACACTACCGATACTTTTACCAGATGCTACAGCAGCCTGAGTGGCTGCTAGTAGTGTAGCCGTATCAGCAGCAATACCACCACCTGTAACAATAACATTCTTTTGAGCTATTTCCCAGTAATCTACAGATAGCGACAAACCTTTAACATAAGGGATATCGATCACGATACCTGCAGACTTACTCTTAGATGTTTCTGGTTTTAAATTTAAATTACCTTGAGCGATACTAATACGATTTGAAGGACCGTCTGTTGGTAATCCAGTTACTATCGAGCGGTACGTGTCATTACTGCTTAATAAGGTACGCTGTAAGGTCCCAGTAAATAATTCATTCAAATTAGGTGCATGAAAGCCTTCGCTATAGGAAGCACGTGTCATTACAAAACTAAGCGGTCTCCAAGATACGCCGTATTTTGGCTTAGAAGTTGAACCCACGGTTGAGTAATTTTCCCTACGCACTGAAGCAGTTAATTCAAGCGACCTAACCAATGGTAAGGTAAAGGAACGACCAACGAGCGGTAAAACAGTTTCAGCATAAAGTGCTGAAACATGACGATTACCATGCGTATCGTTATTAGGTGAAAAGCTAACGAAATCATCACCAAGTGGATCAAGTCCAGAGGTTGCTGGATTTAAACCAGCAAATGGAGGGCGGAAATCGTCAAACGCCTCATAGCGGAATTCACCACCAAAAGCAGCACCGATTGAATTACCACCCCATATTGGTAGCAAGTTTCCGCTAGCATTAAAATCACCGCTTCCGAGTTTTGTAATACCATTACGAATAAATGGTGCTGCAAATGTATTCACTACGCTTTGCGGATTAGTGAAAGCCCCAGTAACAACTTCAACACCATTTTGAATGGCAAAGGTTTGACCAAACGGATTCATCGCCTTTGCAGGATCAGTTTGATTGATAGCTGCGTTAAGAAGACTGCGACGTGTAGCACCTGCCTCATATTCAATGCCGCGAGCTGCAGAATATAAAAGTGCTCCCTCGTATGTCCATGAATCAAAAAATTTACCACGAACTCCTAGCACTCCACGGTAAACTGAGTCAGTGACATAATCGGTACGTGTCGCAAAATCGATAAAGCGCTTATTGGTAACAGAAACAGCCGAAGGGGTACCCTTCAAACGAGCTGTACCATCTGTGTTTGCTGCACCGTTCACATCCCAGAAACGAGTACCAAAAGGATTATAAGGATTAGATGCAGGTACAATTAAGTAGCCATCCGTGCTTTGCGAATAGGCATCAGGCTCACGGTAAGCTGTTGAATGCGCTTGATACATGTTGAACTCACCAAAGACGGACAATTTAGAGTTAATTTCATACTCTGCTGAAGTGTAAATACTGGTACGCTTACTTGATGGTTGGATGTGGCGGTAAGCGCTATTATTCCAATAATAATCATGACCAGGACCTGTCCATGTACGTGCAGGAGCAGCTGTTCCGAAACCTACACCACCTGTTGCTAGTGGGGTTAGGTAGAAAACACCCGTACTTGAAGTCATTGTTGTTGGAACACCAGTAGGACGAGCACCTGTAAATGTACTTACTTGGCCATACGGATTAGTAGCTGTAGCGGTACCTGTGATATAGGAACCGAAAGCACTCGATGTTGATAATAAATTAAATGTGGTATCAGTAGGCACATTCCAAGGAGCAGGAGCATTAGCAGTATTATCTGGATTCGAAGAAAAAGGTCTATTGGCAGAAAACACTACCCCACGATCGTAATAGTCAGCAACTGCAACAATATGACCTTTACCACCTGCAAATGTTTGTCCTTGTGTTACTGTAATACGGCGGTCTTTTCCGTCGCCATAGCGGGTTTGACCCCAGGCTAACTTAAGCTGTGTACCTACAAATGATTTATTCATCTGGTAATTGACTACACCAGCTACAGCGTCTGTGCCGTAAATTGATGAAGCACCATCTCTTAAAATATCAATATGGTCTACTCCGCCATTAGGTAGCTGATTTGAATTAACAGATAACGTAGGAACGCCTGCTTCAGATTGACTGATAGGATGAGGAACTAAGCGACGACCGTTAACTAATATTAGCGTATTACTGGAAGGTAAACCACGCATCGAAATTGTTGCATTATCACCACGAGCAGTAGCACCAGCAACAGCTGTTTCATTGCCTGGCATACCCGTAATTTCAGGTAAAGCAGTTAGCAATTCAGATGCTTGATTAGCATCACGTGATTCAAACATTTCCTGATCAACAACAGTGATAGGAAGTACATTTTCTTGTTCAACACGCTTAATGTTAGAACCGGTAACAGAAAATGCACTGAGTTTGACTACTTCATCCTTAGGTGGCGCTACTTGTGCGTTGACAGGATTTATAATAGCTAGCGCTGAAGCAAAAATTGATGGAACAAGTAATCCAACAATCTTAGGGTATAGGTTATGTTTCATGGTGTAGTAAAATTGAAATACATTTGTATTTATTAGACTAGAACAAAATAGCTGCCAATAAGCAGTACTATATCGCATTAAAAGATAATCTAATACTGGCATTACTGGATCCGGTAACTACAAATCAATTCCCTAAGCTACCAAAAATAGAATTTGATTTGTAGATTACCTGTAAACGAATGCAAAATTTCACTTTTTAGTTAAGAAATACAAAGAAATCAGAAATGCAGGATATTGTCCTATGAAGGCTGCATTTACAGCAAAAACCCGCCTGTCTACGTGTAGGACTTAAACTGGATTCCAAAATCCGTTAGCTAAGCATGTAGTTATAGTCTAAATTCTAGCCGAAATATGGTTAAATTAGCATAGAATTTCATCCTTTAGCTCTTAAAGGATGACTGTGAACCTATATATACCCGTGTTGCCTCTGCTTGTCATAAGTAATCAAAGCAAGGCTAAGAAAGTTAATTTTCCGCTTTGCCCTAAGTCCAAGCCGCTTACATGGTTAAGTTTATGCCTACGATCGTATTCACCATAGCCAATCAAAAAGGGGGTGTCGGTAAGACAACCACGGCCGTGAATCTTGCTGCCGCCTTTGCAGCAAAAAAAATCACTACCCTCTTAGTGGATCTTGATCCGCAAGCGAACGCTACGAGCTCTGTTGGCGTTGAGAAACAAGAAGGTAAAAGTCTTTACGGACCATTACGCGGAGAAGGAAACGCGATGGACTTGATTGTACAGACATCAACTAAGAATCTAAGCTTAATTCCAAGTGAAGAAGATTTAGCAGCAGCTGAAATAGAAATTGCTCAAACTGAGAACTTCCTACTCAAACTTAAAACAGTACTAGCACCCGTAAGAGCGTCAGAGAAATTTAGGGTCGTTATCATAGACTGTCCCCCAGCCTTGGGAATGCTTTCAATGAATAGCTTAGTTGCAGCTGATTTTCTTTTAATCACACTGCAATGTGAATACATGGCTCTAGAAGGTCTTGGCCAAATTATACGTAATGTTGATCGGCTAAAAACAGCAGGGATTAATACCGACCTAGAACTAGGTGGAGTCATCATGACTATGTACGATGCGCGTACAAAACTTTCGAAACAAGTGATTGATGAGGTTAAACAGCATCTGCCTGGTAAGATTTTTAGCACTGTAATTCCACGCACAATTAGGCTTAGCGAAGCTCCAAGTTTTGGAAAAACAATTTTCTCCTACGATGCAAGCAGTCCAGGAGCTCACGCTTACAAGCAACTCGCTGAAGAAATAATTGCACGCTTTTCTCTGCAATGATCGCAGTTTTTAGTAAATATAAACAGGCGTTCATTCTGGGGTTACAAAGCAATCTTGTCTACCGCTGGAACTTCTTAGCTCGTGGCTTGTTCTCCCTACTACATCTAGCTGCAGCCTTTATTCTTTGGGGTGCTATCTTTACAGTTAAGCCAACGATAGGTGGCTTTAACTTAGCACAAACAATCACCTATTTTGTTACTCTAATTATTCTTCAATTTTTCATTGGTGCGTTTAATGAAGACTACCAAATCAGTGAAGAAATCAGAAATGGGCTCATCAATCAGTTTCTTCTAAAACCAATCAATTATTACCTTTACCGCTTCAGTGTTTTTGTTGCAGCTCGTCTTGTATCTGGAGCCCTAGTTCTAATTCCTTTAATTTTTATTTCTCCTTGGATTGGAAGCTATCTGGTATTTCCCCATGACATGTGGCGACTACTTTGCGCTATCCCTGCAATGGCAATGGCAGCAATTATTCAATTTTCGATAGCGTATTGTTTTGGCATGCTAAGCTTCTGGTTTTTAGAAATACAAGGTTTTGTTATTCTTTCTATGGCAGTAGAGACAGCACTGGGTGGACAAGCTTTCCCCTTAGACCTTATGCCTAAAGCGATTTTCAATATCGCTCAGTACCTACCATTTTTCTACCAAATGTATTTCCCAGCGGCAATTATCACAGGCCGTATAGGTCCAGAACTCATTACACAAGGCTTCATGATTCAAGCGTTTTGGGTCGTTGTATTACTCTGCACATCTCAGCTACTTTGGGTACGTGGACTCAAACGTCATACAGCTGTAGGAGGATAAGTAAGCACCTATGAATTATTTTAAAATATGGTTAGCTGGTGCTCGGTATTCTCTGGTGCGTACCATGATGTTTAGGGGAGATTTCTTTATCTGGTCTTTAGTTGAATTACTCTGGATGGGTGTAAATTTACTTTTAGTTGCAGTCATCTATCAGCACACACCATCCATTGCAGGTTGGACGCAGTACCAAATGGTTATGCTCGTTGGAACAGGCATGCTTGTTCAGCGCTTACTGATGGGTTTCTTTTGGACTAATCTGTTTGAGCTTGGCCGCAATGTGCGCAGCGGAGCCTTCGATTTTTTCCTATCTCAACCAGGCCATCCCTTATTTATGGCGTCTACACGCAAGCTAGATCCAGATGGACTAGCTAATTCGTTTGTTGCACTGGGAGTCGTGATCTTTGCAGCTAACAAACTTAACTTGCACCCTTCCGTTTTAGACATGATAGGCTACACGCTTGTGATCTTTGCAGGCCTTGCCATTCACTATAGCATTCTTGTTCTCACAATGTCCCTATCCTTCTGGCTTACCAGTACAAGCGGTATTGAAGGTACATACTTTGCGCTTACTGAATTTTCAAGACTCCCCAAGGGAGCTTTCCACGGTTTGGCACGTCTAGTTTTTGTTTGGATTTTACCCTTAGTCGTCGTCAGTAATACTCCTGCAGAAATTTTATTCAGCGGCTTTAAATTAAGTTGGGCTTTAGGTCTTGTTGGGATTGCGATCATTTGGCTTAGCGTCGCTATTTTTGTTTTTAATCGTGGCCTAAAGCGCTACGCAAGCGCCTCGTCTTAATCCTAATTCAAAGATTCATGGATACTAAGACTTACGATCAGTTGCTTAAAACGCTTCAAACACGCATTGATCACGTATTTAAAGAGCAACGTTTTTTAACTCAGGCACTCACACACCGCTCCTATCTTGCAGATCATGCTGAAGTAACCGTCAGTAATCAGCGGCTAGAATTTTTAGGAGACGCTGTCTTACAGCTCATCATGACTGATCTTCTTTTTGCACTATACCCAGGAGAGCAAGAAGGAGGCTTAAGTAAACGTAGAGCATCGCTTACGAATGGAACTTTCTTAGTAGAAGTTGCTAAAGAAGCTAATATCGATACATGCATTCGTTTAGGTACAAGTGAGGAATCCTCTGGAGGTCGCAGCCGTGCATCGTCTCTTGAGGATGCCTGTGAAGCACTCATTGGTGCAGTTTATTTGGACGGTGGTTTTGAGGCTGCTAAAAAAACTGTCGTAGCACTCTACGGCGATATAGCTCAACGGCTGGAAGGTTCAAGTAGTCGTGACAACCCGAAAGGTCGGCTTCAAGAGATTATACAACCTATCCACGGCAATCATGCTTTAAGATATGAGGTGATTTTAGAGGAAGGTGAAGATCATGCTAAGGCCTTTGAAGTTGCCGTTTACTTATTAGATAAAGAACTCGGCCGTGGGCGTGGACATTCTAAAAAGATTGCTGAAGAAGCAGCCGCTCGCCAAGCACTGCCCTTGTTTGATATTGCCAAGTAAAGCACTAGGTAGAAGCCGTATGCTAAGTGAGTGTAGATATTTGCTTTCTTGAGGACTTAGCCTTGATTTAAAAGCTAAATGTCTGACTCCGCTCAAAATACACGTCACCGCTTAACTGGCATATGCCCAGCAGCGCGTGCTGTTGTGGTATCTGAATTACTCAGTGAACGTAAAAAGCCAGTCTCATTAATTGTTATAGAAGACTTACGCCAAGCTGAAGCAATGAGTGAAGACATACGTCTTTTCTACGCTGCAATGACAGAAGCTAAGATAGCGAAAAAAGATAGGGCTGATGCAGAAATTTTAGTCTTCCCAGAATCGATCCCAGATTCACGTGATTTAAGAGAAGCCTTTGTAGCATCAAGCGATAGACTTAATGTACTATCTAAACTTAAAGGCAGACTTAGTCATTCAGATGTTAAGCCTGAAGCCTCTGATGCGAAAAAGAAAGGGAAACCTTCCCCTGCTTTAATTGTTATCACGACTCCTTCAGCTCTTTTACAGGCAGTCCCCGCACTTGAAAAATTTAGTGCGCATGAACTTACGCTCCATCAAGGTAAACACCATTCCTTTACGGGTCTACTTACCGAACTTCAAACACTTGATTATGACTGCGAAGCGCTGTGTGAGGCACCCGGACACTACGCCATCAGAGGTGGCATTATTGATGTCTATCCAGTCACTGATGTAAGACCTTACCGTTTGGATTTCTTTGGAGACGAGATTGAATCCATTCGCACGTTTGATCCTGTGACACAGCGCTCAGGTGATCCTGTAGAAACAATTACTTTATCTGCTTCCCCGCGAGTTCGCCTTGATGCTGCACGCTCTGGTCTTGCAGACTATCTGCCTAAATCAACCGTGTGTGTATTAATTGAGCCCACGACTCTTGAGGAGGAATTTAGAGCACTTAATCCGGACGAGGGTCAAGGAGCTACTCCAATCCTTGAAGCATGCGCTGAATTGATCGCTGTAGGTGATCTAGATGAAGCAAGCACGTACTTTGATTCTACCTGTGATAGCACAGTCTGGGATACTGAAAACTTAAGCCATAGTAGACACTTTCCTGGAGATGAATTAGTTGCACAAGATCGACTCGAAGCCGAAGAAAGTGCACGTAGTGAATTTCTCACGCAACTGGGTATCTGGAAAAATAAAGATTATGGCATAGTGTTTATTGCAGCAAAAAGTGGTGAAGAACAAAGGATGAGGGAAATTCTTAAGGCGCATTCTAAAACAAAACACATCGAACCCGTATTTCTTCAGGCGGGTCTTAACGAAGGTTTTAAAATAAAGTACCGAGATACTAAAGCAAGTGAGCTACCTGAAAAAATCTCCCTCGCTAAGGCAAAGACAGGAATTATATTTGTAACCGAAACTGAAATCCTAGGACGTCAAAGACCAAGGCGAGCTGCAACAGATCAAAGAGCTCGTGTACAAAAAGCTCAGGTCGATCAACTCCTTGATTTTGCTGAATTAGTAGAAGGCGATTTTGTCGTTCACTTACAACATGGGATCGCACTTTTTAGGGGTCTTACCAAACTAGATACCGCTCAGGGCGTACGTGAAGTGATCTCTTTAGAATTTGAAGAAGGCGTTACCCTTCACGTATCACTCTCTGAATCTCATCTATTAAGTCGCTACGTTGGGTTAGGTAAAATCCGTCCCCAACTTGGGAAAATAGGCTCTGGAAGATGGGAGAAAGCACGCCAAGCAGCGGAACGAGCAACGTTGGACGTCGCAGCAGAACTCTTACGCGTTCAAGCACGCCGTGAATCACAACCTGGCTACAGTTTTGGTTCAGAAACGGAGTGGCAAAGAGAATTCGAAGCCTCTTTTGCTTTCACTGAAACACGCGATCAACTCAAAGCGATAGCAGAAACTAAAGCTGACATGGAGCGAAACCGCCCAATGGATAGGCTCATCTGTGGAGATGTTGGTTTTGGAAAAACTGAAGTTGCACTGCGAGCCGCTTTCAAGGCCGTTCAAGATGGCAAGCAAGTGGCAATACTCATTCCAACAACCGTACTTGCCCAACAACACTTAAATACATTTAGGGAGCGAATGGCAGGCTACCCAATCGCTATTGAAATGATTAGCCGCTTTAAAACTGCTAAAGAGCAAAAGCTGATTCTTGAAGCAACAACACTTGGGCAAGTGGATATCTTAATAGGAACACACCGCTTAATCCAGGATGACGTTCAGTTTAAAGATTTAGGGCTGGTGATTATAGATGAAGAGCAGCGCTTTGGTGTAAAACATAAAGAAGTATTCAAGCGTATGAGAGAAAGTGTGGACGTACTCTCCATGAGTGCCACTCCTGTTCCTCGTACTTTATATTTAGCACTTACTGGTGCACGTGATTTAAGTGTAATTGAAACTGCACCTACTAATCGGCATCCGATTCAAACGATTGTTAAAACTTATGATGAGCAAGTTGTCGTGGACGCAATTCGTCATGAATTAAGACGTGGTGGGCAAGTGTTCTATCTACACAACCGAGTATCAACGATTCAGAATGTTGCGAATCGTTTAGCTGAATTACTTCCTGGGGTGAGTGTTGGTATAGGTCACGGAAAAATGGATGCTGATGCTTTAGAGCAGGTCATGACTGAATTTGTCGCAGGAAAAAATCAGGTCCTTGTATGTACAACAATCATCGAGAGTGGCCTAGATATTCCTAACTGTAATACTATCATCATCGAAGGAGCTGACCGTTTTGGATTATCCCAACTCTATCAATTAAGGGGACGTGTAGGACGCTTCAAACATCAAGCCTATGCTTACCTACTTTTACATAAGCACACGAAGTTACTCGAAGTTGCTCGCCAACGCTTATCTGCGTTACGCCAACATAATCAATTAGGAGCTGGCTTTAGAATAGCCATGCGCGATTTAGAGCTCAGGGGAGCTGGAAATTTACTGGGAACAGAGCAAAGTGGGCATATCGTGGGAGTGGGATTCGAGCTATATTGCCAGCTTTTAAGACAATCAGTGGCCCGCCTTAAGGGCGAAACCACGGCATCCTACATACGAGCAAGCGTAAAACTGGATTTTGTCTCAACTGGAGAAAAAATAAATAGTGCTCAAAAAGCAGCCGGTAGACGTGACGACGGCTATACTGCCATAAAAGACGCTGAGAACAAAGCAGATGGTGCAATTGCGATAACCCCAATACAGGCACTCATCCCCTCAACTTACGTAACGGAGACTAGACTAAGAATAGACCTATACCGAAAACTTGCATTAACACTTGATTTAGAGGGTCTTAAAAAAGTTACAGATGAAATTAAAGACCGATTCGGCAAGTACGGTGACGAAGTTAAAGCCCTTATTTTGACCACAAAAATAAGAATCTTAGCCGAACAAAAAAAACTCTTACTGGTCGAATGTGAGTCTCACAGACTGAAGTGCTTACGTAACAGCGGCCGTAGGGATGATTGGGTCATGCCAGGCTCACGTTTTCCGAGGTTGACCGCAGCGAAAGCCCTTCTACGTTTGGAAGAGATCGTTTGTTTCCTTAATAATCTGCCGAATACATGACGCTACGTCGCTTTAGTACCTCACTTCTCTTCATTGCTGGGACCTGCTGCCGTGTGCTGGCCCAAACAGAAGCTACTCAAACTGCAATCGCACCAGGCGATAACCTTAATCTGCGCTACGCAGATGGTATCGTAGCCATTGTTGAGGAAAAAGTAATCACAGTGGATGACGTCCGCCATGAAATCCAACCACTGGTTGCGCAGCTTCAAAAAGAAGCCCGTAATGAACAAGAATTTAATCAAAGACTAGAACAGCTTCAGGATAGCGTTATCCAACAGTTAATCGACAAAGTACTTATCATTAAAGCATTTCGTAAGCACAAAGAGGGAGAAGACGAAAAGCAGATTCCAGCAAGCTTCATAGATAACCGTATTGCTGAAATGCTAAGTGACCAATTCGATAACGACCGCTCCAAGTTTTTAGCTTACCTACGCAGTCGTGGTATGACCATGAGGGAATATCGTAAGGATATAGAAGAGGATATCATTTATCATTACATGCGTCAGCAGCAGGAAAAGTCGGTCAGTATCGTAAGTCCTGTTAAGATCGAACAATTCTACAAAGAGAACAAAGATCAATTTTACCAGGAAGACAGTATTCACTTGCGTCTGATTCAACTCAACAAGACTGACACTGAGTCTGCTGAAGGTTTAAGAGCACGTGCTCAAGCTATTATCACGCGCTTCAATGCGGGAGAAAAATTTGAAGACCTCGCCAAGGAACTCAGTGAAGATACCAAGAGATCCAAAGGTGGAGATTGGGGCTGGATGAAACGTACTGATTTAAAACCAGAATTTGCTGATCCAATCTTTGTTTTAAAGAAAAACAACGTTACCGATGCAATCATGACGCCAGATGGTTGTTTTGTTCTTTTTGTTGAAGACCGCAAATATGCAGGCATCCAACCTCTCGACCAGGTACGTGAGCAAATTGAGCACATCTTAATGACTCAAACGACTCAAACTGATACCGAGCATTGGCTCGAACGTCTTAGACGTACAGGTTACGTAAAACACTTCTAATTTACCACAGGGGGCTTTTTAAAGCTCCCTTTTTTGTGGATCAAACAGAGGCTAGGTTGGGAAGTTGCCATTATAGAGGTGATGCAAATCGCCTTATTCCCTAAAATTTTTCCAACTAAAATTCGTCCCTTAGATAGAAACGAGCACCCACGTGATCGTATGCATAAGCGCGGTGCTCTCGCCTTAAGCGATGCCGAATTACTCGCTATTTTACTCAGCAGTGGGACTAAGGATAACGATGTAATTACCTTAGCAAATACCCTAGTAGAACAAAGTGGATCTCTTGCCTCTTTACTTAGCTGGTCAGAATCAGACTTTAGAAAGCATAAAGGAATAGGCCATGTTAAAGCCCTACAGCTTATGGCAGTCATGGAAATAGCTCACCGTGTAGTCGCGCACCGCGGCGAGAAGTATGAACCTTTAGATAGCGCACCACTTGTTGCTGAGCACATGGCAAATTATACAGTAGGCCTAAAAGTAGAAAAATTCTGGGCTGTTTGTTTAAATCGAAAAAACAGATTACTACGTGTAGTAGAAATTTCATCCGGGATTGCTACAGCTGCCCTAGCCCATCCACGCGAGGTCTATCGTGCAGCGATGCGAGAATCAGCGTGTGCAGTTATCTGTGCTCACAACCATCCCAGTGGAGATCCTAGGCCAAGTCATGCCGATTTAGATATCACTCGGCAACTACGTGATGCCTCTAAAGCTGTTCAGATACCCCTTCTTGACCATGTTATCCTAGGTAGAGCAGAACTTGATCCCTTAGGCAGGGGTTATTATAGCTTCCGAGATGCGGGCCTAATTTAACCTTACAGAAGTGGCGCAAGTAAGCGGCTTAAATCCTCAGCAAGACTTCCCAGTAAACGTGTACGCCCACGTCTCTCAGGTTTAGCTTCTTTGCACTGACTCATTAACTCATTAGCCCAAGTCCTCAATGACTGCACATCTGCTTTAGAATAGGAAAAAACACAGACTTCAAAATTTACAAATAAACTTCTTAAATCAAAATTTGCTGATCCAAAAACTGCTACACGCTCATCCACAATAATTGCTTTAGCGTGAAGCATACCGCGTGGATAAAGTAAAATCTTAGCACCCGCTTTTTTAAGTTCCCGCATGTAATAGCGGCGAGCAAAGTCAGTGATCGGATGGTTTGAGTGAAGCGGCACAATTAAGGTGACTTCTTTTCCTGCACGAGCTTTCACAATCAGAGAGCGTAGAAGCACTTCATCCGGTATAAAATACGGTGTAACTATTGTGATATTTTTATCTGCTTCCTGAATGGAGGCTACAATTCCCTCGTAGAGTGGATCTCCTTTAACATCGGGACCACTAGCAACTACCTGCAGTTCACTTTCTCCAACTAATTCAGCAACAGCAGGTGAAATACCCCTATGTACAGCATCTGGATTTTGCTTTGTCGCGAAACACCAATCCGCAATAAACACTTCATTTAGTAACGCAGCGGCTGGACCTTTGATCTCTGCACCTAGATCACACCATCTCTGTTTAAAGTAACTAGGACCCATGTATTCCTTAGCTATATTTCTGCCGCCTAAAATTGCAGTTGCGTGATCAAATATAGCAATCTTGCGGTGATTACGTAAATTAGCTGAACCACTGGATGAAAAAGGAATTACAGGCATAAAGCGACCCACCTCACCTCCTGCATCCCGAATAGGATTCATTAAATTCATACTCGAAATCAGACACCCCACAGCATCAAGAAGCACTCTAACTTTAACGCCTTCACGCGCTCTTTGCGCAAGCAGTTCTACAATCTTCTTTCCTGTCTCATCTCGTTTGAAAATAAAAGTCGTTATATGAATCGTATGCTTGGCTTCTAAAATATGCTTAGCCAAGAGATTAAATTCATCCTCACCAGTAAGTAATAATTTAAGAGAATTACCAGGAACTGATGGTGAAGCACCTGCGCCAGTAAGGGCATGAGCAATTGGCCCACCCAGTAAAACACGTGGATAGGAAGAACCTACAGGTAGTTCAGGATGAAGCTGAGTCTTGCGTTTAATTAACCGCCTTAATTTACGCCCTCCAATCAGCAGATACAGGGGCACTCCAACGTAAGGGACCAAAATAATGACCAATAACCATGCAAAAGTGTTAGCTGGAGCCCTTTTTTCGCTCATTAGCCGGGCAACCAGAAAGAAAGCGAGCAGAAAGCCAGCAATCGCGAATAAGTGGGCAATATAGCCACTTGCGAGCACTTTTCCTAAAAAATCGCGTATTTCTGCGTTCATAAGGCTAAAAATGATCAAATACTATACCCCAATATAGGCAAGATGTGTAAGTCGTGTGAAAAAACTCTTGAATTTAATGTAACTGCCAGAAGACTAACCCCTTCGTATTGGTAGGATACTCAAGTGGCCAACGAGGGCAGACTGTAAATCTGCTGGCTTACGCCTTCCCTGGTTCGAATCCAGGTCCTACCACCATACGACTTTGGGGCCCATAAGGGGCCCCTTTTTTATTCCCCACGCTTACGGGTGATATACAAAAAGCCGAATATAAAGGCCGCAGGGAAAATTAGGCTGCGCATGAGAAATAACTCCCTACCTGCAATCTCTGCCACAATAAGGAAACGAGGTAAAATAATCACAGCTGCAATAAGTAAAAGCATTAAGGCAATGAAGGCTAATCTACTACGAAGACGTGAACTCATAAGTCTAACTTAGAATCCAATACTTGCACCACCATCAACAGGGAATACTACGCCAGTAACAAAGGAAGCAGCCTCAGAAGCCAAATAAACTGCAGCCCAACCAATGTCTTCTGGCTTTCCTAGTTTAGCCATCGGTGTTCGTCCCAAAACTTTTTGCAGTCGTGCAGGATCTCCAGCAAACGCTTTTGCTGACATCGCTGTTTCAATCCAGCCAGGTGCAATCGCATTGACTCGAATACCTTGAGACGAGAGTTCTGCTGATAACGTTCTTACCATACCTACCTGAGCTGATTTAGCTGCGCTATAAGCCACGACCTGAGGAATACCAAAGAGTGAGGCCATTGAAGCAATAAAGAGTATTGAACCAGATTTGCGTTCAATCATCTGAGGAGCCACCGCTTTTGTTAAAGCGTGAGCTGCTAGCACATTTGTCGATAGGATTGTTTGAAACTCCTCAACGGAGGTATTAATCGCGGGTTTCTTTAAATTAATTCCAGCATTATTCACTAAGCAGTGAATAGGACCATATTCTTTGGTGATTAGCTCAATCAAGCTATCACTTTTATCAAACTGAGTAATGTCATGAGATACTGCGTATGCACGTGAACCTAATTCATTCACAGCTGCTGATAGTTCTGCTTGACGACGTCCCACTAAAATAACCGTAGCTCCCGCTGCATGCATACTTTTTGCAATCGCAGCACCAATACCGGTCCCTCCCCCTGTAATTAACACAGTGCGACCTTTAAGTGAGAATACTTCAGGGAAATTATGCATTAGGATATATTTAAAGATTTCATAGCAGCTTTCATATAGCCCATAGCATACGCCATTCCTGCATGCCACGGTGCCGCACACGCCATTTGAGGTGTATGATCAGGAATTAAAACGCCATCGAAATTATTCTTCTTAAGGATTGTCAGAATACGCATCATATCGACATCTCCGTCATCTATAAAGGTTTCCTTATAAGTAGGCACCTTACCTCTTACATTACGGAAATGCACATAGCCTAAACGACCCTGTTTACTGTACTGATCGACTGAGTCGTAGACATCTCCTTCAGTCATTTCAGCAAGAGATCCGATACAAAATTCTAACTGATTTGCTTTACTGGTATTAATATCGATGAGCTTTTGATAATGTGCAGGCTGATACACAAGCCTTGGCTGCCCACGGATTGTTGGAAGCGGCGGATCATCCGGATGTGCTGCAAGCTTAACTCCAGATTTTTCAGCAACAGGTAAAATTTCATTTAAGAAACGAGTGAGACGTTTCCATAACTCTTCATGTGTAATGGAATCTAAGGTGCCTTGCGGCGCTTTTTCATCGTAGACCATATTCCATACCATACCGTTTGGAAGTGGTTTATCTAAAGGACCATCCATGCCTACTGAAGGTGCTGAGCCACGAGCAAAATTCCCCGTCACACGTCCTGCGACTCCTGCGATACTAAAATTATATCCCATAATAGGAATACCTGCTTCACCCAGTCTGCGAATAATCGTTTTCACATTTTCAATCTGCTCATGATAGCGAGGTCCATTGAGTAAAATATCATGCCAGTGCGCGGGATCAAAATTTTCTATCGCCTCAAGTTTAAGTCCTTCGGCTTCAATATTACGGCGTAAGTTAATAAGTTCTTGCAGTGTCCACAGTTCAGGATCACCTGCAATCCCCCAACCCCTGTCTGTACCAGTGGGTTGATCATCTTTGGCGCCGTGAGAAGTCCCACGGAAATAATCTACAAGATGTGCGACGATATGGGTAGCACCCGCTTGCTTAGCAAAACGGAAATTCTCTTGAGTGAGCATGTGGCGATATAAGCCAAGGCCTAGTTTCATGTATTATCAGAGTATCATGCATCTAAATCCTGGGTGCAAATCAGATCTTAAGCGAGTAAGTGGTACAGTCAGAAAACTATGGTGCAATTAGGCTCTGTACAGGCTCTCTAAGTGGCTTAGTACCTTGACAGTACCACTGAGCGGCTTTTTCCTTACTCTTTCGTGCTGCCGATGTAGCTCAGTTGGTTAGAG
>CAILHZ010000019.1 GCA_903834135.1 uncultured Opitutia bacterium | reverse complement strand
AGGGCACAAATATCTGAACAAAACAGGCGTAAAATATCCCTGAATAACCTCTCGGAAATGCGTGACCTGAATTGATACTTATTTTTCATTGCCCTTCATAGACTTAAACAGATTTTGCTCTGCTCAGCTAGGAAAGACCCTTTGGGTTAAAAGTGTGCCGCAAGTCGTTGATTTAAAACGACATTTTCGTAGTAAAAATGGAGATTTGACTGATGCCGCGGACTTAACAGTCCGCATGCCTATCGCAGCCAATATTTAAATGGCTGCCCGGCTAGGATTCGAACCTAGACAAGCAGAGTCAGAATCTGCGGTGCTACCATTACACTACCAGGCATCGATATAAGAGGGCCTGAATCTAAAAGTGGAGCCGGCGACTGGAGTCGAACCTGTAACCGCCTGTTTACAAAACAGGTGCTCTGCCATTGAGCTACACCGGCGAAAGTGTTAATAATCAACTAACCCTCTAGCAAACGAATCAAAGAACAAGACTTAATACAAAGAAAACTTTTAAAATAAACTAATTTCGTTGGTGGCTCCCCCGGGACTCGAACCCGGAACCAATTGATTAAGAGTCAACTGCTCTACCATTGAGCTAGGAAGCCATTAACGAAGTGTTTCAAAGTCTCAAACCAGACCGCGTTGTCAAGACGCTATCTCAGTCTAGGCCACCTTAATGCGTAAGATGCTATTTTGCCCTTGCCAACTCCCTACTGAAAGTCTGTTTTCTCACTCTCATCCCATGCAAAAGACTAAAAAATCCGTTGCTAAGCGATTCAAGCTTTCCTCCACAGGTAAGCTAATTCGCCGCACGCCTGGTTTCCGCCACTTACTCTCAGCAAAGAGTACGAAGCAGAAACGTAGGGCAAGTCGGGACAAGCTAGTAGCTCCTGGTCATGCAGCGCCTCTAAAGCGTTGTTTACCTTTCGGTCTATAAGTAACTGTCCTAGACTAATATCCATTAACTCGCTCAGAGGGTGAATTTTACAGCCGACCCCCTGCAGCACTAAAACAAAGGAAAATACAACATGGCTCGTGCAACTAACTCCCCCGCGTCGCGCAAGCGCCGCAAGAAAGTTCTGAAATACGCTAAAGGGTATTTCGGAAATAAATCCCGCCTCTTCCGCTATGCGAAAGAAGCAGTCCAACACGCTTGGCAGTACGCTTACCGCGATCGCCGTAAGAAGAAGGCCGAATGGCGTGGTCTTTGGATCATCCGTGTTAATGCAGCATGCCGTTCCGAAGGCATCAGCTACTCTCGTTTCATCGAGGGTCTCAAAGCTGCTAATATCGAATTAGATCGTAAGATTCTATCAGACATCGCGATACGCGATGAAGTAGCCTTCAAGGCCCTCGTTGCTGCGGCACGTGAAGCTCTGAAGACTAAGGTCGCTAAGACAGCCTAACCGCGAAGGCACCCTCGAGTGTCATCGCTTCGTTTTAAGTTCCTCTTAGAGTCTATTTTATATAGACCTAGGAGGATTAAAACACACGGCCCTACTATTGTCTCATGCAAGACCTCTTAAACGCGATACTTGCCAAGGCAGCCGGCGAATTGCCTGGCGTGCGGAGCCGTCCCGATTTTGAAGCAGCAAAAGCTCGCTATGTCGGTCCTAATGGGGAACTTACGCAAGTAATGAAGAAAATGGGTGCTGTTCCCAAAGAAGAACGCCCCGCTGTAGGAAAAATGGTGAATGAGGCTAAAATAAGCCTCCAAGCGCACTTAGATGCAGCTCTAGCAACCATTGAAGCCTCTGAAATAGCCTCACAACTGGGTCCCCGCATTGATCCAACGCTTCCCTCTCCTGATTTAGGCCCAGGAACCATGCATCCCCTCACCCACGTGCGTGAAGAGATGTGCCGTATTTTAAGAAAAGTAGGTTTTTCAGTCGCAGATGGTCCCGAAGTTGAAACGGAATATTACTGCTTTGATGCGCTAAACACCCCTGCAGATCATCCTGCTCGTGACGCGCAAGATACGTTTTATTTTCCACCTTCCACTCAATTCGGAAATATTGCCCGTAAAAATCCGGAAGAAAAATATTTATTAAGAACACATACCTCATCGGTTCAGATTAGAACCATGCTGAAAGGTTCTCCTCCGATTCGTATCGTTTCCCCAGGAAGAGTGTACCGTAGAGATACAAGTGATGCGACCCACTCTGCGAACTTTCATCAGTTAGAATGTTTATCCGTTGATCGTAACGTAACAGTGCGCGATTTAAAGGCACTACTCGATCATGTCTTTTCCTCACTATTAGGACCAGACACAAAAATTCGTTTCCGTCCGCACTATTTCGGTTACACAGAACCTAGCTTCGAAGTTGATTTATCCGCGAAGCATTTACCTAAAGTAAACAAGGAGTGGATCGAAATTGGCGGCTGCGGCATGGTCGATCCAACTGTTTTCTCCGGCGTAGGCTACGATCCTAATGTATGGACAGGCTACGCATTTGGTATGGGACTAGAACGTCTAGCAATGCTTCTGTACGGCATTGATGACATTCGCTACTTCTACCAAAATGATGTTCGTTTCTTAAAACAATTTTCGCTCAGTACCTAAGCGCACTGCTTAAAGAAGACACTCTTCACCTGTGAAAATTTCGCTTACCTGGCTTAAAGACTACGTTGCACTTGATGCCTCTATTGAGGAAATCAACCGTGCGATCACCTTTCTTGGATTTGAAGTAGAAGGTGTCATTACAACGGGTGCTCCTAAATTAGAGCATGTTGTAGTCGGTGAGGTACTCACTCGTGATAAACATCCTAATGCAGATAAACTTTCCGTCTGTACAGTTGATGTTGGTACAGCAGGTGGTGTTAAAACAATTGTTTGCGGCGCTCAAAATTACAAAGTTGGAGATAGAGTTCCTGTTGCTTTAGTAGGAGCTGTCTTACCTGGAAATTTTACCATTAAACAGTCAAAGATCAGAGGACATCTCTCTGACGGTATGATGTGTTCTTCAAAAGAACTCGGTGCAAGTGAAGACACAGGTGGACTGCTTATTTTAACGGATAGACCTGCAATAGGAACTCCAATTAATAATGTACTGCCTGCAGCGGATTCTGTTTTCGATATTGAAATCACACCAAATCGTCCGGACTGTTTATCCCACTTTGGTATCGCTCGTGAATTATCCGCGTGGTTTAAAAAACCACTCTGTACACCTAAGCCTAACTCACTTTCACAATCAGGAAAATCTGCTCTACTAAATGAAATCAAAGTAGAGAATTCAGAGGATTGCCCACTTTATTTAGCACATGTTGTAACAGGTATTAAAATAGCACCTAGTCCAGCCTGGATTACAGAGCGCTTAAGAGCTGCAGGCATTGGTACAATCAACAATGTGGTTGATATTGGAAACTTTGTTATGCTTGAGACAGGTCAACCGCTGCACGCATTCGACGCCTCTAAATTACAGGGAGGCAAGATTAACGTGCGCCGCGCAAGCGAAGGTGAGAAGATTATCACTTTAGATAAGAAAGAACGCACCTTAACAGCAAACATGCTCGTAATTGCTGACTCAGCGAAGCCAGTCGTCATTGCAGGCATAATGGGTGGCTTAGATTCTGGAGTAAGTGATCAAACGACCGACTTAGTCATCGAGTGTGCAGTATTCAAGCCAACGTTAATTCGTTCTACATCTCGAAAACTCGCTCTAGCCTCTGACTCATCATATCGCTATGAGCGTGGTGTAGATATACATGCTTCTGAACAAGCTTTAGCACGTGCAGTAGAATTAATTGAAAAAATAGCAGGCGGTAAAGCACAGGGCTCTACTCTCTCAGCAGGCCTTCCTAAAGCATGCAAGCAGGAGATTATACTTAATTCTGCTTATGTAAATGAGCGCCTTGGATTTGAAATTCCTAGTGCCGTAATGAAGCAGTCGCTTGAATCACTGCAGTTAACTATTGTTTCAGAGAAGCAATTAGCTAATCAGGCTTGCGAGTGGACACTCTCTATTCCTAGCTGGAGAACTGATCTAGAGCGCCCAATCGACTTGGTGGAAGAAGTTCTACGTCTATTTGGTACAGAAGCGATCCCGGCATCTAGTGTGAAAGCAAACGCACTACCCGCAGACGATGATGCAACCGTAGTTTATAATCGTAAAGTTACAGAGTACTTAGTAGGGCACGACTTTAACGAATGCGTTAACATTACACTTCGCCCTGGAAAAGAACTAAAAGCATGGGCAACGGATGAGTTAGCTGCACATTTAGCTTTAGCAAATCCATTTGTTGAGGATCAATCCCACTTAAGACCAAGTTTAATTCCAGGTCTTGTTGAATCCTTACGTTTAAATCAGTCCCGTGGCGTATACGCCTCACGGCTTGCTGAGACAGGACGCATTTTCATAGAATCCAAAGGTGAAGTAATCGAATTAGCTTCTGCCGCATTTTTAATCACGGACCAAAAATTACGCCAGTGGCAAACCCGTGAAGCACCTGATTTCTACACAGCTAAGCACCATACTGAAGTACTCGCATCGCTTGCTGGAATTCATTTAAGCAGTCATGCGATCAGCTCTATAGCAGTACAAGGCTGGCAAGAAGGTCATAGCGCAACGGTTGGTTCACTTTCCCAAGGTTGGGTGGCACACTTTGGGCTACTCAGTGTTGCCGTGATGAAATCCCTAGGCATTGAAGGAAAAGTATATGCAGGTTTTTTTGCGATCAAAGCTGACGCAATTAAAAGCCAAGCTATTCGTCGCCGCTTTAGTGCCTTTAGTTTACAACCTGCTGCACTTAGAGATCTGGCCTTAGTGGTAGATAGTACACTTAATGCCTCTGAAGTAAAAAGCCACCTCACCCAAGCAGCCCTAGGTGCAATCACTCCTGCTTTCAATTTAGAGTCCGTTGATCTATTTGACGTTTACCAAGGCCAAGGCATCCCTGAAGGTAAAAAGAGTTTAGCCTTCTCCCTTGTTTTCCGCTCAACTGAGAGAACCCTCACAGATGACGAAGTTAATGCGGTTTTCCAAAAAGTTCAGGACATTGTAGTCGGCAATAGTGGATATTCTATTCGTAAATAAACAGCCATGTCTGCTGATAAAATCGATATCAACCATCTCGCGAAACTTGCTCGGATTAATTTAACCGAACAAGAAAAAGAACGTTTCGCTGCACAATTAGGCGATGTTTTAAACTACATCGCAGAATTAAAAGAAGTCGATGTTACTGGAATTGAACCTACTGCTCATGCCTCACCCGTATACAACGTATGGGCTGAAGATATTGCTAAACCAGGCCTGAGCGTCACCGAAGCTTTACAGAATGCACCAGCTCAAAGAGACAACATGATTGTTGTCCCGAAAGTTGTGGAATAATCACCATGAGCGAACCTCTCCACTACAAAAGTGTCGCTGAACTTTCGAGCGAACTAAGTTCAAAGAAAATTTCGTCTGTAGAACTGACCCAGGCGGTTATTGCACGCACCAAAGCAGTAGATGCAAAAGTAAGAGCCTTTAACTCATTTGATGAGGCCGATGCTTTAGCTCAGGCTAAAGCTTCAGATGAACGCCGAAGCAGTGCAAAAACCTTAGGTGTCTTAGACGGAATACCAATTGGCTTTAAAGATGTTATTTCTGTTAAGGGTCAGCCTTTAACAGCATCGAGTAACATGCTTAAAAATTTCGTCTCACCCTACGATGCGACAGTTACTCAAAAATTAAAAGGGGTTGGAGCGATTAGTTGGGGTCGTTTAAATTTAGATGAATTTGCGATGGGTTCCTCGACCGAGAATTCTGCATTCGGTCAGACGCATAACCCTTGGGATTTGGAACGCGTTCCTGGCGGCTCTTCCGGCGGTAGCGCTGCAGCGCTTGCAGCAGGCGAAGCACCCGCAACCTTAGGTTCTGATACGGGTGGCTCTATACGTCAGCCAGCGGCTTTATGCGGAGTCGTAGGCCTGAAGCCAACGTATGGTCTTATATCGCGTTACGGCTTAATCGCTTTTGCATCGTCCTTAGATCAAATTGGTCCCTTCACCCGTACGGTTGAAGATTCTGCCATATTGCTTAATGCAATCGCAGGACATGATCCTATGGATTCAACCTCGTTTAAAACGGAAATTCCTGATTACCGAGCAGAATTAAAAAAACGTAAAGGTCCTTGGAAACTCGGTATACCTAAAGAATATTTTGGCGAAGGACTAGATCCTGAAGTAACCAAAGCAGTTGAGGATGCGGTTAGCTTCTACAAATCTAAGGGATGTGAAATTAAAGAAATTTCACTACCACATACTAAGTATGCTGTTGGCGTTTATTACATCATTGCTACAGCGGAGTGCTCGTCTAATTTAGCACGCTACGATGGAGTCCGCTACGGTCACCGCTCCAAAGATGCGAACGATATCCTCGATCTTTATTTTAAGTCACGTGCAGAAGGCTTCGGCGCTGAAGTTAAACGCCGCATTATTCTTGGCACCTATGTTTTAAGTAGTGGCTATCAAGATGCCTATTACGTGAGAGCCCAAAAGGTAAGAACTCTTATACGCCGCGACTTCTTAGAAGCATACAAAGATGTTGATGCAGTGATTACTCCAACATCACCTACTCCCGCTTTTAAAGCAGGAGAGAAAGCAGCTAATCCACTAGCGATGTACTTGTGTGATGTGTACACAATAGGTGTAAATTTAGCAGGACTCCCAGGACTAAGTATACCATGCGGCTATTCTAAGAGCGGGCTACCAATAGGACTGCAATTAATTGGTAAGCCATACGGTGAATCAGAATTACTTTCAATAGCCCATAGCTATGAACAAGAGCACACCTGGGGCACACGTCACCCGAACATAGAAGCACAGAAAGGAGCACTCTAATGAACGATTACGAAGTAGTCATTGGGCTTGAAGTGCACGTGCAAGTAAAAGCAAATTCTAAGATGTTCACCCGCGTTAAGACGGGCTTTGGCCATCCTGAAAATACGCTAACGGATCCAGTCGTATTAGCACTGCCTGGCGTACTGCCCGTCATGAATCATGCTGCACTAGACGCCATTATAAAGTCAGGGCTTCTACTTAGTTGTGATATCGCACCTTATTGTAAATGGGATCGTAAGAATTATTTCTATCCAGACTCCCCTAAGAATTATCAGATTACCCAATACGACAAACCAATCTGCTTAAGAGGTAATGTAGAAATCGAACTCCCAGGCTCAGCACGTAACGTAATGGGAGAGCATAAATTAATTCCTCTTACTCGTATTCATTTAGAAGAAGATGTAGGTAAATTAAACCACGCTGCATTTGATTCCTTAATCGATTACAATCGAGCAGGCACTCCACTGATGGAAATCGTGACGGATCCAGCGATGCAAAGCGCAGATGAAGCATTCGCTTTCTTGACTGCACTTAAAACGGTGATGGTGTACGGCGGCATTTCTGACTGCGATATGGAAAAAGGTCAGATGCGCTGCGATGCTAACATCTCGATTCGCCCAAAGGGTCAAGAGCAGCTCGGCACTAAGGTTGAACTCAAGAATTTAAATTCAATTTCTTACGTCAGAGACGGTATCTCCCACGAAATTTTACGTCAATTAAGTCTCGTTAAATCGGGCGGTAAAATTGTTCAAGAAACCCGTGACTATGATGGCCAAACGGGTACCTCACAATCCTTGCGCACGAAGGAAGATGCTCACGATTATCGCTACTTCCCAGATCCAGACTTGATGCCTGTGAAAGTCGATGAGGCATGGAAAGCCCGCCTTAAGGCTGAGTGTCCTGAAATGCCATTTGATAAACAAAGGCGTTTCATGAAGGAGTACGATATTCCTTATACGATTACTTCAGTACTTATACCTGACAAATCCTTAAGCGATTACTTCGAAGCTACTGCAAAATTATGTGGTCAGGCACATGCAGCAGGCAACTGGATTGCGAACGATCTGTTACGCGAAATAGGCAAAAGTGGTGAATCAATTGATCAGTGTAAAATTAAGCCCAATCACCTAGCTGCTTTAATTAAACTCATTACAGCAGGTACTATTTCAACAACAGCTGCTCGCGAAGTATTTTCAGAAATGGCTTCAACAGGTGAACTGCCAGAAAAAATTGTTGAACGAAAAGGCCTCACAGCAAGTGCCTCAAGTGACGATCTTGAAACCTGGTGCAAAGACTCAATCGCTTCAGATCCTAAAGCATTAGCAGAATTTAAAGCCGGTAAAGACAGCGCAATTAACGCGTTCAAAGGACCGGTCATGAAAGCTGCTAAAGGCAAAGCTAATCCAAAGCTTGTTGATGAAACGCTCAGGCGTTTACTTGCACTCTAATCAAATAATTTAACGCATAATATGTATCCTTTTATAAAGGATACATAAGCCACGAATTATCCATTTAATAAGCATTAGCCGCTTATAGAGGGCGTCTGTCTAGCGTAAAAACGGATTAAACTTTAACTCGTTTTCTACAGTAGTCATTGGCCCATGCCCTGGTGCTATGATACTTGCTGAAGGCATCATTTTAAAAATGCGTCTTACATGAGCATCTCGTTTTTCGACTGAGAAAAAGCCTCCTCCTACAGAACCAGCAAAAATAAGATCACCTGAAATCAGCAGTTGGCGTCCATTTTTTGCGGCAGGCATACGTATTCTGTAGCAATTATGCGCCTCTACATGGCCTGGAGTACTCAGTGCAGTCACCTCAAGTGCACCAAAGTTTTGCGTCTGACCTTCTTTAATCGCTTTACCACATGGGGTAATGGCACCTTCAGGAACAAACGCTAATGGAGCACCAAAACGCTGGACTACTTCACACAAACCTCCCACATGCTCGGCTTCCGAATGCGTAAGAAAAACCGCTTGTAGTGTTTTAATTTGAGCGGGCCAAACCGCTTCTAAATCACTTATCCCTGAGCCAGTATCAAATAAAATGCCAGAGGTCTCACCGCAGTGTGCTACTAAAAAAGCATTAGCAACCCCGATTCCGTGCTGCATATGCAGTGGCCATACGCAAAACGGCAATCCTTCAATTACGGGTAAGGGATAATGCCCTGAACCTAGAGCACACAGTCCGATTTCATTAAGACCTAAAGCTTGGGCTAAGAGTCCTAATTCATGCACACCAAGATCAGACTCGTAATTAATTGCATCTAAAATACGCGCCTCAGAAATTCCCGATTTCTGAGCTAAATTTGCCTCCGTCAAAGACTGCTGACGCATCGCTTTTTCGATCACGTCGCCTAATTCGTCTTCTAATGGAACGAGTGTAGAAGAATTCATCACAGCACCCCTACTGTGACATGAACAATTCGATTTGAACAGAAAGATCGCCGCTTGTTTTTATGCTAAAACTTGCTCAACTTTAGGCCATGGAATCCACTGATAAAGAAGTCCTTGAGATTTTTACCCGTACACGCGCTCTACTTACAGGGCACTTTGTTCTTCGCTCAGGCTTACATAGTGGCCACTACTTTCAGTGTGCCCAGGTCTGCCAAGATATGGCCGCCGTGGAGCGCCTATCGCAAATGCTTGTAGCAAAAATAAAGAGTTTAGGCATCACTTACACAACCGTGCTTGCTCCTGCGATGGGAGGCCTTGTCATTGGCCAAGAAGTGGCTCGTCAATCAAATGCACGCTACATCTTTGCTGAAAAAGAAAATGACGTTCTAGTCATGCGCCGCGGATTTACCCTTAAGCCTGGTGAGCGAGTATTAATTGCAGAGGATGTAGTTACACGCGGAGGCCGCGTATTAGAATGCATTGAGATCATTCGTAAAGCAGGCGGAGTACCCGTAGCAATCGCTATGCTTGTAGACAGAAGCAGTGGAAAGGCATGCTTTGATATTCCAGCAGTCTCTTTACTTGAACTAAGTTTCCCTACCTACCCTGCAGATCAAATTCCTGAAGCACTTGCAAAGCTGCCCGTTGAAAAACCAGGCAGCTAAAGCAAATTATTTCACGTCTAAGACTAAGAAGCCAGGGGCGCCCCTAAAGTAGACAAACAGTAGGTTACGGCCATGTACCAAGAGATTCTTGGCCGCAGTTATATCTGCAGCAGCGCTGCGATTAATTTCCATGATCACCATATTGGCAGCAAGGCGATCTGCGTAAGGGGAGTTTGGTTCTACTGATGTAATTAAAAATCCGTTAACGCGAGGATCAATACCGATCTTATTTCGGTACTCATCGGTGAGTTTAACGGTATTTACCCCAGCTAAAATTTCATTTGGTTTGTCAGTGAGTTCATCAAGAACTACGTAAAGTACGGAAGCCTTACTTTCACGAATGATGCTCAATTTAATTTTAGTCTTCGGTGGTAGTTCGGCTACAAGAAGTCTCAATTCTTCTGTGCTGCTTATCGCTTTCCCATTAATAGCTAAAATAACATCTGAGTTTTTTAATCCTGATTTTTCCGCAGGACTTCCTGGCGTAATGTCAGTCACAATGACTCCCCTAGAGCCTTTAGGAAGATTAAGTTGATCTGCAATATCTGAAGTAATCGGTTGTGTAGAGACTCCCAAATAACCGCGAGTCACAGTACCTGTAGCAATCAAACTTTGCATAACGTTTGCTGCAAGATTTACAGGAATTGCAAAACCAATACCTACGTTTCCTTTAGAAGGAGAAATAATTGCACTGTTAATTCCAACGAGGCGACCCTTGGCATCTACTAAAGCACCACCAGAATTGCCCATATTAATAGCAGCGTCAGTCTGAATAAAATCTTCATACCCACCTCCATTTTCTAAAAGACCTAGACCACTGCGGCCTTTTGCGGAAACAATTCCCATCGTTACTGTTTCTCCAACTCCGAGTGGATTACCAACAGCAAATACAATATCACCAACACGTAATTTATCGCTATCTGCTAGTGTAATTGAAGGAAGATCCTTTGCATCAATTTTAATTACAGCGATATCAGTCTTTGCATCAGTTCCAATGACCCTGGCTTTAAATTTTCTATCATCTTGAAGAGCTACAGTTAATTCATCAGCACCCTCAACAACGTGATTATTAGTTAAAATATAACCATCTGCTGAAACAATTACACCGGAGCCTAAGCCGTCTTCTTTTCTTTCCTGATCAGGAATTTGATTTCCAAAAAATTGCTTCAGAAGCGGATTAACAGGCACACGCACTGTCTTGCTGGAATATACAGAAACAACGACTCTCTCTACAGGTTCAACCACATCGGCATAACTCGTAACAACAGGACTTTTGCTGTCACTGATCGATGACGAGTCTTTTTTAAGGACAGGCTTGGCTGTAAGTGCTTTGTCTGAGGTGGACATCCCCAGAACGAATGCGGTCGCAACCGACACAAAAACGAGAGCACCTGTAAGGATCTTATTTTTCATATTAAGTCTATTTACCGACACAATAGCCCAAAGGAGGTTCCTCATTAAAGAAAACCTTTAAAACAGAGCAAAAATCTCAGAAACCCTTGATACGGAACAGTCCAGTCACACTTTCGTTGGTATTAATACGAACAATTGCACGGCCTAAAAGTTCAGCAATGCTCAAAACTGTGACAGGAAGTCCCTTTGGATCAACAGGAACGGAGTCCGTTGTGATCAATTCATCAATATGACCCTTAGTCAGACGCTCAAAGGCGAGTTCATTAAGAATACAGTGACTGACTGCAGCTTTGATGCTACGGGCTCCGCGTTCTCTTAATATCTTAGCTGCAGCTACCAAAGTACCAGCAGTTTCAGTGATATCATCAACAAGCAGGACGTCCTTACCTTCTACATCACCCACAACGCTAATTGCCTCCACTTGGGTAGCACTTTGGCGTTTTTTTGCCACTAAGCAGAGTTCTGCACCTAAGACATTAGCATAAGCCGAAGCCATTTTAAGACCCCCTACGTCAGGAGAGCCTACAACGAGCCTATCGCTACGTGTTTTATTTAAATAATCAAAAAAGACAGGCGATGCGAATAAATGGTCTACTGGAATATCAAAGAAACCCTGGATCTGCTGGGAATGTAAGTCCATGGTTAGTATGCGGTTACTACCAGCTGAAACCAATAAATTTGCGACTAATTTAGCTGTAATTGCCACACGTGGCTGATCTTTACGGTCCTGACGGGCGTAGCCAAAAAAAGGTAAAACAGCAGTGATTCGCTGTGCCGAAGCACGCCTAGCTGCATCAATCATGATGAGCAATTCCATCAAATGATGGTTCGTGGGTGGGCAAGTCGATTGGATGATGTAAACATCTCTACCACGGATATTTTCGTTAATTTTAACGAATGTTTCTCCATCAGGGAAGCTTGTGACAAGTGCTTCTCCTAGGGGTAATCCAATGGATTTACAGATGGCCTCAGCCAGAGGTCTATTAGAATTACCTGCAAAAATCTTGGGTGCCAAATCGCTCATGTACCTGAAATGTGGCAAGCAGAGCCACGCTAGGCTATCCCAAAATGAGGTATTTTTGTGCTTAAAAGCTCTCCTTACCCCTCCTGGCCCAAAATATGCGTTATTTAAGAGCGAAAAACATCCAGTTTTCCGTGGACAATATCGTCTACTTGGGTTCCTTTTTTAGCTCCATGGCTGAACACGAAAAGACAGAAACTAAACTGAAGCTAGCTACTCCCGGAAGCATTGCTGTAGATGCAATTCTGGTCGTGGCATTTTTTATCTACATGTACACCGTTGTTTCAACGCATGTACCTTCAGAAGATCCTAAAATGATACACCTTTGGGGTGCCCTCACAGCGTCCTGCTTAGCAGCACTGTTCTGGCTAGCCCTGCAGATGTTCCGCGTTGTGTATAAAGCACAGTGCGAAGCCAAGAAAAAGTAATCCAAGCGTATAGCACTGTGAATCGAGTAAGCTCATAGCAAACTCGAGACTCAGTGCTGCGTATAATTTTCAAACCATACTTTCTTAAACTCCTTAACAACCCTTATTCCTATGGCAGTTAAATCAAAAACAAAAAAACCCGCCGCGAAAAAATCCAAGGCGACAAAATATGTCTATCTTTTCAGCAAGAAAAAGACAGACGGTGATGGATCCATGCGCGCTTTACTTGGCGGCAAAGGATGTGGCCTAGCACAAATGTGCCAAATCGGTCTTCCTGTTCCTCCAGGATTCACGATCACTACAGAAGTATGTACATACTACTACGAGAACAAGCGCACTTACCCAGCAAGTCTTGATGCTCAAGTTGCTGCAGGTATCGCTGCGATTGAAGCCCAAGTGGGCACAGGTTTCGGTGACTTAAAGAATCCGCTTCTTGTTTCCGTTCGCTCAGGCGCACGTGATTCAATGCCTGGTATGATGGATACAATTTTAAATCTCGGTCTCAATGATGAGACTGTAGCAGCACTCGCTCGCAAAACCTCGAACGAGCGTTTCGCTTGGGACTGCTATCGCCGTTTCGTACAAATGTATGGTGACGTAGTACTCGGTGTTCAAAAACGCCCTGACGAAGATCACGAACCATTTGAGACTGTTATCAGTCACTTAAAAGAAAAGCGCTACAATGACGAAAACATTGAAGACACAGCTCTTTCTGTTGCTGACTTAAAAGATCTCGTTGCTCAGTTCAAAGCACTTGTCAAAGAACGCACAGGAAAAAACTTTCCATCAAACCCTTGGGACCAACTCAAAGGCGCAGTCGGCGCTGTGTTCGGTTCATGGATGAATGACCGCGCTATTGTTTACCGCCGTAAATACAACATTCCGCAAGAATGGGGTACGGCTGTTAACGTTCAAGCGATGGTGTATGGTAACACTGGTGAAACATCTGGTTCAGGCGTTGCCTTCACACGTGATCCAGCAACAGGAGAAAAGATATTCTACGGTGAATTCTTAATGAACGCTCAAGGTGAAGACGTAGTGGCAGGTGTTCGTACACCAGAGCCTGTAATCGGTCTTCGTAAAATCATGCCAGAAGCCTACAAGGAACTTGAGCGCATTCGCCTCACCTTAGAAAGCCGCTTTAAAGACATGCAGGATTTCGAATTCACAATTGAAAATTCGAAAGTCTACATGCTACAAACCCGTAATGGAAAACGTACCGGTGTTGCTGCTGTACGTATTGCTGCAGAAATGGTCAAAGAAGGTTTAATTGACTGGAAGACTGCAATCACACGTGTTCCTGCAGACCAACTTGATCAAGTGCTTGCTCCGATCTTCGATAAGAAGGCAATCGCAAGTTCAAAGATTATCGCAACAGGTCTTCCAGCAGGCCCTGGTGCTGCAACAGGTAAGATTTACTTCAATGCAGACCGTGCAGTTATCGGTGCTGAAAAGGGAGATAAAGTTCTCTTAGTACGCGTTGAAACATCTCCTGAAGATTTACGTGGCATGATCGCAGCTGAAGGTATCTTGACTGCTCGGGGCGGAGTATCTTCCCACGCTGCACTGGTTGCCCGTCAAATGGGTAAAGTCTGTGTTTGTGGAGCAAGTGCTCTACAAATCAACTATGAAAAACGTACTTTAACTGTTAACGGAACAACGTACGGCGAAGGCGATCACCTCTCAATCGATGGTTCAGCAGGCACAGTCTATGCTGGAGAAATCAAGACAGCTCCTTCCGAAGTCATTCAAGGCCTCCTACACGGAGATCTTGCTGCTCGTAAGAGCCGTACCTATGCAAACTTCGTTCAACTCATGAAATGGTGCTCTCAGGTCACTAAGCTGCAGGTTCGTACCAATGCAGATACACCTGAACAAACCCGTTTTGCTGTCGCATTCGGCGCAACTGGTATTGGTCTAACGCGCACTGAGCATATGTTCTTCGAAGGTAACCGTATCGATGCGATGCGTGAGATGATCTTAGCAGACACGCTAGAAGATCGTCAAAAAGCACTCTCGAAACTACTGCCTTACCAAAGAGATGATTTCTTAGGTATCTTCAAAGCTCTTGAAGGCTTACCAGCAACCATCCGCTTTCTTGATCCTCCACTGCATGAGTTCTTACCTCATACAGAGCAGCAACAACAGGAGCTTGCTAAGAAGTTAAAGATTGATGTTAGCCGCATTTCAAAACGCGTGCATGAACTTCATGAATTTAACCCTATGCTTGGCTTCCGTGGATGCCGTCTAGGTATTAAATATCCAGAAATCACCGCTATGCAGGCTCGTGCTGTATTCGAGGCTGCAGTTGAAGCTAAGAAAGCTGGCTACAAAGCAAATCCAGAAATCATGATTCCACTGGTTGGTTTCAAGAAAGAACTCGATTTACAAGTTGCTGTCGTTCACGAGGTAGCTGCTGCGGTTCAGAAAGAATCAAAGACCAAGATCGCCTACTCCGTAGGTACCATGATCGAAGTTCCTCGCGGTGCTCTTACTGCTGATGAAATCGCTCATACCGCTGAATTCTTCAGCTTTGGTACAAACGATCTCACTCAAACCTGCTTAGGTATGAGTCGCGATGATTCTGGCTCGTTCCTTGCTCCATACCAAGAAGCAGAAATCACTAAACGCAATCCTTTCGCAACGATCGACCAATCTGGCGTTGGCCAGCTTATGAAGATCGCTATTGAGAAAGGTCGCTCAACACGTCCCGGAATTAAACTTGGCATCTGTGGCGAGCACGGTGGTGATCCTGACTCAGTTAAATTCTGTCATGCTCTCGGTCTAACTTACGTTTCGTGTAGCCCATATCGAGTACCTGTTGCTCGTCTTGCAGCTGCACAAGCAGCGGTCGCAGACCTAAATAAATCAAAGAAATAACACATTAAGTGAATCAAAAATCCGGGGAACAGCGAATAGCGTATCTTAATCTTAAGCTGCGAGAAATCGGCCAGCCCGGCGTGACAGTTCCGTCTCAGGACGGACTGTCCGACATGGTCGATAATTTTTTAAGTAGAAGTCGTGAAAAAGACCGTGCTTTAGAAAGCCGGCTTTGTCCGGTAGATCAGAGAATTCAGAACTTCCTGAATCGTTATCTTAAAGGGACGGGGGATATTCCCAGCCTCCCAGCAACGACGTTAGTACTAGATCGTAGTGGCTTAGCGCGTGAACTTTCTTTACCCCCTTCCAGAGATCAGTATTCAAGTCAGATTTTATCCTCTTACCGCTTAAAAGGTGGCGTGCTTCATAATCCAAAGAGCGATCGTAGAACAACCCAAGGAATATTTCACGTTACTGAAGGTGGACTACCTATTCCTGATGATAAAAAAGCAGTTCCTGTATCCGTATTTAATAAGCTGCTAACACTCGCTTTAGACGCGCCATCAGAGTATCGCAGACTTCCTTTTACTGCAGTGGAGAACGCTCCAGCAGAGTGTATGGTGTCTTTATATTTGCGTCCTGTTGTAGTTCCTGAAGTACCAGGACACTCACCTGTGCATGCCATGGAGACACGCCTTTTTGTTCCAGGTAGTCTAGTTGCAAATTTAGATTTCGTAGAAAGCGTTTTCGGCAATGCAGGTGATCCACTACTGCCCGAATGTGACGCTGCACTTGATCCAGAAACATGGAGTGGCCACACAGGCTGCATAATTCTTGCACCTCATATTAACGGTGTACTGAAAAAAGATTTAGGACTTCCTTCATTTGATAAAGCTACAGAACGTCAAAAAAGAGACGGCATGTGCTGGAAAGACGCAACAGAAGCTTACAATGACGGAGTTGCCTTCAAAATCACAGCTCGTGACGCTTCAGGTGTGGTCATAACTGTTATTTCTGATAATTATTTCGGGTACTGCAAAAAAGAAGTTAAAACTCAGATCAGCTATGCTGCTAACTTACTCGGTGGTGCAGAGGAAGAACATGCCGGTGGTGCGATTGTTTTCCCGAGTTACGATTTAGGTGAAAACTTCCAACTTTCTCAAAATTTACCTGACGTAAGTCACACCTTTGAACAGGCGCTTACCTTATTGGGAGATCAAGTTGAATTACAAAGTGGTGGCTGGGCTAAGGATAAGATCCACTCTGACATTTATTTCATTCCAGCAGACGCCTTCTTTGATTTACGTACACAGCGAATCAGTTGGAAACAACCAGACGCAAGTACTAGCTCGATTAAATTACTTCCAGGAATTACTTATATTTTACCCTCCGGCTATAAAGTCGAAATGGTAAAGCCTGAGGAAGGAAAAAGATGGAGACTTAAAGGTACCACAGCAGAAGGACTACTGTGTCATAAGCCATGTACCGTGTCTGGTGGTGGCAAGTCCGAGATATCTAAACCTATTTCTGATGCCATGTTTGCAGGTCCAGTATTCGTTAGCGATTTAGCAAACGATTTAGACCAAGTTGAATTAATTTTAAATAAAGATTACAGCGAGAGATTCCGTGATGCTAAGCGTAATTCAGCGCACCGGCCTATTTTAAGTAATACACGCTCGCTTGGTTCAGTCATTAAACTGCTCAGTCGTAGTCCTGACTACACTGATGAATTTAACAACTGGCTTTCCACAATTCCACGTTCCATTCGTGATTTGGTTCTCTTAATTAAACGGGTATATAAACCTGAATGGGGAACTGATTGGCGTAAGCATTTTAGTGTCGATACGATCAATGCTAGACCAGGTAATGAGTTGAAGCATCATGAAGAAAAGCTACTCACTCACTACCTTCGTGTTGGCTACACTGAAGACCATGGCTGGAGAACCTTCACGCTACGCTCGGATTACTTACCTGCTGTAAAAATACAAGTTGAAGATGATATCACTGCTTCAACCGTAGCACCGAAGAGCCAGATCCCTGGACTTCCAGCATGGGTAAAAGAACTTTCACTAAAGTTTGTTCATAACTGTGAATTGCGCCTATTCCAAAGACCAGATGATGCGGTCATTCGCGGTTATGATAAACGTACAGAGAGAGATTTCAGTCTTCCTGGTTTATTTAGCTCAAATTACGAGCCCATCACGGTAGAGGCAGCACGTAACATCGTTGATGACACACTCGGATTTGAAAACTACACAGAGGCTATGCAAAAGCGCTTCAAAGAGTTCGCTCATGGAGCAGGCCCATCGTACATGGTTTCTCCCTCTCACCCTCGTATAGTGGACGGAAAGCCCTCTAAGAACCCACGCTACCTACAATATAGACCCGACCTTGAAGATCCGAGGGCTACTGTAATAGCAAATACAGGAGCACGACTTTTCAGACGCTTGCCAGTAAACACTGCAGCACCTTTCCATGTAGGCTCCGTGCTGATGGGGCGTAGACTTAATCCACCTGAAAAAGGCGTACGTCCACTCTGTGTATTCGGACCAATTCACTATCAAGAACTCCCCGAGGCGTTCATGGATTTAATTGCAAGTTTAACGGGTAAATCACCCTCGACAACGGGAGCTGGTTCAGAAGGCGCACTCACAAAAGGCCCCTTCAATGCACTGCCTCCTATCTATGATTTAAATTCAGCGCTGGTTTCTTACATCATAACAGGACTACCTATCTTCTCAACTGCAGCGGGTTGGGTTGGCCCTAAACATCAAGTTGATCACGACATTAGTTTACTGGTTCCTGAAATTTGGTGCCGAATGACTCCAGATGAACGTGAACCTGAATACCTTATTTCTGAAGGCCATCTCGAACGGTGTCAGGATTTTGATCATAATGGAAAACGTGTTCTTGCAAGCCGCCTGGGCTGGAGAATAACGGCACGCTTTGTACAAACCTTCTTTGGTCGTGTACTTGGAAATCCAAGCGCTGTGTTCGATGAAGAATTCCTAAAGCCTGAAAGCCAAGACCTCGATGTTTTCGCTGATGGTGTTGCAAACATTGTTTCTGCAATGAAGGAAGCCTCAGAGCATTACTTTGCAGATGGTTCAATTGAGGATGCCTGCCCTCCCCTTAAAGCGCTACTTCACATTATGAAGGACGGCTCATGGGAAGGAAAAACTTCAACAGATAAAAACTTTAGAAGTCTTTTCACACGTGAAGCACTGTTAGCAAGCACGTGGTACAAAAAACGCCTCGAAGCACAAAGTGCAATTGATTCCATATCCTGGGATGAACACGCCCTTTATCTTCAGAATTATCTTTCCCGAGCAAATTACGCTGATGTTGCACAGCGCTTAGATGTGCCTGGTAAATTAGCTCGAGTAAGAGCAGCTGCCTTAGCGGCTAAGAGTCCAAGCTACTTGGAGCGTCTCAACGGAACTATTGGTGCTGAACCTTTTATTGCTGAGCAGAAAAAGAAAAAGGGCCAAGGTCATTAAGACCTAAGGCCCTTTATTAAAACGTTAAGCTAACCTAGATTCTTATTCCGACTTGCTTAAAGCAAAGCGGCCAGAACCTGCGAAGAGCAGTGTAAGTGATCCTGCTAGATAGAGAAATGCAATCTCACCGGAATGTGGGCCTTGTGCAAGAGAAGCATGGTGAACACCAAAAAATGCAACAGCCATATTGATTGAAAAAATCAAAGCAGATAGTCGTGTTGCAATACCAAGTACGAGCATAGCGGAAGCAAGAACTTCAGCTACAACAACGAGTGTAGCGGTTATACCACCACCCAGATGCAGCACATCCATACCAGGATTTCCAAACATACCGACCATAGCTGAGAAATTTTGAAGTTTTGCAAGGCCGTGATTAAACAACATATCAAGGCCAATAAATAGCCTTAAAATAAGTAGTCCGAAATCGGAACTCTTAGGAATGAAGCTTACATTTAATATTTTATTCATATGTTTTTTGGGATTATTAGTTTTGGGGGTTTACAGAAATGAGAATAAATAAGCCTACTTAGTAGCTTTTTTCGATTTCTTTTTTGGTGCTTCCACCACGATAAACGATTCAAAATAACGCAGCTGTGCAGGAGGAAAACGACACTCAATGAGTACACCTTCTTCTTGATGATCTTCCTCTAAAATACTACCAACACGTCTTAAGCGTGCCACAAGATCATAGCGTGTATGAGGAATAAGTAAATTATGCTGCAAATCTGAACCTGCGCATAATTCACTGCAGCGCTCAATAAGTTGAGGCAGTCCCTTACCGGTTTTAGCACTAACAAAAAATGCATCAGGAACAATCTTGCGTGCTTCAGCAATATCCAAACCTGTAGCGACATCTGCTTTATTAAACACAGTGATAATAGGTCTACCTAAAGCACCTAACTCCTCTAGCACACTGAGTGTTGTAGCATGATGCTTTTCCCAGTGAGGACTAGTGACATCTAGCACATGCATTAGAAAGTCTGCGACAACGACTTCTTCAAGTGTTGCTTTAAATGATTCGACAAGACCGTGAGGTAAACGGCGAATAAATCCTACCGTATCCGTCACAAGCACTTTACCATTCCCAGGTAAATCCATCTGCCGAGTTGTGGGATCTAGAGTAGCAAATAATTTGTCTTCTGCTAAAACAGTAGAACCAGTCATTGCATTTAAAAGAGACGACTTACCTGCATTCGTATAACCGACAATCGCTGCAGTAGGAACAGGCACACGCTGTCTTTTGCGTCTTTGCACATCACGTTGTTTTACAACAGAGACTAACTCCTGTTTTAAATGCGTAATACGGTCACGAACAACACGTCTATCTTGTTCAAGCTGAGTTTCACCTTCACCACCCATACTGCCTGCACCTCTTTGACGTGACAAATGCGTCCAGGCACGGGTTAATCGTGGAAGAGAATATTCAAGTCGAGCAAGGGCAACTTGAAGTCCTGCTTCACGGGTATGTGCACGATCAGCAAAGACTTCTAAAATAACTTCCTGGCGATCAATTACCGCACGTTCGGCCAGTTTTTCCCAATTGCGTTGTTGAGCTGGAGACAAAGCCGAATCAAACACGATTACATCAGCCTCGAGCTCTTTAGCCAATTCCGAGATCTCCTGAGCCTTACCCTGTCCGGTATAAAATGCAGGCGTAGTGCGCTTTAAGTTAACTAATAAACAGTCAACCACCTCAAAATGCAGATTTTCTACTAATTCCTGCAACTCCAGCAGTAATTCATCGGCTTCTCCATCCGGCATGTCAGGGGTTTGGACGCCTACTAGGAGGGCGCGTTTAGGACCGGCTTTAGAGTCAGGGATAGGTGCCATCAAGTAGTTTCAGCTATTAACCTCCTAAATTAAGATTTTTTCAACCGTAGATCGTGCTCCTTTTGATAACTTACTACCTTGACCAGCAGCCTACTAAAGGCACCATGTTAAGTTCAGTAATTGCCTGATGGTGTAATGGCAGCACAGACGACTTTGACTCGTCTAGTTCTGGTTCGAATCCAGGTCGGGCAGCCACTGAAGATGCGATTAAGTTATAAAAAGGCTTAAAATAGCCTCCCCTCAGGGGTTAGCTAATATAAAAAGCGTCACTTTCCAGCGTGCCAACACTTAAGCCCAAGTTTCCCAAAGCAGCTAGCCTCGGGATTATAGCAGCTATAATCCTCGATACAGTGATTCAAATTACATGGAAGTTAGCAGCCTCTTCTGCTCCCCATGATGGATCTTTTAGGACACTTGCCTTAAGTGCCCTCGCTAGCCGCTACTTTTATGTAGCTATGGGATTTTTCTGTTTACAGCTTTTAAACTGGATTAAGGTTCTAGCCTTAATCGACTTAAGCTTTGCACAACCGATGACTGCACTGAGCTATGTATCAGTACTTACTTGCTCAAGTCTTTTACTCCATGAAAAAGTCTCACTTAGTCATACTGTTGGCATTTTGTTTATCTTAGGTGGTGTTTTTTTAGTTAGTAGAACTAAAGCTCAAACAACGCTATGAGTTCGCACGCATTTGGTTTAGCGATTTTAATTTTAGCAGTACTTATAGAAAGCTTGGCTCAGCTTTGCCTTAAACAGGGAGCTACCAGTAACGTAGTTAAACCAGTAAGGCCTAAATTATGGCTAACCTTAGGAGTCATACTTTACTGTCTTGAAATAGGATTCTATACAATTGCTCTTAACAACTTGGATGTGAGTGTAGCTTTCCCAATCGGAAGCCTATGCTTTGTAGCAGTAGCACTACTTTCTCACTTTTATTTAAAAGAAAAAATAACAACGATTCGCTGGCTAGGCATAGCGAGTATTGTAATCGGAAGTGCTTTGGTCTCTTTGTAACATGGCGCTTAATTTATCAGCGTTAAAGATTACGTTTAAAGAAACCCACGAGGTTCTTGATTCTGAACTGTGGCAGAGTTGTTTTAGAGCTCCTTTGGAAGGCCAATTCTGGTACAAAGCACTTGAGAACAGTAAACTGGAAGATCAATTTACGTTTTTCTACGGGCTTATTGAATACGAAGGTAATAATGTAGGAATTATACCCTGCTTTGTACATAACGTACCTTTAAGTTTGGTTGCACCAGCAATTGTTGCTTGGCCACTTAAGCAGTTAGCTCGAATCATTCCTCGTGTCGGCTATCAAAGAACATTATTTATTGGCTCACCCTGTTCAGACAGTGGCACTATTGGATTACGTGAGGGTTTAAATCTTACCGATTTTACTGCGAGTATCATTTTTGCCTGTAAAAAAGAAGCTGTAGCACTGAAGGCACCAATGCTTGTTTTTAAAGACTTTGAGAAATCTGACATCCATAGCTTAAACTCCCAGTGTGAAAAATCAGGTTTCTTCACACTCCCTAGTTACCCAGGAACCGTAGTCTTAATTCCTGAGTCAACAAAAGATGCCTATATAGGAGGTCTCTCCTCGTCGCACCGGCATAATTTACTTAAGAAATTAAGACGCTCAAACGAAGTCCTTCCTCTTGTTACTACAGTTATCTCTAATCCATCGGAAAGTGAATTAACTGAGATCTTCTCTTTATTTCTGCAAACGTACGAAAAAGGGAGTACTAAATTTGAGCGCTTAGATATAACTTTTTTTAAGCAGATCAGTTTAGCAGAGCAGAGTCGTTTTATCCTTCAACGCGAAGCTGCGACCGGTAAACTTGTCACCTTTATGCTCGGTTTTGTAATTGGTAAGCGCTTCATCAATAAATTTATCGGTATTGATTATTCAAGAGCAGGTAAAACATTTTTGTATTTCCGTTTATTCGAAGCCGCTATTGAAGCTGCCTGCAACGAGGGAGCTACGGAAATACAAAGTGGCCAAACAGGCTACCGAGCAAAGCTAGACCTAGGGCACACGCTGATACCTCTATATAATCATGTACGCCACCAAAACAGCGTGATTAATTTTATTTATAAAAAAATCGGCAGCCAAGTAACATGGAAGTCACTGGATGCCGATTTAGCTTACTATTTAAAGGCTCACCCTAAGGCCGAGCTTACTTCTTTGCTAAAGCCCGAATAAGCGCTTCTTCAAAAAGCGCTATACCTAGATCAATTTCTTGTTCTGTGATGTAAAGCGATGGAGCTAAGGTGAACACATTCTTGTAGTAGCCACCAATATCAAGAATAAGACCCTTAGTCTTACCTCCCTTAGTGAGCTTACCCTCAAGTCCGATATTCATAATATCGTCTGTTAAAGCACGATTTGGCGTATGGCCGTCATCGGTGCACATTTCCATTCTTAGTGCGAGACCAAGTCCTTCAACGTGACCAATCTGCTTATGACGTGATTTTAATTCCTGTAATTTGTTAAGGAAATAAGCGCCTGTTTTCATCACACGTGCTTCAAAATCCTCACTTTCAATTAAGTCCATGACAGCGAGCGCAGTCGCGGTGCCTAGTGGATTTGCAGAGAAAGTTGAATGCGTCGAGCCAGGTGGGAACACCTGAGGAGAAATCAGATCCTCTCTGGCCCAGATAGCTGAAATTGGATTTAAGCCATTCGTCATTGCCTTACCTAAAACGATCACGTCAGGTACAACATCGAAATGCTCAATAGACATAAATTTACCGGTTCGGTAAAAGCCCATCTGGATTTCATCAACCACTAAGAGAATACCATACTTATCTAAGGTCTTTTTAAGATCCTTGAAGTAATTCATCGGTGGTACTATGTAGCCACCTGTAGCTTGAACGGGCTCAATAAAGAAAGCGCCGTACTCACTCTTGTTATTCTTCGGATTTACTACTGAGTAATACTCCGATTCAAACATTTTTTCAAACTGTCCTAAGCAAGCCGTTCCGCAAGTCTCTGGTTTCAGGCCTAAATGACAACGAAAGCAGTAAGGATATGGAATGAAATTAGCACGGTCTCCGAAATGACCAAACCTTTCACGGTAGCGGTAACTAGAAGTAATCGATGTAGCTCCCAGTGTTCTGCCATGATAGCCACCCATGAAAGCAAAGGTATGATTCTTGCCTGTATGGTTGCGTACGACCTTCATGGCATCCTCAATGGCTGAGGCACCACCAACATTAAAATGAATACGTCCTTTAACACCGAACTTTTTTTCGATCTTCTGAGCAAGCTTTGTAGCAAGAAGCACACGATCTTCATGTAAATACTGACATGCTAATTGCGGTAGCACATCTATTTGCTTTTTTAAGGCATCGTTAAGCAATGGATTTCGGTAGCCGAAATTCGCAGCTGAATACCACATCTGAAGATCTAAGAATTCATTACCGCGTCTATCATACAAAAAGCTGCCTTTAGCTTCGCTAAAAAAATTTAATTCTTTGGCATAATGAACAGTATCCCCCCAGGAACAGTAGTTGGCTTCTAACTTAAGAAGCTCTTCTTCAGATAATGCGCCTTTATTTAGATTAGTGGGTAGTGATGTTGTCATAGATGAGGTGTGTTAACTTTTCTGCGACTTCCGTCAGGTCGTTATAAGGTATGCAGCTTAAACCTGACTTAGTAAAATAGGCTAAAAGACTATCTTTGGCAAATACGATGTCTGAATTAAGGGAAGGACAAATATCTGATCTGCCATCGCCTATATAGATGACTTTACGCACGTCCTCACCCCTGGGGATAAAATGCGTCTTTTTACAGTGGGCGCACCCAGGACAGTCCTTATTCCAGTAGGGAAATGAGGGGATAAACGTTTCCCCACTGCGCTCTAAATGGTTTGAATAACAGGCGATATGCGAGAACCCAAAACGTTTCAAAATAGGGTTCAAAATCAGGTCAAAATTATCACTTAAAATAGCCGTTTCGATATTATGCTCGTGTGTGACCTTTAAAATCTGCGCAAAACCAGGGTCAATTATAATAGAGTCTAAATGAGATGCTAGTGCCTCAGACGTTGCTTTAATAGAACGTAGTTGCCCATCTAGACATGCCCTAGCCCCTATTTTACCGCTTGCCCATTCATTTTCGAGCACCTGCCATACAGTGCCTTCTGCAAATTTTTCTACGACGCTATCCAGCACATCTCCACGCGATATCGTATTATCAAAATCAATGTAAAGCAGATACTCGGTATTAAATGCTTTAGGCACTAGAAACCTCCTGTGCAAAAAATTCAAGTATACGAGCTCCCACTTTACCCCGCTCCTGATCGGCGGTAATAACATGATAAGAATTTTCTAAATAGAAAATTTCTTTTCTCACAGATGCGACTTGGGCATTCACAAATTCTGCATTCTTTGGACTACTCATGTCATCATGTCTTGCCTGAATAACCTGACACGGACAATTAACCTGGGATAATCGAGGAGTCACGTAGTCCACCAATTGCTGTAGCTGCACTAAAAGACGTACCGGGAAGTAAGGGTACCCCAATTTATCTACCTCATTCAACTCAGAGAGTGATGCGTGTTGATAATACTGATGTACTTTCTCTCTAAGCCTCTCACTTTTTAAACCATAAGGTGGTTTTTCTTTAAAATAAAAATAGCGGCCTAACCCTGTACGAGCAACTAAAGGAAGCAGCCTTTGATACCAAGGTACATTCCATCCATCATAGAAAAATGTAGGCGACAAACAACTCACTCCAGCAACTTCAGCAGGAAACTCTGCAGCAAGTAAAAGAGCAAGAAGGGCTCCCATCGATAAACCTCCGACATACACTTGGGAATAGGTTTTTTTTAAATTTAAAAAACAATCTTTTACACTAACGTAAAATTCTTCCCAGTTAGCTTCTTTAATCACCTGCATTGGTTCTCCGTGATGGGCAAGTCTTGGACAATGCACCGTGTAGCCCTCTGAATTAAGATACCATGCAATGAAACTCATTTCATTAGGAGCACCCGTAAGTCCGTGAATCAATATAAAGGCTTTACCATTAGTCCCAGGCATAATAATGCCGTAATCTAAATGTTGAACGATCTTACCGCTTGGAGGACGCAGTGCAAAAGAAAGTGACATTGTCAGTGTTTAGAATTCTGCTTTACCGAGCACTAGACTCACATTACTGCCGCCAAAGCCGCTACTATTTTTAAGGATGTAGCGCGCTGCAATATTTTGAGTAGATTGAATAATTCTTAATCCCTCACACACCGGATCAAGTTCTGTGATATTAGCTGAAGCAGGCATGAAGGCTTCCTTCAAAGCTAATGCACAAAAGGCAGTCTCCATTACCCCTGACATAGACAGACCATGGCCCGTAAGCGCTTTAGTACTGCTTATTTTTGGATTTGCACCAGAGCTAGTAAATACAGATTTAAGGGCTTTGGCCTCAGATGCATCTCCAGCAGGAGTTGATGTTGCGTGAGCATTCACATAGTCGATTAAACCAGGCTCGAGTTGAGCAGCCTTCAGGGCTCGTTTCATAGCTGTTGCTAACCCAAGACCTTCAGGATCAGAAATTGCAGGATTATGACCATCTCCTGCTTGGCCCCAGCCAAGTACTTCAGCGTAGATTGGTGCTCCTCGTTTAATCGCAGTTTCTATATCTTCTAACACAAGTGCCACACTGCCACCCGTTGCCACAAAGCCGTCTCTTTTCTTATCAAAAGGTCGAGAGGCCTGCAGAGGATCGCACTGACGAGATAATGCGCGCATACCGTGAAAACCATATGTTGCTTCTAACCCAACTTCTTCTGCTCCCACTACGATAACGCGTTTATGTCTGCCTAACCTAATTTCATCAAAACCATAGCCTAGCGCTTGTGTTGTTGAAGCACATGCAGATGAAAATCCAGCTACAGCACCTCGAATATGATAGTGTGCTGAGAGATTAAAATTAAGCGTTCCGGCGATAGTACTGACTATACTCGCAGGGGAAACGCGCTGCCCATTTGAATCAATAATCTGATTAAGATATTGCCTGAGTAATTTAGGAGACCCCCCTGAACTACAAAAAAGAGCTGTCTCATCTGATGCTAATTCAGCAGGACTAAGTTTAGCATCTGCCACCATTTGCTCTGTTGCACACAATGCATAAAGTCCATGCGGAGGCATAGTACGTAGTGAATCTCTACTAAAATTATAGCCATGCGGCCACAACCAGCCAGCCCAAGTTGCAGCATGTGTATCAAACCCCTTAACTGTTCCCGCTAATGTTATAGGTAATTTTACTCCCGAAATAAATTCGATAGATTCAATACCTGAACGCATGAAGCGAAGACTTTCGCTTACACATTTATGTGAATTGCCTATACTCGTAATGAAGCCTAATCCCGAAATAACTACCCTCGGCTGGCTCATAGGTAAAACTTAAGGCTGTGTATTAACTAATCCTGAAAAACGGCTGCGAATTAATCGACGTAAATTATCCAAGGTTACTAATTCAACTAAGTCCTGATCTTCTAATTTAATTGAAAGAAGCCCCTCAACCATAAAAACCGTATCCATCATGGTAAGTGAATCCATGCCTAAATCTTCACGTAAGCGTGTTGTACCAGGCATTTCGGCAAGCGGTACCTTAGGAGCCTTAGCCAGATAAAATTGTAATATCCCGATTACCACTTTATCCAAACAGGCTAAATCAGCTTTTGTAGCAAACGTCAGGTATGCTTCCGTGATCTCCTGAGGGAAACCTACGAGCGACTCTTCTATATTTTTATGTGCCTGTTCAGCTGTGATCATGTTGTTAGCAGCGACTAGAGTAATACTCTAATCAACAACACATTAAAGAGGCACTAAATTCCAGCAAAGGCAAATAATAAGATGTGAATTAGTGTCACAAACAAATAGATTCTTACAGAACTACTAAACTACAGTATGGGAAGTAATAGCCACCCAGCACTAGGGTCATAAATGAGGTCAGAATCTGACTTCGTTTCTCTTCTAAATGCCTCTGCCTTTGACCGTTCCATTGGATCCATAAGTCCGGTAATAATAACTTTAGAGCGTTGGGATATATCCAATAAAGGCTCAAGTTTGGTACTAGGATTGTTAGGAGATTGTTTCAAAGCTGCCAACGAAAGAACATCTCCAAAAAGTGGCATCTTAGTTCCATCTTGCTCAATTGAATCTATATTCCATCCGCCCGGATCCGTAATCTGATACATGACTTGAGGTCCAAGCAATCGGCCCTGCTCATCAATGTGAGACCTTAAAGTAACAACAGCTATAGTTGGATTACGGTAGACTGGGTTAACTCCGTTTGATGGGCTTGGATTGGTAACTGCAATAGCCTTATCTGGCATTGGATAACTGATCTGCACAGGTAAAGCAGTCTCAGTATGAGACGGCGTTGAACAACTCATCGTTAATAAACAAGTACCGCTAAGTACCCCCAAAAGAAAATGGTTTATTTTATTTAAAGTATGCACAGGTAAAAAAAAGCATGATTATTGCTATTTAAAGCTCATGCAGACGGTGCAGATCTAAATCTGCCTGAAGTTGAAGAGAGCACAGTGTTCCTGCGTGTACCAAATAATAGGCACCGTACATTTCATTCCACTGCCTCTGCTTTGCTACTGCGAGATCTTCAATCGCAGTTGCTGAAGCTTGAGCACCAGCCCTTTTAAGTTCGTCAGCAGCGGTTGATTGAAAATTAACTACACCTGCTGTAACTACTACTGGAGTATTTACCCTCGATTTGAAATATCCTAAGAAACCCGTAACTACTTCCGCAATATAAGGACTGGCCTGCACCCAGTTAGGAGGTGAAATAAGTTCAGCTGCGATCCCGGGTCTATAGTTTAGTAAACTCTCATCACATTCAACGACACTGGCATTAATTGGCACTTCTAGTCCTAAAGGAGTAACAATCGTATCAAAGCTAATATTAATACGACCACGAGCTGGGTTTCCTGCTAGTTTACCCAGAATATGAACTCCAAAGTCTATTTGCTTAACATGATTGAAAACTAAATCATTCACAAGTGCGCACTCAATGATTGCCCCAGGGTTACTCGTATCAACTGTAGATAATAAACAAACCTCTAAGGTTGAACCGCGTGGTACTAAATATACTAGCGAGCGATCTTTGTTTACTTTAATTGGCGCAGTTTGATGCGCTTCATTTGCAGTTAATTCAGGATCATAATAATTAACACTATTTATATGATCACCTAGAGTACTCCCCTCATCCTTTAGAGCTGATGTAATAGATTTTATCTTATCAGGCGGGAATGCAGGTATAAGCACTTTATATCCTTTATTTTCAGTAGCTGAGAACACATCGCTACTCAGCTGTGGATCAGTTAATGCTGCTGCAATCGGGCTAAATTTTGGCTCTTTAACTTCAGATGCTTGCACTGTTTTATTTTCTAGTTCTTCAGGTAAACGAAAACTATTCACCTGTGTAGGAGTAATTATTTTATCAGCATGCACAGGCTCAATCATTGCAGCTTGCTGGGTAATATGACCAACATGTCCACCACGTACTGTCGCTGATCGATTAGCTCCATTAAGAGTCTTTTGATGTAATCCAAATACAGCTACTACAGCTATTACAAAGAAGCCAAGATACACAAAATAGCTATACGCCCGACTTCCATCTGGTTTATATCTAAATAAAAGATCCATTTTAAATACAGTTCGCCTAAGATGATCTAACCAGCGGGTAATCTTAATTCGAAAGCGTTACTACGGCTTATGCGGTAACCTTGGATAGCCAGATAAATAACATCCTTTTTTCCAGGAGTAATAATATTACCCAGCGCTTTCCTTGTTGTAGCCGTTATAGGTAAATTTTTATCTCCAATAAATAATGCTAACTGCCGAGTATCCAGATAAAGTGCATCATGCGTGTTGTTAGTCCAAACAATGCGAAAAACGAGTAGATCTTTGTCTATAAATTGATCGCAGCTTTCCAAGGTAATAAAGCAGTCATTCCATATATAGCTATACTTCAAGTCTGCATGTTGCACTTCAAGATGGGTATGCCTATAAACTAAATCATTCTGCATACGTTCAATTACTTTTACTGCACCAAGTAAATCAATGTATGCGGGCTTAAGCGCTCGGGCATGCATTAATGCACTTTCATCACTTAGCGCTACTCCAGACTCAAATGAGAAGATACGTACAAACTGAACTCTAACGTCATTGACTATTTTAATTATTAAAACGTAAACATCTGGCCCGATTCGAACGTTTAAATTAGTTTCTAAACCGGCTGTTCTACCCGTTGCAGTGATTTCAATTTGATTGAGTACTTTATCGTACTTGTACGTTATAATTGGTGATGAAAGTGAAATAGAAGATACATGCTCTTTAGTTCTTAAGACAACAGTCGTTGAACGTCCTGGTGCAATGTATATTTCAGTGGGAATTCCAGAATGTAATACTTCACATGTATCATTAGCCTGACAATATACCCAAGGTGAAAGCAGGAGATTTAAAATAAGATATTTAAATGATCGAATCATGTTTTTAGTAAATACAACTTACTTCGCATCAGAATTAAGTGCCTTTAAAAGAGCAGCTGAATGCTCATCTTTATAGTAGTCGCTGCGATTAATTGCATCTAAGCGCACCAATTTCCATCCACTTATATTAAGCTTACTAGGTGCAGTAATTGCAAAAGTTACATCTACATAAATTACACTTGTTTGAGCTTTCAATAAGGAGCGCGATGTCAAGACACCGCTATAACGCATATGCCTTAACCCAGGTACCACACTCCCGCGTTTAAATCCAGTAATGGAGAGTGTCTGCACAAACCCTGCCGGATACTTTTGTTTTGAATCTCGGTAGTCTCTATCAACAGATGTTACTACTTCAGGAACACAGTATTCATAAATTGCTTCGGGTAGTCCTTTTTCAGTGCGTCCAAATAAGACCTCAACTGTATCTGAGAACTGCAAATCCAAATCTGTTTCTTCTACACTCGCTAAAGACTTGGGATCTGCACTAAACATTAGGCCGTGAGATATCCCGATAATTTGAGGAGGCTTAAGCGCAACCTCATGCAGCCGGTATAAGCCTATGCTTAGGGCAGCTATTAGCACTACGCATGCAACGACTAGAATTATAAAATTACGTTTAAACCTGTCTGCTTCATTAAAGAAATCAGTGGATTCATTACTAACCGACCACCTTGAATTAACCTCTATTGGTTTAGCTCCTGCATTCATGTTATTGTCTATAGGTTGTTACAAATCCAGAAAGCGTTTATTGTCGTGTACTAAGTCCCAGTCTAAAGCCTTTGGCCCTAACTTCTCCTCACACTTTAAAACATAAAAAGGATATGGGTTTAGAAGCCCTATGGGGTTAACAGCCATCAGTACCTGAGCTCGGTACGGATAGACCTGAGCTTCGGTACGGCGCAATGTAACACTCACGTAACCCTTCACATATGCTGCTGCTCTACCCAGCTTATCATCAGCTACCACATCACTGATAGCGGTGATCGTTAGTGACTGGGTCATATGGTTAGCTTTCAAATCTGCAGCTGAAGTAATAAAGCCTGACTCAACTCGGGTAATTAAATTCGGATCTACTAGGCCCTGTAGTAAAAGAAGGAAAGGATACCCATTTTCATCTACACAGTAAAACCGAGGCAGAACTGCTGTAATAAAGAAAGAGAGTTGATCGTATGACACTGAGGGAGTACCCGTAAATTTGGCAGCTTCTTGCTTTAAAGAGGCTGCAGCACGAACAACAAGTGTTGGCTTTACAGTTAATGTAATAGTAAGCCCCCACACAGAAGCTGCAGCAAAACCTAATACTCCAAGCATCATTGCGATGATTCGTTGTTCATGAATAAGCCACGAAAAATTCAGATGCCTTTTCTCAGTATCTGTAGGCATCTTAATTTCCTGATAAGAACTGCCCTTAGCTGAAGGTTTTACTCCAGTTACTTTCTTATCTAAATGTGAATCATTTATTTCAGCGATAGCCACATACTATTAAAGCACGTGTATATCATACCCCCTTTATTTAGACCTAGGTCTGCTCATATTTAAGAGCTTCGTTATAAGTAATATCTCCTAAAGAAACACGTACAAGTGCTTCACGCATAAGAGGCAATCCACCTGACTTTAACCAAAGATTTCTTAATTTACTTTCATCAAAATTCATACGATCAGCCCGACCTAACTCAGTAGTCATACCAAAATGAGCAGATGGCCTTAAAAGTTCAAAAACTGGCATCACCCCTTTCTCCCCAATACCTCCACATAACGAGCACCCACGGCTTATCCACAGCCACTCTGGAGCAACAAGATCATAACGTCTAAAGTGACGTATCTGAGATTCGTCTATTTTCTTCTTCTGTTTGCACTCGGGACAAAGTTTTCGCATCAAGCGCTGACTAATCACCAAGGATAAAGCTGTACCTATTGAGCGACCACTGAGACCTAAATCCATAAGCCTTGAAATTGCTCCAATGGCATCCCGGGTATGTAACGTAGCAAATATAAGGTGCCCTGTATCAACAGCCTCAACACATGTTTGAGCCACTAACGTATCGCGTATCTCACCCATTAAAATGACATGCGGGGCTTGCCTTAGTAGACTTTTTAGTCCGTCTGCATAGGAACGCTGTGTCCCAGAGCCCACGGGAATTTGCGTAATCCAAGGTACAGTAAATTCTACTGGATCTTCCAAGGTTCTAATATTTAGCTGGGCACGATCTAATTGGCCTAAACAGGCATAAAGAGTTGTTGTTTTACCGTGACCTGTTGGTCCCGTTGCTAGGATAAGCCCCTGTTTTTGCCCAAGGCACTGTCCTGCAAGTAATCTCTGCTCAGGTGTATAAAAGGGAAGTGTTTTCATTCGCTCAATTTGCAGGGATCTATTTTGAACGCGGGCAACCAAACTTTCCCCATGAATAGTGGGCGTAATTTCTACACGCAGTTCAGCCCATTGATCTTCAATCGCACAACGTGCAAAACCAGACTGCCAGCTTTGTGAACCTTGAGTAGCAATCCCTGCCATCTCTTTAAACGCTTTCATGGTAGAGTTACCAGTCTCCCTAACCAAGGGAGGTAGAATTTCTTTTTTCCCACTTACTGTCATTGCTACTTCTGTCCACGACTCTTGTTGATCAATAAAAATGTCTGATGCACCTATGTGGAAGGCAACGCGAACAATCTCTAAAACAAGATGCCGAGCACTTGAGCAGTTACCCCAAAATTTAGGACGAACGCTTGGCGTCTGATGGTCTTTAATTTTATCTACACGTGTTGATTTAGACTCAATTAAGGTCATCACCTTTTCAAAATCAGCTAGGCTAATTCCAAAGGCTCTAACCTCTTGATGTGTAAAATTTCTAATCTCAGCAAAGGACCTTTCACTGTAAGGATCGACCATTGCTAGCTGTAAGAGAACTCCTTCGGACAAGGTTGGTAAAAACTGTAACCGAGTACACAACTGCCTTAGTTTTTCGAATGTGGCCAAATCTACATCGGTAAGACTAAAAGGAATAAGATTAGGTAACTGATCAGTAGAAATGCTCATTACGTAAGTATAATAGCAAGGCCACAGCCTGCCCTTGCTATTATAGAGGTATATGAACACCACTCCCCCGCTTCTTGAAAGTACACGACTTGATGAACTTAGATTTAGTCAATCTGGAGTAAGTCTAAACTTACAGGGGCAATCAATTTGGATTAAAAAAGAGAGTGACCAAGCCTCAACTCATGCACTGCAAACACTATTCGAAATCGCACTTAAGCACTCCTTAAAACAAACCAAAGAGAGACATCACTCTGCCTGGTATAAAAAAATAGGTATATGGATTAGTAACCTATTCGGAAAATCGGTAGATCAGGAACCTTCCATAACCGTAGAACAATCAGTAGACTCAGAAATTAAACCGCACCCAAGTGTTGCCGGTAAAAAGATTAAGGCTTCTCACCCCGTACTGGATTCAGAACCTAGTGATATTCAAATGAAGGCAATCTATGCAGATAAAGGAGGCATCCATGTAATCTGGACAAAAACAGAACCTGGTAAGCGCCCATACATTGAATCAACCACACATGCCCTAGACTCCGAAGTGGCTAATACATTAACGAGCTGCTACCAGCATCTTTCACGTTTAGGTTACACTGTAGTAGGTATAGATATGAAACCTATCGTAAATGATAAAAAGCCATCAGAAATGAAGGTAGACCTAAAGCAAACACTGCCATCTGAAGACCTGGATAAAAAACCAAAAATATCTCCTGTAATTCCTGATCATGCACCTCCTAAAACAATTGTCGTACGCCCCCTTCCCATAAGAACTGATGACCCAAGTCGTTTATATATCTCTCCTGTGGATAACGAAGAAAACACTCAATCTATTCCGATACCTGAGCGACTGCTCAATTCAATCCGATTAAATACTGATCCTGCACTATCGCCAGATAAGCGTGTTAGTTTTCTTAGATGTGCACCGTATAAGGGCAGCTATAAAATAATCGCTGTAGGTGAAGGTATAACTGAAAAACAAAATGCAGTAAAATGGACTGAATTATCTAGGTGGACCGAAGCCCAACTTAATGCAGACAAGAAAAAACAAGCTCCCAAAATCGAACCATCTAGGGAACAGTCGGAACCGACACTGTTATAATCAAGATAACCGCTTGCAGGTCATCTTAAAAATCGGTGTAATGTAAGCTTATCCTAACTATGAAATCCCCAATTCGATTTATCTTAATTCTTGCACTCATGTTAGCCTCGAAGGCTTTCGTTTTAAATAGCTTTGCAGATTCAATTCCAGATCCACAAACACTTGCTGCACTGCAAGCAGCAGACGATGAAAGAGTATCTGCTACGATTGCTGCAGATCCTGCACGTGTTGGTGCAATATTCTCTGATGAATTCCGCTATGCTCACTCGAGTGGTAAAGTAGATAACAAAGAATCCTACACAAAGGCTTTAACGAACAAATCCCTTAAATACCTTTCAGTTAAATATGAAGAAAGGACATTTAAATTAGTTGCACCTACGATTGCTTTAATGTCTGGAAGAGCAGCATTTGTATCTGAAAACGACGGTAAACCAACTAATCTATATCTCGGTTTCTTAGCTGTTTACAGAAATGAAGAAGGTCATTGGCGCTTTCTTGCATGGCAATCATGCAGACTCGTTGCGCCTACAAAATAAGTGGCACAAAATTCTGTAAAACAAGAACACTTGACAGTCTAACTGTTAAGAGTATCTGTAGAAAGCTTACATGAACCTCTTAGTCACATCAGCCTTCGCTACCTCCGGATCAATTGTATCCGTGGTGGCATCTGTTGTGGTCGTCTCAAGACACGCACCGAGAAGGTTCTGATTACTTTTTAAATCAGCCCTCTCCGGTGCCTTACCGGAGGGGGCTTTTTTTTGGCCCCTAACCGGCAAGTCATAGCAGATGGGCAAAAACCCATAATCTATATGAAAACTAAAAATGACTACCGCCCTCTGCTAACACGGCAGGATCTAATCATACGTGCTGCAATTCTTGGAGAAACGCAGCTCTATAAAAAGCAAGACTACCATCACGAACTGATGCATGATTTTCTTATCTTTAATCCTTATTCAGATATTTTAAACCTGACGAAAACCTCTCCTAAAGGACTCTGATTTATTGCAGAATTTGGTTTAAAGGTCCACGCAGTGCGTCTGCCCAAATCTGGTACCCTTGAGCACTCGAATGAGAAGAATCAGGCATTAATTCATGAATTATATCTCCTTGTTTTGTCACATACAAATTTCCAATATCTAAAAATATCAATTTATGGTTATCTGCGATTAGCTTAAGTGCTTTATTTACCGCAGTAATTTGTGCGCGTGCTGGATTTTCACGACCTCCTTTAGGAAATAGTCCCATCACAAACAAAGTAGAATCCGGTAAGCGATTTCGGACTTCAGCAATCGTTATCTGCATAGCCTCAATGACCTCATCTGTTGTATTGCGCAGTACTTTAGCCTTCGGCTCATAACCTGTATTATTTACACCTATCACCAGTATAACTACTCTAGGATGTAAACCGTCTAGTTCTCCATGACTTATCCTCCAAAGTAAATGCTGTGTCCTATCTCCTGAGATTCCAAATAAGGCTGCATGCTTAGTTGCATATTCTTTGTCCCAAACGGCCTTACCCCGAGCCTTTAAGCCAACACCATCACCCATCCAGCTTGTCACCAAAGAGTCTCCTAAAAAAAGAATATCAATATCTCCTGCTTTAGCTAAGGTGTTGAAATGTTCATGTTGCTGTAGCCAGCCTTCATCTAAAGGGACGGGTTTTGCAGCTGAATTTTCTGCCGAAGAGTTAAGATTTAGGAAGCCTATACAACAGGCAAGACAGACGATAATAGCTAAGCGCATAGTGTTTATATTTTCGTGAGGTTTAAAAATAAAAAAGCCCGTTCGTTTGAAGAGCGGGCTTTGTAAAATGACTTAAGTAGTAAGGCTTACTGACACGCCTCACATGCTTCACCATTGCGCATTGCTTCGATACTGCAGGCTAATTTTTCTTCTGCTGTGAATACTTTTTTAGCTGATGCTGCATCGGCTGCATCTACAACGGCCTGTGCATCGGCTGAATCCTTCACCATACCACGCATATCTTTCTTAACAGATACCGTTGCCTTCTCAATATTGGAAGCACCAAGACTACGCAGATAATAAGTCGTCTTAAGCCCAGCATGCCATGCATGACGATACATGTGTGAGAGTACCTTTAAATCCGGAGTCTTAATCCAGAGATTTACCGACTGGGACTGATCGATCCATTTTTGGCGACGAGCAGCGGCATCCACAATCCACTTAGGATCAATATCGAAGGCTGTGAGGTACTTAGCTTTAAGATCTTCTGGGATTGTATCGATATCCTTAAGTTCTCCGTCGAAATACTTAAGACTATCAATCATGTTTTGATTCCATAGACCACGTGCCTTCAAATCCTTAACTAAGTAAGGATTCAAGATAATGAACTCACCTGAGAGATTCGATTTAACGAATAAGTTTTTATAGGTAGGCTCGATACAAGGAGAGGTATTGGTAATGTTTGAAATTGTCGCTGTAGGAGCAATCGCAAGGACATTACTATTGCGCATACCCTGTGCAGCAATCTTAGCACGAAGAACACTCCAATCCATACGAGCCGTACGAGGTACTTGAATAGGAAGTCCACGTTCCTGCTCCAGTAAATCAACTGAATCAGGAGGTAAGATACCGCGGTCCCACTTAGAACCCTTGTAGGAGGAATACGTGCCACGCTCAGCAGCTAGATCGGAACTCGCTTCATAGGCGTAATACGCGACACATTCCATCAGTTCATCATTAAAGTCCAAGGCTTCATTCGAAGCAAAAGGCACTCCTTTAATGTAAAGACAGTTAGCAAGCCCCATAACACCCATACCGATAGGACGGTGCTTTGTGTTTGAGCGCTTCGCAGCTTCTGTAGGATAGAAGTTGATATCAATAACGTTATCTAGAGCACGCACTGCTGTGCGAATCGTTTCACGCAACTTCTTATGGTCGATCGCTCCACCAGGAAGTAAATGTGTCTCTAAGATTACGGATCCTAAATTACATACAGCTGTTTCATCAGCTGAAGTATTCAAGGTAATCTCAGTGCAAAGATTTGATGAGTGAACAACACCCACGTGATCTTGAGGTGAGCGAATATTGCAAGGATCTTTGAATGTAATCCAAGGATGGCCTGTCTCGAAAATCATCGAGAGCATCTTTTTCCAAAGTTCAATAGCCTCTACTTTTTGGCCATAGATCTTACCTTCATCAGCAAGCTTCTCGTAGTGAGAATAGCGCTCCTCAAACTTCTTTCCGTAAAGATCGTGGAGATCCTTGACTTGATTAGAGCGGAAGAGTGTCCATGACTGACGTAGTTCAACTCTCTTCATGAACAAGTCAGGAATCCAATGCGCTGTGTTCATATCATGCGTACGGCGACGATCGTCACCGGTATTCTTACGCAGCTCGAGGAATTCAAATACGTCATTGTGCCACGTCTCTAAGTAAGCACAGCCTGAACCTTTACGCTTACCGCCTTGATTTACAGCAACGAGTTGATCGTTGTGCAATTTAAGGAAAGGAATAACGCCTTGGGATTCACCATTGGTACCACCAATGTATGCCCCAGTACCACGGACAGCAGACCATGATCCACCTAGCCCACCCGCCCACTTAGCCAAGTATGCGTTTTCGGCAATACCGCGTTGGAAGATACCTTCGATCGTATCCTCAACGTAGTATAAGTAGCAGCTAGAAAGCTGGGAATGCAGTGTACCGGAATTAAATAAGGTAGGAGTTGATGAACAAAATCTACGAGTCTTATAAAGTGAATATAAGGCAGAAGTCTTAGCTTCGCGTTCACTGGTTTCTGCGATGAAAAGGCCCATTGCAACACGCATCCAGAAGAACTGAGGCGTTTCCATACGACGTGCTGGCTTAACTGTTTTATCAACAATTAAGTAACGATCGTAAAGAGTCTGAATACCTAAGAAATCAAAATCAAGATCTGAGGAAGGATCTAAGGCTGCTGCTAATTTCGTTGTATCGTAGTCGAGCAACTTTGGATTTAAGCGCTTAATGGCAACACCGTGCTCTAAGTACTTACGAAAAGCTCGTTGATGGAATTCTTTTAATTTACCGATACCATCCACCATAATATCCCAACCTAAGACTTCTTCATAAAGATAGGTTAATTGGATACGACCTGCGAACTTCGCAAAATCAGCGTCTTTTTCGATTAGCGTCTTTGAATTCAGCGTGATCGTTGCATCAAGATCTTTTTGCGTGATCTGATCGTAAATCGCACGACGTAATTCTTGCTCAATTTGCTCATTCGAAAGACAGAGATCTAAACCGATACGAGCAAATTCAATTCTGCGGCGAAGATCGGCTCCGTCCCAGAACACATTCTCTCCATTTGGTTTTTTAACAACCACCATGGTCGATTGTGCTGGTTCAGGAACTTGAGCAAGTTGCTCAGGTTCCTGCTCTTTAGAACGATCACGAGATACAGCACGCTCAGAACGATATAAAATATAGGCTTCAGCCACCTTGTAGTGACCAGACTTCATAAGCTCCTCTTGCACCATATCTTGGATTTCTTCGATATGTACAAAAGCCTGCTTTGAAATACTAATGCGATCGATGATCGCCTTAGTAATCATAACCGCAGGAGCAGAGTCGCGCTGCATCGAAAGGAAAGTCTTACGAATCGCGATTTCAACCTTCTGTTCATTCCAAGGAACTACTTGGTTATTGCGGCGTATTACGCGAACTCCTGACTGTGCAGCACTTTCACGATCAAACGAGAGAGCAAGCTTACGAGCACGGTTAAGTAAGAGACTCTTCGCAACAAAGTAAGCGTTGTTATCAACCAGGGTCTTCTCGATTAACTCATAAAGCGCATTAAGCTGCAGCTTCAGTGGATTCTCCTCACGAGCCATAACGGTTAACGTGTTATTTAGCTCCGTGCAGATTGATAACACCCAGTCACGATTTTCTTTTGTGTATATCTCTTTATCTCCACGAGAGATAGCAACATTAGTGAGTGCCTTACCTAAGGTATCTGCTACCTCAGCAAGGGCAAAACGCTCTTCACCATGCGGACAAATAAGAACAGTCGGTGGTACAGTGATATCTTGCCCAACAAGACATTCATGCCACGCAAAATTTGGCTTGTGCTCAACTGGGGCCTGAACGGTGCGCTTAAGCGCGAGATCATTAGCGACTGAAGGTGTACTCATGGACAAAAGAAGATAGGATATAAATTAAAAAAAGATACCCAGACACCGCTTCAGTAAAGAAGTAAGTGGCTGGAAAAAACTGAGGAATGATATGGGGAACAGCGAGAGGTCAAAGGGGGTAACCTCTACACTTAAGAGCAAAATTTAAAGGTCGTCGTCGGATACGTTGTTTAGAGCTGAAGCTTTTTGGTATTCAGTGACGCGGCCTTCAAAAAAGTTTTGTTCTTTTTTGATATCCATCATCTCTGCAAGCCAAGGGAGAGGGTTTTTTGCACCAGGTGAAAGAAGAGGAAGGCCTGTACCCTCAAGTCTACGATCAGCGATGAAATCGATATAACTTAAAAAGTCTTCCAGAAGTAAGCCCACAGCATTTACGGGCAGACAGTCACGAATAAATTCTTTTTCCAAAGTGACTGCTTCCTTCATTAAACCACGAAGCTCTTCTTTGAATTCGTTAGTCCAAATTTCTGGATTTTCTTGGATAAGATCCATGAACAAATTACGAAACACTTCAATGTGATTAGATTCGTCACGCAATGTGTAGCGGAACATCTGACCTATGCCTGGAAATTTATTTTGTCGATAAAGCGATAGGATCATACCAAACAGTCCGTAGAACTGGGTTCCTTCCATACACTGACCAAATACAAAAATATTTTTCGCTAAGAGCTGCTTATTTTCAACTTTGGTTAAATCTAAATCGCGGCGCAAAGAATGGGACACCTTGGTCACGAATTCATTCTTACGAACAATCGTAGGCACATCTTCAAACATCGCTTCACATTCGTGCGGATTAATTCCCAGCGATGAAATCATGTAAAGTAGTGAATCGGCATGAATATTTTCTTCATGCGCGTGACGTCCTAAAACAAGTTTGAGTTCAGGTGCTGTTACTAACTCGCGAACCACGTGCTGAATATTATCACCAACAATTCCTTCAGCAGCGGAGAAGTAACCAATACCCATACGTATGATCCAACGCTCAACATCGGAGAGCACTTTCTCATCGCGCCACTGCTCGATATCTTTACCCATTGGAATATCTTCTGGTTCCCAATGATTTGCCTTCATGGTGCGGTACAAATCATACGCCCACTGATACTTCAAAGGCAGCAGGTTGAAAGTCATCGTCTGACGACCATTAATTACTTTTTTTGCTGCAAAAGCGGCTTCTGCCTTGGCTTCGTCGAGTATAAAGGTTTTGGACCCTACTATGAATGACTTTTGCATGAATAAAGTGAGAAAAAGAGGCTAAAATTGGCTGTGAAAGTAGTGTCTGAAGCGTATGAAAGGACGATGCGAACTAAACTTATTGGAAACTTTTTAAGAAGATATTAACCACAACAGGAAGTGGTTCTGTTTTGGTACGGCCACAACTAATTGAACCTAAGGAATGATTCGTCAACTCGTTTGTGATTATTTTTGTAACTTTTTTTATTACTCAAAAATTTACTAAAAAAGATGGACTTTTTTAGTCGTACTCTTAGCCAAAAAAATCGCTCAAAAAGTCCCTAAATCAGTTACTCGCATAGCAACAGGACACAAAAAAGGGCACCTGCATTTTGACGCAGGCGCCCTTGGTAAAATTTTAGACTAGGTCTAGCTTAGAACTCGATACGAGCACCAGCCTGTACCTGCCAACGAGAGAGGTCTGTAAACACGATTGGTGTTGAAAGAGTGCTCGAGTTGAAGGTGTATACATACTGACCTGCAGTGTTAACTGTGGCACTTGCAACAGCACGGTTATAACCGCTGTAGCCTGTACCGAAATCAAGACCGTTGATGATACCCCAATTGCTATTAAAGAAGTTAGCGAAGTTGATACAATCAGCGAAAGCGACAACCTTGAACTTCGAACCAACAGGAATTTCCTGCTCAATATGAAGATCAAGTGTCTTTTGCATTGGATTGTTTGAACTGTTAGCACGAACTACGGTACCCTGGTACTTCTTTAAGTCTGTGCCATTCACGAAATTCCAGAAGTTTGTTGCTTGGATTGAACCAGTTGGGTCAGCTGCATTTGTACTCCATGTAACCTTGGGATCATTTGGACCTGCTGGTACATAGAATGAGTCGTTACCACTTGTTGAGTCACCATTTGCGTCACCGCTGAATACCCAGCTAAACGGATGACCAGCCTGAGCACGGTACACAGCTGTAATACGTGTTGCTGAATTCTTCTCTTTGAAGAGGTGCAACTGGCGAGTTAACATAGCTGTTACCTTATTAGGAACTGCATAGGCTGAGTTAACAGCAGTAGCATCGTTAGGATTATAAGTAGCGCGTGAGGTGAAGTTCGAAGATGCCACTGAAGATGTCAGTGGTTGAACTTCTGTAGCATGGGTATGGGTATATCCAACAGAGTATGCCCAGCCATTCTTCATAGGCCTTGCTAACTGAAGTGTATAGGACTGTGAGCCACCTTTATCAGTATTGGTCAATTCTAAGACCGAATTGCTGAAGTTAGAGTAAAGCCCCGCTGTACCAGAATATAAAACACGTCCGTCTGGAGCAAAGCCTTTAGGCTTTAGGTTGATATCTTGATAGAATAAACCCTTCTGGACCTTGATCATGTTAGTTTCAGCTGTGAAGACCATGTCGCCAGGTACTGTTACGTCTATGGCAAGATTACCCTTCCACGAAGTTGGAGGCTGGAACTTTGGATCTGTAAATGCGATGCCAGGTGTTGGTGTTGCTGGAGGTGGCAAAGTTTGAACGAATCCAGGAGATGCATTAAACTGTGCATAAGGAGCAGCAAGAGGAGGATTTGTGTTACTCGAATTGCTTGCTCCAGAAATCACGCTATTAAGAATACCTGTAGTACCGTATGAATTACCGATCCAAACTGCTGGATTTGTACCACGGAATAATCCCAAACCACCACGCACTTGAGTTTGGAAGATTGTGAGCGACTTAGGTAATTTATAATTGAAGCCTAAGCGAGGCGCTAAGGTAGTATTACCTGAAGGCGTTGTATTGTTAGGCATACCAAAAGTTGATTGGAACGCTGGCAAATAAAGCGGCTTTGTTGGGAATACTACTTCATCGAAGCGAATACCTGCTGTAACCGTTAAGCTAGCAGATGGCTTCCATGTATCTTGGGCAAGTAGTCCAAAATCTGTAGTCGAGTAATAGTAATTAGCCTGAGGGATTGTGTATCCAGCAACAGGTTGTTGATAACGGATGTAGTTAGGTGTACCAGCTGCGAAAGCTGCAGGTGATGCAAATCCGTACAATCCAGTGTAATATTGGATGAAGTTGTCTTTGTTGATGTTTTTATCAAAATCGCCACCGATTTTAAAGGTATGATCACCCATCGAGTAATCTGCGTAGAAATGACCATTATAGTCTTTTGTATAAAGCGCGTTGAACTGGTACGAAGCATTTGTACCTAAGTCGATTTGACCGTTAGTTAATGTAGCACCTGTAACCAAGTTTGTACCGCTAACACCGTTAACATAAACCGCTGGTGCGAGAGGCTCATAGAGTGATGCAGTACCATTGTACTTACTTACCGCAAGACCAGATTCAGAGCTGAAACCATCAAACCATTTACTGTTTAAGAGTAAGCTTAAGTTATCGTTAATACGATTGGACTGGTAGGCATTACTGTCTAACTGAACATACGTTGAACCGTTACTGAAGTTAGGGCTTAAGCCAGCTGTACGACGGTAAGATAATGATGCACGTTGATCATCAGTGATATTCCAATCGAGCTTAGCTAAGTAAGTCTTTTGAGCCGATTTTGCCATACCATCGATAGCACCAGGTTGCATTCCGTACTTGGTTGCAGTTGCTAAAACCGATGCCAAGTCAGCAGAGCTAGGCACAAAGGTTACAGGGGATGAAGGATTAGCGACTTTGTTGTACTGATCGTATGCAACGAAGAAGAATACTTTATTCTTGATGATCGGTCCGCCAAAAGTGAATGCGTTAGCATGCTCTTGTAGTGGATCTATAATACCTGCATTTGGATCTGTAGCACTTTGTCCTGGATTTGGGCCTCTTAGGCTTTTGCCAGTATAAATTGAGCTAATTGTACCATGGAATTCATTAGTACCGCTTTTTGTAACAGCATTAATCAAAGCGCCAGTGAAACCACTGCGAGTAACGTCATATGGACTAAGTTCGATGGTAAGAGCGGATAGTGCAGCTAATGGCACAGGACTGCGAAGCGATGAAAATCCGTTAGCATTTAATCCGAAAGGATCGTTGGCTTGCTGACCATCGATTAAGAATGAATTGAAACGACTATTTTGACCTTGAGCAGAAAGTGAAAATTCACCTGTGCTTGTGTTTATTGTTAAGCCTACACGCGTATCAAGATTAGCGACATCTTGCACATCGCGACGGATGGAAGGAATTTCTGAAATTTGATCGCGATTAAATGTGGAACCAGTTCCCATTTTACCCGAATCAAATGTGAGATCTTTGCTCTCACTGACTTTGAATGCTTCTAATTTTACTACGTCATTAAAAAGACGGAAATTAACAACCTCAGCGTGCTCCAAACCAACAAAGATTTCGGATTTAGAATCTGATTGTAATTCTCCTTTTGCACTTACGCTGATCGTGTAAGGTCCACCTGACTGTAAACCAGACACGTCAAACGCACCATTGGAGCGTGATAAGGTCGTAGCCTTAAGTGAAGTGGCAGTATTTACTACTACAACAACTGCGCCAGCAACTGGAGCACCGTTACTGTCAGTAATTTGACCCGTGATGGACGAGGTGGTAACACCTTGACCGAAAACCGGGGCGGTTATCGCGAAACTGAATGCAGCAACTGCAATCAGTAATTTGGTGAATTGTGATTTTAACATAATTGTGTGTTTGTGTGTTAACTTACCCTAACTCTTATATACCAATTTGGTATTTTCAACCACACACATACGTATGTCAACAGGACTACATAATCGGCCCTTGTTTGTCACCTGATCTTAACCTAAAGGAAAAAATATCTAATAAACGATCTATAAATATATAAATAGCTTACAATCATATAATAATGAATTTAATTAATCATCTATTAATGCCTTTTGTGTGAAAAAACAAAAAAAGACGGGCTTAAAAACCCGTCTTTTGAATGTAAAACTAAGTTTAACCCTTAGAACCTCAACTTGGCACCGACTTGAACCTTCCAACGTGATTGCAGGTTATCAATCGTAAAAGCACTTCCTGAGATTGGCGTTGCGGCTGTAAAACCAGGAATTATGCGGCCGTCGGTACCAAAACTTGCTGTACCAGCATAGCGATACCAATCCGTGTCATTACCACCACCAGAGGCCCTTTGATAATAATTAAACAAAGAAGGATTAATGAAGAACCCAAAATTAGTGAAATCAGCGAATACCTCTAATTCAAAGGGTTTATAAATTGGTACAACCTGAGAAACATGTAAGTCCAATCGATTGATCCAAGGCTGTTCGAATGCATTACGAGGGGCATAGCTTCCTGCATATTTCTTTAAACCAGTAAGTGATAGGAATTGAAAATATGCATCTGCGTCAGACGCAGCCATCTTACTAAAGTCGAATCTAGAATCATTTGCATCACGAGGAACGGCGACAAGATCTGATGTTTGTCCGTCACCGTTTAGATCGTTTGAGTAAATAAAACTGTATGGATTTCCAGAATGTCCTTCGTAGTACAGACCAATTGTTGTAGGCCAATGCTTAACTAACTCGAATTTCTTTGATAGTTGTAATTGTACACGATTCTTAGTTTGGAACTCAGATGTAGCTTTTTCTACAGTATTTTGATTGAAGGTGGCGTGAGGGCCCCAAATACCACCAGCTGTTGTACCACCGTTGGCCATTGCGTCTTTAGCATGTCCGTTTGAATAAGCAGCGCTCATGGTCCAACCGTCCTTTAAGCGACGCTCCAAACTTATAGTCCAATAGCTTGAGCTGCCTACAGAAACATTTTTTGTATGGTAAACATTTATAAAATCCGGATGTAAAGCATTTGCAGCTGTACTTACATTACCAGCAAAGCGTTGGCGACCATCTGCACCTATTGTAGTAGGCTTAAGATTGTCATTGGTCATGTAAAGAGCTTGATCGTCCACAGTTTGAACCACTTCAAATGATAAAACTGAATCAATTGCTGCTAACTTTTGGTCAACTGCAAGGTTGCCTCGCCATACAGCAGGAAGCTTTATTTTGTCATCAGTATAGTCTACTTCATATCTGCCACCTGGAGTAATAGCTGATGCAGATCCAATTGGGCTGGAAGCATTGAAGTCTGTAGTCAGGTAACTGACTAATCCTGTCGGACTTGTATTACTTACAAAACGTCCAACGCCAGGTTGGCTATATGAATTTGAGAACCACACCCAAGGAGCACGACCTTCAATATGACCAATTCCGCCGCGAACTTGCGTGTTACGCTCTTTATCTAACGCGTAGTTGAAGCCTAAGCGAGGTGAAGTTGAACTAGTGCCATCAACAGTGCCATCATTACGTGCGCCAAACTGTGTTTGGAAGAGTGCATTATATGGAGGCCGAGTGCCGCTTTCGATATAATCATAACGAATTCCTGCAACAAAATTAAACTGCGAGGATACATCGACTTTGGCTTCAGCAAACAAACCAGTAGTAGCAAAATCACTCACATCTGCCTGAGGAGTGCCTTGAACATAGTAGCCGCGAGAGAAACCAGAAACTTTATCTGCAACAAAATCGCTTATGCTTGCAAAATCGAACCGTCCGTATGAGCCAGCGCGGAATAAATTATAAAAATCACTTTTCTCTCTATCAAAACCAGCTGTCAAAGTCATGTTGCCTAAAAAGTAATCACCTGCGAAGGAATAATTATCTGTAGCAACTTTGATTACGTTTCCTTGGCGGTACTGCTCAGTACCTGCAATGACAACACCGTTTGATATAGTGTTGTTTGAGTAATCGGTACCATTTACTCCGAAGATGTGAATTTCAGGCAGTACAGCTATAGTTGGAGTTAACTGAACTTCTTTAGTCTTGGAATACTTAGCTTCAGTTTTAAATGAAGATGACCATTGGCTAACTAACTGAGCTGCGTAAACTTTTTCGTTACGCGTTTGTGAGTAGAAGTCTGAAGTGAGTGCTGTTGTACCACCCCCTCTTATCGTACCTAGGATGGATGTGTAACTTGTGCTTGAGTAGCTACCAAATAAAGGAACCTCACCGTTTGTTTCGCTATAACGCACAGAAAGTCTTTGGTTATCCGTGATGTTCCAATCAAGTTTAGCCAACTTCTTTTGGTCTTTAGCCTTATTAACAGCAGAGTCAGTCCAATTGCCCCAAGCACCCTTGTTGCCTGAAGCTGTGCTGATAGCTGAAAAGCGTTGGATTATTGTATTTAGATCAGTGCTATTGGGATAAAGTCCTGTTGTCGTTGGAGGAGTTAAGCGGCCGAATTTTTCGTAATTTGTAAAAAAGAATACCTTATTAGGAATGACAGGTCCACCGAATGTATAACCGTAAGTTTCACTTTGTAACTTAGGGGTGACACCCATTGTTACACCAGGGGCTGCATTAGGTCCTTGAAGTCGTAGACTACCTAAGCGATCGCCTGAAAATAAATAGTAGCTTGATCCATGAAAAGTGTTTGTTCCGCTCTTTGTTACTGCATTAATCGCAGCGCCTGTGAAACCGCTATAACGGACGTCGTACGGCGATAGTTGTACAGATATTTGATCAACCGTATCTAGTGATAAAGGGTTGAAGAAAGAAAAAGTTCCCATGGAGTACAAACCGAATTGATCGTTCACGCGTGCGCCATCGATCATAATAGAATTGTAGCGATTATTCATACCGACTGCTGAAATCGAAGCTTCTTCACGATCTCCTGAAGTGGAACGCAGCGTAACTAAAGGGCTTGCACTAATTATGTCATTTAAACGACGTGCAGTCGTTGGCTTACTGTTGATGGCATTAGCATCAATTACACTACCTGCTCCATTCATGGATGAATCTAAATCATTATTGGAGCCTTTGATAACTAATTTTTCAAGGGTAACAACGTCAGGCTTTTGAACAACAAAGTTAACATCTATGACTTCGCCAAGCTGAGTGGTAACTTCGTTTCGTTCAGCTGGAGCGTAATTTGGAGCTGAGATTGAAATCGTGTATGGACCGCCTACAATCAGACCACGGAAATCATAGCGACCATCAGAGCGTGCTTCAGCATGATATGTTGTGGATGTAGGTGTATGAATAGCTGTAACAGTTGCACCTCCGACAGGATTACCAGAGGGATCTGCGACTAAACCAGTCATACCTGAGGTAATAGACTGTGCGTTAGCGTTTACTCCAAATAATAGTGCGATTAGGAATAACTGTACGATGTGCCTGAATGTGTTTTTCATGATTTTGCACGGTCGCAAAATCCTAAAAATTCCATTTAGGGAATACCAGCTAGGTTACAATTTTGAAAAAACCAGTAACAAATTTGGAATAATTCCACAAATTAACGAATTTTGGTAAATAGTAACAACTAACCTGATAATCTTTATCTGAAATAACTACTGTAAATTCAAAGAGTCCTACACATTAATTTTCACCTGACTTACGCTTAAGTAATTCAGCTCTGAGATAGCCATCTGGTTTAGCATGACGCCATGCTGTAACCCATAGAGTTCCCAGCATTTCTGCACCCCGAACAAGTTGATTTTTTATAAACACCCTTCCTTCAGAGCTTTCTGGTCCTGCGTTTTTTAATTTACCCTCTTTCTGCAATTTATAAAGAGGCTCAACAAAGGCATATGTGCCCTGCAAATATTGGACAGTAGCAACGAAAACCGGATCTCTGTGGTCAGAGCGTGGTGTGAGATCTAATGCTTTAGCCTCAACTACCTGAGGCAAAAGTTCTGTCGCAGTAATTCCTGCCTTTGCGATAAAGCCAGCATCAATCCAGCTGTGAATTGAATATTCAGTCGTATAGCCCTGAGGGTTTTCTCCTACCCAGCCGTGATGATGTACTGTAACGTGAAGTGGCTGAGCACCATCACCGACATAGTGTGTCATAACCCCCATCATGTAGATTATATTAGCTTCTGCGTTTGCGATTTCTTCAGGTCTACCTGCCTCTTGTAGCGCTTTTAAATACGAGAAAGCAGATTCTATTTTTGCCGTGTATTCTGCGATCGCCCAAGGAAGCATGCCTGGCCATTCACGCGTATGATCATAATTTTTACCTTCCTGTGCAGGAAATTTATCAGCATGAGCTAATCTTCCAGCAGCGTACTGTGTTGCGAAATTGTACCTAAAATCAGTAAGCGTATCTAAACTTATCCCCGCATAGGACAAATCCTCGAGGTCAATATAATGATCTAAGCCATTGTACTGCTGTAGAGGATAATCATGCGTATTACGCCAGCGATCAGCCTCCCCGCTCAAGAAAGCGATACGCTCTTTAGCCTCAGGTGTTTTAGCCCAAGCTGGGAAATCTGCAGGTAAAGTTTCAAGTGCAGTTAAGGCAACCATACGATGCCCTGCATAATTCCAGGCTTTAAGACTTGATTGAGAAATAAGCCCAAGAACAAAACAACTGATTAAAAAAAAGAAATGTTTTTTCATAAAAAATTAGGACTAAGGTCTAGTAGGAGCTGCTCTTGCAGGCTCTGAAGGAGGTATGTTTTGAACGCTAACCTGCTTTGCTCCAGGTTTCAATCGTTCAATTACTCTAACATAGGATGATATGCCCGTAGCAAGCGACTGTGCAATACGATGCCTGTAGGCAGGCTGTGCAACACGTCCACCCTCAATGTCACTTGATAGAAAAGCAGATTCGACTAATACTGCAGGACAATTCAAGCCCCTAAGAGCCCCTAAATGCTTAGTTTTTTGGCCCCTATCTTCGGTTCCCAGTGCGGCTAAAACATCCCGGTGTATACACCCAGCCAAAATTTCACTCCACATATCGAATCGATTAACTGGAGCGGCGTACGCTTCTTTATCGTTAATCCTATCATTCCAGGACTGATCCGACCTCTGCCCTGCTAAAGGAAACGTCATGATTTCAGTACCATGTATGCGTGAATCACCGGGAGGTCCGGCATTAAAATGAATACTCACAAACAAATCTGCTCCTACCATATTTGCTAATTCAGCACGCAGCTTTAACTCTACAAACTGATCTGAATCGCGCGTTAAAACTACCTTATAGCCAGCGGTTTCAAGAATTGCTTTTAGGCGACGCGCCACATCTAAAGTGAGCACTTTCTCGCGCAGTCCTAATCTTGGATTGGCCATACCTGTATCCGTTCCTCCATGACCTGGATCGATGACGATGACATGCGGAAGTCTAGGAACACTCGAACAGAGTTGAGGTGCAACATGCGGGGTTAGACGCCTAGAATAATCATTAAAACTAATATATAAACGCCCCGTTCTTGAAATAACAGGGTCACCTAAAAATACACGTAATCCATCAATCAAACACTCACGACTCTCTGAGCCTAAAATAGTGTGATGTTCCTGATTATATAAAATAACACCAGGACGTGAGCCAGGAGCTCCATGATTGGTATAGCTTATCCGCATGCCTAGGTGAGAGGCAGCGTCCACGGCACTCAAATAACTTATGCCATCAAAGGTAAGCAGTGTAGGTGCACCAGCACGCGCTGTAAGCACCCCACAGAAAAACAAAATAAGGCAGCGAAACGCCGCTAAAGCCATAGGTTTAAAGACCCGGCTTAACTCATGAATCTGACTCGTCGTCGGAATCACTTTCACTCTCATGTGGTTCCTCGTCCATATCAGGCCCATTATCATTAATAAATTTAGGCTTACGCTTATTCACAGGTAGTGGAGTAAGCATAACATGAATATTACGGCCGATTAATTTCGGCTCTGCATCGGGATGACCCATGCCTGCCAAATCAGCGACCGCTTTTTTAACAACAGAGAAACCAATTTCAGTGTGCGCCATTTCACGACCACGAAACTTGAGTTTCAATTTCACTTTATTGCCGTGAGCAAGAAATTGTTCACTGTGACGAAGCTTGGTGTTGAAATCATGTGGCTCAATACGAGCGCTGAACTCAATTTCTTTAATCTTACTTGCAGTCGTCTTAGAGTGAGAATGTTTCTTCTGCTCTTCATATACATACTTACCAAAGTCCATGATACGACAAACTGGAGGTGTTGCGTTTGGTGCAACCTCAACTAGGTCAAGACCTACCTCAAGAGCGAGAGTAACTGCTTTTGCAGTATCCAAAATCCCCAGCTGTTTACCTTCAGGGGAAATGACACGTACCTGGGGTACTTTAATGCGGTGATTACGACGAATCGCGGCGAATGGATCAACAGCGCGGCGAGGATATTGCGAAGGACGTGAGCCGGATGCACCGGAAGGAGGAGACGAAATAGCCATCAAATAAGTTGGTGAGAGGTGTTCAGGTAAAATGAGTCATGCCAAAACAGGCACGATGACAATCCCGAAGTGAGTAAGTAGTGAAGATAATTGTAGGGCTGTTGTCCATCCTCAAACGCTGAAACTCTCTCCACAAGAACAACTTGCCTTAGCATTAGGGTTAGTAAATTTGAATCCACCCCCAATTAACTTATCCGAAAAATCGATCTCAGTACCCTTCAAATACAGCGCAGTCTTAGAGTCGACTAAAACGTCAATCCCAGCACTTTTGACTAAAATATCACCCTTTTTAGGCTCTGGCGTGAACTTAAGTCGGTAACTTAACCCGTTGCAGCCACCGCCACTTATGGCAACACGCAGGTAATTGCCCTGGTTTTCACGCTGAATTAGGGCACGCGACTTTTTTCCAGCCGACTCAGATAAACGTACAAGCACTTCACTGCCTTCTCGCACTGTAATAGCTGCTGGGGCTTGGAGAATGGACGATTCTGAACTCATGTATCCTATTAACTAAGCCGAAGCCTCTTTGAAACGCAACAGAGACCTCGCAGTTGTGATGGCATGAGCAAAACTCGTCGCACTAGCGATCCCCTTACCTGCAATAGAAAAAGCTGTGCCATGATCTGGACTAGTCCTAATAAAGGGTAGTCCCAAAGTCACATTCACGGATTCATCAAAGTCGACTGTCTTAAGAGGCGCCAAACCCTGATCGTGGTACAAGGCAACAACGACATCAAACTCTCCGCGTAAGTGCCTAGCGAAAAGTGAATCCGCAGGTTCTGCCTTAGAAAGCCCTGGATAATTTTTTCGTAAAAAATCCAGTAGTGGATTAATCACTTCAATTTCTTCTCTTCCGATTAATCCAGATTCACCGGCGTGGGGATTAAGCCCACATACCCCAATTTTAGCCTGATAGGATAAGTCACCTTTAAGTGCTGCAACTAAATACGCAGCTGCAGAAACTGATCTTTTAAAATGATCTGGAGTTAAGGCTTTAACCACTTCAGTTAAAGCAATATGCCAACTTAAGAGTACTATTTTCATGCGTCCTCCGCAAAATGCCATCGTTGGATTACCACCCCACTGATCTGCAAAAAATTCAGTTTGACCAGGGAACTTCCATCCTATCGCTGAAAGTTTTTCTTTAGAAACAGGTCCTGTCACAACGCCACCAAATTCACCTTTCTTACAGCCTTCTGCAGCACGTGCCATAGCAGCCCATGCAATTAAAGCTCCTTCTGGATCAGGTTTACCAAGACTAGCTTGATATTCAGGAAGCCCTACAGGAATTTTTTCAACATCTGGCGGCAGGGTTTGTAGCCAAAGTGCGGGTCCAATGACTGCAGTATGTGTTGCTTCAGAGCGGTTGGAAGCAAGCCAGGATGAAATAATTTCAGGGCCTACTCCTGCAGGATCACCGCATGTTAAAACAAGCCGCTTACTCATGAACCTTCCTCAGACTCTACTGCACTCGTACGCAGCTGCACAAAGCCACGTTTACCCGTTAAAAAGAATTCTAAAAATTTGATAGTCTCAGGTGCTTTAAAATGACCACTACCTAAGGCTTGTGTGGCAGCATTTTTTTGATTACCCGGTTTTAAATATACCAAACGAAATGCCTCTTTAATTTCAGAAATAGCATCACGCGTATAGCCGCTGCGCTTTAATCCCAGTAAATTTAACCCGACTGCTTCACTGCGTTCTACAGCCATCGTATACGGAGGAATATCCTGAGTAATACGGCTTAGGCCACCCACCATAGCACGCTCACCAATGCGTGAAAATTGATGGAAAGCTGAAGCACCACCTAAGACAACATGATCCCCAACACTTACATACCCTGCGAGTAAAACAGCATTCGCAAGGACAACGTTATTTCCAACAGTGCAATCATGAGCCACATGCACTCCAGCCATGATTAAACAATTATTTCCTATGGAGGTCACTGACTCAGCTGAGGTGCCACGATTAATCGTTACATTCTCACGAATCTTTGTATCAGATCCAATTTTTACATACGAAGCAGATACTCCATCAAACTTAAGATCCTGAGGGTCGCCGCCAATAACTGCAAAAGGATGCACAACAACACGGTCCCCCAAAGTAGCCCAGCGTTTAATGATCGCATAGGGATGGATTTCACAATCACTACCTAGACTTGCGCCTGGTTCAACGATTGCGGTTGGATGAATGAGTGTCGGCATGCGGGAGAGTAAGTTGTGTATCTTGAAATAAATCGTAATTTTTTAAAATACGAATCATTTGAAGTGCATCGCTTTTACCATAACTGCGATTGGTTTCTACTTTATCTATCAAATCCAAAAGCATAGAGCGAAACGAGATAATACAATCTATGCCTTTAGCTTTTAAAAGTTCTACACTTTGAGACCTAAAAGGCTCAGAGGTAGGCAGTGCAGGAAGTACTAGGACTTTAGTTAATGCTCCCATCCCAATCTCTGAAGAATCTGCTGCAAAAAGACGGTTTACTTCTTTGAGTACATTATCTTCAAGGAAACTGAATATCTTTTCGGGTGAATTCCTTAGCATAGCAGGCGAAAATACGTCCGTGTGCCAGGGCTTAACTGCAACCATGGCTCGTTGCATAAACTTTAGCTCACTTGGGAATAAAAAGAAATCAGGCTTCCTAGTGCCCTTACGCCAGGTGGGATTATATACAAGTAGGTCAACTTCCTCGTCACTTGTTTTCTTACGTGCTTGAACCTGGTACTTACGCACCTGCCTTACAAAAAATCCATTTTGTTCAAAGTATTCTCGGACTATACTTTCATCAACGGCTGACATGGAAAATGAGCTTTAAATAGGAGATTATGAAATGAGGTGTTTGATTGAACTTCCTTAAGCTTGAAACGAAAACGCCTAGGACACAACCGAGATTAACGTGCACCTATTTCTCTAAATGAGGCCTCTGCAAGCGCAGTTGCTACCCCAGCTTGAATTTCAGCAGTACCGATTGCCTTTAAAACGATAAATCTTAAGGATCCTGCCTTATTCTTTTTATCCCTAGTTGTGGCCTGCATTAAGTCATCAAGCGCTAATGCTGTAGTAAGTGTCGTAGGTAGCCCGTGCGATTTCACCACAGCTTCGATACAAGAGACGTCTTTTTTAGAGAGATAACCTAATTTTTCAGATAACCGAGCCGCAGCACAAAGTCCGATCCCTACAGCCTCACCATGTAGGTACGTACCATAGCCAGATACATTTTCAATAGCATGCGCAAAGGTGTGACCTAAATTAAGTAAGGCCCTGCCACCTTTTTCTGCTAATTCACGTTCATCCTGTTCAACAATAGATGCCTTACTTTGGCAGCACCGCTTGATAACATCAGATAAGCTGGAAGATTCAGGACCTACAGCTGTTTTGTGTAATTGTTCAAATAGAGACTTATCAGCAAGAAGCCCGTACTTAATTACCTCTGCCATGCCTGCAGCAAATTCACGCTTAGGCAGAGTGCTTAAAATTCCTGTAGAAATAAATACAGCACGGGGTTGATGGAAGGCTCCAACCAAATTCTTACCTGACTTTAAATTAATTCCTGTTTTTCCACCTACAGAACTATCCACCATGGAGAGTAACGTTGTAGGAATTTGAATAAAATCTACACCTCTTAAATAACTCGCTGCAGCAAATCCGGCTAGATCACCCACCACTCCGCCACCTAAAGCAATCACTACACCACCGCGGTCTAGCTTATTAAGTGAAAGAAAATCTAGGCACTGACTAAGACCCTCAATTGATTTAGAATTTTCTCCAGAAGGAAGTACTAACAAAGGCACTGCGTTAAATACAGTATCTACAAAAGCCTTTTGTGTGCGCTCAACGTGCTCGTCAGTTATTACTGCAACCTTACGGCCTTCACGAGTGAGCTTATTTACGTGATCCAATATTTGGCCACTAAGGTTTTCTCCGAAATAAATCGGGTAAGATCTATCGCCTAAATTGACCTTAAGAGAGTCTACCATGAAGAGTTAAGGAAAATGCGGGTATGCCCCAAGGTCAACATCCGTCGAAAGCATAGTTCCACTGAAAAACTGAAACTTAAAAGTACAATTTACGTCTTAAGTAATATCCTAATGCGTATCTTTACACCTGTTGCGTTTACCCTGTGTCTGATTGCTCATATGTGCTCAGCGCAGAGTGATACCGATCCACTGCTTCATTTAAAAACGGGCCATCCTAAACTCCTGCTTACGAACGAGGCTCTTACCTATGATCTTGAGGCAGCCAAGACAGATCCATTACGAGCAGCCCTTAATCAGCGCATTATTGAAGTAGCAACCAAAGTCATAGGAGCAGCGCCTATCAAGCATCGCCTGATTGGTCCACGCTTACTAGACCAGTGCCGCCTATCCATTGAACGCATAATGACATGCTCTATGGCCTACCGTCTCACGAAGGATGTGCGGTTTTTAAACCAAGCTAAGAGCGATCTAATGACCGTGTGTCATTTCGATGATTGGAATCCGAGCCATTTTCTAGATATCGCTGAAATGAGTTTTGCGGTGTCAATAGGCTACGACTGGCTTTATTCTGAGTTAACACCCGAAGAACGAGGGATTATTAAAGAAGCGTTACTTAAAAAATCGTTGGTTTTCGCTCCCCTAGCATACGCTCCTAAAGGTAAACCAGATAAACGAGTATGGTTTGTTAAAGCAGATCATAATTGGAACCAAGTGTGTAACGGAGGGCTTCTTAGTGCAGCCTTAGCCCTGAGTGATGAAGAGCCAGCTCTTGCAAGATTGGTTGTTAATGGAGTCAGAAAATCGATCGTAAGAGGCATGAATCCCTATGAACCTGATGGAGCTTATCCTGAAGGTCCTGGGTACTGGACTTATGGAACGACCTATAACGTGATTGCTCTTGCTCTCATGCAAGGAGCCTTAGGCACAGATTTTGATTTAGGCAGAGCACCTGGATTTAACAAAACAGTCCTCTACAGAATGGCCATTGAGAGCCCATCGAATATGAGTTTTAATTATTCCGATGGTGGAGACGGCTTTGAAGCTTCCCCAGCCTTTACCTGGCTAGCTAATAAATCAGGGTTTCAAACAGCGATTAAACAAAGTAGAGAAGAACTTAAGCGCAGCCTGCCCCAATCTAAGAACCGTTTCTTGGCACTCAATGCGCTATGGTTTCCTGAAGAGAATAGATCAGTGAATCCACCAGCAGCTGCAGCTGTTCCCTTAGACCTATATTTCAAAGGACCTGCTGAAATTGTACTCATGCGTAGTTCATGGGTTGATAAGCATGCAATTTTTCTAGGTTTACGCGCAGGATCAAATACAACCAACCACTCTCATTTAGATCTTGGTTCGTTTGTAATGGATGCAGATGGAGTACGCTGGGCTGAAGATTTAGGGCCCGACAATTACAACCTACCTGCATACTTCGGCAAAATGAGGTGGAATTATTTTAGACTTAATAATTTTAGCCATAATGTGATCACTCCAGATAAAATACTTCAGCACTATCCTGCGACTGCACCTGTGATTGCATTCGCAAGCACTCCTCAAGAGGCCTACGCAATCACAGACCTTACAAGCATCTATCCTGGAGCAGCTGAAAAGATGTTACGTAAAGTTTCATTACTAGACCGTGCACGTGTTTTAATTCAAGATGAACTCATTAAACCAACTGAAGGCAGCGTAATTCACTGGAGAATGATGACACCTGCTCACGTAGTTGTTTCAGAGGACGGAAGTAAGGCTACATTGAATCAAAAAGGCCGCCACTTAAGTGCACAAATCCTAGAACCTAAGGGTGGTCACTTTAAAGTACTCTCAGCAAAACCGGATTCAGTAGATGAAAAACCGAATGCACATAATTATGTACTCACGGTTGATGTCACAGCTAAGCAAAGTGAAGCTGCACTAAATATCTCTATCTTACTTAGTCCACAAGGTGATGAGTGGCCAATACTCCCTACACCAGACTTAAAAGCTTTAGTCTCTAAGCCTTAAAGTACCGGTGGCTCTTTACTTAGACGCCACCGCGTGTAGAGTTTTACTAAAGCAGGACGTAAGGTAAAATAATACAGTCCTAGCATAAAAATCATGCCAACTATGGCATAAATAAGTCCCTCAAGTGTCGTAGGAATAGCTGGCTTATAGACACTACAAACACCATGCGCAGTATCCCAATCCAAATGACTCACAAAGACAAAGGGCCGCGTCATAATAGACGCAGTTCTTAAACTTATTTCTGCAGACTGAAGATTTTCTACACGCTGAAGCGATAAACGCAAGAGACTGGCCACCCCTTGGGAGCCTTTATCGAGTGCTTGGGCATCAGAATCCATCGATATACCGGATTGTAAAGCAACCGAGCGTACCTCATCTAAGTGACGAAGTGCTTCATCTAGACGTCCCCCTAGACGCTGCAGGTATTGCTGCATAAATTCAGGGGCCTGAGAAAAAAGAAGGGCCCCACATGCACACAACAGACGATCGATTAATTTTTCTACCCCTGCAGAAGCGGAATAAAAAAACGAAGGTAAGCGCATACTTCTTATGTACTCACTTTATTTCTAAGCTGCAAGACCACTCAAAGATTAGCCGTATTTTTACGCACAGAGGTCATCTTTAGTAAGATAGGCAGTACGATAAGAACTAGAGGCATCTGCAAAATGAGCCCAGAAATAATCGCAATCGCAAGAGGCTGCTGCATAGCTGAACCAGCACCTATGCCTAAAGCTAAAGGAAGCAGTGCTAAGATTGCAGCAAACGTTGTCATTGCAATAGGACGCATTCGATTAACACCGGCTTCAATATAAGAGTCATCAGCATTACCCAAGTCCTTTAATGTCATTAATTCTGAGACGTAGAAAATACCTACTTCGGTTGCGATACCTACAATCATAGTCATCCCCATCATAGATGAAATATTAAGTTCAGTATGTGTAAGCCAAAGCCCGATACTCACTGCAGAAAGTGCGAGTAGCGTGGTTGCGAGCATAGCAAATGCGATACGGAAGCGGGAATACAAGAACAGTAACAATAAGAAGATGAGTGCCACTGCTGCACCAAAGACTGCAATCAAACCTGCAAAGGCAGACTGCTGTTCAGCATAGGTACCACCAATACTGTAGTAAATGCCGTGCGGTACGACTCCCTCTTTTGCGAGCATGACTTTAACATCTTTAATCGTTGATCCAAGATCACGTCCACTAATACGTGCTGTAACAGCAACCATACGCTTTAAGTCATCACGCATAATTTGAGGCTGACCTACTAACGTTGTCACCGTGGCAACCCGGCGAAGCGGAAAGTAGTGACCATCAGGTGCTTTGATTCTCAAATTTTCAACATCTCTTGCGGTACGTCTATACTTGGGTGAAATCCAAGCTCTAATTCCAATAAGCTTAGGATCATTCTCCACTTTAGTGGTTGCCACAGCACCATCTAAAAGATCAGTGGCTTGAGCAGTAACTCCATCTGGATCCATACCTTCGATTCCAGCCTTGGCTCGGTCTACTTGTATATTCAGTGCATCACCAGCAAGGATTACTCCATTTACAATGTCTACAGCACCAGGAACTTTTTGAAGAGAAGCAGCAACACTCACTGCTGCCGCTTTTAACTCGGATGCATTATCCGAGAAAAGTTTAATCTCTATAGGCTGTGGAACTGCAGTAAGATCCCCAATTAGATCCTCCATTAACTGAGTAAGTTCAATGTCTAAACCAGGAATGGAATGCGCAACTTGTCCCCGCACATCATCCATCACTTCATCGATACTGCGACGTGGGCCACTCTTAAGCCGAATAAAAAAATCTCCTTCATTGGCTTCAGTTACACCTTGCGCAAGCTGAAGACCCGTGCGACGTGAATAGGTCTGCACTTCAGGAGTCGATTGAAGAATTGTTTCTACTTTTCTAAGTAAACGATCTGTTTCGCTAAGAGAAGTACCTGACTCAGCGCGGTAGTCTAAGATAAAACCACCTTCATCCATAATAGGCATGAAGCCTGACCCAACATTTTGATACCCCACATAAGCGAGTACTAAAAGAGGAATTAATCCTATTAAGATAAGCGAGGGACGCCTTAAGAGCTTTTGCATCAAGTGTGCATAGCCATGATGAATTTTATCTGTAAAGGGTCCTCCCTCTTTTTGGTCTGCGTCTTTCTGGGTTAAAAATTTATCTGCTAAAATTGGGACAGCAAGCCATGCAACCACAAAGGATATGACCAAACTTGCAGCCATTGTTAAAGACAGTGCCTTAAAGAAGGCACCCGTAACACCAGTAAGAAAGGCAAGTGGTGCAAAAATAATAATTGTAGATAAAGACGAAGCTATGAGGGGTTGTGTAAATTCTGCTGCTGCATCCCAGACTAATCCATGATGACTTCCAGAGTGTCCACGCAGACGTCTTACCACATGCTCAACCATGACTATAGCATCATCAATAATTAGCCCTACTGCTGCTGCCATGCCACCTAGAGTCATTATGTTGAAGCTGCTGTGCAGAAGCTTCAACAGTAGCACAGTTGCAGCTAGAACCGCAGGTACACAGACCAAAGCAATTAAGGTGATCTTCCCATTGCGCAAAAAAAGCAGTAAGACACCACCCGCTAAACAAATACCTATCAGTACGGCGTCTCTTACACTCAGGGCAGCATCTACAATAAGCTCACTTTGATCATACCAATTAGCAATCTTAACTCCTTTAGGAATACGAGCTGCATAGTCTTTCAATATCTGTCTTACATCACGGGAAATTTGTACCGTATTTCCATTGGGTTGTTGGAATACCTGTAAAATGACTGCATCATGTCCATCTGCAGTGACCTTAGTCCACAAGGGAGCAGAGCCCAACGATATAGTTGCGACGTCTAATACACGCACCAGTCCAGTTGAAGTTTTCTGTACAACTGTTTGCCCAATGTCTGAATCATCGGAAAAGCGATTATCTATTAATGCTAAGTAAAGTTTATCGTGATCTTCCAGCCTTCCTACTGCATTAATAGTGTTAGCATTAGAGAGTGCTTTACTTACATCTGCTAAAGTGAGCCCATGGGCCTCAAGTTTTGCAGGATCAACAATGACCTGAAATTCTGCTTGCTCACCACCTTGCACGGCGACTTTTGCTACACCACTTACTGTAGAGAGAAGCGGACGTAATTCATAGTAAGCAAAATCACGCTGTTTAACTAAGGATACTTTATCAGAGGTAAGACTATAGGCTAGACACGGAAATACAGTCGGGTCCATACGCCGCACATCAAACTGTATTCCACTGGGTAGTGAGGGTAAGACCTGATTAATCGCAGACTCCACTTGGAGCATAGACTCAACCATGTTCCCGCCCCAGTTAAAATTAATGGAAATTTCACTACTTCCACGACTAGTCGTAGAGCGTATCGCCTTAAGTCCTGGAACAGAGCGTATTGCCTCCTCAACAGGTACAGTTACTTCCATCGCCATACGTTCTGCAGGACGGTCTCCTGCATCTAAACTAACGACAACACGTGGAAAATCAACTTGGGGGAATAAGGCTACAGGAAGTTTTAAGGCTGCCGCCAAACCTCCAATAGCAAGTAGCACTACTAAGGTAAGTGCTGCACTACGATGCTTCTTCATCCATCCGCTTAAATTCATGGAGTTTTAGCCTCCGCTTTATCCTTAGCGCCTTCAGTGGCTTTAGTTTCTTCTGACTTTTTATCCGAGGAGACTTCAACAGCCATGCCATCCTCTAATTCATAATTTCCAACAATCACTACGTCATCTCCTAACTTAACGTCTTTGCTGATCACTTCAATTAAATCATCACCCATTAGTCCCACTTGGATCGTATGCTTTACTGCCTTACCCTCCTTGACGGTGTAAAGGACTTGCTGATCATCATCAGGAAGCACTGCCGAACGGGGTGCTGCGAGTGCCGTTTTCTTTGCTACTTCAATTATTGCTCTGACATGTTCTCCGGGAAGCCATACACTACCTACAGGCAATGTAGTACGTACATCTGTTGCACCTGTGACAAGATCTACCGAGGAAGCAACAAAGCGCACTTCAGAAGTAATCGAATCAACCTGACTTCGACTTACTGAATTTATAATAACACTCTCACCTACCTTAACAACGGACGTATCTGAAGCTTCAATGGTGAGATGGGCATCTAGATGAGATGCTGCACTTAATTGGAAAACAGGGGTTCCAGCAGGAATTGTAGCTCCACTTTGCCACTCAAATTTTGTAATAACGCCGTCTTCAGTTGCAACAATACGGCTAGTTCCCATTCCACGACTTAGGTAGTTCTTTAACTTAATTTTTGCATCCCGAGCAGCTTGCTCTGCTGTGAGTAAATCCTGTCTAGTGGCCAAATGTAGGCTGTATCTTTCTTTAGTAGTAACGAATGCTTTATCCGCAAGTTCAGAATCTGTTTTTGCTGTATCAAATAAAATTTGCGCATCAGGAGTAGGACTTACTTCTAAAATAAGATCTCCAACTAAAACATGACTGCCTACACTTATACCAACTGCTTTAACTACTGAGTCATAACCCAAGCTGAAGGTCCTAGCACCCAGGGGTGCAGCTTCTACAACACCGTAAGCAGTTAATGTCTGAGTGATTGCCTGAGATTGCAGTTTAGCAACTTGTATTTGAGCAACTGGCTTAGGTGCTTCCTCGGCTTGTGAAGCGCTAGGGCGTTTAAAAATAATAAACGCTACAACACAAAGTACACCAATAACACTAGTGACGATGATTCGTCTTTTCATAGGGAATAAAGATTCAGATCAAGGAGTGACTGTTTTTGTAATACTGCTGGAAAGTAAAGAACGCCCTGTAGCGATTTCTAAAGCCACACCTAACTCAAGTAATTCTTGTTTAAGTGCACTTAATTCAAGATTGCGATTAGCTAACTGAGCGCGTGCATCACGATAAACTTGATAATCAAGGTTACCTGAATGGATAGTTTTTTCTAGTGAATCCACAATATGCTGCTCTTCTATGCTGGCTAATTCAGCGCTGAGTAATTCGCTTTTTACATGCCCAATTTGCGCAACGATCTGACTTACTTCAGTGCGTGCCTCTGCGACCCGAGCTACATACTCATCAAACAGTTGCTGACGTGAAGCCTCACCAATTGCGATTTGTCCCTGATTTCTATCGAATATAGGAATATCTAATGTCACACCCACTCCGCGTGTGGATATCGGTGTAGTATCATTTGCCTTATTCACTGAAATACCAATTTTGGGAAACTGAGCTTTCACAGCAGCACGTAAAGAATACTCCTGACTTTCATAGCCCATTTTTAGGGCAAGAAGATCCAGTCGAGAACCTTCGATTGCACGTCCAAGTTCACTTACTTGTTCATTTAAGGTGGGCATATCTGCTGTACGCTTAATGGGTACAACTTCAGAAACCTGCCTACCTAGACATAGATTTAATGAAGCTCTCTGCTCAATAAGTTGTTGCTCCATATCAAAACGCATCGACCGTGCTTGATTAAGATTTGTATGTAATACCGCCAGATCAACAGCTGTTTGATAACCTTTCTGTAGTGCTTTGTTTGCTTCACTTAGTGCTTCAACTAAGTCCTGCTCAATAGTGCGTGCGTTAGGTAAACGCTCCTCAAGAGAAAGAATTCTATACGCAGAGAGCCGTGTTGCCTGCGCATATTGCCACTCCTGCCAAGCGACCGAGAGATTAACTGACCGTGCATTAGCCTGCGCAGCTGCATGGTTATCAGCGTGGCTAAGTAAGGCCGATAGATCATAACTTAACCCCATGCCCTTTGCTGCTGTGGCTACTGGGTCATAGACCTCTGTAGGACGATCTACCGAAAAAGAGAGCTGAGGATTAGGCAGTATTCCGGCCTGAGTTACTTGAGACTGAGCAACGCCTTGCTGATCTCTTAATGCCCTTAATGTTGGACTTAAAATTACGGCCATTACTGCAAGTTCATCTGGACTATATACCCCATTACCATCAATCGCAATAGAGCGAATCAAAGGATGATCAAGCTGCGAGGCTTCAATACTCACTGATTGAAGAGGCTTTTGCTCTAAGGCTTTATTCACCACATCTGTACTCAGGGGTTTGGCTTGGTAAGTCGAACACCCCGATAGACCAGCAAAAACACACATGCTAGCCAGTGCCACCGATAAACAAGATTGAGGATTTGAACTAGATTTAAGCACGTGAGTAAATGAGATCTAAAAACATTACTGCATGTAATCTGAAGTATAAAGTCCTTACAAATTACAATTATGTAATCTTGCACTAACTCTAGAGAATATTAAATTCTAAAATATATTAAAATTAGTTAAGTTTGAGTTCAGTTATCACTCAGGTCTTAGCTTAAAAAAGTGATAATGCTAATCCGAGAAAGGGGCCACTTCTTCAGTAAGTGGTTCTGTATTTAGGACCCGATTAGCTTGATCTCTGTCGATCGCATTCTCCCAAGAAGCAATAGCTAACACAGCAACTGCGTTTCCAATAAGATTAACCATGGCACGGGCTAAGGACATAAATCGATCAATACCTAAAACTAATGTTAAGCCGGCCACTGGAACTGTTTGAGTGGAGGCCAATGTTGCTGAGAGGGTCACAAACCCACCACCCGTCACAGCAGCAGCACCCTTAGAGGCAAGCATGAGTACAAAAAGCATTACTATTTGCTGCCACAGTGTCAGCGGAGTATCGGTTGCCTGCGCTATAAAAACAGCAGCCATCGTTAAATAAATACTGGTTCCATCTAAGTTAAAAGAATACCCCGCAGGGACAACCAATCCAACAACAGGCTTTGCGCATCCAAGCCCCTCCATCTTTGCCATAAGTCCTGGCAGTGCTGTTTCTGACGATGAAGTACCAAGTACTAAAAGAATTTCTTCTTTCAGATATTTAATCAGTGGCCAAAGACGAAACTTATTAAGCCTTAATATACCTCCTAGTACAAAAATAATAAATAAAGCCATTGTAACTATCACGCACAGCATCAGCGAAGCTAGAGACAATAGGCTACGACTTCCATATTTTCCGACCACAAATGCAATGGCAGCAAATGCAGCTAGAGGAGCAAGCCGTACCACCATTCCTACAATAGCCATCATCACTTTAGAGATAATCTCCAAGAGTTCGGTCAGCTTTTTGCCCTTCTCGCCAATACTTGCAAGTGCAACACCAACGAGTATTGCTACAAGGACAACTTGCAAAATTTCCCCTGAAACCAAGGCCCCAGGAAGAGTCGTGGGAATAAGATTCATTAGATAGTCCAGCACAGAAAGCTTCTTTGCTGCTGTGGTATACATTGCAATTGAACTGACGTCTAAAGTCGCAGCATTGGCATGCATTCCAACGCCTGGCTTTATCCAATTCACAACTACTAGCCCGATAACTAGGGCTAAAGTGGTCACAACTTCAAAATAAAGCAGAGCAACAAACCCCACACGTCCAATACGTTTGAGATCATTCATACTCCCAATACCAACTACAATAGTACAAAATATAATCGGACTGATCAACATGGAGATCAGTTTAACAAAAGCATCTGCAACAGGTTTATAGTGTACGGCAGATGCTGGTGAAACCAGGCCAAATACGCAGCCTAAGATTACACCAAGTAAAACCTGCATGTGGAGTGGCTTAAAACGAGAAATCCATTTCATGGGGCAAAGGTATTAAATAATTTCTAGCTATGAAATCGCACCCTTAGTCTAAGGTCGAGCGCCATCTCCGGACAGTCCGCACATTAATGCTTTACTCGTGCCTTTCTAGCCTAGGTCTGTATAGTTATCAGGCATGGCAGATACTACCGCATTTGAATCTATTGGCAGACTACCTGCACCCAAAGATAATGCAGCCATTGCTATACGTAGAATTGAGCCAGGTGCGCAGGTAAATCTGGATGGGGGCTTAAAAATATTTAAGACAACAATTCTTGAAGGCCACCGTTTTGCTTATAAACCAATAGCAAAAGGTGAAGCTGTTTTATCATGGGGTTTGCCTTTCGGCACTGCCCTAAGGCAAATAGAAACGGGTGAAAGTATTATTAACGCATTAAGTTTAGAAATTCTTTCTCAGCGTGATCTTGGCAGTGCAATTCTACCTAAGGAAGCAAACTTTGAAAATAGTTCACTCGAATTTAAGTTTGATGAATCAAATTTTAAGCCAGGTATACAAGTTGCTCTAGATCCTAATGCACACAAAGTCACATTTGAAGGTTACCTAAGATCAGGCAAACGGGGCACAGGAACGCGTAATGCAATAGTACTTTTAGGGACGAGCTCACAAAGTGCTTTTTTTGTTAGAGCTCTCGCAGAGCGTTTGCAACCGCTCGTGGAGAATAACCTTACCTCTACTGCAATTGTCCCTGTTGCACACACTGAAGGTGGCACTACGACGACACCTAATAACCTAGCACAACTTCTTAGAACGCTGGCTGGTTTTGTGGTACATCCTAATGTCGGAGCTGTCCTGATTGCAGACAGCGGATCTGAAGCTGTAAATAATGCCGTATTAAAAGAGTTCATGCTAGATAAGGGCTATCCGCTTGATTCTGTTCCACATCATTTCTTTTCTCTTAAAAACACACTAGATGCATCGTTTAACGATGCTGAAGCAATTGTTAAAAAATGGATTGCTTTAGTATCGTCTGAGAAAAGAAGCCCTAGACCTGTATCGGAACTTAAAATGGGACTGCAGTGCGGAGGCTCAGATGCGTTTTCAGGGATATCTGCAAATCCACTTATTGGCGCTGTAGGTAAAGAAATTGTACGCCACGGCGGACTCGTAAATCTTGCAGAAACAGATGAGCTTATTGGCGCAGAAACCTACATACTGAGTAATGTTAAGGATGTTAAAACCGTTAAACTTTTCCTAGAGAAGCAAAAGGAATTTAAAGACAGACTCCAGTGGCATGGCTCAACTATTGAAGGAAATCCTTCAGGAGGAAACCGTTTAAGAGGTCTGTATAATATCTTTTTAAAGTCACTAGGTGCAGCTACAAAAAAAGATCCAAGTCTTAGACTTGATCAGGTCATCGATTATGCAGAGCCAATGAAGGAGCCAGGCTTCACCTTCATGAACAGTCCTGGTAATGATTTAGAAAGTATCGCAGGTCAGGTAGGTGCAGGCTGTAATGTGATTTGTTTTACGACAGGGAATGGATCAGTCACTAACTTCCCATTTGTTCCTACGATTAAAGTCACCTCTACAACACGTAGACATAACTTGTTAACTAATGAAATGGATATCAATGCAGGAGCCTACCTCGATGGCACCTCCATGGATGACTTGTGCAAAACAAGCTTTGAATATTTAAGAGAGATCGCCTCCGGTAAACTGACCAAAGGAGAAAAAGCAGGCCACTCTCAAGTATCTATTTGGCGTAATTGGATCCAAGTTGATACGTCTAATTTAGAAAAAATTAACCACACGGCTAAACCTACAGGAGTACCCGCTGAATTAGTAAAGTACTCCAGTAAATTAGTTGCGCCTCAGATCCTTGCCTATAAAACAGCTCCTAGTACTTGGGCAAGTGAACGTGTTGGTCTTATTGTCGCTACAAGTATGTGCTCAAGTCAGATAGCACGTGTTGCTGCTGAGTACTTAACAGAAAAGAAAATAGGCTTAGCTTTTGGAATAAAGCGTTTTGCTGCACTTGCTCATTCTGAAGGATGCGGTTTTGCCGGTGAAGCCATGTATGGTCTCATGCGTAGAACTTTAAGTTCTTATGCTCAAAATCGTAATGCAACCACAACCCTGTTCTTAGAACATGGGTGTGAAAAAATTCCTAATGATGCGATTAGACTTCATCTGACCCAAGCAGGTATTGAACCTAGCAAGTATGGATGGGCAAGCGTGCAACTTGACGGCGGCATGCAAAGTGTTATTCAAAAAATCGAAGCTTGGTTCTCCGAACGCTTAAGTAAGCTACCACACTTAGAGCGCACTCTAACTGGACTAAATTCACTCTCCCTAGCGGTACTATGCGATAAACCAAACCCAAGTACACACACCGCAGAGCTCTTCGGCAAAATAGCCCATGCTATTGTTTCTGAAGGTGGCCAGATTTTTATTTCTGCAAGTGATCCTCTCCTTAATTCTAATAGCTTTATTAAACAAACCTTGGGAGATAATTCACCTCGTGCGAATTTGGACTATGGCCAGCATGCAAGTGCAAGCGGCTTTTATATCGTAGCTACTGAAAGCAGTCACTGGGTAGAAAATCTTTCAGGTCTAGGAGGGTGCGGCGCACAACTCGCAGTTTCCATACGAGGAAATACCCTTAGACCTAATCACCCTTTTATACCCGTATTGCAAATTTCAGAACACTTAGATCCAGCTGAAAGCGACATGTGTTTATGCGGTACTGAAGCAGATACCCAGCAGTTGTTAGAAAGTATCTGCAAAACAATTAGCCAAAAAAGCACTCCTCTAGCATCCCATGCAAAGATTACTGATTTTCAGCTCACACGCGGCTTACTCGGTATATCCACTTAAGCTCCTCCGTGCTGGATACGATTGCGGACCATATCAAGATACAAAGTCTCAACCTTCTTTCTAGCCCAGGGAGTACGTCTTAGAAACTGAAGACTCGATTTAATACTAGGATCGAAATTAAAGCACCGAATATCGATTATCTTACCCATCTTCTCCCAGCCAAACTCTTCAACTAGTTCTTTCAAAATAGCCTCTAGGGTCACGCCGTGTAGAAGATCTTTAGGTTTATTTTCAGACATAGAATTCAAGTAAGTAGAGCTAAAGTTGCAGCATAATATAGCCACCCTAACCTTTTGGCTCGATTTGGAGCTCTCTGCGAACAAATATAGCAATTTAGTTTCTTTGTCTTAAATTACCTCTCGAATGGACTTCAAAATTGTTATCCTAGACAGCTTTACATTGAGCCCTGGCGATTTGTCATGGGCCGCCTTAGAACGATTAGGAGCTGTCACGTTTTATGACCGTACCCCAGCTCACCTCATCATAGAACGTTCCTTAGAGGCAGATATCTTACTTACAAACAAAACCCCTTTAGATGCCACAACCCTGGCAGCTCTGCCAAAACTCAAGTATATAGGCGTACTCGCCACGGGTCATAATGTAGTTGATAGCAAAGCGGCACGGGAAAGATCTATTCCAGTTACCAATGTGCCCGAGTATGGAACTCCTTCTGTAGCGCAGCATGCTATCTCACTACTTCTTGAATTAACCCAGCAAACGGGTCACCTAGCAAAAACAGTGCAACAAGGCCAATGGGTGAAGTCGCTTGATTTTTGTTACTGGGATAAATCCCCAATTGAGTTAGCAGGTAAAACACTTGGAATTATTGGTTCTGGTAGAATTGGTACTGCAATTGCTAAAGTAGCTGAAGCACTCGGTATGCATGCGCAATTTGCAACAAGAACAGGTGGCGATAAACAACTCGAGTCAGTGATTAGAACAAGTGATGTCATAAGCCTAAATTGTCCGCTTACTGCATTAACTAAGGAAATTATTTGTGAGAGAACCATTGGCTGGATGAAGTCATCAGCTCTGCTTATCAATACCAGCCGTGGAGGATTAATTAACGAATCAGATTTAGCATCTGCTCTTAATACAGGTAGAATTGCAGGTGCAGGACTTGATGTACTTTCAACTGAACCTCCAACTGCTACAAACCCACTGCTGAATGCAAAAAATTGCATCATCACCCCTCACGTTGCTTGGGCTTCGACTAAAGCAAGAGAGCGCTTAATAGAAATCGCAGCTACTAATATAAAAGTCTTTACCGAGGGCTCTATTATTAACTGCGTAAATTAAAGCACTCAACAGTCTGATTACTGAGCTGGTTGAATATCAACCCACACTGTTTTACCGTCTTTACGTTCTGCACTCACTACCTTGCCACCCTGAGCTCTTAAATTATAGAAAACGACATCCTTCCAACTTGAAGGTAGTGCGGGGAATACCTTAAGCCTTCCATCATCATCTTGTAAGAGCATATCTAGGATATCACGTGAGGCAGCAATTGGGGACTCAAATGTAGGCCATCCGTTTTCACTATACAGTGTATTCTCACCTACTGTTGGAACCGGTTTATTCGAATCCCGAGGTAAAAGTACAAGTGCTCTTTTTAGCCACGCTAATGCCTGATCCCCATTGCCCACGCTAGACCATAGAGATGACGCCCCAGTGTATTTAAACATACAATTATCTCCCTCAAGTGACGTAAAATGATTAATCGATTGCTCTACAATAGGTCTCATCAGTGGCTCACGATCAACATCCAAGGTGTGCAGTGGCCATACAGCAAATAAATGACTATAGTGCCTGTGGGACTTAATAAAGGGTACATTGTCTCCGATCATAATTCCTGTAGCTGGGTCAATTGGTAGTGCCGCTAGATTATCTAAAACATGCTTCCACTTAGGTAGTAGTGGATCATTAATATTAAGTCTATTTGCACATTCAATTAATGTTGTGAAACCCCATTTAGCTAGGGCGAGATTAAGGCTGGTATTTTGAGCTACCCCGTATTCATCCGAATAGGTTAAAGGAATATGATATTTCCCATCTTTTCCTACATACAAAATATGTAAATACACACTAAACGTACGCCTCATTAAGGGATAAATACTTGTCCTAAGCCGTGCTTCATCGCCTACTCTTTGATTATAAACATAGAAGTTCTGCATTAGCCATGGCAGTACGATTAAATTCATTGATTGTTTACTGTTAGGGTCATCTGTAATGAAAACATTTCCTTTCATTTCATCGTAACCGACGGGATTTGAAACCGCTGAACAATCAGCACGAAATTTTTCGGGTACATTTTCAATCAGCTGATCTTGATGACGTTCAATCAAACGGTAGAGAGGATCTTCCAAGTCTAAATGATTAGTGAGCCCAAGTGTAGAATACGTTAGCTGAACATTTAAATTCATCCAAAGTGCAGCCCAAACTGAGGGCTTGAACCAAGGCCCCATCAAATCAATAACTGGTCCCTCAGGACGAGTCGCACTACCTAATTTATACATTTGAACCCAGAAGAATTGTTCTAATTTTTTATCAGGGACTAAAATATAACTTTTAGGATAGTAAGCATGCCACCATGTACGATGAGCGAGCACCATTGCCTGAATTGATCTACCTTCAATTTCTTTTAGTGTGTCGACTGCTTTGTGAGAGGATCCATAGGGAGTCTTCGTATTATCCCCAAAGCAGTTTGCTACGGTCACTAAAATAGTCCGGTCCCATTTTTCTAAATCAGAACGTGATGTTTGAATTTCTTTCCACGTTGTCGCATAGTCACTTCCAGATAGCAGTGTCTGCTCAGTAACAGGGTATCGATCTAACTCTTTATTAGTGACTAAGGGATTTCCTTTGTAGACTAACCCTTTTTCTTTATTCCGCTTAACAAGGTAGCGCTGACTGTCTCCTTGTTGAGGCCTAAAATAACAGGTCGCTTGGTTCTCATTTCCTTCACTACTTAGCTGAATAATAATTACTTTTTCAGCTCTGGGTACAAAACACCTAAAAGTTAGTACTCCTTCTGTTGTCTTAATTTCACCTCTTAGTTCTGCATTCCATAAATCCATACGCATACTAGATGCTGTAATCTTACCTTTTGGCGTTAAAAGGATCTGACCTATGGGTAACCTAATTCTTGCATGGCCCAATGGGGTGCCATCATCACGGTGATCATAAACATCGGACCTCCCGATTTCAAATCGCAGTGTATTGGAAACTTTATCATCTTTAAAAACGATCGCACCAAAGAGTCCATTACCTACAAACGGGCCATCGAAATAATCCACCGGTAGACGATTCCACTGTAGATCCTGTTCAGCCATAAATGTAGGCCAGTCTATATCAAGTGCTTTGTGTTTGAGGTCAGATCCGAATCCTGAGCTTAACGCAAAAAAGGCCCCTATAATAACAATTACAGTAAAGAAACTTTTAGACCTAAGCATGAGAGGTTTCATTACTTTTAAGTACATTCATAATTTAATAAAAATGCGAACCATCCTTGTGTATCTAAATTCATTCTTACGGAATTTATTTACCTCCTAGAACGTCACGGGATGGACCGCTATCCTACAATTTATAGATTACTTTACTCACTAGGGCTTGATGTAATAGCAATAAAGCTTGATAGCTGTGGACTTTTATACGCACCAGCTGATGTGCCCACTGCGCATGGATTAGTCTATGTAGCATGGAAAATAACTAAGGCGACATTCAGCCTTGATTTAACAATTCAAAAAGGGACTTAGGCATACATAACATAACCTACACCAAGTACACTAAGTACTAAGCCAATAAATGAGCTACTTAGAGTAGATTTTTGGACAACATTATTTCGAGAAATACCTCTAAGAGATAATTTACAGGCTACTTTATTAAAAAAGATAACGTCTTAAATCTAAGGTGTATTTTCCCTCAGGAGGGAAAGTAACTGATTTTATTTCTCGATGTTGTCCTACTGTTTGCGTCCACTCTTCCCAGCGTTCTTTACGACGTAAAGCGGCGCTCGCCTCATTATCTGGAGCAGAACTGTAAGATTCATTATTTGGGTTCCATACATGCCACCGTGCTGCAGCGAGTACCGTGCTGGTTTTAAGATCGACCCATTCAAGCAGTAACGGTGAATGCACAGGCACATGTGGCTGGAGTGAAGGCATCAAATTAAATGCTTTATAACGAATACCGCATGCTGCTCCAAAATCCTTTAGGTCTCTAAACGCACAAGGGAAGCCATTAACAAGCAGAACACCACGTTTGAGTAAAAGCGTGTCTGAAATACGTGCTTCGATACGATCTACGCTAGAATCTACTGTACGCGATAAAGTACCCGCATTAGGTGATTCGCCTAAGAGTGGCCAAGCTTCCAGGGCTTGCCTAAAAGTAATCGAGCTATCTCCTAATTTCTGATCTTTAAACATAAGCACGCCAAGCTCTGGGAATCGAAAATTCCAATGCGGTCTAAGCCACTCTGGGCTGAAAGGTAAATGGTGCTGCTTTAAATCTTCGCAGATATCACACAGTTCCTCCCACACAAATGAGGGTAAAAAATACCGATCATGTAATTCACCCCCAAAACGAATAAATGATTTCTTAAATGGATCTGAAACAAGTCGCGCTAAAATTGCTCTCAATAGTAACGCAGTGACCGACTGAACCATATAATCGGGATGCGTCTCAAAAGCTCTGAACTCAACAAGCCCTAATCTTCCGTTAGGTGCCCAGGGATTCCACAGTTTATCTACACTAATTTCAGCACGGTGTGTATTTCCAGATCGGTCCATAAGTAAATCCCGGAACAATAAATCATATAGGCCAAGATTTTGCGCAGATGCAGCGTGATCACATCCGTTACAGGCGATTTCTAATTCATAGAGCGCCTCAAAGGTTGATTCATCGATACGCGGCGCTTGAGAGCTAGGCCCCATGTAAGCGCCGGTAAAGGCATAGCTTAAGGCAGGATGATGCTGCCAATATCGTATAATTGATGGCAGAAATGACCGAAAAGCGAAGAAAGGAGAAAGCATATCTTCTGGCCCACCAAACACAATATGTGCTCCCCCACCTGTACCAACTACTCGACCATTGAATTGTAATTTTCTAGCACTTAGCCCACATGCATCCGCAGCTGCATAAAGTTTTTTAAGCTGTTCTTCATACTGATGCCATGTCTTGCAGGGCGAGATATTAACCTCTAGTACTCCAGGATCACTGGCTAAACCCAGTGTAATTAACGGTGAGTCACTAGGTGGCGGATAGCCTGTTAATACAACTGGTCCTAGTTGAAGCACTTGAAGAGAAGACTCAATAACTGCTAATAATTGGCAGTAGCTAGAATAAAGAAGCGGTGGAATACCTAGTACTAAAGTACCCTCATTTACTTCTATAGTTATAGCACGCTTAAGTTGATGCTCTTTTAAAGCAAACAGTGGTAACCTAAGCCCAGCTGGTCCATCACCCACTAAAAGCGAAATACTTTTCCCCTTAAACAAGTTGGCTTGGTGAAGTGTTTTACTCCAGTCCTGCGTGATCCATTTAATTCCATCATGATCGAGCGGAAGCACATAACCCGTCGTTTTTTCCAAAGCTTCTCCTTCACAAAAAGATAAATAAGTAGTGTCTTCTATAGCAAGTAATTGAGCCAATGTCTTAATTAACTCTTCAGCATCAGCAAGTGTAGCAACCCCAGCTTCTGCATCCGTTTTCAGAAGATCGGTATTCTGCCATAAATTAATTCCATCAATACGTTTCTGAATCAATAAGGCCCAGCGCGGCAAGGGCTCTCCGGGATAATGCTTACCTGAGGTCTCTAAAACAACACCTCCTGGACACACTGTTTTTATCCACTCAGTAGCCAGTTTTCTTGCATACGCTAACTTAGTAGGTCCAAGAGCAGCGGTCTGCCATTCTAGGCCAATTGGATTTATAGGAACGAACGTTGGCTCCCCGCCCATGGTGAGTAAAACACCCGTCTTTGCAAGGGACCCTTCTACACATCCTGCAAAATCTAGAATCTGTTTTTTTACTTCACTTGTATAAACACTCATTACGGTCCTTTATTTTCGATCAGAAGATGAGTAGATAATTTGGCATGAGCTGGTACAGGTGAATAAAAATTACCTCGTATCGGATTAACCGTTTCAGCACGTGAGGTATGCGCTACAGCAATAAAATTATCGTCACAAAATATACCGCGTGATGGATCTACCCCGCACCAACCACCTCCAGGTAAATAAACCTCAACCCAAGCGTGCATAGATAAGACAGGTGGATTTATAAGCGATGGATCTACAGGCTCATAAACATATCCACTGACAAAACGTGCTGCTACACCCAGCTGCCTACATAGAGCTATAAGAAGAACAGCATAGTCACGGCATGAACCTGAACCACGTTCGAGCGTTTCTCTCGGAGTTTGTATTCCTGGCTCATCCCGCTTTACATAGAGCAGAGAAAAACAGACAGCAGCGTTTAGTGTACGAATAAAAGAAATCGAATCAGATGGAGGACTTGGCATATATTCTTCAAGCCATGTACTGAGTTCAGAAGGATTCGTGCCATGAGGCGTGACTAAATAAGGTCTTAAAACAAAAGAATCGCTATCTGCATAGGCAAAAGGAAATAACAGAGCGTAAGGTTCTAGTATAAAATCAAAGGGATTACTATTGCGTGTTTCTACAAGACATTGAGACGTCAATTCCAATGTCGATGACTGCCCATTGAAGTAGAGATAATCTAACGCGTTATCCTCAGCATCTGTCGTATGAACCCGTTTAGCTTCTGGACTAACATTGAGTGAATATTCATGAAGCCTTTGCTTAGAAGATTCCCTAGGCCTCAAATAAAGCGCATGAGGTGCAAACGTAACAGGCTGAGAATAATCGTATCTCGTGTAGTGAATTACATTAAAAAACATGCGGTACTACCCACCAAGCCTCAGGCATGCCAAATGTTAAAAAAATATGCGCTATGAGCCTAAATCCTAATGTGCACCCAGAGCAGCTCGCGAAGAAATTTCATCAATTTTTATCGAAGGATTTAAGTAGCTCACAGTAAATGGCTTAAGTGACCTCTGAGCGTTATCTGAATTAAGCTGTTCGTAGGCGATGCGCTGCAATGAAGCGGTTTGATCAGGGGAAAAGCCTAGTTCATAGGCACAGGTTTCTTTTTTGCCTAGTGAGCGTGGATCAAGCCCAGTGAGATCTCCAAAAACCATGAGCGCTTCGAGGTAATATCCAAAAGCACTGGCATGATAATTATCGTATCCCCAAAGATCTATTTGGCCTGCCGCTATGCCGTCATAGGGATTGGGATCAGCAACACCTTGCTCAATAGCTTTATTCCATGCTTCGCCTACAGCGATAACATCACACACATAAGGACTATTCGTACGTGCTAGATTATAGGCTAAACGAATATCATGTGCCATTTCAGATACGGACTTTCCATACCAAGATCCTTTAGCTGGATATATTTGATCCGCACGTGGCCAAGTTGAAATTAAGCGTATATCTACATCAGTATTCTGCGTGTGCAGTAGATCTGCCATTTGCTTCACGGTCTTAATGAGTAGTGCAGGATTACCAGGATTATTACGGTCTAAGAGACTATACCCTAGCATAACAACGTGGTCCCAAGGTTTCACAATTAATGGCAGCTTAGTTTTAAGATGAGCGTCTAATCCTGCACCACGGATCGTTTCTAAACTTACTGTATAATTGAGCTGGGCTTCTGAAGCGAATGTCTTAAAAAGTGCAGGCACACCACCCATATGCTCTGCATTTAAGTCAGTTACAGATTGTGCTCGGTAAAATCTTACTGGAGAAAGTGCACCGAACATAAAACTATTACCAATAAACAACAAAGTCTGGGGTTTATCTGGCACTGAAGATACAGCACTATTTTCTGTTGCAGCGGATATACTCAGTAAAGTCAGCAGATAGCAACTGAGGTGGGCCCAAGAACGGATATAACGTAAAAGAAAAAGAGGCATAGGGGTTTGAGGCAGTTACTTAATTACTTGATCAAAGTTGAGCATTTTGGGGTAAAACTGAAGCTATTTTAGTAGCTTAGATGTTAGCCATGTTACACATGCCATAAATGATATTGGTGTAGACGGTCTTCATCTGAACTAAGTCACTTAGTGAACTATTCGCGCCACTACACCGGAACTATTAAACAACAGTAATGCCTATGGATGACTCGCAATTGAATCTCATTAAAATTCATAAGATATTGATATATAGCGTAATAACTAATACTCAATAAATATGAAATCACGTAAATTGTTTTTTAATTGTCGCGAAAATGTAATATGTATTAAATAGTTAAACGAGGGTCTATATTTACAAAACGTACCTCATATTCACCTACCCCTTACTGTTAGTTAACACACAACAAAACCCGTATGATTAAACGTATCCTAATATTAGCGCTCCTAGCGCTAACAGCAAAGCAAGGAATCTATGCGCAAGCAGCAGCTCCAAGCTCCGACCAAGTAGTAAAATTAGCAGATTTCACGGTATCCGAGAAGTCATCTAATAGCTACATCGCATCCGAGACAATGACCGGTAGTCGCGTTAATACTAAGATTATCGATCTGCCTTACAGTATCGTAAATCTTACTAGCGAGTTCTTTGATGATTTTAACATCCAAATCTTGGATGAAAATATGACTTATATCGGTGGACTTACTGGCGTTGGTATCGGTGGATCATTCAACCTTCGTGGTTTTACTGCATCATCCCAGTTGCGTGATGGTTTTTATAGATTAGGTCGCTACGGTTTAAGTAATGTCGATCGTCTAGAAGTTATTCGTGGACCAAACGCAGCGATTTACGGACGTTCATCTCCAGGCGGTATGATTAACATGATCTCCCTTCAACCTAAGAAGGCCTCATCTGAGAACATTACCATTTCTAAGGGCAGCTACAATCAGAGTAAAAACCAGTTTGAAATGACGGGCTCGATTGATAAGGCTTCTAAAAATTACTACGTCCTCTCGCTTGCTCAAACAGATCGTCATTTTCCAGCCCAATTTGGTGCAGTGCATAATGAAGAATACTATGCTGCGATTGCACATGAATTTTCTAATTCTTCTCGTATTCAATTTAGTGCTGAATTTTTCTTACAAAAACAACAAGCACCTCAAGGAGCTGTACCACTTATTTATGCTGCACGTACCGCAACTCCAGATAACACAGCAACAACACAAGCCCTGGGATATGATCTAGGTTTAGCTTCAATCAACCCTTATGGACCTAATAGTGAACTAAATCGTGGAAGCTCCACATTCACGGGTATATATGAAAAGCAATTTAATCAAATTTGGAGCTTACGTGCAGGAGCTTATTATTTCCGTGCTCGCCGCTGGGACTACAACTCCAACACATCATGGGGTGCAATTACTATTCCTGTAACAGGCGCTGTTACAACAACACGTGGAGCACTTCCTTCCCGCGGAGAAATCCAAGAAGACGGTGGTGGTTATCAACAAGATTTGAAAGCTCACTACTGGTTAGCTAACCATACTATTGAGGCAAACACACTATTCACTATAGATTACAACGATTACTACCGCTGGGATCCAACGTGGGAATATGGTCCTTCAACTGATCCAGCAATTGTTGCTTGGACAGCAGCAGGCTCGGGCCGTGTTGTTACACTCACTTCACCAGACGGTAATCCTCTAAACTTAGTTCCTAATGCACCAATCAACTATTTCCCAAACTGGTATAATACAAATGAATTGTCATTATTCAGTGGTGCAGGAAATTCTATTACAGGTGGTGCTTCCTTAAATGGTGGAACACTCACACGTCGCCGCACTTCATCAGTAGGTGGCAACATTAGACAGCAGATGTTCCTGCTTGATGGACGCCTTATTGTTTACGCAGGAATACGTAACGATACAGTACTTTTCTCACAACGTGATTACACAGTAGCGTTCGCTTCGGTAGGTTTTGGTAACACACTAGCAGCAGGCACAGGTGGTGCGAACCAAGCAGGCGGAAGCGTAGTTCGTCGTTATGTACATCAAAATAAACCGAACATGGGATATAGCTACAAAGTCACACCTAATCTGCATGTTTACGGAAGCTATAGCAGCGCATATTTTGTTGATCAGACCTCACGTCCAGCAGTAATTGCTGCATCCACTTATGCACCCTTTACCGCTAAAGGTTTTGATTATGGAATCAAAGGCTCGTATTTGAATAGTCGCTTAAACTTCACTTTAGGCGGGTATTACGCAAAACAGTTCAACGTACTAGTAAACGATACTGTTGAAACCTTCGTCGGTTCTGGTGTTTATACCAATGTAGCACTTCAAGACGGTGATCAACTCGTACGAGGCTTTGAATTTGATTTAAGCTGGGTTGCAAATAACAACCTAACGTTTGGCGTTAGCGGAGCTGAAGTGAATTCAAAATACACTAATTACGGTTCAGCTTATCCTGAAGTTGTCGGTCGTAGTGTTAACGGAATCACTCCAGAAAACGGTAGTGCATACGTTAAATACTTTGTGCCAGGCATCAAAGGATTATACGTGAACGCATTAACAACCTATGTTTCATCTACTCCATCGCAAGTGCCTAACACGGGTGATACAACAACTATTAATCAAGCGTTGAAGATGAGTACAGTAACAGCCCATACAGATGCATGGAAGATTAGATACCCTTCCTACGAAATATGGATTCTGTCTGTTAACTATCGTTTACCTAAGCTTAATCAAAACTGGGATCAGCGATTAGCATTTACTATGAATAATGCATTTAACAAAAATTATGTTAAAACATCCGGTACCCAAGGTGATGGTCGTGGAGTAATGCTCACATACACGCTTTCACACGGCGGTAGCCACTAAGGCATATCGTTTTTACTCAAAGGCGCTTCTTTATAAAAGGAAGCGCCTTTTTCATGCCTAGATAAATCCTATGAGGATAAATAATAACTGCCATAATCTCGGTATGTTTAACCACTCAATACACCTAAAACAGGTGTTAATAAACCTAGTTCTATTTTACTCCAAACAGACATTTTAAGGCAGGAATACCTAGCATTAAACAGTAAGCTATAGGACTCTTGCTTTCTCATGAATTGTAGGAGAATATGGTCCCTTGGTTCTTTGATTGGTTAGCACACCAATCCAATTCCCATGGTCCATTTAATCCACTAATATGGCTTATATGCATTACGGGGGTGTACCGGATTCGACCCTTGGTTGGAGTGCGCTACTGCCTTATCGTGAGTGGATAGTCTCACGTAAATCCTCAATCCAAACAATAATAGGCAACTTCGAAGAAATGCCCCTAGCTGCTTAATGCAGTTACGTAAGCTCAGCGACACCTGCTAGCTGAAACTTACGCCGACAGCAGGCATAATGTGTTTAGCGACTCGCGGTTCACACATTGTATCTTCATCCGGGAGTTGGCTGAAAGCTAAGCGCGTGTCATGGCATACTTTCGGCGAGATTAAAGTGATACTATATAAGGTAGATGTGGCGTGCGAAGGTCAGGGGCACGCGGGTTCAACTCCCGCCACCTCCACCATTTACACTGGCCTGAGTTGAAACCGTAGCGTTCCGCGAACCACGCTTTCCGTGGGGCGCGTTTTCGATCCCTGCCCGGCGCCGCGCGTCCGGGCGAGCCTGTCTCTCATTCAACCTAACTCAATCATGTCATTTTTCAGTCGCTTCATTTCCTTTTCCGTTTTGATGACGTTTGCGGCGGTCGCCACGAACGCCCAAACCACGCCCGCTACGCCTGACCCTACCTCCGGTGATACGCTCAAGCTTGATCCATTCATCGTAAACGGCAAACTCGACCAAGCCCGGGAGAGCATCGTGCCCGAATTAGGAGCATCGTCCTTCCATATCGATATGCAGCAAATTCAGGTTCTGCCCCAGGGGGCAGACGCACCTTTTAATCAGGTGCTGTTGCGCGTGCCGGGTGTCGCAGCGGACTCCTCGGCCAACGGCGATCTTCACGTTCGGGGTGAACACGCCAACCTGCAGTATCGCATCAATGATGTCCTTCTGCCGGAGGGCATCTCCGGCTTCGGGCTGGAGCTCGACCCCCGGTTCGTCAACAGCCTGCAGTTCGTCACCGGTTCGCTACCGGCACAATACGGCTTCCGCACGGCGGGCGTCGTGGACATCCACACGAATAGCGGCACCAACGACCAGAGCGGCAGTTTCTCCCTGTATGGCGGCAGCTTTGGCACTGTCCGCCCGACGTTCTCCGCCAGCGGGATGGCGGGCAAGGTGAGCTACTTCGTCGATGGCAGCTACGATCACAACGATCTCGGCATCGAGAACCCGACGGACAGCGCCAAGGCCATCCACGACACGACCAATCAGAGCAAACTGTTCTCCTATTTCTCCGGCATTCTTGACGATCAAAGCCGCCTCACGGTAATGCTGAGCGCCTCCGACAGCAAATTCGAGGTTCCCAACACCCCGGGCCTGGACTCCGGCACCTCCCCGAATGGCACGCAGTGGGTGCCGGGAAACTTCGATTCGAGCAACCTGAACGAGAACCAGCATGAGCAGAACTATTTCGGCGTCGTCAGTTATCAGAAATCGGTCGGCGGCCTGAACTATCAGGCTTCCCTCATCGGCCGCGACAGCCAGGTGCATTTCACTCCCGATCCGGTCGGCGATCTTTATTTCAACGGCGTGGCGAGCGACGTGGCGCGCAAGCTCCAGTCCGCCGGCCTGCAGATTGACGCCAGTGACTCGCTCACCGATCGTCATACCCTTCGCGGCGGCGTGATGTTGCTGCATGAATCGGTGAGCACCGACTCGGTCACGACGGTTTTTCCGGTGGGTGGCAATGGTGACGCCACCGGTCCGGCCTTCAAGATCACGGACAACCAAAGGCTCTACGGATTGTTTGCCGGCGTCTATCTGCAGGACGAATGGAAGGCCACTTCTAGCCTGACGATCAACTGGGGTGCTCGCTTCGATGTTTTCAACTCATCGTTCGACAACGAGAACAAGCTCAGCCCGCGCGTGAATCTCATCTACAATGTGTCGGACTCGACGACCCTGCACGCCGGCTACGCGCGCTATTTCACGCCGCCGCCGGTGGAAAACGTGCCAGCCAGCACCGTGATCGCATTCGACAACACCTCAAACGCAGCGCTCTCTGACCAGGCCGACCCGGTCAAGGCCGAGCGGGCGAACTATTTTGACGTGGGCATCTCCCAGGTGGTGGCACCGGGGTTCCAAGTGGGGCTAGACGGCTACTACAAGCGGGCCAAGAACCAGCTGGATGACGGCCTATTCGGCCAGACCCTGATTCTCTCGGCGTTCAACTACGCGGAGGGAGAGATCTATGGGGTGGAACTGACTGGCTCCTACACCCACGGAGGGTTCTCCACTAACCTGAACCTCGCCCACTCCGTCGCGAAGGGGAAGGACTGGATTTCGTCACAGTTCCTCTTCGACCCGACCGATCTGGCCTATGTCCACTCGCATTGGATCGCCTTGGACCATGACCAAACGCTGACCGGCTCCTTTGGCATGTCGTATCACTGGAACACCAGTCACGGCGATACCCGGGTCTATGTCGATTCGCTCTACGGCAGCGGTCTGCGAACCGACGCCACCGCGGCCGACGGCTCTACCATCCCGAATGGCGGGACCGTTCCGTCATACTTCACTGTCAGCGTCGGTGCCGAAAAGAGCTTCAAGGTCGGTCACAACCGGTTTTGGAAGGTTCGGCTCGATGTCGTAAATCTCGCAGACAAGTCGTATCAGTTACGCGATGGCTCCGGCGTCGGGGTCAACGCCGCGCAATACGGCATGCGCCGCGGCATCTTCGGCTCGGTGGGCTACACCTTCTAATATTCCGGGGTCTTTCCTAGCTGAGTGGGCTTAAAGAGAGATTTTTGAGTAATACTTTATAAAGATTATCACGACGATGATTCCAACGCCATTGGCTTTCGAGGAGGTGGCCCAAGAAGTGAGCTTT
>CAILHZ010000018.1 GCA_903834135.1 uncultured Opitutia bacterium | reverse complement strand
GGATACGTTAATCATAAAGGAACCCCATGCCTGTTATTGTTTCTGGTGATCCGAAAGTAGAGCACTTAATTCGCGCCAAAGCTGAAGCACTCTTTGCGCTTATGGATAAGCAGCCTCAGGCTGCTCTTTTCTCAAAGAAGGGTGCATATGCACGCATCATGGATTGGTCTATGAAGGATCCTGTTTTTAAAACACATCTGTTTAGATTCGTAGATGTTTTACCCTCTCTTAATTCTTCTTCAGAAATTGTTCGCCATCTTCAAGAATACCTTGGAGATAAAGCTGTTGAGCTTAATCCTGCTCTCAAAGCTGGCTTAGCTGCTTCCTCTTTTGCACCTGCACTTATAGCTGCGCCTGTAAAAGCTCAGATTGTAGATATGGCAAGTCAGTTTGTCGCTGCACGTACGGGTGATGAGTTAATTAAACAAATTAAGAAGAATGAAAGTTTAGGTATCGCTACGACGATTGATCTTTTAGGCGAAACTGTGATTAATGCCTCTGAGGCAGATATTTTTTTACAGCGTAATCTTGAAGTTTTGGATTCAGTATCGAACTATTACCAATCAAACCTAATCCCGTGTTTTAGTGATATAGGTTCTCACGGTAGTTTGCCCAGGCTTAATCTTTCAGTAAAAGTATCTGCACTAACACCTGATGTTCACCCAGCTGATCCCCAGGCTTCGATTCATGCGCTTAAAGCTAGGCTTCGACCTATTTTAAGAAGAGCGATTGAAGTGGGTGCATTCATCAATTTTGATATGGAGAGCTATAAGCTCAAGGATCTGACCTTAGAATTATTTAAATCCATTTTTATCGAACCTGAATTTTCTCAGAAACCAGACATTGGAATAGCGATTCAAGCTTATCTGCGTGAAAGTGAAGTTGATCTTACTCAACTTATCGCCTGGGCAAGAATGCACAAGCGTGCCATTAGTGTTCGTCTTGTGAAAGGAGCCTATTGGGATTCAGAGACGATACTTGCCCAACAGAAAGGTTGGCCAATTCCTGTGTGGCAGAAGAAACCACAGTCTGATGCTAATTACGAAAAGCTCACTTTATTATTACTTGATAATAGTGATATAGTTACATCTAACTTTGCTTCTCATAATGTGCGAAGTTGTGCGCATGCTATTGTGCAAGCTGAGTTACGTGGGATTGATCCGATGGCTTATGAGTTTCAGGCACTTTATGGTATGGCAGATGAACTTAAAGCCTCGCTCTTACAGTTGGGGCACAGGGTAAGGGAGTACTGTCCTGTTGGAGAATTATTGCCAGGAATGGCGTATTTAGTCAGACGTCTGCTTGAAAATACATCAAACGAAGGATTTCTTAGGCTTAGAAACAGAGAAGAAGCCTCGGTTGCTCAGTTAATTAGTAATCCTAACGATGCAATTGATAGTGCTCATGAACCACTAAAGAGGTCGGCAATTAAAACAGACGCGTTCGTTAATGTAGCGAATACAGATTTTACTCAACAAAGCTCAAGGCAAATGCAGCAGCTTGCAATTTCAGAGGTACTAAATTCTTTAGGTAAAAAATGGCCGATTATTATTAATGGGAAAAAAATTACAGATCGTATCTGGGTTGAATCGGTCAATCCTGCTAAGCCAAGTCAGATTATAGGTTATTGGGCTAAGGCAACCTGTAAGGATGCTGATCACGCTGTAGAAGTAGCACGCGCAAGTTTTAAAGTATGGAGCCAAGTACATCTTGAAGAACGCGTACAAATAATACTTAAAGCAGCGGAGATTATGGAGAGGCGCCGCTTTGAATTAAATGCCTGGGAAATTTATGAAGCAGGTAAGCCGTGGTTAGAAGCGGATGGGGATATATCTGAAGCGATTGATTTCTGCCGTTATTATGCAAAAGAAATTAAAACACTTCAGACTCAACGTTTGACGCAAGATGTTCCTGGAGAAAGATGCACACAGCTATGGACTCCACGTGGAGTAGGTGTTGCTATTGCCCCCTGGAATTTTCCTTTAGCTATATTAACTGGCTTGGTCGTTGCGCCACTTGTAGCAGGTAATGCAGTTATTATGAAACCCGCAGAGCAAACAACAGGGATTGCTTCACTGCTTATGGATATTTTAACCGAAGCAGGTGTACCTGATGGGGTTCTTGCGTTTTTACCAGGGGCTGGTGAAGAAGTCGGTGCTCACTTGGTAGCTCACGAGAATATCGATTTTATCGCCTTTACAGGATCGCGCAGCGTGGGTTGCAAAATTTGGGAAGCAGCTGGCAAGGTGCAATTAGGGCAACAGAACTTAAAAAAAGTAGTCTGTGAAATGGGTGGTAAAAATGCACTCATTATTGATAACGATGCCGATCTTGATGAGGCGATTCCCGCAGCACTTTATAGTGCATTTGGCTTTAGTGGTCAGAAATGCTCTGCTTTGTCTCGGCTCATTGTGCTAGAAGAAGTCTATGGGCGATTCGTTGAACGCTTTATTGCGGCATGTGAATCTTATCCCATAGGTGATCCGAGTATGCCAGGTACTGTAATTGGTCCTGTAATTGATTTGGAAGCTCAAACAAAGATTCTCAATATTATCGAGGTAGGAAAATCGGAAGCTAAAATAGCTTTTCAGGGTATTACGCCTAAAGAAGGTTACTATGTTCCTCCTACCGTATTTGTGAATGTGAAAGCGAGTGCGAGAATCGCTCGAGAGGAAATATTCGGTCCCGTTGTTGCGATCATTAAAGCAAAATCTTTAACAGAAGCTTTTAGTATTTTAAATGACTCTGAGTATGCACTTACTGGAGGCTTATTTTCTCGCAGTCCTAAAGCCTTACACAGAGCGATCAATGAGATTCATGTGGGCAATCTCTACTTAAATAGATCTATTACGGGAGCTATGGTTGAAAGGCACCCATTTGGCGGCTATAAAATGTCGGGTGGTGGCACTAAGGCTGGAGGAAATGAATACTTGCAGAATTTTCTATTTCCTAAGTCAATCGTTGAGAACGTGCTTAGACGAGGATTCACACCCGTGGAGACGAGTTGATGTATTGCTCCACATATAATGACTGAATCTGAAATCTATATTTCCAATACTAATGAAGCTCCCTGGCGTTCAAGTATACGTGCTGCTAAAGCAAATCTTGTTCCTGGCTTAGTGCTTTGGGGTATCGGTTTTGGTCTGGTTTTAGGTTATTATAAATCCCCTTTTGTGCATGCCGGATTTGAATACCTAAATTTTATCCGCAGTAAGATTGGGTTATTATTTCCCATTTTGATTACCGCAGTATGTGGGGGGCTTTTACCTTTTTTATATTTAAGACAAAATACTCAACTGCGTAGCGAATATCAGCTTAAAAACTGTATCTTTCTTTTACTTTTTTGGTCATACAAGGGACTTGAAATTGAGGCTTGGTACCGTTTGCAGGCTATTATTTTCGGACCTAGTACGCATGTTTTTACCGTGTTTTTAAAAATGCTATGTGATCAGTTTATATATTGTCCGCTTTTTGCTGTACCTCTAACTGTATTAGGGGTGAGTTTTAATCACTCGGGCCTTAAGCTAAGTCCTATCTTAGCAGATATAAAATCTGGCGGATGGTACCGTAGAACAATATTACCCACATTGATTGCTAATTTAATTATCTGGGTTCCAGTCGTATGTCTTGTCTATTCATTGCCTCTACCACTGCAGATCGTATTATTTAATTTAGTCTTAGTTTTCTTTATTTTAATTGTCTCTCATATCGAGCGAGAAAAACAAAAAAAGTAAGGTGCTAATTTTAGCACCTTACTTGTGAGTAAATAACTTGTGGGAGAATGCGTATTACCAGATATGTACTCTATTTTCTGGAGCTAAGTACATTGGGTCACTTGGTGAAATTCCAAAGGCTTCGTACCAGCCTGGATTGTTGCGCATTGGACCATTGACTCTGAAGTGAGCAGGTGAGTGCGGGTCACTCTTAATACGAACTATTGCTGCATCATCTCTTACTTTATCTCTCCATACTTGTGCCCAGCCTAGAAATACGCGCTGGTCTCCAGTTAAACCGTTAATGATAGGTGCTGGTTTGCCATTGAGTGATGCGTGGTAGGCGTCCAGCGCTAAGAGTAGACCACCCATGTCAGCAATGTTTTCACCCATCGTTAAACGTCCATTTACGAAGTAACCTTTAACGGGTTCAAATTGGTTGTACTGCTCAGCAAGGCGATCTGCTTGAGCTTTAAAACGCGTAGCATCTTCTTTAGTCCACCAATCGTTGAGTACGCCGTCACCATCTGATTTACGACCTTGATCATCAAAGCCGTGGGTCATTTCATGACCGATAACGCCACCAATTCCGCCGTAATTAATGGCCATATCAGCCTCTAGGTCAAAGAAAGGAGGTTGTAGTATAGCTGCTGGAAATACGATCTCGTTGTTAATTGAATTGTAGTAGGCGTTCACCGTTTGCGGTGTCATGCTCCATTCTAATTTATCTACAGGCTTGTTAATACGAGCCAACCGGTAGTTCCATTGAAAGGCGCTGGTTTGAATTAAGTTATCATAAAGATTGTCCTTGGATAAGTGTAGCGAGGAATAATCACGCCACTTAGTAGGATAGCCGATTTTAACATTAAACTTACCCAGTTTTTCTAAGGCTTTAGTTTTTGTCTCAGGACTCATCCAATCTAGTTTCTCAATGCGTGCATGCATTGCGGTGATGAGGTCATGGACCAATGCGTCCATACGAGCTTTTGATTCAGGTGGAAAGTAATTTGCAACATAGGTTTCACCTACTTGTTCACCTAAAATAGAATTTACAAATCCTACACCACGTTTCCAGCGTGGTTTCATTTCGGGCTGTCCTCCGAGAGCTTTGTCTCTGAAGTTAAATTCAGCGTTAACAAAATCTGAGGAAAGTGCTCCACTGACTTCATCTGTTAAGTGAAAAGCCTGCCATGCTTGAAGTGTAGTGATAGGTGTCTGTGCAATCAGTGCACTAATTTTAGGAAATGCTGTATTGGTTGTAACAATGATGCGCTGAGTTGAGGTTAGCTTTGAACTATCTAAGAGTGCTCTAAAGTTAAACCCAGGAGCATAAGTTTGTAGTTCAGCTACGGTCATTGGATTATAAGTCTTTTCACGCTCACGCATTTGAGCTCGTGTCCAACTTGCTTCGGCAATCTTAGTTTCGAAAGCAACAATCTGTTCAGCGCTTTCCTTAGGATTTTCCCACTTAATGAGACCTAATAGCTGCTCAATGTAGGCCTGGTACTGAGCTTTTTTCGGTGCTAAAGATGCTTGCAAATAATAATCACGGTCGGGTAGGCCAAGTCCACCAGGTGCAATATGCACTGCATATTGATTAGGTGACTTAGCATCACCTGAAATCATGACATAAAATAAAGTATTCGAGATCCTAAATCTACTAGCACCCATTGCTGTTGCAACATCTTCGAGTGTTTTCTGTGATCGAATAGCTGCTAGGTCACCTGCCAATGGAGTTGCTCCTAAGCTATTAATTCGTTCTTCATCCATGTAGGATAGATAAGCTGCTGCAATACGCTCTGTTGCTGCAGTTGTTGGATGAGCTGCAGCATCTTCAATGATTTTGCGTGTGCGGTTTTCAGACAGTACAGTTAATTTATCAAAATTACCATAGCGTGTGCGGTCAGATGGAATACTTTCTTTGTTAAGCCAGCTACCGTTTGCGAATAAGAAAAAATCAGCGCCCGGTTTAACGTTTGTATCTTGGCCGCTTGAATCGTAACCCCAGGTTCCATAATGCGGTGTTTTTGTTCCAATTAGATCATTTACAGAAACTTGTTTTTCCTGAATTAAACCGCGTTTTTTAAGCAGCGGTCCTACATCAGGACCTGAACCCGTAAAATTTTTAAATAGATCCATCGGATCACTACTGTCACCGCGGGATAAGAGGGTATCTCTGAAATGATCTCCGTTAGCGCGTAGTAAGCCGCCATGATTTGTGAACCATTCAATACTATCGGCTACTAACACATCAGCCCAGATGTAAGAATAATATCCAGCCGAATACCCATTTGAAAATGCATGTGCGAAATAAGCACTACGGTAGCGGGGTGGTACTGCTGCAAAGTCTAAGCCTACTTTTTTCAAACTAGCTGCTTCAAAACCAGGGACGTCAGTTGGTACATCTCCTGCCTTACGTTGATGCCAAGCTTGATCGATGAGTGATGCAGAAAGGTACTCTGTAGTTGCAAAGCCCTGATTAAATTTTTGAGTTGAAAGCATCTTTGCGAGTAATGCCTTCGGCATAGGCTCACCCGTTTGATAATGCTTAGCGTAATGGCTAACCACCTGAGGCCACGCAGCCCACATCTCGTTAACTTGGGATGGAAATTCTACGAAATCCCGTGGAACGCTTGTACCTGCAAAGGTTGGGTATTTAACGTGCGAAAACATACCATGCAGAGCATGACCAAATTCATGGAATAGCGTTGTGACCTCGTCAAAGGTAAGTAAGGTAGGTTGCCCTGCAGCTGGTTTTGGAATATTGTGATGATTAGCAACAACAGGATGATGATTTAATAGGAACGATTGAGTTGTGTATTCATTCATCCAAGCGCCGCCTTGCTTGGAAGCGCGGGAGTAAAAGTCCTCCATGAATAAGGCAAGGGATGTTCCATCTTTATCAAAAACTTCGAATACACGTACATCGGGTTCGTATACGGGAAGGTCATGCCTTTCTACAAAGCTTATGCCGTAGAGTTCATGAGCTGCATAAAAGACACCGTCTGTTAAGACATGGTTTAGTTCGAAGTAAGGTTTGAGCTGGGATTCATCAAATGAATACTTAGCTTTACGTACTTTTTCTGAGTAATATGCCCAGTCCCATGATGCGAGTTTGAAGCCACCGTTCTCTAAATCAATCATTTTTTGTAGCGTAGCGGCTTCACGTTTTGCATTAGCAACAGCAGGAGGGGCGAGTTGTGCTAAAAGTGTATTTACTGAATCAACTGTTTTAGCTGTTTCAGTTTCTATTTTGTAAGCTGCGTGAGTAGGATATCCTAAAACGCTCGCTTGTTCTGCACGTAATTCAACAATACGTACTAACGTTTTTTGATTATCGAAATCACCACCTCTTATGCCACGAGCTAAGGAAGCCTCCATGAGGCGCTGCCTTACGGAGCGGTTTTTAAGTGAGGTTAAAAGTGGCTGTCCACTCGTATTAAGGATATGTATAATATATTTACCAGGATGACCTTCTTGTTTTGCAAAGGCTGCAGCAGATGCAATCTGCTCTTGTGTAAGTCCAGCAAGTTCTGCTTCGGTATCGATAATTAACTCTGAAGCATTTTTTTCCTTTAATACATTCTGTCCAAATTGAGCTGTTAGGGTAGCAAGTTCAGCGTTTATTTTTTTAATCTTTTCTTGCTCGGCTGGATTCAATTTAGCGCCTGCTCTTACAAAATCTCTTTCATACCGCTCTACTAAACGGATAGCTTCATCATCTAAGCCTAGCGATAAACGGTTCTCAAAAAGAGTATGAATCCGTGCGTACAGCGTTGGATTTAAATTAATAGCATCGGAGTGTGCTGACATCTTAGGGGCGATGTCTTTTTCAGTCTGATCGATGATTGGGTCTGTATTAGCCCCTGATAGATTATAAAATGTGGTAGCTACGCGATTTAAATTTCGCCCTGTTTTTTCAAGAGCAATAATCGTATTATCAAATGTTGGTACTTCAGGATTTTTTGCAATCGCATCAACTTCGGCTAAGTGCTGTGCCATTGAAATTTCAAAAGCAGGTGCAAAATCCGTACTCTTAATTAAATCAAAACGAGGAAATTCGTATTGCAGGTTGCTGACCTGAAGTAGTGGATTATCTCTAACTACTTGGCTGTTTTGTGCATGAAGTAAATGTGTGCTTAATAGAGCACCTGCCATGCAAAGGATGAAACGTGGTGTAGACCTAACTTGTTGATAATGCATAGGTCTATTAAGTCCTAAAGCAGTCAATTACGCAACTGAGAAGCTAGGTAAAATAATAAGCCTTAGATATGACTGATAGGTTGCTAGAAATTAAAATTTAGCTTTATTTTGATGGATGGTTACTATTACTGGATCTTACGAAGGCGGATTTCATTGTAATGCAACGCATGGCCCATCTGGAACTGTGATTTCAACAGATGCGCCTAAGGACAATCAGGGTAAGGGAGAAGCCTTTTCTCCTACGGATCTTGTGGCAACTGCCCTAGCAACATGCGTCGTCACTACAATGGCTATAGTGGCACGTAAGCACGGTGTAGAACTTGACGGTGTGCGCTATGAAGTGACTAAAGAAATGACCCAAAGTGCTCCTAGAAAAATTGCACGTTTAGTATTAAAACTTTGGATGCCTCAATCAGCTAAACTACTTCCTGAAGGTTTGATGCAAACGACTGCTAAACATTGTCCTGTGCATTTAAGTTTAGCGTCTGATGTTGAGCAAGTGATCGAATTTAATTGGGCTTAAGCTCTTCTTACTTTTCAGATTTAAGCAGTGGTAGACTATAGCTAGTCACGAACGATAGTGTAATTAAACTATTGTAATATAATTTAACTTTGAGTGTTCCGTTTGAGATAGTTTTAGGAATTACTTCGCCCGTAATAAGATGAATTTTTTTCTCTGAATTTGTAGCAGCTCCTTTGAAACTAATAGACTCATTATTTAATAGTTTTTTGAGATCACTATCTGCGATAGAAATGCGCAGGGTTCCTACTTCATCATAAAATGAAAACGGTATTATTTCCGCTTTATAGTCAGCCGTAAACGCATTTGTAGTCCGAATAAACGAGTTTGGGGTTAGAGTCACACTCGCGATATGAAACCATTTTGTGATTGGTGCTACATCCACACGGTTGAGCTCGGTTAGCTCGTGGCAAAGTCCGTGGGATAGCCCTACAATTGACAGCAGGCATAATAGGCATAGAGAACGCAGAGAAAGTGGCATTTTTAGAGATTTTGACCACCCTGAGGCCTAGTTCAAAGCAAATATCTCATTGCGCGACTAGGCCTTTACCAGTCAAAATTACAACATGTCTAAGTCTAAGCAAGTCACCTGGGGTGGTCGTTTTTCAGCGGCTCCTGACGCATTGATGCTTAAGTTCAGTGAATCGGTCTCCTTTGATCAAAGGCTAGCTCCGTTCGATATTGCTGGAAGTAAAGCGCATGCAGCTATGCTTGCGCACGTCGGAATACTGACAAAAAAAGAGGCTAAGTCGATTGCTGAAGGACTAGACGCTATTGGTCAGCAAATTTTGAAAGGTACCTTCAAATGGAATACATCCCTTGAAGATGTACATATGAATATTGAGCAAGCACTCACTAAGCTTGTTCCTTGTGCAGCAAAATTGCATACGGGTAGAAGTCGTAATGATCAGGTAGCAACTGATATTCGGTTATTCTTAAAAGATGCCTGCTCTAAAGTAAGTCAAAAATTAAGGCTCGCTCAAATTGAAATACTTGCTGCTGCGGAACGTAACCTAGGAATAATTATTCCTGGTTACACGCATTTGCAACGAGCCCAGCCTGTATATATTGCACATCATTTCTTAGCTTGGATCGAAATGTTGCAGCGTGATATTACTAGGTTAAGTGAAGTCGCTTCACATGCTAATGTGTGTCCACTTGGTTCTGGTGCTATTGCTGGAACTACACTTGCTTTAAACCGGGAGTACACAGCTAAGTTGCTTGGATTTGTAGATAAGAAGGGTAAAGCCCTAGTAACTCAGAATTCCATGGACGCAGTTGCAGACCGTGATCTGTGTATAGAATTTGCATCCGTATGTGCGATTGCAGGTGTTCATTTCTCCCGTATCGCAGAGGACTTAGTTATTTGGAGTAGTGTTGAGTTTGGATTTGTACAAATTTCAGATGCTTTCTCGACAGGCTCATCTTTGATGCCTCAGAAAAAGAATGCTGACTCATGTGAACTTCTAAGGGGTAAGTCAGCTAGACTACAGGGTAACTTGCAGACTTTACTTACTTTAATGAAGGGTCTGCCTTTGACCTATAACCGGGATATGCAGGAAGATAAAGAACCACTATTTGATAGTTTGGATCAAACCTTACTCTGTAGCGAAGTACTTGCTGGTGTCATGGCTGGCTTAAGGGTCAATGCAAGAAAATGTAGAGACGCATCTAAAGATCCTGCCTTACTTGCAACGGATTTAGTCGATCACTTAGTCAGAAATGGAGTCGCATTCAGAGAGGCTCATCACGCGGTTGGCCATGTTGTAGCGCTTTCAGAAAAGCAGGGAGTTGCATTAGATAAACTTTCCACTGCGGATGTAATGAAAATTAATAAGCGTTTCGGAAAAGACTGGGCTAAGGCTTTTAATCTCGAGCATGCGATGCAAGCACGCACTGGTACTGGAATGCCAAGTCACAAGGGAGTACTTTCACAGATTAAACGCTGGAATTCTGTATTTGCTTAAGACTTGAGTACGTCTCCATCGATTCATGTTTTAGCGGATGCTGTAGCAAATCAGATTGCTGCCGGGGAAGTGATTGAACGTCCCGCAGCTGTGGTAAAAGAACTGATAGAAAATTCACTCGATGCGGGGGCAACTCGAATAGAAATTGAATTTAGACAAGCAGGTCGGGAATACATCCGAATCGAAGATAACGGTAGCGGTATGATTCGTGAAGACGCTCTGCTAGCTTTGCAGCGGCATGCAACGAGTAAAATTTCACTCACTAAGGATTTGGATAAACTCTCAACCTTTGGATTTCGAGGAGAAGCAATTCCATCGATTGCGAGTATCTCACATTTTACCCTCGAGACAAAATCTGAATTAAGTTCTGAAGGAACGCATATTAGTGTGGATGCAGGTAAACTTTTACAAGTAAGAGCATGTGGCAGAGCTCCTGGTACAACATTAGAAATTGCTCACCTTTTTCATCCAGTTCCTGCAAGGCGCAAATTTTTAAAAACGGATGCAACGGAAGCTGCGCATATAATTCAAACGGTGCGTTTGTATGCTCTAGCAAGGCCCGATGTAGCTTTTAGTTTAAAAGAGGACGCTAAACTTGTTTTCCGCTCTGCAGTATGCTTAAGCCTTAAACAGAGAGCGGGAGAGCTACTCGGCTATAGCTCTGTTTCCTCGATGCTCAATCTTAGTTACGTCGATGAAGCAATGAAACTAGAAGGTCTTGTTGGTCTTCCTAGTGAGAGTAAGTCAAGTCGTCATGACATGCTTACTTTTGTTAATGGTCGGCCCGTGGATAGTCGTACAATAAATTTTGCGCTTATTGAGGCCTACAGTCCATTTTTAGTTAAAGGAAAATATCCTCAGGTAATCTTATTTTTTCAATGCGATCCTGCGCATGTGGATGTAAATGTGCATCCAGCAAAGCGTGAAGTTAAATTTAAGAATGACAGTCAGGTGCGCTCTTTTGTTATTCGTGCTGTCTTAGGTCTTTTAAAATCTTGGGCGGATAAAAAAACGCCTATCACGAACCTAACCGGTAATAAACCACAAGTGGGATTAGGTGAATTTAGGAATCCTTTTTCTGCTTCGTTTGCACCATCTGCTGTAGTTCGTGAAGTGCAAGCTTCTTACCAGCCAAAGATTACAGCTGAGACTAAGTCTGAATTTAAACATCAGTTAACGCATGAGCTCTCAGTGCCTAACCAAACAGCATGGCGTTTTATAGGCAGCGCACAGTTAGGTTACTTCCTCTTTGATACTTCTGCTGGTATTGTAGTCCTTGATTATAAAGCAGCTGAAGAGCGTATCTGGTATGAACGTATTTTAAATGAAGGCTCGAAAGACGGAGTGCCTAGTCAAACTTTGCTTCTTCCTCTTTCACTTGAATTTGATCCGATTAGTTCAGCCTTACTATTAGATCATAGTGCCGTGTTTCAGAGTTACGGTTTTCAGATTGCTGAATTTGGACGTCATTTTTACCGCTTGGAGGCAATTCCTGCATGGCTTGAAGTAAATGATGCTGAACAGTTCTTGCGTGAACTCATTGCAGCACTCAGGGAGGAAAGTTTTCCTGCTTCAAATAAAAACGCGATCCAGGAGCATTTTGCACTGCTGGCAGCAGTTCGAAGGGTTAATAGAAGTACTAGTAATCCTGAGCAAAATGCACAAACTGTTGTTGATGAACTATTCACGACACTTAGCCCATTAATCACACCGCGGGGTAAGCCCACCTTTTTTGAAATCGACCGCGCAGAATTGAATCGTCGCTTCAATATTCAGTAGCTGCGGAGCTTGGCTTTTTCTATCGAGGCGATTGTTATCATATTCCGGCACATTCGCTGCTGTACACTTTACGTATGCCTACCACTTTAACGCAAAAAGCTTCATCATCATCATCAAGTGACTTAAAGGTTAATTCCGAGGCTTTTAAGGCCTTAATTCTTCGGCATTTGATCTCTACTTTGGCTAGACCCGCAGCCTCAGCAACGTCACGGGATTGGTGGGTAGCAACCTCACTAGCTGTTCGGGACACGATCCATGACAGACTCATTCAGACACAGGCTGTGCATAATGCTAAAAATGTACGTCGTGTATATTATTTCTCGCTCGAGTATTTGATGGGTCGTTTATTTGAAAATAATTTACTCGCAAGTGGGCTTTCTGAAACAGCGCATGAAGCACTGAAGTCTTTGGGAGTTGATTTCGCTAAGGTACGTGAAGCTGAAGTTGATATGGGCTTAGGTAATGGTGGACTAGGTCGTTTGGCAGCGTGCTTTTTAGATTCGATGGCAACTTTGGACTATCCAGCCTTGGGTTACGGTATTCATTATGAGTTCGGACTTTTTAAACAGGAATTTTCCAACGGACACCAAATTGAATTTCCAGATCGTTGGATGCCATTTGGTAATCCTTGGGAAGTTGTTCGAGCAGAATATTCACAGGAAGTTCGTCTGTACGGTCGAGTTATAAATGTGTTTGATGACCACGGAAATTCTAAACCTAAGTGGGTGGATTATAAAACAGTCCTTGGTGTACCACATGATATTCCAATTGCTGGTTATGGAACTAAGACCGTTAATTTACTACGTCTTTGGGCGTCTCGTGCGAATGAAGATTTCGATTTAAATATTTTTAATTCCGGTGGCTATGTTGACGCGGTGCATGATAAGGCCGTAGGTGAAACTATTTCGAAGGTGCTTTATCCTAATGATAAAACAGAAAACGGAAAAGAGCTTAGGCTTGTACAGCAGTATTTTTTCGTCGCTTGTTCTCTACGTGATTTGATCCGTAGACATTTTCGTGATGCCTCAAATACGTGGGATAATTTAAGCGATAAAGCAGCTATTCAGCTTAATGATACACATCCAGCTGTAGCTATTACTGAGCTCATGCGGATCTTAGTTGATGAGGAAGGTATCAAGTGGGAGAAAGCGTGGGAGGTTACGACTAAAACCTTTGCCTATACTAATCATACTCTCTTGCCCGAAGCGCTAGAAAGATGGGGTGTGCCACTGTTTGAACGCATACTGCCAAGGCATTTGCAAATTATTTTCGAAATCAACGAACGCTTGATGAAGGTCTGTGAAACTAAGTGGCCAGGTGATATCACTAAGAAGCGTGTCTGTTCGCTGATTCAAGAAGACGGATCTAAGTATGTTCGTATGGCTAATCTTGCAGTTGTTGGGTCACATGCAGTCAATGGGGTAGCGGAACTTCATACAACTTTACTACGTAAACAGCTTTTCCCTGAATTTGATTCACTGTATCCAGGTAAGTTTCAAAATAAAACAAACGGTATTACTCCCAGACGATGGCTTTTGGAATGTAATCCGCATTTAGCGCAATTAATTACGGACAGTCTGGGTGATTCCACCTGGCCCCGTGAATTAGATAGGTTAAAAGGCCTTGAAAAATTTGCGCATGATAAGGCATTTCAGAAAAAATACATGGCTGTAAAGCGGTCTAACAAAGTTGATTTAGCCCAGGTTATTTTAGAGGAGTGTGGAGTTGAGGTCTCACCCGATGCTTTATATGATGTGCAAATTAAGCGTCTGCATGAATACAAGCGGCAGCATTTAAATTTACTGCACATTATGGCGCTTTATAGGCGCTTGATTCAAAATCCGAAATTAGATATTGTACCTCGTGTATTTATTTTCGCAGCTAAAGCTGCACCGGGCTATGACGTAGCAAAGAATATTATTCGTGCTATTAATGTCATTGGGGACCGCATTAATAAAGATACGCGTATTAATAATAAGCTTAAGGTAGTCTTCTTACCAAATTACCGGGTTTCATTAGCCGAGAAAATTATTCCAGCCTCAGATTTGTCTGAACAGATCTCGACTGCCGGCAAGGAAGCTTCAGGTACTGGTAATATGAAGTTGGCCTTAAATGGATCGCTAACGATTGGTACCTTGGATGGCGCTAACGTAGAAATTCTAGAAGAAGTAGGGGAAAAGAATATCTTCATCTTCGGAATGACTGTAGATGAAGTGGAAGCTTTGAATGCTAAGGGCTATAAGCCATGGGATTACTATACTCAGGACGAAGAGCTGCGTGCTATTATAGATTGGCTAGGTAGTGACTATTGGTTGCCAACTGAACAAGGGGCATTCTCACTCTTGCATCATAGCCTCCTAGATGGCGGAGATCCCTTTATGGTTCTTGCCGATTTTAGGGCGTATTGTGATGCACAAGCTAGAGTTGATTTAGCCTATAGAGATAAGTCTACCTGGGCTGAACAAGCTATTCTTAACACCGCACGTATGGGTAAATTCTCTAGCGACCGTTCCATTCACGAATATGCAAAACAGATCTGGAATCAGACAGCAGTTCCTATAGTATAGACTCTGCTGTATGGTAACTTTACCCCGTTTTCTTAATAGTTTTGTTTTTATCGTTTTTGTCTTTGCTTTGGCACTAGCTGCTAAGGCAGATGCAATAAAACCTGGGATCATTTATGATATGGGGGGGAAGTACGATCACTCCTTTAATCAATCGGCTGCAGAAGGAGTTGATAGGTTTGTTAAAGAAACAGGCATCACCTGTCATGAATTTGAATTAAGCAACGATGCACAGCGTACGCAGTTCATGCGTCAATTGATACGTCACGGGGTAAATATTATTGCTGCAATTGGATTTAACCAAGCTTCTGCAGTTGAAGAAATGGCTCGTGAATTTCCACTAGTTAAATTTGTGATCGTAGATGGAACTGTTAATTTGCCTAATGTAGAGTCGGTTAATTATAAAGAACAGCAGTCCTCTTATTTATGTGGCATGGCTGCAGCACTGGTTTCAAAAACACATAAAGTTGGATTTGTTGGGGGTATGGATATTCCACTCATCCGCAAGTTTGCTATGGGATATACAGCAGGAGCTAAACTAATAGATCCATCAATTAAAGTCATCGTGAATATGACAGGCACAACTCCATCTGCTTGGAATGATCCTATTCGCGGTGGTGAATTAGCAAAGAGTCAATTTGGTCAAGGTGTAGATGTTGTATTTCATGCTGCTGGCAGTACTGGCTTAGGCGTTATGCAAGCTGCTAAAGATGCAGGACTTTTGAGTATTGGTTGTGATAAAAATCAAGATAGCGTTCATCCTGGTAGTGTACTTACCTCTGCAGTTAAGCGTGTCGACGTTGCTGTATATTCAGCGTTTATGGATGCTAAGAATAATACCTGGAAGGGTGGTCCAAAACAACTTGGCTTAGAATGTGACGCAGTAGGCTATAGCTTAGATCAATACAATCGCTTACTAATTACACCCGCTATTGAGGCACGTTTAAATCAGGCTAAAGCGGATATTATATCTGGGAAAATTAGTGTACCGGAGTACAAGTAATGGAAATTGAATCGCATGCTTTAGAGCTGCGCGGAGTGCAAAAACGCTTCGGATCTGTTTATGCGAATAAATCGGTGGATCTCACCGTTTTAAAGGGCTCTATACACGGTATTGTTGGAGAAAATGGAGCTGGTAAATCTACCTTGATGCATGGCATTACAGGATTTCATCCGATTGATTCTGGAGAAATCCTAGTCAGGGGAAAGCCCGTAAACTTTAAGTCTACAGAGGACTCAATTGCATGTGGAATTGGCATGGTTCACCAGCATTTCATGCTCGTTGAGTCGCTAAGTGTTTTAGAAAATGTAATTTTAGGTTCAGAGGGTGGGATATTTTTAAATGAAGGTCTTCATAAAGCCCGTCTTGGGATTCTAGCTTTAGTGAAGGCGTACGGACTAGAGGTACCCTTGGATTCTAAAGTGTCTAAATTAGGTGTCTGTATTCAGCAGCGTGTCGAAATTTTAAAGGCATTATACAGAGGGGCAGATATTTTAATATTAGATGAGCCCACTGCTGTATTAACTCCAATTGAAGTAGAGGAGCTCTTTAAATTACTTCGCAATTTAAGAAGTCAGGGTAAAACAGTTTTATTAGTTACACATAAATTAAAAGAAATTATGGCGGTCACAGATCGAGTGACTGTAATGAAACAAGGTGTAGTGGTCCTAAATGTTGCCACAGTAGATACCTCTGCAGCCCAGCTTGCAGAAAGTATGGTCGGACGCCCAATTTTGCTAGATATCAAGCGCACTGCTGCCTCGAGAGGTGAATTACTTTTACGAGCCCAGGCTTTGAAGGTCTTTGATTTAAGTGGAGTTGCACGTTTAAATGGAGTCTCTCTTGATTTATTTGCAGGAGAAATCGTTGGCATTGCGGGAGTATCGGGCAACGGACAATCAGAACTCTTAGAAGTTCTGGCAGGTTTAGTAAAACCCAACGAGGGCTCTTTATTGTGTAAAGCAGCTTTAGTAGATGATTGGGTAGACATTACCAATGCTACTAATGGACCAAGAAGTCGTCATAATCTGGGTATCGCTCATATACCTGAGGATAGACTTAAATTGGGTGTAGTTCCTAGTATGCGTGCAGAAGACAATGTAAGACTAGGTTATGAGGATAAGGCAGGGGGAGATCATTTTTTAACGGATCCTAAACAGATCACTCGTGAGTGCCTAAATCTCATGGATCAGTGGGATGTTAGACCTGCTGAACCGATGCTCTCACTTGATTCATTTTCAGGTGGCAATCAGCAAAAAATTGTTTTGGGTCGTGAAATTAATTCTGAACCTCGAATATTGCTGGTTGGCCAACCCACTCGGGGTGTTGATATTGGTGCTATTGAAGTGATCCATAAGCGTCTTATGGCACTACGGGATAAAGGTGTTGCTATATTACTTGTCTCTGTAGAGCTAGACGAAATTTTATCACTCTCAGATCGAATTTTAGTTATGACTTCAGGTGTGTTTACTGGTGAAGTATCATCGAGCAAGGCAAGTGAGAATGGACTGGGCTTAATGATGGCTGGTATAGCAGATAAAGGGGGTATACGATGAGCCAGTCACGCTCAGCACTTTATTTACGTCTGGAGCCTTTTTTACTGCCTGTCCTCAATCTTGGTTTAGCGCTTTTAGTATCTGGTTTGATTATTTTTAGTATTGGAGAAAATCCTCTCAAAGCACTTCAGGTAATCTTTCAAGGCTCGTTTGGTTCAGGAGAAGGGCTTGGCTATACACTCTTCTATTCTACAAATTATATTTTTACAGGTTTAGCTGTAGCGGTCGCTTACCATGCAGGCCTATTTAATATTGGGTGCGAAGGGCAAGCCTACGTAGGTGGATTAGGTGTTAGTTTTGTGGGGCTTTATTTAGGTGGGCTACCTGCGTGGTGTGTTATCATACTTGGTATACTTGCTGGTGCGTTATTCGGCGCTGCATGGGCATATGTCCCAGCTTGGCTTCAAGCGCGTAAGGGTAGTCATATTGTTATTACGACAATTATGTTTAATTTTATTGGCTCAGCACTTATGACTTGGCTGTTAGTGGTAGTTTTAATTAAGCCAGGACAGCAAGCACCAGAGAGTCGCGAATTTTCAAATCATGCTTTTTTGCCGTCTTTGAAAGGACTCTTTAGTTATGCAGGTATTAATTTGGGACAAAGCCCGCTGAATTTAGCACTTCTTATTTCACTCACAGCAGCAGTTGCTATTTGGTTTCTTTTATGGAGAACCCGTTTTGGTTATCAGCTGCGTGTTGCTGGGACTAGTCCTGCGGCTGCTCGTTACGCAGGTATATCACCTGAAAATTTTATGCTTAAAGCTATGCTTCTATCAGGAGCTCTTGCGGGCTGTTTAGGCTTAAATGAGTTAATGGGTTCTCAGCATCGTCTCACCTTAGATTTCCCTGCAGGTGCTGGGTTTATTGGAATAGCAGTTGCCCTCATGGGACGAAACAATCCTATTGGAATTTGCTTTTCAGCCCTACTTTTTGGAGCCCTTGTGCAGGGTGGCGGAGAACTTGCTTTTGAAATGCCGCATATTAGTCATGCCCTAGTGATCGTAATTCAGGGTTTAGTGATTTTATTTTGCGGGGCACTAGATCAGTTACTTAAGAAGCCCCTTAGGCGTATCTTTACGACCACGGTATGACACTAAGTTATTACACAGTCATTATACTGCTACTGGCAGGAACAATACGTGTGGCAACTCCACTCATTCTTTCTGCGTTGGCAGGTTTATTTAGTGAACGCTCAGGTGTAGTTGCCCTTGGCTTAGAGGGTATGATGCTTGGGGCTGCGTTTGGCTCTGCTGCAGCCTCTGCAATTTACGGCTCCGCTTGGCTTGGCCTATTAGTGGGTGTAAGTGTATCGGTTTTAATTGCAGCTGTACTTTCATTTGCGTGCGTCTTTAAAAAGGGAAATCAAGTGGTAGCGGCAATTGCACTTAATATTACTATTTCTGGATTGGCACCTACACTTGCGCTTGCTTGGTTTAATCAGGGAAATCAAACTCCAGGGCTTACAAATTCTGCACAGCGGTTTTTGGAAATCACACTACCTTGGGCTAAGGTGTCACGCACGCATCCATTCCCAGGACTTATTTATTCTGAACTCATTAGTGGGCACAGTGTCATTGTTTATTTAGCAGCACTCTTAGTGCCGCTTAGTGCATTTATTCTATATAAAACTAGGTTTGGTTTACGAGTGCGTGCTGTCGGTGAAAATCCTCATGCTTTAGATTCAGCAGGTATTTCTGTTAATAAAATCAGAACTCAAGCGGTTCTTATCTCAGGTGTTTTAAGTGGCGTAGCAGGTACTTATTTAGCGACAGCGGCCGGAGCTGGATTTATTCCTGATATGACCGCAGGTAAGGGCTATTTGGCCCTAGCAGCTCTTATCTTTGGTAATTGGAAGCCTTACAGGGCTTTAGGAGCATGTTTGTTATTTGCCTTCACAGATACAGTGGCCACTCGTCTTCAAGGTGTGCCACTGCCACTCATAGGTATTATACCTGTTCAGTTTATTATCGCTTTACCGTATCTGATGACCGTAATTCTTTTAGCGGGATTTGTAGCACGGCCTGAACCACCTAAGGCTATTGGCGTGCCTTACGAAAAAGAAAATTAACACTCTATTGGTATGACACACGCAGAACGTTTAAACAAATATCTCGGTAAGTTGCCTGTTACTAAAGATGCCTTATTTGTGGCTAAGTCAGCCACTGTGATTGGCGATGTAATTTTAGGTAAGAATTCCAGTGTGTTTTATGGTGCTGTTTTACGGGCTGATATTAATGAGATCCGGGTAGGTCAGGGTACTAATATTCAAGATAATGCCATCATCCATCACTCTGATAGTCATGCAGCAGTGATTGGTGATTTTTGCACGATCGGCCATGCAGCAATTATTCATGCCTGCACAATCGGAAATGAATGTCTAATTGGAATGGGTGCAACCGTCCTTGATGGTGCAGTGATTGGTGATCAATCGCTTGTAGGGGCAAGCAGTCTTGTGACCCAAAACTTTCAGTGCCCACCACGCTCTCTTGTGTTTGGATCTCCCGCTAAAATAGTCAGGCCTCTACGAGAGGATGAAGTGGCTTCACTTAAATTATCCGCTGATAAATATATTGAAGTAGCTAAAGCTCATGCAGCTTTACCTTCTAAAGTTTAAGTCTTTTTAAACTTAGCTTTGATGTAAGGTGCCGTCGGGCTCTTTTTTTCCTTAAGTAAGCCTTGAAGATCCCCTTGGTATAAAAGCTTTCCGCCCTCGGGTCCACCCGTTGGACCCATTTCAACAATGTAGTCTGCCTCAGCTAAAAGATCTATGTTATGCTCAATGACACAAACGGTGTGTCCCTGTTCGACTAAAGCATGTAGTACGTGAATTAATTTTTCACAGTCACTGAGATGTAAACCAATTGTAGGTTCTTCTAGTAGATAAAGATTAATAGGAGCCGAACCTCTGCGTGCATCTGTTAGAGTGGCTAGGCCATTGGAAAGTTCAGTGACTAGTTTTAGTCGTTGCGCTTCACCACCGGAGAGCGTTGGGGAACTTTGTCCTAGAGTTAAGTATCCCAGACCACAATCGACCATAAGTTTACACACAGCACCTAAGTGATTGTGAAAACTAAAGAAAGTAGCCGCTTCTTCAAAGGTGAGTTTAAGGACTTGGCCGATATTATAGCCTTTCCATTTAATTTCAGCTAATTCAGCGCTATATCTCATCCCATGACATTCTTCGCAAGGTAGATAGGTGTCTGGCATGAATGCCATCTCATGTTTAATTCTACCAGCACCTTCGCAGGTAGGACAGCGGCCTTGATTTGTATTAAATGAAAACCGAGACGCACTATAGCCGCGTAATTTAGAATCTGGCAGTGATGCAAAGAACTGCCGAATAGTATCGAATATACCCAGGTACGTCGCAGGGGTAGAGCGCGGTGTTTTGCCAATTGGTGATTGGTCAACGATAATTACTGAGCGCAGACCTGCTAGACCTGTGACTTCTTTAAATATAGTCTTTTGATCAGACGTTGATTTGTTGTCGTCACGCTTGTAGCCACTTGCCTCAGTAAATGTTTTGCCAGTAATTGACTTCTTTTTTTCTTTTACGGCTTCAGCTACAGCAGGAGCAAGTACGTCCCTAAAGAGACTTGATTTTCCAGCACCACTTGGTCCTGCAACCATCACTAAGCGCCTAGTCGGAATTTTAAGGGTAACATCTTTAATATTTCTAAAATTCACTTGGCTTAGTTCAATCCAATCTAAAGGTGCTTGTTTTGTACTAATTAAAGTTCGGTACTCTCCACGTACAGGATGCTTTATGCCTTTAGATAAAAATAGTCCTGTTAGCGATTTATCACTATGTTTAATGTGACTTGGGGTGCCTTCAGCTAATATCTCTCCACCGTGGATACCTGCTGCAGGTCCTAGGTCAATAATATGATCAGCATGCTCCATTAGCTCATCGTCATGTTCAACAACAAGCAGCGTGTTTCCCTTAGCTTGTAGTTCCTTTAAGGTTTTAATGAGACGAGTATTATCGCGTGCATGTAAGCCAATACTTGGCTCATCAAGTACATAGAGTACTCCAGATAGGTTTGACCCAAGTTGAGCCGCTAATCTAATCCGCTGAGCTTCTCCGCCTGAAAGTGTTTCAGTAGAGCGGTCTAGCGCTAAGTAACCCAAACCTACTCGGTCTAGGAATGCGAGTCGCTCTTCAATCTGGGGCGCAATGTCCTGTATAATCAGAGCACCTCTTTTATCTACTACAAGACTGCGCATTAATGTGCAGACATTAAAAGGCGTCTGAGAGAGTAACTCTGGTAGTGATAAATGTTTTCCTCCTTTAAACGGTAATTTAACTGCACGCGAAATACGACTTAGACGTTCTCCATGGCATTGAGGACATGGCTCTCCTAGGTCAGAGATGTCGGCTAAATCGATTCCGTACTGCCGTAAATGAGCCTCGTCATCTTCCTCGTCTTCGGGTGTGAGCATCCATGGGAAAATTCGTCCATGACCACGGCATGCAGGACACCAGCCTTGCGGTGAATTAAAGGAAAAATGCTTTGGATCTAATTCTGGAAAAGATTCACCACTTTCTTGATCAGTTCGTGTGGTAGAAAAGTAGGAGAGTACTTTACCAGGGTTTGCTAAAAGAAAACAGGTTCCTTTCCCTAGACTTAATGCAAGGGTGAGTGCTTTGACTTGAGCGACTTGTTTAGTTTCTAGTTTTAAATCACATACGATTACTTCGATATCGTGTTCTTTATAGCGATCTAGTTTTTGAAAACTTTCTACCTTGAGCACTTTTTTATCTGCACGCATTAGGCTATAGCCCTGCTTACTGATCCACTCTGCGATAGGCTGATGATGGCCTTTCCTGCTACGAATTAATGGTGCACATAAATAAAGCTGTTTTGCTTTTTTAGCCTCTGCTGTACGAAGTACTTTAAATAGAAATTCATTTAAAGCTTCAGGCTTAAGTGGCACAACTTCACGTCCCGTTTCAGGATGGTACTGAATACCAAGCCGGGCATATAAAAGTCTTAAGTATTGAGCCACCTCGGTAATTGTAGCCACCGTTGATTTACGAGATCCCCGTGTGATTCGCTGTTCGATAGCAACAGTAGGAGGTATCCCTGTTAGGCGATCTAAATCAGGACGCGGTAGCTGCTCCATGAATTGTCTAGCATACGGAGACATCGACTCCATGAAGCGTCTTTGACCTTCTGCAAAAATTAGATCGAACGCTAAGGTGGATTTTCCTGAACCTGAAACTCCTGTAACCACAGTTAAGGTATGGTGTGGAATACTAACTGAAATATTTTTGAGGTTATTTTCTCGTGCTCCAGTGAGAGTTATAGCATGAACACGTTTAGGCTGGATTTTCACTGCGGTACTTAGTGTCTCATCTAAGATTTGCTCTGATCCAAGTGCTTTACGTAAAAAAGAAGCGGTTTGTGTTTTAGATTTGGCGATTACTTCGGGTGGACCTTCTGCTATAACTTTACCTCCATTTACACCTGCATCCGGACCTATTTCTAAAATCCAATCAGCGGACTTAAGTACATCCAAGTTGTGCTCTATCACTATTAAGGTATGTCCTTGATCGACGAGTGCTTGGAGAACGGAAATTAAAATTTTAACATCATGGCGATGAAGCCCTGTTGTTGGTTCATCCAGTAAGAGTAGAGCTCCTGGTTTTGGGGCAGATTCACCTGCGTAGCCTCCTAAGTAGCGAATTAATTTAAGTCGCTGTGCTTCACCTCCACTTAATGTATTGATAGGTTGTCCTAATTTAAGATAACCCAGTCCTACTTCGACTAAACCAGAAAGCCGTGAGCGAATATTTTCATAACCACTAAAAAAAACCAGCGAGTCAGTGACTGTCGTTTCGAGTAAATCGGCAATCGATTTATCCTGGAATGTGAAGGAAAGTATTTGTGGTCTAAAGCGCTTGCCCTCACATACCGCACAAGGAACGAATACGTCAGATAAGAATTGCATCTCGATTTTTTCGAAACCAAGACCCGAGCAGTGTGGACAGCGTCCGTCACCGGCATTGAATGAAAAGTCACTTGCTGTACAGCCTGCGGCTTTAGCTGCAAGAGTCTGAGCATAGAGCTCCCTTATAAGTTCCCAGGCACCTGTGTAGAGTGCTGGATTTGAGCGTGGAGTTCTGCTTAATGGAGACTGATCAACAAAGACTAAATCAGTAAATGGTTCATCACTTACAATTGAGCCAATGTGAGCGGGGTCTTCAGCTAACTGATGTTTTTGTGTCTGTAGACCTTGATAGATTACATTATCAAGCAAGGTTGATTTACCAGATCCAGAAACGCCACTTAAGCAGACAAGTTTTTTAAGAGGTATCTTGAAACTAAGATTTGTAATATTGTGCTTAGTAACAGAATTAAAGCTAAGCCAATCGCCTTTAGGATATACTTCACGTCTTAGCTCTGGAGTAGGAATTGTTTTTCTTCCTGAAAAATAAGCGCCCGTGATACTAGCCTTATCTCTAAGCATCGCTTTCACGCTACCTTCAAAAACAATGTTACCTCCTCTAGAGCCAGGTTCAGGACCCACTTCAATCACGTGATCCGCAGCTCGAATCATTGCTTCATCGTGTTCAACAACAATGACAGTATTTCCGATATCGGTTAAAGAGCGTATAATTTCAACGAGTCTATCAACATCTCTGGGGTGTAGTCCAACACTTGGTTCATCGAGAACAAATAAGGTATCTACTAAGGAGGTGCCTAAGCATGAGGTAAGATTTACGCGTTCGACTTCGCCCCCAGAAAGTGTGCGTGAAGTACGGTCTATTGTAAGATAACCTAAGCCCACTTGTTCAAGATAGCGCAGCCGAGTTAGAATTGATTCAAGCGCAAGATCTGAGGCTTGAGGGTTGCGTTTACTTTGTGCTGTAAATGAAGCCCCTGCTTTAAGTTTACTCAGTAAAGCACTAACGGGTATCGCATATAACTCGGGTAGTGTAAGGGTCTGCCACTTCCAGCATAATGATTCATTTTGTAGTCTTGCGCCATGACAGTCTGGGCACATGTTGTATGCCCTATAGCGTGATAGGAAGACACGTACATGCATTTTGTACGTTGTTTTTTCAAGCCACTTAAAAAATCCGCGTATTCCGTACCAATATTTAGGCCACTCTTTATTATTTTCTTCACCGTAACCAGGTTCACCTTCAATAATAAAAACTTGGTGCTCTTTAGAGAGTTCAGCGAAAGGTATATTTGTTGGAATTTTTCTACGCTTTGCAAAAACCTTTAAGTCATCTTTAGAAGATGAATACACTTCGCCTTCCCAGCATTTAATTGCTCCATCATCAATTGATAGGGACTGGTCTGGAATTGCTAGGCGTAAATCTAATTCGATGATTCGTCCAAAGCCACGGCATGTAGGACAAGCTCCCAAGGGCGAATTAAAGGAGAACAGGCTAGGAGAGGAGGTACGAAAGGTTTTGCCGGTTTTAGGTGAATGAAGACCTTTAGAATAATGAGCTACTTGGCTAAAGGTACGCGTCTTATCTAAAGTAAGATTTTCTTCAAATAAGCGCACTTGGCCTGAGCCAAATTGGAATGCTGTTTCTACAGCTTCAATAAAACGACTTTTGATCTCTTGCTTAATCTTTAAGCGGTCTTGAGCGATCAGAAGCCATGTATTTTTTTTAAGTAACTTACTGGATTCTCCAAGTAAGTCATCAATGCGGGTTTCTAAAAACTCACCTTTTAAAATAGGATCCTCGTCACTCAAAAGACACCTTAGGTAACCTTGGCCCTTTAGGCTCGTAAGAATTTCATTCCAGGCTAAGTTTTCAGGTTTAGTTACTTTGAAAGTAACAATCAGTGTTTTATCTAAATAAGGGGCTTCAATTTTAGACCAAATTTTAAGCGGATTATCATCTTCTATTTTTTCACCAGTTGCTGGATCGAAGCATTCAGCTGCGTGACTAAACCAGACTTTAAAATAATCCGTTAATTCAGTCATCGTTCCTACAGTGGAGCGTGAAGTCTTAACGGTGTTCGTTTGTTCAATCGCTATCGAAGGCCTAATGTTTTCAATCGAATCGACATTTGGCTTAGCAAGCAGATCTAAAAATTGGCGTGTGTAAGCACTAAAGGTTTCAACATAACGTCTCTGGCCTTCGGCATGCAGGGTGTCGAAAACGAGCGAACTTTTGCCTGCGCCGCTTAAGCCTGTGACTACCGTGTATTTGCCTAGAGGAATATCTAGGTCAAAGCCTTTGAGATTATTTTGCCTTACACCCCTAAGTCGTATGGAGTTACCACTTGCTTCAGAGAGTTTAGGATGAGGACTTAACACAGGTACTACGGGCATTCAAAGAGCAGCATTTGTCAAATCTGTAGAGCTGTTTTTTAGGATGATAATAATGAATTAAATAACTGAACATACCGCTCGACTTGTTTTTCTGAATCAAAGCGGTTGCGAGCGAAATTGCGGGCTGCCTCTGAGCGTTCTTTTTTAACCAAAGAGCTATCGCTAAAAAGTTCTAATATCTTGGTCCTAAAGGCATCTTCATCACCTCGCTTAATCACCCAACCGGTTTGACCTTCAATCATGCTTTCGGTGATTCCTTGGGCCGGATAAACAACTGCTGGTAAACCATGAGCTTGGGCTTCAATTAAGAAGTTTGAAAGAGATTCACGTTCTGATGCATGTATAGCTATATCCGATAAAGCGTAGAGCGCTGTTGGATCTGAGTGAAAACCACTGAAGACGACATGCTCTTTGAGCTTTTTTTGTTCTACCAAGCGCTCACAGCTATGACGTTCTGAGCCGTCACCCACAAAAATTAACTTCCAGTCTAGGTGTTTCGGTAATTTTGAAACGATTTCAATTAAGTCACGTTGTCTTTTTTCAGGACGAAACATGGCTACACATACAAGAATTAAGGTGTCTGCTCCTGCACCGACTTGGGTTCTAAATTCAAGATTATGAGGGGTAGCATCTGCGGGTTTAAAAATTAGTGAATTATAAATAACTGTAATTTTTTCACGAGGAAGGTTAAACGACTTAATTAACCTTTCTTTAGTATCTTCACTGTTAGCAACAACGGCCTTAACTGATTTCAGAGATTTTCTAAATAAGTAGGGTAGCGTTTTACCGGTTCGCAAGGTGCCAATCACAACAGAGGTGGGGAGTGCAGATTGTAAAAGCCCTGCATAGCAATTTGCCATACGGCCGTGGCAGAGAATTATATCTGGTTTATGTTTACGCACTGTATGGGTTAAACCAAGAGCTAGCCAATCTAAACCTGTATCAAAACTTTGTAAGTGGATATGCGTGGGCTCAAAAAGTGTGGACTCATCTAGATGCTCTAAGATGCCACCTGGTCTAAATGTCAGTAGTGTGGTATCGTGACCCAATCTAAAAAAAGCGCGTGCTAAGTATACCGATTGCCTTTCGGTTCCTCCGCTTCTTAGGTGATCTTGGATAACAATTATTTTCATTGCACGAAGCCAGACTAGTCTGAGACTTAAGTAGAGATGCAATCGAGATTTTTTCAACTCATGTTTCGCTGGTTAGGTCTGACTATAGGTGTCGCCCTGGCAACTCGACTTATACCAGGTATACGCTGTGAGGATGCTTTTACGCTTTTTTGTGTCGCCTGCGTGCTAGGTATTCTTAATTCCTTAATTAAGCCCATTTTGGTCCTTTTTGCCCTACCTTTTATCATATTAAGCCTAGGCTTTGGTATGGTTGTTATTAATGCCCTTTTATTCATGATGGCGGGACATTTAGTGGACGGCTTTCATGTCGCTGGATTTTGGTCTGCAGTGGGTGGAGCTATTGTTTTAAGTATCACAAACCTGATTCTTAACGGGTTTTCAGGCCGCTCGCCGCCCCCTTCAAAGCCTTCTAAACCTAAGGCTGATCCTAACGTAATCGATATTTAAGCCTTTTTTAGGCACATATTTAAATTTGACGGTTTTGGTTGGTTCCACACCTTGGTGTGATGGCTGATTCCCTAGAATACGATTTAGTAGTGATTGGTGGCGGTCCTGCAGGCTATGCAGGCGCAATTCGTGCAGGACAACTTGGAAAGAAAGTTGTCTGTATCGAACAAGAACGTGCAGGGGGTACCTGTCTTAATTGGGGCTGTATCCCAACGAAGGCTCTTCTTAAGAGTGCTGAACTGTACGAAAAAATTAAGAAGTCCGAAACCTTTGGTATCACCGTCAAAGATGTATCCTTTGATTTTGCTAAAATCATGGAGCGCTCACGTGGTGTTGCAGGCCAAATGGCTAAGGGAATTGAATTTTTATTCCGTAAGAATAAAGTCGAGTATGTTGTAGGCAAAGCTCAAGTTGCTTCCCCTGGGTTAGTTGAAATCACAGAAGGTGAGAGCAAAGGGAAAACTTTTAAGGCTAAGAAGATTTTAATCGCAACGGGCTGCAAGATGCGCCGCATTGCAGATCTAGAAGTCGATGGCTTACGTGTTATGACATCGCGTGAAGCCTTAGCTGCTAAGACTCTTCCTAAGTCGGTGATTATTGTAGGTGCAGGTGCAATAGGTGTTGAATTTGCTTATTTCTATAATGCCTTCGGTTCCAAGGTTACTTTAGTTGAAATGCTTCCTAATGTGCTTCCTGTAGAGGATGAAGAAGTATCTAAGACACTACAGCGTTCCTTTGAAAAACAAGGTATAGCAATTCATCTTTCAACTAAGTGTGAAAATTTCAAAGTTTCTAAGACAAGCGTTTCTGTAGACTTAGTTAAAGACGGTGTAAAACAAACCATTGAAGCAGAAACGGTACTTTCCGCTATTGGTGTAGTAGCTAATATTGAAGGCGTTATTTCTGCTAAGTTAAAAATCGATCTCGATCGTAACTATATAAAAGTAGGTAACGACTACCAAACCAATGTACCTGGTGTTTATGCTGCAGGTGATATTATTGGACCGCCTTGGTTAGCGCACGTAGCTACCTTTGAGGCCGTAACAGCGGTTAACGCTATGTTCGGTCACGGTAAGTCAACCCGCGTACGTAATTTCCCAGGCTGTACCTATTGCCAACCTCAAGTAGCAAGTATTGGTTTATCTGAGAAGGCAGCAAAGGATAAGGGTCTTAATATTAAGATCGGTAAATTCCCATTCACTGCTTCCGGTAAAGCGGTAGCATCCGCTGAAAGTGAAGGCTTTGTGAAAATCGTCAGCGATGCAAAAACAGGTGAAGTTTACGGAGCTCATATCATTGGCTCTGAAGCAACTGAACTCATTGCTGAATACTGTCTCGCAATCGAACTTGAAGCAAGTGTCGAAGAAATTCATAAAACGATACACGCTCATCCTACTTTAAGCGAAGCTCTCATGGAGGCAGCCGCTGCTACCTCAGGCGAGGCAATCCACATTTAATACGAATTTGTTACGTGCGCTAAAAAAAAGCGCACGTAGCTTAAACACCTTCTGCTTTAATTTCTTTAAGTAGACTGGTGAGGTAAGGAATAAGTTGTTTTTTACGGCTTACGATACCCGGTAATTCGAAAGCTCCATCTTTCTCTACATGGGCATGAGCTATCTTTTTGATGAGCTCTTGAGACCCGCTGATTAAGAGGAGTGAATTTTGAGTATTAATATCGGTGACTAAGAGTGCTGTAAAATCAAGACGTTCCTCTTTGCGTAAACTCTCTACTGCTTTTTTGAGCTCACTGGAGTGACTAAGGAAGTTATCATAGCCTAGCTCTTCAATTTGAGAGACAGCAAATTTTACATTCTCTTCGTTGTAGATCTTAAAATCAGAACGTACTACTTTATCAGGTGTCGTTGCCAAAATAAGTGAACCTGAGGAGAAAATAGCTTCCGCTAATTTGGTAGGATCTTCTTTTGCAAGAGGAGCAAGCCATTTTAAAATCGCTGCATCCTTAGGAGTCGTAGTTGGACTATTTAAGTGCAGGGTGTCTGAGATAAGTCCTGCCATCATAAGCCCTGCAATTTCTGGCTTAGGTGTTAAGCCTTCGCGTCTATACAAATCAGCAATGATTGTACAGGTAGAGCCTACAGGTTCGTTAATAAATAAAATAGGCTGCGGCGTACTAAACGGTCCTAGTCTATGGTGATCGATTATTTCAGTAATACAGGCATCTTCCGCGCCACTTACAGCCTGGGTAAGTTCATTATGATCAACTAAGATAAGTTTGGTTTGGACAGGTTTAATCACATCACTCTTTGAGAGTACTCCGCTTAAAGACTTGTCTTCATTTAAGACAATGAATGCAGGCGCAGTAAGAGCCGCTATTTTTTTACGCATATCTACAATGCGTACGTCAGGAGCAATCGATGGGTAGGTTGTTTCAACAACACGGGTAATTGTAGAAGCGGTCCTTACAACCCAAGCTGTGGTGGCTGAGTCAAAGGGGCTACTGATTAAACTCACCTGCGCTTGTTTGCAGGCAGTGATAATTTCATCATCAATAGGCAAATTCCCTGTAACGATAATAACGCGAACCCCTAGCTCAATGGCCCTACGCTGAATATCCCATCTATCTCCAACGATAATGACTGATTTGCCGGAAGGAATTTTATCGGTTTCAGAGACTCTGCCGAAAGAGCGTATATCCATAGCGCCAATACGCACGTAAAGCTCTTCGTGAGCATCAGGATTAACCAAGTGTAATCCTGAGCCTTTTAATGCGCTCACAATTTTAGAAAGAGAAGTTTCTACTTTACGCATGAGCATTGGCTCACTTGCTCTAGGAATAAAAATTCCGCCTAAATGAGTCAGTGAAATCGTTCCAACGACTTTCTTTTGTGCATTAAGGACTGGTAGTATGCGGATATCGTGACGGTCGATCAGTTCTAGAGCTTCAGCGCAGGTCGAATTTTCAGTGATAGAAACAACTTGGGTGACCATTAAGTCTCTAACCCGTGGCGAAACATCACTTAGGTAAAGTGGTAGCGGCTGATTGAAGCGTTTTAGAATGGTATCAATACGTGCATTAGAATTTCCGCAGCGTGCTGCCACATGGCCTTTCTCACCCCGAGCTTCTTTATAAGCCGCATAGGCAATGGCTGAACAGATTGAGTCAGCGTCAGGATTTCTGTGGCCAATAACGTAGGTCGGATTGGCTGATGCTGCTGTTGGTTCTTGATTCATACTAGATTTGACAGATTGACCTGCTCTTGGCCTGTAAGAAAGGCCAAAAGTGAGTGTATGAGTATTCTCGACAAAGCTTTAGGAGAGCTAATAAGGTTATAAATTATGAAGGTTTATCTCGATGGCGCCTTTGTCGATAAGTCGGAAGCGAAAGTTTCCGTATTTGATCATGGTCTTCTCTATGGAGACGGTATCTTTGAGGGTATTCGCCTCTATGATGGTAATATATTCCGCCTAGATGAGCATCTCGAGCGCCTAGAGTATTCCGCTAAGGCTATTTTATTGTCTATCCCATTAACTAGGAAAGAGTTAAGCGATATTACATGTGAAGCATGCCGCATTAATAATTTGAAGGATGCGTATATTCGCTTGGTCGTTACTCGTGGTCCAGGAGATCTGGGTCTAGCTCCATGGCTATGTCCTAAACCTACTGTTTTCGTGATTGCCGATAAAATAGCTCTTTATCCTCAGGAGCACTATGACAACGGTCTAGCCATAGTCACGGTTCCAACGCGCCGTATTGGGCCTGCTTCTTTGCCCTCAACGATTAAATCGCTCAATTATTTAAACAATATTTTAGCAAAAATTGAGGCTAAGCAGTTTGGAGCACTCGAAGCTATCATGCTCAATGAGCAGGGATTTGTGGCTGAATGTACGGCTGACAATGTATTTATAGTTCATAAAGGAGTACTCTTAACGACGCCTTCCTCACAGGGTGCTTTAGAGGGAATTACTCGCGGTGCAATCATTGCAATAGCCCAAGAATTAAACATTCCATTTAAGGAAACATCACTCACGCGCTATGATATTTGGTGTGCAGATGAATGCTTTCTAACGGGTACAGGAGCTGAAGTTATCCCGGTTACCAAGCTAGATGGCCGTGTTATTGGGACTGGCCGTCCAGGTCAGATTACAGCCAAGGTGCTTGAGGCCTTCCGTAAACGCGTTCGCATCGAAGGAACACGGATTTGACCACTTTAAGTACGCACTTTACCTCCGCTCAAAAGGGTGCCACTGGTGTCCCAAGTGTGACATCCTTTGGGACTGCATGGCACAAGTATGTAAATCCTTCACTGGCACTTGCCAGTGATCAAAAGCGTGGCACATTACTTGCAATGGATTTAGAGGCCAAACTATGAACAGTCCACTCAAGTGCGATTTTTGCGTTAATTCTGCGACCGTACACCTTACACAAATTGTGAACAATAAGGTTCACAAAGTGGATTTGTGTGAAGAGTGTGCTCAGAAAAAAGGGGTTACTGATCCGAGTGGTTTTTCCTTAGCTGACTTACTTTTAAAGGCCTCCCTTAATCCAGAGAAGGCTCTAACGGGAACTCGCTGCCCTAAGTGTAACTTTACCCAGCCTGATTTTAAGAAGACTGGGCGTTTTGGATGTCCTTCATGCTACGAGACATTTAAGGACATGCTTGATGCGATGCTTGATGGTATGCACAAGGGGACAACGCATGTGGGTAAGGTTCCTAAATTAGCATTAACACGTAAATCACTTTACGAGCGTTTAACAAAACTTGAAACCGGATTAACCGAGGCAGTTAAGTCAGAGCGCTATGAAGAAGCTGCACGTTTCAGAGATGAGATTAATGAGGTAAAGCAATCAGCAGCTCCTAAGCTGGAGGAAAAGAGATGACAATTTCGACTCTTTTGGATTCCGCCTCTGAATTAACAGATAGCACAAGCAGTAAGACTGCTATTGTGCTTATGACGCGTGTTCGTCTTGCCCGTAATTTATCAGGACAGCCATTCCCGGGATGGGCACGTCCTGCTCAAAGAGATTTGATTTTAGATAAGTGTCAAAAAGCAGTGACGTCGATTAGTCCTTTAAAGCGGGGTTTAAGTCTTTCAGTTAATGAACTCTCGGAACTTGAAAAATTAAATTTAGTAGAGCGTCATTTAATCAGCCGTGAACTCAGTGGGTCAACCCAGGGTAGTGGTGTTATTATTAGCCGTGATCAGACTTTCTCTGTCATGGTCAATGAAGAAGATCATTTAAGAATTCAGGTACTTCGATCGGGCTTTCATTTAAAAAAGGCGTGGAACCAAATTGATGATTTAGACAGTGCTTTAGAGGAAGCCTTAGATTTCGCATTCTCTCCATCGCTTGGATATCTCACAGCATGTCCAACTAATCTAGGCACAGGTCTTAGGGCTTCTGCTATGATGCACTTACCAGCCTTGGTGATTTCTAGCCAGATGGAAAAAGTCGTACGAGCTGTAAACCAACTAGGTATGGTTGTTCGTGGTTTATTTGGTGAAGGCTCGGATGCAAGTGGCAGTATTTTTCAGATATCTAATCAAATGACTCTGGGTGAAACTGAGGAAGATATTATTAAACGCTTATCGAGCGTTCTTCAGTCCATAGTTGAGCATGAGATGAATGCGCGTCAAAAATTAATCGAAACAGATTCAGGAAAATTATTCGATAAATTAGGTAGAGCATACGGCATTTTACAAAATAGCCATTTACTGACCTCGGGTGAGGCAATGAATTTACTTTCCTTAGTTAGACTCGGTGTAGATCTTAAAATGTACCCTGAGAGTTGCCGCTCGATTATCGACCGCTTATTTATTGAAGCTCAACCAGGACATTTACAGTATGCTCAAAAAGGAGCCTGTGATCCCCAGCAGCGCGACTTCTTGCGTGCTGCAAAATTGCGCACTGAGTTTGCGAACGTTACTAAGCCAGATTTTTCAGTGAGTGCGTCGGATAAAAATTAAACATAAAAGGACATCACCATGCCCCCAGAACCGATGAATAATTTTACACCTAGGGCTCAACAAGTCCTTCAGCTTGCGCGTAAAGAGGCCGAGCGCTTCCATCACAACTACGTGGGTACTGAGCACATTTTACTTGGGCTTATAAAACTCGGGCAAGGTGTTGCCGTGAGTGTCTTGCAGAAGATGAATTTAGATCTAGAAACAGTAAGATCAGCTGTAGAAAAAGAAGTGGGTATTGGTCAAGAAACGAAAACTCAGACAAATATTCCATTTACTCCTCGTGTTAAGAAAGTCTTGGCGCTTGCTGGCAAGGAAGCAAAAACGCTCAGTCACTCGTATGTAGGTACAGAGCACATTCTTTTAGGCTTATTGCGTGAAGGTGAAGGAGTAGCCGCTCGTGTTCTTAAATCCTTGGATGTTGATATTGAGCGCACAAGAAACGAAATTTTAAAAGAATTAGATCCACAGTTTTCTGGCGGAGAAGCAGCCGAACCTCAGGATCCCACAGCCGGTGGCCAAACTGCTCGTCCTGCAGGTGCACCTGAAGCATCCAAGGAAAATAAAACACCTGCTCTTAAAGCATTTGGACGTGATCTCACTGAACTTGCACGCAAAGGAGAGATGGATCCTGTTGTGGGTAGAGTAAATGAGATTAAACGCGTTATTCAGATACTCTGCAGACGCAGTAAGAATAATCCTGTTTTAATTGGTGAAGCAGGGGTAGGTAAAACAGCAATTGTTGAAGGCTTAGCACAAGAAATTGCAGCCGGTAATGTTCCAGAAATCTTACTTGAGAAAAAAGTCATCACGCTTGATTTGGCTCTTATGGTTGCGGGTACCAAGTACCGTGGTCAATTTGAGGAACGTATTAAAGCTGTAATGGATGAAATTAAGCGTTCTAAGAACGTGATTATTTTCATCGATGAAATGCATACTATTGTTGGAGCTGGTGCTGCAGAGGGCGCTATGGATGCGTCCAATATTTTTAAACCAGCTTTATCGCGTGGTGAATTACAGTGTATTGGTGCTACTACCTTAAACGAATACCGTAAATATATTGAAAAGGATTCTGCTTTAGATCGTAGATTTCAATCGGTCAAAGTAGAGCCACCATCAGTTGAGGATGCAATTACGATTCTGCATGGTATTCAATCTAAGTATGAAGATCATCACAAGGCGACCTTTAGTGATAAAGCAATTGAGGCTGCTGTTAAACTTTCCGATCGTTATATTACAGGTCGTTTCTTACCTGATAAAGCAATCGATGTTATGGATGAGGCTGGCTCACGTGCACGTATCGGAGCTTTAAGTCGTCCGCCGAACGTAGAGTCACTATTAAAAGAAATTGAAGATGTCTGTAGCCTAAAAGAAAAGGCAATCAGTGAGCAGCAATTCGAAGAGGCTGCTAAATTTAGAGATAACGAAAAACAGTTACGTGCAAAGCATGAAGAGGTAACTGCTGAATGGAAACGTATGCGTGAAGAAAACCGCGTAGCCATTGACGATACCTTGATTATGCAAGTCGTAGCGGAATGGACTGGAATTCCGCTTTCTCGTATGGAGAAAAAAGAGAGCGAAAAGCTCCTTGTTTTAGAAGCAGAAATTCAAAAGCACGTTATCGGACAAGAAATTGCAGCCAGTGCTATTGCACGTGCTCTTAGGAGATCGCGCGCAGATCTTAAAGATCCGCGTAGACCTATTGGATCTTTCTTATTTGTTGGGCCAACAGGTGTAGGTAAAACAGAAACAGCAAAGCAATTAGCTGCTCAAATGTTTGGTAACCAAGACGCACTTGTTCAGATTGATATGAGTGAGTATATGGAGAAGTTTGCTGTCTCTCGTTTGATTGGTTCACCTCCCGGCTACGTTGGCTACGAAGAAGGTGGTCAATTAACAGAATCTGTAAGACGCAGGCCTTACGCTGTAATCTTATTTGATGAAATTGAGAAGGCTCATCCTGATGTACTTCAACTCCTACTTCAAATTTTAGAAGACGGCAGATTAACTGATTCCTTAGGTCGCACAGTCGACTTTAGAAATACGATTATCATCATGACTTCCAATATCGGAGCTCAACTCTTGCAAAGGCAGACATCAATGGGTTTTGCAGCAGCAGCAAGCAGTTTTAATGATGCTGAGAAAATGCGTGAGAAAGTGCTTGAAGAAGCAAAACGAGTATTTAAGCCAGAATTCTTAAATCGAATCTCAGATATCGTCTTCTTTAGACCTCTCGATAAAACTGATCTAGTAAAGATTGTTGAACTTGAGGTCGCTAAGTTTGTTAAACGCTTAGTTGAGCGCAAAATTACACTCGAATTTACAGATGAAGCTAAGTTGCTACTTATCGATAAAGGCTATGACGAGAAGTACGGAGCAAGACCACTGCGCCGTGCAGTAGAGCACTATCTAGAGGATCCTTTAGCAGAAGCAATTCTTCGTGGTGATATCCGCGAAAATGAACTTGTTAAGGTTACTCTTGATGGCGAAAAACTTGCTTTCACTCAGTCTGCTCCTCCTCAAGAAGCAGCGCCTAAGGAAGTTTAAGTTATAGAGCCTTAGTGTATCTTGCATTACCCAGCATAACTGGGTAGTGTTGTTTATGAAACCTGCTTGTCCGGCCTGTACACTCACCGATGTTCTAGAGCATTCCGAACATTGGGAATGTGCTACCTGTGGTAATGAATGGCCTAAGGAGGCTGTTGCAGACGGTCCACGTGTTGTTAAAGATGCACATGGTAACGTTCTTGTTGCTGGTGATACTGTCGCACTTATTAAAGACTTAAAGCTTGGTAGTGGTTCTCAGGTACTTAAGTCAGGTACTAAAGCTAAGAACATCCGCTTAGTGGATGGAGATCACGAGATCGATTGTAAAATCGAAGGTGTGTCTATAGCGCTGAAGGCGTGCTTCGTTAAGAAAGCCTAGGCTATGCTTTGATATATTTTGACGTAGTAAGTCTTGGTGATTGAAGAAAAGACATGTCAATTTAAGCCCAACGAGCTAAATTTTATCTTATCGATCATCTTAAGTTCTACTCATTGCTGAAGAATTTCAGCTGCCAGGTACTAAAGTGCACATCACTTGTTCTTTTTGCTGATTTATTCGATGCGCCTGCACACCTTTGATGGTAGAAGGCTATCTGCGTTGACTGATTACTGTGAGAGCTTGATTAAAACTACGCTATGTGGTGCTAGCTCTTCAGTGTAGCCTGAATTAAGATTGCCAAGATCTTTATGCAGCCAAAGGTCACGTGCAGACACAGGTGAATGTAAACCTAGTTTTTGAAAATCAAGGCTCATGTGCGATTTAGTATCTGCTAAATTAAATATACCCACAGCTTTTGAACCATCTGCTAGATCACGCGACCATATTTCAACAGAACCTTCTGCGTAAACGCGGTCACCTTGTTTGCCGAGTTTATCTTGGTCAATTGCGATGACTTCTTTATTCAAGAGAATGTCTTTAGTTGCCTGAGTCATCGTAGAGAGATCATTTCCGGCGAGTAGGGGTGCAGCTAAGATCGCCCAAAGACTCATGTGAATTTGATATTCACTGGTAGTCATTCCACCGTTTCCAATTTCTAACATATCAGGATCATTCCAGTGCCCTGGGCCTGCATACTTAGAAAGCCCCGCTTGGTGAAAACCGATTAAGACCATACTTTTAAAATTATCATTAATATCGCCTGTAGTACGCCACGCATTACCACCGACACTTGCTCCCCATTGCCAGACTTGATTATGCCCATATTGGCAAAGGCTATAAAAAATAGGACGTCCACTGTTAAGCAGTGCATCACGCATTTTAACGTAGGCATCCTTCATCATTTTCTCAGCAACTACATCTGAACCGGCAGCTTTCATTTGTACGCGTAATCCGCACAGATCGTATTTAAGATAATCGATTCCCCATTTAGCATACGTCTTGGCATCTTGTTCTTCATGACCGTAGCTTCCTTCAAAACCTGCGCAGGTTTTCATTCCAGGTGAGGAATAAAGGCCAAGCTTAAGTCCTTTGCTATGGACGAAATCTGCTAGGGCTTTCATATCCGGAAATTTACTATTGGCCCGGATTTCACCACTGCTGTCACGTGTTCCTTCCCACGCATCATCGATATTGATGTACACATAGCCTGCATCGCGCATGCCGCTAGAAACCATGGCTTCTGCCTGAGCTCTTACAATTGCGTCATCTGTCTTACGTTTAAAATGATTCCAGCTATTCCAACCCATAGGCGGAGTTGCTCCCAAGATATTTTCATCTGCCTTAACATTACAGAAAATGAGTAAGGCAAGTAGGAGGGTCAGAATGAAGGTAGTATTTTTTGGCATAATTGAAGTATGGCTTATTTGTTAGACGGTGACTTGTTAGTGCAGTTACTCGAAGTAAATTTTATATGAGCTTACTTACGTTACTTATCAAGTGGTAGGTATGGTAATCACAACTTTCTTAAGTTGTTCATAATCATGCTATATATAGATATTAATAACCATGTCTTAAGCAGTGCTTTAAAAGTCGAAAAGCTACCGAAAAGGTTGCGCACACGTATACAATCACTACTTTTAACCTTTTCGCATCCCATAAACATCATGGCTCAATCGCTCTTCGATAAAGTCTGGAACGCCCACACAGTTCGTAACCTGGCTAATGGCCAAACTCAACTCATCATCGGGACACACCTGATTCATGAGGTGACTAGTCCCCAGGCTTTCGGCATGGTGCGTGACTTAGGGCTTAAAGTACTTATGCCTCACCGTACCTTTGCTACGGTTGATCATATCGTACCTACAGATAAATTTTTAGAGCCTTATGCTGATCCATTAGCAGATGCGATGATCAAGGAACTGCGTAAAAATTGCGCTGACTTTGGTATTACTTTTTTCGATCGCTCAACAGGAAAACAAGGTATTGTTCATATCGTTGGACCTGAACAAGGTATTACTCAGCCAGGTACTACGATTGCTTGCGGAGATTCACACACAAGTACGCACGGCGCATTTGGTGCGATCGCTTTTGGTATAGGAACTACCCAAATCCGTGATGTACTTGCAACTCAGACGATGGCTTTAGGTCGTTTGAAAGTACGCCGCATTAATGTCACAGGGAAATTGCTTCCTGGCGTTTATGCTAAAGACGTCATTTTACATATCATCCGTGTCTTAGGAGTAAACGGTGGTACAGGTTTTGCATACGAATACGGTGGTGAAGTGTTCGATCGTTTTACGATGGAAGAGCGTATGACTGTATGTAATATGTCGATCGAAGGTGGCGCTCGCGCAGGTTATGTAAATCCTGATGAAACGACTTTCGCTTATTTAAAAGGAAGACCATACTCTCCTAAGGGTGCTGCTTGGGATAAGGCTGTTGAGAGTTGGAAAGCAACGGCAAGTGATCCTGGATGTCATTATGATGATGTCGTCACAATCAATGCTGCTGATATCGCTCCTACAGTTACGTGGGGAATTAATCCAGGGCAGGGTATTTCAATTACTGAAAACATTCCTGATCCAAAGACTGCAACCTCGGTTGACGAAAAGTCTTCGATTGAAGAAGCACTTGCTTATATGAAATTAGCTCCAGGTGCTGCAATCAAGGGCACTAAAATTGATGTCGCATTCATGGGGTCTTGTACCAATGGACGACTCAGTGATTTCCAAGAAGTCGCTAAATATTTAAAGGGCAAAAAAGTCGCTGCAGGTGTAAAAGCAATCGCAGTTCCAGGTTCTCAAGGTGTTGGAATTCTTTGTGCAGAACTCGGCATAGACCGTGTATTTCGTGACGCTGGCTTTGAATGGCGTGAAGCGGGATGCTCAATGTGTCTTGCGATGAACCCAGATAAATTAATTGGAGATCAGCTCTGTGCAAGTTCATCTAACCGTAACTTCAAAGGCAGACAGGGCAGCCCTACGGGCCGTACAATCTTGATGAGTCCACTCATGGTAGCAGCAGCTGCAATCACTGGCTCAGTCGCTGATGCTCGTGAAGTATTCAATGTAAAATCGTCTAACTAAAAGTAACCATGTCACTCGCAAAAATTACTTCAATCAGCGGTAAAGCTGTTACAGTTCCTGGTAATGATATTGATACTGACCGGATTATTCCTGCTCGTTTCATGAAATGCATTACCTTTGATGGCTTAGGTGAATTCTTATTTTATGACGTACGTAAAAATGCGGACGGCTCAAATAAAGAGCATCCCATGAATGATCCTAAATACAAACAAGCGACCATTCTTTTATCGGGAGCAAACTTTGGTTGTGGTTCATCTCGTGAGCATGCACCTCAGGCAATACAGAAGTACGGCTTCAAAGCAGTCGTTGCAGAAGGTTTTGCGGAAATCTTTTTTGGCAATTGCACGACCTTAGGTATTCCCTGCTTTACAGCGTCCCGGGAAGACATCGCTTTGATCTCTGCTGCAGTGGCTGCTAATCCAGCACTTGAAGTTATAGTTGACGTAGCTGCTCAAGAAATACGTTTTGGCAATCAGAAGGTTAAGGCATCAGTTCGTGATACTGCTCGTGACGCGCTTGTTAATGGTCGCTGGGACGCTATTGCAGAACTGCTTGAAGGTTTACCTGCGACACATGCTAGGGCTGCACAATTACCTTATCTTGCTGTATGATGTAAATTATTGTACTAGAGTATCTAATGTATTTTACATCAGGTACATTATATCATGCGGTAAACTTATCCTAAAAAGAATAGAACATTTTAAGCCTTATAGCGTCAGACCTATTTATAACCCATGTTTTTAGCACTCGTTGATTGGACCCGCATTATCAGAGAAGCTGGCTTTTTAGCATACCCGCTTGGGCTATGTTCTATTTGCTCAGTTTACATTATTTGTGAACGTGCGTTCGCTCTTCGTGATGGAGCAATTTTGCCCTCCGATTTAGCAGAAGCTGTTTTGCAAGGAAAGAGAACTGCGGGTGGAGCCCATTCGGCATTAGGTCGTATTGTTTCTTTCGTAGAGCGCCATCCAGGAGATGCAGAAGGAGCTAAGGCTTATGCACGTTTAGAAGTTATGAAGATGGAACGTGGTGTAAGTTATTTAGATACCATCTATACGGGAGCTCCTCTATTAGGACTTATTGGTACTGTATCTGGTCTTTTAGCTGCATTTAATGTGATCGATCCAGAAACTAAAATGCCTGATCCAATCAAATTTACTGAAAGTGTTGGTTATGCTTTGTCTGCAACACTGCTGGGCCTATGTGTTGCGATTATAGCTCTTGCAGGTAATGGCTATTTAGGCCGCCGTATTGATCACCACACAGCGCGCTTAGATGTGCTCTTAGAGCGCATGCTTGTACGTCATGAAAGAGACGATGAGATTGATTCACAATGAGCGCCGGTATTGCAGCCAAGCGTAGACGTAGGCCGGAACTGCCTTTAGTTCCGCTGATCGACGTATTAGTCATGCTCGTTTTATTCGCATTCGTTACGATGCGTTTTCAAACCAATCAGACTTTAAATATTACACTGCCTAAAATATCTACAGCAGGTAAAAATCAATTTACGGGTAATATTACACTCGCTATCGAAAAAGACGGTAGTGTCACTTACAACGGTAGAAGGATGACCGATGAACAATTAGTGGATCAACTTATTCAGGTGCAAAATCAGAATAAAGATACCCCTATATTAATCAAAGCAGATGAAACCACACAGCTTAAGAAACTTGCTTTCGTATGGGATTCTTGCCGTAAAGCTGGACTAAGTCGGGTTAGTATCCAGTCACGTTAAGTGATTGGCTTAAAGCTTAGCAGTTCAGGCTAAGCCTTGCGGTAGATTAAAAATAACGCCAATCTGCAAAGTACTATGTATATTGTGATTACGGGCGTTACCCGTGGCCTAGGAAAAGCCTTAGCAGCCTGGTATATTGCAAATGGTCACACCGTTGCTGGTTGTGGACGCAGTGGGCAAGTTATCTTTGATTTGCGTCTCGATCATCCTGAACCCCATTTATTTGAAGTCCTGGATGTGACTCAACCTGTGAAAGTATCCATATGGGCGGAAAGGGTACTCGCGAATGGAGCACCTGATATTTTGATTAATAATGCAGCGCTTATGAATGACCCAGCTCCTTTGTGGGAAATATCAGCAGACAAATTTAATCAATTAATGGCCGTTAATATTAATGGCACAGCAAACGTTATTCGCTCGTTACTACCTTCAATGCTAGAGCGAAAAAAAGGAGTTATTGTAAATTTAAGTTCAGGCTGGGGACGTAGTGTATCGCCTAAAGTTGCTCCTTATTGTGCATCGAAGTGGGCAATAGAAGGCCTAACACAAGCCCTTGCTTTAGAGCTGCCAAAAGGAATGGCTGCGGTGCCTCTTAATCCTGGTACAATTGATACTGAAATGCTTAGACAGTGTTTTGGCGAAGGTGCAGATGGACACCAAAAAGCAGAAGCCTGGGCAGCTGTTGCTGCTCCATTTATTTTAAAACTAGGGGCTAAGGATAACGGAAAATCTTTAAGCGTTCCAGATTCTGGAAATTAAAGGCTATGTTAATTTAGACTTAGGAAGGCATCGCTACGTGCGGCTCAACGTCTTTTTCAGGATCAATTCCTGCAAGGCCAAAACCGAATAACTTTAAGAATTCGGTGCGGTATCCAGCAATGTCGGTTAATTCACCTAAATTTTCTGTGGTCACATGTGGCCAGATTGCCGCAACCTCTTTTTGAATCTCGGCTTGCATCTCGAGTTCATCGATACGAATGCGACCTGATTCATCAACACGTGGACCTTGAGTTGCGTAAAGGTGATCCGCAAATAAGCGCTGCATTTGCTCAATACAGCCCTCATGTACGCCTTTAGCTTTCATCACTTTGTAAAGAATCGCTATATAAAGAGGAACCACAGGAATGGCTGAACTTGCTTGAGTCACTAACGCCTTATTGACCGAAATGTATGCACGGCCACCGACTGACTTTTCAAGATTTGAATTAATTGCTTTAGCGGCACGCTCTAGATCATTTTTTGCCATGCCGATAGTTCCGTTTTTATAAACGGCCCATGTAACTTCAGGTCCAATATAGGAATACGCAACAGACTGTGCTTTTGGTGCTAATAGGCCTTCATCGGAGAGTGCCTTCATCCACATTTCCCAATCTTCACCACCCATTACTGCAATGGTATCTGCAATTTCTTGCTCACTGGCTGGTTCAATAGCAACGGTACTGACCACTCCTTTATCGGTATCTACTGTTTTATTTGTGTAGCTTGTTCCTATTGGTTTTAAAACCGAACGTGAAGTGACTGCTGTGGTTGGATGAGTTCTACGTGGTGAGGCTAAGCTATAAATCACCAAATCAATTTTCCCTAAATCTTTTTTAATGAGGTCTAAGGTTTGTCGCTTAATTTCGTTAGAAAACGCATCTCCATTTATATTCTGCGCATAAAGGCCTGCTGCCCGCGCTGCGTTTGTGAATGCAATTGTGTTGTACCAACCTGGAGTTGCTGGACGACCTTCTTCAGAAGGTCGCTCAAAGCATACACCGAGGGTTGCTGCGTTGGATCCAAATGCTGCAGCAATACGAGAAGCAAGACCGTAGCCCGTTGAGGAGCCGATGACTAAAACCTTTTTAGGGCCGTTATTAATCGGACCTTTGGATTTAATGTGTGAAATCCATTCTTTGACGTGTGCATCACAGCCAATAGGATGGGCGGTTATACAGACAAAGCCGCGGACCCGAGGTTTAATAATCATGCTTAATTAGTGTTAACGTAGAGCCTTGGGAGGCAAGAGAAACTGAAGCTTTTATTGGTTTAAAAGATAAGTTTTAAGTAGGTAACTAGCACCTTAAATAGGCCGTCTTTGTTGTTATAATGGCTTTTTCACGTCTTGCAGATACCTCTACTTCTGCTCTCAATACAAAGAGTCTCGTTTTACCGTTAACCCCATATTCCTATGATTCGTCTGACCTATGGTCTAGTTTTGTCCGTTATTGTAGCCTCCCTTACACCTGTTTTATCAGCCGATATAAACGATGCTAAGTTAGCACCTAAAAAGATTCTTTATTTTACTAAATCGTCCGGTTTTGAGCATTCTGCCATCAAGGATCCAGCCACTCACCCGAGTAAATTAGGTGGGGATTTGAATGGAATTTCGTTTCCTATAATCAAAGCAATCGCTGCGAAAAATAACATACAAGTTGTTTTTTCAAAGGACGGCAGTTTGTTCTCAGAAGCATACCTTGCTCAGTTTGACGCTGTTGTATTTTACACAACCGGTGATTTGACAACTTCTGGTACGGATAAAAATCCACCAATGAGTGCAGCGGGTAAACAAGCTCTGTTTGATTATATTAAATCCGGTAAAGGCTTTGTAGGACTTCATAGTGCAACCGATACCTTCCATTCTAATTCTCCTAAAGGAGCTCCTCATTTCCAATCCGACGGCGATAATGCTGATGAGTATATTAAAATGATTGGCGGAGAGTTTGTTTCACATGGCAAACAACAACCCTCTGTTTTAACTCAAATCGATACAACCTTTCCAGGCGTTCAAGCAATGCCAGCAACTGGCATTACTGAAGAATGGTATTCGATGAAGAATTTTCCTTCAGATTTGCATGTCCTGTTAGTTCAAAATACAGCTGGCATGCAGGGTTTTCAATATGAACGTGCACAGTATCCATCCACCTGGGTGCATAGCTATGGCAAGGGAAGGGTATTTTACACCAACTTGGGTCACCGTGATGATATCTGGATGAGTTCCATGTATCAGGGACTAATAGTAGGAGCTCTTAATTGGGCGACAGGTCGTGTAGATATAGACCTTACTCCTAATATCGATACAGTGACGCCTCAGGCAAATTCAGGCCCAGCAGATCCTGTTAAAAAGTAAAATAACACTAATACATATACACGAGCCTCACTTTTTTTATGTGAGGCTTTTTTGTTGGTTTGCAGATTGGACAATTTCCGACTTAGTAAGAGCCTTTAACTCATTTAAGCATTGAAAATCTACTTCATGGGTATTTGTGGTACGGCAATGGGTAACGCAGCATTGCTGCTGCGTTCGGCTGGCCATGAAGTAATGGGTTCAGATACAGGTATTTATCCTCCCATGAGTAATGTCCTTAAAGAGGCAGGTATTGAGACCTTTGAGGGCTACGATCCGCTGCGACTTAATGCTCTTAAACCGGATCGTGTGGTGATTGGAAACGCGATGAGTCGTGGCAATAGTGAGGTAGAATGGCTCCTTGATACGCGCATATTTTCCTACTCCTCACTTCCTGAAATTTTAGCAGAATTAGTATTAAATGATCGCTGTAATATTGTTGTCTGCGGAACCCATGGTAAAACAACCACCACTGCACTAAGCGCTTTTCTACTGCTAAAAAATGGCAGAGATCCTGGGTATCTTATTGGTGGGGTTCCGCGGGATCTTCCTCAAGGCTGTCATCTAGGTGTTACGAAAGATCCGTTTGTGATTGAGGGAGATGAGTACGATAGTGCTTTTTTTGATAAGAGAAGTAAATTTATTCATTATCTTCCGCATATTGCTGTACTTAATAACTTAGAATTTGATCATGCTGATATTTTTCGTGATCTGCAGGATGTTAAGCGTACTTTTACACATTTGACCCGTATTGTTCCTCGTAACGGTTTCATCGTAATGAACGGGGATGATGATAATTTAAAGAGTTTAGCAGATTGTTCGTGGACAAAACTCATACGTGTGGGTGTAGATGATTCAAATGATGTTAAAATTTCTTCATTCAGTGAATCACTTACTGGTGTCTCATTTGAACTCTCATTTAGAGGTAAGGCATGGGGTAAAGTTGAATGGCAATTGCCGGGAATTTATAATGCACGCAATGCAGCCATGGCAGCTACGGCCGCTGGCTTAGCTATCAATTCAAGCGATCCCACGGTCTTAGATTTATCGAGTTTAGCTCTTTATAAAGGCGTGCAGAGGCGCCAAGAAATTCTAGTTAATACTACTCACTTAAAGGTAATTGAAGATTTTGGGCATCATCCTACAGCAATTTTAGAAACGCTTAAGTCGTTACGTGCACGTTACCCAAATGCAAAATTAGCATGCGTGTTCGAGCCACGCAGTAATACAGCGCGTATTAAAACACTTGAAGCAGAATTCGAGCGTGCGTTTGCTCAGGCTGATGAAGTTTATCTTGGTCCTGTGCACCGAATTGATAAACTTGAAGTAGCGAACCGTTTTGATACGCGGGCTGTTGCATCCAGGCTTAATGCACAAGGCCGTTTCGCCCAGGCTTTTCCATCGAATGGAGAATTACTCCTAAAATTAAAAGCTGACACATTTACTTTCTTAAGTGGTGAGCGTGTAGTGACATTCTTTTCTAACGGAAGCTTTGACGGTATAATCAGTGACTTTGCACGTACTGCAAAAGCCTGATTACTTACTGGGCAACTTTAGCTACTTTAAATGCTTTAGGTTTATCACCCTTTGCTAGAGCAAGTAAATCGTAGTCCTTGCTGCCAGTAATTTTTACTTCAGCAAAAGCCCCTATAGGGAGTGCATCGCTTACATATACGCGTCCATCAATGTCAGGAGCATCTGCTTCGGCGCGTGCTACACCCAATTCTTCAACAAGTACTTTTAAATTAGTTCCAATACTACGAGCACTCACCTTAGCTGCGATTGCTTTTTGAAGACTCATTAAGCGGCGATAGCGGCGATCTTTTTCTCTTGTATCAATCTGGTCATCCATCTTCGCAGCACGTGTTCCTTGCTCTTGGGAGTAACGGAAAACACCTAAACGTTCAAATTCTGTTGCAGATATAAATTCTGCGAGTTCTTCAACATCAGCTTCGGTCTCGCCTGGGAAACCAACGATGAAGGTTGTGCGTATTGCAATCCCTGGGATTCCAGCGCGAATTCGTTTAAGAAGATCTCTGATATAATCACCACTTGTTTCACGCTGCATGATCTTAAGCATGCGGTCACTGATGTGCTGCAGCGGAATATCAATATAGCGAGCTACCTTAGGGCATTCTGCAATCGTCTTAATTAACTCATCACTCCAATGAGCAGGATGAGTATATAAAAGGCGTATCCAGAAATCACCCTCAATTGCGTTTAATTCACGAAGTAGAGTAGTCAGTGCTGTTCCCTTGGATGAATCAACAGGCGTACGAGGGTTAGGTCTTTCCTCCCACGTATCCATACCAAAAAAAGTTGTATCTTGAGAAATTAAATTAATTTCTTTAACGCCATCTTTAACTAAAGCTCTTGCTTCTGCTACGACACTCTCAACCGTACGGCTGCGGTGACGGCCACGTATTTGTGGAATAATACAAAAAGTGCAGGGGTGATTACAGCCTTCCGCAATTTTGATATATGCGGTATGTTTAGGGGTGAGCCTAAAACGAGGTGTGTTGTAATCTGGGATGTAAGTTGAGCGCGGGGTAACAAAACTAACTGGGCCCTCACTAGTCGTATGGCCGTGAGGTGCAGGGGTACTCGTAGTGGCCGTTACTTGCGCTGAAACAGGACGTCCTAAAAGCCCATCAATGATAGGTGCTACCTGGGTAATTTGATCTAAGCCTATGAAGGCATCAACTTCAGGTAAATCCGCAGGTAATTCTTTGGAGAAACGCTGTGACATGCAGCCAGCAACAATAAGTTTCTGGTCTTTACGTTTCTTTCTTAAGCCACGCTGGGCGTGCGCTTCTAAAATGTGACTTATTGATTCTTCTTTGGAGGAATCAATAAATGAGCACGTGTTAACAATGACCACATCTGCCTGATCGGCATCGGGGGTCACTTGCATTCCTGCTTGATGCAGGTGGCCTACCATAATCTCGCTATCCACGAGATTCTTGGCGCAGCCTAGCGAAATGAGGCTGACCTTAATCAATTACTTCTTTTTCGCTGCTAAAACTTTGGCACGCTTACGTTTGAGATAGGCAAGGCGGCGCTTCTTCTTGATGACCTTATTGTACTGTTTGCTCATGATTTGTGTTTCTAAAGGATCTATCTTCTTATGCCTTGCACCTGAGTCAAGCCTCAGGAGATTGATTGAAGGCTAAAGCCTAGTTGTTTTGCTAAAGATTGATGGGAAATTCCGTAAAATTGGGCAAAAGCACGTATAGAAGGGGCAATTTCTGGTTTTTGAGCCGAATGTTTAATTGCAGTAATCATGAGGTTTTTCGAGGTATGCTCAGTCGATATAAACTCAAAAACCTTAGTTTTATAGCCTGCCCATTCAAGCAGTAGGGCTCTTAAGGCGTCCGTGACGAACTCAGATTGTCTTTCCTGGAAGATTCCATGCCTAAGGCTAGCAGCTAAGACCTCAGGCGATTTTAGCTGTGATCTGAGTTCTTTTTGGCAGCAGGGAGAAACAATAATTAAGCTAGCCTTGGCAGCTACTGCTTGAGCTAGGGCATCATCGGTAGCTGTGTCACAGGCATGAAGTGCAATCAGTACATCCATCGCTTCATTTGGAGTACTCGAGATTGCACCTGCTTTGAAGGTTAAGTGTGAAGCTAAACCTGTTTTTTGTGCAGTAGAATTACCGAGCTCCACTAGTTCTGGCCTTAATTCAATTCCTGTTACATGAGCCTTTTCTTTTAAGAGTTCAGCTACAGCAAATGTCAGGTAACCCTTGCCAGAACCCATATCGATTATCTTAAGCGGTTTTGTCGACTTATCTAATTCTGCTTCACGTAAAAGATCTGAGAGGAGTTCTGAAAATTTTTGAATTTGTTTAAACTTTGAGGCCATGCCTTCTTTAGGACGACCTTGTGAGCTGGTGATACCCAATGCTTCAAGCCACGTTGAAGTAGGTTTTATAATTCTATTTTTTTCACGGTCGTTACCACCTAGGATCGGTTTTTCGTAAGCTACTTCAGACCGACTTAAGCGAGCAGATCCATCTGCCTTGCATTCGAGTTGAAGCGTTTCACCAGGAATAAAGAGGTGAGCATCTAGAAAGTCTGTTCCTATTAAAGCCGTTAAACTTTGCAGTGCTTCCTCAGCACTTAGATTTTTTGTAATATCGTTTGTTTGATGTCTCCAAACAAATGAAAATTTATGACCTGCTTTTAAGAGTACAGGACGTATAGACACACTTTTAATTGTTTTATCACTACCCACGTAACGCGATAGAGTGAGTTTTAGGAAAGCCTCATCCGTTATTGCGCTTCGCAGCGAATCTATAAATGAGGTGCGAGCGTCTGTAGTTTTCAATGAAACTACGCTAGCACTGTCAGTAGCCACAGGTCAACTGACTGCTCACTGATCCTTATTCGAAGCGCAAGGCTTCAATTGGATCTAGCTTAGCCGCTTTCAGCGCCGGATAATAACCAAAGAAAACACCTACAGCACCACTAAACACAAAGGCAACAAGGGAGACTGTAGGTGAAATAAGGGTAGGCCAGTGATTAAAGTAAGATAAGAGTTTAGCTGCAGAAATCCCCATGCCTATTCCAATAAGGCCTCCCATTAGGCTTAATACTACTGCCTCTATTAAGAATTGCGTAAGTACGTCAGAGCCGTGGGCACCTACAGCCATGCGTATGCCAATTTCGCGAGTACGCTCGGTTACAGAGACGAGCATTATATTCATGATTCCTATGCCCCCAACAACTAAGGATACGCATGCAATTGTGCCTAGTAGAAAGGTCATCGTCCGAGTTGTTGCAGTCGCAGCTTCTGCAATTTCTTGCTGATCACGTACATTAAAATCGTCATCTCTGCCCTCAGTAATTCGGTGCCTTGCGTGCAGAAGATTCTGTATATCTAGCTCAACTAAAGGAATACTTGCACTGGGTACGGCTTGCACATTTATAACGGCTAAATAGGTCTGCCGTGAAAATCGTTTCATCGCACTTGTGTAAGGGATTACCACAACGTCGTCTTGATCATTGCCTTGGACAGAAAAGCCTTTGCTTGACAGTATACCAAGCACCTTGAAAGGCAGATTTCTTATGCGTATCGTTTTACCCACTGCGTCCCCTTCAGGGAAAAGATTATTAAGAATCGTTTGTCCAATGATACAAACTTTTGCGCCACCACGTACGTCTTGGTCTGTGAACATGGCTCCTTCACTTAATGACCACTGTCTAATAGATAGGTAGTCTTCACTTTCTCCGCGGATTCGCGTACCCCAATTAAGCCCATTAGCAAATACTTGGGCACCTCCTACAACTTCAGGACTTACACCTTGGATATCTCTTACTTCAGATTTAATAGCCTCCGCATCTTTAATAGTGAGAGTGCCTGCACCTCCGTAGCCACTGCGTGCTCCGCTTGAATTTGCACTGCCTGCAAAGACAAGAATAACATTTTGTCCTAAGCTTGCTACTTGGGCTTCGACTAGAGATTTAGCTCCGTCTCCAATACTCACCATCGCAATAACAGCTCCGACGCCAATAATTATTCCAAGTGCGGTGAGGATAGACCGCATCTTGTTTCGGCGAAGAGCTCTAAGTGCTACGAAAAAAGTGGCTAAAATACGCATTGAATTAGGCGGTTAATTTAGCAGCCGATTCCTGTTCTTTGATACGCTTAATTTCTTCTTCAGCAATTAGGCGGTCTTTAATTTGTACATCACTTACAAGAAGTCCGTCTCTTAGTACCAAATTACGCTTACAGTAATGCGCAATATCGAGTTCGTGGGTTACCATAATAATGGTAATGCCTTGGCTATTTAGTTTTTGAAATACACCCATAACTTCCATTGAAGTTTTGGTATCGAGATTTCCCGTAGGTTCATCTGCAAGCAGAACTTGAGGCTCATTGACCAGAGCTCTTGCTATAGCTGCTCTTTGCTGTTGTCCACCAGAGAGTTGGCTAGGGAAGTGGTCTGCACGTTTAGTTAAGCCTACAATATCCAAACAGTGCATGGCTCTGTCTCTCATTGCTGAACGCGATAAGTTGCGTTTGCCGTATAGCATAGGCAGTTCCGTATTCTCAAGCGCTGTAGTACGCGAAAGTAAATTAAATCCCTGAAATACGAATCCTAATTTTTTATTTCGAATGTCTGCTAATTGGTCTCGGTCAAGGCCAGAAACATCGACACCATCCAGTAAGTATTTTCCATTACTAGGTCTATCAAGGCAGCCTAAGAGATTCATGAGGGTTGATTTCCCTGAACCGCTTGCACCCATTAGAGCAACAAAATCTCCCGCGTGTACTGTTGCAGAGACTCCTCTTACAGCATGCACTTTTACTTCACCAGAGTCGTAGACTTTATGAATGTTTTCGAGTTGAACGACCGGTTGCATCAGAAGCGAAGACTAGCTTTATTAATTAACGACCAATGTTACCCATGCCACGGTTACCAAACGGACTGGTTGTAATGGTATTGGTTTGAAGTGCACCTGTGATGAGTACATCCCCTGGATTAATATTTTCACTAATTTCAGTTTGTGCTCCGTCACTAATGCCTAATTTAACTACCACAGCTTCGGGATGTGCATCGAGATCACCTCCTGGTAAGCGGTAGATTGTACGGTACACAGGAGCATCTGGGTCTGATCCTGGTTTTCTTCCGCTATTGCCGCTTAATCCTGCGGGTAATTCAATACCACGTTCTTTAGCTAACGTTATTAATTTTTCACGTATCTGAGGCGAGGGAGGGCCACCGCTGCGGTCATAACCTGCGTCTTGCATTAATTGCTGAAAAACACGTCTACGTTCTTCTGGAGAAAGTTTCTTTACAGTAGTTGGGAGCTGCTGCGGTGAACTATTATTTTTAGGTGACTTCACTACTAAGTACTGAAGATTATCTGGCATTCTAAAACGTAAACTTCCGTTTGGAATGCGTACTACATTGGTGCGGCGTGCTACAATGATAGAAACGTTAGCTGTCATACCTGGTTTTAATTTCAATTCATCGTTATCAACGGTTATCATGACGTCATACGTCACTACATTTTGTACTGTTAACGCAGAATTACGTACGAGGTGTACCTTCCCGTGAAATTGCTTATTAGGAAACGCATCTACTAAAAAAGTTACGTCTTGGCCAACAGCTACTGAGCCAATATCAGCCTCTGCTACGGCTGCATCAATTTGCATCTTTGTTAGATCATTTGCTATTTCAAAGAGCGTAGGTGAACTAAGAGATGCTGCCACAGAATTACCTACGTCGATAAGTCGATTAATGATCACTCCATCAATCGGTGAGAGAATACGGCAGTACGATAGATTGGCCTTAGCAGTATCGACAGTGCCGGTTGTTATTTCAACTTGAGCCCGGGATTGATCTACTAGGGCTTGTTGTGTGTCGTAGGCTAACTGGGAAATTAAATTTTGATTTAAAAGGGTTTTATAACGCTTTAAGTTTATCTCTTGAAGTGTGTTGTTAGCTTTTGCGTTTTCTAAATTCGCCTGAGCGGAGCGTAAGGCTGCTTGATAATTAATAGGTAGCAAAGTTGCTAGAAGTTGGCCTTCTTTTACTTTTTGATTAAAGTCAGTGTACAGACCGTTTATTAATCCTGATATCTGACTACTTACCAAAACGTCTAAAAATGGTTTAATTACACCAGTTGCTGTTACTGATTCGATTAAATCACCGCGGTCAGCTGTAGCTGTGTAATACTGCGGTGGAGCTGGTTTAGAAGATTGCCATAAATATAAACCACCTAGAGCAGCCAACAGCGCAAAAACTGTAAGGATGATCAAGCTGAGTAATTTTGGAGATTTTGCCATACGTGTATAAGTGAAAAATGCAGGCTATAGCTATTAAGCCTTCAGCTTGAGTTTTCCCAAACCTATACGCCTGCAACCTCTTAGACGGCATAGGTGACAAAAAGTGACACTAAATTTTATAGGCCTTTTTTAAGGCTGCTGCTACATCCGGCGGTACAAAATGATTCACGTCACCGCCGTATTTAGCGACCTGCTTAACTAAGCTTGAACTAGTATAGCTAAACTGCTCGTTAGGCATTACGAAGAGAGTTTCTAATTTAGGCTCTAAATGCCGATTCATAAGAGCCATATTGAATTCAAACTCAAAGTCAGAAAGTGCTCTTAAGCCACGTATGATAGCGTCTGCATTTTGCTCCCTAGCTAAATCGACCAAAAGACCTTTGAAGCCAACAACTTTAACATTTGGAAACTTTGCTACGTTACTTTTAACTAGGTCGAAGCGTTCTTTGGCGCTAAATATAGGCTCTTTACCTGCATTATCTGCTATTGCGATTGTGACTTGATCAAAGAGTTTGGCTGCACGTGAGAGTACATCAAGATGCCCATAAGTAATGGGGTCAAAAGTTCCAGGATAGATGCAGTGTTTCATGCGAGCACGTATATAAGAACATAAACTGAACTGCTTCGCAACTCTGGTCTATACTTGCCTTTAATGCCACTAAGGGTGTTTTCTTGTCGGGTAAAACTCACGCTTAGCCAAATAGATGAATCTGCCTAATCTGATCACCTTATCACGTATACCGCTGATGTTTATAATAGCGGCTTTAATGTACTGTGATTGGATAGGTTCGGCTACATTGGCTTTCATTTTATTTATTCTAGCTGCAGTAGGTGATTGGCTGGATGGTTACTTGGCTCGTAAGTGGCAACAAGTTACAACATTCGGGAAATTAATGGACGCCCTAATTGATAAAATTATGGTCATGGGGCTTGTTATAGCTCTTGTGGGAAGTGCACAGTTTGTTCCTGAACCTAAACATGAAATAGCAATTGCTCTTACCTTAATTACTTTGTGTCGAGAATTTATGGTCACTGGTATGCGAATGGTAGCAGCTGCAAAGGGTGTAATCGTTTCAGCAGATAGCGGCGGAAAATCAAAAACGTTAACTCAATTAATTGCGTTAGGTTTTTTGCTAGGTGCTCCGATGATTGGACGTGATTTAGCACACCTTATTGGGCAAAACTGTGATGCAAGTACTGCAGTCATTCAGCATATCGGTGAATATATATTTATACTAGGTACAGTCTTAGCAGTGTGGTCTGGTTGGAGATATATTTCTAAATTTAGGAGTGTCGTGTTTGCTTCTTAAGTGCAATGAAGCTTGTCCAACCTAAGTGGCCTAGCGTTTTATCAAGCCGTGTTATTCTTTCCATTGCACGCTTAGGACCACTAGGCAGTAAATTGCCGGCTCCTGGTACCTGGGGTTCACTTGCTGGGGTATTTTATTTTTTACTCTTTTTTTCTCACTTAGACTTTTTGCAAACGATACTACTTACGGCTGCTGCTTCGTATGTAGCTGTAGCTTTTTGTGGTGAAGCAGAAATTCGTCTCGGCAAATCAGATCCAGGGGAAGTAATTTTAGATGAATTTGTTGCAATGCCTTTAGTTTTTTTAGGGTACAATTCGCTAAAGGGTGCGACATCTGAGTGGATCGTTCTACTCGTAGGCTTTATCCTATTTAGGATCTACGACATTTTAAAACCCTTTGGGATTACAAAATTACAAAAACTTAACGCAGGTTGGGGTGTTGTTATAGACGATTTAGTAGCAGCACTTGCTGCTTGCGTGAGCCTCCACCTAATCCGACTTTTTTTCTAAGTTTAAAGACTTAAAAAATAGCGGATGGCAGCGTGATAGCCTTCAAGGCCTAAGCCACTAATAACAGCAACACAGGCAGGAGCAGTTAATGACGTGTGCCTAAATTCTTCTCTTTTGTAGATATTAGAAATATGCACTTCTACAGCTTTAAGACCTGAACCTGCTAAAGCATCACGTAGTGCTACACTCGTATGAGTGAAGCCACCTGGATTAATAATAATACCGTCAAACTTGGCTTCCGCTAATGCTGCAATGTGATCAATTAAAGCACCTTCGTGATTAGACTGGAAAAAAGTGAATTCTGCATTGCCCGAAAAATTTCTACGCAGTGCTGCCTCTAAATCGGCTAATGTTTCTTTGCCATAGATCTCTGGTTCTCTTTTGCCGAGGCGATCGAGATTAGGGCCATTGAGCACTGCGAGCTTCTTCATAACTTAAAAGTATCTCTATTTTTATAAAAACTTAAAGCGGATTTTCGGTGGATATAAAAGTCCAAGGTATGGAGAACTTCTTGGCGAGTTCTTCAGCCAGTGCTTTAACTGCATGCACTTCAGTAGCATAGTGACCGCATAGATAAAGGTTTAGCTTAGCTTCTTGAGCTAAATTAAAATGTTCTTCTCTTAATTCTCCTGTGATTAGGGTATCTGCTCCCGAAGCTATTGCTATAGGTAGCGCACTGGAACCACTGCCACTGCATATTGCAATTTCTTTTGGAGTAGAAGAGCCGTACTCAATTGCAGTGACGTGAGTGTAGTGCTTTTGAAGGCGAAGTTTTAATTCTTCACGTGAGAGTGTATTCTCTGTGATAAGACCAATATCTCCACCTTCATTTGGTATAAAGCCACGACTTGGCTTTAGGCTAAGTTGCTTGGCAAGGAGCGCATTATTGCCAATCTCTGTGTGTGCATCAAGGGGGAGGTGACTTGAGTACACGGCGCAATTTCCAGCCATCAATGTTGTGAAACGTTCATAGACAGGACCAGTGATGGGACGCGGCATATCCCAGAACATGCCATGATGTACGATTAAAAAATCTACTTTTTCAGTAATTGCTTTTTGAAAGGGAATAACACCTGCATCTACAGCTGCACCGATTTTAGTTACCTTGCCATTATTTGAGAATTGTAGGCCGTTTAATGCGCCTGGATAGTCTTTAAAGGCTGCACGGTTTGTGCGTGTATCACAGTAAGAGACAAGGTCATGCAGTGTAGGCATACTCTTGACTTAAGCGTTTAATACATCGGCTGGCAAGCGGATCAAGGATTGGGATTATCGTTAGGTTGCATGTTTTTCATCATTAGAAAGCACCTTGATAAACTCATTTCATGCTATTAATTTACACACATGTTTATTGGATCGAAAGTCATTACAATACAGACTTTACTGGTTTTTAGACTACCTGCTAAATTAGTTGATTTACTACGAATAAAAGAAGGTGATTTTGTTTACTTTGCTAATTCTACGGATGAATGTGTATCAATAACCTCAAATAAAGGTGAATGTAGTAAAAAGGTGCGAATTGCAGACAGCATTAGTTGTAGACACCGAAACGCTCTGAGTGGACTGGCAAAATCAATGATTTCATTTGATTGCGCTATGTAAACCGCCGAGCCAAGATTTAACCATAGCGTATGAAGAAGAAAAAGAGCCCAGTTAAACTAATCATCGAAGCTGCCAAAAGCTTTCCTCATCGTCCTTCTTGGGACGAGTACTTTATGGCTACGGCTGTACTGATGTCTACACGTTCTAACTGTGAGCGCTTGCATGTAGGCTGTGTAATTGTGACGGGTGGCCAGCGTAAAAACAGAATCGTTGCAGCAGGTTATAATGGCTATCTACCAGGCACGCCTCACGTATCTCGACTTCGCGATGGTCACGAACAAGCAACGGTACATGCTGAACAAAATGCAATTGCCGATGCAGCACGCCGTGGAAGTTCTGTTGAAGGCTGCGTTGCGTATGTGACGCATTACCCCTGCATTAACTGTGCTAAAATTTTAGCTGCTTCTGGTATTTCAGAAGTTCGGTATCATACCGATTATCATAATGACACGCTTGTTGCTCCACTGCTCACAGAGTCTGGTGTTAAGATTTTAAAACTTTAATTTTTACTCATCAATTTTAACGGGATGCGCGAAGGTATAAAAAGTTCACCTCAGTGCCTTGCAGGATCACTGCTAATCGCAAATCCTATTTTAAAGGATCCTAATTTTAAGCGCACGGTAGTGCTTATGACTTCAGATAGTGACGAGGGTGCTCTTGGGGTTGTCCTAAATCGTCCTTGTGGAAAAACACTGGGTCAATTGGGTGGTGAGTTTGCTCTTAGCGAACTTACCTCCGTACCTGTCTTTACAGGTGGTCCGGTAGAAACGAATCAGCTGATACTGGCAGCCTGGCAGGTTAGAACGACCGGGTTTCAGTTTCATGTAGGTTTAGACCCTGAGAAGGCAACTGCTCTACTCACGGAAGAGAATACCCACGTTAGGGCCTATCTGGGCTATTCTGGATGGGGTAAGGGCCAGTTAAAGGGTGAATTAAAGGCAAGTACCTGGATTGTATCCCCAATTCCCTCAGATCTATTTACTTATGATCCCGATCAGACCCTTTGGCGTAACGTATTGAAGGGTAAGGGGGAAGAATGGAGGCTTTTTGCGGAAGAGCCTGAGGATCCGCAGGATAATTAAGGTTATTTAGGGCATTTGCATTGACAGAGGGGGGGGTGTATCTCTTTTTTTGTACCTTTTATGAAAGTCGTATCTTCGATCAAATCCGCCAAGAAGCGTCACCCTGACTGCCAAGTCGTGCGTCGTCGTGGCAAGATCTATGTGATCAACAAAACCGATCCTCGCTATAAAGCGCGGCAAGGTTGATTTAACCCAATATAATACGTGAAAGCTGAAGGCCATCCCTCTCTTAATAATGTCTGCTTCCTTGATGTCGGTACAGGAAAACGTTTCCTGACCCGCTCAACAATGAAGTCCGCTCGTGTCGAAAAAATCGACGGCCAAGATTACTTCATAGTAATCCGAGACATCTCCATGGACTCCCATCCTGCATATACCGGCGAAAAGCGCTTGGTTGACACAGCAGGCCGGGTTGAAAAGTTCACAACGAAGTTCAAGCGCGTTTCTACAAAGAAGTAAGCTGCTTAAATCTCTTTACAAAGCCCGCCCCATAAACAGGCGGGTTTTTTTATGACCTCACAGCCTAAACTGATCTGTTTTGATTGTGATAGTACCCTAAGTACTATCGAAGGCATTGATGAGCTTGCTCGGGTACGTGGTCCTGAAGTCTTCAAGCAAGTGGAGGCTATGACGCACGAGGCTATGGACGGAAAAATTCCCGTTCAGCAAGTATTTGGAAAGCGCCTAGACATTATAAAGCCTACACGAAGTGATGTTCAGGCGGTGGGTACTTGTTACCTTCAGACTCAAGTTGAGGGCGTAGCAGACTGTCTTAAGGCTTTAGTGGCTCAGGGATGGACGCCGCTGATAATTAGCGGCGGCTTTAAGCAGGCTATTGAGCCTTTAGCTAAGGCGCTTAGAATTTCACGTATTGAGGCCGTAGATTTGTATTTTGATAAGGAGGGTAACTACACGGGCTTTAATAAGGATTACCCAACAACTCGCTCAGGTGGTAAACCTGAAGTTATAGAGCGTTTAAGAAAAGAATTTAACCCTAAGCAAATCGTGATGATAGGCGATGGGGTCAGTGATTTAGAAACACAGGCAAGTGTGGATCTGTTTGTTGGCTTTGGTGGGGTAGTTATTCGCGAGAAAGTAAAACAAGGAGCTCACGCCTTTATTACTGCCTTAAGTCAGTTGCCTGAAGTGATAGAGAAAAACTTACGGAAATAAGCCTCGGCTTTCCTTGGCCTCAGCCACGCGGGCAATGCCGAGTGTTAAGGCAGCGAGTCTACGGCTAAATTTAAATTTACGTTTTTGGTACTCCACACTGGCTTTCGCTTTATCTAAAATTCCTGTTAATTTAGAAAGCACTTCTTCTCTACTCCAGTAATAGCTTTGGCGATTTTGTAGCCATTCAAAATACGAGACAATTACGCCTCCTGAATTGCAGAGTACGTCAGGAATGATTTCGATATCACCTCGTTGCTCAATGATTTTATCAGCCGCATTTGTAGTCGGGCCATTAGCAGCCTCAGCTAAGAGCTTACATTTTAATTTTGGAGCGTTTATTTCCGTTATTACACGCTCAAGGGCTGCAGGTACAAGCACTGTACAGGGTAATTCAAGCAGTGCTTCATTACTTATTGCTTCACCACCATCAAAGTCTTTAAGCACCTTTGCGTAGCTAAGATACGCGAGTGCTTTTTTAAGGTCTATTCCTTTAGGGTTATATATTCCTCCCGTGTAATCAGATATGGCAATAATTTTTGCCCCATACTGACTTAAAGCAAGTGCTGCTTCACTGCCCACATTACCAAAACCTTGTATAGCAACAGTGGCCTGCTCAATGGGTAACTTCATATCAATTAAGTAATGCTTAATTAGATACGCAACTCCGGCACCTGTAGCTTCCCGTCTTCCTTCTGAACCACCTACTGAAAGCGGTTTTCCAGTAACTACTGCCGGCACTAAGTAGCCAACATGATTAGAATAGGTATCCATCATCCAGGCCATGATTTGCTCGTTAGTCCCTACATCAGGAGCAGCTACGTCAATGTCTGGTCCTAGAAAATGAATCATCTCTTGCATGTAACGCCTAGACAGATGCTCTAATTCTCGCAGGGAGAGTTCGCGTGGATTTACAATCACACCCCCTTTAGCTCCACCGTAAGGTAGTCCCACCAGTGAGCACTTCCAGCTCATCCACATCGATAGAGCGGCAACTTCTCCTAAGGTAACATGTTCGTGAAAACGGATTCCGCCTTTAGCAGGTCCAGTCGAGAGATTATGTTGAACACGGTAGCCTTCAAAAATTGTGATACTTCCGTCATCGCGTTTTACTGGAATAGAAACAGCCAAACAGCGTCTGGGATATTTTGTTCTATCCCGAATATTATCGGGCAAATTAATCGCATCTGCAGCACTATCGAACTGCTTACAGGCCATGCGAAAGACTTCGGAATCGTAAAGCTGAGAGACAACTGCTTTAGACATAGGGTTTATCCTCGAATAACTAATCTTGTGTAAAAGCTTATCCCTATATGAGTACTTAAGCAACGTACTTAGACGCGCATTATTAGCCTATTAGTAATCTGAAATAGGCTAATTATTTTTTTAGAGCGAATGAGCTATGTTTCCTACTATAAGCAAGATAGATAACTAAACCGATAGCTAACCAGACGAAAAAACGAATCCAGGTAATGACTGTTAATCCTGTCATTAGGCTTAAACAAAGGCCTGCTGAGATCAGAGGAAAGAGTGGTACAAAAGGAACACGGAAACCTCTCTTAAGTTCGGGTTGTCTCTTTCTAAGTAAAATTACGCCAATAGAAACTAATACAAACGCGAATAAAGTACCTATGTTGGAGAGATCTGCTGCGTCCCCAATATCAAGTAGGCCAGCGGGTAATCCAACAGCAAGTCCTGCGATCCAAGTGGACCAGTGAGGCGTCTGGTACTTTGTATGCACTGCGCTAAATATTTTAGGCAGTAGGCCGTCCCGTGACATTGCAAACCATATTCTGGCTTGGCCGTATTGAAACACTAGAAGTGAAGATACCATGCCAGTTAAGGCACCTATTAAAATAATGGATTGGTAAATGGGATTAGCTTTAAGGGTCGCTAAAGCGTAGGCCACAGGAGCATCCGCAGCAGCGCCTGATTCAAAGGTCTGGTACTTCATCATACCAAGTAGTACGAGTGCTACACCGACATAAAGCACTGCGCAGATAATCAGCGATGCGATGATGCCAAAGGGTACATCCTTTTGTGGATTCTTTGTTTCTTCTGCGGCAGTTGAAACCGAATCAAATCCAATGTAGGTAAAAAAGATAATTGCTCCACCACTTAAAATTCCTGAAAAGCCCGAAGGAGAGAAGGGGTGCCAATTAGCAGGATGAACAAGCATTCCACCGACAACTAAGAAGATCATAATGGCCGCAATCTTGACTAAGACCATGATGTTGTTGGCACGAGCGGACTCTTTAATACCCCGCACAAGGATAACAGTTAAAAGAAAGACGATAAAAAACGCCGGAAAATTAAAGTAAGCTCCTGTCCATTTACCCTGCGCCCACACACAGGTTGACCACTGATCGGGCAAGGTTATCCCAAAGGCAACGAGTTGGGCCTTTAAGTAGCCAGCAAACCCAACAGCGACTGCGACATTACTAACGGCATATTCTAGGATGAGGTCCCATCCGATAATCCAAGCAATGAGTTCACCTAAGGTAGCATAGGTGTATGTGTAAGCACTGCCCGCTATCGGAATCATTGAGGCTAACTCAGCATAGCAAAGTCCTGCAAAACTGCAGGCGATTGCTACTAAAATAAATGAAATTGCAATTGCTGGGCCAGCAGCGGGTCTTCCGTGCTCAAAACTTGTAACCCAGTGCCCTTGGTGGATGAAGTTATAAATTAGATCCATCACAGGAGCATGCAAGATGGAGGGAACAGAGAAGTGCTCACCTGCAGCAGCAGTACCTGTTAAAACAAATATTCCTGAACCAATGATTCCACCCACACCTAAAGCAGTAAGACTCCATGGCCCAAGTGTTTTCTTAAGTTTATGGCCCGCTAGGGTAGAGTCTGCAATGAGGCCATCTATTGATTTACGAGCGAAGATCTGTCTGCCTTTATTCGCTTGAGGTGCTTGCATCGGGATACCAATCAGCCTTCATGAGCATAGATTAGAGGCAACTTCTTTTCTGAACTTTTAGCGTAGTCTTGCCGTACGTCTTAAGCCTGTATGAAATACGTTTCTATGGATCTTAAGGCGCTTCAGGCACTTCTTACTGGTTGGGCCAGCATTAATTCAGGTAGCGGTAACACGACCGGATTAGCGCTTATGGGCAAGGCGCTTAGTGACGCGTTCTCTAAAATTAAAGGTGCTCATGTCGAAGAAATTGCATTGGAAGGCACGCAGGCAAAAGCAATTTCAATTCGTGTTCGTCCTAAAGCGCCTCGTCAGATTTTACTGAGTGGTCATTTTGATACGGTTTATGAACTGAGTCACCGTTTTCAAACAGTTACAGTGACAAAAGAGGGTTATTTAAATGGTCCAGGTGTAGCAGATATGAAAGGTGGGATTGTTGTCATGCTCGCTGCACTTTTAGAACTAGAAACAGATCCCCATGCATCTAACCTAGGCTATGAAGTTTTACTTACTCCGGATGAAGAAACGGGCTCTGTATGTAGTCGCTCAGTTATTGAGACTAAAGCATCATCACAAGTGTTCGAATTTGCGCTAATTTTTGAACCAGCACGGGCCAATGGAGATATCGTTAAATCACGCAAAGGTACTGGCATTTTTACACTTACTGTTCATGGCAAGGCAGCGCACGCTGGAAGAGATTCAGCGCAAGGCCGAAATGCAATACTCGCCCTATGTGAATGCCTCCCTAAACTTAATGAATTAGCCACTGAGAATACTACAATTATGGTTAATGTAGGCTTTATCAAGGGTGGTGGGGTAGTGAACGTTGTCCCAGATCTTGCGTCAGCTGAAGTGAATATCCGTATTACCCAGAAATCAGATGAAGCTACTGTGCGCAGACGCCTCAATGATCTCTCCGAATTTATTAATACCAAAGATGGGTACCGTTTAACTATTGAGGGTGGATTTAATCGTCCCCCTAAGGAGAGTTCGCCTAAAGAAGAAGTGCTTTTTAAGTATTGGCAACAGTGTGCAATTGAATGTGGCGAAAGTCTAGACTGGCAGCATGTCGGTGGGGGCAGTGACGGTAATCTGATAACTGCTGTAGGGTTACCTAATTTAGATGGCTTAGGCCCTGTGGGAGATCATCTCCATAGTGTTGACGAATATATTAAACTTCCAAGTCTTGTCAGTCGTTCACAGATCGCGTCCTCATTTCTTAAACGTATTGCATCGGGTGAAATTGCTCGTGCTTAGTAAATAAGTTCTATCCCGTGCTATTTAAATTAAAGTCAGATTATAAGCCTACAGGTGATCAACCAGAGGCTATAGATAAATTAGTTAAATCTATCCGCTCAGGAAATAGAGATCAGGCACTGTTGGGAGTGACGGGCTCTGGTAAAACTTTCACAATGGCTAATGTGATTGCACAGCTTGATCGGCCTACTCTGATCATGTCGCATAATAAGACTCTGGCTGCGCAGTTGTATTCTGAATTCAAAAATTTCTTCCCAGAGAATGCTGTCGAATACTTCGTTAGCTATTACGACTACTATCAACCTGAGGCTTATGTGCCGTCTAGTGACACCTTTATTGAGAAAGATTCGGCTATTAATGATGAAATTGATCGGCTAAGAATTTCTGCAACCAGTGCCTTAGTAAGTCGAAGAGATGTAATTGTAGTCGCGAGCGTATCATGTATCTACGGGTTAGGTTCTCCCGAGGATTTCTCGTCTATGCGTATTACTTTAAAAAAAGGAACCTCCATGGCTCGAGATAAATTCCTGGAGCGACTTGTAGATAATATTTATGAGCGAAATGACTTTGAATTAGACCGTGGACGTTTTCGCGTAAGAGGTGATGTGGTAGATGTTATGCCGGCTTATTTGGAGCATGGCTTACGCGTTGAATTTTTTGGAGATGAGATTGAAAAGATTTCTGAGTTTGAAGCAGTTACAGGCTCAGTGATTCGGGAGATCCAAGAATTTGATTTATATCCTGCCACTCAGTATGTCACAACTAAGGAGCGTTTAGTCCCTGCAATCAGTGGCATTAAGTCGGAATTAGAAGAACGTGTTGCCTATTTTGAAAAGAGTGGTCGCTACTTGGAAGCTCAGCGTATTCGCATGCGTACACAGTATGATTTAGAAATGCTTCAAGAAATGGGTTTTTGCAGTGGTATAGAAAATTATTCCCTGCATATGTCGGGACGAAAAACAGGCGATAGACCTTCCTGTTTAATCGATTTCTTCCCTAAAGATTACCTATTAATGATTGATGAAAGTCACGTAAGTGTTCCTCAAATCGGCGGTATGTATAATGGAGATCAAGCTCGTAAGAAAACATTAGTAGATTTCGGTTTTAGGCTTCCTTCAGCGCTTGATAATAGACCGCAAAGTTTTGATGAATTTCGCTCAGTTTCTCAGCAAACCCTTTATGTTTCTGCAACACCTGGGCCATTTGAATTTCAGCATGCTAAAGTCATAGCTGAACAAGTCATTCGTCCCACAGGACTTTTAGATCCTATCATTACGGTACGATCTACAAAGGGCCAAGTGGAGGATTTGATCAGTGAAATTAAAAAAGCCACTCATGTTGGAGAGAGAGTCTTGGTCACAACTTTAACGAAACGACTTTCTGAAGATATCACGCTTTACCTAAGAGAAGCTAAAATTAAGGTGGAATATTTGCATTCCGATATTGACGCGATTGAGCGCGTTGAAATCTTAAGAAATTTAAGGCTTGGGAATTTCGATGTCTTAGTGGGTATCAATTTGCTTAGAGAGGGTCTAGACTTACCCGAGGTTGCCTTAGTTGCTATTTTAGATGCTGATAAAGAAGGGTTTTTGCGTAGTGAGACCAGTCTTATTCAAACCTCAGGTCGTGCAGCGCGTCATGAGAATGGACGCGTTATCTTTTACGCAGATCGAATGACAGAATCAATTAAGCGCACGATCGAAATCACCAGTAAACGACGCGAAAAACAGGCAGCTTATAATTTAGAGCACAATATTACGCCTAAGAGTGTTAAGCGCACTGCTCAATCCAGTCTGCATATTTATGACGGTACGGGTATTATGAAAAATGACGAGCCGAGTGAGCAAACAAGCCCTGAGGATGTGGCTAGTGTCATTGCAGAACTAGAAGAAGAAATGCAAGAAGCAGCAGCTAAACTAGAATTCGAGCGAGCAGCCTTAATTCGTGATCAGATAGATGCCTTAAAGTCAGGCAAATTTACTAAAATCGCTAAAAAGAAGGTCAAACCTAAAGCAAAGGCAATGCGCGGAAAAGAAGCCTCTGCGCCTATTTTTTATAAAGCTAAAAAAAAATAACTTAAACCCACTCGGGTGGATTTTGAAGCTCTGGCTTCAGCACGCCAATACACGGTAAGTTGCGGTAGCGTTCTGCAAAATCCAAACCGTAGCCAACAACAAATTTATCAGGAATTTTAAAGCCAATAAAATCAGCTTCGTACGGGACTTCACGTCTACCTTGTTTATCAAGAAGAACACATACTTTTAAACTCGCAGGTTTTAGTTTTTTAATAAGTCCGTCGACCAAGGAAAGTGTTTTTCCTGTATCTAGGATATCATCAATTAACAGAACATGGCGTTTTGATATATCAAGTGTCATGCTATGCATGATCTGAGGGGTGCCTTGAGAAATAGTTTTTTCTCCATAGCTTGAAATGCGGATACAATCTAAACGTACAGGATTATCAATTTCTCGCATTAAGTCTGCGGTAAACAGTATAGCTCCATTAATTAAGGAGATAATAGTAAATTCTGAATCTCCGTAGCATGCCTTAAGTTCTTTGCCCAAGCCTTTGACGCGTGCCTTTATTTGAGCTTCCGTAAAAAGGACACTTTCAAGATCAGGGTGTATTAGCTTTTTTTTATCTAATTTAGCAGGCATGTGTAAGTGATATTTAGGCAGACAAAGTAACGCTATTGAGGCAACCTGTTTTCATAGAACTTTCAAATATCGCCTTTCATTGTGGTATCCCTTTACTCCTAAATTAGTCTTCCTTCTATGATCTCCATTCAGGTTAAGTCCGTTTCTAAGGCTTTTGGTGCTGTAATGGCACTTGATGGAGTAAATCTTCAGGTTGAGCCCGGTGAGTTATTCTTTCTTTTAGGGCCTAGCGGGTGCGGTAAAACAACGCTTTTACGCTCTTTAGCTGGCTTTTATGTACCTGATCAGGGTGAAATCTACTTTGATAAAGAGAATGTGACGAAAAAACCGCCACACAAACGTAACACAGCGATGATGTTTCAAAGCTACGCGCTTTGGCCTCATATGACAGTAGCCCAGAATGTAGCCTTTGGTCTTGAGGAAAGGCATGTCGATAAGGCTCAAATTAAGCGCCAAGTAGCTGAAACCCTCGAGTCGGTGCGTATGGGTGCCTATTCTGAACGTATGCCTAGTGAACTCTCTGGCGGACAACAGCAGCGTGTTGCCCTTGCTAGGGCTTTAGTGATTAAACCTCAGTGCCTACTCTTAGATGAACCGCTTTCTAATTTAGATGCTCATCTAAGACTCGAAATGCGTACTGAAATTAGACGCGTAGCTAAAGAGCACAAGGTCACAACCGTGTATGTCACCCATGATCAAAAGGAAGCATTATCTATAGCAGATCGCTTAGCGATTATGGATGCAGGTAAGATTGTTCAAATTGCTACTCCAAAGCAGATGTATTGTAGGCCTAAGAATACACACGTTGCTCGCTTCATTGGTGAGTCTAATTTTATTTCGGGTAAAGTGATTGATATAAAAGCACTCAGAGCAGTTGTTGAAACTGCGCTTGGTGTATTTGAGGGAGTTTTAAGTCAGGAGGGAGTTTTAAGTGTAGGGCAAAAAGCGATAGTATCCATTCGTCCAGAATCTTGGATTCTTAGTGAAGATAAAGCCCCTGGCATTAATCGAGTAGAGGGTAGTGTTGGACAGACACTTTACTTAGGTGAGATTGCTCAACATGAATTTAGTGTAGGTGATGTGAAACTTAAACTCTTCGAGTTAAATCCTAAGTTTAATCAAACAACTAAAGTTTCACGTCTGAGTGCTTATGCGAATGTAGAAGATGTTGTGATTCTTCCGGATTAAATAAACGCATGAAACGAATCCTTTTTTTAATCGCTCTAGCTGGAGTGGTTAGTTTGCCCTTTTGGATTCGTCCTACTCGTCCTGAAGTGACACAGGCTCAGGATACACTTGTTATTGTCACGCCACATAATGAAGCGATAAGGCATGAGTATGCACTCGGCTTTCAAACTTGGTATAAAAATAAGACTGGCAGGAGCGTATTTGTGGATTGGCGTGTACTGGGTGGTACCAGCGAAATCACCCGTTACTTAAAGGGGCAATATATAGAATCATTTAAAGATATTTGGCAGCACCAGGGACATACGTGGAGTCATTCAATTGAGGCGACACTTTTATCGGGAAGGGTTATTTCTGAAAGTGATAAAGATTTAAACCAGGCACACAGTGGTTTTTTAAATTCTAAGGCAACAGCAGGGGTAGATCTTTATTTTGGAGGAGACGCTTACGATTATGACGAGATGGCTACTGCTGGGATGCTAGTGCAGAGTTCTATTATGAAAACACATTCAGAATGGTTTTCAGATGCGATTATACCTCAGCAGTATTCTGGAGAAAAATATTATGACCCTAAGGCAAGATGGTTTGGTTCAGTCATTAGTTGTTACGGAATTATTTATAATCGTGATTGCTTAAAACGATTAGGAATTGCAGAAGCTCCGAAGGCTTGGGTGGATTTAGCGGATCCACGCTATAAAGGCCAAATCGCTTTATGTGATCCTACACGCAGTGGTTCGATGACCACCGCGTTCGAAAATATTATTCAGCAGCAGATGCAACTTAAAGTGTCTACACGTGCGGTAAACCAAAGTGAAGCCGAAGCAATTGCTGAAGGTTGGGTGGCTGGCTTACGCCTGATACAGTCCATAGGTAGTAATGCACGCTATTTTACTGGATCCTCTCAGAAAGTGCCTATCGATGTAGCTGCCGGAGATTGTGCTGCTGGACTTGTGATAGATTTTTATGGCAATCAACAAGCAGAAGCAGTTCAACGCCGCTCAAAGAGTGATCGTATCGGTTTGTCTATTCCTAATGGAGGTACCGCTTACTCAGTTGATCCTATTGGGCTACTGCGTGGGGCACCCCATCAAAGTTTAGCTGAATTATTCCTAGAATATTCTCTGTCTAAAGAAGGCCAAGCCTTATGGGGACTTAAGACAGGGGCTGTCAATGGACCCAGTGACTATGCCTTAAGACGAATGCCTATAAGGAAAGATTTTTATTCTGATCAATCTCTAATGAGTGTTCGTTCTGATCCTTTTATTAATCCATTTTCAGATGCCAGTGTGCTCATTTATCATCCTGAAAGAACGAGCGATTTATTTAAAGAGATAGCTTTTGTTGTTCGAGTGATGTGTGAAGATACCCATGATCAATTAGTACAAGCGGTAGAGGCTGCACTGAAAGCACCGGAACCCGCGAGGAGTCGAGCATTACATGAAATTAGAAATCTAGATGCCGTAAGTTATCTTCAGGTAAAGAATGCAATAAGTAAGCGTCTAGAATCAAAGAATAAAACTGAAGAACTTCGACTTGCTTCAGAATTAGGGGCTTATTTTAGAGCCCACTATGCTAAGGCTTTAGAAATTTCATCAGCAGATAAGTAATAGCTCATGATTAAATTTCTGCTTAATCAATTAAACGTAAAGTCTCTTTTCGAACCTATAAAGTAGAAATCGTTTTAGCGACTAAAGCTGGATCTTGTGCTTTAAAAAAAGAAGTTCCTATAACGAAGGTATCTGTTCCAGCTGCATGGCACTCTTTAGCATTTGCTAGATCAATTCCACCATCTACTTCAATGCGGTAAGAAAGATTTCTTTTTTTACGCTCTTCATGAAGCACTGAAATTTTTGGTAGCATTTCATTTCTGAATGCTTGGCCCCCAAAGCCAGGTTGTACGGTCATCACTAAAACCAGATCAACGCTGCTAAGTAAGTGAAACACTGCATCTGGTGGTGTACCTGGATTAAGCACTATCCCGCATTTACAGCCTAGGGCCTTTATCTTGGTTAAGGTTTCTAGATGATTGTATTCAGGTTCGATATGAATAGAAATTTGATCAGAACCTGCTTTAGCAAACGCTTCAATATAGCGGTGAGGCTCTGATAGCATTAAGTGCGTGTCGAAAAATAATTTTGATCCTGCTTTACGCAGTGCTGAAAGTGTTTCCGGACCAAAAGATAGATTGGGTACAAAGTGTCCATCCATGATGTCCAAATGAAGCCACTCAATACCAAGGCTAGAAGCGAAGGCTGCACTGGCTCCCAGGTTTGCATGGTCACCAGCAAGTAATGAAGGGGCTAGGATTGGCTTGTGCACTGATATGGAGTTTAGAATACGATTTTGTTTAGCAACAACGTTCTTTTACCAAACATCTAGGACTACGTGACCCACTTTATCGGCAAGTTTTCTAGCTAGAATGGGTACTGTATTGTATTCAGACTGCTGTTGGTTGCCAGGGCCAGTAAGTGCAGGAATACCATTATCTGTAAACGCTGAAGCTTGTACTTCAACTAACCGATTTTGGAATAAAACCGAATGCGTTCTATTATCTGATAGTGCACACACTGATTCTAACGTAAGTGTAAACTTACTAGCTAGGCCTGTATCGGATTCTCTTACAGCAGAGACATCTCTACGGTATGTTTTAATGGTTACCGTTAAGGTAGCATCAGCTATCTGAGGGGAATTAACTAAGGTTACGCGACCGTCTTTTTCAAAAATATCACGTAGCTGCTGACTTAGAATTTCTTGTGCCTGAGGTAGAGTAGACTTGTTGCTGACAGGCTCAACGTAAAGTGTCGTAAAGGACAACTTACCTTGTGTCCCTAACGTGTAATGTGCACAGCCAGAGGTAAGACAAAGGGCTAATATAAGAAGGCCCGTAGCCTGGGCTAGGGCATTCTTCATCGATTAAAAGAAGTAAAACAGTTTCTTTTTAGCAGGCTGAGTGCTCGGTGTAGCTGTCTTGGAAGCTTTGGCATCAACAAGTACTAATTTAGCACGTGCTAATTTAGCTACGTCAGAATTAGGGTAAGAAGTAATCGCTTCGTTATAAAATACGCGTGCTGCTGTGTAATTATCACGTTTAAAGAAATAAAAATCACCAATTTTAACCTTACTCTCAGCAAGAATCTTTTTCATCGAGTCCAGATTTTTAGCGGCTTCAGCAATCTTCGCATCACTTGGGAATAAAAGCATGAAGTCTTCACTGTAGGTGATTGCCTGCTTGGTTTCACCTTGGTCGTAGAATGAGCCTTCTACTAACTGGGCATGTAATTTGGATAAACGTAAGTAAGCATCTGGTGCGAGTACACTTGAACCGTAGCTATTGATCAAACGATCTAAGGCATCAACTGCTTCGTCTGTGTTACCAAGAAATTCATGACCCCTTGCAACATTCATTAATGCTAATGGAGCGTAATCACTGTAGGGAGCGTTTTGAACTATTTGTTCAAAAAATCCGATGCCGCGTTCACGGTTTGTAAAGCCAGGTATTCCAAACCAAAGGCGACTGCGTGCACCATCAAGTACAGCGCTCGCAATTTTATACTCTTCAGAAATAATTAAATTGAAACGCTTTACGTTAGGGTAACGTGAGAGAATTGCTTGATAGTTATCAAACGCTTTATAGAAGTTTTTTTCTGCGATGTAAATTTGAGCAATACGGTAAAACGCTTCAGGTGCATAAATTGAAGTAGGAAATTTATCCGTGATCTTCGTGTAGCTCTTAATTGCTGAGCGGTAACTTTTACCTTCTTCAGACTGACGTGCTTTATTCATCAGATCTAAAGCATCACGGCCTTCTGTTCCCGTTAGTCCAGAAAGCATACCGCCTTCAATGTGCCAGCCTTCTTGGGGTGTCCAAGTAAGGTCAGCTTTTACAACACCCGTAAAACAGGTGAGTAAAGCAAGAATGATAAGGAGGGGGCGCGATGAGAGGACTTTCAAAAGAGGCATGACGTAGTTACCAGCGAATCAGGGCGCTACCATAGGTCAAGCCCGCGCCGAAGGCTACCAGGAGCATTAAATCTCCTTTTTTGACCTTACCGGCCTTCCTTGCCTCATCCAAAGCAATGCCAATGGATGCTGCTGAAGTGTTTCCATACCGGTCTACATTAACAAAAAAGCGATCCATAGGCAGTTTTAGGTACTGGGAAATGGACTCAATAATACGAAGATTTGCCTGATGGGGGATCACTAAAGATATCTGATCCGCTTTGTAACCATGTTGTTCCAAAATATCGCGGGCTGCCTCATCCATCACCCTAACCGCCAATTTAAAGACTTCTTTGCCCTTCATTTTAATAAAATGATCCCCTGAGGCTATCGAATCTGGGGTGGCTGGCTTATTTGACCCACCACCTGGGATGTATAACAGGTCAGCAGAACCCCCAAAGGCACCTAATTTGGTCCCTAATAGGCCAATATTGGGCTCTAAGGTTGCTCCTACAATACAAGCTCCAGCACCGTCTCCGAAGAGTACGCATGTAGTGCGATCTTTCCAGTCGAGTACAGAAGAGAGCTTCTCGGCCCCGATTACCAAGGCTTTTTTGTAGCGCCCAGATGAAATCATGGCACAAGCTGTATCCAAGGCGTAAATAAAGCCTGAGCATGCAGCATTTAAGTCGAAACAAGCGGCATTCGAAGGAATCGAAAGTTTGTGCTGAATATGGCATGCAACTGCCGGCATAGGAGCATCCGGTGTTACTGTGGCAACGATAACTAAATCAATTTCTGATGCGCTTACTTTGGCATCCTCTAGGGCTCGGCGCGCTGCTTCAGCTCCCATATCAGATACGGATTCTAAAGGAGCTGCTATTCTACGCTCTCTAATACCACTACGAGTAAAGATCCACTCATTGGAAGTTTCTACAGTTTTAGAGAGTTCTTCATTCGTGAGAATACGTGCAGGTGCATATGAACCTGTTCCAAGAATGAGCGTAGAAAGTATAGACATAGTCAGGCCAGACGTTACGCAAGGCCTTAGGCTTGAGCCATGGCTTGGTTGGCCAGTTCAATATCTGCTGCAGCAAGATGATTCATATCTGCTTCGATAATTTGGGATGCTGCAAAAATAGCACTACGAATCGCTCTGCGGTTAGATGAACCGTGTGCTTTAAAAATATGTCCATTTAAGCCTAAAAGTGGTGCTCCAGAATAGCGTTCAGGACTAATCCTGTTTTTCACAGCTTTGAAAGCCCCTTTAGAAAGTAAAGCACCTGCCGCTCGCATAGGATTTGCTTTTAATTCCTCTTTTAAAATTTCAGTAAAGAAATGAACCAGTGACTCCCAGCTTTTGAGCATAATGTTGCCTACAAAGCCGTCGCAAACGACGACATCAACATGGTCAGCAAATACATGAAAGCCTTCAATAGGTCCTGAATAATTTATCAAATGGCCTACTTTTTTAAGCTGCACGTTTGTCTCTGTAATTAAGCTATTTCCTTTTCCTTCTTCGGTACCAATTGTCAGTAAGCCAACGCGAGGGGAAGCAATTCCAAGCATTACTTTACAAAAGTGACTCGCTAAAATTGCGTTATGCACCAAGTGCTCTGCTTTAGCTTCAGGGTTTGCACCTGCATCAACTAAAATAAAATGCCCATCTTTACGTGGAACAATTGCAGCAAGAGCGGGGCGAGAAACGCCTTCGAGGGTTCTTAATTTTAAAGTACCACCAGCCATTAAGGCCCCCGTATTTCCGCAGCTTACCATACAAGCGGCTTCACCGGATTTAACTAACTCGATGGCGCGTACCATCGAGGCATCTTTTTTTTGTTTAAGCCCAACTAAAGGCTTATCATCCATCGTGATTACTTCACTGGCATGGAAAAGGGATAGACGTTCGTTGAGTGTTAGGCCTGCTTGCTTAAGCAGAGGACTAAGCACAGCTTCGTCACCCACTAAGATAAGCGGATTGAGGTTGGCGTTTGCCTCAAAGGCAAGTGACACCGCAGCAACCATTTCAGAGGGGCCTAAATCGCCCCCCATCATATCCACTGCAATCCGTCCGGTAGTTCCGGAAGTCATTGCTTAATGATTCAGCCGATTGGGGCTAAATCAGGTTTCGATATTAAGAACCTGGCGACCACGGTACATTCCGGTCTTTGGATTGACGCGGTGAGGTCTAAAAAGTGAGCCATCCGATTTATCGGTAGCGAACTGAGGAGCTTGGAAAGCGTTGGCAGCACGGCGGTTAGCACTGCGACGTTTGGACTGCTTGCGTTTCGGATTTGCCATGGTAGCGAGGGATGTAGGTGATCCACTTACCTAAGTTAAAGGTCGGTAGTAGATCGATTTAAAGGGTTTTAAGTACAGTGCCAGAGGCCTGTCGTCAAGAGATAGATTTAGTCATGAAAGGACTTAATTTCAGAAAACCTCAAATTAGGCCTTAAATTAGCTAAAAAATGAAATTGCGACAAGCCTTGGTAGGGCCTCAGGTTTAGCGTTCATGTTAAGCTTAGAAGCACTTACCCAAAGCCTAAACCAGGGGATTTCCCTTGGTGCTCAAGATGTTGCCCAAGCAGCTGAGCTCTTGGCCTCTCCTGGAGCTGACTTACCTAAGGCTGATTTTTTAACCGCTTTAGCAAAAAAGGGTGAAACAGCAGCGGAAGTAACTTTTTTTGCAAAAGAATTTAGATCACGTGCAATTGATCCCAAGGTTTCCTCCTATTCTTCTGATGCGATCGATATTGTAGGTACGGGCGGGGATCACGCCGGTGGTTTTAATGTATCTACGTTAGTTGTCCTTACACTCGCCGCAGCAGGTGTTCCTGTCATGAAGCACGGCAATCGCGGTATTACTTCAAAGTGTGGCAGTGCGGATTTGATAAGTGCTTTAGGTTTTAAAATAGATGCTTCTCCTGAGGTGCTCAGTAAAGCTCTAGAGGAATTAGGATATGTTTTTTTCTTCGCACCTGCTTTTCATCCAGCATTCAAACATATCGTACCCGTTAGAAAGCAATTAGCAGCTAACGGTCAGCGTACAATTTTTAATATTCTTGGACCTTTAATGAATCCAGGACGTCCGGCTAACATTATGCTTGGTGTGTATTCACTACCCTGGGTGGAAAAACTTTCTGGGGCTTTAAACGCCTTGGGGATGAATGCTGGGCTAGTTGTTCACGGTGCCTTAGCAGATGGCCAAGGTACTGATGAATTAACTACAGCATCGGTTAATCACGTAAAAGGGGTTGGAAAGTTAAACTACGTTAATGCCGTGTGGAGTGCATCAACGTTTGGTTTAAAAAAATCTAGTTTTGAAGAATTAAAGGGCTCTGATTTAGTAACTAATGTAGCAATAGTTGATTCCCTTTTAGCTGGAAAAGCGCCCTCGGGGCTTGTTGATACTATTGCTCTAAATGCTGCATTAGGGCTTTGGATTTTAGGTAAAACAGATGAGCCGATTGAAGGTTTTGAATTGGCAAAAGATCTTTTACTGGGTGGAGCTGTGAAACAAAAAATAGCAGCAACGCGTGAATTTTTTCGTTAAAAAATGAACAAAACTTTATTCGGAACCGATGGAATTCGTGGTCCATATGGAAGTGCTTTGATTAACGAATCGTTTGCTTTTAATTTAGGAAAAGCAGCTGCAACATGGCTACTAACATATAATTCATCTAAGCAAATACGTGTAGTCTTAGGTCGTGATACGCGTAAATCAGGTATCTGTTTAGTTCAGGCCTTAGCCGATGGTTTCAAAGCTAAAGGAGTAGAGGTAGAGGATTTAGGGGTAGTGCCTACACCGCTTATTGCACGTATTGTACGTGATGAAAACCTAATGCTAGGGATTATGGTGACTGCTTCGCATAACCCTGCATCTGATAATGGTTTTAAATGTTTAGGCTTTGGTGGCAGGAAATTAACGGATGAGCAGGAGAAAGACCTAGCTCATATTTTGGCTGTTTTGCTTAGTGATTCAGAAAATAAATATGTATCAAATTTAGTTAGTTCTGCTAACTATACGCTTAATTTGACTCGTTTTACTGATGCGTATTTTGAGGCACTTAAAAGTGTAGTAGCAGGACATTTAAAGGGCTGGATTATCTGTGTAGACACAGCCAATGGTGCAACATGGCAAACCACACCGCTTATTTTAAGAGACTTAGGTGCTAAAGTCATAGGATTAGGAGACAATCCAGACGGTACGAATATTAACTTTGAGTGTGGCAGTGAATATCCCCAGCAACTGCAGCAAGCTGTAGTGAAAGCTCACGCGCAGCTCGGCATTGCTCATGATGGTGATGGAGACCGCTGTATTTTATTTGATGAATTAGGCCATAGTTTAGATGGTGATGAAATTCTTGCTATTTTAGGCATGCACTTACTCAGTGAAAATAAGCTTAGTAAAAAGACACTGATTGCAACCGTACATAGTAATCTCGGTCTTGATCTCGCTATTAAACAGGCTGGTGGTAAAGTGATTCGTACGCCTGTAGGTGATCGTCATGTAGCTGAAGCAATGCAGAGAGAAGGTTCTGCACTTGGAGGTGAATCCTCAGGCCATATTATTTCACCTGCACTAGGTCCTACGGGTGATGGTGCAGCAGCCGCCTTGCATGTTATTGCTGTAATGAAAAAAACGGGCAAGAAACTATCTGAGCTCCGTATGGTTATGAATAAACTACCGCAGGCGTATATTGCACTTCCTGTTAAAGTAAAAAAACCACTGTCCGAACTTAAACGCTTGGAACAGTGTATTAAGGCACTCGAAGTTAGACTAGGAGATGAGGGATTAGTGCTTGTTCGTTTTTCTGGAACTGAGGACAAATTACGTCTTATGGTACAAGCAAAAGATCCACTTCAGGCTGAGGCTGGACTTAAGGCTTTAGTTGCTGCTGCTAATGAAGATCTCGCTTAAGACTTTAATACAGAGCTAAGTTTTTTACCCAGTACTACACTCACTGCAATGATTGCAAGTGAGATAACCAACATAGCCCAACTGCCAAGTGCACTGGCTATATATTTACCATCTCCTAATAGCTGGAATAGCTCCATTATGGCTTTTGTAATTGGGTAAAAAGTTTGTTTTTGGGCGAGGATGAGTGAGTCGCTTACTTCAAGCATTGCGAATGAAAACGCTAAAATTGCGCCTGCTATTAAATTAGCTGAAATTAAGGGCAGTGTGATTTTAAGCATTACTTGTAGTGGTGGGGTGCCTAAGTTTTGCGCTGCTTCTTCTAGGGTTTCGCTTGTCTGTTCAAAGCCCGAAACTGCAGTGCGAATCACGTAGGGTAAGCGTCTAATAGAGTAGGCAATGATGAGTAATAAAGTAGGGTTACGTACTGGATTAAGAGCGCTAAAGAAACTTCCCTCTCGGGCCATAACAAGATAGCCAAATGCAAGTACAAGCCCTGGTACTGCCAGTGGTAAAATAGAAATGAGATCTAAAAATTTACGTCCAGAAATTTTTGATCTTACTATCACATAGGCAATTGAGACTCCTAAACAAAGATCTATAAAGGTGGAAACGCTTGCATACTTTAGACTGTTGGCAATTGAGGAGACGGCGAGATTGTGGCTAAGGGCTGCACTGATGTTACCAGTGGTAAATTGGCTTGGTAGTAAACTGCCGTACCAGTCCTTGGAGAATGCAATCAATACAACGCAGAGGTGGGGGAGTATCGCAAGTAATGTGACAGATAAAAATAAAGCCGTACATCCTGCAGCTTTAAGTGGTGATAAAGTTTTACGTGTATACCGAGCGCTGGATTTACTTGAGATTACGCCACGTGAGTTGCCAAAAACACCTTTCCCTAAGCTATACAGAATAAGGCATGCAGTTAGCATTATTGCGACAAGCGCATAGGGATAAGGGTTACTGCCTAAGTCACTTAAGCCTTGGTAAATTTGAACTGGTGTTACGTTAAAATAATCAAATACAAGAGGTGTCCCTAAGTCAGTGAAGGCCCAGATGAAGACTAGAGTGCCACCTGCAAACAACCCGGATTTAATTAAAGGCAGAGTGATTTTGAAAAAACGACGAAACCCTGTGCAGCCTAAATTTTCTGCGGCTTCTTCAGATGATGGATCTATTTGTGCCAAACTAGCTGCTGCATTAAGTATGATCAGTGGATAAAGAGAGAGTGCATCTACAAGCGCTACGCCTATAAAACGGTTTGATCCTAAATAATCAAAACTCCAACCGTGTGGAGCTAGATGAAGGGCAACAATCAGAGAATTTAGGGCACCTGCTTGGCCCAAGAGTTGACGAATTCCGATTGCACCTACAAAGGCAGGTAAAATAAGAGGGACTAGTACTAAGCTTGAAAATAATTTTCTACCTGCAAATTCAAACCTTTCAGCTATGTAGGCTAAGGGGAGGCCTAAGATAAATGCAAAGACAGTTGCTGTAGTAGCAAGTAGTACTGAATTAAGCATTGCTTTGAGGTACAAAGGTTCACCCAGCAAAGCATACACAGCACTAAATGAGAGTTTACCGTCTGCATTGATAAAACCGCCTTTTAGAATCTGGATAAGTGGCCAGAAAAAAAACACCGCGAAGAAAACCGCGGTAAATAGGAGTACAAAGCGTGCAAAGGCGCGCGACATGACTTAGTTAGTCTGCATTGTACACGCCTTAGGCTTCAAGACTTTAGCGTATCGATTGAAGAGCTAACCAATGGGCACAAAAAAACCTAGGCTTTCTAGCCTAGGTTATAAATGAGGTGGTAGTTAAGCCTTAGGCTGATACTACGGATACTTTACGGTGGATCTTGTCGAACTTAACGACGCCATCCTTAAGAGCGAATAAGGTCCAATCGCGACCTACGCCTACGTTCTTACCAGGGTGCATTTTAGTGCCACGTTGGCGAACGATGATGTTGCCGGAAATTACTTTCTCTCCGCCAAACATTTTAATTCCGAGACGCTTTGAGTGACTCTCGCGTCCGTTAGTAGATGTTCCCTGACCTTTCTTATGTGCCATGACGAAATAGTCTCCTTAAGCCTTAATGGATTGGATCTTGATAACAGAAAGTTCTTGGCGGTGGCCTTGCTTGCGCTCGTGGCCCTTACGCTTCTTCTTCTTGAAGACGATGACCTTGTCACCGCGCTTGTTTTCGAGAATTTCAGCGGAAACGCTGACTCCTGTCAGTTTCGGCGTACCGATTCTGAAATTTGCTCCCTCGCCAGCGGCGAGTACATCGGTGATAGTCACAGTCGCACCTGCTACCGTATTAGGGTAACGGTTAACGATGAGGATATCGCCTTCTGAAACTGTGAACTGCTGGCCTTGTGTTTTGATCGTCGCTTTCATGAGCAAAAGGGAGAAATAAGCAGGGTAGAGAAGGCGGACGCAAGGCTTAAGTTGATGTATATTTACATTAACTGTTCTTCAGAGCGATTTTTGCATGATTTTGTCGATCAAGAGCTTCCCAAAGAGATTTATACTGACGCAATCGGGCGTCTAGGTTTTAAATTTCGTAATTCGATATGGGTTCAGACTTTAGCTCTCAAATGACGATCCGGCAGCAGGTGCTTAAGCGAAAAGCCGACCTGTACCTAAGTCTACGTCTTACGACATGGGAATGTTTGATTGCGAAGCCTATTGTAACAATCGCTATGCCGATGAACTTATTTGTAACTGCTTTAGTTACAAAAGTTTACCCGCTTTCTAATCCTATGATAGGGCTTTTTTCAGCCCTCCCATTTGTAGCTAATTTTTTACAATTAGCCGCTTTACCCCTTATTTCCAAATTTAAGTCCTCCAAAGCACTCACTATTGTCTTTGCTGCTTTAAACACCCTGACCTGGTTATGGTTAGCTCTAATGCTTCCGCATATTCCTAGGCATGATCCAAATGCTGCAGGTAAGTGGCTATGTATATGGTTTTTAATCTCTAGTTTCTGCTGGGCACTCTGCTCAGTTACCTGGAATTCATGGATTCAGGAGTGGTTCCCACTAGCAATACGCGGAAAATACTTCGGTTTTAGGAATGCCTTAGGCCAGCTGGCGACTTTGGTGTTTATGCTACTTATGGGTTTCTTACTGTATAAGTGGGACTACTCGGTACAGATTTTTCAGGCCATTATTTTTGGAGCTATCTTTTTTCGTTTAATTTCAATCGGGATGCAAATCGCTTGTCCCACTCAGCTACATAAGCATGCGGTTACACAGGAGCCTGAATTTTCAGAGCAAGTGCAGCTGCTCAAAAAATCTCGTCCATTTCTTCTATTCACCTTATCTGGTGTGCTATACTTTTTTGCGGCCTATTGTTTTGGCCCATTTTACCAAGTGTTCATGACCGAGCATCTTAATATGTCAGGCTGGGATCTGGGTTTAGTGAATACGCTTTACCAATTAGGTGGGGTCTTATCACTACCTGCATGGGGCAGATTAATTGATCGTCATGGCAATAAATCGGTAATGGTATTTTCACTCGTATTATGGCAGTTGCAGAACTTTTTATGGTGTTTTCTCGAGCCACATAATCGTTGGCTTTTATATCCGATGTGGACCTTTGGTGGTATTGCCAGTGCAGGTTTTCTTCTAGGACAATTTACTTTGCTGCTAAAACTTATGCCTGCTCAAGCTAAGGACTTAGCGATTGGATTTAATTTAGCAGTCACTTCACTGGTTGCTGCAATTGCACCTATTCTAGGTGGTATTGCTATTAATTGGGGCTTACTTCACACGGGAAATACATTCTTTGTCTACCATCTATGTTTCTTAGTGCAGCCAATTTTCGCAATTATTAGCGCATTCATTCTTTTAAGTGTAACTGAGAAGTCCGCTAGTCCTATTGAAGATGTGATATACGCGATGCGTAATCTAAGGACACTTAGTGGTGTTTTAGGTTTAAGTTTCTTTGTAGAAAATATTTTCTTTCGTGGCCGTTCCAATAAACTAAACGATCAATAAATATTCTGTTTTACTCACAAAGTACAATGCAGATAAATGCGGGATACAATAGGTAGCAGAATCTCCATTAATGATTGGAATTATTGGTACTGAGTTGGTCATCCTGACTTATTAAAGCATGCGCTCTCATGAGCCTCTATTTGAACCTCTTTAATAGTCGTTTTTTGATTACGCACTTAACGTGTGCATAATCTTACTACGGCTTCAGTGAAGTAGTAGTAGAGTGGGGCGGCGTGTATCTGACTAAGTTAGCTAGACCAGCACCAAATTTAAAATCAACGCGGAAGCGTATAGGTAGTGGGTTTGAATCTTGAGAAATCCAAACGCGCACGGTGGTTCCTTTTTTAAACATTCCCTTTGGTGGGGAATGCTCCATTCTAGGCTCTAGTATAAGTGTTCGGTAGGCGCCCAAAGGAGTTTCTAGTTCCTCATAGCCTATGGCGTGGATTGTTAAATCGTAAAATTCAGTCCCGAATAAAACCAAGGCATCATGGGTTTGTCCTGGACGCATGTTTAAGTTGCGCGTTGAGAGTAGGCAGGTGATTAGATCGGTTGGAAACCCTTCAGGAACGTGTAGTGTTTGGGATACATCATCCTTATATAAAGCGGTATGATCTTTATAGGAAAAAGTTACGCTATGAGAGCGGCTTCGGCCGCGGGCATAACTACTTTCGGAAACATACATTAAGTGGCCTGATGCTAAATCGAAGATAGATTCTGATTTTGCATCAAACTTTAGAAATGTACGTGCTAGATTGCGCGTGGATGTCTCAGTAAGAATGGAAAGGCTTGGGGCTTCATTTAATTTAGTAATCTTTTTAGCATGGATATTGATAAGCCCTGCTCCTGGCAGAACTGCCCAATCTACCTTATATTCGAGTGCTTCACCGTCTTTAAGGGCAAGAGGGGGTGCTGCGTGGACTGCTGCACCTGTAAAGAGTAGACTTAAAACTATGAAAAAAGGTTTCACTTATCTAAATTAAGCTTACCTCGATGCTGAAAACTTAGCACAAAGGCAATTGGCAATTAATCGGTATATAGTTTAATGTATTATTCAATGTCGATTCAGGCAGCTACGCACATTCATATTAAAGGAGCACGGGAGCATAATCTCAAAAATGTTGAGGTACGCATCCCTAAGGGAAAGTTCGTGGTTGTTACAGGTCCTAGTGGCTCGGGTAAATCCTCCCTTGCTTTTGACACGCTTTACGCCGAGGGACACCGCAAGTACATGGAAAGTTTATCCACGCATGCACGTCAGGTGCTGGATCAACTCAAGCGGCCCGATGTAGATTTTATTCATGGGCTTTCCCCAGTTTTAGCCATTGAACAGCGTATTGGGGGAACCTCCCCGCGTACAACCATTGCTACTGTCACTGAAATTGCTGACTACGCCAGACTGCTTTGGGCACTTTCAGCTAAAGCGCATTGCCCTAAGGATGGAGGCTTAGTGAAGCAGAGGTCTTTAGATGATAATGTAGAGTTTGTTCTCTCGCAGTGTCTTGGTCGCAAAGTAATATTAATGGCGCCGTTTATGACTGCTAAGCCTGCAGTCTTAAGAGATGAGATTCCTCGTCTTAGGCAGCGAGGGTTTCAGCGCGTTAGAGTCGACGGTGAAGTAATGGAGTTAGATGCCCCTCAGCTTATTCCTACAGGAACTAAACTCGTTGTTGTCGATGTTGTCATTGATAGACTTGTTGCCTCAAAAGAACAGAGATCTCGTTTAGCTGATTCACTAGAACTTGCTTTCCGTGAAGGTAAAGACAAAGCAAGTCTACTGTATGAAGTGACATCAACAAAAGATAAAACTAGCTGGAAAGAATTACGACTTAGTCAGTCACTTGCATGTGAGATATGCGGAGATATTTTTGAAAAACTCACTCCGCGTCACTTTTCATTTAATCATAAAGAAGGTGCGTGTGATACGTGCGGAGGTTTGGGGCGCAAGTTAAGGTTTGTGCCAGAACTCATTGTGCCAGATCCCACTAAATCAATTCATGAGGGAGCCTTAAAGGCATGGAGAATTGGTGGAAAAAATCTGATCATGAAGCACAACTCGCTTTTAAAGCAGTTAGCTGCACAGTTGCCTTTTGATCCTGAAGTGCCGTGGAATGAACTACCCGAAGCTACCAGGGATGTGATTATATATGGTTCAGCTGATAGGCAATTTGCTTTTAAGATGCGCCGTGCAAGAGAAGCTAAGGCGATGCCTTTTTCTGGAATGATTGCCGATTTAGATGAGAGTTTTCATCACACTGATAGTGAAGGGTTTCGTGCTAGACTTATGACATACATGGTGAGTGGTGATTGTCCGGAATGTCATGGCACACGACTTAATCCACGAAGCTCTTCAGTGAAGTTGAATCTTCCTAATCAAAAGGAAGTGTTAGGGGATCTTAGTTTTCCAGACTTTTTAGCTCTTGATGTAGCGAGTGCTTATCAGATGGCACTTAGCTTAAAGAAAGTGCAGAATGATAATGATACGCTGCGTGATATTATAGACGGCATTGAGCAGCGATTAAACTTTTTACTCCAAACAGGCTTAGGCTATCTTACCCTTGATAGAGATTACCAAAGTTTATCCGGAGGGGAGGCGCAGCGAGTACGACTTGCTACGCAATTAGGAATGGGATTAAGCGGCGTAATCTATGTATTAGATGAGCCAAGTATTGGCCTGCATCCGCATGATAATGAGAGGCTACTTAGCCAACTGCATTCCTTAAGAGACCGCGGTAATACCGTTGTCGTAGTTGAGCACGATGAAGAAACCATGCGCTCTGCTGATGAAATTATTGAACTTGGGCCAGGGGCTGGCACAGAAGGTGGCCAGTTATTATTTCAGGGCACTCCGCAAGCCTGTGCTTTAATGTCTGCTAGAGATTCAAGAACGGGTCCCTATCTTAGTCATAAGATGCGTGTGACAAAGGATGTGGCAACTAAAGAGCCTGATGGTGTGTGGCTTACGGTACGCGAAGCAAAACATCATAATTTAAAATCTATTGATGCGCGCTTTCCTGTAGGACTTTTAACCTGTGTTACTGGAGTTTCGGGTTCAGGCAAGAGTACCTTAGTGAATGATATTTTAGCTGCAGCAGCAGCACGTAAACTAAATGGCGCTAAAATTATTCCAGGTAAACACAGGCATATTGAAAATCTAGATCTCTTTGAGAAACTTGTACAAGTTGACCAAGAGCCTATTGGAAGAAGTCCACGTTCTAATCCAGGCACATATATTGGACTTTTGGACTTGCTGCGTGATTTGTTTGCTCAAGTGCCTCTAGCAAAAGTGCGTGGTTATAAGGCAAGTCGCTTCTCTTTTAATGTTAGGGGTGGTCGTTGTGAACGCTGTCAGGGAGACGGTGTAATTAAACTCGATATGCAATTTATGGCTGATGCATACGCACCTTGCCCAAGTTGTGAAGGACGGCGATTTAACCGGGAAACACTCGAAGTCTTATTCCACGGAAAATCAATTGCTGATGTACTGAATATGACAGTTAGAGAGGCAATTATTTTATTTAAAGCTATTCCTAGAATCATTGATAAACTAGATACATTGGAAGCGGTTGGTTTAGGGTATATTAAATTAGGACAACCTGCTCCAACCTTGTCTGGAGGTGAAGCTCAGAGGATTAAACTTTCTTTAGAATTAAGCCGTAGACAACAAGGTGGTACTCTTTACATCTTAGATGAACCAACTACTGGTCTACACTGGGTAGATATTCAGCGCCTGATGGATCTGCTGTTTAAGTTAAGGGACGCGGGAAATACCTTAATTATTATCGAGCATAATTTGGACGTAATCCGTCTGGCTGATTGGCTTTTAGATTTGGGTCCAAGTGGGGGTAAAATGGGTGGGGAACTCGTCTTTTCAGGAACAGTAAAAGATATACAAAAGAATAATCGTTCACTCACAGGCCAAGCTCTACTTAAACTCAATCAACGTGTTAAGTAAGGCAGTAACTACTGAGTTTGGCGTACACGAAATTGTAACGTTTTTGAGTATCTGAAATCTTGTGAGTTGGCCTTACTCCTGCTTAAGTAATAGGTGTAAGACAGGGCGTTAATAAACCGATCACCACAATATTCGTTATGAAAAAAATTATTAAAAAAGTTAAGTTGCCTGCCCCAGCAACTAAGAAAACTAAATCAAAAACCGTACAGCCTAAGCAATCAGTGAAAAAGGCCGCGCATAAAGCTGAGCCTAAAATAAAAGTAAAAAAGAAACTAGTCGTTGTAAAATTACCGCCAAGTAAGGTAAGTAACGTAAGCCTACAGCCTGCACCTACCTTGATCACAGCGACCATTGATGTTGGATTTGGAAATTCACTTTATCTACGTGGGCAAGGTCCAGGACTTTCTTGGGATCAGGGTATTGAATTAACTAATCAGGGAGCAGATGTGTGGACACTTGCGCTACCACCAAGTCATCACAGAGTTGTATTCAAACTCCTTGTGAATGATCAGAGATGGAGTATCGGGGAAGACTATATTGCTTCACCTGGCTCTCACGTGACTGTTGCACCCATATTTTAACTGCTAGTCAGGATTAAGTGCTTTTAGTCGTGCAGCAATATGTTCTGGATCTGCAGCTTTTAGAGGTGCTTCTTCACAGTGAATGATCACTTTTGAGAAAGGGAGTGGTAAGTAAAATTTATCCCAACTTTTCAGTCGCACAGCTGATTTAAATTCAGCTCCCACTAGAAGCATAGCTGCATTTGCTCTGCGGGTAACGACAATTGCTCCTGCTTTGAAGGAATAGCACGGACCACGAGGTCCGTCGGGTGTTATTCCAACATCATTACCATCTTTTAAAACAGATATAATGGCTTGGGCTGCTTCTTTGCCCATGCGACTACTTGAACCACGGATGGCCCTCATGCCAACCAGTGAGAAAAATGCGGCTAGCCATGCTCCGTCTTTACTTGCACTGACTAGGCCGTAAATGGGGCGTTTCCCTCGGTAGCGGCGGTAAAATTGAGGAGTTAAAAATAAACGATTATGCCATAAGACAAATGAAACAGGCTTATCCTGACGCTCAAAAACAAGTTTTGCTTCAGCTGTGATTTCTAAACGAAGCGTTCTTCCCCAAAGTCTTACTAATACAGCTAATGGCAGAAGGATCATGCGCCTTAAGCCAGAAATAAAATAGATTGTCTGATCTGGGTCGCCCATGAATGTTTAAACAGTGAAGCCTATAAATCTTGGTTTGGCAATCGCTACAGAGTAGCGCTTTAGTATATTAAATTACTCGATGAAAGTTCTTTGTCCAACTTTACCCCCTCCAAGAACTGGACTGGATTGGCGTTTTTTAAATGTCCACAGAAAGACGAAGCGTGGGAGTGAGTTTTATAAAGACTGCTTAGAATACGGGAATTTTTTGTGGAACTCAGATCAGACTGCACGGGCAATTTTGTGCTTAGACCGCGCATTTGGTGCTGATGTTTCAGAAAATGATCCTGTACTGCTTCAATGGCCACTTCCTTATGCTGCACTTGGTTGGATGCTGAAGTATGTGCCTAAGGAAGAATTTATTGGTAATCCTAGAGTTCATTTTCAGCATTACGCGGATCGACTGCTGGAACCTAGGCGTGAAGTAAGGAGAGCCCGCGGCTGGGCGTGTTGGGCTTTAGTGCGAAAACTGAATCCAAATTTTATTGCAGACCCTAAACACGTAGTAGTTGAACCTACTGAAAAAGAAATTACTGGCTTACTTAATCAGCATGGTCACGTAGGTGAGGCAGTGCTTTGGCAGAACGTTCTAGCTACGATTTGAGTAAAAACTTTGAATACTGTCGCACACGTATTCAATTTCAGAACTCTGGGTGTGTGGACCTATGGGAAGACTTAAGATTTCATTAGCGAGAGTTTCAGCCAGTGGAAAACTTCCTTTTCTGTACCCTAGACTTTTGTAGGCCTCAGACAAGTGAGGCGGTATAGGGTAGTGGATTTGAGTACCAATACCTTTATCTTGTAAATATGCTTTCAGAGCGTCTCTTTTTTTTGTTCTGACTACAAATAGATGCCAAACCGGATCTGCCCATGCTGGGACAAAAGGTAAAATAAGATCACCCGTATTTTTAAGTCTCTCAAAATAAATGGCGGCTAACTTTTTACGTCTTAAATTCCACTCCGCTAAGTGAGCAAGTTTGACTCGTAAGAAAGCTGCTTGGAGTTCACTTAAACGTGAATTAAGCCCGATGACTTCATTTTTATAGCGCTCTTTTGATCCGTAATTTCTTAACGTGCGCACCTTATCTGCAAGTAAAGGATCGTTTGTTGTCACGGCACCTGCGTCACTAAATGCGCCTAGATTTTTACTTGGGTAAAAACTAATACCTGCAGCATCTGCTAAATTACCAGCACTGAAGTCTCCACACTTAGCGCCGTGGGACTGAGCCGCATCCTCGAGGATAAAAATATTTTTCCCAGCGCAGATATTTTTTAAACCAGGGTAGTCTGCTGTCTGACCATACAAATCTATTGGAATTATAGCCTTTGTCTTAGCAGTGATTAATTGGGCTACCTTATTGGGTTCTAAATTATAGGTAACTTCTGAACATTCGCACGGAATTGGGGTAGCTCCCACATGCGTTACAGCTAGCCAGGTTGCAATGTAGCCGTGGGCAGGAACGATTACTTCGTCTCCTGGGCCGATATCTTTTGCCATTAAGCACAGCTGTAATGCTTCAAGTCCGTTGGCTACACCTATACAAAACTTAGATCCTGAAAACTGTGCATACTCTTTCTCGAAACTCTCTAATTCAGGGCCTAATAAATAATGTCCCGAATCCATCACCCGGTGGTATGCCTGATCTAACTCTGCGGAGAGTTCTTTATAGGTCGGTTTAAGTTCTAGGATGGGGACTTTCACGGGCTTAAAGTGGATGAGCTTCCTCTATGATGGAGTATCTCGACCTTAAAAGTCAAAGACTCGCTTTAGATCGCACCTTTGTGTGAGTGGTAATTTTTAAGTTTGAAAAGCGAGTAATAATCACGATTTTAAGAGAACCCCTATGCAACATCCCACGCTCTCGCTTGGTACCATTGATTACGCCATCTTAATTATCTACTTCTTATTTGTCCTCGGCATTGGCTGGGTTCTAAAGCGGAAAGTAAAAGGAAGCTCTGATTTCTTTATGTCAGGCCGCTCGATCCCTGCGTGGGTCACAGGCCTTGCCTTCTTGTCAGCTAATTTAGGTGCTCAAGAAGTGATAGGTATGGCTGCCTCGGGTGCCAAGTACGGTATCATGACGAGTCACTTTTATTGGGTGGGTGCAATACCTGCGATGGTCTTTTTGGCAATATTCATGATGCCGTTTTATTACGGATCACGTGCGCGATCAGTACCCGAATATTTAAAATTACGATTCGATGAAAAAACACGTGGCTTTAATGCAATCTCATTTGCAGTGATGACTGTGTTCTCATCGGGCATATCGTTACATGCACTCGCTCGTCTTTTAGAACTGCTTCTCGGCTGGGATTATAATTTCTGTATCTTTGTTTCTGCTACAATCGTATTAGTTTACATTTTCCTCGGTGGACTTACCTCAGCAATTTATAATGAAGTGCTTCAGTTCTTCATGATTGTACTTGGGTTTACACCACTTGTTTACCTCGCTTTAAAAGACGTAGGTGGTTGGGAAGTCTTGAAGCAGAAATTAATTCCTGTGGCTACAAGCCAAGGTTTTGCTCCTGGCACTTGGTCAAATTCCTGGGTGCATGTAGGATCTGCTTCGTCTAATCCAATGGGTGTAGAGTGGTTTGGGATGGTAATGGGTTTAGGCTTTGTGCTTTCCTTTGGTTATTGGTGTACGGATTTCTTAGTCGTACAGCGCGCTATGGTAGCTAATTCCATGTCTGCAGCTCGTAGAACTCCACTAATTGCAGCATTCCCGAAGATGCTTTTCCCAGCACTTGTTATTTTGCCAGGAATGATCGCTATTGCTATGCATCAATCCAGTGGGGGGCATTTCTTACCGCTGAGTGCAGATGGATCTCCTGATTACAATATGACAATCCCAGTTTTACTTGCTCGGTATTTCCCAGCAGGACTTCTTGGGCTTGGGTTTACCGCACTGATGGCATCATTTATGTCGGGTATGGCAGGTAACGTGACTGCATTTAATACCGTATGGACTTATGATATTTATCAGACACTACGCCGCTCTGCTGGCAAAGCAGAACCATCAGATGGTCATTATTTAGCGATGGGTAGATTCGCAACTGTTGCAGGAATTATCCTCAGTATCGGTGCCGCTTATCTTGCTCGTCAGTTCAATAACATCATGGACATGCTGCAACTCGTGTTCGGTTTTGTGAACGCTCCTTTATTTGCAACTTTCCTTTTGGGTATGTTCTGGAAGAGAACTACCGGTAATGGTGCATTCTGGGGACTGCTTGGAGGTACACTAGGCGCTGCATTATTTCACGGCCTAGCTTTATCAGCAGGTGCTCATCCTGGAATTAAAGGCGGATGGATTGCGCCTGAATTTATATTCCACAGTGAAATGGCGCAAAATTTCTGGATGGCAATCGTTGCATGGACCTCCTGCTTTACGCTAACCTTTGTTATCTCTTTACTCACCAAACGGAATAAAACAGATCAAGAATTAGTAGGTCTTGTATATTCACTAACTGAACGTCCTAAGGCAGATGTTGAGGTCTGGTATAAACGTCCCGTCGTACTTGGTGTCATTGTCTTAGGTGTAACCCTTATTCTTAACATCCTTTTTTGGTAACCTTTAAACCTCATACCCCATGAATTTTGACCTACGCCTTCCTATTGGCCTGATGTTCTCCTTATTTGGTGCTATTTTGGTTATTTACGGTTTTTTCTCTGATAAAGCACAGTACGCACGCTCTTTAGGTTATAATATTAACTTAGATTGGGGTATCTTTTTGCTAGGTTTTGGCGTTTTGATGCTTTTTTTGGCTTTTAAGGGTCGTAAAGAGAGCTAAATACAACCTGCTGAAATCTCTTGCGCCGAGGCAAGATTCCTCAGATGCTAGAAGTGATCATTTTAGGCCAGTAACACCAAGCACAACTCGCGGTACTTTCACCGCTATTCGACTACATGGACGACAAAGCTGCCCAGGAGAATCCCTCCCAGGCTTTCAATAAGCTCGATCTAAGCCAGCTCTCTGGCTTTAGCTTCGGCACACAGTGGAGCCAAGAAAAATCCGCCCCCCAGGACGGTCAAGAACGCGGTGCGCCTCGGCCACAACGTGATGATCGTCGTGATAGGCGCCCTACACGCAGACCAGGAGATGATCAAGGAGGCTACCGTGCACCTGATCAGCAGCGAAGAGCTCCTTCTAGTCCAGGTGGCCCAAGTGGCCCCGAAGGTCCAAGTAGGTTCCAAGGCAATAGGCCTCAATCTAATTTTAGACGTGAAGCTCAAGGCGATAATCGTCCACGTGAAGACTATCGTGGAGGACGTCCTCAGGAAGATCGTGGTAATTATCAAAACCCACGTGACCGCATGCCTTACGAAAGTCAGGTTTGTACCGTAGCTTTCTATCCAGAAGATAATAGTTTTAATGCCCTAGTTAAAACGATTCGTGCTTCTTGTCGTACAATCGAACTTTTCGAAATTGCACGCACTGTACTTGGTAAGATTGAGCGCTTCACTGTACTTGTTACACCTCGCGAAGTGCAGGCTCCTACTAAAACTGCTGAAGTAAAAGTAGAAGGTACTGCTAAGCCAGAAGCTAAACGTAAAGCATTTATCATTTCCATTCCAGATGGTGTACCGTTTGATTCTGAAGACAGCGCAATCGCGCATGTTTTAAGTAAGCACCTCGATAAATATTTTGATAAACAAGAAGTCGAAGTAGAACCACCTAAGGGTAATTTCCAAGTGGTTAATCGCTGTGGAATGACTGGCGAACTTCTTGGACCTCCTAATTACCACAGATACGCTCAGATTGTTCAGCAGCATTACACAGCTGCGAATATTCGCGTTCCATTTGATGCGTACCGCTCTAAAATAGAATCTGTTCGTGATCCTGAAATGATTGCGAAGTGGTTAGAGAAGATGAAGAAGGTGACCCGTTATACATGGAAAAATCCATCATTTCAGCGCAAGCATGCTAAAGCAGCTGATGCTGCTAAGGCAGCTGAAGTCAGTGCAGATACAGTTGCTGAAGAAGTTGTAGCAGAATCTGAAACGGTTGCAGAAATTGCACCTGAAGTCGCTGATGCAGCACCTGAGCAAGCAGCAGTCACAGAGCAAACACCTGTAGCAGCGCCTGCAGCTGCTTCTGTAGAAGAAGTGCCTTTAATTACCTTCGATTCATTTGACGATGCGCGTAATTATTTACTTACCGCAGCCCGTGAGAAATTAATTCGTTTCTCTGCTCAAGTACGCGTTCATGGCCGCGATGCCGAAGCGCTACCTGATGGTGAAATTAGACGTGCAATAGAAGGAGCTCTTGAGCGCCAACGTCGTTTTCCACTTGATACAGCAAATGCACTACGTGGTCGTTTACGTCGTGAGCATTTCACTATTTTCAAGAAAGGCTCGAAGGGCATTTCTTATGTTTGTGCAGTTAAGCGTAAATTCCGTGTTCCTGGACAAACCTTTGCTGACAGTATCGGTGCTTTAATAAGCTTTATTGAGGCAAATCCTATGGTCAAAGCAGGAGACTTGGCTAAGAGGTACCTAGGTATCGCTGAAGCAGCTCCTGATGCACCAGTGAGTGCTGAGGGTACTCCAGCGCCATCACGTTTACTCTCCATGGAGGAACGTGAAAAACTTGCACGTCTTCAAGGTGATCTTCTGTGGCTTGTGCGCGAGGGTTACGTGACTGAGTTTATTGATGGTGGGCTTTACGCTTCACCTCCAATGGTTGAATCACGTAAGAAACAAGCTGAAGCTGAGGAAAATGATCCTGAGAATTTTCCTGAAGCTGCAGCTGTAATTGAAAATAAACCTGCTGTACCTGTGGTGACTGCTGAAGTAGCGCCTGCTGCTGAGGTAGCCCCTGCACCCGAGTCTCAAACACCTCCCGCTACGCTCTAAGTTTTAGGGAGTGTGTTTTGCCCGAAATACCTAAATCGAAGTTGAGTGCTTGCTTAGGCACCCAACTTCCTAACTTCTCTGGCCATTCAATGGCCAGGCAGTAGGGCGCTACGAGAAATTCTTCAAGTAATAGTGGCTCAATTTCTTCAGGACGATTGAGTCTATAAGCATCTAAATGGGCGAGTAGCCTAGTGCCGTAGTGAAGCGTGTAGATTGAAAAAGTAGGACTCGTGACAGGCTCTTTAATTGCAAAGCCTAGTGCTAGTCCTTGAACAAAGGTAGTTTTTCCGACCCCAAGATCACCATGTAAGGCAAGGGTTACAGTTGGAGGTAATAAATGAGCAAGTTCTTGTGCGATACTGCGGGTGTCTTCAGCAGAGTGAGTGGTTATTCCCTGTTTTAATTTATCCAGTAAGCTCATTGCTTGCTTAAGTGTTCATAGCCTTGGAAGGCACTAAGATTTAAAGCATTACTTGGCCGTTTCCCTTGAGGGCACATATGGCCGATTAAACTGAGTTCTACGTTTGGAAATTTCTTTTTCCATCGGGATTTAAAATGCTCAGGATTTGTCTTATTACTTACTGTGAAGAGTAGTTCGTAGTCTTCACCGTCACAGAGTGCCTCTTTAATTGAGGCTTTAGAGCGAAGGGGTAATTTATCTGAGTAAATACAAGCAACTGCTTTTTTAGGGACAAGACAGTTGATATCTTTAGCTAGACCGTCACTTAGATCCATTAAACTATTAACAGCTGTTTGTTTACTAATCCAAAGCGCTTCATTAAGCCTTGGTGTGAAGGAGTAATGATGTCCACTTTGTAAACTTAAACCAAGCTTACCTGTGACAAAAATGAAATCATTTGGTTTTGCTGAATGCCTTGTTAAGAAACGTTTAGATGCAGTTTTGCCTAGGAGTGTCAGTGTAGCCGAACATGCTCCTTTGGTTTCTGCTATATCACCGCCTACAATAAGAATAAAATATTTTTCAGCCGTTTTTCTTAAGCCAGTGTAAAACGATTTAAGCCAACTTAATTTCACATGAGAATCGAGGCTAAGTGAAATTACGCAGTAAGTTGGCTTCCCACCCATAGCTGCAATATCACTAATGTTGCGCTTAAGTAATTTTGAACCTGCTTGTTCTGCGGTAACAGACTGGTCAAAATGCCTTCCGTAGATAATTGGATCAACCGTGACTAGCTGTGAAGTCTTTGAAGCCGGAAGTACGGCACAATCATCACCAATACCAAAGGGTGATCTAGGATTTGTTTTACCTAGCCAAATCTTTATTTGCTTAATTAATGCGGTTTCTCCTAAGGCACTAATACTTTTTTTCGTATCTAAAGTAAATGGAATATTGGTCTTCATGATCCACCGACTCCACCTATAACCATAAGAATTGAATTTAGATTAAATAGGGCGTGCGCAACAATAGTAGTTCCAATGGTTCCTGTCTGTTCATAGGCCAAGGCAAAAACAATTCCTAGGACAACTAAGGGAGGGAAATACGTAAGACTGCCATGTGCAGCTGCAAAAAGTAAGGCAGGAATAAGTAGTGCTACCCAGCGTGGTGCACGTGTTCTTAAATATCGAAACAAACCAGCTCTAAAAATAGATTCCTCTGCACATGGTGCAGCTATAACAGCTACTAGAATTAATGTATTACGAGCAAAAGGAAACTTTGAATTCATCAGCAAGTCTACCATCTCTTGTTTCACAATCGGGATGTGAAATGCATTAAGAATTGCTTGCCAAATAAACATTACGCCAAAAACAAGTGGTAGTGCTATAAGTAATGTGACTAATCCTGAGGTAAGAGTTTTGAAGCCTTTATGAATAAATAATGGAAACTGTTCTTCCTTGAAGTGGTGAAATACATAAACACCACAGAGGATTCCTAAATCCATACCTGCTGCTGTTAAAACCAGTCGGCTATCGGAATCTATCGATGTGTGTTTTAGAGCAAAACTTGAAATAACCTGGAAAAACAAAGCTCCAGCAATCGCTATAAAGCAGTATAAAATAAAATCAGATACTGTGATTTCCCAGTGGTTTAAGTGGCTATCAAACTCAGCAGGCTTTGACTTATAACGTGCAAAGGTCTTAAGCAGCAGAAGTGCACCGATAAAAACCAGTGTTACTTCTGCCCCAACGGCTGGGAATGTATTGTCCACAACAGCTTAGGCTAGAATCTTGCCAGAACTGTAGACGACTTTACCGTCTACAATCGTCATTTTTGTTTTACCCACAAAAGACGAATTATGCCACGGCGAATTAACGGACTTACTAAAGCCTTTCTTGGCGTCATAAGTCCATTTTTCAGTAGGATCAAATAGACAAATATCAGCTGGTGCACCTACGGCGAGTGTTCCTGCATTAAGACCTAAAATTGCAGCTGGTTTGTGTGTCATCAGTCCAATGACTTTAGATAACGAGAACTTATTTTTTTTAACAAGTATGTCTAAACAAACAGCAAGAGCAGTTTCTAATCCAAGAATTCCATTAGGAGCGTAATCAAATTCACGATCCTTTTCATAGTCAGTATGCGGAGCATGATCTGTAGAGATACAGTCTATAGTTCCGTCTCTTAAGCCTTCGATGATTGCTTTTCTGTCTGCTTCTGTACGCAGTGGAGGATTCATCTTTAAGGCCGTATCATAACTTGAAAGCGCTTCATCAGTTAGCGCTATATGATGCGGTGTTGCCTCTGAAGTGACTTTAATTTTCTCTTTTTTATGCAGGCGAATTAGCTCAACGGAATACGCTGATGAGATATGCTGTAAATGAATATGCGCGCCGGTGTATTTCGAGAGAATTAAGTTGCGTGAAACAATCAGATCTTCTGCAGCATTTGGCCACCCGCGTAAGCCAAGGCGTGTAGACATGATGCCTTCATTCATTACGGAGCCTTGAGTCATAGATGAATCTTGGCAGTGATCCATAAGCGGCAAATTAAACATTTTGGCGTACTCTGCAGCGCGGCGCATGACTTCATTAGATTGTACGCAGTCACCGTCATCGGTGATCGCTACTACACCTGCTCGTTTAAGTGAACCAATAGGGGCTAAAGCCTGTCCTTTCATGCCAACAGTAATGCAACCAGTAGGAAGTACCTTAATTACTGCATCTCGCTCAATTGCATCCTTAATGAATTGGATTGTACCTGTATTATCCGCAGGAGGTGAGGTATTTGGCATACACACAACCGTAGTAAATCCACCTGCTGCAGCTGCACGGGAGCCTGTTCCGATGGTTTCTTTATGACCTTGGCCAGGTTCTCTGAAGTGAACATGTATGTCTACTAGACCTGGGCAGGCGATAAGTCCTTTAGCATCAATTTTTTTTGATGATTTTTTTTCAGCGGCGCTCAGTGAAGCGACAAGGATACCGTTACGTACAAAAAGGCTTCCTTTTTCATCGCGCTTCGAAGCCGGATCAATGATGTGGGCGTTAGTTATCCAGAGTACGGACATGGTAAAAGTGGGCTTAGAGAGTTTTAGGCGCCAGCGATGGCTTGTTCGGGAATACCACCTGAGCACAAATAAAGAACAGCCATACGTACGGCAATTCCGTTGGAAACTTGTTCAAGAATTACACTGCGAGAGCCGTCAGCTAAATCGCTATCTATTTCAACCCCGCGGTTGATTGGACCAGGGTGCATAATGATAGCTTTAGGATGAAGCCACTCAGCGCGTGCCTTATTAAGGCCGAACATACTGGTGTATTCACCAAGGGAAGGGAAGTGGCTGCTGGATTGTCTTTCGTGTTGTATGCGTAGAAGCATCACCACTTCAGCATCAGCAAGTGCTGTTTTTAAATCATGAGACACTGTTGCTCCTAGATCTCTAAAGCTGTGTGGAACTAGGGTAGAGGGTCCAACAAGAGTAACAGCTGCACCCAGTTTAGTCAGTGCATGAATATTTGAGCGAGCAACGCGGCTAAATAGAATATCTCCTAGTATAACTACTTTTCTACCTTTAAGAGAACCAAAGTGTTCCTTCATGGTGAAGGTATCGAGCAGTCCTTGGGTTGGATGTTCGTGTGCACCGTCTCCTGCGTTAATCACTGGGATATCTAGGATGCGAGAAAGGTAAAGCGGGGAACCTGAAGCAGAGTGCCTGATGATAAGCATATCTGCATTTAAAGCCTGGATATTTTGCGCTGTATCGCGAAGTGTTTCCCCTTTAGTTGTCGAGGATGTTGCTGCGTCTACTGAAATGACATCTGCACTAAGACGCTTTGCGGCCATGTCAAAGGCCATGCGAGTACGTGTGCTAGGTTCTAGAAATAAATTAACGATAGTTTTACCGCGTAGAGCTGGAACTTTTTTAACGTTACGTCCTAATATCTTTTTAAATGCTGATGCAGTAGCATGGATTTGATTAATCTCATCTAAGGAGAGTTCCTCGATGGTGAGTAGATGTTTTCGAGTCCAGGACATATAAGTTATGTATTATTCGGTATGAATGGTGATATTGTCCAGTTTTGGATTATCACAAAGAGTAACATTTACTCGATTTTTGAAATGTGTACCTAGCGTTATTCCTGCATAGTTACAGGTTACGGGAAGTCGTCTGCCGCCGCGGTCTACTAAGACTGCTAATTCTACTAAGGCGGGGCGGCCGTGGTCAAAGAGTTCATCCAAAGAGGCTTTGACTGTTCTGCCTGTAAAAAGGACGTCATCGACTAAGATTATAGTTGCCCCTGTGACATCTCCAGGAATTGAAGTAGCAATGAATTCCTTAGGGATTGGATGGCGTCCAAGATCGTCTCTATGAAATGAAATATCCAAGGTTCCTGCTTTTGCGTGGTTTGGTATAGCTTTGTTGGATTTATTAATTAGCTCTGCTAAGCGGTAAGCTAATTTTATCCCTCCGTTTGCAATACCCAAAAGCCAGATTTGCTCGGTCGCTCGGTGATGTTCCGCGATGACCGAGGCAAGACGTGAGATGGCAACGTGAACCTCTGGAGCTTTTATCGTCTTGGCAGATGATTTACTCACGTACCTAGAAAAGCTTGGTTCTGCTAAAAAAGAAAGCCTTTACTGAAAATCGTATATTTCAATCATTCCAATCCCAGATGTACCGCCTAATCCAGTCAATTGGGTCGTATAGGCCCCAGGGGCTAAGGTAACGAGCATAGCCGTGTCCAAAGAGCCGCTTTTAAAGGCAAAGGCACCCACCTGTAGGGCAGCTGCAGCTAGGGTAGGACTGTTATTCCATCCATAGTTTGACTCAATTATGTTGCCTGATGAGTCGTAGAGACAAAGTTGCGGGTTAGTGAGGGTATTAGCTACTTGAAAGGATGCTAAAGTAGGGCCAACACCCCGAATCAGTATCGTTTTTGGCGAAGTTCCCGTAATCGTAAAACCAGCGACTAAGCTACTCGAACCAGAGCCAACATAGGCACTGGATGAAATGTTTATTAATTTACTTGGTGAGCTAAGTGAATCTAAGTCGTAAATTTCAGAAAGCGCTATTCCTGTACCATTAGCTAAACCTGCTACTTTGGTTGTGTAGGTACTGCCGCTTGGAAGAGTCGCTACTAAAGCACTATCTGAGGAATTAACGGGTACACTAAAAGCACCACTTTGAGCGAAGCTTGTTGCTGTAGCAGCACTCACTATACCACTGAGCGTCGAACTCCCTGCAAGGGACTGACTGTTCCAGCCAGTATTGCTAGCGACTATTAAAGAATTAGAATCAAAGAGAGTTAAGATTGGCTGACTCAGTACCCCTGAAAGGCCAAAGTTGCTAAGTGTTGGTCCTACGCCGCGCAGAAGAACATTTTTACTTCCACTTCCCCCAACAGCAAAGCCACTGACTAAAATTTGGTTTCCAGTGAGTACATTTGCGTGTGTGGATAAATTGGTGAGACGACTTGCTCCAACTACAGTGCTTAGTGTCTGGCTTGTGAGTGTACCTGTAGGATTAGTGACTGTAACAGTATAGTTTCCTAAGTCAGAACTGCTGGCACTAGATACAGTGTAGGTTGAGCTAGTAGCTCCTGGTATAGCAGTTCCATTGAGGTACCACTGAAAACTTAATGGACCTATTCCTGTTGCTGAAGTGGTAAGATTTAGAGGAGAGCCTATTGAGATTGGAAGTGTTGCATGGGGTTGAATTGAAAAACCAAAGTTGTCACTCGGGATGTGACCTAATCTGCGAGCGCCTCCTAAGTACATTGGCCATGCCGAGCTACTTGTATTCCCAGCGATATTAAAACTATAGAGTTTATGATCGTAACTTCCAAAATACAGATTTGTACCAAATATTGCTGGAGAAGAGCGCACCCAACCTCCTGTTGCGTAGGTTCTGTTGATAGTGCCGTTTGAATTTACAGCGTATAAATTATAATCGTAGCAGCCTACATAGATAACTCCGTTAGAGTCGATTGCTAGAGAACTTGCACGTATTTCACTGGGCAGTAATAAATTCCAAGCTAAGTTTCCTGTTGTAGTATTAACTGCATACAAGTGATGATCGTAGCTTGCGAAGTACACAATACCCGTTGTTCCTAAAGCGGGTGAAGAGCTTATACTGTTAGCTGCTGTGTAAGACCATAGTTTTACGCCTTTTGAATTAACCCCATAGAAGGTTCCTCCAAGTGTACCAAAATAGAGATTACCTGAACTATCTAGAGCTGGTGCATTATAAATTGCCGCGTCTGCTAAATAGGTCCACTTGAGTGTTCCAGAAGAAGTCAGGGCGTAAAGTGTAGCGTTGTCAGATCCTATATAGACAGTGCCATCGGGTGCAATTGAGCAGGCTGCATATGAAGTGCCAGGTACTTGATAGGTCCAATTGACTACCCCAGATTGTGTAGACAGTGAATAGAGTGTATTATTCGTTGCTTTGATATACAGCGTATCGTCCTGGGTTTTATTTGAAGCAAGTGTGACCGGACCGGTTGTGGTACCTGTAGGTAATACGTAGGTCCATCTCAGAGTACCGTTTGGTGTTAAAGAATACACAGTAGTTGAGGTCCCAAAATAAATAGAACCATCAGTAGCTACGCTTGAAGTTGAAGTATCAAAGTAAGCACCTGTGGAGTAAGTCCAACGAGTTGTGCCGTCAGGATTTAGAGCATAAAAATTTCCGTCTTCACTTCCTATATATACAGTTCCATTAGCAGCGACTGAGGGTCCGCATGTGATTGCATCTGCTGTGGTGAGTTGCCAATTGGAATCGACTAAGGAGAGTGTAAATTGACCGTTATTAAGTGTAGTACTTGAATCGGTGACTCCATCTACTTGTATTGAGTATGTAGTTCCAGCAAGTGCCGTAAAAGTGCACTGCGTGATACTAGCAGCAATAACTGCTGAACTGTTGATCGCATTACCTTTAGATGAACTTACAAGGTTTAAGCCGTTAATTTTACCTCCTGTGTATATTGCTAATAGTGGATCAAAGTCGTAGCTAAACGTGGAGACTTGGTACTGGCCTGTTTTAGGTGCTGTCCATTGGTACCACATGGAATGACCTCCCGTGTTATTTAAAATAGTCGGCTCACTTGATTGCCTCGTGGCATTCATTGTTGTTGAGGTAACCAATGTACTTAAGCCACTAAGCACTACGGGTGTTTCAAAGGCGTCGTTTTGGTATTGGAGTGTAAAATTAACTAATCCTGTTTGCCCGTTTACCCCATCGATTGCGATTTCGTAGACGCTACCTGCGACTGCATTAAAGTTTAAGGATGCTGTTGTGGTTGCACTCGTTCCTGTAGCCCTAGCTGAGGCGATTGGATTTAAAGCAGATAAACTGGTTCCACTAAATACACCTGCTAGCGTGAGGAAGTTACTGCCTGTGGTTGTTAAGCTAACAGGGCCAGAGACAGGTGCTGTCCATTCCCACCACAGAGATGCTCCTCCAGTATAGCCGCCAATAAGAGGCTCTAAGCTATCTAAACTAGCTCCAACATTAGAGGATCGTACAGCTATGCGTGAGCCACTGACATGTGCACGTGTTTGAAATGAATCATTAAAGGGAGTATTTTCGTTTAGTGGAGATGCGAGGGCTGAAGCAAGATTTAAACGGCCACCGGTTTCTACTCGATTATTAAAGTTCACATTCAAATCAACGTGACGCAGTAGACGATTAATTAATTGCCTGTAAGTATCTGTTGGAAACTGCGCTCTTAATAAGGCAAGTGAACCTGTAACAAAAGGTGTCGCCATTGAGGTTCCAGAAAGTGTCGCTGTGGCTGTAGTACTTGAATTAGACAGTGATAATATTTGATAACCAGGGGCAGCTAGATCAACTAGGCCAGAGCCCGTACTACTAAAGAAAACGACATCATCTCGGTTGTCTGAAGCGGCTACACTGACAATATTATCAAGTAAGTAGCTACTAGGATAGCTAGGTGTAAGGTCTATGTCTTCTGCAACGTTACCAGCTGCTACCACTAAAATAATACCTGCAGACTGCAGGGCTTGGATCGCAGTATATTCAGATGAACTGTAGACGTTGCTACCGTAACTTGCGTTTATAATTTGAGCTCCGTTAGCGATAGCAAAATCAATACAGCTAATCTCGTTTGATGTACTGCCTCCACCCGTAGCAGTAAGAAATTTAAGGGGCATCAGTTGCACAGACCATGCAACTCCACTTGTCGTTAGTCCGTTGTTTCCTTGAGCTCCAATAATGCCACTTACATGGGTGCCGTGTCCGTTGTCATCAGTAGGATTTCCGCTATTAACTGAGTCACTTCCTACAGTGGAATTAAGCCCATGCGCTGCGTTAACATACTGAAATCCGTTACTGGTTGTTCCATTTGGTTTAGGGTTATTCCAGAGATTATTTATTAAATCTTGGTGGGTCATTAAAGCACCCGTATCAATAACACCGACAATAACATTTGAGGCATCGTAGCGCGTATTTGCCCAAGCAGTTAAGGCATGAATATCTGCATTAGCTACGCCTGGTCCAGGAATGCCTGGGTTATTACCCATGTTAGATAAACCCCATTGTGAGGTAAAATTAGTATCATTAGGAGCAGTAGAAGATGTGCTGTAGGCGTGACGTAAATAATCTGGTTCAACGAATTCGTAACGGCCAGTTGCAATCAAACGATTGATTGAGTCTTGAGCTGAATCACCTGCCTTAACTTGTAAAACTCTTAAAGCGCCGAATCGTTGAAACGTTTTTAATTTAACCCAGTTCTCTTTAGCTTCATCTGTATCAATACTGCCTAACTGGCTTTGCTTAGGTTTAGCTAGAATGGTTTGATCTAGAAATCCTTGTAGTTTTTCTTTTGTCGTAGGTTCCGCATTTGAAAATAGAGCTGCAGATAAGTGCGAGGTAAGCGCTAGTAGAAAAGTAAATGAAAGAAACGTATACTTTATACGATTAAACTTAACTATAAGTTTAGATAAATAAAACTTAGGTAAAAGGGACTTCACGGTTACAAAACATGAATAAACAGTAATACCTTAGCTGTCAAAAGCATCACAACAATAGGGGCTCTTTTTGTTCATTTAGTTGCACGTCAACATGAACGCCACATTCCGCTACAGAATTTGAAATCTTTAGTTCTTTGGTTAGATAAAAATCTAATCGTATTTCCAGGCCGTTTGTTTAAACGGCTTTCTAAAATTATTTTCTGCTGGGAAGGTAGGTAAAAACCTTCCTAGAGCGATCACACTATGTTGTAGGCATAGTGCTTAAGTAAATATAATGATTTTTTTTATTTACTGTAAGGCGCGGTAAACCGGTACGTGCCGGATTGTACCTCTACGTAGAGTGCTTCAGAGTCATTATGCAGCACCTTCACTGAATCTGCAGAAGTAACTGCCTTACCACTCTCTAAAACAGCGTTTATGTTGGAGGTGGGAATGCGGATATGACCTGTAGTATTTGGTGGGATCTTAACTTCGAGACTTAGTGTACCTGAAGTAATCGACCAATCACTTGAGATAAGACCTGTGACTGCTTGGTATGTGGCTCGAGCTGAGGTAAGTCCTGGTCCTGGGTAGGGTGCTACGGTAATTGTTTTGTAGCCTGCACCTTCAGTATCAATACCAGAGACATAGCGGTAGAGAAATTCACCTACGGAGCCAAAAGCGTAGTGATTGAAGGAATTCATTCCGATTGTCTGAAATCCTTTTTCCTTAGTCCAGCCGTCCCATCTTTCCCACATGGTCGTTGCACCTAATTTAACTTGGTACAGCCAAGATGGGTAGGTATCTTGAAGGAGTAATTTATATGCTACATCATTAAGTCCCGCATTATGTAAAGCAGGTAGTAGACGTGGAGTACCAATAAAGCCGGTCGCTAAATGCCAATCAAATTTCTTAATTGATGCTAAGAATTGATCCGAAGATTTTTGAAACATATTATCTGGTAGCAAATGCATCGTAAAGGCGAGTGCGTAGGCTGTCTGGCTACTATCCTTAATTGTTCCATCAGGAAGCAGTAAGTTAGTTTTAAAACTCTCTAAGCTTTGTTCTTTTAAGAAAGTATAGAAGGTAGCGTATTCAGGCTTATGTATTGCCGTAGCCATTTGAACCATCAAATCACACAGATAGATGTAATAGGCTGTATCCATAACTTCAGCAGTAGCACCTCCTCCTAAATTAACCCAGTCTCCGAAACCACCTACATGGCTAATGCCGTTACTTGCATGAGCCTGTAAAAAGCCCATGTAACGAGTAAGTGCATTGAAGTGCCGTTCGACTATGCGGGTGTCTGCATAAACATGCCATAAATTGTAGGTACCTGTTACTGCAACATCTCCCCATGCAGTTGATGCTCTTTGATCGTCCTTAGATCCAATTGGAGCTACATTTGGAAAGACTCCGTTTTCATTTTGCTCATCTGTTATGAGGGTAGTAAGCCAGCGCTCAATGAAGGGTTGTACGTTGTAGTTGTAGGTAGCAGTTCTAATAAAAAATCCAGTATCGCCAGTCCATCCCATGCGCTCATCGCGTTGTGGACAGTCTGTTGGAACTTCTACGTAATTACCTTTTTGTCCCCAAATAATATTATGGAAGAGTTGATTTAAACGAGGATCTGAACAGGAGAAATCTCCCGTTCTCTCCATAACATTATGAGCAACTTCGGCATGAATATCAGTCAGTTGAGGTTTAGTGCTTAGCCCAGAAATCTCGGCATATCTAAACCCGTGAAATGTAAAGATTGGCTCAAGGGTATCTGCGTTGCCACTAAGCGTGTAGTAGTCCGTAGCATTAGCTCCACGTAAGTTAGATGTGTAGACAGTACCGTTTGGGTTGAGCATTTCTGCATGGCGTACAATGACTTTTTGGCCACGTACTCCTTGAGTATTAAATTTAACCCAGCCCACTAAATTTTGACCAAAGTCTACAATATAGGCACCTGATTTATCAGCTGTAATCGTTACAGGGCTAACTTCTTCAGTGATACGAATAGGGTCTGCATTCGATGCTTCAATAACTTGAGGTAATTTAGCAAGAATGAGTTTTTTCCCAGGTAGTGGCTTTTCTGTTTTTGGGTTATAGCCAACTGCATTCCATCCTAGAGTTGGTGAAGTCCAATTAGATGCATCAAAAGATGAAGTAGACCAACTTGAGTCTGCTTTTGTTAAATCAATCGAACTACCCTGATAAAGATCTGCAAAAACAACTGAACTGACTTTAGCTTTCCAGGAAGAATCTGTTGTGATTGTTTCGCGTGTTCCATCTTGATAGTCAATTTCAAGTTGAGCAGCAAAACGTGGTGTACCGCCATAGACGTGATCACGGCCTGTGTAAGCTAAAGTACCTGCAAACCAACCTGAGCCTAGAATAGCTCCAAGTGTATTGGAGCCTTGAGTGATTTGTAGGGTGATATCGTAGGTTTGATATTGAACACGTGAACTATAATCGGTCCAACCTGGAGTTAAGTAATCGCGACCTATACGTTCTCCATTGAGATGTAATTCGTAAAGACCAAGTGCAGTTGCATAAAGCGTTGCTTTATTAATTGGCTTTGAAACAGAAAAACTTTTACGCAAAAAAGGAGCAGGTGGAAGATATAGGGAACTGTCATCAGGTGTACCCCAAGGACTACGCTGTGTCATTACTTCAGCACGTGACCATGTATCTGTGGATGTGTGAGGTGTATCCCAACCAGCGATGAGTTCAGAATTCCACTCCCATCCTGAGTCTGTTGGAATCTGCAAGGTTTTCCCAGAACTGAAAGTAATTGTGAGTTCACCAACTGCAGAAGGTGGGTAACCATCTTCTTGATTTACAAAAAGACCTAGTACGTTAAGGCCTGACTTTAGATATGGGGTAACCTCTACAACACGTGCACGTTCTCTGCGATGTACCGAGGTAATGGCTGTTCCATTAATACTAATGAATGCATTTTGATCGGCCGTAAAAATTAAGCTCGCATGAGTAATTGAATCATCAGCTGGAATGTTAAAAGAACGCCTCAAGTAAGCATTCAGAGCGTTATCTTTAGAAGTAGGCAGCTTAGCCTTGATCCAGGATAATTCTTTGAAGTGGTTTTGCTGAGCTTCACTTAATGCAGATCCGTCTGCAGGTATTGGTAAATCTAGGCCTATCCACTGTGCTTTCCATTCTTTTTGATCGATTAGACCCATCGTCCAACGAGCTGGCTGGCTCCATGCTGAGGCATGGGTGTCTTGATCCCACACCATTACTCGCCAGTAGCAGTCTTGTCGTGAAGTTAATGGATTACCCGCAAATACAACATCGTGGGTTATATCTGATCCTACTTTTCCAGTATCCCAAATGTCGGGCTGATCTTTTGTTAAGCGTTCCAGAGACGATGCAATCTCTATGCGATAGGCCATTTGCTTAAGTCCGCGTAAGCGCGTGTCTGTTTGCATCAGTGTCCAGCTTAGCCTTGGGGATATTTCCCCAATACCCATGGGATTAACCCTATTTTCAACATGCAGATGGGCGGGCCATAGAGTGGCGGAGCTTTGTTTTGCGCAGCTAGCTATGAAGATGATAGCAAAAAACAGTGAGCCATAGCATAGAACGCGGTAGGGGGTAATTTTGAGCATAGAACGTACCTTGGGTATATGGCTTGTGACGTGCGATAGGGGATAGAGTTACAGTGCTAATGATCTGTATCAGATTCCAGACAAATATTGAATCATCTGTGCATGATGGTTTGCTAATCGCTTAAGCTTGGCTTTAGAAATGATGTAGTTTCATAAACCTTATCCGTCTTAGTTTTGGATTATTTTTTACCCCCCCTCATGAAAACTGTGGATTCTTCTCGTTCTAAAAGCTCGGTAATATTTCCCTCTCGGCGCGATGCAATCAAGCAGGGCCTTGCTGGTATACTTGCTTACTCTGCTGCGCCCCTTATTTTACCCTCCCGATTATTTGGTGCTACTGCTCCGAGTAATCAAATTAATTTAGGGTTTGTGGGCATGGGTCTACAATGTGGTGGTCATGTCGGAGCTATGCTTGGACGTGATAATTGCCGTATTTTAGCCGTATGTGATGTGTGGCAAGAGAAGGCACAGAAGCAAAAAGATAGAATCGAGACTTCCTACGGTAAAAATAAACGTGGTGGTTCTTATAAAGGGGTAGATATCTATCACAGATACGAAGACTTAGTTGCTAGAGACGATATCGATGCTGTTTTCGTATGTACACCTGATCATTGGCATGCCGCTGTTTCAAATGCTGCGATGAAAGCAGGTAAAGATGTGTACTGTGAAAAACCATTAACTCTGACGATCAAGGAGGGCCAAGTGCTTGTAGAGACAGCACGCCGCTACGGACGTATTTTACAAACAGGAAGTCAACAACGCTCAAACGGAGCATTTCGTAAAGCAGCTGAAATGGTACGCAATGGTTGGCTTGGAGAGATTACAGGTATTCGAACTTCACTGGGTGAATTCCCTATTGTTACTGCACTTCCTGAAGAAAAAATTCCTGAAGGACTTGATTACGATCGCTGGCTTGGTCCCACGCCATGGAGGCCTTTTAATTTACAGCGCATGAAGGGAGATTATGGTGGTGGCTGGAGATGCTTCTATGAATATGGTGCACGTAAGAATGGAGATTGGGGAGCCCATCATTTTGATATTATTCAGTGGGCATTAGGTATGGATCATACAGGCCCAGTGGAATTTATTCCTAAGGGTTGGAATGGCACCCAGTATCAAACGCATATTTATGCTAATGGAGTTCATGTTGAGCGAGTGGACGAGCATTTAAAAGCGATGATTGAATTTACAGGTACAAAGGGAACAATTTGGGTTTCCCGTGGCGACTATCTTGAGACTGATCCCGTAGCGATGGCATCAAAGCCGCTCGAGCCCGGTGAAGTACACTTATATGCTAGTGAAGATCACCATGATGATTTCCTTAATTCAATTGTGACTCGGCAAAGACCTATTGCTGATGTCGAGATAGGCCATAGAACAGCGACTGTATGTCATTTAAATGCAATTGCTGAAAGACTCGGACGCCCGCTTCGCTGGGATCCTTTAAAAGAAGAGATAATCGCAGATACTGCAGCCTCACGCTGGCTTGATCGTCCACGCCGTGCACCTTATGCAATCCTTTAAAGGCTTAAACCTACGTTCTATGAAATCATTTTATTTTTCACTCACGGCCTTAATTTTAAGTAATATACTGTTTAGCGGATGTGCTGAATTAAGCACAACTCAGTCCAGTGTAGAGCATGCAAGTCTTGCTGCTTTAACCTATGACGGTAGTCAAACTGCGCTGGCAAATCTTAACAAAGAAATTACAGAAGCTGGTAAAGATCCCTTACGCACGTCTGCTCTTGTTTCTTCTATGGTTGGCGTTTTAAGTTCACCTGGAGTTACCTTTGATGCGCAACAGGCTATTTGTCAAAGGCTTGGTTTTTTATCCTTATCTCCTGCTGACATATCGTCAGTAGTGGCCGCTGTATCACCACTTTTGTTAGATGCACGAAGTGTGAATATTGCATGCCTAGCACTTGTTCCAATTCCAGGAAAAGATGTTGATCAGGCTTTTTTAAGTGCTTTGGATGACTCTAAAGAGGAAGTGAAATTAGCAATTGTTCAGGCGCTTGCTAGACGTAAACAAAGTTCAGCTATCCCTGTATTATCGAAACTGATAAATGATGAGAATTCAGCACTTGCGAATGCCGCTATCTACGGTCTGGGTGAAATCGGTACTCGTGATGCATTGAGTGCCTTAGCTTCAGCCAAGGATCAAAGAAACCATTTTTTAATAGATGCAAAGATTTGCGCAGCCTACACTTTGCCTGCTGATGAAACTTTAGCGGTTTTATCTGAAATTTATTTAGATAATACACTGCTGCATGCAAGTAGGGCTGCCGCACTTCGTGGATTACTCAGGTTAGAACCAAACGCTGTAACGGACCGCTCTATCCTAATTCTAAAGGGCTCAGATCAACTCTTTAAGAGAGTATGTATTGAGTCACTGTTTAGTTCTGAAGCGCCTGGTCTTACTGAAGCCTTGATTTTAAATTTACCTTCGTTCGATGTAAGTACAAAAAGAGCAATCGTTGCAGTATTGGGCAGACGTAAAGAGAGCGCTGCTTTAGCTGTAATTACTGATTGTCTAAAAAGTGAGGATGTTACTTTGCGCTGTGCAGCGCTTGAGGCGCTAGGTTCAATTCCATGCAATGCTTATGTTGCAAATAGGATAGGGGATGTTGCTACCTCGGCAAAAGGAGAAGAACTGCGTACTGCCAAATATAGTATATCAAAACTCACGGGAGCAGGTGTTAGTGAAGCGATTCTGCATGGAGCAAGTAAAAGTGATCTAAAACGCAGCGTATTTTATATCGAAGCGCTCGGGCAAAGGAATATGACAGATTCAATCCCTATGCTACTAGGTTTTCGCAGTGCAGTGAGTGTAAAAGTACGTGTGGCCGCTTTAGATGCCTTATCAAATCTGGTTACAAAAAGTAGTGAGGATCAACTTCTAAATTGGGCACTCGCAGCATCTGAAGGACAGGAGCTTATTCATGCAAAAAGAGCTCTCGTTAAGGTTGCTCTCTTAGAGACAAATGAAGCCAACCGCGGTAAATCAATAATTGATACAATAAATCAAGGTGGTGCTGAAGTACAATTGAAGCTCATAAGTGTACTGCCTAAATTAAATTCAAATGCAGCGTTAGTATGCGCAAAAAATTTAGCATTGGGTAAATATCCTGATGTTTCACATGAAGCAATTGCTAGTCTTGAATCTTGGGGTGATGATCAAGGACTAAGTAGCCTAGTTTTGGTTGCCGAGAAATCGACTCAGTCAGCAATCTGTAAGGAATCTGCTGAAGCAGTGCTTCGTCAGCTTAATATCAATCGAGGATCTCCAGAAAATGAGAGAGCAGATCTTTTGATTAGACTTTATAACACATCAATAACTGCTGATCTTAAAAATAAGATTATTTATAGACTTGGACGCTCTTCGAGTAAGCAAGCACTAGACTTTGTATCCACGCTTCTAAGTGATTCAATCTATACAAAAGAAGCAAAAAATGCTGTAGCAGAAATTAATGCCAACAAGAATTGGCCTGCTGCACTAACGTGCGAAGCAAATCCTAAGGATTTGCATAATATGATAGATAATAATTACAAATCTGCATGGGCTGTATCATCTGCAGCAAAGCCTGTTCTTATAATTGATCTTAAAGAATCACGACTTATTCGTGAAATAACTCTAGATCAAAGACGTAATTCTAGAGAATTCCCTGAGCATCTTGAAGTTTATGTTTCCGATGATCTTAACCAGTTAGGACGTGTAGTTATGACTGCAGTAGGTACTGCAGATGCTACAGTGATTACTCTTCCTGATGCAGCATATGGTAGGTATGTGGTACTTAAACTTGTTACACATGCTAAAGACGTAAACTGGTCGATCACGGAGTTACACGTCGACTGATTGATTTTGTAACTGCCTGATTTGAATCTAACTTTTCATTAGCCAGTTCTCAAATTCGCTATCATCAGTGATAACTGTAGTTACTTCTGAATCTAGACTTAAGAGTGCCGAAAAATTAGGTTCCACAAAACGCTTACAGTGTAAGATGACACGAGTTCTGTGTCCAGGTGCACGCACAAGACGACCTAGGGCTTGATTAATTTTCTGCATACCTAGGATGCGGTAAACGCGGTTAAAGGCCTCATCCTGGCTTAGATGACTTAATAGAGCTAGTTTAGCACGTTGTACGGCATTTACTTCAGGTAGAGCAGGGCTAACTACCATCGTGTAATCTATTTTGCCTCCCAAGGCGTCGATACTCTCTGCAAAACTTGAACCCAAGATAAGAAACAGTGTATCACTTGAATTGAGTGATGATTGTATCCAGTTAAGTTGTGAAGCTAGGGCTGCTTGTTTTGGTTGTATGGTCACTCTTAGCTGAGGAGCTAATACACTTAATTCCTCTTTAATTTGTTCTGCATAAATGTAGCTTGGAAAAAACACTACTACAGGTCGACCTGCCTGACTTTGCCTTACTAGGCGTGTGATGCTATGAGCGGTTTGCTCGTGATGACTTTTCCTGACTTGGTAGCGCGTGTCTACACGTGTATCAAAGGCGATATCGTAGGCATTTATTCTCCAAGGTGCTTTTGCTTCCACGGTGCAAAGTGGCACACCACAGGCCGCACTGAATGCATCCAGTGGACCTGGAGTTGCGCTTGCTAAAATCACACTTCCAAACCGGCTTAGTGTTTTTCCTATAACCTTAGAGGCATCAAGACAGGTAAGGTTTATTTGTGCTGTTTGAGCTACCCACCACAGTAAGGGTAAATCACTTAACTGGACTTGTTCAGCAACGGATAAAAATGCCCAGATTTTTTCTGCATCTGCTGCTTCCAGTGAACTATAATCAAGCCCATGCGTTTCAGTGGCTAAACTAAGTTGACTAAGTAGCTGTTTAGCATCGCTTATTTCATTATCATCAAGCGATTCACAGACTGAGCATTCACTTAAAAATAAAGCCCACTTATCCCAGTGCCAAATAAGATTAGCGGGTGCGTGAATTCGCTCGAGTGCATCTCGCACGTCGTATGCACTTTGTGCACTGAGTTGATGAGAATAAACCCCAGCCACGCGGCTTGGTAGATTGTGTGCTTCATCTATGATAAGCAGAGTTTTTTCTGCAGCATATCCTGGCTGATCACTAAACAGGCCTTCCGTAGAAGGTGAGAAAACGTAATTATAATCTCCTATCCACATATCTTGAAAGGCAAGTGCAGTACGGGTAATCTCGTAGGGACAAACACCTGCTAAAGAACCTGCGTTACGTAAAGTCTCTAGATCATGGGCTTGATCTCTAAAAAGATAAAACCGAGATAACCCGCTGGTGGGCCATTTTTCTGCACTCTGAGCAAGAAATGAACATGAATCCTTTACGCAGTAAAAGGTGGAATTAATACAGTGCTCAAATTTATTACGTATATGCCAGGCTGCAACTGGGGTGGTTGTTTCTGAGGTTTTATCAGCTGACTCAGTCATGCGTTTTAAAGTCTCCATAACTTGAAGTTGACCGGTTGATTTACTGGTTAAGTAAATTACACGTTCACATTCAGCAGACTTTAATTTCTTTAGTGCGAATTCCAGTAGTATTCCTGTTTTACCAAAGCCTGTTGGTGCCTTAAGAACCAGTGCTTTATTTTCACTTAAGATAGTCGCTTCTATTTCACTTAATGTTGTTTCTTGGCCGAGTCTTAATTCAGAAAAAGCGGGGTTAAATTTAAGACTTTTACGTTTTTCTCTGTTCTCTAATTGAAGTGAGTAAAATTCAGCAATTTTTACTAACTGAGTTTTAAATGCGATATAGTCATCTGAATTAATACTCAGTGTTTGGGTAATGCCTGTAGCAACTTCTACAAAAATAAGCTCAGCCTGTATTTTTTTCTGAGATTTAATACCTAGCTTATTTTGATAAAGTGACGCGTAAGCTGCTAATTGAACAAAATAACTAGTATAATCTGATCTTAAGCTACGCTCATCTCGTGGCAGCGGATCAGTGACTGTTTTAATTTCCCTGATGAGGGAATTATTTTCTGTATCTAGAAGTTGATCGATACGCCCACTTAAGGTGATTGCCCAACCATGTTCTATGACACGACCTTCGATCGAAACTTCGAAGGATGCGGTAGGGTGTAGTGCCTTATATTCTTTTTTTAAAGTGTTGTGCCACTGTACCCCTAGTTGAGCTCTCCAAAGGGCGTGTTGCCCACTGCCGGCCTCCCGCGGGCCTACTGAGAAATCTGCTAATTCACCGACCGCAAGACTTACTCTTTTTTGGTCTAAGTCACAATGCATGGGTTAATCAATGAGAATATCGGTATGCTCGCGCAGGTATTGCTCAAGTCTGCGAGTGTAACCAGCTACTTCAGCAACACTTGCTGTTTGGTCAGCAAGAGGTTTGTGCAAAAGACGTGCGACATTCTCTTGATCTAAGGCGGGTAAGGAAGGAATCCATTCTTGTTTTACTGGATAACCTTCATCACGTGCAAAACTGTATAGGCATTTTAGAATTACAATTTCAGGACGATTAGTGCCTTCAAAGGCAGCAAGTGCACTTCTAAGTAAGTGGGCTACAGAACCTCTACTTTCAGGTGAGACAGGATTGCGTGCTAAGATATTTGCAAATGTAGAGGCTGCTTGCAGTGCGCCGTAACTTTTACCAATCGCAGCGTGCCGTGCAATTAAGTTTACCTCTTTTATAAACCATGTCTTTCCTTGATTCGAACTGTCTAGGGTAAGTGAGGCTTCATCAAATAAGTCTAGTAGCACACGTCCCTTGCTTGCTTTAGCTGATAAGCGCTGCATGACATGCAGTGAGCCATCTTCAGGTGAAAATAGAGTGAAGGCTTGCCACCCGTCAGCCGTGGTTGGTCGTTTCGCTAAAACGAATGCCTCAGTTTGAAGCGTCGTAGCTGCCATAGTCGCTTACTTTGAAAGCTGAGGAGATGTTTCTTTGTTCCAACTCGGGACAAAGGCACCGGCAGATAATAGCATTTTCATACCATCACCTACATTCATATCTAATTCGATCACTTCCTTAGCAGGAACCATAATCATGTAGCCACCTGTTGGATTAGGTGTCGTAGGGACATAGACAGTCCATAATTCTTCGCCTGATTTTTGCTGGGCTTCCCCCTGTATTTTGTTGGTAAGAAATGCTATCGTCCATGCACCTTTGCGTGGGAATTCTATTAAAACGACTTTGTTGTAAAGGCTTCGGTTTTGCTTACCAAATGTATCGACGACTTGTTTGACAGTGTTGTACACAGCGCCAACGCCAGGAATTCCTTGAATAAAACGTTCTGCTGTACCTAAGAAAACCTTAGCAAAAAATGCTCTCGAAATAAGGCCAAGGCAAGTGACCGTTACAATAACAAGAAATGTAGCTAAGATATCCCAAATTAATTCTAAATTAGGATTATTGCGTACTGTATCTGGAAGATAAAAAAAGAATACTGGCCGAAAGGTTCCACCTACTAAATCAATGATTCGGCTAAATGCCCACACCGTTACGACTAGAGGTGCGACAAGAATTGCGCCTGCAAAAAAGCCGTTTCTAATTTTTACAATAGGTGACACAACAGGAGGCATAGTATTACCTTAATTAAGCGCTTAAAAAACGCACGCGTTTTTAATACCTTTAGGCTATATTATTTGCGCTTTAGCACAAACTTTGGGATAGCTTTGTGGTTACGTAATAGAATTAAGGCCCTGGCTTCTGCTCTACGCATAGCTCGTTTGAGCTCTGGTTTTAGATCATCGTAGCCAGCTAAGTGTAGCCAGCCATGAACCACGTAAAGAGTCAGTTCTTCGGAAAAGTCGCGCTTATGTTCTTTGGAGTAGCTTTCGGCTGCATCAGGCGAAACGCATATGTCACCTGCATGCCCTAGGTCTTTATCGCCGGGAAAGGTTATGACGTCTGTTTCAGAGGGATCGTCTAGGAATTGCTCATGTAATCTTGCAAGTGCTAGGGCAGGCAGGAATGCAACGGAGAGTTCGTTATTATTTCCTAGTACAGAATCCTTGGTTGCCCACTTGGCGTGTTGTTCATCTAGTAAATGAATTACCTTTACGATAGCTTTGTCCGAATAGGAAAGTTTCGGATGTAAAGATCTTACTGCCACAGGTCGCTGCTTGGAGCTATCACTTGCTTTTGCCATGCTTTATAATGCGGAATTAGTTGCAACTGACTTATCTGGCTTAGCTACTGGTAATTCTTGATTAGCCAAAGTATATGAGACTCTTGAATGCATCATGTTAAGAAGGGTGAAGGTAAAGCTATTTTTTATCTTAGCGATATCCTCTAAGGTTAAGGCCACTTCATTGAGTTGTCCCTGTGCAATGCGCTCGTTAACTATACTTTCGATTAACTCGCTTAATTCTTTAGGCGTTGCAGAACGTAGTGAACGAGAAGCAGCTTCGGCAGCGTCTGCTAGGAAAATAACTGCACACTCTCTAAATTGAGGTTTAGGTCCTTCGTAGCGAAACAGTGTTTCATCGACCTTAGCTAGGTGAGTGTGAGAATTGCTATTTTGAGTATGAGGTAATGAAGGATTTAAGGCGGTACTTGATTGCGCATGATCTGTATGCTTTGAGGAAGTCTCAAGGCGTGCGCGTATAGCCAGGGCTTTTTCGTAAAAGTAGCGTACGTGGGTCATTCCGTGATGTTGGCGAATCACATCAATGATGGAGCGAGGTAATTTATGCTTATGGGCAAGTTCTACTCCTTCTCTGACGTGATCACGGATAATTTGAGCTGATACGGCAGGCTCTAATTGGTCATGTGGATTTCCACGATCGCGCTGATTTTCTGTAAAAAATCCAGCTTTCGTGATTTTACCTATGTCATGAAATAATGCACATACACGTGCTAAAAGAGGATTTGCACCAATTGCATTACTTGCATTTTCAGAAAGCTGAGCAACCATCAGCGAATGGTGATAGGTTCCTGGGGCTTCTAGTTGCATCTTTCGAAGCAGTGGATGGTTATAATCCGTTAATTCCAAGAGTGTAATATCAGTAGTCCTTTTAAATAAGGATTCTAGCACAGGTAAAAATCCTACTACTGCGATACCTGTGAGTAAGCCTGTAAGTAAACCTGCTGCCATTTCTCTAAAAATAATTTCTAAGGGTGTTTGCTGAGCTATACCAATTAAAGCTGCGAATGCAGCTATCGCTAGACCACCTGTAACACCTGCATTCACCACGCGTCCACGTCTACTTGCGTCACGGCAGACATAGATTGCAGCCATGGAGGCAAGAAAGGTGAGGACTAAAAGATCCAATCTGTTTCCATAAATTACACCTGTAAAAATTGAAATCAGCAGTGCCATAAAAATGGCAGATCCAGTATCAATTAAAATAGCAACTATCAGAGGTGCTAGTGCAGTGGGTGCAGTGTAGGGTAGGGTTGCCGCCCAAGAGCCGTCACGAATAAAAAATTCTGCTCCACCTAAGGAGTAAATAATTCGAACTAAGGCTATATTGATGATAACAACTAAAGCTAAAAGTCCGAGACGAACATTGCTGCGTAGAGTTTCAGGATCCTCAAGGCGTATGTAAATAATTGAAGCAAGTACCATTGCTAACACTAAAAGGACATGGCCAAATAAAAGTAACCCTGCAACTTGCTCTGCTTCGCCATGGGTGCGTTGATAGTCTTGATGTGCTCTAAACATTTCATACTGCTCTGGAGTTACGCGCTCTCCCGCTTCAATGATTACTTGGCCACGAGCTACTTGAACCGGGACTGGAGTAAGTTGCTTTAAGGCAGCTAATTTCTGCTCTTCGCTGGCTTTACGGTCATAAACAAGATTTGCAGTGATGCCGTTTTTAAAGAACCGAAATAGAGCTTGAGAAACAGCACGAGTAACTCCTTCTGGTGATACACTCACGCGCAAGAATGTAAGTGCGTCTTCCATCGACTCTACGGGATGTGAACTTACATTGCCATTAGCATGGGCAATTTGAAAAACCGTAGTGCTATTTAAACTCAAGGAGCCAAGTGATGAGTCATGCACTCCTTCAGCATAAATTTCTTTCAGTGCTGCTAAACCATTCTGAAAAAGTTCTTGTCTGACTTGAGTATCGCCAGCTGCTAAGAGTACAGCTAAGTCTTCGCCACTAACGCGGTAGGGTGTCGTTGTGTTAAATTGAGTTGCGAGATTGTCGAGTTGAGACTGGTAACTACCAATATTAGCACCGTATTTAGCGTGGGTTTCTTCAAATGTACGCAGTTGGTTTAAAAGGGATTGTTGACTTAAACTAAAGCGATCAAGTGGTGCTAAATCTAAGTGAAATACAGGAGGCACTCTCTCGAGCAGCAGTGTTCGTGCTGTTGCTGTTTTAGCTTCACTGACGTAAGAGAATGAGGACGTTGCTACAACTCTTACGGTTGCTAACTCGCTGGGATGAACGGGTAGATTAATCGTTGTCATCCCAACCGAACTAATCAGTACGATTGCTGTTACGGTTAATATGAATATTGAAACAGCAACGAGTTGATTTTTATCTAAAAAATCACGAAAAGCTGAACCAGCAGAGGAAGTTTTGTCTGCTCTGTGAGCACCTAAGCCTCCGACTAAGAGTTTAAATTGATTTCTTACACTCATGTTAGTGGGCAGAAAGTTTACTTACTGCTTCGGTTAACCTCACCCATGTTGCCTCAAGGGATTGAGGTAAAATGCGTGTTTGGCCAAGTACTGGCATGAAATTATTATCTCCATTCCAGCGAGGCACAATGTGTGCATGCAGATGCTCGATACTACCACCTGAGGCTTTACCTAAATTAAAACCAATATTAAAGGCGTCAGGCTTCATAGCTTCTGTGAGAACGTGTTTTCCAAAGATAATGATCTCCATCATATCTGATCTCTCGTCTTTAGTGAGTTCATCAAGATCTGATACCTCTCTAAATGGTACACACAGTAAGTGGCCTGGGTTATATGGAAAGCGGTTGAGTAAAAGATAGCTCAAAGCAGTTCTATGTATGATCAGGGCGGTCCTGTCGTCTGCCAATGTAGGCAGCTCGGTAAAAGGACGCTTCATTTCAGCCGGATATTTCGGGGCTTCAATGTAGTCCATCCGCCAATGAGCGTGGAGCTGCTTCATAGTAAAAGACTGACAATAAAAGAGATTTTGAGCCTTTAAGTCAAAGCAACATGGGCCAGATATAGGCTTGAGAGAGATCCCTGGATTTGGCATACATAAGCCAGTGCATTCTCCAAACTCCTATATCCCTAGACGTGTTGTTATTACCGGAATCGGTGCTGTAACTCCGGTAGGTAATAGTGCTGCTTTAACCTGGGAAGCTATGCTTGCTGGTAAAAGTGGTGTATCGAAGATAACTCGTTTTGATCCAACAGGTTGTACTGCTCAAATTGCAGCTGAAGTGAAGGATTTTGACCCAGCTTCACCCATTGCGACACCCCTATTTCCAAGGGGTAAATCTGGGGAGCCTGTCACTGCACCATTAAACCTTAAGGATGTTAAGAAATTGGGTCGTTTTACCCATTTAGGTATGGGTGCAGGCTTAGAGGCCTACATTGATTCTGGGTTAGATGCCGCACGGGAACTTATTGATTCTGAACGAATTGGAGTGGGTATGGGAGTTGGTTTAGGTGGATTACCCGAAATTGTTGCAACCCATGAAACGTGGAAAACAGGCGGTTTTCGTAAAGTTTCTCCTTTCTTCATCCTCCAAGCAGCTCCTAATATTTTAGCAGGCCAACTTGCACTGCTTTTAAATTTTAGAGGACCTAATATGAGTGTAGCTTCAGCCTGTGCTACTAGTGGGCACGCTATTGGTGAAGGCTTTAGAGCGGTTCAACGAGGTGATGCTGATGTGATGGTTGTTGGTGGCTCGGAATCTGTAGTCACTCCGATTGCGGTTGGTTCATTTGCTCAAATGCGCGCTTTATCAACCCGTAATGATGCACCGGAAAAAGCGTCACGTCCTTTCGATAAAGATAGAGACGGCTTTGTACTCGGTGAAGGCTCACTGGCTTTTGTGATTGAAGAACGTGAATTTGCGATCAAACGCGGTGCAAGAATTTATGCTGAATTATTGGGCTACGGTGCAACAGCGGATGCACATCACTTATCCATGCTTGCACCTGAAGCAGAGGGCTCACGCCGTGCGATGAATTTAGCACTCAAAGAATCTAAAGTTAGTGCAGAGCGTGTTGGTTATGTTTCAGCGCATGCTACGTCAACTCCGGGTGGAGATACTGAAGAAGCAGCAGCAATCGCAGCCGTCTTTAAGGGCAATAAATACTTGCATGTCAGTGCCTCTAAATCCATGACAGGCCACTTACTTGGCGCTGCAGGTGCAATGGGCGCATTCACAGCAACCTTGGCAATCGCTAAAGGAATGATTCCTCCAACGATAAATTTAGATAATTTAGATCCTGCGTGTGAAGCTCTCGAACTAAACTTCACACCGAATCAAGCGGTTAAAAAAGACGTAGAATATTCTTTAGTGAATAGCTTCGGCTTTGGTGGAACCAATGCGTCTCTAGTTATTGGGCGGGCTTAACAGGCCTTACAATAACTTGGAATGCTTTGTCAGGTGAAAGATAGCGTTTAGCGAGTGAATCTATTTCTGCTTTTGTAGCTGACTCAATGTCGCTTTGTCTAGTTCTACACCATTCCAGACGTTCAGGCATTTCCTGGCAGTTTGCTAAAACTGACATAATCCAATAAGGATTTGTTCTAACCGATTCTTTTATTGAAGTAAGTAAAGGTTGTTTTGCTCGTTTGAGTTCATCCTCGGTTACTCCCTTGGTGGATAAATCATAACTAATTGAACGTATCGTTTCAGCAATCAATGTGGCTTGTTCGGGAGCAACCAGACACTGCGCTGTCATTTGGCCGTAATGAGTAAAGGTGTTGCTTGGCAAACTGAAGGCTTCAGGGCTATAAGCTCCACCTAATTGCTCTCTAATTTTAATACGTAAACGATCCATCATGACATCGGCCAAAAGATTTAAGCGGCGTGTGCGGTAAATGTTTTTGTAATCATCTGTAGGCCATGTAATCTGTACGATAGCTTTAGGGATTTCGCTAATGATTGTTAAATCTTGGGAAAACTTTTCTGAAGGAAAAGAGACTTTACGTTCCGCAGCATAATCTGGTTTTTCATTGCGCTTAGGAAGAGCTCCCAGCGTTTGAGCTACTGCAGAGATGACACTTTGTTCATCAACATCACCTACGACTGCAACTTCAATAGGGCCTTGGGTAAATTCAGGTGTAAGCCATGCCTTTTCTTCTGCAAGATTTCTCTGGAGTAAAACGGCTTTGCTTGGCAGTCCAAAACGAGGGTCGTTATTTGCGAGTGCACGAGGTACTGTAGTCTCGAGTGGTCCTTGAGGTTCATGGGCTAAGGAAGTGTAGATTTCATCAATCTGTTTTTGTGCCCTCCGGGCTGCTTCAGGTCTGTAGCCTGGATCTGTAATTGAAGCAGCTAGCAGCTGGAATTGTAGCAGAAGATCTTCTTTGGTTGTTGAAGCTGTAAATTGAAAAGCGTCTGTATCGACTCGAAAGCCTACGCCTACTGTTTTACCTGCTAGAATGCGTTCTAGTTCATCTTGGCTATGCTTACCTAAACCACCTGATTTGAAGGTAATATCAGAGTAAATACTAAGACCTGGTTTTGAGTTTGGTTCAGTAAGTGTACCTGCACCAACGCGCATTGAAATACGAATGCGATTTGCTTCAAACGGTGTTTTTTTGAAATTAACAGTTACTCCGTTTTCAAACCGAATTAAGGAGAGATCAAGATCAGTGACTTTTCTATTTTGGATTACTTGTCCTGGTTTCCCAAATTCAGTGTAAGCAAAAGTTGAAGTCTTTTGTCCCTCGGGAGGCTTAACCATTACTTTTCTAGAATCTTTATAAGTTGTTTCGATGACTCTATTTGCATCACCTGAAATTTTTGTATTTCCCGCTACCATCACATAGCGTCCTGGAGCTGAAAATGCTAGTCTTAGTTCGTTTAGGCAATCTTCAGGAGTAATCTTATCTAGGATAGGTCCATAGAGGGCCATATCTTGCTCAGGGCTAGTGAAGACTTGCTTGCTAGCAAGGGTATCAACTAATTCATCAGCTAGATTACTCGAGCGACGTGTTGAACTGCCAGCAACGGATTGTTTAAGGGAGTTTTTAACATTCGAAATAGCTTGGCTTAATTCTGCTGGTGTGAAACCAAACATAAGTGCGCGTCTTAATTCTTGTTCTGCTACATTTAGGGATGCCTGCCAGCGTGTGGGATCACAGGTAAGTGTAATACCAGCTGATCTAAAAAAATCGAAATTTTCATCTATAATAACTTCAGTTTCATTGAACGGAGCATTCTCTTTTTTTGATAATATAGAGAGTCTGCGTGTGAGCATCGAAGTTGCTAAATTACGTTTTAGATGGGCAATTCTTACTTGAATTGTATCTGGTGTGTAGCTGTAAGGTGTAATTACATTGATACTCACTGTGGTTGCAGATGCATCCGGCTGAGGATCGTACGATATCTTTAAGCCTACAGCTGGCACGACTTTACCTAAATTAGGTTCTGGTGCTTGTGTGGTATGTGCTTTTATACCACCAAAGGTAGACTTAATTACGGGTTCAATATCGCTGGCTGTAGTATCACCTGAGACAATTACAATGATGCGCTCAGGCCTATACCACGTTTGATATAAATCTAAGAATCGTTCACGTGTTGCTGATTCAATAGTAGTACTTTCACCGATTGGAAGACGTTTGGGCAGTAGTGATTCAGGGAGAATAAATTTAAATGAATTTACGAATTGGCGGTAAGAGGCCGAATCTCTTGCTCTTTTTTCACTTAAAATAATCGGCCTTTCTTTGGCGATCATTTCAGGAGTTAATAAAAGTTGATCTGCCATATCCGAAAACACCTGCAATCCTTCGTGAATTGTTTCAGCTTTTGTATCGGGAAGTTCTATTTTATAAACTGTGCGGTCAAACGTAGTATACGCATTGGTGTCACCTCCAAAGCTCATTCCCAAACGCTGGAAGTATTCAACTAAGGTTCCTGGAGGGTGATGTAAGCTGCCGTTAAAGGCCATATGTTCTAGATAATGAGCGAGACCACGTTGTTCATCTTTCTCCATCAGTGAGCCACTGAGGACAAGCATGCGCATTGAAATGCGGTCATGAGGTTCGTGATTTGGCTGTATTACGAAGCGTACGCCATTATCTAGTGTTCCAAAACGTGCATTAGGATCAGCTGCTATATCGCTTGTAGCTTGGGGGAAGCCTACATCAGCTTTAAGACTTAAGGCTAAAAGACCTAAACTAAGCAGTGCGATAAGAGTGTAGTGCGAGCGCATAGAGGTGTGACAGAGATAAGCTGAATTAGTTTCTTTGGGGTTACTTTAAAACACGTAAATTGGTAATCAAAAACCGTAACAATGAGTTGCCCCAGATGGCAATGTTTTGTCAGACTAGTTTAAGTAAATGATTTGGCTCTATAGACTCTTATATCCGCTGGGGTTTATCCTCTTACTTCCAAGCTACCTTTTAAGGATGCGCAGAAGGGGTGGGTATGGTCATCATTTTAGCCACCGCTTTGGGCTGCATTCTCGGTTCATTACTTGGCCTGAAAATCAAAAAAAGGTGTGGCTACAGGCTGTAAGTGTTGGAGAGGTCTTAGCTATTGCTCCAATTCTTGAGGCACTCAAAAAAGATAAGGTCAGTGTCTATTTAACTACTACGACAAGTACCGGATTTAAGTTGGCGCATGAAAAGTACCGCAGTTTAACTGTTGGTATAGGGTATTTCCCAATTGATTTTATTGTCTGCTCAGCACTTGCGTGGAGGCGTATTAATCCTGATCTTGCAATCCTGACCGAGGGTGAGCGTTGGCCTGAACACATGGCGCAGGCAAAGAAAAGACATGTACCAGTGATTAATATCAATGCACGTCTTTCAGATAAAAGTTTTACACGGCTTAGAACAATTAAACGTATAGCACCAGCTATTTTAAATCTACTCTTTAGTGATCTTACATGGATACTACCTGTTTCAAAACGAGATCTTGAACATTTCAGAGAGCTTGGGGTAGAGACAAAACGTTTACGTCTGACTGGTAATATAAAATTAGATGTTGTTATTGTTAGGGAAGGACTAGAAGCACTACAGCAATTGCGTTGTGATGTAGGACTAAATACAAATTTTGTTCTTTTAGGATCGTCAACATGGCCAGGGGAAGAACTGATTTTAATTGAAGCGCTAAAGGCGACTCGCTTAGCGGGTATAGCATGCTCCCTACTTATCGTTCCAAGGCATGCAGAAAGGCGTGATGAGATTAAAAAAGTATTAAAACAAAGTACTTTAAGTTATCACTTTAGATCTGAAGGCTTAGCTACAGCAGCAGTTGACGTAGCAGTGGCAGATACGACCGGAGAATTGCGCCGTTTAACGCAGTTAGCTGATATTGCTTTCGTGGGAAAGAGTCTACATCCCCACACTGAAGGGCAGACACCAGTTGAAGCAGCTGCTTTAGGGATACCTATTATCGTAGGGCCAGGCATGGCTAATTTTAAAGCAATTGTGAATGAACTTAAGGCAGAAAATGGATTGGTTCAAATTGCTTCAGCTGCTGAGCTTTCCCATGTGATCGAAGACTTGCTGGCAAATCAGACTAAGCGTCTTGCACTCTCACAAGCTTCCCAGAAATGGCACAGCCAGAATGGGGGCGCTGTTGAACGAACACTTGAAGTGATACGTAGTCAGCTAAATTGAATTGTAGCTGTACATTTTTAGGACACCGATCGATATATTATTTAAATTCAATAGGTTCAGATTCATTTGTCTGTAACTTATTTGTAACTTTTAATCGGTTATCGTTGCTGCATTCAACATAGATTGTGTTTATTTAAATAAATAAAGATGTCTTATTTTAAAAATAAATCCTGGCTTTATCTAATATGTGTTTTGGTTTCATTGTCAGTTTCCAGAAACCTATTAGGCGATGAGGCTGTTGAAGCACATAATTACGAAGCTACATTCGTTTTTACATCAGACGTTCATTTTGGATTAAGTCGCCTAGGATTTCGAGGTAAGGTAAATGTTCCTTCAAAGGATGTGAATGCAGCGATGCTGAGTGTTATTAATTCAAGTGCTGATGCAATTATACCTGAAGATACAGGCGTTCGCTCGGGGGAAAAAATTGGAGGAATCGATTTTACAGTTATAACAGGAGATCTAACGAATCGACAAGAATTGTACCCTATAAAAATACAAAGTGCTCAAGCCTCTTGGAAGGAATTTGAGCAGTGTTATCTAAATGGCCTTAATCTTAAAACTGTAACAGGAAATAAGGCTCCTCTATTTCTAGTGCCTGGAAATCATGATGTCTCGAACGCAATTGGTTCTCCAAGCAAGTTAGTCCCGGCTACAGATGCAACCACCTTGGCCGAGCTTTATAATCGCTACATGCATCCGATCACGAAAGTTACTAAAGAGACATATAATTTTAAAGATAATAGAATTTATTACTCAAAAAATATTGGTGGTGCACACGAAATTTTTATTACAATGTGGCCAGATAGTACTGCACGCGCCTGGATTGCCAATGATCTAAAAACGGTAGCTAAAGACATTCCTGTATTTATTTTTTGCCATGATATGCCAGCAATCGATGCAAGGCATCTCACTAATCCGAACGGCAAGCATGATATAAATCGTGAAGATAAATTTGAAAATGTAGTCTGTGATATTTACTCTGATGGTACAGAGTCCGATGGAGAGACAGATATTGAACAAAGACAGCTTGCTAGCTTTATCAAAGACCATCCCCAAATCGTTGCGTATTTTCATGGTCATTCCAATTTCACTGAATTCTACACATGGAAGGGACCAGATAAGAATGTACAATTGAATACCTTTCGCTCCGATTCACCTATGAAAGGACAATTTTCAGGTAAAGATGAAAGCAAACTAGCATTTCAAATTGTGACGTTTAGTACGAAGACACATCTATTGACTGCACGTGAGTGCCTTTGGAATACTAAAGCTTCACAGGGCAATATTGTTTGGGGTAAGTCAACTACAGTATCAATTGAGGTTCCTCGTTAACAGGTGCTTTATTACTTGGGGTTATGCCTTGAGTATAAAGGTTACAGACGTGTTACGTTTTATCGCTTAATTTGTAAAAAAATCGACGTTTACAACTGTTCTGTTTGCTTAAATGAAGATGAAAAGTAAACAGACGCAACGTATAGGTATTTTAACTGCAGGTGGCGATAGTCCAGGATTAAATGCCGCTATACGTGCTGTAGGCAAAGCAGCTATAGGTACATATGGCTATGATGTTTTAGGCTTTAAGGATGGTTTTCTAGGTCTAGCTCAGAATAATTACACTGCGTTAAATAAAGCCACTCTAGGCGGCATTTTGACAGTAGGTGGAACAATTTTAGGAACAAGTCGCGATAAACCACACAAGATGCAGATTGACGGTAAAGTTTATGACATGACTGATGAAATTGTCGCAAACTACAAAAAATTAAAGTTGAAAGCTCTCGTGTGCATCGGTGGCGGTGGTACCCATAAAAATGCGCTACGTCTGATGAAGGCAGGTTTAAATATTATTACTCTACCAAAGACTATTGATAATGACGTAGCACTCACAGACGCTACCATTGGTTTCGATACTGCTTTGGGAATCGCAGCTGAAGCACTAGATCGTTTGCATAGTACAGCACATAGCCATCACCGTATTATTGTCGCAGAGATCATGGGCCACCGCGCAGGTTGGTTAACTTTGGGAGCGGGCATTGGTGGGGGTGCAGATGTTGTTTTGATTCCAGAAATTCCTTACGATATTGATAAAGCAGCCGAGGCAATTAAACGACGTGATCGCAAGCATGCTAATTTTAGTATTGTTGCTGTCGCTGAAGGTGCCTTGTCAAAACAGTACGCTAAGGCATTTGCAGCGGCAACGGCTCGAAAGAAACAAGCTAAAACTGATGAGGAGCGCCAAATGGCTAAAGCAGAGCTTAGGCAATTAGATGCAAAGCATTCCGGTAATACGTGGCGTTTAGCTGCTGAACTTGAAGAGAAAACGGGTCTTGAGGCACGTGTATCAATTTTGGGATATGTGCAGCGTGGTGGAACTCCCTCAGTTACAGACAGACTTTTAGCGACACGCTTAGGAACTGAGTGTGCAGGTCTAATACATCAAGGTGTATTCGGTGTGATGGTAGCTGCGAGAGGCAATTCCGTTAAGCCAGTGCCCATCGAAAGTGTCGCAGGTAATTTAAAAACAATCCCTCTTGAACACCAGTGGATTGAATCTGCTAGGCGTGTTGGTACCTGCTTAGGAGATTGAGTGAATAAGTATATTTAAGAATCTGTCTTAAATATAAAAGTATTACTTTAAGGATTAAACAGTTCTGCTAACTGCTTCACTTGATATTTCGTCGCTGCTGTTCTCATCAACTACAGGGTAGTCTTTCACGAAATTATTGTACTCAATCATCTCAAATGATCCGTCAAAGTGTTCTACTATTGCGGTCATAGATTCTACCCAATCACCTGAGTTTAGATAGTGTATTTCATCGATATATTTATCAGCTGGTGTGTGAATATGGCCGCACATTACACCCATGCAGTTACGATCTCTTGCAAGATCAGCAATATGTGTCTCAAAGTTTGATACATGGTTTACTGCTTCCTTAACTCTAGCTTTGATTGCCTTACTTAGCGACCAGTATTCTTTACCTCTCCATGATCTCCATATGTTATAGGCACGATTTATCTTAAGCAGTAGAGTGTAACCCCAGTCACCAAGGTGTGATATAAAAACAAAGTTCTTCGTAACGGAATCAAAGATGTCACCGTGTAAGACTAAGTATTTACCCTTAGGTGTTTCATGTACGTGCTCTTCTACAATCTGTAAATTCTCAAAATCTAGTGGAAGGAATTTGGAAAGAATGTCATCATGATTACCGCGTAAATAAATGACATGTGTATCTCTTTTTTCTAGCATCTTAAGTACTATGCGAATGAACCGAGTGTGTGCTTTGGTCCACTGACCACTTCGCTTGAGTTGCCAGCCATCGATAATATCTCCGTTTAGAATTAATTTTTCACATCGTACATGTCTAAGAAAGTGATTCACCTCAGTTGCTTTACTTTCAACTGATCCTAGGTGAATGTCAGAAAGGATAACGGTACGTACGCGTAATTTAGGCATGTCTTTAATTGGCTAAAGCGTTAATGAAAAAGACTCTTGCTGGGTTTTATCTTTTAAGATTTTTGACTTCTTTTTTTGATCTATAAGTTTGTTCTAACAGGCTATGCGTAGGCTGCTGCTAATGATTTCAACTTTTACTAAGGCACCTGTATCGTGGCTTTCTCCATCTGTGTGAATTAAACCCGGTTGTGCTCTTTGTATGTTAAAACGTCGACCTTCTATGCGTTTTACAAATACACTCTTATCGATAGTCCCAGCAAAAAGCTTGGAGGCAAGTGATAGGGCACCCATTATTCCAATAGGTTTAATTGCGATTAAATCGAGTAGTCCATCGTCTACTAGAGCGTTAGGAGCAATTATGGCTCCATTTCCGTATTGGTTTGAATTAGCTATACTGATTAAGAGAATATCTAAGGGATATGCATTACCATCGCACTGTATGTCGCAATGCTCTGTTTTACGTCCGATAAACGCCTGTATTGCAGCTTTTGTGTATGAAGGTAGGCCACGTTTTGGTAGTAAATTAAATCTACGACTTACATCTGCATCGAGTCCTAGACCCATAACGTTGAAAAACGGTAGACCATTTACACTGCCAGTATCAATTTTTTTTATGTAAGAGTTTTTAGATGTAGCAATTTTAAGTGCTTCAATAGGGGACGTAGGAAGTTTAAGAAAACGGGCTAGTCCATTACCAGAACCGCAGGGCAATAATCCTAGAGCTGAATTCTGATGCAGTAGAGCTTGAGCTACTTCGTTCATCGTACCGTCACCACCTACAGCTACGATGCGTTCAAATCCTTGATTTACAGCTTCTCTAGCTAGTGTAGTTGCATGTCCTGGTCCTTGAGTTAATGCTATGGTGCTAGATAACTTATATGTTCTAGAAAATTCTTCGATTACAGGTAAAAGACGTAATGCACCTTTTCGTCCCGATTTTGGATTTATAATGAAGTGAATTTTCATTTGATTATTAGAAATAGGTACGAATTTTAATTAACTCTTCATCAAGTGATTGATTATCGTATATGCCGCTTTAGGCTGGGTGAGTGTCATTAGTGAATTATGCCACGATTCCCAAACGTTTCCGGAATTTGAAAATGCGTTCCTAAGAGACGAGATTACTTCCTCAGGTGTCTGAGAAAGTGAGCCTATATTTCGACGCCTCAATAATTCGTAGTTACCTTCCTCTTGTCCTGGGACGATTTGATTTACGATCATCGGACAGCATGCAGCAATAGCTTCTTGGGTTGTAGCTCCTCCTGCTTTGCTTACCACGACGTGATGTGTCATAAGTAGTTCAGGAATTGTATTTGTCCAACCAAGTATACTTGCTGGTCTTAAACGGCCTTGAGCTTTGGCTGTTAGTTTAGCTTTGAGTGATTCATCACGCCCAACAGCACATGTAATTTCCCAATCATTTTGTGCAAGTAGTGCTGATGCTGTTTCTTCCGCATATCGTGTTCCAGAGTTGATAATATAAAGTACTCTAGGCGCACTTCCCTGTGTAAGACTTGAGCGCTTAAGAATATCTTTATTAAGAGAAAAAAACGGATTTACTGGGAAGCCGCTATTATGAATTTTTGACCTCTCTACACCTTTCTCTATCATGAAATCTGCCGAGTCTTGATTGGGTACAAACCAACCGTGCGCTCCAGCTTTCCACCATAGAGAATTTATACTGATTGAATCGGTGACAATATTGTAGTGAGCAATATTAAGCTTACCTTCATTTCTTAGATTCTCGATCAAGAAAGCATAAACGGGGTATGTACTGCATATAACATCAGGTTTCTCTTTTGTGATAATTTCTAAGAGAAGCCTATGCTCACGCTTCATTGATTTTATAATTTTGGGAAGCAGTTTAGATGTATCCATCCAACTGTATGCGGCACTCCAAAGATGGGGTGTTTTATTTATCATTTGGATGTAGAGTTTTCGCGCTACATCATTGAATTTAGGTGACGCTATACTAAAAAGATCTACAACTGCTGAAGAACCAGGGGATAATTCTTCACTTGCAGAGGAAAGTGCACGTGCTGCAGCATTATGTCCTTCGCCGTATCCTGCGGTTAAGATTAGCACCTTAGTGCAAATTTTTGTCGAAAGATCTGACTGTAATGTGAGACTCATTTAATAGTATTAGCCGGCTTTTTATAAAAATTATTAACAATTTCAATGAGCTGCTCCTCAAAGTGACTAATTACTTTTTCCCAAGACTGATTTTTAACTGAAGCGTTTGCTTCGTTTGCCATATTAATTCTTAACCCTGCATCTCGTACAAGTTGTTCTGAAGCTTTGATAAAACCAATGCTATCATCGGTATCTACGCAGAGTCCGTTTTTGCCATTTACCACGAATTTTCTAGTTGCAGCATAATCAAACGATACAGTAGCTAAGCCACTAGCCATGGCCTCTGTGAGTACATTACCAAAAGTTTCCGATAAACTCGCATGAATGTAAATATCAGCTGAAGCATAGTGCTTAGCTAGGTCATCGCGGGACACAAACCCTGTAAAAACTGCACTCGGAAATTCTCTAGCAAGCTGAGATTTTAAAGGTCCGTCTCCCACCATTACGAAAATCGTATTAGGTGCGATATCCTTCATGCGTTCATACGCCTTAAAAAGAAGGGGATAGTTCTTTTCAGGGGCCATACGACCAACATGTACAACAACAGGATCTGTTGGTTTTGCACCCCAGCTCTGTCTTAATTCTTCAGATCTGCGCTGAGTACCAAACTGAGTTGTGTCCACTCCACGTGATAAAATTGCTAGATTTTTGAAGCCTTCAGCATGAAGTTCTTTCAGTAATTCTTCTGTGGGTGTGAAAGTTGCTAAGGTGCGATTATGAACACGTCTTAGCCACCAGATGGCTACACTTTTGAGTGCGCCAATTCCGTAGTGTTTTGTGTAAGTGTGAAAGTTTGTATGGAAACTAGAGGTGACTGCAATTCCTAGATTACGTGCAACTGTGATAGCTGATGCGCCCAGCGGGCCTTCGGTGGCCACATGCACTAGATCGGGTCTATTTTCTATCCACAGTTTTTCTAGTTTTGAATGCGCTGGAAAACCAAGACGCAACTCAGGATAGCGGGGTATAGGTAGACCTGGTAGAAATACTTCATTTATACCAGTTTGCTTTTCGCGCGTTTTAAGATCTGTACGTGTAGGTCTATAAACTGTAACTGAGTGTCGTCGAGCCAGCTCACGAGTAATAACCCCAAAGGTCATTGCTACTCCGTTGATTTCAGGAGGAAAGGTTTCAGTTACAAAAGCGATTTTCACATGCAGAAGAACATAAAGTCTTCCTGCAATATAACTTATTCACATGGCGTAAGCGTTACGATTCTGTCACAATTACGCTACATTACGAATGAATGACCAGCCTTATTCGTATGTTACAAATGTATGACTAGACTTACTTATTAACCTACATGTACAGCTACGCATTCATAAAGAATACGAGCTGCAGGGTAAACTTTTGAGGAGGTAACTATGATTGAAAAACCTGGTAAGCTAAAAGTATGTCCCGCAGCCAACTTATTACTTAATTGAGGATCTTTTTCTAGGTTTCTTGTCCATTCACTGTCTGGTCCTAATACGTATGAAGTAGTAGGGGTGATTAGAACGTTAAATGAGTTTACCTTAGAGCCGTCAGTAGGTGCCGGAATTGAAATCTCGGAAGCTGGTTCATGACTTGCTTGTGCGGTTCGTACCTCAAGACGAATCATGCGTGCTACAGATTCTGGACCTGCATCGCCTAAACCAGAGCTAACCCAATCTAAGAGCTGATTTCTTACGGCGTTTAAATCTGTAGCTCCTGAAATTGGTTCTATACCGCCACTTTTCTTAATCGCTTTTACTAAACTCGAAATTTCCTTTAAGTAGATGTTTTTCTGTGCTCCTGGAATATAATACATGACCACTAAGTGCACAGGTTTATCATCTGAAGCTAGATAGTTTACTCCTTGAGCAGACCAACCAATAGCGCAGAAGAGTTCACCTTCTTCTTTTCTGCCGCGTACATGAGGGACGGCCACGCCAAGGCCGACTGCCGTATTGCCTTCTTGTTCGCGTCTTACTACTTCATCACCAGCATCTATACCTGACTCAATATTTGGATTAGCATCTAAGATACGGGCTAAAAACGCGAGTACGCGTGCTTTGTCTGCCCCTTCGGGAAGTTCAAATAAGCGGCCATCTTGTAGAGCTGTGAGTATACTGCGCATAGTGAAGAATGTTTGAAACTAAATGGATACAGAGCATCAGTCCATGCCGAATCTTCTATAGAACCAAGTCTTAACCAAATGAGTGAGTACACTATAGAGCAGAGTAATGAGGGCTAGCCAGGCAAAGAACACAGCTGGTAGAGGAACTAGGCCTAGGAATGTAGCTAGGGGCGAGAAAGGAAGCCAAGCGCCAATTGCCATGATTGATATCGTAGTCAACATCATCGGGGTACTTGCTCTGCTTTGAAAGAATGGAATCTTACGTGTACGAATAATATGAACAATCAAGGTTTGTGTGACTAAAGATTCAACAAACCATGCGGTGTGGAAGAGTTTTTCGTAATGTTCTTTATCTAAGATACTCGTTCCCGGTAGCTCCCACGCCTTACAATTAAAGTAGTAGAGCATAAGAAAGAACGTTGCATAATCGAAAATTGAACTAATTGGCCCAATAAAAAACATAAAGTTTTGGATACTTCTAATATTCCAGCGTCTTGGTTTTTCAGTATATTCAGCGTCAACATTGTCGAGAGGAATACCTACTTGGGAAACATCATAGAGAAGATTATTCACTAAGACTTGTATAGGTTCCATAGGAAGGAATTTAAGCATGAAGCTACTGCCTAAGTAACTAAACATGTTACCAAAGTTGGAACTAGCGCCCATTTTTATGTATTTAATGATATTACCAAATACCTTGCGGCCCTCAAGAATGCCCTCTTCTAAAACAAGAAGGCTTTTCTCTAATAAAATTAAATCTGCAGATTCTTTTGCGACATCTACAGCTGTATCCACAGAAATGCCTACATCAGCTGCCTTCATTGCTAGCACATCATTGATGCCGTCACCCATAAAGCCTACGACATGCCCTTTGGATCGTAAGACCTTTATGACTTTTTCTTTTTGATCTGGAGTCAAACGAGCGAGTACGTTGCAGTGACTTACTTCTTCTGCAAAGGCTTCTTCAGATAGGAGTGATAACTGTGGACCGGTGATAATTTTCGTTATATCAAGATGCACATCTTCACAGACTTTTCGTGTGACGAGTTCATTATCTCCTGTAAGAATCTTAACAGTTACACCTGCTTTTTGAAGGCCTTCGATCGCTCGTGCTGAGGTTTCTTTAGGTGGATCAAAGAAAGCTACATAACCCAACAAGATGAGTTCGGACTCATCATGTAAACTGAAACTTTGCTTGGTCCTGTCAAACTCACGGTAAGCAATCGCAAGTACGCGGTAGCCCTGTGCGCTCAAGCTGCGGTATTCATCTAGTATATCATCTCGAATTAGTTGGATGAGAGGATTGATGTCTTCATCTACTTGGTAGTTATCGCAGGCATTAACGACTTCTTCTACAGCTCCTTTACAGATGAGTACGTGGCGATCTTCGTAATCGATTACAACCGACATTCTACGACGTTTAAAATCAAATGGAATTTCATCTACCTTCTTACAATTGCGTTCTACATCTAAATCACTGTGGGAAAGAATTGCTCGATCTAAAAGATTACGAAGTCCTGTCTGGTAAAAGCTATTCATGTAAGCGTACCTAAGTACGTCTTCACTAATGCGATTAGTAACATCTACATACCTCTCTAAGACAACATGATCTTGGGTTAGCGTACCTGTCTTATCTGTGCACAGGATATCCATGGCTCCGAAGTTCTGGATGGCGTGTAGATGTTTAACGATGACCTTCTTGCGTGACATCATTAATGCTCCTTTAGACAGACACACCGTCATAATCATCGGCAACATTTCAGGGGTAAGACCTACGGCAACTGAAAGAGCAAATAAAAGAGCATCAATCCAGTGATGTTGACTGTGGCTTTTAAGACCAACGATTAAAAACACCACAGAAACCATTACTACCATGAAGCGAATCATCAGCCAGGTGAAACTTTGAACTCCCTTGTCAAAGCTGGTTGTTTCACGTTTCGATAGAAGCTTTTCAGCCAGGGAACCAAAGTATGTATTAGCACCTGTTGCTAAAACAATAGCTCGAGCTGAGCCGCTTAATACGTTGCTTCCCATGAATACAGCATTGGTGCATTCAAAAGAAACGCGGTTTGCAGGTTGAGCAGAATCAGCTAATTTTTCCACGGGCATTGATTCGCCTGTAAGTGCTGATTGCGTAACGAAGAAGTCTTTTGCTGACAGAATGCGTAAATCTGCAGGAATAATGCTACCTGCTGCTAGTATAACGATATCGCCAGGGACGACTTCATCTAAAGGAATTTCAGTTTCCTTTGAATTGCGTACAACAATCGCGTTTGTTTTAACCATCTTCTGTAGTTTTTCTACAGCTTGCGATGATCGTCTTTCTTGAACGTAGGATAGAATTACGCTTAAAAGAACCATTCCAGAAACGACAATCGTGGAGGGTATATCACCGGTTGCATAGCAAAGAGCTGCGATAATCAGTAATTGTATGACAAGTGGATTTTTACAGCGCTCGAAAAGATCACCAGCCACTGACTTTTTTTCTCCAGCTGCAACTGTATTGGGCCCTACTTTTTCAAGAATCGTACTTGCTTGCTCGCTAGTTAGGCCCGTGGCCGAGCTGCCTAGCTGAGTAAAGAGTTCAGCCTCGTTTAGCGTGTATAACGTGGTGTTTGAAGGTGCGCTCGGCATCGAAAAATAGGATAATAAGTTTTTACTGAGTATATCGTAAAACGACATGCTACGTGTACTACGCAAACCGCTCTTAGGAATGCCGCAAGCTGTAAAGTCAGGCTGGCTGATAAATTACGCTTTCTTGTAATAATGTAACCTAATTGTGTCAAATATTACACCCTATCAAAAGAATGCTGTTTCAGAGTAAATTTGGGTTGCAGCACCCCTATAAGCAACGCTAACGTCCTTACCTTTAGCGGATGCTATCCCACGGTCCAAAACGCTTCTACACGCCACACTCCCTTGAGTTCTGGTTTGAACGATTAGAAAATGACTGGGCGGATGCATTCACTGCTGAGCAACTCGAAGAAGGTCGTAGAATCTACCGTGAAGGTGAAGTACGTGAGTTAGAATTGACCGATAAGGATGCGATTATTCATCGCCGTATTGATAAAAAAGATGAATACGCTGTCGTAGAATGGCCTGAGTCAGGTATCTCTGTAAGGTCTTCTTCTACAGATAAGGAGCTAGCCCATGCCTTGGCTGTAGCGGGCCTACATGAGATAGAGGAGTTGGTAGCTGATGAGATATCACCACTTCCTGATGGAAGTAGACGACCTGCTGGTTCAATTGTAGCAGAGCATACAAATTCACGCACTATTTCTATGGCTGCAGCTCAGCGTCCTGCGGCACCAGGAGTAAATAGGCCTCTTGTCCTTGTCTTTAAAACGAAATCTGCAGGATTAACTTTTCAAGCCTTTTGGGTGGAAAACTCAGGTAAAACACGCATTCCTGCGTTAGGCCGTGAATCCCATGCGAATGGTAATGGTCATGTCTCTTCGGGTGAGCGAGCAAAGCTAATAGGCTTGGCTTCATATGCCCGTAAGGCCCATTTCCATTACGATCAAGAAACAGGCGTTTATCTTTTGGCATCATTAGTTGAAATCCCTAATTTCCTAAAGGTGACAATGCCTGCATGGCATAAGATATTTACAATCGAACTTGATGACCGCTCACAGAAGTTACTCAAGGGCACACGTACTATTGAACTCGAAGCCGTTGCTGAACGCAGTACCACAACTGGTTCTAGTCCAGGTAATGAGGTTGGACTTAATTTAAGGTGGATTTTTAGGGCGGGTGAGCGCATGCTTACAGACACTGAAGTGGCTGTGCTACTTAAGCGTGATGGCGGCCCTGTCATTTTGCCAAATCTTGGGATAGTAGCGTTACCTGCAGATAAATGGACTTCGTATATCGCGTGGAAGAAAAATCTAGATGAAGTCCCGTCGGGTGGAGGATTGCCGCCTTATATTGTTTTTTCTTTATTTAATGATGCACGGCTTAAGGTAACATTATCTCCTGAGGTAGCTGCTTGGAGAAAGAATGTACTTAATGCCGAGACAACACCCCCTGTACTTAAGGATTGGTTAAGACCTTATCAGAAACGTGGTGTTGAATGGCTTTATCATTTATGCGACGTAGGCTGTCACGGACTTTTAGCAGATGAAATGGGTCTGGGAAAAACGATTCAGATATTGTCTTTATTGTCTGCTCGTCCTGTTACAGACAAACCAAGTCTCGTCGTATGTCCTGCGAGTGTTGTCCCTGTATGGAGAGAAGAAATCGCGAAATTTTTTCCAGAACTTTTAGTGGATACATTAAAATCCGGACATGATTTTAGTACGCGCTCTGATTCTGTTATTTGGTTAGCCAGTTATACGCAGCTACGAAAACACCGTGCGCTTTTAGATCAACATGACTTTACATATGTTATTCTAGATGAGGGACAGTTTATTAAAAATCCGGATGCGAAAGTAACCCAGACATGTTTTGCTGTTAAAGCTAAACACCGAATTGTTCTTACTGGCACTCCACTTGAGAATAGACAGTTAGACTTATGGAGTATTTTTAGATTCTTACTTCCTGGATTATTAGGTTCACGCGCAAGTTTTGAATCCGCTTTAAATAATGACCGCGAAGGCACCCTCATTCGTTTACGTGCACAGCTTGCTCCATTTATTTTAAGACGTACAAAACGTGAAGTAGCCCAGGAGCTTCCTCAAAAAGTCGAGATGGATCTGATTTGTCCACTCACAGATGTACAAAAAGCAGAGTACGCTCGCATTTGCTCTGAGGGCTTATCCCGTCTTGGTGATGACGTAGGTGCTGCTATGCGAGAAAAATCTTTTGGCTTTTTAGCTCTACTTACTCGTTTAAGACAGACGTGCTGCGATCCTGATATGCTGCCTTGGCTTGATGCTCCTTTAGCAGATTCAGGTAAAATTAATCTGCTGATGGAGAAATTAGTGGAAGTGGTGAGCAGTGGACATAAAGTAGTTATTTTTTCGCAGTTCGTACTCTTACTTAATCGTGTTCGAAGTGCTTTGATTCAGCATTTCCCTGATCTAGCGCGCTATGAACTCACAGGTATGACGTTAGATAGGCAAAAGCCAGTGCATGATTTTCAAGTGGCCTCTGGTTCAGCTGTGATGCTTGTCTCACTTAAAGCTGCTGGTACTGGAATTACACTTCATGCTGCAGATTACGTCTTTTTACTAGATCCTTGGTGGAATCCTGCTGTAGAAGCTCAGGCTGTTGACCGCGTGCATCGTATAGGCCAAACAAATACTGTTTTCGTCTATCGTATGGTAACTGCTGGCACTGTCGAAGAGCGTATCCAAGTATTAAAACAATCTAAACGAGATCTCTTCGATCGCTTAATTGACGGAATAGGTGGGGACTTTGATTTAAGTCGCCACTTTACTTCACTTAAAAGTCTTGTGCAGCTAACTGAGAATGCTGAATCTGAGCAAACGACTTAATTCTATTCTGAATTAAGCCATATCGGCTTCTTGTGGTCTATCGTAGAAAATGCGCACTTCGGAGTCTTGATTAGGCAGAAGCTCTTTAGCGCGTATCAGTGCTAATCGTGTCGCTGCTGTTGCATTTTGTTGTGCTGGGAAAAGATTTTCTTCACCGATTTGTTTAAGTAGACCGCTTCTACGTAAAACTTTAGTTACGTCTGGGTTGCTTCCACTAATTATAAGATGTCTCCCTGTTTTGCGTAAATAATCATAAAGCGTCTCCATAGCCATAACAGTGGATGCATCTAAATGGCGTGCATTTTTCATTCGCAAAATAAATACGCGAATATTTTGATCTTCTGCCAAACGTCTGACTTGTTCTTGGAATAGATCTGCGGCTCCAAAAAAGAGTTCTCCTTCAACGTGAATAATTGAAATCTGATTATCCGGTCTTTTAGAAGGATCTTCGAGCTCGGTTAATGCACCTACATCATCTATCATGTATTCAACAAGAGTAGGGGTTGAAGTTTGTTGTAAAAAAAGTGCAAGTGAAACACCGATACCTACGTAAATTGCAGTATCTAACTTAAACAGTAAGCACGAAACAAACGTTACCAAAAATACAGCTAAATCAGAGCGTGTTGAGCGGCAAGCAATTCTGATTTGATGCGTATTGATCATTTTAAGACCTACACGAATCAAGTGAGCGGCTAGTGCTGCAACGGGAATGTAATTAAATATAGGAGTAACAAATAATAGTACTACCAGTACTACTAGACTACTTAACATTGATGCAATTTGAGTTGCAGCGCCACTTTGATAATTAACTGCTGATCGTGCAAAAGATGAGGAACCAGGAACTGCGCCAAATAAAGCACATCCAATGTTTGCTACACCCATACCAATAAGTTCTTGGTTTGGCTCAATTTTTTGCCCACTACGTGCAGCAAGTCCTTTGGTAATAGATGCTGCTTCTAGCATCCCTAAAATTGCAATAGCGATAGCTGTACCTCCGAGTTCAGCTATGAGTTTTCCGTTCTGGGGTCCAAAGTGAAAGCCTGCAAATGCGGGTATTACAGCTGTTAAAGCCCCGTCGTCACCCACTAATCTAAATGGAAGGGACGAAGTCAAATTAGCGTTGGGAAATAGTTGTGGTAAGTGAGCGTATACAAAAGCTCCTAACGCGAGTGTTGTTAGCCCTATTAATGCCTCTGGCCAATTTGGTTTTAGGCGTTTGACAGTTAAAAATATTAAAAAAGTTAATGCACCTACTAAAATCGATGGGTACTCAACACGTACGTTTCCGATGCTACTTATTGCGCGCCATACGTCTGTAACAAAGCGTTCATGTGGGTCTGCTGAGAATCCAATAATATTGTGCAGCTGACTTGCGATAAGCAGAACACCTATGCCTGTGCTATAACCTACAACGACAGAGCGTGAGATAAATTTTGTGATTTCGCCAAAATTTAAAAGTCCCGCTAGTAATTGGATAAATCCAATCATTGCACCTAAATAGATGGCTAGTTGTAGGGGAGCTAGTCCTGTCGCGTTTGTATGCGCTGAGATAGTTGCTGCTACAATTAAACTAATAGAGCTAGTAGGGCCAAATACGTGATGCCTGGATGAGAAAAAAAGTGAACCAATGAAACCACCTATTATAACAGCTGCTATAACTGGGGCAGGGGGTAAATTTAGGATCAAGGAAAATCCTATTGCCTGCGGTATTGAAACTAACGTGAGTGTTGCTGCAGCAATCAGGTCAGATTTAAATTTCGACCAAGTATAGCTTTTTAGTTCGCTCAGAAACGGCAGCCGAACTTTGAACATGTTTGAGCTCAAGGCGGCAACTTCGCCCGTGATTTCATTTAGTTCAGTTAAAGGTTCTATATCCATGAATTAGGTCTGATGCTGTATATTCACTATTCAGCATGAGATTTAACAGTTATAAATTCTAAATTCACTAATCTGAAACTTATTCATTTACCGAATCTATCAAATTAATTGTAAGTAGCTAATTAACAGTATATTATATTATTTTAAGCTCTAAATAGTAAAGAGCCGCAATGATTACATGGTCTACGAGGTACATGGTTGGTTTGCCACGATCGTCACACGTCCTTAACACAATTGTAACAATCTGTGTATATCATGTTACTTGGGAGACTAATGTTAACTCGTTTAATAAACTAACTCTTCATATTGAAATCCTAGTTAATTAAGCGCGTCACAGATTTTACACTCTTTTTATTAAATGCATGAGATTGCTCCTCAGTATAGTGCGGCCCTGAATTATAGAAAGGGTAGAAAGTGGCCGGATATCTCATTTAAATATTTGGCCATGGTAGGCGCTTTAATGATTGTTCTACTCATTGTACTTGTTGGGTATGAACTTTACCGAAGTTCGTCTCTATCCGTGCATCAATTTGGTTTTAGTTTCGTAAAAAATTTAGCCTGGGATCCAGCTGCTGATATCTACGGTGCATTACCTTTTATATATGGAACGCTAGTGTCCTCTTTGCTTGCACTGCTCATAGCAATTCCTCTAGGTGTTGCCGCAGCACTTTTTCTAACAGAAGTTGCACCCCTGAGTATTAGACAGCCTATCATAACAATCATAGAGCTTTTAGCTTCAGTTCCTAGTGTAATATATGGCCTTTGGGGAATTTTTGTTTTAATTCCTTGGATGAGAGATTCTTTTTATCCGTTTTTAAAAAGTACGTTCGGTTTCCTCCCGTTATTTAAAGGCCCTATTTATGGTGTAAGTATGCTCTCCGGTGGAATTGTAATAGCTATTATGATTTTACCTATAGTGACTTCCTTTTCACGTGAAGTGCTACGTGCTGTTCCTGATCTCCAACGTGAAGCTGCTTATGCTCTAGGTGCAACACACTGGGAAGTAATTCGTATTGCAGTTTTAAGCTATGCAAAGCGTGGTTTGTTTGGTGCAGGTGTCTTGGGATTAGGACGTGCCCTGGGTGAAACGATGGCTGTCACGATGGTAATTGGAAATAGTCCAGTGATTAGCGCTTCACTGTTTGCTCCTGGGTATACGCTAGCAAGTGTGATTGCTAATGAATTTGCAGAAGCGACTACAGATTTATACATGAGTTCTTTGTTTGAACTCGGACTTGTGCTCTTAGTGATTACATTAATTGTTAATGCTATTGCTCAACTTATGCTCAGGCAATTGACGAATGGAGCGTCTGCAAAAAATTAATGAATAATTTATACTCAAATGTTGTTCATTTTCGTCCTTCTGAGCGTCAACAGAAATTGAGACGATGGAAGAGCTACTTTGTAAAACTTGCTCTAGGCTGTGCAACGATCCTTGTTGTTACACCACTTTTCTTAGTCTTATATTTTTTGGCTAAAGAAGGTGCCTCATCACTTACTGTAGATTTCTTCACTCAACTCCCTAAACCCTCTGGTGAAATTGGTGGAGGTATGGCTAATGCGATTGTTGGTTCTATCACATTACTCGCACTGGCTAGTAGTATTGGGATCCCTTTAGGTATTTTAGGCGGTGTATATCTAGCTGAGTATGGTAATGAAACAGTAAATTATTGGATTCGGTTATGTGCTGATATTCTCAATGGTGTTCCGTCTATTGTTTGGGGTATGGTAGTTTACGCTATTCTAGTTATTCCCTTTAAAGCTTTCTCTGCATATGCAGGGGGTCTAGCGCTAGGTCTAATCATGATTCCTCTTATTATGCGAACTACAGAAGAAGTAATCCTCCTAGTTCCTCAAAGCTATCGCGAAGCAGGTCTAGCCTTAGGGATCGCACGGTGGAAGATAATTTCATCTATTGTTTTAAGAACTGCGCTTAAAGGAATTGTAACCGGTGTATTAGTTGCAATTGCTCGTGTATCAGGTGAAACTGCGCCTCTTATATTTACAGCATTTGGAAATAGTTTTTGGAATCACAGTCTAGCGCAACCTATCGCAGCACTTCCGTTGCAGATTTATACTTATGCAATATCTCCCTATGAAGATCTGCATCATCAGGCATGGGCTGGGGCCCTTGTGCTTATGTTACTCATATTAGGTATTAATATTATTGTTCGCTTTATATCTCGGAATAAATCGACCACCTAATTTTATGACTTCAATAGATAATCTAAAAAAGAGAATAATTATAGGCACACAGGTAATAAAACCCACAGTGTCTGTGATTCCTGCTTTTGAAATTAGGAATCTGAAGCTATGGTATTCTCAGAACCAGGCTTTGCATGATGTTTCATTTGATATAGCAGCAAACCAAGTGACAGCGATCATTGGACCGAGTGGTTGCGGGAAATCAACATTTTTACGTTCTTTAAATCGATTACATGAAACGATTGCTGGCTCGCGTATGGAGGGTTCCATAAAGTTATTTGGAGACGATCTATACTTAAAGAGCATCGATGCGGCTTATGTTAGAAGACGTGTAGGAATGGTTTTTCAAAAATCTAATCCATTTCCAACAATGTCGATTGCTGAGAATGTTTTAGTTGGACTGCGTTTAAACGGTGTAAATGACCAAAAGTTTTTAAAGCAACGTCTTGAGGAATCGTTAAGACTTTCTGCTTTATGGGATGAGGTTAAGGACTTTTTAGATCGTCCAGGAGTTAGTTTATCTGGTGGTCAACAGCAGCGCTTATGTATTGCTAGGGCTTTAGCAGTACAGCCTGAAGTGCTGCTTATGGATGAGCCCTGTTCTGCTCTTGATCCAATAGCGACGATGAAAATTGAAGAATTAATTCAGACATTAAGAACTAAAGTCTCTATTGTTATTGTTACGCATAATATGCAGCAGGCATCTCGTTGTTCTAATAAAACCGCATTTTTCTATTTAGGACGACTGATCGAATACAGTGAAACGCGCACTATATTCACAAATCCCCTTAATCCACAAACTGAAGCCTATGTATCAGGCAGATTCGGATAATATTAAATTAAATGAGCCACTATACAGAAGAATTAAATACGCTTAAGCAAATTGTGCTTTCTATGTCTAGTCATGCAGAGGCCTCTGTTGCACGTTCAATTCGTGCGTTGATTGAAAGAGATGACGCGCTAGCTAGGCAGGTTATAGACGATGATAATGTTCTTGATGAATTTGAAATGAGGGTAGATGACGTAGCAATTCATCTTTTAGCAAAAGCACCATTAGCAACTGATTTACGGTTTACTATGGTTGCAATGAAGATTGCGCAGAATCTGGAGCGTGTAGGGGATGCTGCTGTTACTATCGCTCGTAAATCAATTGATTTGGGAGCTGAGCCTCAATTGAAACCTTATGTTGATATACCGCGTATGTCTTCGATGGCTCTTGAGATGTTAAATGATTCAATTGCATCGTTTATCAATCGCGATCCTTTACGTGCACGTAATGTCATACCTAAGGATACTGAAGTCGATAACCTTAATAATCTGCTCCATCAAGAACTGATGAGCTTAATGATCGATCGTTCTAATACCATAAGTCGTTGTCTTAGTCTTATGACAATATGCAAAAGTTTAGAAAAGATAGCTGATCATTCCACGAATATAGCCGAAGAAGTTGTCTATTTATATGAAGCTGTAGATATCCGTCACCAAAATATTAAATAAAATGAAACCTAAGATACTAATTGTAGATGATGAGAGTGATGCACTCGAAATTCTTGGATTCAAGCTTCGTGAAGCTGGATTTAATCCAATATTTGCTAAAGATGGCACGCGTGCCATAGCAGCTGCTCGAGATGAAAAGCCTGACCTTATGGTGTTGGATCTCATGTTGCCTGAAGTTGATGGTCTTGAAGTATGTAAAATTCTAAGACGTGATGCAAATACAGCCAAGATGCCAATCATCATGCTAACTGCGAGGGCTGCAGAAATGGATAGAGTTGTAGGCCTTGAGCTTGGTGCAGATGACTATGTTACTAAACCCTTTAGTCCTAGAGAACTTGTATTAAGAATTCGAAAGTTGTTAGCTAGAAACTCGAGCACTCCAGAGTCTGGCGCCTATATTAAGATTGGTGATATAGAAATCGATATACCAACACATGTCGTCAAATTAGCTGGTAAAGAGGTGACTCTTACATTGACCGAATTTAATCTACTTGAAATATTGGCAAAGAGGCGTGGCCGAGTGCAATCGCGTGAACGACTATTGCAAGATGTATGGGGATATGAAAATCCAATCGATAGTCGCACAGTCGATACTCATATGAGACGCTTGAGAGAAAAATTAGGCGAATCAGCAAATTATTTAGAAACGGTTAGGGGTGTTGGCTACCGTTTTATTGGTGAATAATGCGTATGGTAATTTGTTATTAAACGGTCATTCTTAGTGAATGGTCTAAACCTATGTCCTATTACGTTTTAATAACAAACATCATTACACTCATTGCTGTTATAGCCTGGGTGATGGAGCGTAAGCGAGCCACCAAGCTTGAAGCCGATAAATTGGTAGAGGCTGAACAGCAGCAATTTATTCGTGAAGCGGAACTAGAAGAGCAGGCAACGCGTACGATAACTTTGTTCGATCGCATGATTGAGGGGGTAATCGTTTTAGATTCTAAAGGATTCATACGCCTTAGTAATAAAGCAGCTTCCTCTCTTTTTGGTTTTTCAAATCCTGCAGTGGGTCGAAGTCTAATAGAAGTAGTACGTAACTATGAAGTTAATGAAATTATTTCTCGACTAGCTGAAGATTCAGAGGTCTTAGGTCATGATTTACGTATAGAAGGTGTTAATCCACCACGGTTTTTACAAATTAATGCATTAGCGCTCCGTAACCGAGATGGTATGTATGACGGTGCAATACTTGTTTTCCACGATTTAACTCGAATGCGTGAACTAGAAGTAGTCAGACAAGAGTTTGTAGGTAATGTGAGTCATGAATTAAGAACTCCTTTATCCCTAGTTAAAAGCGCTGTAGAAACACTCATCGATGGCGCCAAAGACGATACCAAAACTCTGGGCCGTTTTCTTGAAATTATTGAACGTAATGCTAACAGATTATCGCTGCTGATTGATGATTTGCTTCTGCTATCTACCTTAGATTCGGGCCGCATGCAATTACAGTTACAAGCAGTAGGACTTTATTTAGCAATTAATGAAATCAGTGAGGATCTATTACCGGCAGCACAGCGCAGGGGCATTACTATAGTGAACCAGGTTAAAGAAGATATCTATGCAAGTGCTGATCCTAATAGACTCCGCCAAGTGCTATCTAACTTAATCGATAATGCCATCAAGTATGGTAAGAATGAAGGTTCAATTTATATCAGTTCATCAGTACTTGCTACGAAGCGTATCGAAGTGAGAATAATGGACGATGGACCAGGTATCCCACTTGATGTTCAATCACGAATCTTTGAAAGGTTTTTTCGCGTAGATAAAGCCCGTTCACGAGATCAAGGAGGAACAGGTTTAGGTCTAGCTATCGTCAAGCATGTGGTTCAAGCACATGGTGGCGATGTTAGGGTTGAAAGTGAGTTGGGTAAAGGGTCTACCTTTATATTCACTCTGCCATTAGCGGCTGCTTAAAGGAATCTAGAAAAGATATACCCGAGTATGAAGGTTACGGGCAGAGTAAGTACCCAGGCCCATACTATGCGTTCTACGATGCCCCATTTAACAGCACTTAAACGTTTGGTAGCCCCCACACCCATAATTGAAGTAGCAATCACGTGAGTCGTCGAAACGGGAACTCCGTAAGAGCTGGCTCCGGAGATGATAATTGCAGCAGTTGTTTCAGCAGCAAATCCGTTTACGGGTTGTAATTTCACCATGCTATGTCCCATCGTTTTGATAATTTTATAGCCACCCGCTGCAGTACCGCAGGCCATGGTAAGTGCACATAAAAGTATAACCCAAAAAGGAACAGCTTTGAATTCTGTAACGTGCAAGAAGTGAGCCCAACTAGGAAGATGTGAGAATACTCCAGTTTGAGTGCCTGTAAAAAGTGCCAGTGTTATGATTCCCATTGTTTTTTGGGCGTCATTTGATCCATGGCCCCAGCCCATAAATCCAGCACTAAGTAATTGGGCTTTCCCGAATATTTTACCAACAATTCGTGGACTAGTTTTTTTAAAAAGAATTTTAATTAACCACATCAGGATAAAACCTCCTACAAAACCTAAGAGAGGTGAAAGCAACATGGGTAGTACAACCTTAGGCCAAATTCCACTGCTCCAATTTAGCACCATCCAATTATTTCCTGAGGCTGCAAATGCTGATCCACAAAGACCTCCAATGAGAGCGTGACTAGAGCTAGAGGGTAGTCCTAGCCACCATGTAAGCAAATTCCAAAGAATCGCACTTATCAAAGCACAAAGTACTGTTGTCATCGTGATAGTGCTAATATCAACAATGCCTTTTCCTATCGTCGTTGCTACAGCAGTTCCTGCTAAAGCACCAAGTAAATTCCAAAATGCAGCCCAAAGAATAGCCGCGCGAGGTGTTAGAACTCGAGTTGAAACAACTGTTGCAATTGCATTAGCGGTATCATGAAAACCGTTAATAAATTCAAATGCGAGTGCTGCCACTAGAACCAGGAGAAACAGGATCATACGTGGCCTAGTGATTAGGAGTTTTTAAGTGCGATTTGAATAGCGACATTGCCTGCGGTACGGCAGCGATCCACAGCATGTTCAGTTAATTCATAAAGCTCTTTTAAAATTACAAGTTGCTTAACGTCGCCACAATTAAAGTGTAAGTCACGTAATAGGTTTAGCATTACTTTGTCAGCTTCACCTTCAGCGTATTGAAGCCGGCTGTTTGCTGTACTCATTCTTTCGAGTGATGCGCCAGCTCTTAATTGATGAACCATATAAGCAACATCTTCAACTGCTTCTTGCATCAGCTGACTTTGCCTTTGGAAACCTTCCAACGGGATTTGAAAAGGGCAAATTGAAAGCCTCTCAACTATTTTTTCTACCTGCTTTGGTATGCGGTATAGGGCGAAGGAAAGTGCTTCAATGTCTTCACGATCTATGGGAGTTACGAATGTTCTGCTCAGTGCAGCAGTCATTTCGTTTCTTAGTCTTTTTTCTTCACGGCGTGAATTTACAAATGCATCTAAGTTGGTAGGATTACCACCAGTTTTGAGGCCTTGGAGATATTGTGCGAACAGAACAACACTTACTCTGGCTTCTTCAGATGCTGCTTCAAGTAAATCAAAAAAAAGTTCGTCTTTGCCGAATAGTTTTTGGAGGGATAGCATCGTATAGATATAGGGTTAATTGATATGAAATTAGCTTAACTATTTTCACTGTGAATTATTATGCATGCAAGAAACAAACGTGTGTAATTGTGCAAATTACACGATAATTTACAGAGGATGAATGTTACGGATCGAATAAAAGAAGAGATGGCCATTTTAATCTTAATATTTTATGGCATTAACTCGAAGCATAGCTCTTTTTATCAAGCTATCGGGTAATGCAACGTAATCTAAAGAGGCTGCATAGCTTTCACCATTTGCAAAAGCCCAAGTTAAAAATTCTATCAGTTTTTTACCCTTAGCCGCATCTTTTTGTTGGGAATAAACGAGTAGCCATGAAATTCCAGATATAGGGTATGCTTTAGAGCCTGCTGGATTTACCATCGAAAAGCGAAAGTCATCTGGAATACTGACAGATTTGAGTGCTTCACTAACGCTTTGAACTGAAGGAGTAATGTATATGCCACTGCTATTTTTGATATTTGCTACAGCCAATTTATTTTGATGAGCGTAGGCTAATTCAATGTATCCTATTGCACCTGGAGATTGTTTTATTTGACTTGCTACACCTGCATTTCCTTTGCCGCCTAAACCAACAGGCCAATTTACAGAGGTATTTTTGCCTACTTTATTTTTCCACTCCGAGCTAACACTTGATAGAAAATCGGAAAATATAAAACTACTTCCGCTTCCATCTGAGCGGTGTACTACAACAATATCAATATCAGGTATTTGAATTCCTAGGTTTTGATTAACAATTAGTGGATCGTTCCATTTACTAATCGATCCTAAATAAATTAAGGCAAGTGTTTGACCATCAATATTGATAACTGGGGAATTAGGTAGATTGTAACTAATGACTACTGCTCCAGCAATCGTTGGAATGTGCCACAATTCACGAGGAGCTCTTGCTATATTCTGATCTGACATTGGACCATCGGAAGCACCAAAATCTACTGTTTCAGCTAGAATTTGTTTTTGCCCGCCCCCAGAACCTATACCTTGATAGTTAAAGCTAACTGTTGGATCAATTTTTTGGTATTCAGAAAACCATTTTTGATAAATTTGCTCTGGAAATGTAGCACCGGCTCCATTAATTAAAATTTGAGCTGCCGCACTAGATAAAAAAAGACCTAGAATATAAACTGCGTAAACGACATGCTTCATTTTATATATTCTACTCATCCGTTTTTTTATTTAGACTTTTCTATGCATGTAACAAAATTTTCTGGTATTAAGTCTTAACCTAAAAGCGATATCGGCAACTGTATAAACGATTGTAGTTAATTTGTAACATATGCTTTGATTAAGCAACTGAACTTAAGTGATCTTAATAAGAGCCATCTCACGCAGATACTAATTAACCCAGCGTAATTTTAGCCATAAAAGACCCAATCTTTCATGTATTGCCCATGTACTGCGTGTAAGTGATGCATTAAATTTGTTTAGTTCTAGTGCACTGTTTTGTGCAGATGTATGGGTAGTAAAATCTGTAGGGCAAGGGACCACCGTAATACCCGCTTTTTTGAAGAGTATAACAGCCCTTGGCATGTGCCACGCTGAGGTCACTAACGCTACAGTTTTAGTACCAACTAGAGTGCGAATAGCATTGGCTTCTTCCTCAGTATCTTTTGCAGATTCTACTTTGATTAATCTATCACTTTTTACATTCAATTCTAAAGCAGCAGCTACTTGAACGGATGCATGGGATGGGTAATCTTTATAAGCAGGTCCCGATACTATAATTCCTACTTGAGGTAGTAAGTTAGCTAGTCTCACTGCCTCGGTAATTCGAGCCAACCCCGAACTTGAGAGTTTAGCTAGTGCCGATCTCTCATCATTAGAATTTCCTGAGCCTAAGACGACAATATAACTACATGAGGCTAGTTCTTTTGGGGTACTGTTAGTAGTTACTGCAGGAATGCTGGCGTACTGATTTTCCAGTGGAACCATGAGCCAATTACTAAATGACGTATTTGAAAAAAGAATCAGAGCTATGGCGCTAAACGTGATAAAAATACGGCCTAGGTCTCTAAATCTTTTAAACCAGAGAAAGAAGCATCCAAAAACTAGCATGCACAGGCAAAAAGGTAGTGGGAGTAAGGCCAGTGAAACAAACTTTTTAATGACGAAAATTGATATATTTAAATCCACTCTTACAGATTCAAGAAAAAGCGTCTGATTATAGCGAATGAAATTGTGTTATTTTGTAGATACTTCTACGTCTTTATAACCATGAGACTTACCCCGCTTATAGGACTTTTTTGTGCTTCCTTACTTTTAGCGCCACTTGTGCATGCTGAAACAAAGGCTGAAACCAGTGATCAAGGTCACGAAAAACGCATTGCTTGGTTTAGGGAAGCCAAATTTGGTATGTTTATTCATTGGGGTCTTTACTCAATTCCTGCAGGGGAATGGCAAGGTAAGCAGGTCCTTGGACTTGGAGAGTGGATTATGCATAATGCTCCTGTTCCTGTTAAAGATTATGTTAAATTAGCCGACCAATTTAATCCTACGCAGTTTGACGCAGAGAAAATCGTTCAGCTCGCTGTAGATTCTGGGATGAAGTATATAGTGATAACATCTAAGCATCATGATGGCTTTGCGATGTATCACTCATCTGTCAGTAAATATAACATTTATGATGCAACGCCATTTAAGCGTGATCCGCTAAAAGAGTTGGCTGATGCGTGTGCTAAACATGGAATTAAATTTGGATTTTATTACTCTCAATCTCAGGATTGGCATGAACCCAACGGTGCAGGAAATACTGCAGATTTCGGGCCTGATGAAAAAAAGGATTTTGATAGATACCTAACTGAAAAATCTGAACCACAAGTTAAGGAATTATTAACACACTATGGTCCTGTATGTCTTATGTGGTTTGATACACCTTTCATGATGACTGAAGAGCGGGGGAGTCGCTTTATGCGTTTGGTACGCTCTGTACAGCCTAACTGCTTAATTGATGGAAGGCTGAGTAAAGAAGTCCATGGTGATTATGTATCAACTGGAGACAATGTTGTACCTAATAAGTCTATGACTGAAGATTGGGAAGTTCCTGCTACAACAAATAATACGTGGGGTTTTCGCAAAGATGATACAGATTGGAAGTCGCCTGGTGAAATTGTTTTTAAACTTGTTGATGTAGCAAGTAAGGGAGGAAATTATTTACTCAATGTAGGACCTACTTCTGCGGGTGTAATCCCTGAGCATATACAGGAAAATCTTCTTACTGTAGGTAAATGGCTTAAGTTAAATGGTGATGCTATTTACGGAGCAACTAAGTCTCCCTTCGGTGATGAATTTGGTGAGTATAGTGCTTCTATCAAAGATCACGCAGGCAAACCAATATTTTTACCTAGAACTGATTGGCGCTGCACAACTTCAAAAGGTAAACTTTTCTTCACTCTTTTTAGGAAGTATTATCCAAGAGATGGATTTGAAATACCTGCTTTTAAAACAAAAGTTACCCAGGCTTATATGCTCTCAGACCCAGAGCATACCCCACTTAAAATTGTAGTACGAGATGGGGTACGATGTGTTCAGTTACCTCGTTCTAATCCTGATCCTATGGCTGTAACGCTATGCGTTGAACTAGCAGATGATAAAGTCCAATTATAAAGCTAAAGTTTTCTCTGAATTGTTTCTTTTCTAAACCCCTATGAATAAAAATAGTCTCTTCAAAACACCTGATGGCAAGAGCCATACGTTCACCTTCTTTCTTGTTGCTTCCTTGTTTTTACTCTGGGGGTTTTGTAACGGAATGATTGATGTGATGGATAAGCACTTCCAGCAGGAGTTGCATTTAACTTTATCACAATCGGCATGGGTGCAATTTGCTCATTATCTAGGCTACTTTTTAATGGCTCTCCCAGCAGGGTGGCTAGCAACGAAATTAGGCTATAAGGGAGGAATTATTGCTGGATTACTCATGGTGGCTGTAGGTGGTTTATGGTTTATTCCGGCAACTCACATTGCCTCTTTCTGGGCATTTTTAGTCGGCGTATGTATGATAGCAGCTGGGTTAACTTTCTTAGAAACGATTGCTAATCCATATACAACAGTTCTTGGCGATCCGCAGTATGGTGCTACCCGAATTAATCTAGCTCAATCCTTTAACGGAATTGGCTGGGTTTTTGGACCAATTGCTGGAGCTATGTTTTTCTATTCTAAAGATGCATCTGGTCATGGTACCGGAAGTCAAACCCTTTGGATACCCTATGCTGGTGTTGCTGTAGTTGTGATCATTTTAGCGGGAATATTTTATTTTGTTAATGTGCCCGATATCAAAATGAAGGATGACTACAATCTGGATGACTCAGCAGATCAGACCTCACACTCAATTTGGAAGCATCCTCACTTTGTAATGGCAGTAGTTGCTCAGTTTTTATACGTCGCTGCACAATCAGGTATATTTAGTTTCTTTATTAATTATATGACATCACAAGTACCTGCGATTCCGCAGTCTTGGGATTCGGGTATGTTACATGGCTGGTTTGAGGCCTCTAAATCTGGCGTATTGTCACTCAGCGACAGTGGTGCAGCAAAATTAGCATCGTTAGGATTTATTTTCTTCTTAGCGGGGCGTTTCAGTGGGGCTGCTATTCTTAGAAAATACGATGCGCATAAAGTTTTGGGTATTTATGGTTTAATAAATGTGATCTTGTGTTTTCTTGTATTTAGCAAACTTGGTTGGATATCTGTTAGTGCTGTATTTCTTAGTTATTTTTTCATGTCGATTATGTTCCCAACAATTTTTGCCCTAGGTATTTACGGTCTTGGTGTGCGCGCTAAACGTGCATCTTCGTACATTGTAATGGCAATTATGGGTGGAGCTATACTCCCAAAATTGATGGGCTATATTGCAGACCAGACCGATATGTCCAGGGGCTTCGTTGTTCCTTTGGTGTGCTTTGCGTTCGTGTCTTATTACGGCTTTAACTGGTCTAAATTTAGTAAGGCGCAAAGTGCTGGAAAAATAAGTACAACTTCAGGCCATTAATTAGTCATTAGGTCTAGGGTACTTTTTATCTAGAAATAGTGGTCTACATCCTTTGAATGATGTAGACCTTAAATATATATTTTTTGAGATATAGAACGGCTGTGAGCTGTGTTACGCATTAGTAGAAGTTATTATTTCTTATCTATATGCTATAGAATGATTTATACGTAATTTGATTAACAAATTTAAAGTATCATACATTCTTTGTGATCTTTTAATGAGGAGTACTACCTTTTAGCTGTTCCATTAATTTTTTTTCACCTGTTAGGAATAATCAAGTGTTAACCGGTTTGTTACAGTTGCGACACCAGATTGTAACATGAGTGATTTATAGTAATGGCTCAGAATTGTAATTATTAACCAAAACTCTTGGTAGACATCAGTCCTTCAAGAATAAGAAAAACAAAAACTAGACGAAATGAAAGCACTCCTTAAGTCATTTGCCCTTGGCATTATCACTGTTGCGTTGGCCGGAATATCCTCCGCTCAAACTGTTATTCACATCTCAGGTTCAACTGCATTCCGTAAAGCTCTCAATAATGCTATTGTTGATATCATGAATCCTGGTTACTTGATTGCTGGTACTAACACATCGCCAGGAAGTGCAACTCAACTTGTCGTATCAGGTACAACTAAAGTTGGTAACTATCCGGTTGTAATCAAAACAAGCCTTCAAGGATCCGTTGGCGGTGTTCAATCACTTGCTCAACAAAGTCCACAAATCACATTCTCTGGTTCGTTGGGTTGGTTACAGACATCACTTGCTACAACTACAACAATTACAACAGCTGTAACTGCTTCAGCATCAAATACTGATCCTGCTGCTCCTGCTGATATCTGTTTGGCTGATTCTTTCCAGGCTTCTTCATTCGCATACGGTTCTGGATTTACTCAATTGAAGGAAACTAAGGTTGGAGTAGTGCCTTTCTTCTATGTTATGGGATGTTCAAATGATACTGCGGTTCAGGCAAGTTTGAGCAGTGTAACAAGTATATCAGCACAACAAATTAAACTGCTTCTATCTGCAGGTTTACCTCTCTCGCTATTAACAGGTAAAGACGCAGATGCTTCTGTAACAATGTATCCTATTGGACGCGATGAAGACTCTGGTACACGTTTAGATGCTTTTGCTGAGCCAGGTTTCGGTGTGTTCGGTTCTCCTGTTCAATATGCACCAGGCTTTGGCGGCTCGATTTCTAATAATGTAACTTACCCAATAGCTTCATGGCCTGCATCACCTACAGCTACAACGATCACAGGTATTATGCCATATCCAGCAAACACAGTTGACGGCCTATCTTTCCCTGTAGGTCATTCTGGTATAGCAAGTGGAGGTAATGTAGCTAAAACAATTTACACACCTGTTGACATTAATGCACGAGATCAATTCGGCGGTAAATTCGGGATTATTACTTACCTAGGTGCAGGCGATGCTCAGACAGCTATCGCATCACCATCAACTGCTTTTTTATTAAATTATAACGGAGTAAGTGGTCAATTATCACCATCTGGTGATCCAATTCCTTCAACAGCAACTAATATCACGAACGGTGCATATACATTCTGGTCCTACGAACTCTTAGACTATGTACCAACTTTAGCAGGACCTGCTAAGACTGTAGCCGATCAAATTGCGCAACAAATTATAACAACTGAAGCGCATTATTCTGGTATAGCTCTCTCTGCGATGAATGTTTCACGCTCAGTTGAAGGTGGCGTAATCAACCACAACTAATTGCTGACGCCCAGACTACACATGAAAAATAAACTTATCTTGGCAGGCCTGATTTCTTGGGGCTGTCTAGCAACACAATCTCAGGCGGCAGTCTCAGCAAATCTTAATGATTTGATTTTAGGCTTTCACGCTAACGGCGGTCAGGGCCAAAGTATCAATCTCGAGGTTGATATTGGACCTATCAGCAATTTCACAGGCGTTGCAGCGAGTTCAAAAACTGTTATCAGCCAACTTAATGTTGCTGATATAGTAGCAGCATACGGAACTAATTGGTCGACACGCACTGATTTATACTGGGGCATTGTTGGAACTACAGGACGTATTTCTTCAGGTCCTGGCGGATCATCTTCGCAGCCAGCACCAACTGTATGGGCAACCTGTGCTGAAACGACAATTGGTACACAATCCACACCTTGGCTTCTATCCTCGCTAAGTCGTGGTGCTGTATCAATAGCTTCATCAGCAATTGAGCCTTTATATGGGTCAGCACCAGGTACTCCAGGTGGTTTGAATGGAGCTACTTCGTCAGTGAATAGTTCGTACTCTTCTACTATTAACCCTAATTTGTCAGGAAGCTGGTCTTTCCAAACTTCCTTACAAGCCGGAGTAAGTTTTGCTTACTTTAATCCTACGGTAGAAGTATCCGCATTAATCGCTGCTGGTAGCTATTCAGCTGCTGATTTGTATCAAGTTGCATCAGGCACAACAGCACCAACATATCTTGGTACTTTTGGTCTTAATACGAGTGGTGTTTTAACCTACAGTGGTTCGCCTACTTATTTTAAGACAGCGCAAGGCAATAATTCATTTACAGTTAATCCAACTAGCCAAACTGTATTAGTAGGTTCAACTGTCGTATTAACTAGCACAGCTACTGGAACACCAACTCCTACGTATCAATGGTACTTCAATGGTAATATCGTAGCGGGTCAGACTAACTCCAGCTTAGTATTAACCAATGTAGCAGCTACTAATACAGGTTCGTATACAGTTGTTGCGACTAATTCGACAGGTTCTAATACAAGTAATGCAGCTACTTTAAGTTTAGCGACTACTGGTTCAACCAGTCGTATTGTTAATTTATCAGTACTGACTACCGTAACTAATGGAGGTACACTCACATTAGGATTTGTTAATGGAGGTTCGGGTACTTCAGGTTCACAAAGTCTATTAATTCGTGCATCAGGACAGGCTCTTGCTGGTTTTGGTTTAACTGGCGTATTAACAGATCCTACTGAAAAAGTACTCCAAGGACCAACTACTGTTGTTGGTGCTAATAACGATTGGCAGACAACTCTTGCTCCTTCTACGTCAACAGCTGCACAAATTACTGCTGCAGATACCGCTACTGGTGCTTTTGCTAATACAGTAATGAATTCAATGGACGCAGCACTCTCGCAGTCATTCCCATCTGTAGCAGGTGGATATTCTGTGCAAGTAACTGGAAATAACGGTACAAGTGGGCAAGTTATTGCTGAAATATATGATGCTTCAACTTCACCAACTGCAACTACAACACGTTTAATCAATGTATCATCACTGAATAACATCAGTGCAGGCGGTAATTTATCTGCAGGTTTTGTTATTAGTGGTGCATCAAAGACGGTACTCATTCGTGCTGATGCTCCTACACTTGCTGGCGCACCTTATAATTTGCCAAATATGATAACAGATCCAAAGCTCGTTGTTTATAATACCAGCGTAACACCTAATGTTATCGTAGCTACTAACACAGGTTGGTCTAATACTGCTTCTATTTCAACATACTCGTCAGCAGTAGGTGCATTTGCACTTAATGCTAACAGTGTTGACTCAGCTGTATTACTGACCTTACCGCCTGGCAGTTATAGTGCTGTTGTAACTAGCGCAAGCGGTAAATCAGGTAGTGCAATGGTTGAAGTATACGAAGTACCTTAATCGTAACAAAAAGCTATTGTTTTTCGAAACCCCTTTACTCTATAGTAAAGGGGTTTTTACTATATAAATTTAGTCACTTTGAACCTTAATCGCCGAGTTTATCACGTTTTAGGAATTGTTATAGTGATGGGTGCTTTATGCACATTAGCAATTGGTGAGACAAATGCTGTCGCTGATAATCAATCAGCAGTTCTTCCTACATTATTCATCAAAGAATTTCGTGTTAAAGGTGCTCATATTTTAAGTAAGGTAGAAATTGAGAAAACGGTTTATCCGTATCTAGGCCCAGGTCGTACTCGCGAAGATGTAGAGAAAGCACGTCTTGCCCTTGAAGATGCTTATCATACCAAGGGCTATCAAACGGTCTCTGTTCAAATACCTCAACAAGAAGGTAAACATGGAATAGTTTACATACAAGTTGTTGAAGCAAAAATTGAGAAGTTACGTGT
>CAILHZ010000017.1 GCA_903834135.1 uncultured Opitutia bacterium | reverse complement strand
CGAAGAGCGCTTTTTCGCTCTCATGGACAAGTTTGTCTCTTGAAGAACTGGTGCACCCGGCGAGGGTCGAACTCACAACCTCTTCCTTCGGAGGGAAGCGCTCTATCCAATTGAGCTACGGGTGCATCACAGAAGGATAGAAAACACAGGTAAATTGAATTAACTGCAAGCGCGAAATGAATAACACGATAAACTTCGAAAAGGTGTAACTCTCTAGCTATAGGTCGGTTATAAATATACGAAAAAGGCCGCTAAAACGATGTTCAGCGACCTTAAAGCTTAATAAACTTTAAATTAAGCGGTTTTAGGAATGCCTGATGTAAATTCGATATCGTGCGTGTCTTTGCGTCTAACTTTAAAATAACGAGACCTTCTACGTAGCATTCTATCAAGCTTATCGACAACTAGGGCAATGGCCTTATGAAGTTCGTCAGATTCCATCTCTGCGTTCATATCCGGGCCGTGTATTGAGATGTGGCCTTTAGCTTTGAAACGAGTTGCTACACTTTGCTTAGGATCGCACTCCAACTCAACTTTGAGGCGAATAATTTTCTCCTCATGGCGGAACAGCCTTTCTGTTTTTTCGCGTACAAACTCCTTAAGTGAAGGAGTGAGCTCTAAATGAATCCCCGAAACGATCAGTTCTTGATTATTTTGTCTATTCATGATGCTAGCGTTTGTTTTTTGTTTATTATGAACGGATACTCGACCCATTCAAAAAGATCATTAACGTTATAGGTTAGATGTCCTCTACTAACGATATGTTCAAAACTTTCTCCGTGATTATTGTCACCGGAGGATCTTCCGGAATAGGAAAATCTTACATTGAGCACGCTATTCAAGGTAACCCTAATGCCCTGATTTGCAACTTATCTCGTACGCCTTTTTTTGCTCAAAAGGGTGCTGATATTGTTAAACAGATTACGTGCGATATGTCGAAAGCAGAGGCAATTGAGGAAGCTTACACAATTCTTACCTCGCTTATTAACGTTCACGCTAAGACTGGGCGTGTCATGTTAATTAACAATAGTGGCTTTGGCTCATATGGTCTTTTCCCTGAACCTAATATCTCTGAAAATTTAGGTATCATAGATGTTAATATAAAAGGAGTAATTCACTTAACGGGATTATGTCTTCCACTGATTAAGCAAAGAGGTGGATCTATTCTAACCGTGGCTTCAACGGCTGCCTTTCAACCAACCCCTTGGCTTGCTACCTACGGTGCTTCAAAGGCTTTTATTCTTAATTGGAGTCTTGCACTCAATGAAGAATTACGTGGTTCAGGTGTTAACGTACTTGCTGTTTGTCCTGGTCCTACTGCAACGCAATTTTTTAAACGTGCTGGACTCACGCAGGGTAGTGTTTCTCCCTCAATGAGTCAGACTGCTGATCAAGTTGTTGAGGAATCTATTGCTGCACTAAAAAAGGGTAAGAGCTTTATTGTAACGGGGTGGAAAAATAGATTACTCACATTATTCAGTGGTTTTACCCCTAGAGTTTTAGTGACACGTATAGCAGCCAGTATGATTGCGCGTTATAGGACAAATACGGTTAAACGCTGATGGACGAATTAGATCCAATCCATCTAGTTCATGTTTCATGTCCGTGGCCCAGGCGCTTAAAGCAGGGGCCAGTGAAAATGATTACAGAGCAGGAGCTTATCTCGTGGATTATTTACGAAGATCAAAACTTATTTGTCGTTAATAAACCTGGAGACATTGTCTGTCATCCCTCTAAAGCAGGGCCTTGGTCCAGTCTTGTGGGTGCAGTTAGGGAATACTTAAAGCAAGACGTCGTACATTTGATTTTTAGATTAGATAGAGAAACAAGCGGTATTGTTGTTCTTGCAAAAAATCCAGCTACAGCATCTCGGCTTCAAAAAGCGATGCAGCTACGTACTGTGTCGAAAGCCTATCTCGCAATTTTAACTGGAGTCGTAAATGAACCTGTCACAGTAGATCAACCTTTGGGAGATGATCTTCAAAGTGTAGTCCATATGAAATCAAGAGTTGATCCATTAGGGCAGCCATCGGTCACCCATTTTACACCACTTAAGATTTCTAATGGCTTTACCTTAGCACGCGTTGTCACTGAATCCGGTCGTAAGCATCAGATAAGAGCACATGCTCAGCACATAGGGCATTCCCTTGTGGGAGATAAAATATATGGCCCCGATGCCCAGCTGTTTATTGATTTTGTGCATAAGGGTTGGTCTGCTCAATTAGAGGAAAAATTAATCTTACAAAGACAAGCATTGCACTGTTCTGAGATTGATCTTTCACCTTCAGGATGGAATCAGGCTTTCTCTGCACCCCTGCCAGAGGATTTAGCTCAGTTTTGCTCTAAGCATTCGCTTACTTAAGAGAACTGATCGCTGCACGAATTACGGCATCCATGGTATTAAGTCGCTGAGTAAGTGGAAATCCAGATGCAGTTTCTAGCGTGTAATGAAGACCTGCATGATGTTTCGCTATCAGATAAATAGATTCAGGCCATAAGTCTCTATTAGCTGGGTTAGGATCCGTATGTATGATGCCTTGGTTGGCTTCTCTTCCATCAATCAGTGGGCTTAAATCGATAGGGCTATAATCCTTCGCGGCACAAAGCATAATGTCTGCAAGACTTGGTTTATTATTTGGATTTAATTCGTATAAATAAAATCCCTTTGCTTCCCAGTCTTCATGCACGCATAAAGTCAGGTTGAAATTAGGCTGACGCTTAAGCCAATGCACATGTGCCTGTGTTTCAGGTTCAATAGGAATTTTAAAGGCGCGGTTTAAATCAGCTTTGGATGGACTTTCTCGTGTCCCTAATTTTAAGCCTTCAGGATTTAGGACTGGGCAAATAAACCACGTCGCTTGTGAACCAAAGAAGCCACTTTCAAGTAGTCTTAGTAATGTTAAAGGCGGTGCGGGTTCATCTCCGTGGATTCCTGCAGATAGATAAATCCTAGGCTTAAGCCCTGTGCTGCGTTTCGTGAGTGCAATGAGTGGGAAAGGGCCTTGCTGACCAAATGTTTCAACTCTGAAGCCTTGATTTACTGCTGACACCTTAAAACGCTCAATAAGCCCCATGAGATCAAGGGGAAGGCTAAAGACTGAGTCTTTGACAAGAGAAGTAGTTTGCACTGAAATTTAGCCTTCTAAAGTTCACAAGCCTTAGAAGATCTCAATTCATTAGTTAAGTTTTTTTACATTAATTTTATATGTCACAGGTACGTGTCCGTTTTGCTCCTAGTCCAACTGGTTTCTTCCATATTGGAAGTGCCCGTACGGCATTATTTAATTGGCTGTATGCCAAACATACCGGTGGGGTATTCGTGCTTCGTATTGAAGACACAGATCAGGCACGTAACACCGATGAATACCTAGAGCTCATATATCAAAGTCTAAGCTGGTTAGGGCTTAAGTGGGATGAAGGTCCTAAAGTAGGTGGTAATTATGGCCCTTATTTACAAAGCCAGCGTGCAGGTATCTACAAAGAGTATCTAGAAAAGCTTAAGGCAACAGGACGTACCTATGAGAAAGATGGGGCTATCTATTTTAAATTACTGGGTGAGCGCCATGAAGTGTATGACGAACATCGCAAGAAGACGGTTACTAAAGTTAAAAATGCACCAGCAGTTATTGATGATCAAATTCGGGGACGTGTAGAGCGTGTAGAAGACGAAGATTTTGTCATCGTTCGCTCAGATGGTAACCCAGTATTTCACTTTGTGAATGTTGTTGATGACATCACAATGAATATTACTCACGTCATTCGTGGTGAAGATCATCTCTCGAATACCAGTAAGCATGTAGAACTCTTTAAGGCCTTTGGTGCTCCTGTTCCATCCTACGCTCATATTCCTCTTATTTTAAAACAAGTGGGACCAGGTAAAATGTCGAAGAGGGATCAGGGTGCTTTGATAGAAGACTACAAGAAGCGTGGCTATATCCCAGAGGCGATTGTTAATTTCTTATGTCTACTGGGTTGGAATCCAGGAGATAACCGTGAAAAAATGCCGATCGAAGACATTATTAAACTCTTTGATTTGCCTGGTATTAATCAGAGCAACGCACGGTTTGATGATAAGAAGTTAGCGCACATGAATCTGGCTTACTTGCTTGAGCTCCCACAAGACAGCTTCCTTTCATTAGCTACGACAATCTTAACTCGTGCTAATGCAACTGATGCTCTTTTAGCTAACCCAGATTATTTTAAGGCTGTGATGCTCTTAAGTCAGCCAAAGATTAAATCAGCTGAGGAATTACCTAAGTATACCGCCTACTTCTTCACTGAAGATTATATTCACGTGCCTGAAGTAAAAGCTAAGGTTATGACAAAAGGGGATCCTAAAGCACGGTTAACTGAATTAATCGAAGTCTTATCCCAGTCTGATTTTACAAACGATATTGCGATGGAAGAGTCCATCAAAGCACTAGCTGCTAAAAATAACTTAGGCTTTGGTGATTACCAGGCAGTTGCTCGTTACGCCGTATCAGGAACTAATGTAGGCCCTAGCTTGACAGCGATGTTTCGTATCTTAGGCCGTGATAAAGTTCTGAATCGTATGCAGAAGACCTTAGATAGCTAAGGTCTTACTTAGCCCAGGTATCGCGTAAGGTAATCGTACGATTGAAAACCAATTTACCTGGTTTTGAATCAGCGCTATCGAGTGTAAAATAACCTAAACGCTCGAACTGGAAACTCTGACCTAATGCGGCGTCTTTAAGGGAAGGTTCAATCTTTGCATGCACTACTTCTAAAGAGTGTGGATTGATAGCTTTTGTGAAGTCACCTTGGGAATCAGGTTCTTCGAGCGTAAATAAACGGTCGTATAGGCGTACTTCTGCATCAATACAGTTTGTAGCACTGACCCAGTGGATTGTGCCCTTTACTTTACGGTTCGAGCCAGGAAGGCCGTCACGGCTATCCATATCCACTGTGCAGTGAATTTCTGTTACTGCACCTGCTGCATCTTTGATGATTTCAGAGAATTTAATAATACAGGCATACTTTAAACGTACTTCACCGCCTGGTTTTAATCTAAAGTATTTAGGAGGTGGAACTTCAGCAAAATCTTCACTCTCGATGTAAACTTCTCGAGTTAATGTGATATCACGAGTAGTTGAATTTTCTGACTGAGGATTATTTGTTGCCTTACAGATAATAGTTTCACCAGCAGCAATGTTCGTGAGTACTAATTTGATAGGCTTAAGTACAGCAAGGCGTCTTTCAGCCGCTGTGTTTAATTCTTCACGAATCGCGTGCTCAAATACTGCGATATCGGTTAACGAATCATACTTTGTTACACCTACACCGATGACAAAGCGGCGTAGACCACTCGCAGGAATACCACGGCGACGTAAGCCAGAGAGTGTAGGTAAGCGTGGATCATCCCAGCTTGAGACGATCTTCTCATTCACTAATTGAATGAGTTTACGTTTTGAAACGATCGTGTAACTTGGAATTAATTTCGCAAATTCGTACTGGTGAGGCTGCGGACGTAGAAGGGATAAACTGGATAAAATCCAGTCGTAAAGTGGGCGATGTACTTCAAATTCTAATGTGCAAATACTGTGCGTTATGCCTTCGATATAATCACTTAAGCAGTGGGCGAAGTCATACATCGGATAGATGCACCAGTTTGATCCTGTTTGATGGTGAGAAGTATGGCGTATGCGGTATAAGATTGGATCTCTTAGCCAAATATTTGGCGAAGCCATATCGATCTTCGCTTTTAAAGTACGAGTACCATCTGTAAATTCACCTGCTTTCATGCGAGCGAATAAATCTAAACTCTCGGCAATTGGCCTTACGCGAAATGGACTATCTTTACCTGGCTTATCAGGAGATCCACGGTGAAGTTCAGTTTCATCTGGACTTAAGTCACATACGTAAGCATGGCCTTGTTTAATGAGTTCTACGGCATAGGCATAGAACTGATCAAAGTAGTCGCTGGCATAAAAAGGTTGCAGATTAACAACTGACGCAGGTGCTGAAGTAATACTGAAATCAGATTTGCCGTTTACTGATTTAGTTTCTGGCTTTTGTCCTGACGCTTTAAGCCCTAAGACATTATCAGCCCAACCCTCAATGAGCCATTTTACGTCTTTGATTATGGATTCAACGTAAGCGATATCTTCTTTAGCAGGATTAGTGTCATCCATGCGTAGATGGCAGGTACCGCCGTTTTCACGGGCTATGCCGAAATTAAGACAGATAGACTTAGCATGACCTAAGTGTAGAAAACCGTTTGGCTCAGGTGGAAAGCGCGTTACAATACTTGGATAACGCTTTTCCGCCACATGACCTTTGACTATATCACGAATGAAATCGCTTGGCTCCTGGGTTTCAGTAGGCTTGTGGTCTTCGGTCATGGTTGCCTATCTTGTTAAAAATCAGACCTCTAGGCAACAATCCAATTTTACGAATTAAACCGATGGCTGAGCTACCTTTAATTGTTCATCTCGATGCAGATGCCTTTTTTGTGGCCTGTGAACAGGCCAAGGATCCAACGCTTTTAGGCAAGGTATGTGCCGTAGGGGGTAGGGAGCGTGGTATTATTGCTTCAGCGAGCTATGAGGCCCGTGCAAAAGGGGTCTATACACCAATGCCTACAAGTAAGGCTCTTAAGTTATGCCCCGATTTGATTATAATTCCAGTAACCCCGGGATTGTATTCAGAAATTTCTAATAAAATGTTTGATCTATGTGAAACACTGACACCTTACGTGGAGCGTAATTCAATTGATGAAGGTTACTTGGATTTAAGTATCTGCGGATTTAAAACTATTCAGGAAGTTGAAACTGCGGTTAAAAAATTACAGGTCAGAATTATGACTGAACTGTGCATTCCTATTTCGATGGGAATTGCTTCAAACAAGCTTATTTCTCAAATTGCTTCTAAATTAAGAAAGCCCAAAGGCTTTGTTGTAATTGCGTGTGGTACAGAAGCAGAATTTTTATATCCACTGTCTGTAGGTAAACTTCCTGGTATTGGCACTAAAACAGAACTTTATTTAAAAGAGCAGGGTGTGACCATCATTAAGGATTTATTTCATAGGTCAGACAGTGAATTAGAATCTATACTTGGTTCGCACTGGCGTGATGTGATGAGTATGGCACGTGGTGAAGATACCCGCAGAGTTGAGACTCAAGAAGTACAGGCTAAGAGTTACTCAGAACAAGAAACTTTTTCTGTAGACCTTAAAGAGTTTGAAGCAGTTGAGCGCATTATTAAGCGCATGTTAGATTCACTAATGAATAAACTAAGGCTTGAGGGTAGGAGGGCTAGAACCCTGACTCTTAAAATACGGTATCCTGATTTTTCGGATACGTCCCATGGTCAAAGCCTTGCATTAGCAACGGATCTTGAATCTGAATTTTATCCTCTAGTTAAACCGCTACTTAAAGAAGTGTGGAAAAAGAAACAGGCGCTAAGACTCGTGAGTGTGCGTATTTCCGGAGTAGATGAAGGTGAGTCGCAGTTGGAAATGTTTTCCCAAGTGGAAGATAAACGGCGTAAACTTGCTGGGGTACTAGACCGTCTTAATGCAATTAGTAAAGACGGAGTAGTTAAAAAGGGGCATCAGTTAGAGCCGTAAATTTAAAGTGTTTGGTGCAAGCGCTGGGAGTCGAACCCAGATCAACGGCTTCGGAGACCGCTACACTATCCATTGTGCTACGCCTGCAAGTGCTGATAAAAATACTGTATCAGATTCTATAACTCGTTGCTAGCTTGCAGCCAAAACGATCACACGAGAAGCAGTAAATGACCTATTAAGCTATTAAAACTCTATCTAAAGGTGGCAAATACGACGCTAAGTAATTTTTTAATTCCATCTAGGACATTATGTTACCAATATTGAACAAAATTCTATCTGCATAGGTAGAGTAATCACTTGGGATGGTCCACTATTTGCGTGTTTAACTAGTTAAATGGATCCGAAACCACTTGTTATAATGTGTTTTCTGATAAATCGGAAAACAACTCAAAGTTGAGGTGTGAGTGCTAAACAATCCTAATATTAAAGTAGGCTTAGAGCCTTAGCAATTTGACCTGCAATATAGGCATTATTAATAAGTAAAGAGACATTTGCTTTACGTGATTCTCCGCCTGTTAATTCAGAGACTCGTTTCAAAAGAAAAGGTGTGACTGCTTTACCTCTGATACCTTGTGATGAGCATTCACCAATTGCTTGATCAACCGCTTTATTCATCACTGTGCTTGGTAGGGCGTGTTCTTCAGGAACTGGGACTCCAATTATTAATCCGCCTTGGCTACTTCCAAGATTCAGGGACGCATCAATTATCTTCGCCACGTCTTCAGGTGATTCTGCAACCGTATCCACCGCTATGCCGCTTAAGCGTGTATAAAAACCAGGTAGTTCATTTACTCCGTAACCAATTAAAGGGACTCCTTGGGTTTCGAGCACTTCAGCTGTAAGGGGTAAATCTAATATTGCTTTTGCTCCTGAGCAAACAACAGCTACAGGTGTTCTACCTAATTCAATTAAGTCAGCTGAAACGTCATGCGGTGCTCCACGGTGAACTCCACCAATTCCACCTGTTGCGAATATTTTAATGCCTGCTTTATGAGCAATGATCATTGTACCTGCTACAGTCGTTGAAGCATCTTCCTTCAGCGCAATAGAAAGGGGGAGGTCTCTACGACTACATTTCCTCACACTGCCTGCGGGCTTCCTAGCTAGGGCTTCAATGTCTTCTTTGGATATACCTACTTTAATTATGCCTTCAAGAATGGCTATTGTTGCTGGCGTAGAACCACTTTTACGTACTGCTTCCTCCATGCTAAGGGCAGTTGAAACATTGTCCGGGTAGGGAAGGCCATGCGTAATTAATGTGGATTCTAACGCAACGACAGGCCTCTTTTCTAAAAGTGCTCTTTTAACTTCGTTAGAAATTTCGATCTTGAAAGACATAGGAATGGCGATGTGCATATATTTAGTCTGCTAAATGCATGCATATGACTTGCTCTAAAATTAGGCTAATTTACGTACTAAGCTTACTTTTTTTGTTTCAGCTGACGATGAACGAAAAAATAGTAGAGTGTAAAAATAAGAATTACGCCTCCCGATATCCAAAGCGTTATTGATTTCATATCACCGTTAATGAGCTGCTGATCTTGACCAGCAACAACGCCTACTGCTGCTAAAACAGCACACCATACAGCTGATCCTAAAACTGTTTGTATTGAATACTGAGTAAAATTCAAACGCACGATACCAGCTGGAATACCAATTAAGTGTCTTACTACAGGTAAAAGACGCGATGCGAAAACACCGAATACACCATATTCAGATGCCCAATTTTCTGCCTGCTGTACTTTATCAGCAGAGATGAAAAAATATCGGCCGTAGCGTAGTACGAAAGGGCGCCCAGCAACACGAGAGACCCAGTACATGACTGTTGCGCCTATCCAAGAGCCGACTGCACCGGCAATCACAACTCCTACCACACTCATGTTGCCATGCAGGTGAGCTTGATAAGCTGCAAACGGAATAACTAATTCACTTGGTACGGGTATAATAGAACTTTCAATCGCCATTAATAAAATGACGAGTGGATAGCCCCCTGTTTCAAGGGATGCTGCGTACCAGGAGATGAGGTGAGTAATCAGATCGTGCATAATCAAAAAGACTGCACCGAGCTGTTAAACTGACCCAGCTTAAACGCCAGGTTTAGTTTTACGAAGACCTTGAACGCGGTCTCCTTCTTTCCACTGACCACGTTTCTTGAGAATTTCGACGCGTTCGAAACGCTTTAAAACGTTGCGCTTACGGACGATACCGCTGGCACCTTGAAGACTTTTGTGTTGGGACATGGCGTGTAAAGAGTACTGAGTGACGAGTTAAAGGATTAAGCAGTAGAGCTGCCCTGAACCCATGACAAGTACTTTTCTGAGACTTGTGATGCTTCCAGAGCTATCCATTCAGGAACTTTGTACGAATGATTACCTAAAATGAAGGCCTGTAAGGAGTTCAGTTGTTCCTTAGAGCACTTAAAACATAGGCGGTATTCTGGGCAAGATTCTAGGTTTTTCTCCCATATGTAGAAGGATTTGATGGTCTCAATCTGTGCGCAGGCTGCTAGGTGCTTTAAAATCGCCTGCTTGGCGAGCTGTTCAGCCTCATTGGCATCAGAAACGGTTGTCCAGGCTAGGTAGAGCATAAATTGAGGAGTTTTGGTGCTGAAGTAGTCCTTTCAGTAAAATCTTGACGAATGGGGGGCATATTTGAAACATTTTAACCTTTTTACGCTATTACCATGAGAGACGACTACATCAAACAGGCCCTCGCTAAGGTGCAGGACCCAAACATTCTCATTAATGTGGTCTCCCGCCGCGTTAAGCAATTAAAGCGTGGAAATAGGCCTTTAGTTGAGTCTCTAGAAAAGTTATCTCCTGAAGATACCGCGCTACGTGAGATTATCGACGAGAAGATCACATTCGAAGAAGCTGTAAGATAAGCTGCTTAAAGGTTGGAATTATCCAGCCTGCAACGGTTTGTATAGCTTCCTAGATTAGTTTTCCCTTTCCAGTCCGCAGGATTCTGCGGATACTGCTTTAGCCATGGCCTCTAAAAAGAATGATGAAGGCCGTTTTACGGAAATTCGGAATGCGAAAGTATTCCGTGATTATTTCGTCGACGAGCGCTTTGAAGCGGGAATCCGCTTAACAGGAACCGAAGTTAAATCGGTTCGCGCGGGGCGTGCCCAGATTAGTGATTCTTTTGCTCGCTCAGATAAAGGCGAGCTGTGGCTTATGAACGCACACATCGACCCCTATGAGTTTGGTAACATGAATAATCATGATGCCAGAAGGGCTCGGAAATTATTACTGCATAAGCATCAGATTAAAAAAATAATCGAAGCTATGCAGACTGGAGCAAAGTCTTTAGTGCCGCTAAGATTTTATTTTAAAGAGGCGCTTCTTAAAGTTGAACTTGGCATCTGCACAGGAAAAAAGAATTACGATAAGCGTGAAGACTTGAAAAAGCGGGTTCAAGTGCGTGAAATCACTAAAGAGCTTAAAGCACGACGTTCATGAGTTTATTTCCCCAATCAGTCACGATCAAGGTTCCTGGTAGTACTTCAAACTGTGGAGCGGGGTTTGATACGCTCGGACTTGCGCTTAAAGTGTATAATAAAGTTACACTCAAAGTCTCTAGTGATTTATCCATTTCTGCAGCGACAGCCGATGATGCACGTGCTCAAGCGATGGTTGAAACTACTGCAGCTTCTTTTTTTAAAACTTTTCAGGTTAAACCGATTGGCTTTAGTTATCATATTTCAGGAGAAGTTCCTGCTGCACGCGGCTTAGGTTCAAGTGTTACTGTCGTTGCTGGTATCATTGCAGGCCTTGATCAATTAACTGGTGCTAGTTCAACACGTGAGCAGTGGGTGAGTCTTGCAACTGCGCTAGAAGGCCATCCCGATAATGCGAGTGCCGGTATTTTAGGTGGCTTTTGTGTTTCTCGGTGCAATCCTGTAACAAATGAGTATCTGGACACAATACGCTTTGCTGTTCCAGCGAGTGTTAAATTTGTGGTCGTTTCTCCGAGTAGTGAATTACTTACCAAGGAATCACGTGGAGTATTACCCGCAAGTCTTTCTTATTTCGATGCAGTCAAAAGCATAAATAGCGCTGCCTATGTAGTGGCTGCCTTTGCGAGTGGAGACTATGCAAAGCTTCGTTTTGCAGCAGGAGATTTTATGCACGAGCCTTACCGCCTGCCTAAGATTAAAGGTGGAGCAGAGGCCATTGCATCGGGAATTGCAGCTGGAGCTTTTACAGGATGGCTTAGTGGCAGTGGCTCCAGTGTATTGTGCGTAGCTACTGTAGAAAGTAGGGCACGTGTTGCTTCAGCTATGCAGAAAGCTTTTAGTGACGTAGGTGTTTCTTCAGAAGTTCGCGTATTAGATGTCGATAATCAGGGTCTGGAAATTGAGCAGGTGAGTTAATGGCCTTAACGGTTTAGTGCCGAAAAGAGAATATGATTCACATTGTTTTATACCGGCCAGAAATTCCTCAAAATACAGGAAATATAGGACGTATGTGTGCACTGACTAAAAGTCGTTTGCACTTAATACATCCCTTAGGCTTTACGATTACCGACAAACATTTAAAGCGCTCAGGCATGGATTATTGGAATACTTTAGATGTGATTCACCATAAAGACTGGGAAAGTTTTAAAGTAAGTCCGGATGGTCCTAAGCGGCTTTGGCTTTTTACAACTAAGTCTGCGAAAAGTTATTGGGACGTTCGCTATGAAGACGGTGATGGTTTAGTGTTTGGAAATGAAGGGGCAGGTGCTCCTGCGTTTATACATGACGAGATTTCTACTAATAGGCTAACGATTCCTCATGCAGATCCAACACTACGCAGTCTAAATCTATCTACTGCAGCAGGAATTGCTTGTTATGAGGTCCTTCGTCAAATCGGAACGCTTAAAACTCAGTAACTTAAAGAGACACTTATAAATTCACCACTTCTTGAATGATGATTGTAGTAATCGGTGTAAACTAAGTGATGTGCTTTAAGAAAAGAAGCCATTAAACCAATGATAAATACACGTTCACCAAACAGTGAGGCTACGGTATTTAAAATAGGATTTTTTTAGGTCTAATAACGGTCGTTACCACGTGGGAAATTAAAATGAACTTCCGAAAACGTGTGTATGTTAACCGTGATAAGTTTTAAGTCTGCGTCAAATTCTGCAGTACGAGTTATGAATTCACTTTTAATTTGGAATTCTGAGGTGTCACCGATTTTTTCTCCCGTTGCTGAATTCTCAACGGCACTTAAAGTTAAGGGAAGTACGCTGGTATTAGTTTTAATATTTAGCGTTAGTGTAGTTTGTGCAATACGCACAAAGTTTTCCATCTCTGAGTCGAGTACGTAAGCAGTGAGTGTTCCTTCATTACTATCACGCACAAGTTCAAGGTGATAGAGTTCATCTCCTAAGACTACGGCTGTACCACCATGCGGTGAATGATGCTCATGAACTAAGGCAACTTGCTTTTCTGCTTCAGCTTTATTTCTGCAGCCTGTGCTTAGGCACACAATAACTACAACGAATAAATAGGCAAAAAGCGTATGCCTAATTGCCATTACGAAATTGGAGCTAAGTTCGATGCAATATCTGCACGGTAAGCTTTAAGTGCAGGGACTAAACCACCCAGAGCACATAGACTAATCATGGCTAGAGGCGCCCAGATCATAACTCTATCGCAGCTCCAGACGTTTAATAGAACGCCTGTTTGAGTTCTAATAATAGTTCCTACAGTTGCCATGATAGCAAAGTGGAAAACGAATGCTGCGAGCATGCCTAATGTACCAATAGTAGCTGCTTCAAGTACGATTGTTCCTAAGATTGTTCTACGGTGTGCACCTAGTGCTCTCAAGATAGCGATATCTCTACCACGTGCTGCCATAGAATTATAAATGGCTACTAGCACACCTGCTGCAGAAACAAGGGCTACTAGATATGCAATAAGAGTGAGTACTTTATCAAACCAACCGATTTTACCAAATAGATCAGCAACGATCGCTCCAATAGGCCAGGCAAAGGTAAGTCTATTGCCCTGCTTATTATACATAAGATCCAAGATGAAGCCTGAGGTGGGTGACCTAAGTTGAATAAGTACTGCACTAATATCATTGGCCGCTTTAGGATCATGACCACCCATTGTTTGAAGCCCATGTAATGGAATCCAAATGACTTTATCCGCAGGGGTGTTGGAGGCTCTTAGGATTCCTGTTACCGTATACTCTTCGGGGTGTTGATTGCGGGGATCGTAAGCTAAACCGTGGAACGGATGAAACGTATCACCTACTTTGATATTTAATTGTTCAGCTGCAAAACTTCCTAAAATAGCTTCTTTTTTATTTGGATCAAAAAGTTTTCCTTGGCTTAAACTAAACGTGTGATGAGGTGCGTATTCTATATCTGTGAAGAGTTGCGGTAAGGTTCCGACAATTCGAAAGCCTTTTAAATTATCTCCAACTGCAATCGGAATTGAACGTTTTACAGTAGGGTGATGCCTAATATAATCATAGTCTGTTTGATTTAAATTTCCTGGAGATGCTTCGAGATGGAAGATAGAATTTAAAACCAATTGTAGCTTTGAACCACGAGCACCTAGCACTGCATCAAAGCCGATATTTACACGAGTGAAGGTTTCCTGGGATTGTTGTTTCACAATCCAGATAGACATGAGTAGTCCACCCGCTAAGGCTATGGAAAGAGCGGTTATAACTGTTGAAAGCAGATGTTGGCGTAAATTACGCAGTACAATATGAAAGAGGCTCATTGTGCAGTCTCCTGTACTACTTGATTAAGCCTCGAGAAATCTTGCACTGATTGGAAAGTGCTTAAGACATGCGGATCATGACTCACTAAGAGTAAAGAGGCACCCGTTTCTTTGCAGGTATCACGAATTAAAGTAAGTGATTCACGGCTATTACTTGGATCCAGATTGCCTGTTGGTTCATCGGCTAAAATAAGTTTCGGACGATTCGCGAGTGCACGTGCTACAGCCACGCGCTGTTGCTGTCCTGTGGATAATTGCCTTGGATAATGATTTAAACGGTGACCTAGGCCTACACGTTCAAGTACTTCAGTTGCTCTTTTTTTATCTGATCCAGGGCCAAATGACATACCTAGTAATACATTTTCAAGACAGGTATAGCCCTGTAGTAAATTAAATGTTTGGAAAATATAACCTAAGGATTCTGCACGTAAACGGTCCCTTTTTGATTCAGCTAGTTTTGCCATATCCTGATTACCGATAAGAATGGATCCTTCATCAGCTGATAAGATACCAGCAATTAAGTGCAGGAAGGTAGTCTTACCTGATCCACTTTCACCTCTGAGTGCACATTGTTCACCAGCTTCAATTGCGAAGTGAGGTATATCCACAATTACCTTTCTTTCTCCTGTAGGAGTGAGAAAGGATTTCTTAACCGAGTGAAGAGTTAACAGAGGCATACGCTTAGCTCGTTTATAGTAAAAGCTACAAAGTTACCACTTACTGCTGCAATCTGTAATCATTTCTTGAAGCATAGGGAAGCGAATCTCTCCGTAATTAAGTGAGTAGCGAAGTGCACCACCTGAATATACTAAAGTTGTAGGTACCCAAGTGAGCGGTAAACCAAGTACTGATTTAGTGCGATCTGCTGTCAAACGCGATGGATTATTGCTTGCTAAGATTTTTACGTTTTTTTGGCCACCAACACCGTATTTAGCAAGCATCTCTCGGCCATCTCCTTCGCACCACACAGTCATAAAAACGAAATGGGTAGTTGGGTTTTCTTCGACTGTTTTTTTCCAGCCACCGCTTTGAAGTTCATTCTTACAATTTGAGCACCACGTAGCCCACAGATGTACAACCGTTGTCTGCTTAAAATTAGCAGCATCTAGTGTTGTTTCAGAGGATGTCTGAGCATCTACAGAAGCAGGAATTAAAGTGAGTCCAAGGACTGTAAGGCACAGAGCACCTAAGGTATGTAACTTCATAATAAAAGAGTTGTACTTAATTAAACCGTAGTAAGCAGCTTAGCAACTACGGGCCTTAAAGATCTTTAATGCGGCTACAAGCGACAAAGCGTCCCTTATGGGCAATTAAATCAGGAATAGCCACTTTACATGCCTCAATAGCATGCGGGCATCGTGTATGAAATGTACAACCACTTGGTGGATTAATTGGTGAAGGAGGATCCCCTGGAAGCATAATACGATGCCTGTTTTTTTCTGAATCCGGATCTGGTTGGGGTATAGCACTGACAAGAGCTTTTGTGTAGGGATGTAGAGGATTATCTATCACCTCGGTAGCTGTACCTAATTCGACTACCTTCCCTAAGTACATAACAGCTATTCTATCTGAGATGTGTTTAACAACAGATAGATCGTGAGCAATAAAGACTAAGCTTAGTCCCATCTTGCGTGTAAGTTCAGCTAAGAGATTTAAGATCTGAGCTTGAATCGAAACATCTAATGCTGAGACAGGTTCATCTGCAATGATCAGTTTAGGCTCTAAAGCCAGTGCTCGAGCAATAGCAATACGCTGTCTTTGTCCGCCGGAAAATTCGTGCGGATACTTATGAATAAAGCGTGATGAAAGACCTACAGTTTCTAGAAGTGAGGCAACACGCTGTGGAACATCTTTTTTGTCACATACATTATGAACACGCAGTGGTTCAGCTAATGTTTCAAATACAGTTCTACGTGGATTAAGAGAAGCAAATGGATCTTGGAAGATCATTTGCATATGACAGCGTATCGCTGTCATTTCTTTACGTGAGGCTAGGGTGAGATCTTTCCCGTTTAAAAGGATGCGGCCTTCTGTAGTAGGAAGTAATTGAAGAATGGTGCGTGCTAAGGTGGATTTACCACAGCCTGATTCACCGACTAAGCCTAGTACTTCACCACGTTTAAGTGTTAAGGAGACACCATCAACAGCTTTAACAGAACCAACTAAACGCTTAAAAATAAATCCCCGGTGAATGGGGAAATGTGTTTTTACGTTTTGAAGTTCGAGGATAGTATCGCTCACAAAAATAAATTAAATTTCTTTAGCTTGTACGCGTAGACACGCCTGAGCATGTCCTTCGCTTAAAGCCGTAAGACTGATAGGTTCTGTTAAGCAGCGCTCTACAGCAAAATCACACCGCGGAGCAAATGGGCAACTAGGTAGGGGTTTTGATACATCCGGTGGTAGACCCTTAATTGTAAAGAGTTCTTTACCCTTAGCTTGATTAGCAGGAATGGATTTTTGCAGCGCTTGGGTATAAGGATGCTTTGGGTTGTAAAATAAGGAGCGCGTATCTGCAGTTTCTAAAATACGTCCTGCATACATCACTTGAACTCGGTCACATAAACCAGATACTACAGCTAAATCATGGGTGATAAAGATCACAGCCATATTGAGCTCTTTTTGCATTTTAGAAATGAGTTCAAGTATTTGAGCTTGCACAGTAACATCTAGCGCAGTCGTTGGTTCATCCGCTATCAAGAGCTCTGGTTTAGTGATGAGTGCCATTGCAATCATCACACGCTGGCGCATACCGCCTGAAAATTCATGGGGGTATTGCGAGATACGACTTGCTGCATCATTAATTCCCACCGCCTCAAGCATTTCAATGCCACGCTTAATTGCGTCTTTATGTGATATCTTTTCGTGAATTAAAAGTGGTTCAATGAGTTGCTCCCCAATGCGTAAATACGGATTAAGAGATGTCATCGGATCTTGAAAGATCATCGAAATACGTTTTCCACGAATCGAGCGTGCTTGTGCTGGACTGCAGTTGAGTAGATCAACCCCATCAAAAAAAGCTGTGCCACTTTCGATTTTTCCTGGAGGTTGAGCAATTAGCCCCATCATTGAATAGCATGTCACTGATTTGCCTGAACCTGATTCACCTACGATTCCTAGAGTTTCACCGCGTTGTAAACTGAAACTCACACCATCTACGGCACGAACGACTCCACTACGAGTGTGGAAGTAAGTTCTAAGGTCAGCTACGGTAAGAAACGGCATTGCGTGGCTATGTGTCTGGATAATTAGATTAAAACGGTCGTTAACCAGGTGCGGCAATGTTATTAGTTTAGGCTTAATTGAATCATTGGTATTAGTTTACGCCTTATGGGTTGTTCACTCAAATGAGCTCAATCTAAGGCTGTAATAAACGCATGTGTTCAGATTTAGTAGTTGTGTTCTTATGTTCAGTAGTGAATTTCGCTTAAGATTACGTAAATATCTATTAGTCAGATATTAATGAAAAATTATTCTGTAAAATATTAAATAATATTATCTCATATAATTCTTATTTAATGATTAATTTCATATCTTTATCCATTAACTACACGCTACTCACTTTTCTTTAATAATTGAGGCAAATTACCGTTATCGCACGCGCAATTCAGTAATTATGTATGAACCAAGCTATGTTTACCTGCTCTTGGTTTTCCTGAATTGGATTAAGTATTAACCAATCAGCTCGTTAACTTTAACTGGTGTAAGATTTTCTAAATCTCCACCTCCTGTGAATGGACATCCATCAGGCTGCGCTAATATAAATTTGCTCGAAAACACAGGGCCTGTCCTTACTGGATTTGTAGGGCCAAATAACCCTATGACAGGTACACCAATAGCATTAGCGAGGTGTAAGCCCCCTGAGTCATTAGTAATCACTAAGCGGCATTTCGCTAATTCATCAGCGAAACTAAGCAGATCAGTTTTACCGCATAAATTTATTACATTATCTCCTAAGGTAGAGGCTATCTGATCTGCAATAATGGTATCTGCTTTAGTACCTAGAATCACAAATTGCTCATTTGGTCTTAAGGATATCAGTTTTCTGAAATGCTCTACTGGCCAGCGTTTCTGAGGAGAATTTTCTGATCCTGGAAGTAGGGCTATAGGACCTGTTGCACTAAGCGTATAGTTAAACAGTGGTGTTGTAATCGGTGATTCAAGTAAACCAAAGTGAGTTAGAAAATTATTCCAAAGCTCAGTTTGATGATGCTTTGCTTCATCAAATGATGAAGCAAGATTGTACGTATGGGTTAAGCACGGTCTTACTTTAGAATTACGTTTAATACCGAAGCGCTGGGGGCACCGTGTAAGCCAAGCTTCTATATCTCCACGCAGTGAATTGGTAAAACAAATCCAAACATCAGGATACGTTTTACGTAAGCGCCAAAAAGATCTGAAGTAAAAGAAGTCACGTTTTGGTAGTGCGTGGACATAATCCGCACAACCAGCTTTATCGAGTAGATGTGCGAATGCACCTTTAGCTAATAAATGTATTTCTGCATCTGGTCTTGCTTTGCGAATTGCTCGTATCAAAGGCAGTGCCATTACGACATCACCTAACCAGTTAGGCATTCTGATCCAAAGTCGTGTCTTGTGAGGCAGTGCTACAAGATTTCGCAACTTAAGTTCTTCTCTGAGTAAATCACGCTTACTCTCTAGACGTAAACGCTTCGAAGGCATGTCTTGATGGCGCCAGCGGTCATGTCCCCAAAGCCATGCAGCACACAGTGTTTCATCCTCTAGAGCTTTCTCTAGCCACTGATTGATTGCTACAGTGATGCCTTGCGATGTGCCATCATGAGAGATCTCTACAGAATCGAAGGTTGCTCTCCAAAAACCAGTTCTACGTGGGTAAAAAGTTCTTAAATCGGCATTAAACTTAGTTGCTAATACACCCGGTAGTTCTGTTGTTGAGCATACACGTCCTAAGAATGTGGTTAAAGCTCCCTGCATACCTGCATTTTGATCGATCAAAATACCGATACAGCCTTTGTCTCTTAAAATCTTTAGTGCCTGGGCAAAGCCTTCTTTTCTTGAAAGTAGCTTCATGCCAAAGCGTCCTCGAGTAGAGCGCACGTAGTCATCTGCCTTGGGATTATCCAAGGGTCTAAAGATAATGCCGTATTCGGGAATTTTAACCGGACTTAAAAATGGAAGCCAAGTAAGACTCTCCCATAAGGCTAGGTGCATGCCTACATAGACAATAGGCTTTTGTTCTTCACCTGATTTAGCTGAATTTTGGGTGAGCCATGTCTTATAGCCGGGGGATAATTGAGCAATCGTTCGAATCCTTGACTCACTGAGGTAGGGGGTCGCTAAAGAGAGAAAACCTGTTTCGATTAATCGTCTTAAGCAGGTTCTCGCCATAGTTCTATGCCAAATGGGGGGCTTTCCTGGATAAGCATGGTGTAGATTGGACAAAATTAGTCGTCTACGTTTTGGAGCACCCCAGAGCAGAATTTCTGCTACTATGATAGTCAGGGCATGCAGCATCCACTCGGGGGTAAGAGCCGTAATCCAACCAATAAACTTAAGTAGAGAGAATAGCATGCATTAAGCCTGTCGGCCATAAAGCTGGAGAAGAGCTTGAAGCCTGCAAAGCCTTAAAAAATGATTTGGACTGACTTAAGTCTATGAGTTAGATTGATTTTTCATATATCGCCATGACCGAGTTGCTCATCATTAAGCCATCCTCTTTAGGGGATATTGTGCACGGACTCCAAGTGGCTACATCCCTGAAGGCTCAGCGTAAGGACTTGCGTATTTCCTGGATTGTGAGGGATGTGTTTGCACCGATTGTTAGGGCCTGTGATGCCATTGACCGTATTTACATCTTTAACCGAACGGGCGGTACTAAAGGTTTTCTTAAACTAATGGCTGAAGTCCGTAAGACTAAGTTTGATTACGTGTTTGATTTCCAGGGATTACTTAGATCAGGACTCATGACATCACGTGCTCATGGTAAAATGAAAGTGGGCCGTACTGACTCCAGAGAAGGTGCGCATCTTTTTTATAAAAAAAGAGTACCGCTTCCTGCAGATGGTCGCAAAAGTCATGCTGTAGACATACTGCTGCAGTTTTGTCCAATTCTTGATGCTAAACCTGAACTGCGTGGGCATTTAAATTTTAGGGATGCAGAGAAATTAAACCTTACCTTCACAGATGGCAAGACGGGTGGTAGACCGATCGTTATTTTCCCAGATTCAAGACGTGCAGAAAAAAAGTGGGGAGGTTTCAAGCAACTTACTGAACTACTCATTCGTGAAGATAAAACCCGTAAAGTTATTTGGGCAGGTAGTGAATATATTCATGACCGCAATGCCTTTCCCCCAAGCCAATTTCTAAATCTTACGGGTAATACGAGTTTAGTATCACTACCTGCTTTAATTAAACGTTCAGATTGGGTGATTACAAATGACAGTGGTCCCATGCATTTGGCCGCAGCTCTAGGAGTTCGCGTATTAGGTATATTCGGTCCTACTGACCCGCGTTTATTTGGACCTTATCCTTTGACAGCACCAACTCATTTTGTGATTCAAGCTCCCGTGGGTGACTTGAAGTTACTCACTGTTAAAGATGTATATGCCCGTTTTAAAAAAATACGTGAAGGCCTCGCTTCTAAATCTTAATTTCCATGCTCGATACAAAGACAATCCGCGAAACTCCTGAGCTCGTAAGAGCAGCTATTGCTAAGAAACATCTCGATGTTGATCTAGCACCCGTGATCGCAGCTGATGCTGCTTGGCGTGTACTTTTACAGGAAGTTGAAACGCTGCGCTCAAAACAAAAGGCAGCTAATAATGAGATGGCAGCAATGCCTAAAGGCTCACCTGAATTTAAAGCTAAAGTAGCTGAGATGAAGGAAGTTTCAGCGCAGGTTAAAGAGCTAGATGCATCACTTAAGGTAGCTGAAGAAGCTCTACGTGAGCACATGCTTAGTGTACCAAATATTCCACATTCAAGTGTACCTGAAGGCTCAACTCCTGAAGACAATGTCGTGTACGCAACTAACGGAGATGTCGCAGCTGTTTCAGCGCATGCGGTCCCACACTATGATGTTCCTGGCTTTGAAAAGTTATTTGATTTTACACGCGGCTCAAAAGTAACCGGTGCTGGATTTCCTTTCTATGTAGGAGATGCAGCAAGGCTAGTTCGCGCCTTAATTAGTTTCTTCTTAGATGAAGATGGTAAGGCAGGCTATATCGAAGTAAATCCGCCTATTTTTGTGAATGCAGCCAGTGCTACAGCTACGGGACAACTTCCTGATAAGGAAGGCCAGATGTATGAAACTACACCGGACCGTTTATTTGCTGTACCAACAGCAGAGGTGCCACTCACTAATTTTTTCCGTGACGAGATTGTAGATGAATCAGAATTACCGATTAAGCGCTGTGCTTACACGCCTTGCTTTAGACGTGAAGCAGGCTCACATGGAAAAGATGTACGCGGTTTAAACCGGTTACATCAATTTGATAAAGTAGAATTACTTAAGTGGGTGCATCCATCAAGCAGCTATGAAGAACTCGATAAGTTAAGACTTGATGCTGAACATTTGCTTCAGAAATTAGGCCTACCATACCGCGTACTACTTATGTGCGGAGGAGATCTTGGATTTTCTCAGTCAAAGAAGTACGACTTAGAAGTATGGGCCGCAGGACAGAAGCGTTGGTTAGAAGTTTCTAGCTGCAGTAACTTTGAGTCCTTCCAGGCACGCCGTGCACAGATTCGTTTCCGTTCAAAAGAAACAGGCCGCCCTGAATTAGTCCATACCTTGAATGGCTCGGGTTTGGCTGTACCGCGAGTGTTGGCTGCTATCATCGAGAATAATTTACAAGCCGATGGGCGTGTTAAGATTCCTCAAGCCTTGGTTGCTTACTTCGGTAAAGAGTACTTGGCGTTTAATTAAAGATAGTTTGTATCGCCTAAGGTTATGGCAAAAAAACACTCCTTAGGTGATCTCAAAGCTAAAGCACAAGCTTTAGCATTACTTATTCCCAAGGATAAGTTGCATCGCAGTGTACGTACGTGGGCTGATGCTTGTCCGGCGAGTGAAGTCTGGTCAGTAGCGTTTTCAGGAGGAGCAGACTCGTTAGCTTTACTTTTACTTATTTGGGCGCATTGGCCGTCTAAGAGAAAAAAACTTGTAGCACTTCACTTTGATCACCGCTTACGTGGTAAAGCGTCACTTAAGGATGCTGAATTTGCAAAGAATGTAGCAAAGGCTTTAGGAATTACTTTTAGAACAGGCCATTGGAGTTTGCCCCCTAAGAAACCGAGTGAAGCACTGGCAAGAGATGCCCGCTTTAGTTTTTTTCAAAAGGTGATGCCCAAACTTAAGAGTAATTCTATTTGGTTAGGCCATCAACAAGACGATATTGCAGAAACTTTTTTCATGCGACTAGCCAGGGGTAGTGGTACTGCGGGTCTAGCAGCACCAAGGCCACTATATGTAGATCCGCATTCGCCAACTTTACTTAGACCGCTTCTGTCCTTAAAAAAATCAGAAATTAAATTAGCGTTAACAGAAGTTAAAATCCCCTGGCGCGAAGATCGCAGCAATGCGGCTTTCACATACTTTAGGAATCGAGTAAGACTTACTGTAATCCCAGCCTGGATAGAGGCTTCAGGTAGAGATGCTTTACGTGGAGCAGCTTATTCTAGAATGCTTCTTGAAGAAGATGATGAAGCGATTAATCTGTGGGTACTTGCTTTAAAGTGTTTAACGCCATCTGGAAAATTAAATTTATCTAAAATCCAGGGTAAACCAAAAGCGGTATGTCGCAGGGCACTTTACCTTTGGCTTAACAAACAACCTAGGATTGGGCGCTTATCAGCACGTGGCTTCGAAACCCTTCTTGCAGCAGTGATGGTAGCAGTTCCTACTAAACAGAGCCTAGGGGTAGATGGTTTTGCAGTAATTACTCGGCAGTGGCTGTTTTTCCGGAAGTAGCCAAACTATAAGCGTTTACAGGAAAATTTATACCGCAATAATGTTGCCTAGCCTGAGTTGACTTATCTTAAGGGAACATTCACCTTGGTAACTCACTCAAACCTTAATAAATGCCTGAGTCCGACAACAGAAAACAGCGTCGTCCCTTGAAGAGCCTTCCTCCCGATCGCCTCCAGCCAAAAGTATGGCTTATATGGCTAGCAATCGTGGCAGCAGCTTTGACTCTTCTTTATTGGTCTCCTGGCTCACAGACGAGTCCAGCGACTGTGACTATCCAAGATGTCATTGAGCGCAGCCAATCTGGCGACGTAAAAGAGGGGGTCATCCGTTACGATAACTCCGGTGGTCGCGACTTTGCTATCATCACGGGTGATTTTAAGAAGACTACATTTCCAAATGAACGTGGCGTAAAAACTACAGCCTTTCATGCAGAAGGTGGACTGAGTGAAAACAACGCTGACTTACTGCGTAAGACAAAAGTATTTTCTGAACCACGTTCAACAACCATGATGAGCCAGATTTTAGTTAATCTGCTCCCGTTTATTCTTATTATTGGTCTCTTATATTTTCTATTCGTTCGACAAATTAAACAAGCCGGCAAGGGCGCCCTTAGTTTTGGCAAGAGCCGTGCAAAACTCCTTAACCGCGACCGTGATAAAGTGACGTTTGCAGATGTTGCAGGCTGCGATGAGGCAAAAGAGGAAATTTCTGAAGTCGTTGATTTCTTACGTGATCCTAAGAAGTTCACAAAAATGGGTGGTCGTATGCCTAAGGGTGTACTTATGGTAGGACCTCCAGGTACAGGTAAGACCTTGCTTGCAAAAGCTGTAGCAGGTGAAGCTGATGTACCGTTCTTTAGTATTTCTGGATCCGACTTCGTTGAAATGTTTGTTGGTGTTGGTGCTTCTCGTGTGAGGGACATGTTTGAGCAGGGCAGAAAGAATGCACCGTGTCTTATATTCATTGATGAAATTGACGCAGTAGGCCGTCAACGTGGAGCAGGGCTAGGCGGTGGTAACGATGAACGTGAGCAAACACTTAACTCTATGTTAGTGGAGATGGACGGTTTCGATACCACAGAAGGTGTAATCATTATCGCAGCGACGAATCGTCCTGACGTATTAGACAGTGCTTTACTTCGTCCAGGTCGTTTTGACCGCCAAGTCTATGTAGATCTTCCTGATTTAGTAGGCCGTGAGCAGATCTTAAAAGTACATGCTAAGAAAATTAACTTAGCTGAAAATGTAGACCTTGCTGTTCTTGCACGTGGTACGCCTGGTTTATCAGGTGCTGACCTTGCTAATTTATTAAACGAAGGTGCACTCCTTGCAGCACGCCGTGGTAAGAAACGTGTTGAGATGATCGACATGGACGATGCACGTGAAAAAATTCAGTTTGGCCGTGAGCGTCGTAGGTTAATGGACGATGAGGAAAAGAAGCTGACTGCCTATCATGAAGCAGGTCATGCTTTGATACAGGCTGTTCTTGATGACGGTAATTTACCGGTTCATAAAGTTACCATTATCCCACGTGGCCGCAGTCTTGGTAGTACGATGTTTATTCCTAAGAAGGATCAACTCACCCAAGCTAAGAAGCGCATGCTTAATCAAATTGCGATGGGTTTAGGTGGACGTATAGCTGAAGAACTTGTCTTAGATGATATATCTAGCGGAGCCTCAGGTGATATTAAACAAATCACCAAAATTGCACGCCATATGGTGTGTGATTGGGGTATGAGTCCTTTAGGGCCAATAGCATTTGGTGATAATCAAGATACTGTGTTTTTAGGACGTGAGATTACACGTAATGAAAATGTTTCAGAAGAGACTGCGCGTCGTATTGATGAGCAAATTCAGTTGATCATTTCTGAGCAATATGCGCGTGCTACTGCGATTATTAAAGAGCACCGTGAGGTCCTAAATAAAATCGCTGAAGCGCTCATTGAATTTGAAACAATTGAAGGCAAGCATGTCATGGAACTATTACAGTTCGGTGAGATCCGCTCTGCTGTGATTGTTGCACCACCTACAAAAACAGAAGATAAAGTTGAAGAAAAGAAAACCACTGAAAAAGCGGTTATTTCTGAAGCTATACCTACTGGTAATGTGACTGCTGCCCCTACACCTGCGTAATTCGTTGGTGTAGATGTAAACCCCGAATCCCTGAATAGGGGACTATACTAAACTCTTTTTTCCCATGAAAATATGCTGTATCGGTGCCGGTTATGTTGGTGGTCCAACGATGGCTGTCATTGCACTCAAAGCCCCAGACATCGAAGTCACCGTTGTTGATATGAATGCTAAGCGCATTGCTGAGTGGAATTCTGATACACTGCCTATTTATGAGCCAGGTTTAGATGCTGTAGTAAAACAGGTGCGTGGTAAAAATCTATTTTTCTCAACTGATGTTAAAGCGTGTATTAAGAAAGCAGATATTATTTTCGTTGCTGTTAATACGCCGACAAAAACATACGGGGTTGGTGCTGGTCGCGCAGCAGATTTGCGTTACATCGAATCCGTAGCACGTACTATTGCTGAAGTTGCAGATTCCGATAAAATTATCGTAGAGAAGTCTACAATACCTGTTAAGACAGCAGAAACAATTAAGGATTTACTCGCTGCAAATACAAAGGGCTGTAATTTTCAGGTGCTTTCTAACCCTGAATTTTTAGCAGAAGGCACTGCAGTAGCAGATTTATTTAATCCTGACCGTGTTTTAATCGGTGGTGAAAGAACTCCAGGTGGTGAAGTAGCTATTAAGACTTTGGCTAGTGTTTATGCTAGGTGGGTGCCCGATGAACGCATCATTCGCACTAACTTATGGTCATCTGAGTTATCCAAATTAGTAGCAAACGCATTTTTAGCTCAGCGTATTTCGTCAATTAATTCGATTTCTGCTCTGTGCGAGGCAACGGGTGCTGACGTAGATGAAGTTGCGCGCGCTATAGGTCTAGATTCACGTATAGGACCTAAATTCTTAAAGGCTTCGGTTGGATTTGGTGGCTCATGCTTCCAGAAAGATATTCTTAATTTAGTTTATCTTTGTGAGCACTTTAATTTACCAGAAGTAGCTTCGTATTGGGAGAATGTCGTTAAAATGAACGATTGGCAAAAGCGCCGTTTCGGTCAGCGCATAATTAAGGCACTTTATAATTCTGCAGCGGGTAAACAAATCGCCGTCTTAGGTTTTGCCTTCAAAAAAGACACGAATGATACCCGTGAGTCACCCGCTATTGCTTTGTGTAAGGATTTAATTGCAGAACGTGCAAAGGTGCTTGTCTATGATCCTAAAGTACCGGCATCTGTAATTCGCACTGAAGTACTTGGAGCTGATATAGACAATCCACTACTTGTAATAGTAGGGAGTGCCTATGAAGCCGCTAAGGGATCAAGTGCGCTAGCAATTGTAACCGAATGGGATGAATTTAAGACACTCGACTACAAAAAGATATATTCGGAAATGGAAAAGCCAGCCTCTGTTTTTGATGGCCGCAATATACTTGATATAAAATCACTTGCCGAGATTGGGTTTAGAACCCACGCAATCGGTAAGTAATTAGATGATTGGTAGGATAGGGAATTTGCCACCGAGCACAGCTTCGGATGGATTTTCTAACCACTTTTCTAGGACAGTTGCGTAGACACTTCTAAAATCAGTACTAAAGGTAATATCCTGATTTTTAGGAATATTGAGCGACGGTGCTGTACCATGAAGTCCCGCTTTTACCTTTGAACCCATAACAAACAAGGGAGACGAAGTGCCGTGATCAGTTCCCTTACTTTCATTTTCACTAGCCCGGCGTCCAAATTCTGAGAAGGTCATAGTTACGACCTGCTCGTCTAATTTATGCGCTTCTAGATCTTTTTGGAATGCAGCTAAACCTGTGGATAGTTCAGTAAGTAGGCGACCCTGCGCTGTGATTTGATTATAGTGCGTATCAAAACCGTTTAACGTTACAAAATAAACTCGGGTAGGTAAGCCTGCTGCAATGAGTGATGCTACATTTTTAAGTGAATTGCCGAACGCAGAAGTTGGATAATTAGCCTGAGCTTTATAGCCATTAATTACTTTCTGCACTTTGGTTTCAGTGACTAAAGAATTCATTAACGTTTGTTTAAGAAAACCTTCGGCTGAGTGGTCCATTACTTGGCCACTTGAAATCGCCTCTAAGAGGTGACGAGTTTCTTCATTGTCTTTACGGGATGCTCCGTAACCTCCTAGGCCAAAAGTGGAATGTGGTTTTTCGCCAATAAAGGATTCAGGTGCACCATTGAGCGTATTAGCATGCATTGCTACAGGATCATGATCTCCTTCAGGAGTTCCTGAGCATGCATTATCGAGGTAACGTCCAATCCAGCCAGTACCAGACACTCGGTCGCTATCACTTGCTGTTTCCCAGATCTCTGTAGATCTAAAGTGGCTACGGTTTGGATTTGGATATCCTACATTTTGTACGATTGCTAATTTACCATCTTTGAAAAGACCCTGCATTGCAGTGCATACTGGATTAAGACCTTCAGTGTCGCTTAAACGTAATACTTTATCCTTTGCGATAGCGAGTGTTGGACGAAGCCTGTAGTAGTCAGCATTCTCGAAGGGAACAAGTGTATTAAGACCATCGTTTCCACCGGCGAGTTGAACAAGTACAAGTATGCTGCGATCTTTCTCGGCCTTGGGTGCTTGTGCTAGCGTTGAATTAACTAAAAACGATGGAGCGAATTGGCTAAATGCGAGTAACCCAATACCACGTGTAGCTGAGGAACGTAGGAATTCACGGCGGGTGGTCGGGAACGAGGATAGCGGGGTGTTGTTTGCCATGGCAGTGATTGATTAAGTAAGTTGGTAGCCAGGAGACGATATGAGTGTTACTATTGAGCGTTTAATACGACGTAGATGTTCTGCAGGAATGTCTTCAGCTGATGCGAGATAATTGGAAATACTTTCTTTTAATGAGGGAGTTGGGTTTTGTGCAAGTAGGCTAGTGACTAGCTTGTGCGTTACTTCATCCGGCGTTAACTTTAAAAGAGGAGCAAAACGAGTAGCGTCTACCGTGAAAGCACCATGTCCCTGGGCTCGAGCTGCAGCGACATCAAGTTTTTCATCTTCGTTTAGTCCTGCTTCATAAAAAGCAGCAAAAAGAGATTCACTTAAATTTCTACGAGCTGCAAGGGATGTAGAATTAATCCAGTTATGACCGCCAACCCAGCCGCGTATATTGGGTGGATCAAATAAAACCTGTCCCATTTGCCTTAATGGATTAATTACAAGTCGAGGTACAGGTATAATATCTAAGTCTAAGTCTTGCACTAAGCCTAAATAAAATTGAATAGGGCTTTTGATGTATTCACCTCTAAAACTTTGATCAAAGAATAGACGACTTCCGAAAAAAGTTTTTACTAACCACTGTAGTCCGTAGCCCTTAGATTTCCACTGGTCGCCTAAACTAAATAGATAGCTCTTATCAATCATCGTATCACTTAAATAGAATTTAACCATTTCATGTGGTACGAACGCACCAGCAGCTCGTTGTTTGTACGCAAGACGTATTACATCATCGCCATTAAATTGACCTGTTTCACCAAAGATTGTTTTTAACCCAGTGTCATGCTGGTTTGCTTGGAAATAAACTTCACCGTTTTTTCTAATTTTAAAGCCGGTGTATGCACGTGCCGCTTCCTTGATGTCTTTCTCTGCGTAATTACCTTCACCAAGAATAAATAATTCAAAAAGTTCTCTAGCAAAATTTTCGTTAGGCGCTTTTTTCTGACTTTGATTAAGATCTAAGTACTGCACCATTGCTGAAGATCTTGATACGGCCTTGGTGAGTAACGGGGCAGGTGCAAAAGCGTAACGTGAAATAATATCAAAGTGCTTATATATGAGTGGAGCTCTCTGCACTTTTTCGTAACCGACTACATAGATATCACTTAAGAAGAGTACCCACTTTGCAAATGCTGCGCTCTCAGGGCGTGCGGCATAACGCATCCAGTGAATAGTCATATCCACAATTGCGTTGCGTGATCTTTGCTGAAATTCACGGTAAAGAAGACGTTTTTCTTCTTCATCTACTCCTTGCGCTTTTTGCTGAAGTTCTTCGGCTTCAGTTACCATATGTGCAACTTGTCGAGGTTGCTCAAATACGGGAACACTATCTGGAAAAAGTCTATCTAAGGTTAAACTTAAACCGTCTTTAGTAGCACGTTCAACATCTGCTGGAAGAGCTGTCCATCCTGCACGGCGCAGGAGATGGCGAGCAGCAGCCGCATTCCATTCTGTATCTGGTAATTGGTTCCAAGCAATTTCTGGGGTAAGAGTTAGTGCCACGACGGGGAATGATATTTCTAAGGATAATTAGTTTAAGCTGCAGCTAATATACTAGACGTAAGCTGATAGCTAAAGTTTCACGTTTGGTACATGTGAAATTATTAAACATTCAGTGGCTTTCTATGAATTTGAGGATCCCAGGTTACATAGCTGGGCTGTTCGTATAGGAAGGCATCTGGGTTTTCAGATGGGCTTAGTAAAGCAGTAGACATCGCTAGAGGCCAGAGGTGCTCAATGTTATAAGGTACGATTTTAAGGTCTTTTGGAAGTGTACTCCAAGTTCTAAAGCCTTCTGGCATTACAAGGGGACTAATCAAGTCAGGTGTCGCAGTTCGACTGGCTAAACTGCCTAGTTTATAGGCATGCCAAGTCTCACGCCTTGCATCTGCAATATAAGTAACATCAGGTTGTTTCGTAGCCTCAGCGAGTAAGGCTAAGGCATTATAGGAGTATACTTGGCTTGAACCTAGTGTTTTCCAGATCCGTAGTGCCATAGCTACCGTGCGAACCCCTAAAACAGAACCTGGTGTATTTGCATAAATGAAGGTTTTTACCTCAGTTAGTTTGCAGCTTAAACTCTCAACAGCCTTAAAAAGCCCAATTCCAGACTCTTCAGTAGAGTAGGCATACTGACCTAATGAGGTCTTATTTTTATATAGCCCAACCTGTACTTTAGAGGAGGTTGCATCCAAAATGAGGACGGGTGCCTCGCTTAGGAGTTGGCTTAAGCTCTTCATCTCTTCTAGATAACGCTGGATCTTGGTGATAGGCAAGTCCTTGTGAGCCTAAGAAAAGGCCTCCAATCGGGCATTGACCGACGGGTTGAAGCCTTTACGATCTAACCTTCAGTCTTTAGATTAAAGCCATAAGATTTTAACTGTGAACGTCCAACTCAATAGCGCATCCACTACTCGTAAAAGCCTTGTTGTAACACTCGATAAAACCGAGGTCGACACCGAGCACTCAGCTGTACTTGCCGAATACGTCAAGCACGCCCGTCTACCAGGCTTTCGCCCAGGTAAGGCACCGCTTGAAATGATTAAGCGTAAATTTACGAAGGACATAGCTGAAGAGTTTAAACAAAAAGTTGTTTCCAAAGCATACAGCAGCGCCTTGGAAAAAGAAAAATTAGATGTCTTAAACATTGTGAATGTTGAAGAAGGTAAGATTGAAGCAGGAGAGGCTGCTACGATTACAATCACTTTAGATGTTCGCCCTGAGTTTACTCTGCCAGAGTACGTTGGACTCGCTGTAAAAACAGAAACAACTGAAGCTACAGAGCTAGAAGTTGATAATGTGGTTGAAGCTCTACGCACAGATAAAGCTGATTTCAAGGAATCAAAAACTCCTGCTAAAAAAGGTGATTACGTTAAGCTCTCCTATGAGGGAACTCTTGATGGTAAGCCAATAGCTGACCTAGTACCGGACAAGCAACTGTATGGTAAAGTACCAATGACTTGGGAAGAAGTAGAAGGTGCAAATGAAGGTCATTTACCGGGCCTAGCTAAACTAATTTCAGGTTTAACTACTGGCTCAAAGAAAACTGTTTCGATTAGTTTCCCTGCTGATTTCACTGCAGTGGAGCTCCTAGCCGGCAAAACAGCTAGTTACGCTATCGAAGTATTAGAAATTCGTGAACGTGTACTTCCAGCTCTTGATGAAGAATTCTTTAAATCTCATCAAGTAGGCAACCTCGACGAATTGAAGACTCAAGTTAAGGCTAACTTGAAGATGCAAAAAGAATATCAAAATCAAATGGCACAGCGTCGCCAGGTTGTTGATATATTATCTGAAAAAACAGAAGTTTCTGTTCCAGATAGTCTTGTTGATTCAGAAACCCAGGGTGTACTTCGTCAGTTTATCGAAGAAAATATGCGCCGTGGGGTTCCTTCCGAAGAAATCGAAAAAGATAAAAAGAATATTTACGATGGTGCTAAAAAGACCGCTGAAAAGCGTGTTAAGGTGCAGTTAATACTCTCTAAGATTGCTGAAAAAGAGAAAATCACGATAGAAAATCGTGACTTGGATAATTACATTTATCGTGAGGCTAATCGCACAAAACAACGTCCAGAAAAACTTGCTAAAGATCTTGGCAACAACCGCGAAGCACTCCGTGCAGCTCAAGAATCGATCATATTTGACAAGGCGGTTGATTTTCTGGTTTCTAAGGCTACAGTATCTAGCAACTAATCGTGAGCTACTACGTACCCATCGTCTTAGAGAATACAGGCCGCGGAGAGCGGTCTATGGATATCTATTCGCGCCTTCTTAAGGATCGAATTATTTTTATTGGTTCTCCTATTGACGATAATGTCGCAAATGTGGTTATCGCCCAGTTGCTTTTTTTACAAATGGAAGATCCTAAGAAGGATATCCATTTGTACATTAATTCACCAGGTGGCGTAGTGACCGGTGGCATGGCAATTTACGATACTATCAATTTCTTACAGTGTGATGTAGTGACGTACTGCATTGGCATGGCAGCGAGCATGAGTACTGTACTCTTAGCAGCTGGCACCAAGGGTAAACGTTTTGCACTTCCTAATAGCCGAGTAATGATTCATCAGCCTTCCGGTGGTGCAGGCGGTCAAGCCTCTGATATCGCTATTGCAGCTAGAGAAATTATACGTTGGAGAAAAACACTTAACGAAATTATTGCTAAGCACACGGGCAAGACAGCTTCAGATGTAGAAAAAGACTCCGATAGGGATTACTACATGAGTGCAAACGAAGCTAAAACCTACGGTATTGTAGATCATGTTGTAGAATCCACACGTGAAGCAGAAAAGCTCGTTGTACAACCTAAGGCATCTTAAGTGCTAGTCGGTTAGAACGCTTCAACTTTAAAATTTATGGCAAAATCATCTCGAATGACACTCTGTTCGTTCTGTGGTAAATCACAGTCAGAGGTTAAGAAGATTATTGCAGGTCCAGGTGTGTATATTTGCGATTCATGTGTAGCTGTTTGTAAAACAATTATTGATAAAGAAGTAAAACAGCCCGCAACAGATGCTAAGCCTTCATTTAATTTAAAGAAGCCCTCTGAGATAAAAGCTGTTCTTGATGATCACGTTATTGGACAAGACCATGCAAAGAAAGTCTTGTCTGTTGCCGTCTATAATCACTACAAACGCTTAAACTTTGACGCTGGGCACACAGGCAAGGAATCGGCTGCGATGTCGCCTGAGTTTAGTGAAGTAGAGATCGAGAAAAGTAATATCTTACTAGCTGGTCCAACAGGATCAGGGAAAACACTTTTAGCTCGTTCCTTAGCTCGTATTTTAGACGTTCCTTTTGCTATTTCAGATGCAACAACACTCACTGAAGCAGGCTACGTTGGAGAAGATGTTGAGAATGTTGTATTACGCTTACTTCAAAACGCTAACTACGATGTAAAGCGTGCTGAATGTGGAATTATTTATATCGATGAAATCGATAAAATTAGACGCTCGACAGAAAATGTTTCCATCACTCGTGATGTTTCTGGTGAAGGTGTACAACAAGCGCTTCTAAAAATTTTAGAAGGTACTGTATGTAATGTTCCACCTCAGGGTGGACGTAAGCATCCGAACCAAGAATACGTTCAGGTTAATACATCTAATATTTTGTTTATCTGTGGCGGTGCTTTTAATGGGCTAGATGAAATTATTAAAAAGCGCATGGGGCAGCGTTCTCTCGGGTTTCATACTAACCCAGAAGATCATGATCTAAAGCCTGTTGAGATCATGACAAAGATTGCACCTGAAGATTTAGTGCGCTTTGGAATGATTCCTGAATTTATTGGAAGACTTCCAGTAATTTCAGTACTCGATCAGCTCCAGGTAGAAGATTTATCTAAGATCTTACTGCGCACGAAAAATGCGATTGTTAAACAGTACTCTAAATTGTTTGCAATTGATGGAGTCCGTTTACGTTTTACTCCAGACGCTATTAAAGCAATTGCTCAGAAAGCAATTGAATTAAAAACAGGGGCACGTGCTCTAAGATCAATTTTAGAAAGTCTCATGTTAGAAGTAATGTATGAGATTCCTCATCGTAATGATATTGTTGAGGTAGTGATAGATGCCTCCGTAGTCGCAGGTAAGCGTAAGCCTACCATGAAACGCGCAGGTAAAACCGAAGCCACAGAGAACGCCGCTTGATCGTATACCCCGCAATCGATATCCGAGGCGGCCGCTGTGTGCGTCTTATCCAAGGCAAAGCTGATCAAGAGACAGTGTATGCACAGGATCCCTCGCTTGTTGCTGAACAGTTTAAAGCGCAAGGCAGTACATGGGTTCATGTCGTAGATCTCGATGGTGCCTTCGAAGGTGAGCCTAAAAATTTAGACACCGTTAAAGCGATTACTGCAGTTGGACTAAAGGTTCAATTAGGAGGAGGTTTACGCTCCATAGCATCCGTTGAACGCGCCTTAGCAATGGGTGTATCACGCGTTGTGATAGGAACACGCGCTGCAGAAAGTGAAGCATTCGTAGCTGAACTAGTAGCTAAGTTTGGAGATAAAATAGCTATCGGTATTGATGCTAAAGATGGCAAGGTTGCAGTTAAGGGCTGGGTAGATACAACTACAACTGGAGCTCTTGGTATGGCTAAGCAGATGAATGCGCTCGGGGTTGCGACTTTAATTTATACAGATATTGGTACAGACGGAATGCTCACAGGACCTAATTTACCTGCACAGGAAGCTCTTTTAAATACCGTAAGCTGCCGAGTGATTGCCTCAGGTGGCGTCAGTGTACGTGAAGATGTTGTTAGGCTTTTAGATTTGGCAAAAAAATTCCCCAAATTAGATGGCGTCATAGTGGGTAAAGCCATCTACGAAGGTCGTGTCGATTTACCTGACTTACTGAGTCTAGTTAAACTTTAGGCTTAATCTTAACTTGGTCAGCAATCTCTTCTAAGGGGTAGGTTATAATTTCAGCTAAGGTTGGGTGATACCAAGGAGCTTTGAGCATATCAAAGACCGTTGCTTGCATAACGATTGGAGTACTAAAAAGATGAATTAATTCGCCTGCCTCAGGACCAATAATTTCTGCACCAAGTAACTTTCCTTTTTTAGGTTCCGCATAAACTTTAACGTACCCGTAGTTTGATTCCATTAAAATTGATTTACCGTGGTCATTGAAGGGGTAGGAGGCGCTAATGAATTTTGTTTTAGCAGCGATAAGTTGTTTTTCAGATAAGCCAATGCTAGCTATAGCTGGATCTGTAAACACAACACTTAGTAGCTTCGTGTAATCAACGGCATTCTTTTTTTTCTGCTTAGCTGCATGGCGTGCAGCAAGTTCTCCTTGCTGTATAGCTATATGCACAATTTCTACTGGGCCTGAACAATCTCCAGCAGCATAGATATGAGGTACAGACGTTTGCTGAAAGCGATTAGTGTGAATGCGTCCATCAGCTTTTATTCTCACACCTGCGTTTGAAAGATTAAGCTTATCTAAGGCTGGTTCACGTCCTAGTGCATTGAATAGGTAGGCTGCCTTACTGGTTACTGTTTTACCTTTGTGCTTAAATTTAACACTGACTGATTTAGTACTCGAGCGAATTGCTTTAATTTCTGTACCAGTAAAAACAACCATACCTTCTTTTTTAAGAGCCTCAGCTAATACACCACCTGCTTCACTAGAATGATCGCGTAGTAGATGATCACTGCGCTGAATAAGTGTTACTTTAGATCCCATACGCTGCAGGTACTGCGACAGTTCACATGCAACTATACCTCCTCCTAAAACGATTACGCTTTTAGGTAAGAAATCTAAATTAAGAACATCATCACTCGTCCAGTAGGGTGTACTTGCAAGCCCTGGAATATTTGGAGTCGATACTTTTGAGCCAGTAGCAATGAGGATATGCTTACCGTACACTGATTCACCTGTGGAGAGTTTTAGTGTATGTGCATCTATGAATGACGCATGCGCACGAATGAGTTCAAATGGGCCTTTTTTAAGTTGGCTTTCTCTAAAGGAAGCAAATTCGTTAATGATTTTGTTTTTACGTTTTGCTACCACTTTCATATCTGCTTTAGCAGATTTCACTTTGATACCAAACGTAGCGGCACTTCTTGTCTGCTGTAATACATGGGCAGCATGCAGTAAGGTCTTTGACGGCATACAGCCTTTTAAAATGCACAAACCACCCAGTTTTGGTGCCCCATCAATAATTGCTACCTTCAGACCTAGAGAGCATGCAAGGCGTGCTGCATTAAAACCTGCGCTACCTCCACCAATCACAATAAAATCGTACGTACGCATATAAGGTAAGTTATCAATACCGAATTGAAAGAGCGATCTCTTTGGCTTTCTCTGCCGAGAGCAAGTTCTCTACTAAGCTTAAGCCAAATGCAATGGCTGTGCCTGCACCGCGTGAGGTAATAAGCTTACCGTCAATGACGACTGCAGAGGAATCTGAAAATGGGGGTAATTGCGTGACTACTGATGGGTGTGCCGTGAAACGCTTGCCTGTCAGTAGGCCAGCATCGTTAAGAAGCACAGGTGCAGCGCAAATGGCAGCAATCCATAGGTTAGCCTTTGAATAGGTCTGAATTAGGCCAACAATGCGCAAGTCTTGCCTTAAATGGGCTACTGCGGGTCCGCCTGGGAGGAATAGACAGTCAAAAGAATCGTTTATTACATCTGCTAGTAGGGTATCTGCCAGTAATATGAGGTTATTACGGCCTTTCACCTCTCGGGTTGTGCCCGTGGCAGCTATGCATACTTTAATACCAGCCCTACGCATGAGATCAATGGGAGCAACAACTTCAAGTTCTTCGAAATCTGGGGCTAGCACGGTCAGAACATGCAAAGAGGTTACCATAAAGTATGTACTCCTACCTTAAACACTATGAGCCTAGTCGCAAGTCTTGGGATAATCAATTATTGCGGTTTCTCGTTGCAGGATTTGACTACCTAGCACCTGATTTATCTTATTAGCTTAGCTTTAATGTCTTTTTAATCTCTTAACTCATTACTCATATGGCCGGCGTAGGAAAATTACTAAAACAAGCCCAGAAAATGCAGCGCTCAATTGAGACGCTTCAAACGCAGATGGAGGTTAAAGAAATTGATGTTACAGCCGGTGGTGGAGCAATTAAGATAAAAATTACGGCTGCGGGTAAATTTTTATCTCTAGCTTTGGATCAAGAATTCTTGAAAGAAGATGCGAAACTTATTTCAGAAACAGTACTCTTAGCAGTTAATGATGCAGCTACTCAGGCTAAAGCATATCATGACGCTGAAATGCAAAAAGTCACATCTAGTCTACAGGTCCCAGGGTTATTCTAAAAAGATATCATGTCTGCTATCGAGAATCTGCAAAAGCAGCTAAAATTGTTACCGGGTTTGGGCTATCGCTCAGCAGAGCGTATCGCCATGTATCTGCTTGTTGAAAAACCAGAACAACTACCTGTCTTACTTGCTGCCTTGACAGAAGCTTCTCGTAGCGTTCATCGCTGTAAGAAATGTGGAAATATCGCTGAAGGTGATTTGTGTTCTATATGCTCTGATGAGCGCAGGAATAGTCGGCATGTGTGTGTCGTGGAACATGTGCCTGATTTAGTTTCTTTGGAGCGTAGTGCAGCTTGGCGCGGTACATATCACGTACTACATGGTAAACTTTCTCCATCGCAGCGTGTTACCCCAAATGATTTAAATATATCAGCTCTACTTCAGCGTTTAGCTAATAATGAAATCGATGAACTTGTCTTAGCTTTAGCTAATGATGTCGAAGGAGAAGCTACCTGTCATTATTTAATAGAACAATTACCCGCTCAGCACACCGTTAAAATAAGTAGAATAGGATTTGGTATACCTAGTGGCGGTGGAGTTGTTTATGCTGATGCAGTAACGCTAAAGAGTGCCTTAGATAGTAGGCGTAGCTACAGCTGATAGTTTAAGGGAAATCTAAAATTTTACTTAAATTAATTCGTCGGCACTTCGTAGACTTCAATTAAAGTTAAGCCTGCTGTAGAAGATGCACTCGTTGCTTGCACGGTATATGCACCAGGGCTTAGTGTAAGTAATACCGCTGAATCTTTACTAGAAGTGCTACTAAATTGAAATGCACCTGTTGTAGTATTAGCTGCAGAAATCAATGTGCTGCCAGCCCATCCAGTATTAGTAGCCAGTACTGTAGAAGAACTATTGTATACTGTGAGTTTAGGATCAGTCATCACTCCGGCTAAGCCAAACGTTGTTAAAGATGGTCCACTTGCACGTATAAGGACTTGCTCATTAGTTGTGCCACCTATGACAAAACCAGCTGATAGAGTTCCACCAGCACTTACCTGTTCTAAGCAAGATATATTTACTAAACGCGGCGTACTTTGAGTATAGCTACCCGAAGGCGTAGTATCATAGACTTCAGCGAGGGCAAAACCGGTAGCTGTATTTTTACCCGCAATTTGTGCTGTATATGACCCTGTAGCTACAGATGTGACTAGCGCTGCATCTAAACTACTTGTCGAGGCATATGCAAAAGCGCCAGTGGAAGCATTTGCAGCAGCGACTGCAGTTGCATTACTTGAAGGCGTTCCCCAGTTATCATTCGATGCAATTATTGTTGAATTGCTGTACACGCTTAGCGTCGGATCAGGTAGTGGATTAGTAACATTAAAAGCCGTAAGGGCAGGGCCTGAACCACGTATAAGTAGATTCTGAGATCCAGAAGTCCCTGCACCACCAGTAACAAAACCTATTGTCAGTAATTGTGAATTAGGTCCATCCATTGAGAGTACTGATAAGTTTGTTAGCCTACCAGGATTACTACGTAAGGTGAGTACTGCAGTGGATGATGTGACGCTACCAAGTGCATTAGTTGCAATTACTGTGTAAGAGCCCGTTGAAGCAGATGTCACTGAAGGTATAGTCAAGTTGGCTGATGTTGCACCTGCTATAGCGACATTATTAAAGAACCACTGATAGGTGAGTGATGATCCCGAGGCACTCACTGTAAATGTAACAGGTGAGCCCTGTGTTACAGATGTTGAGCTGGGCTGTGTTACAATCGATGGTGCTCCTGTCGAAGAAATGACCGTTAATGTGGCAGTGTTACTTAATATTGTACCCGCTGAGTTGGATACACTAACACTATAAGATCCTGCATTTGCTGCTGTTGTGGATGGTATTGTGTATGCTGAGGCTGTTGCTCCTGAAATTGCGATGCCATTAAAGGACCACTGATAGGTGAGAGATGAGCCACTTGCTGAAACGTTAAAGACAGTTGGTGTTCCGCTATACGCAGTCAGAGATGTAGGTTGGGATGTAATTAAAGGTGCTGTTAGGAGTGTAGGAACTATTTTTCTTACAGTATTATTATAAAAATCAGCGACGAATAGATTACCTGAAGTATCAATTGCTATATCTCCTGGATTATTGAGGTGACCTTGTGAGCCTATTCCATCTGCACTATCCGAAACACCTGGACTGCCTGCGACTGTAGTGACTACGCCTTGGGCTGTTAACTTGCGAATTGTATTATTGCTTGAGTCAGTAACGAAAAGATTGCCAGCTGAGTCTACTGTAAGACCAGATGGAGTATAGAAACGTGCTGCAGAACCCGTAGCATCTGTTGATCCTGATAATCCCGGACTACCTGCAAGGGTAGTGACAATTGCCCCTGGTGCAATTTTTCTAATCGTATTGTTGCTACTATCTGAAACGAAAACGTTTCCAGATGAATCGACTGTTATCCCAAGAAGTGTTCCAAAACGTGCAGCCGTTCCTGTTGCATCTGCAGTACCTGGGGTGAGTGCTCTTCCTGCAATGGTAGTAACCGTTCCGTTTGGACTGATTTCTCGTACGGTGCATCCTTGGCCGTCAGCCACCCACACATTGCCGCTACTATCTACAGCTAAATTTTCTGGATCTTCAAAACGAGCAGCACTACCAACACCATCTGTTTTACCTCTTAAGCCAGGGCTGCCAGCAAGAGTACTCACTATACCAGTAGTGCTTATTTTACGTATCGTGTAGTTAAGGCTGTCGGCAATGTAAATATTACCTGAACTATCTAAGGCTACTCCACCTGGTCCATTAATGCTTGCACTTGCTACAGGTCCATCGGTTGAGCCTGCATTTCCCGATGCACCTAGTACTGTTGTAACGACCCCTGAAGGGGTGACTTTACGGATAGCATTATTTACACTATCAGCTACATATATATTTCCAGATGAATCTAGTCTGATTCCTCCGTCACAATCAAAGCGTGCTGCAGTACCAACTCCGTCTAAAAAGCCTGCAGCACCTGGCCATCCTGCTAAAGTGGACATACCTGATGTACTAACAGTAAGTGAAAGAGATAAGCTTGTTGTAGACCCATATGGATTTGAAGCTATGCATCTGAATTGATCTCCAGACATAGCCAGTGTTGAATTACTCACTGTGAGTATTGCAGTTGTTGAACCTGAGTAGTTACCTGAATCGGAGAGACTAATCCACTGACTTGTTCCACTTGCTGCTCGTTGCCACTGATACGTGATATTTTGTGGTCCTACTACAGCTACTGCAAAAGATGCAGACTGACCACTTGTTGTGAAACGATTGCCAGTACTCGTAGTGAGGCTAGGTGGTTGCGTAATAGGCAGTAGAGTAGCTTGAATAATATTAGCTACGTTTGGTACGCCAATACCTGTACATTGATCATAACCTGTTGTTGCTGTAAAGGCACCATTATTTCCAGATGTTACATCACGAAATGCAATGCTATTGAGTAGTGGATAAATACGCGGATTTAAATAACCCAGTGGCGATAATTTATTTGCTGAGCGTGCTTGATTTATGACTGCACAAAATGCTGCCCAGATAGGTGTGGATAAACTTGTGCCACCCATTGTTTGAGCAGCTCCATTAATGTATACTGTAGCGCCTGTTTGAGGATCACCTACAGCTGCCACGTCTGGGGTTAGTCGATATGTTCCTTGGGTAATACCCAAGCCTGTTTGCCAAGAGGGACGAAGGTAGTAGCGACTCGGACCACCACCGGAATTATTCCACGAGGATTCACTACTCACTGTTCCAGATGAATTGAAAACTAGATGTGTTCCACCAACGCCAGTTACACTAGGATCACATGCTGGATAGGAGACATCCACTGGAGCGGTCACTACATATGAACCTGTGGCAGGGTCTGGATTTGACCCACCATCGCCTGAAGCTGCAAGAATCGTGATTCCAGTACTTGCTAGATTAGCCATGTACTGAGATTCGATAACGAGATAATCATTCTCGATTAAGGTCTCGTTCTCACCAAAAGATAACGAAAACTGAGAAAGTCCAGTATGTGTTTGCGCATCATTATAAATCTGCTGATACGTTTTATCAAATCCTGCTGGATCGTTGATATTAGATCCATAGACCATAATTGTAGCTCCCGGAGCAAGTGCACTGGCCCATTCTACATCTAAACAGGCTTCTGCTGTTGAATTGGAATCTGCAGGTATTGCAGGACCTCCATTAATATTTACTTGAACGATATTTGAGCTAGGTACTGTGACGCCAGCTGCATTCCAAAATTTAGTGAGATCCGAACTCGATGGATATGCATTACTTATGATGCCAATTATTTGACCACTTCCTGTATAAGCTAGTCCTGAAGCATTGTAGGCGCTTTGAATCTGTGCTGGTAAATAGGGCGGTGCATTCGTGGCTGAATCTTGAGGCAAAAGCGTGTGCCTTGGCGTCATGTGAGCATGAGGCTGTAGGCCGTGGATACCCACAATATAATCGGCTACTGTAGTAGGAATACTAGGTGCAGTAACTGCTGATGTGTACTCAGTATTATCATATATTACGCGAGCAAACTGGGTTTGTAGTACAGCTTGAACATCTGAAACTTTTCCTTGAGCAAAAATACCGAGGTGGTTTGTGTCTGTTCTTACGATGCTAAAGCCCTGAGCTTTTAACCATTCAATGACTGCATCATGCTCTGCTTTTGTAGGCCAATACTTGGCAGCCATTTCATGAGGTGTAATTTTTTCATTATGAGCAACACGTGCTTGGAGTTCAGTCAGGTTATGCATTTTTAATGCAACCTCGAATTCCATCACTTTACTCAGTTGTGCTGAAGTAAGTGAGGCGTTTACCAATGCTGGGCGATGGCCTTTTTGTCCTTTTTCCGTAGATGTTGCTGCTTGGATAGTACGTATACTACCAGTAAATTTTTTTCTAAGTGCAGGTGTTTGTGTTGTAGCGTGTATGGGTATGAGAACTAGAACCCCAAGAAATATCGCTTTAAAAAGAAATTTTTTCACTATGGGTATGTAGTTTCAAGTAAGGCTAGTCAGCTTTCAATTGTGCAGCTACGATGCAAATATCATCATCGAATTCATGTTTAGCTGAAAAGTTCTGCGTTTCTTCAATCACTTTATTAAGAAGCGATGCTAAATCTAGAGTAGTGTTATTTTTAATTAAATTGATCAGCCTAGTTTCAGTAAATTGAGTGCCTGCTGGGTTGGCTGCCTCAATAATACCGTCTGTGTAGCCAATAATAATATCTGAAGCATTGAATGCGATAGTATGGTGTGAATATTGAAAATCTTCAATCAGACCCGTTGCTGGTTCTGGATCCACAAGACTTAGTTGATCAATTTTACCCTCACTTTTACGTACTAGAAGTGGAGCAGGATGGCCTGCGTTTGAGTATGTAAGTGTTTTATTCTTGGTGTCGATTATAGCAAAAAAAGCTGTTGCAAATATGGGTTGTCCAGTACTTGCAACAAGAGGTGTTAAATTACGGTTAACTTCTGACAGAACTTTGCCAGAATGCTCAGCAGTAACGCAGGCTTCTTGAACAACACCACGAATGACTGCGGTCAATAATCCAGCTCGAACTCCGTGGCCCATAACATCGCAGATACACAAACCGCATAAAGTATCTGATATCGCGATAATATCAAAAAAGTCTCCTCCAAGAGATGCAGCTGCTTGGTAGCGATGTGCAAAGTGTAAGGTACTTGTAGTTAATGTACTTGAATGTGGGAATACTGGGTACTGGCTTGGGATGAATGCTTGCTGAATTTGCTTAGCCATGAGTAAGTCAGCCTCCATTGCCTCTGAGCGGTGCTTAAGTTCATGCTCTGTTTTTTTACGCTGAGTGATATCGTGACTGATACCAACAAGACCGACAACTTGTCCGTAAGCATTTTTGATTGGAACTTTGGTTGTCAATGACCAGCGTTCGTTACCTTCAGGTCCAAAGTTTGATTTTTCCTGATCTATTATTGCAGGAAAACCAGCAAGAACTGCTTTATCATCTTCAATAGCTTGATGGGCTCTATCACCCGAGTAGAAATCACTCACACCTTTACCACGCGCTTCATCTTGGGAATGAACGCCAAGCTCTTTTAAATGGGCTTCGTTATTGAGTAGGTAGTTAGCTTTCTTATCTTTAACGAAAATACGAGAGGGTAGATGGTCAATAATTGTTCTAAGTAAATTATGTTCCGCGTGTAATTTTTCCTCAGCTTCTTTAGCGTGTGTAACATCACGTGTTATTCCGAAAGTACCAATTATTTTTCCTTGAAGATTACGCCAAGGCATCTTGGTTGTAGAGCCCCAAGCAAGTGTCCCATCGCGCTTAGAGATATGCTGAACTTCACCTACAATAGGTTCTCCTGTATGAATTATATTCTTTTCTTCCGCTAGTGCAGCCGCAGCATGTTCTTTCGAAAAGAAATCTGCATCTGATTTTCCTACTATGTCTTGAGGTGAATTAGCTCCTAGCCAATGAGCGTGAGAAAAATTAACTCGAACAAAGTGACTGTCTAAGTCCTTAAAATAGATACGGTCGGGAGTTTTTTCCATCAACAGATGAAGAATAGCAGAATCTAGAGATTCGCTTGTCTGTGATATAACACCGGATTCCTGAGAAAATTCACTCATGAATAAAGGGTTAACACTAAGACTCCTCATATTAGCTAGCAACCTAGAATGGGTCGTTTTTAACAATTAAAACGATAAAACTGGATGGTGCGCGACGTGGGAATCGAACCCACCTCTCAAGCTTGGGAAGCTCACGTACTACCGATATACTAGTCGCGCTCTTTTAGAACTTCAAAGATTGTAAACATAGACCGTTTATTGAGTAAAGCGGTCATTTGCTCGTTAGCTTAGGCAATAGGTAGCAAAAGTTCCTAACCAATGTTCACCTGCATAATGGCCGCTTATTACATATGGTATAGCAGCTGTAACATGTTGGTTATAGGCTTCTTTAAGCGGTGTTATACGAGCGTCATTTGCTGGAAGAGCGCTTAGAATTCCTTTTAAAGTCCAAGCGCGATTAAAATTAAGTCCTACTAAATGACCTAGGCGTCCATCTGTGATATCAACTATGTGTACTGGTGTTTTCCATTTCCCTAGATTTGAATCGGCAAGTGTCGGAAGATATGTATTAAACCACTGTAAAAATAATTCTTTGTTAAGTAATCGTCGCATTAAATCAGCGACACAAAGTCCTGGTGATAGAAAGTCTTCACCTGAAGGTTCATATTCTATGGGGTAATTTTTATCTCCACTAAAATACTGAATGCCGCGAGAGATCACTAAATCTTCAAATACAGCATTTTTAACCTCACGACTATAATCAAGCATCAGCGTCAAAGCGAAAGCAGTGTTAGGATGAAAACCGCATCGAATGGGATAGGTTAATTTTTTTAAATAATCCTCAGTTAATTTTACAATACACGCTTCAAACGGCTTAATTGCATCATACCATTCTAAAGCGTTAGGTTCTTTTGAACTTTTAATTTCTGCCGATAAAGTAAGAAACCAAGCCCAACCATACATTCGCTCAAAGCTGCGATTCTCATTATTCTCGAAGTAGTTTTTTTCGATTAAAAGATTAGCAGGGGTTAAATTTCTATTTATTGCTTTTTTAATCTCAACAGCTTCGTTCAAATCGGGATAGATCTTAAGTAGTCGAATTAGTAACCAGTGCGTATGAACGCTGGAGTGCCAGTCGAAACATCCGTAGAATGCGGGATGCAGACTTTTGGGTGTTTTAAGATCTTGCTCTAAGGTAAGTACGTTTACAGATATCGCAGGGAATTCTCTATTGATCCCGGATAATGCTAATTGAGCAAATGAACTTGCTAGATCCTTAGTTAAGTAAGCTGCATTAGTCATAGTGTTATGAATGATGATGCAGCTAATTTTTTACATCACACTTTTACATCAAAAAGCTCGGACTGCATTTCACCAATAGCTACCTGATTTACAGTACCTGTCATGCGAATTGCAAAGTCACCAGATATTTCGATTCCAATTTGTCCCCCTGGCATATGTACAGTAATATCTTTATCCACTAAGCCTAAGCGGTGCGCAACAGCAGCTGAGGCACTTGAACTTGTACCTGAGGCTAGGGTATAGCCTGCGCCGCGTTCCCAGATTTCGATACGTATATTTTTACGATCTATAACCTGCATAAATTGTACGTTAGTGCGGTTTGGGAAAAGAGAATGAACTTCTAAAGCTGGTCCATACTGATGGGCTAATTTAGCATTCACTTCAGGCAGTAAAATAACGCAGTGTGGATTTCCAATCGTTGCAGCACAGAAAGTAAATGTTCTACCGAGTACTTCTACTTTTTCATTAATAACCTCGCGGGCACTTCCATTAACAGGAATTTTTTCGCTTGAAAAACTGACTTTCCCCATGTCCATCACGAGTAACTTACCATTATCTTTAACGATTGCCTCAACAATTCCGCCAGGTGTTTCGATATGAAATTGATCAGCTTTAGCGATTTTTTGATCCCATAAATAGCGACCAAAGATGCGCGTTCCATTTCCTGATTTCTCTGCTTCGGATCCGTCAGGATTATAAATACGCAAACCGAAGGCTCCTGATTTGGTTGGTAGCGGACCCCAAAGAATACCGTCTGATCCAACTCCAAAATTTCGGTGACAGATAACACGTATTTGTTCTAAAGAAGGTGTTTTCCAAGATGGAAAATCTTTAGGATCTAAAACAATATAATCGTTACCTAGAGCGTGATATTTATAGAAGCGCACAATTGGATTTAATTATGGATGTTTACCGAGAAACTTTAACTAACACAAACTTATCCGCTATATCCAAAAAGGCGAAGACGCTTTATAGCATCAACAACTGGATCAGGTACCATGCGTTCCCATGAAGGATCGTTCTCTTTGATACGTCTTAATACATCACGTGAGAACGTATTTAATACAGTTGGATCATAGCCAACGATACATTCGATGTAGTGGTTTTGCATCAAATGCTCATAAAGGCTTCGTAGATTGTCTACCACTTGGGCATTCCTTGCGGTAATGAGTACGTTGGATGTAACTGAATTTTCGACTTTAGGTGATGAGCCAGGTGTTTCTTTACCTGTCGATAAGTACTTATCGTAGGCTTCTTGACGCATCGGATAAATGTAGAGTTTAACCGAGTGTCTAAATAAGCGGCCGAAGGATTCAAGGATACCACCTTCTAAGTTTTCGTAGTATTTCTCTTTAAAGATTTCCAATAAGTTGTTAATTCCCATAGCTACACCAATCATTTCTTTTGTGTAACGTCTAAAATAGGAGGTCAGTCTATAGTATTCAGGATAATTGGAGATGAGGACAGTTAGGCCAATTTCACCAAGTAGATCTACCCGTGATAAGAAATCGTGAACATCAAGTGATCCATCAGCTAACAAGTTGTTCATGGTGATTTCTACAAGCACCATAACTTCTTTTCCTGAAACAAGAGGGTCTTGAACAAACTGAGCAGTAGCACAGTTGAGCATATCCACGTTGACATGGGTAACTGGTCTGAAACTTCCTCGTTCTACAAGTATAGCTTTCTTTCGTAATACTTCTGAAGGTTGAAGCACCACACCTTTTGGACCAAACATAACCGCATTGGTTAGTCCATATTGTACCAATTGCATTGAAAGTATGCGGTTATCAACATGAGCAAAAGCAGGACCTATAAACTCAAGCATATCTACTTCGATGCGATCTGAGCTTAAGTTATCTAACAGGGATTGAATAAATTTCTGTGGATTATCGCGGTAGTAAAATGCTCCATAGATTAAATTTGTACCTGTGATTCCCAAGGCTTCTTGCTGTTGTACGTTTTCTTTATCCCACATACGTACATGGATAATTATATCACTTGGAGGACCGTGTGGTTCAGTTTGAAAACGTACACCCATCCAGCCGTGTGCTTCATTATTTCCTTTAAAGTTTCGTGTCGCAACTGTGTCTGCGTAAACGAAAAAAGTGGTGTTATCACCTCGTATAGAATCAAGACGTTCTTTTAATAGGCCGAATTCATGACCTAGCATGAGTGACAAACGGTCCTGGGATACATAACGAGATGTTTTGCCGTAAATGGCATCACTAAAAACCATATCGTAGGCAGATATCGTCTTAGCTATAGTACCAGAGGCACCACCTGCTTGGAAAAAGACACGGGCTACTTCTTGACCAGCTCCTATTTCTGCGAATGTGCCATATTTTGGAGCATCTAGATTAATAGTAAGCGCTTTGCGGTTGGTAGTTAGGAGATCTTTCTGATCGTTCATGACGTAAAATGATTAGAACTTAGGTGTAATGGTGAGGCAATGTGTTTAATTTAAAAGTTAAGCCAATATCTAATGAATTGCCATTTAAGATCAGCCTTCGTAACGTAACTATTACTTTTATGAAGGCATTCATTTCTTCGATGTTAGGCTCACTTGTAGCCCTGATTATATTCTGTTTTTTAGGCATACTCCTTTGTGTGGGTATAATAGGAGCTTTAGTTTCTGTGGGTGCACATCATGCCAAGGGTACATCGACCAAAATTGAGCAAAATTCATACCTAGTTTTTGATTTATCAACCAATATTACTGATGCGCCTCCAGCGTTTGATTTCAGTGATTTTTCTAATACTAAATTGGAAACCTTACAGCTGCGCTCTGTCACACGTGGGATAGATGAAGCGACTAAAGATCAGCGAATTAAAGGAATTCTCTTAATTGGTTCTTTTAACCCCTCTGGACTAGGAACAGGTTTCGCAGCTTTAACTGAAGTACGCAATGCGCTACTGAGGTTTAAAGCATCAGGTAAGCCAATTAAGGCATTTCTTGAGTCAGCTGATACTCGGGATTACTACATTAAATCCACGGCAACGGAAATTAATATGGATCCTTATGGCATGCTGTATATGCCTGGATTAGCTACGGAACCTATGTTTTATGCAGGCCTATTTGAGAAGTACGGTGTTGGTGTTCAAGTTACTAGGCATGGTAAATATAAGTCTTATGTAGAACCATACACCCGTAAGGAAATGAGTCCTGAAAATAAGGAAGATACAAAACGTCTTTTAGACAGTCTGTGGGGAAGTCTACTTGCAGATCTCGCTAAGCCACGTAAGTTAACACCTCTGTTAATTCAGGCAGTTGTTGATAAAGAAGGGATTCTTCGTCCTGAGGTAGCTCTTTCTAGTCATTTAATAGATCGGGCAATTTATAAAGATACGCTCCTAGATGAGCTAAAAGAAGAAACCGGTAAAAAGGGAACTAAAGACCCTTTTAAGCAAATTTCATTCAGTAACTACTTGAAATCGCAAGTTCCTGCTGAAGTCTCAACTTCAAAACAAGCTATTGGTATTGTATATGCTGAGGGTGATATCGTGGATGGCGAAGGTCAGCCAGGCGATATTGGTTCAGAATCATTCTCGCGCGAAATTAGGCGCTTAAGAGAAGATGCATCAGTTAAGGCAATTGTGCTTCGTGTTAATAGTCCTGGTGGTAGCGCATCTGCCGCAGAAATGATACAACGAGAGCTTCGTTTAGCTCGTGAAGTAAAACCTGTCATCGTATCGATGGGAAGTTACGCTGCATCGGGTGGTTATTGGATATCAGCTTATGGTAATCGTATTTTCGCAGAGCCGACCACAATCACAGGATCTATCGGCGTTTTTGGAATTCATTTTAATATACAAAAATTAGCTAATGATTTTGGTGTTACTTTTGATGGAGTTAAAACAGGTAAGTTTGCTGATGTTATGACAATTTCCAAACCCAAGACAGATGAAGAACTTGCGGTTTTTCAGCGGATGGTAGATTGGATGTACGGCCAATTTATTGCCAAGGTATCTGAGGGAAGGAAATTAAATCCAGTCGCTGTCGAAGAAATTGCTCAAGGTCGAGTATGGACAGGTAAAGAAGCAATTAAGATTGGTCTAGTAGACCAGCTTGGTGGTTTATCAGACGCAATTCGCTATGCGGTTAAAGAAGCAAAGATTGGTAAAAATTACAGAATCGAGGAATATCCTAAGAAAAAAGACATAGCTGAAACAATCACCGCTTTACTTAATAAAGCTATGCCAGATGAATCTGAATCTAAGGGTATACTTGGAAGTATTCAAAAAACTTTAAAGACTCAGCTGCATGAGTTAAAGGCTTACAACGATCCGCAAGAATTGTACGCTAGAATGCCTCTATTTATTTCTTCAAAGTAAGAGTCTATTCTATTTTTTATGTCTCAAACGTATCGCTTGTCTAGAGATTGTATTGCCACAGAAATTCCTCACGGAACACAAACTACACTGCTTGCTGGTAGTGAGGTCTTTGTTGCTCAAACCCTAGGTGGCAATGTGACTGTTAGGACTGATCATGGTCTAGCACGTATCGCTAAAGAAGATGTCAGTGCTATTGCTGGTCTAGTTCTATCCGAAGAATCAATAGATAGTGATGGTAATGAGGGAGGTGTGTTGAATGATAAAAGAATTTGGGACGTTCTTAAAACATGTTTCGATCCAGAAATACCGGTCAATATTGTTGATCTTGGTTTAATTTATGACTTAGCGATAGAGGAAACTCCTGCAGGAGCTATAGTCGAAGTTAAGATGACACTTACTGCACCTGGTTGCGGTATGGGTCCAGTGATTGCTGAAGATGCTAGAAAGAAAATTGCATCATTAAGTGGTGTAAACAGTGCGAAAGTCCACATAGTATGGGATCCGATTTGGGCTCCGCAGATGATATCTCCAGAAGGCCGCAAAGCCTTAGGTCTTGAATGAGCACAAGTCAGGCTGTTATCGAATCAAGTGAGCAGCCATCTGAATCTGGAGTTTCACAATTAGGGCGTGCAATAATTCCTGGATAAGGTTCTATGGAAAATATATCACTAGCTCTACTTAGTAGGTGCTTTTCACAAACGTGTGTTAATTCTTTCTCTGTAGTGACGCGCCTCATGTCATAAAGAAATGCTCCTGTAGCATCTACACTTTGCCCAACAAAATTTAGGTACTTCTTCATTTTGTTAACATGAGCTAGTTCAGGAAAGTCTATGTTACGAGTCGCATCAAACAAACGCTTTATGTAGTCATCGACTTGTCTTAAAGTTACAGGTTCCGGTGTTTTACCTGCGAATACTTCGCGGCATTGTTTGAAAATCCAGGGATTACGAATCGCGTGTCTGCCAATCATTACACCAGCAGCTTGAGTATGAGCGATGACCTTAACTGCTTTAGCAGCAGAGGTAATATCGCCATTAGCTAGCACAGGGCAGTGTGCACGTTTAACCAGTTCAGCAATAGAGTCGTAGTTTACTTCACTGCGGTAGCCGCCCTTAACAGTACGACCATGCACTGTAAGTAAATTAACCTTATTTTCATTAACGATATCGACGACACGCTGCATCGGGGATTCATCATTAAAACCAAGGCGCATTTTAACAGTAAAGAGGCCAGGTATAGCATCTCTTAAGCAGCGTATAATGTTGGCTATTCTTTCTGGTTCTCTGAGTAGACCACCGCCTACATTTTTCTTATACACTTTAGGGGCAGGGCAGCCTAAGTTTAGATCAATTCCAGCTGCAGGGTGCTTCAAGATATCGAGAGCAGAACGCACCATGTGTTCTGTATCCTCACCGATTAATTGAGCAAATACAGGACGTGTTGTTTTATTCTCGTCAATCGACTTTAGTATATGCTTCTCGGGTCTGGACTGAGCATGGACACGGAAAAATTCTGTGAAGAAATAATCAGGCGCTCCGTAATGAGCGATAACCTTCATGAAAGCTAAATCAGTGACATCTTGCATCGGGGCAAGTGCTGTCAGTGGCTGTCCTGGTATAATTGGCTCAGGCAGTGACCTCATACCTATGAGATATCAGTGTCTTCGTCCTCATCACTGTCTTCCTCGGACTCGTCTTCAAAGTTATCGTCTAGGTCAGCTTGTTGCTTAAGTGCTTGTTCAAGATAATCGGTCATATCTTCGACACGCTCAAATACTGCTTTAGTGACGGTGATAGGGCGACTGCTTTGTAATGCCAGTACTATAGAATCACTGGGACGTGCATCTATTTCTAACAGTTTTTTTCCAAGTTCATTTTCCATTTTAAGGAAAATACGCGCATAGAAAGTGCCTTCTTTAGCATCATTGATGACGACATGCTCAAGAGTAACCCCAAGGCCTAAGAAGATTGACCCGATTAAATCATGGGTTTGAGGGCGTTCTTTTTTGATACCATCTAAAGTCCCTTGAATAGCACTACCAACATGATGATCCACGTAGATCACAAATGTTTTGGTATCGTTGCCCAAAAATACAGCCGAGCCATTGGCTGTTGGGACAACGGCCTTGACATGGACTGAAATGAGATCGTTTGGCATTATTCAATTATCTGCCGCTTACAGCCACAAAGGGCAAGCTTAGCCGTTGGCTTAATTAATAGCCTAAAAGACTTATGCCTAGCTTCTGCGCTAAGGTGATGACTTCTGGCTTATTAATTAAAATGACACGATTAGCCTCAAGAGCTGCGGCTTTGAGACCGGCCTCATGCATTGCATTAAGGGTTCTTTCACCAAAACAAGGCACATCAAAACGGTAATCTTGTTTTGTTTTTACTGTTTTAACAAACAGGGCTTCGTCGGTTTTAAAGCTGCCGGCACGTTTAATCATTTCATCAGTACCTTCAAATGCCTCAACGGCTAAGACAGTACCTTTACGCACCACACAGCCTTGGCCAATGTCTAACTTAGCACATTCTCTAGCAATAGTGATGCCGTGTTCAATATAGTCTTTATCGATAGGAAATGAGCCTTTTGTGATAGATCCTGCAGTTGCTAAGTGCTCATCCATGAAACTACGCGCATCGAGTAGGGTAACAGTTCGTTTTTCAATTTCTGTAGCTATTGCGCCAAAAATTGTTTCTGCATTTTTACGTTTAAGGGAGAGTAAAATACGCGCCGCTGTAAGATCAGGGTGCAGTCCATGGAAAAGTCTTCGAGGGGTGATTTGCCCAGCCATGAGTGCATAACCTGCTTTGAAGTCCTCAAGAGCATCAAGCATCTTGCCGATTTGCCCTACTTTTAAAATGACGCGATCTTCTTCACTAAAGGTATTAACAAGCTCCTCAGTTGTTTCGCCTACGGCTGCAATTAACTTAACTTTAATTCCTGCTTTACGTGCTGCATCAGCAATCAGACGTGGGTAAATACCTTGTCCCGCAATCAAGGCTAAAGGCCGAGACTGATCGAAGTCTTTAGGAAGGTATTCTGACAGTGCCATGTTCTAGTTTAGACAGGAAGTAAGTTTAAGGAGTTCCTTTAAGTGTATAATTAGGTAACCACTAAGTTTATAATCTTACCTGGTACATAAATAACCTTGGTGATTGTTTTGCCATTCATATGAGGACCAACTTTGGCATGTTCCCCTGCGAGTTTAATTGCTTCGTCCTGACTTAAGCCTGCCTTAACCATAAGGTCACCGCGGTGCTTGCCGTTTACTTGGAATACAAGTTTTTGCTCGCTTGTAGCAAACGCACTTGGATCAAAAATTGGCCACGAAGCACTTTGTATTGGCGATACTCCACCAAGTCTTGCCCAGAGTTCTTCGGCAATATGTGGAGCGTAGGGAGCAAGCAGTTGTAAGAAAGCTAGCATGCTCTTTTTATTGATGTGATCTGCTTTTTGAAACGCATTTACCAAAATCATCATTTGGGAAATCGGTGTATTAAACCGAAGCGTATCTAAGTCAGATCCTACTTTGCGAATTGTTTCGTGAAGTAGTTTTTTTATTTCCGGTAAATCTTCAGCACTGTCTGATAGTTTAGGATTGATATCACCTTCACTCGTTAAGCATTCACGCCACACTTTTTGTAAAAAGCGGTGAGTACCTTCGATTCCTCTAGGATTCCAAGGCTTCATGTCTTCGAGAGGCCCTAGGAACATGAGATAAAGTCTTAGAGTATCAGTTCCATGAGATGCAATAACTGTATCGGGATTTACTACATTGCCCCGAGTCTTAGACATCTTAACTCCATCCTCACCTAGGATAATGCCTTGATGGAAAAGTTTAGGGAAAGGTTCATGTGTTGGTACAACTCCTAAATCAAATAGTACCTTATGCCAAAAACGTGCATATAAAAGATGAAGTACTGCATGTTCAGCTCCACCGACATAAATATCAGGAACTCCCCATGTCTTAAGCGCATCAGCGGATGCTAGTGAATCTGCATTTTTAGGATCAGTAAAACGTAAATAATACCAACAAGAACCTGCCCATTGTGGCATAGTATTTGTTTCACGACGTCCTTTAACCCAGCCCTCGTCAGTGGGTGGTGTGCTTACTTGAGAGACTGCTTTAGTTTCACCTGTTTTTAAATTGAAGTAAATTTCTAGCCACGCTGTAGCGTTAGCAAGCGGACTTTCTCCAGTTCCACTAGGTAAATAGGTTTCTACCTGAGGTAAAACAAGTGGCAGAGAAGAATCTGGTAGTGGTAAAGCAAAATGCGTTTCGTTATTTTGTTTATAGGTAACAGGGTTTGCAGGAAATTCAGTTGGTCTTAGCTGAATTGCTTTTTTGTAGTCTGCCTCATTTACCCAAACAATAGGAATAGGCTCCCCCCAATAGCGCTGACGTGAGAAGAGCCAGTCTCTTAGTTTGTAATTGATTGTGCGCTTTCCACCTTTATTTGCTTCAAGCCATTGTATCGTTTTTTCCTTAGCTTGAAGTGTGGGTAGCCCATTTAAGCTGAGTGAAGCGTTAGAAGAATTGATTGCATAACCTGTTTCAGTAAACAGTGCACCTTCTACAAAAATACCATCAGCTTTAGCTGCAACAACGGTTGTGATTGTCAGGTTGTACTGTTTGGCGAATTCGTAATCTCTATCATCGTGTGCTGGCACAGCCATGATAGCACCGGTGCCGTATCCCATGAGAACATAGTCGGCTACCCAGATTGGTACTTTAAGACCTGTTAGTGGATTGACGGCGTAACTGCCTGTGAAAACACCGGATTTATCTTTTGCTAAATCGGTACGCTCTAAATCACTTTTCGATGCAGCCTTTTTCTGGTAACGGCTAACTTCATCTTTTTGTGAATCAAGTGTAAGACTTGCAACTAAAGGATGTTCTGGGGCTAGTACCATATACGTACAGCCAAAGAGGGTGTCAGGTCTGGTCGTAAATACCTTGAGTGTACCTAGAGCTGAATTTTCTAAAGTAAATGCAACTTCAGCACCTTCACTTCTGCCGATCCATGATTCCTGCATCCGCTTAGTTGAATCTGGCCAATCTACGTCTTTTAAATCAGCGAGTAAACGATCAGCGTAGGCAGTGATCCTTAGTACCCATTGCCGTAAATTCTTACGTTCAACTGGGTGACCACCAATTTCACTCTTCCCATCTACAACTTCTTCGTTTGCTAAAACTGCTTTTAATTCAGGGCACCACCACACAGGGCGCTCATCCACATAAGCTAAACCACGTTTGAAGAGTTGTAAGAAAATCCACTGCGTCCAGCGAAAGTATTTAGGATCTGTTGTATCAATTTCTCTATCCCAGTCGTAGGAAAAACCTAAAGCCTTAATTTGACGCTTAAAGTTAGCTATATTTTTTTGCGTATTTTCGGCGGGTGGAGTTCCAGTCTTGATAGCATGTTGTTCAGCAGGTAGGCCGAATGCGTCCCAACCTATAGGGTGGAGTACTTTAAAGCCTTTAGCGCGTTTGTATCGGGCAAGGATATCTGTTGCAGTGTAGCCTTCTGGGTGACCTATATGCAGTCCAGCACCCGATGGGTATGGAAACATATCGAGTACATAGTACTTAGGACCAGGTGCGGTGTTGACCGCACGTGAAGATGTATTTTGATCCCAGAAAGATTGCCAGTGAGGCTCAATCTCTTGAAAGTTATATTCTTTGCACTTGGTAGCCATGTCTTTAAATAAACAATCGTGAAGTTTTCATCAGCGCGGTCAACAACTCCTGTGGGAGGTTTCCTCTCATTTTGTCTTTTAGCCTGTTTAGCCCTGTTTGGGGTAGGATTAGGTCGTTTAGAGGCTGTCCCATCAATGAGCCGAGGCTTTAATGGACTGCTCAATTCAGTGGTTAGAATCGATGTCAGACAGGTCAATTATGAGGGTGGAAGTAAGCGTTTTGACGGCAGTATAGGCTCTGGGGTCATTTTATCAGAGGATGGTCTTATTTTGACTAACGCCCACGTAGTTAGCCCTAAAGCTGTGGAAGTTACAGTGACTCTATCGAGCCTTGAAAATGTGGGAGCAAAGTTAGTGGGCTGGGACCATTGGACCGATCTTGCGTTACTTAAACTCGACATGGATGAAGTAAAAAGGCGTCAGCTTACGTTTACTCACGCATCTTTTGGGGATAGCTCTAAGCTCTTTGCAGGAAATGTCGTATTTGCTGTAGGCACTCCGTTTGGTCTAACCCGTACAGTAACTCGAGGCATTATTTCCAATACGAGTCAGTATTTTGATGCTGAAAGAAATGAAGATGGTTATGAAACAGGGCTTTTTAATACCTGGCTTCAAACCGACGCCGCCATTAATCCAGGAAATTCTGGAGGCCCATTGGTCACTGAAGACGGTAAAGTAGTGGGTATCACAACTCGTGGCTATACAGGAGCTAACAACCTCGGTTTTGCAATTCCTAGCAACACAGCAAAGGCGGTTGTTAAATCACTACTTGAGCATGGCTCAATTGTACGCAGTACAGTTGGAATTGTGCCAGGTGCACTACAAGACTTGGAGGATTTTTATTCATTAGCACTTAACACAGGCATGCTAGTAAATAGTGTTTATCCTAAATCTCCTGCAGCGATTTCAGGAATAAAAGCAGGTGATATTCTGCTTCAGATTGATCACAAAGCAATCGACGGAAGGTTTCCTGAACAAATTCCAGCAATCTTAAATTCGATTGCACAACAGCCTGTAGGCACGCAGCTTACTTTAACAATTAAACGCGGCGTGAAGTTACAGGATATTAACGTTGTTACTGAATTACTCGAAAGTAGTGTAGGCGAGGAGAGAGCATTCGATACCTGGGGTTTAAGTGTACGTAAGATATCACGTATTTATGCTCGAGAGCATGGACGTAACGATCAAAATGGAGTTATTGTCATCGGTGTTCAGCCTGGTTTCCCAGCTGACGTTGCTGGAATTCAACCAGGAAATATCATAACAGCAATTAACCGTGCTGTAATTACTTCACTCGATGTGGTTGCTCATGCTCATGATGCGTTTACTCAAAAACCTGAAGCTACTTTATTAGAAGTAGAAAAAGACCGTCATGTTTCATTTGTTATTTTAAAGCCATGAAGTCTACTTTCTTTCTAAAGTTTTTTTTACTCAGCATCGCGCTTAGGAGTTTTACTTTTGGCACTTCACTTCCCGATATGTGGGCTGAGCGTGTTAAGAGTGTCGTCGCTATCGACTACTTAACTGAAACTGAAGATGAGAGGCGTATGTCGACTGCTTACGGTGTAGCTATTGATACAGAAGGCACAATTATATTACCCTCTGCGGCTGTTGATGTGAGAATAGATCCTAAGCGTTTACGCCGTTTTAAAGCATATATTCCTGGTGAAGCTGTTGGAAGTGATGCTACTTATTTAGGCCAGGATCCTTACACGGGCTGGCACTACATTAAGGTGAGTAAAGTGATGGCGACTCAACTTTTGCCTATTTCTAAGTGGATAGCACCTAAGGGAACTAAAGAACTTGAATTATCTGATTTTGTTTGGGGACTTGGATTGAGAAATAAAGAAGAAGATTTCATTCCCTATTTAATGCAGAGCCACATTGCTATTATCGAATCTTTACCTCAACACACCGCAATTGCGCAGCAGGAGGTTGCTGGCCCTGGACTACCTGTTTTTAACAAAGATGGATATTTTGTTGGGCTTGCAACGAGTTCCTTCGCTCAGACGTATTTGCAGTTTTCAAAAGCGGATCGTACGGGTTCTCCACTGATGTTAGTAGATGTTGAAGAAAGTAGTGCTTTTCTTCTTTCTACAGAAGTTATACCTTCACTTTCTAGACGGCCTGAAAATGTTAATGGCAGACCTCTTGCATGGTTTGGTGCTTACGGCTTGGAAGCTTTAGATAGAGAAGCGGCATCTTTCTTGGGTTTATCAAATCAGTCCAGTGTGGTTGTAAGTGAGGTGCTTGAAGACAGTCCTGCAGAAAAAGCAGGAATGAAAGCGCATGATATTATTGTAGCAGTCGATTCTGTTATGTTACCGCGTTTTCGACCTGATCATGTTGCAATCGATTTTGTTGAGAGAAAAGTTTTAATCCATAGGCCAGGTGACGTGATAAATATGACAGTTTTGCGCGGTGCTAAACGCATAGAATTAAGTATCACTTTAGGCGATGAACCAAAACTGATACGTGAGGCAGAACGTAAATATTTTGAACGTTTAGGTCTTACGGTACGTGAATTTGTATATGCAGATGCAGTTGAACGAAGGAGCAGTGTAAAGTCCCATAACGGTGTAATTGTTTCATATATTAAATCTAATAGTCCTGTAGATGGAGCTGGTTTATCGGGTGAAGATTGGATTAAAGAAATTGATGGTGCCTCGGTAGATTCATTTGCTGATGCTGTAGCAAAATTATCAGCGGCAGAAAGTGACCTGCACCGTAAGGAATTTGTGCTCTTAGTGAGTCGAGGTACGCAGACAGCAGTATTACGCGTTAAACTGCACTAGATAAGCCACTTACATTAGGGTGTAATTTGTCTTAATTGGAATCGCATCTCAGCAGCCTGCATGCTTAGATTTACCTTAATACATGTTCACAGGAATTGTTGAAGAAACCGGCCGTGTTCTCGAATTTACGCAATCTGCGCAATCATGGCGTATGCGCGTACAAGCTCAACTTTGCTTGCAGGGATTAACTCTCGGGGACAGCATAGCTGTAGATGGCTGTTGTTTAACGGTTGTTGGATTTGATGCATCATCCATGAGTTTTGATTTACTTGAGGAGACAAGAAAACTTACTCACTTCTTTGCAGTTAAAGCGGGTGTGCAAGTTAACTTAGAGCGGAGTCTTCGCTTTGATGGTAAAGTAGGTGGACATTTTGTTACAGGTCATATTGACGGTGTGGGACACATACTAGTTTTTGAGATGCGTGGTAAGGATATGTACTTAAATGTATCTGTACCAACTGGGTATGGTCGTTACCTAGTGCACAAGGGTAGTATCGCAATTGATGGTATTTCCCTAACTATTGCTGAAGTTAAGGATGATAGCTTTGCTGTTTGGCTTATTCCTCATACGCTCGAAGTAACCAATTTAAAACAGCATGCTGTTGGTAGTGCAGTAAATCTAGAATTTGATTTACTGGGAAAATACGTAGAAAAGTTAATGAAGCATCAAGCATAGTCTAAATATAAGATTATATGCTCACCGCACTTAATGTATTAACTGATGAGTTGCGTAGGCTTAAGGCCACGGGTGTGCGAACAGTTGATGTATCAGACGAAAGTCTGCAAGCGCTTCGAAGTGCTGTAGAGGGCCATATTAAAAAACGTAGCGTTGAGCACGTAAGTGCAGCACAAGAAATTAAGCCTTTAAGTGTTTCGCAAGTTCAGGGTTCACCTGTTACTAAAGTAAAAGTTGCTGCGCCGTTTGCAGTAGCCCCTTATTTTAAATTGGAGGAGGGTAGTAAGGAAACGAGGCTTGCTGCGCTCAAACAAATCATGCTCGAGGATCCTGTTTACAAGGCTACTTTAAAGCCAGGCAAGCAACTTGTGATTGGATGTGGTGCATTGGATGCAAAAATTATGTTTGTTGCAGATGCTCCCGGACTTGAAGAAGAAAACAAGGGAGAGCCTTTTATTGGCCCAGCTGGTCAACTTTTAGACCGCATGATTTCCGGTATGGGGCTAACTCGCTCTGCTGTGTATATGGGTAGTATTTTGAACGTAAGACCAGAACCACTTAGTAATGAGGCAGGGGAGCAGGCTGCTAATCGCACTCCTACTTCGGCTGAACTAGCTTACTCTATGCCTTATCTTAAAGCGCAAATTGAGATTGTTCAGCCTTCTTTGATTGTTGCTTTAGGCTCTTCTGCTGCACAAGGCCTACTAGGAAATGGTGCCTTTAAAGCATTAGGTGATGTGAGAGGTCAGTGGAAAGTGTATAACTCAATTCCTTTGATGATTACTTATCACCCAAGTTACATATTACGTAATCCCACGAACCGCTCCAAGCGTATGATATGGGATGATCTTCTGAAAGTGATGGAGCGTGCAATGCTACCTATTACAGAAAAACAAAAAGCCTACTTTTTAGATACTAAATGAACATGCGAATTTATAGTTTCATTGCGAGTCTACTTGCTTACTCAACACTGAGTGCTGCACTACCTGCTGCACCTACCAGTGGTTTTAGTTTTGATGTTTTACGTCTGCATGCACAGGAACTTTCGTTAAGACCTTATGCTGATCCTCAAAAAGCACTCCCAAGTTGGCTTGATCAGTTATCCTATGATCAGTACCGCGATATTCGGTTTGCACCCGTACAGTCGTGGTGGAATAGGGAGAGGCTTCCATTTAAATTACAGTTTTTTCATCCTGGGTTTGTTTTCAAACGTACAATTCAGGTAAATGAAATCATTGCAGGTAAAGTAAATGTAATTGCATTTGAGAAGAAGTTTTTTGATTACGGACACAATAAAGTTGGCCCGCTACCATCAACAATTGGGTATGCTGGCTTTAGACTTCACGGGTATCTAAATACACCAGGTGATGAATTGGGTGTATTTCAGGGTGCTAGCTATTTTCGTTTTCTATGTCGTAGCGCTGTATATGGTGTTTCTGCACGAGGACTTGCTATTGATACAGCAGAATCAACGGGTGAAGAATTTCCTAATTTTGAAGAATTTTGGGTAGAGAAACCTGTTACGACAGCAAAACAGATTGTGTGTTATGCTCTCTTAGATGGACCTAGTGCGACTGGTGCATTCCGATTTGAGATTATACCAGGCGATGATACGCAAATGCGAATCAGAGCGGTTATCTATTTACGTAAAAATCCTAGCGTTGTTGGGCTAGCTCCACTCACAAGTATGTTTTGGCATGGTAAAAATTCAAATGAGCAAACCAACGATTTTAGACCTGAAGTACATGATTCAGATGGTCTGATGGTCCATACCGGTTTAGGCGAATGGCTATGGAGACCTTTAGTTAATCCACACGGTACACGCGTGATGTCTTTTCTTGATGATAATCCACGTGGCTTTGGTCTTATGCAGAGAGAACGTCATTTTAGTGCCTACGAAGATTTAGAGGCAAATTATCATGCACGGCCAAGCGCTTGGGTTGAGCCTATTGGTGATTGGGGTAAGGGTAGTGTACGCTTAGTGGAGTTACCAACGGCAGATGAAACTTCAGATAACATTGTAGCATTTTGGGTTCCTGAATCACTCCCAGCACCAGGCAATGCAATAGATTTGCAGTATATTCTACACTGGAATCTAGATAAGACACAGCCAACACTAGCACATGTCATTTCTACACGGCATGGACGCTCACGTACGTATGAAACTGATCTAGAGCGTTTCGTGATAGATTTTGATGGGTCAAATTTAAAAAAGATGGATGCAGATGCACCTATTCAACCTATAGTTTGGGTGGGTGATGGTGCTAGACTCCTACACAGCTCTGTTGAACGTAATTCGCTGAATGGAACATGGCGTGCTAACTTTGCGTTCAAGCCAGACGGCTCTAATCGTCCTGTTGAACTGCGTTGTTCTTTGAGAAGGCCTTCAGGCATTCTTACTGAGACATGGAGTTATTTGTGGCAGCCTTGAGTGCTATTAAGCTATGAGTAACGAAGCTTTAATTCAGTTTGATTTACCATCAAAGCTGCGGCCTACATCTGGCAGCGCTGAGGCATGGAATACGGCTTACGTGCGTGTAGAAGATTATATTAGAGCACATCGTATTCACAATCGCTTGCATCAGTTGCAACTTTTGCAGCTTCTGATGCAAGAAGCAGCAAAACGGCATACAGCCAAACCACTGAGTGAACCCACTGTTGTTGCTGCAGAAGTAATTGAGGAGATGATGGATGAGTGGTTTTCATATGTACTGAATGCACCCAATCAGCCTCATGAAAGAATCGCTGTAGATGGTAGAGTTGCACTACTCATGTGTGATGGTCCTGAAAAATGGCCGTACGCGTTTTTACAAAAAAACGATCTACCTGCTGAATTTGTTTCAAGCATGCGTGAAAAGTCTATCGAGGCAGGACCAGATTTATCGCTCTCAAGTATGGTGCCTAGACCAATTGATCTGGGAATTATTACTGAAGCTGCAGGAGATACCTTGGAGCGAGTAAGTAAATGGCCTATTTTGAAAACATTAATTTTGTGGAGCGTCTTTCTTGGAGCTTTGATCGCTGTATTTAAAATGACTCGTTAAGCAGATCATGCATGTATTTTTAAATTCAGATATGAACGAGAAGCGCCTTATTAGGCGCCGATTTGTGTTTTTCTCTGCAATCTTTTTTTTAACCAGTATAGCAACCTGGTTTATGGCTGATCTGTTTTGGCGTGATGGTATAACGCGTGTACAGGTTGTTTTATTAGGATTATTTGTAATTATGTTTGGGCATATTGCAGCAGGCTTTTGCTCCGCAATATTTGGTTTTTATGTGATTAATCGTGGCGGCGATAGTTCACGAATCACAAAGACTTTGCCTAAGCCTGAGCAGATGCGCTTTGCACCAACTGCAATTATTATTCCTGTATTTAATGAAGATGTAAGCCGTGTTTTTGAGGGGATTCGCGTTATTATCGAATCTGTAAAAACAACTGGCAGGATGGAGCACTTCGACTTTTTTATCCTCAGTGATTCGAATAAACCTAATCAGTGGATTCAAGAAGAAGTTGCTTGGATAGAATTATGTAAGCAAGTGGGAGGATTGGGGAATGTGTTTTACCGTAAGCGTAGACAGGCAATTAATAAAAAAGCAGGTAATGTCGCAGATTTTCTAAGACGCTGGGGTAAGCGCTATCGCTACATGGTAGTCTTAGATGCTGATTCGGTTATGACGGGTGACGCCTTAATTAAACTTGTGGCGATGATGGAAGAAAATCCTCAGGTAGGGATTATTCAGACAGCCCCACGTCTAATATACGGTGAAAGCTTGTATGCACGTATGCAGGCATTCGCTAACCGACTTTATAGTCCTGTATTTTTAGCAGGTATGAATTATTGGCAGCAGCATGATGGTAACTACTGGGGTCATAACGCAATTATTCGTGTGCAACCTTTCATGGAACATTGTGCACTACCTGGATTACCCGGCGTAGAGCCATTTGGAGGAAAAATATTATCGCATGATTTTGTGGAGGCAGCATTAATGCGAAAAGCTGGGTGGGCTGTTTGGTTAGCTCATGATATGGAGGGTAGTTATGAGGAGTGCCCACCTACACTCATTGATAGTGCAAAACGTGATCGTCGATGGTGCCAGGGTAATATGCAGCACACGTGGCTACTCACGGCACGAGGATTTAGGCCAGCCAGCAGGTTTCACCTCTTTATGGGTGTCTTAGGCTACGTATCTTCACCTCTTTGGATGCTCTTTTTGCTCTTAGGTATGGTAAATGCTTGGAATGAAGTACAATTAGATAACGTAGGTATATTTAGAATGCCAGATACGACGTCATTTTTTGGTTACCATATTCAAGTTCCAGAAGCATTGACGCTTTTTGTTTTCACTTTGGTACTTTTATTTACACCAAAAATAGTCAGTGCTGCTGTTGTAATGGGTGATCTAGCAGAGGTAGAGAAGTACGGTGGGCGATCTAAATTAATTCTAAGTACATTATTGGAAGTTTTTATTTCCATACTTCTTGCACCTATTAATATGGTATTTAATTCGCGGTTTGTTGTATTTACGCTGCTAGGACAAGGCGTATCTTGGGCAACACAGAATAGACAAGCTAACGAAGATGGAACAGACTGGAGGGAGGCGATTTTAACGCACGGTACTCAAGTTGTACTGGGTGTAATATGGGGTGTAGGCGCGTACCTAGTGCTTCCGTCGTATTTTTGGTGGTTAAGTCCCGTGATTGCTGGTCTCGTTTGTTCAATTCCTTTATCAATTTTTTTAAGTAAAGCTGCTGTTGGACGCGCTGCACGCGAATCAGGTTTATTTCTTACACCAGAAGAAACAGCCCCACCAGTAGAACTCACTGCGCTTAGTAATCATATGCAAGAGTGTTATCATCATATCCCTGCATTTGAGCCACTACGTGCAGATTACGGTTTAATGCAGGCTGTTTTAGATCCTTACATTAATGCAATGCATATTGCATTGCTTCGACAAAGAAAACCGAGTGTTGAATCGCGCGAATGGTTTTCACAACTACGCTTAAGGTTACTACGTGATGGGCCAAATGATTTTTCTATTAAAGAAAAAATGGCAATATTGCTCGACGCTGATTCTTTAATTTGGCTTCACCGTGAATTATGGAGTCATCCAGCAGAGGGTTTATCGCCTTGGTGGAAATTGGCTATTCGCCAATATAATGTACTAACTGCGTCTCCTACGACTGCGTTATACCGTTAGTTAGTTACATAAATCAATGTAAATCAGTAGTTTGTGGTTAATACTAACTCGTATCATATAATTGGTATATGTTGATATTTAACTTGCAGGACTAGGGATCTCTCCGCTTTTATTTTATCTACTACTATGGCTGACTCATTCGTATTTTCCTCAGAGTCCGTTGGTGAAGGTCACCCGGATAAAGTTGCTGATTTGATTTCAGATAGCGTTCTTGACGCTTGTTTGGAACAAGATCCTACAAGCCGTGTTGCTTGTGAGACGTTGGTTAAATCTAACCAAGTTGTTATTGCTGGTGAAATTACAACTAGCGCTAAACTAAATTATGAACAAATCGTTCGCGCAGCTATACGCGATATTGGTTATACCAATGACGATGACGTCTTTCATGCAGACCGTGTTTTCATTCATAATCTTTTGACACGTCAGTCGCCTGATATTGCTCAAGGTGTGGATGCTCGTGCTGTAGATGGTAAAGACACCGCTGAACAAGGGGCAGGGGATCAAGGTTTAATGTTTGGTTTTGCATGTAACGAAACACCAGAACTGATGCCTACGGCTGTTATGTTTGCTCATCGTCTTGGACGTGAGGTAACTAAGCTTCGTAAATCTGGTGCTGCTAATTGGCTTCGTCCAGATGCAAAATCTCAGGTTTCAATTCGTTATGAAAACGGCAAGCCTGTTAAAGTTGAGAATGTCGTTATTTCAACGCAGCATGCTGCGAGTGCAGTGCATTCCGAGATTCGTGATTTCTTAATTCAAAATGTGATTAAGAAAGTAATTCCAGCTTCCATGTTGGATAATTCCACACAATTTTTGATTAATCCGACAGGTCGATTTGTTATAGGTGGTCCTGAAGGTGACTCAGGTCTAACAGGACGTAAAATCATCGTTGATACATACGGTGGATGGGGTCGCCACGGTGGTGGTGCTTTCTCGGGAAAAGATCCATCCAAAGTAGATCGCTCTGCTGCTTACATGTGCCGCTGGGTAGCAAAAAACATTGTCGCTTCTGGATTAGCAGATGTATGTGAACTACAACTTGCCTATGCAATCGGTTATCCAGAACCAGTAAGTATTCGTGTTGATACTATGGGTACGTCCAAAGTATCTGATCAAGTGATCGGTAAAGCTGTAAGGCAGGTATTCGGATTTAAACCTGCGCAAATTATTAAGCAGCTTGATCTCTTACGTCCTATTTATCGCACAACTACAAACTACGGTCATTTCGGCAAAGCTGAATTACCATGGGAACAAACCAATAAAACCAACGAATTACTTAGTGCTGCTAAGTAAGTATTTTTAACCGCTAGATTTATTTTTTATGTCAACTGCACAGTCTTCCTCTTTTCAAGATTTTAAAGTACGTGATCTTAGCTTAGCTGAGTGGGGTCGCAAAGAAATCGATGTCGCCGAGCATGAAATGCCTGGCCTAATGGCTGTACGTAAGAAGTTCGGTAAGGAAAAGCCTCTCAAGGGTGTACGCATTACTGGTTCTTTGCATATGACAATTCAAACGGCGGTTCTTATAGAATCACTCGTTGAACTCGGAGCAACTGTACGCTGGGCTTCGTGCAATATTTTCTCAACACAAGATCATGCCGCTTCTGCAATTGCTAAAGCAGGGGTTCCTGTATTTGCGTGGAAGGGTGAATCTCTTGTTGAATATTGGGACTGCACTTGGAAAGCTGTACTGTTTCCTGGTAATCAAGGACCTGAACTTGTTGTAGATGATGGTGGAGACGTCACTTTACTTATTCACAAAGGCTATGAGATGGAAAACGGAAGCAAGTGGGTAGATTCGCCATCATCTTCTGAAGAAGAAGGCGTAATTAAGGATTTACTTAAAAAGATCGCTAAAGAATTTCCTCAAATATTCCATACATTTGTTAAGTCTTGGAAGGGTGTTTCGGAAGAAACAACTACTGGTGTGCACCGTTTATATCAGCTACATGAACAAGGTAAACTGCTCGTTCCTGCTATCAACGTAAACGATTCAGTAACGAAATCCAAATTTGATAATTTTTACGGCTGCCGTGAATCCCTTGCAGACGGTTTAAAGCGTGCAACCGATGTTATGATTGCAGGTAAAGTTGCTTGTGTCTGTGGATATGGCGATGTGGGTAAAGGTTCAGCACATTCATTACGTGGTTTTGGTGCACGTGTTATAGTAACAGAAATCGATCCAATTAATGCACTTCAAGCAGCTATGGAAGGCTTCGAGGTGAAACCTATCGAAGATACTCTAGGTCATGCTGATATCTATGTTACTACAACAGGTAACTGTGATGTAATTACCTTAGATCATCTTAAGCAGATGAAGGATCAAGCAATTGTATGTAATATCGGTCACTTTGATACCGAAATTCAGTATGCACGTTTACTCGAAGCACCTGATGTAACACGCGTCACCATTAAGCCACAGTATGACAAGTTTACCTTTAAGGGCGGTAATTGCATCTACATGCTTGCAGAAGGCCGCTTAGTTAATTTGGGCTGTGCTACAGGGCATCCTTCGTTTGTTATGTCTACTTCGTTTACAAACCAAACACTCGCTCAGATTGATCTCTGGAAAAATAAAGATTCTTACAAAGCAGGTGTATACCGTTTACCAAAACGTCTTGATGAAGAGGTGGCGCGTTTACACTTAGAAAAAATCGGTGTTAAACTCACTGTTCTTACACCTAAACAAGCTGAATACCTAGGTGTACCAACAGACGGTCCTTATAAGCCAGAGCATTACCGCTACTAAGCGGTAATTAGTTTAGGGTACTTCGTAGATTTCAAGTATTCCAATACCGGTTGTGCTTCCCACGCCGGTAAGAGTAGCAGTATACGCTCCTGGAGCTAACGTAAGTACCAGTGCAGCATCTTGGGAGGTAGTAGGTAGTGCGAATGCTCCTACATTTGTGAAAATTTGCGACAGAATAGCCGTGCCGCCCCAACCTGAATTAGTGCCCACTGAAGTGCCCGACGCATTTTGAACAATTATACTTGGTCTAGCTAGTACACCTGTAAAATTAAAAGGAGCTGCAGCCAGGGTTGGACCGACACCTCGGATGAGCACAGTTTCAGAGGAAGGACCAGCAATAATAAATCCAGCTACCAAAGCACTTGATCCCACACCTACGTTCGCTCGTGAGGAAATGTTGTAAAGTCGTGCTGATGAAGTGATGGGATCTGCATCGTATATTTCAGCCATTCCAATTCCTGTTGTTGAACTAGCACCTATAACTTGAATTGTATAAGCACCTGCTGTGAGGGATTGATTTAGTGCATCATCAGCAGAAGTTGTTGGTAAAGCAAACGCTCCAACTTGGCTATATAAATTACTGAGAGATGATGTGCCTCCCCATGTATTATTCGTAGCTACAACTGCAGCTGCTGAATTAAATAAGGTAAGTTGTGGCTTAGCGAGTGCACCAGAAACGCCGAATGTAGTTAGTGTAGGTCCAATTCCGCGTAGTAATATGTTTTTTGAATTTGAGCCTCCGATAACCAATCCAGCGGTGAGTGCAGAAGTTCCCGTGCCTACATTTCCTTTACTGGATAAATTAATAAGTCGAGCGACTGAATTTACGTTTAGTATAGCAGCCGTTGATGTAACACTACCTGCTGCATTCATCACAACGACTGAATAACTACCGCGTTGATAGGTTGCTACATTAGTTAGGTTAAGTGTAGCACTGGTTGCCCCAGTAATAGCTACTCCATTATAATACCACTGATAGCCAAGACCAGCTCCAGAAGCAGCGACACTCAGTGACGCAGTACTGCCTGTATTGGCATTAACTCCAATAGGTGCTGTGGTGATGACGGGTGTTGTAGTTACATTAAGAGTAACTGAATTTGAAGTAGCACTACCTACTGGGTTAGTAACTACAACTGTGTAAGCACCAGCATCTGCTGCTTGTGCATTTGTTACAGTATAGGTCGAATTAGTTGCTCCTGCAATAGCAACACCTGCTAGCATCCATTGATAACTTGGTAGAGGATTTCCGCTTGCAACTACCGTAAAAGTATAGCTGTTGGATTGAACTATTGTAGAGCCTACAGGCTGTGTTTGAATTGTAGGAGCAAATTGATCAGGTGTTTGTGGCGTAGCTATACGGATTGTTTCTAATTGTGTGTCTGCAATATAAACATTTCCACCAATATCTACTGCAATGCCGAACGGATTGTACAACCGCGCAGTCGATCCAGCTGCATCTACAGCTCCTACACTACCAGCAAGTCCAGCAAGGGTAGTTACTACACCTGTAGGTGATATTTCACGTATCGTACTATTGTTTGCATCAGCTACGTATAAATTTCCTGTGCTATCTACGGCGATTGATGTGGGTTGATTAAATCGTGCAACACTACCAGTTCCACCACTACTTCCTGCATTACCTGAAAGTCCAGCAAGGGTAGTGACTACACCTGCTTGGGTTACAGCGCGAATTGTGGATCCAGATGTATCTGCTACCCATAAATTACCATTTACATCTGAGGCTATGCCGTATGGATAATTGAACCGAGCGGCAGCTCCTGTTCCATCTAAACTCTGAGGCGTATTACCAGCTGCTCCAGCTATTGTTGTAACAACACCAGTAGGTGTCATTTTACGAATCGCATTGTTTAGTGTATCAGCAATATAAACATTACCGGATCCATCACATGCAATCCCGCGCGGAAAATTAAAACGAGCAGAAGTTCCCGTAGCATTAGTGGAGCCTGTATTAATTGGACTTGGTATAGCAGGTGTAGGAGCTAGACCTGCAATCGTACTTACAACTCCTTGAGGAGTAATTTTACGAATGATACTGTTATAAGTATCAGCTACCCATAAATTGCCACTTGGATCCATAGCTATCCCGCATGGAAAATTAAATAAAGCCGTAGAGCCAGGACCGTCCGTTATACCAGTTACGCCAGGTGTTCCTGCAAAGGTGGTAACTACACCCAGTGCAGTAATTTTTCTGATTACACTATTTCCTGTGTCAGCTACATAAATATTTCCTGCACTATCTGTTACCAGTGCTTGAGGACTTAAGAAAGAAGCAGCAGCACCCGTAGCATTAGTTGATCCCATTGCGTAGGCAGTCCCTGCAATTGTTCTAACTACATAGGGAATATAAACCAGTAGCGTAGCATTTGAACTATTTACACTTGCAGTACCTGCTGAGGTAATAGTACAGGCATATACACCGGAGTTTACAGGTGTTGGACTTGCAATAGTATAGGTAGAATTTGTAGCACCAGAAATCGCTGCTGCATTAAAAGTCCACTGATAGGTCAAGGTTGTACCTGTCGCTACTACTGTAAAAGTAGTGGAGGTGCCTTGGTTAATTGTTTTACTGGTTGGCTGAGTCGTAATGACTGGAGTCGTCTGTGCCTTCAGCGATGTGAATGAAGCACATAGCACTACAGCTAGACACAGTACACGAATAGCAGCAAAAATTCGGGACATAGTAAGTGAGGTGGGGTAACCTTGGACTTTAGACTAGAACCGAAACGAGTTACTATGCCACGAAAAAAGATATCTTTAGTAACTTTTAGCCTGCAAATGTAACAAAACGCCTAAATTAAACTAGCAACCTAGTTTTTAGCGCCGCCAACGACCACCAAACTTTGGAGCACTATGGGATTTGCTAGGCCTGCGACCACCATAGCCTTGATGAGCCTTAGCGCTACTCTTGGCAGCTCCGAGTGGCTTGTATTCAAAACCTTCAAGTTGTAGACGAGGAATTTGTCTACCAATAAAGCGTTCAATATCTCGTACATCAGATTCGTTTTCTGGTGATGAAAGTGTGAAAGCATCTCCCACAGCCATAGCGCGGCCAGTTCTGCCAATACGATGAACGTAATCTTCTGGATTTTCTGGTACGTCATAATTTATGACATGAGAAACTCCAGCGACATCGATACCGCGTGCAGCTATATCTGTAGCCACCATTAATTCATAGCGTCCGCTTTTGAAGCCTTCGAGAGCTTCTATACGCTGGTTTTGCGAGCGATTAGCATGAAGTACAGCAACGCTGTGATTTGCGTTTCGAAGGCGTGTAGCAATACGATCAGCACCGTGTTTAGTACGGGAGAATACGAGTACGCTTTCGAAGTCAGTCTTTGCAAGTAGTGCAAGTAAGAGGTCAAATTTTTGTTCATTTGCGACAGGGTATATCGCATGGGTAACAGAGGTATTAACAGAACGTGCAGCCCCGATTTCAATACGCGCTGGATCCTTAAGTGCAAAGGAAGCAATCTTAGCTATTTCTGGAGGTACGGTTGCTGAGAAAAATAGAGTTTGGCGTTTAGCAGGGCAGCGCTGAACAACGGTTTTAACATCGTTGATGAAACCCATATCTAACATGCGATCTACTTCATCTAAAATAAGGACTTCAATGGTATTTAACTTTAGACCACCTTCTTTAATGAAATCCATTAAACGGCCAACCGTGGCTACAACAATATCGGTACCAGCGCGCAGTTCACTGCGTTGTCTACCATAACCAACGCCTCCGTGAAGGACAGTAGCACGTAAATTGCTGAAACGTGCGAAATCCCTGAAAGCAGTTTCTACTTGAGCGGCAAGTTCACGGGTAGGCTCTAAAACAAGTACGCGAGGACCACCTGGTTTATGGGCTCCAAGTTTAGATAAAACAGGAAGAGCGAATGAAGCAGTTTTTCCTGTTCCTGTTTGTGCAGAAGCTATAAGATCTTTACCTTCAAGTACTACTGGAATTGCTCTGAGCTGAATAGGTGTAGGTTCTTTGTATCCAGCGGCAGTTACACCCTGCATGATCGAGTCGGAAAGTCCAAGCTTGTTAAAAGGCATTCTGTTATTAACACATTAAAGCAGCTTTGACGCGAGGTTAAACGAGGCTGTCCGATATCCTTGTCAAAGCCAATTAAGAAGACCTTAATTAAGTCTAATGACGCTTAGCTTCCCGTTAGCCGTTAGTAAGGATCCCAGGCAAAAATTCTACCGGGATTTAATTGCTGCTGCATCTGGTTTAGTGAGTTTTTTATGCCTGACTTTCATTGCTCATTTATTTTGGTTTGGGTTATTTTTTGGCCTCGGCCTATTTATTTTTTGTTTTGTTATCATGCGTAGCTTAGATCGTTCAGGGAAAGTATTTTTCGAAGTCTCTGATACCCATATATCCATTAAAGGAGATATGTTTGGTGATACCATTGCTCTAGAGTCACTTAATTTAATAGAAATGCGGCATGTCGATATTTCTAACAAGGGACCCGAAGCTCTAAAGTGGAAATTGTGGGGTACTGGCATGCCTGGATATTATTCAGGGGAATATTCGCTGCGTAATGGTAAATCAGCCTTGGTGTTTATTTCAAATAAACAGCAGGTTGTTTATATTCCACGTAATAACAGTGAATGCTTACTTTTGAGTGTGGAAGATCCAGCAATTTTTATGCTCGCATTACGTAGTCAAAGTGAACTCAAGACTTCTGCTAAGTTGGCTTAAAGCTATTTTTTATTTAAGTGCGGCAAACAGAATTTCTACAGGGTGGAGTGCTGTTTTCTTTGTGCCATCTTTGATTTGATGACGGCAACTAGTCCCAGAGGCTGTGATGAGTGTACCGACTGGAGCTTCGCGCACTACCGGAAGTAAAACAAGTTCTCCAATTTGATTAGAAATTTCAAAATGCTCTTTTTCGTATCCAAAAGAGCCGGCCATTCCGCAGCAGCCTGATGGTATTTCTTTTACAGAATAGCCGCGTGGAAGACTTAGTGCTTTTATGGCAATAGCCATTGTAGAGAGCGCTTTTTGATGGCAATGACCATGCACTAAGACCGTTCTCTTTTCCGAGGTAAAAGATTCGGAAGTGATTTTCCCTGCTTGTATTTCACGTGCAATAAATTCTTCGAAAAGAAAGGTATACTTAGAAATGCGTACGCAATCACTTCTCAGGGAAGTGTCTACTAAGTCGATATACTCATCTCTAAAACTTAAGATTGCTGAAGGCTCTATCCCAATAAGGGGTGTTGTTTCAGTTATTAGAGAGCTAAGTGCTTTGATGTTAGATTCTGCACACGCTTTTGCTTGATCTAGCATACCCTTTGAAAGTGCAGCTCTGCCGCTTTCAGTATGGTTTGGAATATCTACTTTGTAACCTAGGCTGTTTAAAAGAAGAACCGCTTTAATGCCTATCTCTACATCATTGTACTGAGTGAATTCATCACAAAATAAATACACCTGCTTTGAATACACGTTGCTGTGGTGATTAGCATTTTGTTTGTGCCAAGTTCTAAATTCTTGAGCAGCTAAAAGCGGAAGCGTTCTTTTTTGTGCAAAGCCAACTACAGATTTAATCCAGGAAGAAGTGAGTTTATTTGATACAAGCCAGTTATGTAACTTTGGTGCTAACATACCAAGCCCTGCAATTGTGCTAAACTTGGATATAATGTATGTTCTAAAAGGGATGTTTCCTGTGAGGTAACTTTGATGCAGCCATTCAGCTTTAAGCCGTGCCATATCTACACTGGATGGGCACTCAGATTTACACGCCTTGCATGATAAGCATAAATCCATTGCATCTGCTAAACCTGGTTCATTCCAAGGCTTAGTGGATTTACTTGGATGGCTTAAAGCATGACGTAAGAGATTAGCTCGCCCCCTTGTAGAATCTTTTTCGTTCCTAGTAGCCATGTAGCTAGGGCACATTGTACCGCCAGTGAGATGTGATTTAAGGCAATCTCCAGATCCGTTACATTTTTCAGTAGCCCTTACTATTCCACCTACCTGGCTAAAATCAAATGTCGTTTTATAATCACGCGTAATATCAGTATGGTTATACCTAAGCGAAGTATCCATAGGAGGTGTATCGATGATCTTGCCTGGATTTAAAATACATAGGGGATCAAAGACTTCCTTTATGCTTCGCATCATTCTATAACAGTCTGGCCCTACCATGAAACTTATGAATTCACCGCGAAGTCTGCCATCACCATGTTCTCCACTTAAGGATCCGCGGTACTTTTTTACGAGTGCAGCAACATCCGTTGCAATCGCTCTAAACATCACAAGGCCTTCCTTCGTTTTTAAATTAAATAATGGTCGAGTGTGGAGTTCTCCCGCACCAGCATGCGCATAGTACACGCATTCGATTCCGTATTTACCCTTCATGAGTTGATCAAACTCTTCTATGTACTGGGGTAAATCCTCAACAGCTACTGCTGTATCCTCAACGATTTCACGAGGTTTAGCATCTCCAGTAACATTTGATAGAAGCCCTTGTCCTGCGCGGCGTAAATCCCAGACGCGATTCACGTCTGTGCCAAATAGAAGTGGAAAATCGTGCCCTAACTTAGCTGCTTTAAGTTCATCTACTAACAATGTTGCACTACGTTTAATGACATCGACGTCAGCATTGCGTAATTCGATAACTAAAATCGCACCAGGATCACCGTGAATAAAAAAACGATTTCTTTCCTGGGTAATATTTTGTTTAGTGCAATCTAAGACATGCTTATCAATAAGTTCTACTGCACTGGGTGAATATTTTAAAGCGATATTAACTGCCTTAAGTGATTCATTAACGGTTTTAAAGTGTACACAAAGCAGTGCTGGTTCAGCGGGTAGGGGCTCGCAATTAAGTTCATACTCAACTCCAAAAAATAATGTTCCTTCTGATCCAGCGATCAATTTACAGACATTAAATTGAGTATGTGATTGAGATGAGAAAATGTTATTCTCAAGCAGTGAGTCTAGTGCGTATCCAGTGTTACGCCGTGTTACTGTTTTTTTCGGAAAATTATCTGCAATTAATGACTGATTAGTAGGATTTGAAAGGAGGCTTCTTAAAGTCTGGTAAATTTTGCCCTTAAGAGTGTCTGACTTTGCACATTCTAATATAAATTCGTCTTGAGTAATGGGACCAAACATAGCCTCTGTGCCGTCACTTAAATAGCCGCGAGCAGATATTAAATGATCTCTGGTACTTCCATAAACAATTGAATTAGCACCGCAGGAATTATTTCCAACCATACCTCCAATAGTTGCTCGGTTAGCTGTTGAGGTTTCTGGTGCGAAAAAGAGTCCAAAAGGCTTAAGATAACGATTAAGCTCATCGCGTACTACCCCAGGTTGTACACGTACTGTACGTTTTTGAATGTCTACTGATAATATTCGGTTTAGCTTTGAGCTAGTCTCAACAATAATTCCAGCTCCAACCACTTGACCTGCCAGAGAAGTGCCTGCACCACGAGCAACGACACTGAGTTTATTTAACTGAGCAAATTCTAGAATAACTTTAACATCGTTATCAGAATTTGGACGAGCTATTGCTATTGGGTCCTGTTGATATTCAGAGGCATCCGTAGCATACATTAATCGACTCGAGTAATCCCACAAGAGTTCGCCTGTTAACTTGTTTCTAAGGAGGTTGAAATCAACTGTATGGCCTAAATGCACAGACATTAACTTAGTTTTTAAAGTGATAGTATACTAGGTAATTTCAGTCAGCATCTTAGACGATCTGATCTGCACTAATATTTTTAACATACATTACTTAATTTGAGTATGTTTTACTAAGACTAAGCTATATACATACAGCGACATTAATATTTAACGGATTAACGCCAAAGTATCGCTTCATGCTGTTTAACGATTCTAATCACAAATAGTGGTGGACCCTACCAGGTTTGAACTGGTGACCTCCTCAATGCCATTGAGGCGCTCTACCAACTGAGCTAAGAGCCCGTAACACTATCAAGCGATTATTAGACTAAACAGGGCTATGCCTAGGCAAGGAGTTTTTTAAATAACTCCTATTTTAAAGAAAAGGAGGTTCTTCAGTACTTGTCGCTAAGGTGTCAATTATCGCTCTGTTTTGTTCAATTAAGGTCTTAATGTAGCGTTCCTCTTTTTCACGTCTAAGAATGTAACGATATTCTGATTCACCAGCAAAAAAGATAAAACTAAAGAGAATCACTGTAATAACAGGATTTGGTGATAAAAACGGAATATACCCAGGAAAGAAAACTACACTGCAAACTGCTATTAATGCTAAAACTTTTCCTAGTGATGCCGCAAAAAATGTAGCACGTACATAAGGTAGTTTAAAAGCAAGTAGAGCACGTAGAATCCGGCCTCCATCCATCGGGAATACAGGTATCAAATTAAAAAGTCCCATGATAATGTTTGCTGCCAGTAAACTGCGCATGAGACCTGCAAAAGAGTTAGTATTATCCAACGAAACAAGACTTCCTGAACCCCAGAAAAAAGGAATAAGAAAGCACGCAATAACTGCATTGACTGCAGGACCTGCTACGGTGATCCAAAGTTCTTTATAGGGTTCTTTAGGTATCGTTTCAAATTCAGCCATACCCCCAATTGGCATAAGCAGTATTCTACGTACCTGAATGCCAAAATACTTAGCCATTAAAGAGTGCCCAAGTTCATGGAGTACTACACAGGTAAAAAATGAGATAAGTAAAATACTACTCCATAGTAGTCCATTTAAGCCCTCATCCCAAAATCCTTCCCAGGCTGCATAGCCTAAAAGTAAGAAAAAGCTAAAATGCAGACTTAATTGAATCCCTCTAATCCGGAATAAGTTAATTGACCAGCTAAGCATGACTTAAGAAGCTATAGTTGATTTTACAGATTCGCCAGCGCTAGTTTTAATGTTTTTTTAGCTTAATTCACCATGTCTGATTTTGTTTACAAAACTCCTACTATTTTGGTCATCGATGATGACGCTGAAGTGCGTTATTCTTTGTCACGCGTTTTAACGACCAAGAAGTTCGAAGTTAAAGAAGCTGCAAGTGGAGAGTTAGGTGTTGCTGCTATTAAGAAAGGCCCTTTTCCGGATCTTATTTTCCTAGATGTACGTATGGGAGGAATGGGTGGGATAGAAGCACTTCAGCATATTCGCTCAGCTAATCCCAAACAATTAGTTGTACTCATGACTGCGTTTGGTACTGCTCAGACTGCGATCGAAGCCATGAAGTACGGGGCTTTCGATTATGTTATGAAGCCTTTTGATCCTGCACGTGTTGTTTCAATTGTTGAACAGGCTCTAAAGTTAAGAGCTGATTTACATTCTGCAGGAACATATAAACCAATCTTAAATCCAGAAGATTATAAGGAAGGTATTGTTGGCTCATCGCCAGTAATGCAGGATGTATTTAAAGTTATCGGGCAAGTTACTGCTAGTGATGTTACAGTTATGATCACAGGCGAAAGCGGCTCGGGTAAGGAACTGGTTGCTCGTTCTATTTGGAAGCATAGTCACCGCTCAAGTAAGCCTTTTATTGCCGTAAATTGTGCAGCTATTCCTGATAATTTAATTGAAAGTGAACTGTTCGGCCATGAAAAAGGCTCTTTCACAGGTGCAACAGGACAGCGTCTTGGAAAATTCGAACTCTGCGATACAGGCACAATTTTCTTAGATGAAATAGGCGATATGGCCCTAGCCACTCAAACAAAAATTTTACGTGTTCTGCAACAAGGTGAAATTCAGCGAGTAGGTGGAACAGATACGATTAAAGTCGATGTACGTATTATTGCAGCGACTAATAAAGATTTAGAGACAATGGTTAAGGCTAAGACATTTCGTGAAGATTTGTATTACCGCTTGAATGTCGTTCGTATCCGTATGCCTTCCTTAAGAGAAAGACCGGACGATATTCCACAGATTGTTGATTTCTGTCTCCAGAATTTAGTCAAACAACGTAAAGCCAAAGCAACACGCGTTTCGCCTGAAGCAATGACGCTTCTAGTAAAACATACATGGCCAGGAAATGTACGCGAACTAGAGAATACAATTTACCGCAGTGCAGTTATTGCACAAACGGATGCAATTGTGGTGAAGGATTTACCACCAGAAATTCAAGCACTGGATGGAACTCAGCTAAGTGCAGAAGCCTCTACTCAATCACCTGCATCGTTAGTCGATGATGTATCAGTGAAGACAGCGCTTGATATTATTTTTAATCATTTCGAGAAATCTGGCTCTCCCATACTTGAGCAAATTTCATCGGAAATGGTAACACGTGCTGTAGCAAAAGATCCTAAGCAGGCTGCCGCACTACTTGGTATAACTAAAGCTGCACTAGCAAAAAGATTTAAAACTTAGGCTTTTTTGTCGCCGTAACCGTCTGGGTTATTTTTATGCCATGCCCAGGCTGTTCTTACTATGGAATCTATCGTTGGGTATTCAATAATCCAACCTAATTCATTTTTAGCTTTAGATGAATTTGCAAATAGTGTGGCTGGATCTCCTGGTCGTTTAGGTTTGTTGATAACTAAAATCTTCCGACCAGTAACTCGCTCCACTGCACTGATTACTTCGCGATTAGAACTAGGTCTGCCTGTTCCTAAATTATAAAATAAACCAGTTCCTGGTTTATCTAATTTATTAAAAGCAGCTATGTGTGCTCTACTTAAATCATCAACATGAACGTAGTCACGTAAACATGTTCCATCTGCAGTAGGATGATCTGTTCCGTAGAGTTCTAAGTGCGGTCTTTTACCCATAGCGACATCAAAGGCTATTGGGATTAAATGAGTTTCAGGACTATGGTCTTCACCTATACTGCCATCGGAAGCAGCACCTGCTGCATTAAAATATCTAAAGGCTGCAAAGCTAAAACCATACGCGTGGGCTGCAGCTTTTAATATATTTTCAACATCCAGTTTTGTTTGGCCGTAAGGACTAATCGGTTTCTGGGGTGCGTCCTCAGCCATGGGAAGCACTTTAGGAATTCCAAAGGTCGCACATGTGGATGAGAAAACGAACTTAAGAACTGATGCAGAACGCATTGCACTAAGTAGACTCAGTGTTGCAGCTACGTTATTTTGATAATACTTAAAGGGATCAGTAACGGATTCACCTACATAGCAGTAAGCAGCAAAGTGCATCACAATATCTATCTTTTCTTCTTTAAGGATGCGGGTTAGTTCAGCCTCATTATGAAGATCTACTGTGTAAAATGGGGTTCCTTTAGGCACTGCTTTTATGTGCCCGTAGACTAAATTATCTACCACAATAGGCTTATGACCGGCTAAAATGAGCTGTCTTACGCAGTGACTTCCGATATAACCTGCACCTCCGGCAACAAGTACGTTCATGATAGGTAATAAGTTAGGCATTGTGTTGAATTAAAAACAAGCCTTCCTTAAATGCTTTCCGTCAGCGCCTAAATCAGGTTAGCTTACGGTTGCCTTACGTCCTCTTACATGAAGCACACTCGCATAGTTATCACTGGTATAGGCCTAACAGCCCCCAACGGTAATTCTCTAGAAGAATTCCGCAGGAGTTTGCTTGGCGGAGTATCAGGGGTAGAGACTATTGATGTACGCTACATGGGAAGACACCCAGCTGGGGTATGTCATTTTGATCCCCTTAGGCATCAAAAGAAAAAAGAACTTAGGGTAGGTACTCGCGCTGGAAGTATTAGTATTTACTGTGCAAGAGAAGCGATGGCTGATAGCCGCCTTGACTTTACCAATACTTCTACAGACAGAGTGGGTATCTACATTGGCTGCACAGAACACGGAAACGTAGAGACTGAGAATGAAGTCTATGCTATTTCTAAGTTCGGCTATGACACTAAATTTTGGTCTCACTATCACAACCCTAGAACTGTAGCTAATAATCCAGCGGGTGAGGTATCTCTTAATTTAGGGATTACAGGCCCCGCATACACCATTGGAGCTGCCTGTGCTGCAGGGAATTTAGGACTTATTCATGCGACTCAAATGCTCCGTTTAGGAGAAGTCGATGTAGCCATTTGCGGAGGAGTCAGTGAGAGTATTCATACCTTTGGTATCTTTGCTGGATTTAAGTCACAGGGTGCACTAGCAGCCCACGTAGACCCCAAGCAAGCCTCCCGCCCATTCGATAGGGATCGTAACGGAATCGTGGTTTCTGAAGGCGGATGTCTTTATACATTAGAACGTCTTGAGGATGCTATTAAGCGTAATGCTAAGATATATGGGGAAATAGCCGGTTACTGCGTTAATAGTGACGCCAGTGACTACGTCCTGCCTAACCCAACTCGCCAGGCTGAATGCGTTCGCCGGGCTATAACCAATGCCCAAATAGAGTCTAAAGACGTAGATATTGTTAATACCCACGCAACTGCAACCCCACAGGGTGATATTCAGGAGTGTGAGGCTATTAGGGCTGTTTTCGGTGAGGGATGCCCCACAACATCGATTAATAACACGAAAAGCTTCATTGGGCATACGATGGGGGCTGCTGGAGCACTGGAATTAGCAGGTAATTTACCCGCTTTTACGGATTCTATCGTTCATCCTACAATAAATGTTCAAAATCTGGATCCTTTATGTGATTTACCCGGTTTGGTGCTTAATGCACCTAAACGCGTCTCGAAAGTGGATACTATCCTTAATAATTCCTTCGGTATGTTAGGCATAAATTCTACATTGATCGTTTGCAAGTATGTGGCATAGTTAATGGTTCGCTCTTAACTATGACCAACGACGAAACTAAGAAAGCTGTACTAGATATTATTGCCGATATTGCGCCGGACGAAGATCTATCGAATTTGAAGAGCGATCTTCGCTTACGTGATCAAGTGCAGCTCGATAGTATGGACTTTCTGGATATCGTTATGGAACTTAGAAAACGCCACGGTATTGAAGTACCAGAGGCTGAATACGGTAAATTAGCATCTTTAGATAGCTGCGCTGAATATTTGACTCCAAAATTCAACGCGCTCGAAGCGAAGCGTTGAACTCACGTTCGCATTACGAAGTCGTTATCCTGGGAGCGGGTCTATCTGGCCTCGCAGCTGGTGTACGCTTGGCGCACTTTGGGAAAAAAGTATGTATCTTTGAACGCCATAATGCACCAGGTGGTCTTAATAGTTTTTATAGTATTAATGGCAGAAAGTTTGATGTAGGGCTTCATGCTGTAACTAATTATGTGCCGCAAGGGGTTAGAGGAACAGCCCTATCTCGAGTACTTAGACAACTGCGCATTGACCGCTCTGAACTTGATCTATGTGAACAGCGTCAGTCGCGCATTACATTTGGTAAATCACAGCCAGTAACGCTTAATTTTAATAACCAGTTTGCTTTTTTTGAATCAGAAGTTGCGAAACATTTCCCTTTGGAAGTAGACGGACTAAAACGGTTAGTTGAACGAATTAAAGCCACCGATTATTCACCGCAAGCACCAGTTCTTTCTGCTCGCGCCGTAATTAAAGAATTTATCCATGATCCTTTACTCGAGGATATGCTTTTATGTGTACCTCTTTTTTATGGTTCAGCTCAAGAGGGCGACATGAGCTACAGTCAGTTTGCGATGTTATTTCAGGCATCAATTCTGGAAGGACTTGCACGACCTTTTGATGGAATAAGACCTTTAATAAAAGTACTGCTGGATAAATACAGGGCTGGTGGTGGTGAGCGCCGCATGAAATGTGGCGTAAAGCGGATTAAAGTTAATGCAGGCAAAGTTTCTGTTTTAATTCTCGATAGTGAAGAAGAAATAACTGCAGACGTTGTGCTATCATCCATCGGTGCTTTAGAAACAACTGCTTTAATTGATAACCAAAGTAACGCGGATTCTAATTTACAGTCATCACCTCATGTAACTGAAGGACGTATCAGTTTTGCTGAAACAATTTCAGTGTATAAGGGTGAACCGTTAGAATTAGGTTTCGGGCAAGATACAGCACTTTTTTTTAACGACTCTGATCGCCTCGATTACTCAGCACCAAAAACGCAGATTGATACACGCTGCGGAGTAGTTTGTATTCCCAATAATTTCATCTTCGGGGCGGATCGTAAAATGCCAGAAGGCATAGTTAAGATTACTTGTCTTGCTAATTATTCTTTGTGGACAAATTTATCCGACGAAAAATACAAAGCTGATAAAGAGGCGTGGTATATGCAGATGCAGCGAAGTGCCTTAAAGTATTATCCTAGCGCAAATGAGTATCAGCTTAAAGGATCACTTATTCAAAGTGATATGTTTACTCCGAAAACAGTGAAACGCTTTACTGGTCACTTAAATGGAGCAATTTACGGATCACCTACTAAGAATATATCAGGGACAACTGCGATTAGTAATTTATATTTATGTGGGACTGATCAAGGCTTCCTAGGAATAATAGGAGCAATGCTTAGTGGTGTCACAATGGCCAATACACATATACTGACTAAAGGGGGCGTAGAGGCTTAAAGCTTCACGTACACAATATGGCTTACGACTGGCTTAAAGGAGTTGCTGATGAATATGATGTCATCGTAATAGGCAGTGGCTTAGCAGGAATGACCGGAGCAAACTATTTAGCTAAGGCTGGATGGAAAGTCTTACTGCTTGAGCACCATTATCAGTTTGGTGGACTAGCTACCTGGTTTACTCGCAAAGGTGGACATATTTTTGATATCTCCTTACATGGTTTTCCAATTGGAATGATTAAATCATGCAGGAAGTATTGGAATAAAGATATTTCCGATCGTATCGTTCCTTTGCGAGATATTCGTTTTATTAATCCTCAAATGAATGTGAAAACGACGTTCACAAAAGAGGACTACACACGCGTTTTAGTAGAAGAATTAAAGGTGGATAGACAAGTTGTTGATCAATTCTATGCCTACTTAGCGGGCATGAATTTCTTTGATCACAATCAGGAAACAATTCGTGAATTATTTAACAGATTCTTTCCCGGTAGAGAAGATGTACAGCGGCTACTTCTAGAGCCGATCAGTTTTGCCAATGGTTCTTCACTGGATGATCCCGCAATCGCCTATGGTATCGTTTTCACCAATTTTATGGGATCAGGCATCTATACTTTTCAAGGTGGCTCTGATCTTTTGGTTGAAAAGATGACCGAAGAGTTAAAGAAAAATGGAGTTGAGCTTCGCAAGAAAGTACTTGTTGAAAAAATTCTCGTTGAAGAGGTTAATGGTCTTAAAGTGGCGTGCGGTGTAGTCACTAAAAGTGGGAGAACCATCCGTGCAAAAGCAGTACTTTCAAATTCGAATTTAAAAAACGTACTGTTTCGTCTTTTAGGTGAAGCTAATTTACCTAAAGATTATGCAGCAGAGGGTAAAGCTGTGAGACTTAATTCAACCTCTTGCCAAGTTTATCTAGGAATTAAGAAAGGGGAATCTATTCCCCATATAGGCGATTTAGTATTTACCTCCCAAAGTCCTCATTTAAATACTGAAGAATTAACGTCTCTTCATACCACCAGCCGCACGTTCTCACTATATTATCCAGAGACTCGTCCCGGTTCTGATAGGTACTCCGTAGTTGTTTCTATTAATGCTAAGTATTCAGATTGGCAGCACTTATCTGACGAGCAGTATGCTAAGGAAAAGGAGAGATTGATTGACGAATCTATCACTGCTCTTGAAGTATATATTCCTGATGTAAGATTAAAGATTGATTGGAAAGAAGCTGCAACACCGCGGACCATAGAGCGATACACAACTCATACTTCAGGTACATCGTTTGGCACTAAGTTTGAAGGACTTAAAGTATCCATGGATTTACCTGATAAAGTTCCTGGTATGTACCATGCTGGATCAGTTGGAATTATCATGTCAGGCTGGCTTGGAACCATGAACTATGGTGTAATAGTCGCTAATAAAATAGATCGACACTTACGTCAGATAAAAACCTCATAACCGCTTATGTCCACAGAAGTCACAGAACGTATTCCGCATCGTCCACCATTTCTGTTTGTAGATGAAATCATCTCAGAAACAGAGCAAGGTCTCGTGGCAAAACGCACTTGGAGAGCGGAGGAAGACTTTTATAAGGGCCACTATCCTAATGCGCCAATTACGCCAGGGGTGCTTCTGTGTGAAGCCGTATTTCAAACAGGCGCTCTATTTTTATCACGGCAATTAGGTAAAGCAGGGACTCCCGGGGTTCCCTTATTAGCTCGCATTGGAGATGTACGCTTCAGAAACCCAGTATTTCCTGGGGAAACCACTATAATCGAAGTGAAGAAAAAAGAGGCATTAGGAGGTTTCGTAATGATGTCAGGTTCAGTTAAATCAGGTGAAAAACGTGTCCTTACTGTTGATTTCGCAGTCGCCTGGAAGACTCCAGAAGCTAAGGTTTAACTATGGCCGACTATTTAGGCATAGCTCAAAAGACATTCTTAGTGTTTGGGGTAGCGAATAAACGCAGCGTTGCGTGGCATATTGCACGCTCACTTGAAGAGCAGGGTGCTCGTGTCATTTATAGTGTAAGATCGGAATCCCGTAAGAAATCTCTTGAAACTCTGCTGGCTGGTAAAACTGTTTATATCTGCGACGTAGAACATGAAGGCTCGATTTCTAAATTAGCCTCTGAAGTAAGGGCGTCTAATTGTGGCAAGCTTGATGGTATTGTGCATTCCATCGCATTTGCGAATTACTCAACTGGAATGAAGCCATTTCATGAGACACTAAAGGCAGATTTTTTACAGGCTTCTGCTATCTCTGCTTTTTCTTTAGTAGAAATTGCAAACGCATTTAAAAGCCAAATGGCAAGTGATGCATCCGTTGTTACATTAGGTATTTCATCCTTACTGGTAACTCCTGATAACTATGGCTACATGGGTCCAATCAAAGCTGCGTTAGAATCCTGTACGCGCTTCCTCGCTAAATCGTTTAGTGCTGATACTGAGGTTCGTTTTAATGTAATTGGTTCAGGTCCACTTAAGACTAGCGCCTCAGCAGGTATTCCTGGGTATTTAGAAAGTTATCTTTTTGCTGAAAAAATAACGTTTAGAAAACGTAATCTTCAAACACAAGAAGTTGCCGATACAGCTTTATTTTTACTCAGCAAAAGAAGTAGTGGTATTAATGGAACAACTCTGATTGTAGATGCTGGCTTAGGTAGTAATTACTTTGATCAAGAAGTTATTCGTCTGGCGATGCGTAGTGAGACAAATAAACAGACCTAAGTAACGCACTTATGCATTTTTCTCACGTATGTATCGAATCCTTAGCGGTTGTACTTCCAGATGAAGTATTAACATCTGCTGCAATTGAGGAACGTTTAGGCGGTGTCTACGAAAAATTAAAACTTCCATTTGGTCGTTTAGAATTGATGACTGGGATTAAGGAGCGGCGTGTTTGGCCTGAAAAAATGCGCCCATCTGAAGGAAGTGCCAAAGCGGGTAAAGCTGTACTAGCAAAATCAAAACTTAAAGCTGAAAGTATAGAGTTATTTATTCATGCAGCTGTGTGTAGGGATATGCTTGAGCCAGCAACAGCCTCATTTGCGCATGCTGCGATTGGCCTTCCAGAGACAGCACAGATTTTTGATATCTCGAATGCATGTCTTGGATTTTTAAATGCGATGACTATGGCAGCGGGAATGATTGAGTCTGGTCAGATTAAATGCGCGATGATTGTTTCCTCTGAAAATGGTAGACCATTAGTTGAGCACACCATTAAGCATTTAAATGAAAGTAATCTTTCAAGAAATGAGATTAAACCTTTCTTTGCTAATCTAACTATTGGGTGTGGAGCGGTTGCTGCGATACTTTGTCATGATTCATTAGTAGAGGACAGCGGGCACCGCTTACTGGGTGGTGTAGCTAAAGCGGCAACCGTGCATAGCGCCTTATGCCAAGGCGATTCTGAAGGTAGTGATGGCCTAGCAATGCAAACTGATTCTGAGCAACTGCTTGTTGCTGGGGTAGAACTTGCTTACAAAACATGGCTCGATTTTAAACAGACTCAGGGTTGGACTGAAACAGATGTAGACCGTTTTATTGGACACCAGGTAGGGGCTGTACATAGACGCCGCGTTTTTGAAACCTTAGGACTTGATTTAGCTAAGGATTTTTCAACGTTTGAAACCTTAGGTAATATGGGATCTGCTTCATTGCCAATTACTCTCGCGTATGCAGAGAAAGCAAATGCAATAAAGTCAGGCGACCGTCTTGCTTTATTTGGAATAGGTAGCGGATTAAACTGTATGATGTTAGGAGTAGAATGGTAATGGATACAGTAATCCCAGAGCATCTTAAAAAGGAATATCCTTATACGCCTAAGTCATTTTTAACACCTTGGGGTGTAAAGATGAGTTACCTAGATGAAGGCACCAGTCCAAAGCCAAACCAAGCAGTTTTATTTATACATGGTAACCCAACTTGGTCCTTTTTTTATCGGAAGTTAATTCCAAGAGTTTTCAACTCTTATCGCTGCATTGTTCCTGATCACATTGGAATGGGGCTTTCAGATAAGCCGCTTGATTATTCATATACCCTTAAAACACGTATCGATGACATTGAGGCCCTTGTTAATGCCTTAGGTCTTACACGTGTTCATTTAGTAGTGCATGATTGGGGTGGAGCAATTGGAATGGGACTGGCCGTGCGAAATCCCACCTTAATTGATAAAATTGTTATTTTAAATACAGCTGCCTTTCCTTCCAAAATTCTTTCAAAACGAATTGCATTCTGCCGTCTCCCTTATTTAGGTCCATGGTTTATACGTGCCCTAAATGGTTTTGCCTGGCCTGCAACGTGGATGGCCATGCACACGAGGAAATTAACTGTCATCGAAAAAGAAGGTTACTTACTGCCGTATGATTCCTGGAATAACCGAGTTGCGGTGAATGCTTTTGTGCAAGATATTCCGATGCAATCTAATGACAGCAGTCGTAAGACACTGGAAGGTATCGAAGTAGGACTTAATCAATTTAAAAATAATCCCATGTTTATCGTTTGGGGAGGTAAAGATTTTTGCTTTAACGATTATTATTATGGTCAGTGGAGGAAACGTTTTCCTGAAGCTAAAGCTTTATATTTACCTGATGTAGGGCACTACGTCTTAGATGACTGCGATAGTGCTGTACTTGAATCCATCGCTCAATTTATTGTTAACTAATTCTATTTATGAAATTCGAACACTTCGCGATCAATGTAGCCGATGTACGCACGACAACGCAGTGGTATGTTCAACACTTGGGCTTGAAAATCGTACGCAGCATTGAACATGCTCCATACACTAAATTTTTAGCTGATGAAACCGACCGAGTTGTGATTGAACTTTATTCAAACACAACGGTTGTAGCTCCTGACTATTTTACAATCCCACCACTTAATTTCCATATCGCCTTTGTGGCTGCCAATGCAAAGCAAGTAGAGGAGAGTCTCATTGCGGCCGGTGCTACACTGTTCAAGGAAGAGACATTACCAGACGGGTCTTTTCTTGTGATGATGCGTGATCCTTGGGGTGTTCCACTGCAATTCTGTCAGCGCACAAAGCCATTTTAGTGCTTACCAACGGCCTACGTAGGTTATCTTTATACGGGACAACTGCTTACAAAAAGGTGCTTTCCTTCTAAGCTAAGAGTCTCTATATTCTTATGTTCATATGCAGAAATCCCTGATTATTTTTAAACCTGATTGCATGGAAAAGCGTAATGTCGGAGCGGTTTTAAGCCGTTTTGAAAAAGCCGGTTTTACGGTAATCGGATGCAAAATGACACGGCTTAAGCCAGCTGTACTACGTGAGCATTATGCTCATGTCGCTCATCTTCCATTCTACCCAGAAATCGAAGCCTTTATGAGCTCACGTCCTGTGATTGTACTAGCTTTACAGGGAGATAATGTGGTGCAGCAGGTTAGAGACCTTCTTGGACCTACAGATTCACGTAAAGCAGCCAAGGGAACTATTCGTGGCGATTTTGGTACTGATATGATGACTAATGTGGTACATGCATCCGATAGTGTTGAAAATGGAGTAACTGAAATTGCTCGTTTCTTCACATCTGAAGAGATTTTCTTAGGCTAATAATTAATTACGTAGGTGATGGTACGTATCTATACCTACAGTAAGTGTAGTACTTGTAAGTCAGCGACACGTTGGCTTACTAAGCACGGCCACTTGTTTACTGAAATTGCGATCAGGCAAACGCCTCCTAGTCCTAAAGAATTAAAGCGCATGTTAAAGGCCCAGAATAGTCTTAAAAAACTATTTAATACCTCAGGACTGGATTATAGAGCACTAGGTCTTGCAAAAACTTTTGATACACTAACTGAGGCCGAAGCTTTCGCATTGCTGTTGGGTAACGGTAACTTAGTGAAGCGACCTTTCGTTATATCAGAAAAAGTACAACTTACTGGCTTTGATGATGCGGTGTGGACTAAGGCTTTTAATGTTTAATGTTTATCGTAGGAAGCGTGCTTAGTTTCTTGGATTAAAATGATAGAAATTAAACTAAGTAGTGCTGCTGCACTTAAATAATACCCGACATAATTAAGGCCGAATTTTATAGCGAGTGTAGTAGCAATATAAGGAGCTGCGGATGCGCCTAAAATGCCAGCCATATTAAAACTAACTGATGATCCGGTATAGCGAACCGAGGTAGGATAAAGTTCTGATAACAAAGTGCCGAGCGGACCGTAGGTCATTCCCATTAAGATAAATCCAATAATTAGGGTAGCGAGTATACCTAGAATTCCTGCTGAAAATAGAGTGCCTAAGCCTAGGCCAAATATAATAATACCAATGGATACAGTAATTAAGGTAATTCTTCGACCAAATTTATCTGCTAGATATGCAGAATACGGAATGGCTAATCCAAAAAAGACTACACCAATCATTTGTATAATTAGGAATTGATTTCGACTATAGCCTAAATGGGTTGTCCCCCAGGATAGACAAAAAACAGTCAGTAAATAAAATAAGACAAAGGTGGCTACCGCTATAAAAGTTCCTAAAATAAGAGCTCTAAGATGACTTTTGAAGAGTGTAATGAGTGGCACTTCGACACGTTTATTTTCATTTAAAGTCGCGAGAAATGCTGGAGTTTCAGTAATTTTTAATCGCACATAAAGACCGACAAAAACTAAGGCGCTACTGGCAATGAAAGGTAGTCTCCATCCAAATGAGATAAACTGCTCGTTTGTTAAAGTAAGAGATAAGAGTAAGAATAATCCACCCGAACAAATAAAGCCAACTGGAGCGCCAAGCTGCGGAAACATTCCGTACCAAGCACGTTTATTAGGAGGAGCATTTTCCGTAGCTAAGAGTATTGCACCTCCCCATTCTCCACCTAAACCCAAACCTTGTCCCAAGCGGCACAGTGCCAAAAGAAGCGGTGCAGCCATACCAATGGAGGCGTAGGTCGGTAAAAAGCCAATAGCGACTGTAGAAAGCCCCATAGTCAGTAAGGCAGCTACTAGGGTGGCCTTGCGACCAATGCGGTCACCGAAGTGTCCGAATAAGGCAGAACCAACAGGGCGAGCAAAAAATGCGAGTGCGAATGTAGCTAAAGACTGTAGGGTAGCAGCGGTAGCATCAGATGCAGGAAAGAAAAGCTTCGGAAATACTAGGACTGCAGCTGTAGCGTAGATATAAAAGTCAAAAAATTCGATCGCTGTACCAGCTAAACTAGCCAGTAAGATTCGGCGCGGCGAATTAGCAGATCGGGTAGGGGGTTCTGTAGTTGCCATGAACAAGTTGGTACTGAAAATTAGAATCAACAAGAGCTCAAGCCTATCTGAGCTCTTAGAGCTGAATATAAAAGTAAGCTAACTGTATTCTCAGGATTGCACTCTTATCTCATGTGGTCTTAGTTTTCTTAAAACTTATTTGTTTATGTCCTATTCCACACCCACACGTTCCTACTTTGCCTGGGTGCTTGTTTTTGTATTTGCATTTCTTGCTATCTACGAAGGAGCGTTTTACTTGAGAGAATCGTTTAAAGTGAGCAGTATGAACGACGAATTATCACTCACTCGTTTGGAGCTTCAGTCTGCACGTAACACACAGGAAGCGCAGGCTATTTTGCATGCAAGAGAAGTATTGGATTTAAAGGACTACTCAAACCGCCTAAGGCTTGATTTACTATCCAGTAGATCAAAAAAAGCTGTTAAAGCCCTTGGTATTGTAGCATGGGATCCTCTCACACTTCAGGGAGTCTCAGTTATATCTCAGTTACCTGTACTTAAATCTGGTATGAGTCTTGTATTAACTTATACGAGCACAACGTCCACTACACCACAGTTTCTAGGTAACTATAAGTTAGATGAAACTAAACACGAAGCACGGCTTTATTTTCATCCTCATGAGCTAGCTGCAACAGGTCACTATTGTGTCCGTCTTATTGGGGTAGTAAACCAAGTTCAGAATCCTGAAGGGTCCTTGATTCTTCAATCTCTTTAGCCGTTTTAGGTTTTGGTGAAGCAGACTTTGGTTGAACTAAATCAGGTACATTGGCTGCTTTTCCTAATAGATCATGCCAATAAGTCTGATCTAATTTATTTAAAGAACCTTTAATTGTAATTGGTTGGCTTAGTTGCGTAAAACCAGAATCAGATGAATTTACTGCATCAAGTTTCGCTTTCTTAAGAAGCTCTGCACTTTTACCTTTAACTAACAAAGTTAAATTTAAATCAAGTGGGGCATCCACAAAGGCTGTATTTTTTGAGTAAATACTACCAAAACCACGGATATGCACATCTGCTGAAATAAAGTTAATGGAATCGAGTCTAATTAAGCCAGTTGGAGAAATGGTAGCATTTAGCTTTAATGTATCATAACCAATTTCAGAGAGTTCGTTGGTTAATGAAATCGCATTATCCGCGTTCTGACTGATTGGATTGTCCCTGTATTTCTCTAAATGATCTTTCAATTGGAAAAACGAGCCTAACTTTTGACTCACTGTGCCTAAGGTATCGCTCATAACAGAGGCAGTTTGTGGTATGGTGTCTCCAATATTAACCTTCAATAGGCGAATTATCCCGCTGGTACTATGTAAGTGTAAGGTGCGGGTAGCATTGCTGAAAAGCTCGGGCACAGTATTTGCGTCAGCTAAAATATCGGCATCAAACGAAAATTTTCCCTCGAAAATAGGTTCTACACCTTTCTTGGGTTTCAGCAGAAATTCACTACTCGGAAGTTCATTCATTGTTGCCTGAGCACGTAGGCTATAAGTAGGGCTTTTGGCATCTTGATAACTGAGTGTGCCATCTGAGGTAAATCCATGAGTACTTGGAAAAATGCCGCGCGCTCCCTTCATGTGAATATGGTCAGGTTCTACTTCGAACATAGCAGAAAAAGCATTTATGTTCTGCTCCCCGGTTTCTAGATGTGCAAATTCTGTTACAACTCTTCCAGAGACCTTACCCCATAAAGCTTCGTGTGGTTTAGCTGCTTGAGTAAGCAGGGATTTATGAAGCGATAAGCAAGGGTGAAGTAAAATAAGGTCTGAAGTGTTTACTTTATCACCAGTTACTTTGGCTTCAAATACAGTCAAATTTTGCTCGTGGCTTAAAGAACCCTCGAAAGTTAAATCGCTTGTAGAATCACCGTGTACAATACTAACGGTAGTGAAAAGTGACTGTGTATTGTTTGGGAAGAAATCTACGCGTGGATCTATTTTAAAATGCGTATTATCCTGCAAACCTGAGATTCCTAAATGACTTTCAAAAGTAGTAGATGCTGGGCTTGATGTTCCACTAATATCGCCTTGGATTAAATCTCCTTGGATGCTACTGATAATTGAATTTGTAAAAAAATGTTTAATTTCACTTAGGTGCGCACTACCTTTTGCATTAAAGGTTGATGCCTGTTCAAGGTCTCTGGCTCTAAAAGCTACCCCAGAGATTTTTAACCAGTTTATATTAGCTGAATCTAGCTGTAGTGATTTAACTGTATAATGTAGACCATCACTACTTGAAGTAAGTTCAAACTCAGTTGAGCTAGTTAGGTGTGAAATTGTCGCAAACTTAGAAAAATTTAATGTAAGATCAGAGCTGTGAAAAGGTTTTGAAGTAGAGAGTTTAAAGCCATCCTTTGTTTTCTTAAGGCTAAAATCTCCATCAGCATCTTTACCTGAAAGTAGTACAGGCTTTGTAAGGCACGAGATCCATTCTAGAGGCAAGGCTATTGGAGTAAGCTGTAGTAAATCCTTATCAAGTAATTCTGTATTGAGATTCCAAGTTGTGGTATTTAAAATGATTGGTCTATAAATTTTATAGGTAGCAATTGTTTTATTCGTTGCTAGATCCCCTGATAATTTCAGCAGGGTGAATTGATTATTTGCTACTTTAAATGAAAATTCGGAATCAGTTTTAATACGATTTAAAGCTGAAAGATCTGGATTAAGAACTTCTAGATGGTCAAATTCATCGTGTAACAATCCTGTTACTGTGAAGGCGTCAGTTGTTTCAGCATATTCAAAAGTACCACTTCCATGTGCATTGAATGAAGCAAGTGCTTTATCAGAAATAAAATGACCTAGTGTATTTTGATCAGCGTTAAGACTCCATACTCCGCTTACTTTACTATAGGATGAATCTATGTAAGCCCTCAGTTTTAATAGTTTAGAATTAGACGATGTAACTTCAGTAGTTATATATTCATCAGAACCAGCTTTAGCTCGATCTAATGTTAAGTCATAGGATGTTCCATCCGGGAATGCGGTGCCAGTTGGTACTCCATTAGCTTTTATTGAGTAACTTTCCAAATGCCGCTGTTTATTAAGCTGGAAAGAAAAAGTACCGTCTAAATGCATACCGTTAACTAACATTTCAGGATCACCAAATATGCTCGATAAGCTAAAGGTAAGAGTTCCTTTACCTTCAATATTCAACCTGCCAGCACTTACTTGAAGGTGAGAATGAATAGGAGACCTACCGCCAATACCTGGAAGAATTATTTGCCCATCCAGTTCAATTCCATCTATAGATAAACCAACTGGAATAGGGAGCACATTAAAGAATGATTCAAGTGATTTACTTAGTGTGTTAAAGTTAAACTCAGCTTTTTTTTGATTAGTTAGATCTAGTATCCAGCCTTTAGCTACAAGCTCCTTAAGATTAGCTTGCTTGGTTTGCAGGGTACTAATTACTGGGAGTTTCGCATCAAGGGCTGGGAGTGTGAAAGAGACACCATCTTTTTTGAATGAAAAATCCTCGATCGAGAGTTTACCAAAACTTGCTGATACAAAGCCTAAATTTGTATCATTAAAACCTGCCTTATCTAGTTGGTTATTTGCTAACCATGTCTGAAATGCAGGCAATATCAGTATTCCTGCTGCTATCAGCAGAATGGCAAAAAGGTACAAAAAGGGGCGAAATAATTTCACAATGATTCCAATTAGAGACCGCTATCATTACACGCATGTTTCACAGTTTTAACATGCTTTTCATTTATTTTGTAAGAGCAAGTGAGTTGAACTAATTTCCACTTTTTAACAGAAGTCACTAGAAATGCTGGATTTACGACTTTCGTATACTTAGATATGCATATAATTGACTGTCCGTTTTTAAATTTAAAACACTGCTGTATAGCGACTTATGTGTTTTTGAACTATAACTCAACTTAGTTAACTGTTGTATATGTGTACTTAACAAGTATATGGGTCTGTAGTTGATCACCCGCTTAGCGTCACAGCTAGCACACCTCTTTGTTACACAGACATAACCTAAAACACTAAGTATGAAAAACCCTAGATTAAAAATGCTTCTAGCCCTTGGCTTCATTGCATTACTTGTTTCTTCAAACGCAAGAGCACAAACCGCAGCACCAGTTGAAGCAAATTCAACTGCACCATCAGGTGAAGTTGTACAACTTCCTGCTTTCGAAATAACATCAGAAAAAGACACTAACTATGCTGGAACATCTTCACTGAGTTCCACACGTGTTGCTGTTGATCTGTCTGAACTTTCACAATCTGTGAAAGTATTAAATAATTCATTTTTACAAGCTATCAATCCAACGATGATGAGCGATATGCTCGATTACGTAGGTGGTGGACAAAATGGACAATTAAACTGGACTCCTGGACGTATGAATATCCGTGGTTTCACAGGTGATGCTGATTATAATGATGGATTCGCTCCTTCAGCCGCTTCAACTGTTGATTCAATGATTTTCGATCGTTTCGAAATCATTAAAGGTCCATCAGCAATCTTCTTAGCTGCAGATGGTAGCCCAGGCGGTATTGTTAATAAAATTGTTAAATCACCGCTCGCAACTGCTTCAACTGAGCTTTCGATTCAAACCGGTTTGTTTGATGGTAACCATGTTGGTTTAGATACAACAGGTCCGGTTACTAAAGATGGTAAACTTCTATACCGTTTGATAGCTGGTCAGACTTATAACAATGGGTATTACCAAAACACTCACATGCACCGCTTAACAGTTCTTCCTGAATTAACTTACGTTTTCAGTGCTGATACTAAACTAGAAATTAAGTCAGAAGTTGTTGAAACTAATTGGCCTTCCTACAATGGTCTGCCAATCGATCCACGTACATTAAAGATGATCGATCTTCCTTATGATTCTACACAGGATTTGGATTCACCACTTAACTGGCGTCATGATAACGTGCATCGCGTATGGGGTTCATTCAATACCCGCATTAATCAAAATATAGCAATAAGTATACGTGGTATGCGTGCATTTGACCGTGCTGATCGTCTTGAATCTATCGCTCCAACTTGGACAGAAGGTTCAAACGTTTGGACAAATGCAGCAGTAAGTACAACTCCAGCAGCTGGTCAACCAGCTTGGTCTGGTCCAAGTAATTACACCGGTGGTGCGATTAATCGTAACACTATGAATGTCGATGATTCGCACGGCACATACAATGACATTCAAGCTGATATTAACACGAACTACTCAACCAAGTGGTTTAATAATTTATTCTTACTTGGTGCTGAACATCGTGATTCACCTGGTGAAACAGAAACATGGAAGACTGGTAGTTCAGCAGCTCTGTCCTCTACCGGTGGAGTATCATCAAGTGCATGGTATCCTTATGCACCTAATACCCCAGCTACTGTAATTACTAATTATGTTACTCCTAGTGCATACACTCAGACTCAATCCCTTCAAAACCGTTTATATGCACTCGAAACACTTAAGCTGATTGGCGATCGCCTTATATTAAGTTTTGGTGTGTCACGTGCATGTACATACTCAGGTAGCTTTAATTATTTAAAGGGCGTTTGGTCTGGTGTGCCTTATAACTTAAACAAAAACCTTACTCAGTACGGTGTTGTTTATAAAGTTATTGAAGGTGTTAGTCTCTTCACAGGTTATAATCAGAACTTTGCTGTAAATGGTATTGGTACTCTAAATGGTGTACCTAATTCTGTATATCCTCCTAAGACAGGACAACAGCATGAAGTTGGTATTAAAACTGATTTTCTATCTCATCGTTTAACGTTCGATCTGTCATATTTCGACGTTCACCAAGCAAACAATACCGTTCCTTCATTCCCATCAGATCCACTCAATCCAAACGTATTAATTCCTGGCGTAGTATCGCGTGGATTTGATGCAGACTGGACTTATAAAGCATCCTCGAATCTATACTTTATGGGTTCATTTGCTAACTATAGTGCAAAGTCGCTTCTTGGACCTGCATACAACGGTTTAACAGGTGGTACGTTTGTACAACCTGGTACAGGCCACGTCGCTTACGGTTCAATCCCTGTTGATAATACAGCTGAGCAAACCGAAAGTATCTATGCCTTATACAAAATTACCTCCGGTAATTTTAAGGGCTTACAGATTGGCATAGGCGAAAATTACCAAGCTAAGCGTGCTATCACTGACGGTCCTAACCAAGTATTCTGGGGTTACGTGCCATCCCGAGTCGTAGTAGATTCCAGTATCAACTATGAATTCAGTAAGCACATCAAGTACACGCTCACGATAGATAACTTACTTAACAAGAAGTACATCTATTCGGTACGTAGTGAAGACGTGATCGTTCCTGGTACACCTATCAATGTTAAGTTCTCAGTAACTTATTCATTATAATTACTCAGTTAAAAACTTAGGTTTTATACTTAAGTTTTAACTTAAATTTGGCCCTCAAGGATTAATTCCCTTGAGGGCTTTTTTATGTAATACGAGCTCGATCCGAAATTAAATCTATAGATTTATGTCTAGTCCTTATTGCAGGCAATTTGCCTGCTACCCAAAGCCCATCAATTAAAGTAGAATAGGGGATTATTGGTATTCCTTTTTCACCTCGAATAATGAGTCCATCTAAAATCTCTATTGCAGCTTTACCAATTAACTCAGGTCTTTGATCGATACCTGCGGTAGCCAATGGTGTCGGCCAACTCATTGCTATTATTTTTGGTCTTTTTGATTCGGGTAAACGATTGATAATCTCTTGATAGGGAGCCTGACTGAGAGGTTCCGCTATAATGACTTCAAAGTTATTTTTTTCTAACCATGAAACAACAGCACCGTAATCACTTGGATTAGATATTGGATCTGAATAGATTTTGATTTCTGGATTATCGGTAAAGCAATTTTGCCATGCTACACCACTTTCCCAGCGGTGGAGAGTTCTTCTTCCCCAATCTTTTAGTGTGATAAAACCAATACGCGTGTAGCCAAGTGATGTGAGTTCACTAAATGAGCGAGTAATGTTAGCAAAGTGATTGGGTAGCGCGGAATGAAATTTTGGTGCCTGGACAGCTGAAGTCACTAATACGCTAGAAAAAAGTTCCCAACTAACGCGGTTGGTAAGATCTGAAATATAGCGCAAGGGGAGTAAAACTAAGCCCTCAATTCCTCGGCTAATAAGAATACGATCGATTTGTTCTTTTGATGAGAAATCATTTAAATTAAGAATATCTGTAGCATAGCCTAATTCTTCAGCACGCTGTTTCATACCCAAACGTATCCTGTTTGGATAATTATCTAAGGTGAAAGGCAAGTTCACATCTTCTGCAATAATAGCGCAAACCGTTGCCTTAAAACGCGTTTCAGAACGCGATTTAAGGTGCTGCATTAACTTACGCATCGTGGGATCTGGCCGATATCCGCGTTTTTGAGCTAGGACTCTAATCTTATCGCCTGTTTGAGCACTAATCTCATGACTGTTTTTAAGAGCAAGAGATACGGTCATTGGGCTAACACCTGCTTCTTTTGCTAGACTACGTAAAGTTACGACAGGCTTAGGCATACTTTACGGTAAAGCTATTACTCACTTGATGCCAAGTGTTTTTTTTATGTAAAAAATATGTTACAAATTATTCCATTAAGTGGGGTAATGTATACGCAAACCCTAAAGTTAAGTAAACCCTTGTTAGATTAAATATGAAATTCCGTCATATTCTTGCTAGTTTAACTATTGCTTATGCAATGGTTATTTCGATACGGGCCCAACAAGCCTCATCACAAAGTGATACCGCTACCTCAGGTGAAGTTGTACAACTTCCCGCGTTTGAAATCACATCTGAAAAAGACACTAACTACGCTGGTACTTCAGCTTTAAGTTCTACGCGTATCGCTGTAGATCTTTCTGAACTATCACAGTCTGTTAAGGTATTGAATAATTCATTCTTGCAGGCTATTAACCCATCCATGATGAGCGATATGCTCGACTACGTGGGTGGTGGCCAAAATGGACAACTTAATTGGACTTCAGGTCGTATGAACATCCGTGGTTTTACGGGTGATGCTGACTACGAAGATAATTTTGCTCCATCAGAAGGTGCGCAATTGGACAGTGTTGTATTCGAGCGTTTCGAAATTGTTAAAGGACCATCTGCTATCTTCTTAGCAGCTGACGGCAGTCCTGGTGGTATTATTAATAAAATCGTAAAGAGCCCGCAGTCGAAACCTTCTACATCGATTACACTTCAAACGGGTTTATTTGAAGGCAATAAAGCTTCATTAGATTCGACAGGACCGATCACTAAAGACGGTCGCTTAGCTTACCGTGTCATCGCAAGTCAGACGTATTACAATGGTTACTACGACTATACTTATATGCACCGCTTTACTGGTCTATTTGCGTTAAGTTACGCCTTTAGTTCTGATAGTAAACTTGAAATTAAAACAGAGATGCTAGAAACAAATTGGCCTTCTTACAACGGTTTACCAATTGATCCGCGTACATTGAAGATGATTGATATCCCATACACAAGTAGCCAAGACTTACCATCTCCTATGAATTGGCGTCATGATAATGAACACCGCGTCTGGGGTTCTTATAATACACGTCTAAATAAGTATCTAGCTTGGAGTTCACGTGCTATGCGTGCATTTTATCGCTCAGATCGTTTAGAGGCAATTGCACCAACCTGGACAGAAGGATCAAACGTATGGTCAAATGCGGCTGTCTCCACAACTCCAGCTGCAGGTCAGCCAGCTTGGTCTGGTCCTAGCAATTATACCGGTGGCGCTATCCCACGTAATACAGTTAATGCTGACGATGGTCATAGTCATTATAACGACATACAATCTGACTTGAATTTTAATTATACAGGCAAGAACTTTGATGAACTCTTGCTTGTTGGTGGTGAGCACCGCGATAGCCCTGGCGAGTCTGAAACTTGGAAGACTGGTGTAAATGCAACTACGTTCTCTGCTTGGTATCCTTACGCACCTAATACGCCAGCTACTATGACAGCTCCGATTAACTACACGACACCAAGTGCTTATACACAAAGCCAGTCGTTACAAAATCGTATCTATGCATTAGAAACACTTAAGCTTCTGGATAGCCGTCTGATTCTCAGCTACGGTGTATCACGTGCTTGTACTTATAGTGGTTCTTATAATTACCTGAAAGGTGCTTGGTCTAGCATTCCTTATAATCTCAATAAGAATCTAGTTCAATACGGTGTAGTTGTTAAGGTAGCTCCTGGTGTAAGTTTGTTTACAGGATACAACCAAAACTTCTCAGTTAACGGCATCGGTACACTTAATGGTGTTCCAAATTCTGTATATCCTCCAAAGCAGGGCTTCCAGCATGAAGTGGGTATCAAAACGAAGTTTTTGAATAACCGCGTGACGCTTGATGTTTCTTATTTCGATATTCAGCAAAAGAACAATACTGTACCTTCTTTCCCTCTTGATCCCCTCAATCCAAATGTCCTAATTCCAGGCGTTATTTCTCGTGGTTTCGACGGTGATTGGACGTTCAAAGTAACATCGGATCTTTATCTCATGGGATCTTTTGCTAATTACAGTGCTAAATCACTGCTAGGACCTGCTTACAATGGTTATGTTGGTGGTACTTTTGTACAACCAGGCACTAACCATGTTGCTTATGGTTCAATACCAGTGGACAATACAGCTCAACAGACTGAAAGTATCTACGCGTTATATAAAATTAACTCCGGAAACTTTAAGGGCTTAGAAATCGGTATCGGTGAAAATTACCAAGCTAAGCGTGCAATCACTGACGGTCCAAACCAAGTATTCTGGGGTTATGTACCATCACGTGTCGTAGTTGATTCAACAATCAACTATGTACTTGATAGACACATCAAGTATTCTTTGTCGATTAGCAATCTTCTAAACAAGAAGTACATCTACTCAGTACGTAGTGAAGACGTCATTGTCCCAGGTACTCCGATCAATGTTAAATTCTCAGTAACGTACTCGCTATAAGTTTCACGTTATCTATACTTAAGGCCTTCAGGTTATACCTGTGGGCCTTTTTTTTTACCTTGTTTGTATTCTTAGTGTTAAAAAGTTATGAAAATAAAATTACTCCTCAGCTTATGTTTTATTAATCTGCTCTCTTATTCTAGAGCAGAAGAGCGCATTAGCTTAAATATCAATGCAAATTGGGCTTATGTTTATGGCGATGTTAAAGACGCTGAACTAGACTCGTTAAATACAGCCCAGTGGAGCACGCTGAATTTGCCACACACATGGAATGCTTTCGATGGGCAGGATGGTATTAAAGATAAAGCCTCTGTAACAAGTCGCATGTCAGGCGACTATGCTCGCGGTACGGCTTGGTACAGAAAGAGCCTTGTAGGCTCCCTAGAGTGGCAAGGTAAGCAGATTTATATTCAGTTTGATGGAGCAAACCGTCGTACGGACGTATTTGTCAATGGATCCCTTGTAGGAACTCATATCGGTGGCAATGCGTGTTTTCGTTTTGATTTAACACATGTTCTGCACCTTGGTGAGCCTAACCTAATCGCAGTACGTGTGAATAATGAAGGTAATGATAGCATACCACATTCAGCAGACTTCACATTCTGCGGAGGAATATACCGGGATGTTTCTTTAGTTGTTACAGATGCTCTTCAAATAGAAACTATGGATTACGCTTCGTCAGGTGTTTATTTAAAACAAACGTCCGTTACAAATAAGTCAGCACTAGTAGATGTAACTGTAAAGGTAGCTAATCATACCGCTCGTGCTAAAGACGCAGCTGTTCATGTTTCAATTAGTGATGCAACCGGAACTATTATTGCTGAGAGTAGCACTCTAGTATCCATTTTATCTGGAGGAAAAACTGAAGCCTTACTGCCTTTTACATTAAAAAATCCTCATTTATGGAACGGTCGTACTGACCCCTATCTTTATAAGGCTCATATTGAAATTGTTTCTGCTGGAAAAGTGACTGATATGGTAGATCAACCTCTAGGACTACGTTACTTTAAAGTAGATCCTAATCTTGGGTTTCTACTCAACGGCAAGCATTTGGATTTACATGGAGTTTCACGTCATCAAGACCGTATTAATAAAGGGTGGGCTATTTCACCAGAGGATGATCGTGAAGACTTTTCACTTATTAAAGAAGTTGGAGCTACTGCAATTCGAGTAGCTCACTATCAACAGTCTCAAACCTGGTATAATTTAGCCGACGAGACAGGCATAGTGATGTGGTCTGAGGTTCCTTTTGTGGATGAAGCGACTCCATCAGCTGATTTTTTCAATAATGCACTAGAACAAATGCGTGAACTCATTCGTCAAAACTATAACCATCCTGCAATTTGTTTTTGGGGATGTGGCAATGAAAATTCAGATAGTACACAAGCCTTTATTGCAGGAATGGGAATCTATGGACCAATGGCGCAACGTCTCATTCAAGCCTTACATGCAGAAGCTAAAGCTGAAGATCCAACACGTTTAACAACCTATGCGTCGTACCACACTGAAGAAAAGTATTCCTTTAGTATTCCAGGCATGGCTAATGCAACATATCAGGGAGAACCACAGCGCTGGTATACAGACGTGACTGCGTTTAATAAGTACTTTGGATGGTATTACGGCGAAGCCGGTGATAGTGCCATTTTCCTGGATAGCCTCCATAAACGTTTCCCCACTCAGTGTATAGGAGTTAGTGAGTACGGTGCTGGCGCTGCACTTACACAGCATGAAGACGTTGATTACAGTAGTACGCCAAGAGTTGCTATGAATTATCGACGGGCTAATGCGTTCACGAAGAAACATCCAGAAGAATACCAAGGCTACTACCATGAAGAAACATGGAAGGCATTTAAAACACGTCCTTATATCTGGGTAAAATTTGTTTGGAATATGTTCGATTTTGCTTCTGATTTCCGAGACGAAGGGGACACTCCAGGACGTAATGATAAAGGACTCGTCAGTTATGATCGTAAAACACGTAAAGATGCGTTTTATTTTTATAAAGCAAGTTGGAGTAGTGAACCAGTGCTCCATATCACAAGTGCTCGTTTCACAAACCGAACCCAAGCTACAACTTCAGTAAAGATCTACTCGAATGCATCTGAAGTAGAACTTAGTGTTAATGGCATTTCTTATGGAAAGAAAGCTGTCGATAACGGAACCGCTGTATGGAAAGAAGTAAAGCTGACGGCAGGTTCTAATGCAATTCATGCAGAAGCATTGATTGAAGATAAACAGATCCAAGATAATTGTCAGTGGACTTTAAACTAAACGCTATCTGAATAAACTTAGGTTTTAAAAAGCCACTCCTATGGAGTGGCTTTTTCATTCATATATAATACCAAAGCGAGAATATTAAGGCTTACTCAAATCAGGTATTTCTAGTCTCTGACTAAGTCCTAATAGTTTGTTTTTAAGCAAAGTATAATCTACAGATTGAACTGCTATTTTTTCTTTAAGAGCTATGCTAGCAGCAACACCTGCTGACTCACCTAGAATCATCCATACTGGTTCCATACGTATTGAAGCCATAGCAACATGACTTGATGAAATGCATACAGGTACTAGTAAATTTGTGCATTGCTCAGACTTCGGAGTAATACAGCGGTAAGGTATTTTATAGATACCCTGGTGTTTAGAATCCAAATAGAGTTCTGAACAATAACCACCCATTAAAGCCACTTGATTATCAAGTACTACCGTTGCATATGGCCACTCATCAAAGCCGTAAGATGCAAGACCTACCGAATCCTCAGGGTTTGTTAAACCCTCTAAATCATGCTGTGTAAGTATATACGTCGATACCATACGCCTAGCTTCACGCACATATAGTTGATGGGGATAGCCCGAGGTATCATCAAACATCCCTTTTTGTAAACCAACACGAAGTGCAATTGATTTTTGCTTTTCAGGCACACTTGGATCGGTTCTTAAAAAATAGGTTAAATTTCGTATATAGTTCTGTTGAGCTTTCCATATTTTTGCCCGTGTTGCGTAATCTCCATCTGGATATTCAGCGTTACTGCCATAATTTGTCGGTGCGAACAAGGCTCGTGCTAAATTTCCTACTACAAGTGAGTATATATAACCATTAGAAGGTTCCCAAGCGCCAAGTTTACCGCGCATTCTTCGACCGGTAAAAATATCGATATGATTTTTAAACGCGCGTCTAAATAATTCAAACTGAGCTGGATCATAGTCCTTTAATGGAGTGATAGGTAATTTATCATCACCGTAAGTATACTTCCACCTAAAGCCATAGCCCATAGTTAGTAAATCTGCAGAACCTGCCTTTAGAAGTGGTCGATTTTGTACCATGGAAATGAGTCCACTCGTTGGATCGCCAGGTTTATTATATGGATCTATATTATAAATACGCATGGGATCTTGAGCTCCAGCTAAGGTCTCGTTGTATGTATCTCGAGCTTCACGTCCATAGGTGTAACTCACACCTGACTTGGCCATAAGATCACCTTCGTAAGAACAGTCGATGAAGATACTAGCATTAATTAAAAGATCATGCGCTTTAGTAGGTTGAGCAGGAGGACATCCCAAATCATCAAAGGGAGCGTAATCTAGATTTACAGCAGTAATCTTTGCTTTATCGCGAACTACCTCACTAATACGATGATCGAAAATTACTTTAATAGCATACGTTTTGAGCAATTGGGCATAGCAATCGCGGTACTGCGGATCGTTATAGTTGTGTTTTAGAATGGGCCTAGCAGAACCACCAACTGCTTGCTGACGTCCCCAATCAACGTTAACAAGGCCACTTCCAGTCATACCTCCTAACCATCTGCTAGGTTCTACAATAATTACTTTTGCTCCCTCACGTGCAGCAGAAACAGCAGCCATCACTCCGCTGGCATTTGCTGCGTATACGCAGATATCGTAATTTGTATCTATTGTACTAGCTTTTATGTCGTTTAGTTGAGTAATAAAATAGATTGCAGATACAATTAAGCTAATTGTTTTCATTGTAGTAAGAAGCTAGTTAATATGTATTTATCAGCAACTTTGATTTAGGTATTATTCAAAAATATTCATTCTAATTTGGGCTTAATTTAAAAATCCTAGTTTAGCTTAAAATCTTAGAAAATTTTATATCTTAGATGCCTACGATTTCTAAAAATCCATCACTGAAGCAAATTGCAATAGAGTGTAATCTAAGTGTTGCAGCTGTCTCTATGGCTCTACGTGGACATCAACGTGTTTCTAAAACAACAATCAAAACAGTAAAAGCAGCAGCCAAGCGGATTGGGTACCGTACAAACCCACTTATTAGATCTGTTATGTCTTTAGTGCGTTTTTCTCAATTTTCTAAAAAAAATTGGATTACGATCGCTTTCATATGGCTTGAGGATACCCCAGAATCAGTTGCTGAAAGTAACTTTTTAACAAAATTAATTCAAAGTTTAATACAAAGAGCGAACAGTCTTGGACTGAATGTAGAGCAATTTTATTTGAATAATGATGGAATGACGGTCCAGAGACTTCAGAAAATACTCATAGCTCGTGGCATATCCGGTATTATTTTCTCACCTTCTAGACAAAGTTCAGTAGTCAAGTTACCCTTTAATTGGGTTAAATTTACAACTGTTATTATAGGTCATACACCATGGGAACCAGAATTTAATCGAGTAGGACATTATCAATACAGTGGTATGCGTCGCACCTTGCAAAATGTATTTAAAGCTGGTTATAAAAAGCCGGCTCTAATCATATTTGAAAACTCTAATGAGCAAACGCTTAAAAGCCACGAATCTGCATTTCTAGCACATTACCCAGATTCTAAAAATGGGTTAAAATCGATATTTCACATAGCTGGTGATAGTGATCAGCTACGCTTTAAAAAATGGTTAAAAGTCCTTAAACCTGATTCTCTAATATCAACATCTATAAGCACATTAAATACGCACTCAGAGTGCTTAAAACTATTTCTAACTTATCCTCACGCTTGCCTAGATGTTTTTAGTGGTATGAATCTTGCAGGTATAACAGGTATAATCCAAGATTTTAATGCCGTTGGAGTTAACGCTGTAGATTTAATGATCACTCAATTACTCCATAATGATCTAGGAGTACCTGTTAGACCTAAAGTAGTTATGCTAGCTGAAGGTGAGTGGTACTACGGTAAAAGTTTACCTAAGTTAAATCATTAAGATATACTAAAATTGCGTAATTTTAGACATAAAAAAACCCCTATTTTAAGGTAGGGGTTTTGGGATAAACCTTATAGATTAATTGTAAATCCTAAAGTATAGTTAATAGGAGTTCTCAGAGCATAGCCTGCAGGAACCGTTTCAAGAGCAATGTTTGTTACATCACCATTGCGGGGTCTTAGGACTGTATTTGATAACTGAGCACCGGGAACATCTAAGAAGTAGCTTGGTGTAGTATTATTAAATAAATTTTGTACATTTAAATTAACACTCATTGTATGTCCTGAGTGTAATTTCCACGAATAACCTAAGCGACCGTCTCCCGTAATATAAGGTTTAGCAAATACAGTGGTATATGCATCTACAGTAGGATCATCAACTGTAGCTGCAGTATTTGCAGGGTTTATGATCGTATCAGAGCCACGATAACCAACTACATTACGACCTCTATAATGAGCACCAATACCTACAACAAAGCCTTTTAGCGTACCGGTACGAAATGTGTAGTCTGTACCGATGTTAATTATCTTTTCCATAGAACCAGCTAGTTTTTGTCTACCTAGAACCATATTTGGAATTACACTGGTTTGTATGCCATTCCATGCATTCACCGCATTAGTAACTTGTGTCTGATTAATCTGAGTAGCTGTATTTACTGCTGGATTAATCGATGCTACGTTAGTGGAACTAATTAATACACCGGCATCTGTTAATATTTGGCGAGCCACTGTATCTTGAGCTAAGATGTACGCCCTTGTGTCTGGAAACGAATCAGACTGCCAAGATCTACTGTATGAACCATTTGCTAATAGACGCCACGAGCGTGTTAAATTAGCTGTGATTTCAATTTCTAGGCCATGAGATTGTTGAGTTTGAGTATCACGCACTACGGTTGGTAGTAAACCAACTCCACGCGTATTACCATCTCCTGGATTTAAGTTTCCAACAGGAGCAGTACTGTAAATAGTGTTATAATTACCGACTACACCACTTGGAGGTGATACAGGTGAATTCTTTTGGTATGAATTATAAGCACCAATACTTAAAGATAGGCGTCTATCAGGTGTATTAATACGAACACCAAAATCAGTTCCATGTGCTGCTGTAGGAGGCAATAGTGTCGTATTGAGCCTCTGTACAAGTAGATTTGGGTTAAAGGTGGTGGAAGCATTGCCGTAGATTCCTAGCCATTTTAAAACGTTATATGTAGCACCTGTTGAATATGTATTTGATGCTACATCTAATGCAGGAGGGTTGTAATCATCACGGAATTTATCCCCAGCATATTGTGGCTGTGCTAGAATGCTACTAGATGCAGTGCTACTAGTTGCTGCAACTGATAGACGCGGACGAGTATCGGCTGGCTGAGCAGGTCCTGTAGCAACACCAGCAGCACTTTTAGGTATATAAGTTAAATTAGACCAATTTGCTGGTGCATCAGGCTTAAAAATAACACCACTTCCATTCCAACCCGTTGGGTAGTCACCTGGTAGTAAAGTGTTTCGCGTTTGAAGGTGTGTTAAGTCTCTGCGGAGCGCGCCAATCATTATTAGTCTGCCATTAAACAAGTTTAAGTTTGTAGCCGTTTGTACAAATTTAAATTTTGTTAAATTACTCGCAGTATTATCCTTACGCGTTGCGTCAACAACCCACTGAGGCGTAGCAGTGACTGATGTACCGTCTTGATTTTGTAGAGTCATAGCACCGAGATTTGTATTGTAGAAATCTCTTCCGCCTTGGTCTAAATATAAACGATTCCATAGTGCAGTGCTGGTTTGACCAGCATCCCAATAGCGTGCATCAGGACCAATCGCCTGTAGCGGGAGTAGATATAAATAACTTCTCTTCTCTTGACGCTGGAAATTAGCACCTCCCATTACACTGAATTGTATTTTACCAAAACTAATATCTTTCAAGTATGCTGCCTGTGCACGTAAAGCACTCAGCTCATACCAACGTAAATTTTTATAGGTCCAAAATTCTGTGTAAGGATGGCGGAATTCTGGATTAGCAGCACCATTGGGAAGTGTAGTATTAATATCGATGTATTCCGTATTCATTCCACGGTTTACAGCATTATTACCCTCAACGGTTGTTTTATTTGTATCTCCTGCGACCTCAAAAAATAAACTATCACCAACTTGATGTGTGTAAGTTAGAGCAATATCGCGAGCTAGCTGTGTTTGAGTAGGTTTATTGCTTGTCCATAAATTAGTGACCTTTTGCGTTGGTACACTGAAATAAGATGAACCACTAAGATCAGTATCATAACGTCCATTTGGTACATCATAACCATAAAGCATCGGTTGATTTGCGTAGCTTACGCTACCACTAGCTATACGATTTCCACCAATATAGTTAGAATTTGCTGCTGTACTACTTCCAGCCGCACCTTTTGTTCTAAAGAAATTTGCGAAGTTGAGGACATTTGAAGTGTTAAAACCAGTTGGATCATAAACCCATAGAGGTGATAGCGATGGATTAGCGTTACTTGTTCCATATGATAAGCCTTGCTGTGCTAGTACTGCAGCAGTTGGTGAATTTGCAGGTAAAATTGGACCTGTCATGGTTGTTTTGCCATCCCAGGCTGAAACTTGATCTAAAAGTGAAGTAGGGAAGATTTTAGCAGATGTTGCCATGTATTCACCGTCAAATTTTAGACTAGATTTCGGCGTCAAATTATAAGTACCTGCAGCAAAAATACCTTTTTTATGGCGCCATTCATTTTGACGGAATGTATTACCATAATCGACAACTGCATCTAAACGAATAGCAGCTTTAGCATTTATAGGACGGTTTACGTCAAACGTAACGCGCATTTTATTCCATGAACCATACTGGAAAACAACTTGATTAATAGTCTTTGTCACAAGTGCTTTTTTAGTCATTGCACTAGGTGTTCCTCCGAATTGTGCAGCACCAAAAAGAACTGAGTTTGGACCACGTGCAAAGTCGAAACGATCTAATGCATAAGCATCTGTGTTAGAGTTATAGGGAAAGAAATCTCTTTCAGGGTAATTTGACTCACTAGGAGCAGATCCTCTCATGGTGATATTGATAGCAGGAGAAAATCCGTAACCCTGATCTGTATTATTACCAGGATTACTTGTCATATTAGTAGCCCAGTCAGCTGCTTGGGTTAAATCAGTAATATTAAAAGCATCTAAAAACTCTTTTGTAATAACAGAATATGCAACTGGCGTATCTTTAAGGTCACTTGCCAATCTACCACCCGCAAGGGAACTGGTAGCAACGAAACCGTCGTCTTTTGATGTATTAACTGAAAAAGGAGATAAAACTACAGCAGCATTATCTGCAGCTGCAGATTGAGCACTTGCTGAAATTGCTGTAAGTGCGCTTATACTCAGTAGCATAACTGATTTAACTAAATAAGTTCTTAAAGACTTATCTGCTCTTAATGTGAGTGTATTCTGTGGTGTGTTCATAGGGTTTGAGTCTTAATGCACGTTTCTAAATTACTTTTGAAAGTATTTTTGATCTAAGGTTAGCAGCTTTCTATATATATATTTTACAAGGAATTGTACGTATTTGGAGCGTAGTGTAGGTGCAGAATGCGCCAAGATTACGCCTTAAATAGGGGGTAGTAATATTTATCTGTAATTTTATTAACAATTCAATTAACTTTCCTGCTTAAACGTTAAGCATAAATCAAAGACTTTTGTGTTTGATTCTCTTAAATCAATTAATCAGTAAATATACATAAATCACTAACGTATAACTGTTTATATTATCTTAAGATTAAAAATAAAAAAATACTTACCGTCCATTATTAGGAATGCATGGGATAATGTTTGTATCTTAAAACGCTAAACCTAATTACCATGATTAATTTCAACACGAGGAGTCTAGCCGCTTACTTTTAATTTATTTTTAAAATAGCTAAGAACTAACAAAGTAGTTGCTCGCGAACACAAGAACTAGGCATATCGATTCAAAATAATGAGCTAAATTTCACATATCTCACGTATGCTTGTAACATTTATCATTCTCGGTAAAAGTAAGTCTTATCCCAAAAAACTCATCACTATTATGCATTTTCGTTTTATAAATATTTTAGCAAAAATTGCCCCTGCGTTTGTTTTAGGATTACTAAGTTTTCATGCTCGAGCAGAAGAAACTCCTAAAGAGTTATTATTAAATGACTCAATAGCTAAAGCATCGTTGCAGTATACATTCATGTTAGACGACTTACATGGAACAAAACTTTTACCACGTACATACGTTTCGAATAAACGCATAATGGTTAAGGAGAATGATTGGACGAGTGGTTTTTTTCCTGGATCTCTTTGGCTTTTATATGAACTAACCAAGCAAGAGAATTTCAAAATTAATGCACAATATTACACGCATTTACTGGATAAGGAGCAATTTGATCACGGCACGCATGATATCGGTTTTATGCTATACTGCAGTGATGGAAATGCGCTACGGCTTACTCATGATTCACAATATAAAAAAGTGCTGCTTAATGCTGCAGAGTCGTTAAGTACACGGTTTAATCCTAAAGTAAGTGGTATTAAATCCTGGGATGCCAAGCCTTGGACTTATCCCATAATCATTGATAATATGATGAATCTTGAACTCCTAATGTGGGCTTCACAAGTTGATCGTGAGAAAGATTTTAAATCTATTGCAGTAGCACATGCTGATTTAACCTTACGCAATCATTTTAGGTCAGATTCAAGTACGTATCACGTTGTTGATTATGATCCAGTGTCTGGATTAGTGCTCCAGAAAAAAACTCATCAAGGAGCAGCGGATGAATCAAGTTGGTCACGAGGACAGTCCTGGGCTATCTATGGCTACACTATGATGTACCGTGAAACCGGTAATCCTAAGTATTTGAAGCAGGCTCAGAAAACAGCACTTCTTTTTATAAATTATCCTACTATGCCAGAGGACGGTATTCCTTATTGGGATTATAATGCCCCTCAAATACCTAATGAGCTACGAGACGCTGCAGCTGCTGCAATTATGTGTTCAGCATTATTTGAACTCTGTGATTATTCTTCAGGTGCAGAGAAACAAACCTTTCTTAATTTCGCTTGGAAGCAACTTACTTCACTTACAAGTAAGAATTATTTAGCTACTCAAGGAACAAATGGCGGCTTTTTACTGATGCACGCTACTGGACACCATCCTAAAAATAGTGAATTAGATGTACCCATTAATTATGCCGACTATTATTATTTGGAATCAATAATTAGAGCTAAAAAACACTTACAGTAAGCTGCATATTCAAGCTTAGGCCTGCTTAACGCTTAAGCTTTACCATCCATTGCTTCTGATAATAGTAGCGCACTAGTTATAGCCCATGAAATTTACCTCTATCTTATTATTTCTTTTTGTAACTGCACTTAATCAGATTAGTGCTTTTGCACAGACACTTACTAAGACACCAAGTACACAAGTTGACACAGGTGACAAGCATTCGAATCAGAGTTTAATTAAGCTCGATTCAGAAGCTACTAGCACTGAACGTCTTGCCTGGTGGAATGATGCTAGATTTGGAATGTTTATCCACTGGGGATTATACTCACAATGGGGCTGTCATTATCCAGCACCTGATGGATCACTACGTGATGGCTTAGGCGAACATATGATGCTGCGTCTTAAGATTCCACGCGCTGAATACGCCAAAATTGCTAATGTCTTTAATCCAACACAATTTAATGCAGATACTTGGGCAGGTATTGCAGCTAATGCTGGTATGAAATATATGGTTATTACTTCCAAGCATCATGACGGATTTGCTATGTTTAATAGTATATCAAGTGATTATAATATTCTAAAAAGAACACCTTGGAAAAGAGACCCTGTAAAAGAATTAGCTGATGCATGTAGAAAACAAGGTCTCAAGTTTGGTGTGTATTATTCATTAGGTCGTGACTGGGATGATGCTAATTCCCCAACAGAAGTAAAATCAGATGGTTGGACACGCAGTAACACGTGGGATTTCCCTGATGAGAAAAAGAAAAACTTTACATTGTATTATGAGGGTAAGGTAAAACCACAAGTTCGTGAATTACTTGAGCTGTATCATCCTGATATACTTTGGTTTGATACTCCCGAGAGAATAAGTTCTAAACAAAGTAAAGAACTTCTCTCTTTGATACGCAGTCTAGCTCCTCAGTGTATAGTGAATCAACGCGTAGGCAATCGGTACGGTGATTACCGTGTTGCTGAACAAGAGATTCCATCAGGAGGTTGGAGCGATCCCTGGGAATCCTGTATGACATTAAATAAGCACTGGGGATACTACATGGGAGATGAACAATTTAAAACACCCCAAACCGTAGTGCGTAATTTAATTGATATCGTAAGCAAAGGTGGAAATTTGCTCCTGAATGTTGGACCTACAGGCGAGGGAATAATACCTAATGGTTCTGTTACTCGTTTAGCAATCGTAGGAGAATGGCTCAAACGTAATGGTGTGAGTATATACGGTGCTAAGCAAAGTGCAATCCCTGCACCTGTATGGGGTAGGATAACTGCAAAAGCTAATGATCCTCAGCACAAGATATATCTACATATTTTTAATTGGCCTAAAGACGGACAATTAATTGTACCAGGAATATCAAAAGTTAATTCTGCAGTACTCTTAAATAATTCAAGTGTATTATCTACAAGTTGCGATTCAGAAGGCCTTCATATCAAAGTTCCGAGGTCTGAACCCGATGTTCTTAGTTCAACAATTCAATTAACTCTTTAAAAGCAAATTCCATATATTTTAAGCTATTAGAAATGTTGAAAATTGTCACTTGATTGGTGCTTACAGTTTATCACCATTTTAATTCGTAAGTATATTCAAGGTGATACTGTTTCAATTAGATTCATATGTTATTTTTAGTATTCCAGTTATTAGAAATAATTGTTAAATTCAAAATAATTTAAGTGAACGTTTTGGGTTAACCATAAAAAAGACTACATCTCGTATTTACGAGAATGTAGTCTTAGATAAAAAGAATGTTAATTAGATAATTCGATTTAGAATTATACTAGAAACTACGTTTGACGGTGAACTCAGCTTGGATTCCAGGAAGTGCTAGAATAGATCCGTTTCCATATACTGAATTAGGTGGTGACCAATTTAACTGGTTCGTTAAATTAAGTACAGTTAAGTGGAAATTCCACTTATCATACTTATAGTAAAGGCCACTATCTAATGTATATTGAACAGGAATGACGAGCGTTCCTGCTGTGTTGTTATTCATTTCACCAGTAATCACGGTGTTTACGCTGAATCCGAATCCATTATCAAATGTATATGCTAAGAGTGCATTAAACAAATTAGATGGTAATCCGGATACTTTAGTAGTTGAGCCAATTGCAACGGTAGCATTCTTTGCATTACCAGGAGGCAATTCACTTGCACCACCAAATAGACCATATTGATAACCAGCAGAAGCTTTAGCATCAACATGAGAGTAAGATATTGTGCCGTAGAGATGCTTGCTTGCTTGGTAATTTAATTCAGATTCAAAACCCTTATACTGATATTGTTGGATAACAGTGCTGCTAGTGCTTTTAGAAGTACGCTTTTGATTATAAGCATCAAAATTTAAGAATAATTTATTATTATCGAGGGAGAATTTAGCACCAATTTCGTATAAAGAACTAGGTTGCTTGAAACTTTCTTTGTCTAGACCAGTACCTGCACTGTTCCATCCGGTTACACCTCCACCAACACCAACTGCACCAGAGGTGTTTTCACTATAGTTGTAGGTTATGTACTCACTTGAATTTGCAGTACTTTTATGCACCAAACTAATATTGTAGTTAGGATCAGTTACTCGGATACTTGCTGTAGGAAAGGGTGGCAATAGTGGTTCACGTACACTTGCTGAGAATACGTCATAGCGTATTCCTCCAATGATATTAATATTGCTAGTCGGTTTCCATGTACTCTGTACGAATGGACCGAAAGTAGTAGCATGACTATCATTAGTATCACCATTAAATAAACCAGGCTCTGCGTAACGACCTGCCCAACCTGGAATAGGAAATCCACGACCACCAGAATTAAATGCACTGGAATTGTAGACGTTGATATCAGTACGGTCTTTAGTGATATCCCATACGTTAGCAGGTTCGAAGAAGTAATCATCGTATGCTTTGGTATGTTGGTATCTGAGATCTAAGCCGCTATTCGTAGTGAATGTTTTAGAATTATAAATAAATTCAGTGCGATTCTCTGCGAAGACTGATGGATCGATTACTTCACTATAGTAATAAGTGCTCAATGTATTACGTCGTGTGTAGCTCGCAAAAGTAGTATTCTTGATGAGTAGTTCGTCGCTAATACGTTCTGTCTGTATTACTTGATAATTAAACTCAGCACCATTGGAGTGGTTACCTGGCTTAAGTAGGCGTGTATGACGATTAATTTTTACCGTAGGTCCCCAGGCAATGACATTACCACCGCTAAGAACATTCTTAGCATTCTGAGGATCTGCTGCAGTCGCTACAGTTCCGCTGTTTATGTTTGTTCCAGTGACATAGTTACCGTTATCGATAAGGTCCTGTGTGACACGGTTAATACCCCAATTTTCTGTATAATCAGCGAAGAAAAGTTGTCCGTTAGTAAATAATTCATAGTTCTTTGAAGGACGCCATGTCAGAGCACCATAGAACGATTGTGTGCGCTTATGTTCATCGATATAGTATCCTTTAGAGAATTCACCAGAAAAACTAAAACGGTATGCTAGCTGCTTTGATATTGGTCCACCGAAATCTAGAGTACTCTTATTTACGCCATAGGCTCCGACAGTTTGGCTAAATGAGCCCTTTGTGCCATCGAAGTATGGACGTTTAGAGACAAGATCAATAAAACCTCCAACATACATGGACGTACCTTGCACAGCTGTCGCTGGACCTTTGACGATATTAACGGATTCTACAGAGTTAAAATCCACAGGAAGGCCGTTGCCATTGCTTGTAATGCGCGAACGCACACCGTTTAAGAATAAATCAGCTGATTGACCACGAATACTTGCATTAGAGGGTGCTCCGAAATTAGTAGTAGTGAAAGCACTTGATGTTAGCTTTGAGAAATCAAGAACATTGCTAATGCTTATATCGCTGAGCTGTTGGCTGGAGATAATTGTTACATTACGTGGTACATCAATGATGTTATCATCAGTACCGAATACTGAATTAAAGGGACGTGCGGTAGGAAGTATTTGTTGTTCTATAGGAACTTCATTTACTTCAAATTTCTCCATTTTAAGCGGCTCATCTTGTGTAGATGTAGACGCAGTTTGAGCTACAAGGGGATAGCTTAACAGTGAAGCTATTACTGCTAAGTATGCAGCCTTAGTGTATGACAGGTGTTTGTGGTGTATGAGCATCGACTCTCATACAGCAAAAATAATACCAAGCTACAACTCATTATCTGAATTAAATTTAAATACTTTATTAATTTATAAAGTTTTATTTATCCAAAAAACTAAATTATGCAAATTATTGATTTACAATAAATTGCAATAATTAAATTACAATATTTAATTGAGCTAAATCATGTCTTTTGTTTAGTAATTGGCATGGCAGATTCTGAACGTAAATAAAAGTAAAGAGACATGAGCGAGAGCGCTGTTAAGACATGCCATAACGCATGACCTTGAAATAGAAAATCAGGTGCACTGAATTTTTTAGCGACATCTCGCAACCAAATTATCCTAGCACTCACTAGTGCTAGCACCGAGAGCATTAGCCACTTAAAACAAAACATGTGACGGAAAAACAAGTAATCTATTAGACCAAAGATTCCTAGAATCGAAATTAAGCAAGTTAATACCTTAAACGCACTCATAGACCATTTGAATTTATAAAGATAGTAACTCATAACTGTAATTAATATATAAAAAATAATCCAAAGTTTAGAATCATCAGTATTATTTTTGATAAAAATATATTTAATCCATCGATTCATGAATATGGCTATACACGAAAGCAATGGGGGATACATCGATGCGACATCGAGATGTTGTCCTAATCTGGATAAAGATGCGTGAAAGAGCCCACTGCAAAATCCCAGACAACAACATGATAAGCCGAATAGTATACTCAACTGAGGTGATTGTATTAATTCGTTTTCGCCAAAATTTATAGATTTTTTGCTATCTGTATACGCAAATGCGAAAGCATATAGCCCTACGAGTATATATGCGCAGTTAGACCAAGTGTTAGATCTAGTTCTGAAAAAATCGCTTGGGTATATGTGTTCAGTGTACGTTGGATGCTTAAGCGTTCCATTTTCTAACCAATCTTTCCAGAAATTTTCACCCTGGTAATGTACTGTAGCTGCAAACAGCGCTAGGATTATAAAACCAAAAATAGCTAAAACTAAAACATGCACAAGTCCTGCTATTTTAATATTATTTTTCAACGTGTAATCCGTTTGTTGGGTGATTTGAACTTTGAAAATAAGTTACTTTATCAATTATATAAAAATTATTGAATCTATTAAATTTAGAATTTTTTACCTGCTGGATAAGGTAGCACATGCGTACGGTAAGCCCATGCTGTCCACAATTTCTCAAGATCTTTAACACGCTGAGGCTCTGTATAGGATAAATTATTAAGTTCTGTGCGATCAACTTTCATGTTGTATAACTCCCAATCACCATCTCTGTGATATCGAACAAGTTTCCAATCACCTACACGCACTGCAGCATTACCTTCATGTTCCCAATATATGGCCTCACGTTCAATAGGTTCATTTTTAAATGCTGCCATTAATGATTTACCCTCCATAGGTAAGATTAAATTACCTTTATAACTTTGTGGGTAGTGTGCACCTGAAATCTCAACACAGGTTGGCATTATATCGATTAAATGACCTGGCTCTAAGCGTAATTCACCATGACTTTTGATACCAAGAGGCCAATGAGCAATTAGTGGAGTTGAGACTCCACCTTCATGATTAAAATGCTTATAAAGTCTAAAAGGTGTATTCTCTAGATTTGCCCAAGATTCACCACATCTTACATATGAATCAGCATTCCCGATAATTTTTCCATCGGCTTGTCCATTTGGACCAGCTTCAGCATTTCCACCATTATCTGACATGAATAAAATTAGAGTATTATCGTAAAGCTTACGTTCTTTAAGGGCAGTTACTAGGCGGCCAATAGCCTTATCCATATGAGATACACATGCTGCATAGACTGCCATTATTTCTTGGAAGCGTAGCTGTTCACTAATACTTAGACTATCCCATGATTTAACATTTGTTGAGCGTGGTGATAGCGGCCAACGCTCGTTGATTACACCAAGTTTAATTTCATTTGCATAGCGTTGTGAACGTAATTTATCCCACCCAAGTGAGTATTTTCCACGAAACTGAGCTATATCTACTTCAGGAGCTTGAAGCGGAAAATGAGGTGCATTGTGTGCTAGGTATAAAAGAAAGGGTTTTTTGTTAACCAGTGCATCGTCAATAAATCTAATGCTGAAATCTGTCCATAAATCTGTAGTATACCAATTATCTCCAAGTAATGGGTCTTTATTGCTAAGTTTTTTTCCGTCAAGATACAGTTCTGCACGTGGTGAATGTGAAGAATAAAATCCACCATCAGGTGAGTTAAATGTACGGTCAAACCCACGTTTCCAAGGAACTACTCCGTGTTCTTGACCTAAGTGCCATTTGCCTACCATGGCTGTATAATATCCCGCAGTATGCATTACTTCACCTAAAGTAACACAATTATCATTTAGCCTTCCAAGATATCCCGGCGAGTCTTGCACATCAATCATATGCCCAACACCTACTTCATGTGCATATAGACCGCTAACAAGACTAGCCCGAGAGGGGCAACACCTACCATTATTGTAAAATTGTGTAAACTTGAGTCCCTCGTTTGCTAATCGATCAATATTCGGAGTTGGAATTTCGCTTCCATAACAGCCAATGTCCGAAAAACCCATATCATCAACTAGGATGATAATAATGTTGGGCTTTGTTGTAGCTGCATGGCTATCTTTAAGAATGTACCCTAAACAGATTAGCACTATTCCAAATTTGATTAACTTTTTCATAGAAGTAGAAACAAGTGATTTAGATACCTAAATGTATATTTTTAAAATCGATACAACGCCAGTGGATTCACATTGTGCTACACTTAGCCAGATAAACATTACTTAATTTAAATCTTCTTTGGGTTAGATTATTGCTCTCAGTGATAGTTAAATATGACTTTAATTACCTCAATTGTAATGACTCATTCATACAGATAAGTTTTGTTGACGCCTAAAGTAAAAGCATTCGTAGTATAAAAACCCCTATATGAAATTATTTATATCACTCTTGCTCTTAGGTTTATCTTTATCAGCCTGTGCAACTGGTCCTTTCGCCAACCTTAATGATGTAAATAGGCCTAATTTTGTAGGTCAATTTTTGGGTAAATGGCATGGCCAGGATAATTCAAGTGGTTCACTTGATGTTAAGTTTACAGAAGGTTCTAATGGAACATGGAGTGCCATTTCTGTATTCACCTATGATGGTACAGATGTTAACGCCAAGACTAAATCAGTAAAAATTGATGGTAATAAAGTTGAATTAATTATTACTTGGGAAGTACAAGGTGTTATCGCTTCAACCAAATTAATTGGCGTATTAACAAATAACCAAATCGAAGGTACTTATGTCAGTACCACATCAGAAGAACCTGCTACAGGTAAATGGGTAATTACTCGTAAGTAAGATTTGATTTTCTTTGTATGAAAAAGCGAGTCGCTATCATAGGCGGTGGTTTGTCTGGTTTGTCTGCAGCATGTCATCTTCTTTTACGTGATAGTTCACTATTTGAAGTT
>CAILHZ010000016.1:335000-671277 GCA_903834135.1 uncultured Opitutia bacterium | reverse complement strand
GTATGGCCAAGATGCGTGGCTTGCGCAAAGCTCACTTCTTGGGCCACCTCCTCGAAAGCCAATGGCGTTGGAATCATCGTCGTGATAATCTTTATAAAGTATTACTCAAAAATCTCTCTTTAAGCCCACTCAGCTAGGAAAAACCCTTTTCTTTTTACCGACTTTGGCCGCATCTTTTCCCTCGATTATCTTGGCTGGAGTTAAATCAGTTTTCGAGACGAGTGTTACTATGCCGGTTTCGCTAATTATATAGCGTTTATTCTTATTCAATGCTTATAAAAGTTTATAAATTACGTTAATAACAACAAGATGTTTCAACTCTCTACGCAATCACATATTTAGGCACACAATAGACATCAGGGGAACATAAGTACCACTACTACGTAACATTACATAATTATTATTAGTGAATACGTCTAATATGCGTAGTGCAGTCAATCTTCGTAAAGAAACAAGAATGTAATGCTACGATTTCATAGCTTACGTTTTCAGCACGTTGGTTTTAAAAAACGCGCTACTTATCTAGATAAAAATGCCAGTAATACTACATACCTTTACTTTCTTTTATATTTAGTTTAATTTGATGAGTACATGTCTAAAAGTAAGGTAAATCATCCAAGGCATTACTTATCTGTAACTAAAGAACGAAACAATATTGCCGCATATGTAGACTTAGCAAAAGAGCAGGTAGCTTCTGGTAATATTACGCAGGCATATATCACTGCATCAGAATTAACTCGTTTAGACTCAAATAATGGATTCCTAAATGAAAAGATTACTGAGTTAGAACTGCAGATAGACTTAGATTTAAATCAATTAACAATATATAAAAATAGAGCGGGGTTGGTATTAGCTAAAAAGTCTATTAGCCCTCGAAGCATTTTGATCATAACAAATATTTTCCCTCCACAAAAGTTAGGCGGATTTGGTCGAACTATGTTTGAGTTTAGTGAAGAATTACTAACACGTGGACATAGAGTACGCGTTATAACTTCAGATACCCCAAAACTAAAACGCAAGCATCAAGAATTTCATAAAAAATTTGAAATCAATGTTAATCGCTCATTAAAACTGTTTGGAGACTGGATTGATGGAGCTGCTGTAGCTGAACCATCGATTGAAAAAAGACATCAAATTGCTACCTACAATGAACAAACTGTTTTAGATGAAGTTAAAGAATTTTGTCCAGACATCGTAATTGTGGGGAATCTAGATTTTTTAGGTAATTTATTTATTAAAAAACTCACTGATTTAAATATACCTGTATTACATAGATTAGGTAATAGTTTTACTGGATCTGAACCCAATGAAACACCCACTTCTGCAATTTATTGGATGGCTGCATGCAGCAAGTGGGTAAATGATGTTTTACGCAACAATGGGTATAAATTCAAAAAATACCTAGTAATACCTCCAGGATCTCCTTTGCATTATTATTACAGGTATTATCCACCTAACCGAGAAACGTTAAAAATTGTTTATTCAGGTTTAATTCTTCCATTTAAAGGAGCACATATATTATTGGAGGCTCTCGTATATCTTAAACATATGAATATACCTTTTGAATGCAATTTTGCTGGAGACACTTTAAGTGATTCGTATCTTGAAAATCTTAAATTAATTGCTCACGTAAATAAGATTTCAGATTATGTTAACTTTATTGGATTTCTAAGTATTGATGAGTTGTCTAAGTTATATGCATCAAGTAATACTCTTGTATTTCCCAGTGTCTTCGAAGAACCCTTTGGGAAAAGTCAGGTAGAAGCAATGGCTGCTGGTTTACTTGTAATTAGTAGCGATACAAAAGGTTCTATAGAGTTATTATCTGATAAAAATAATGCTCTAATATTCAAAAAGAATGATGCATACGATTTATCACAAAAACTGATTTGGGCACATAACCATCAGCTTAAAGCTGCAGAGATTGCTAAAATTGGGCAGAATTATTCATTCAAATATACAACATCAAATTGCGTAGATTTACTTGAAACAGCACTTGATCAAATGATTACCTACGCTAATTCGAGAAAGTAACTTACCGTTTGGATGGAAAGTGTTTCATTATTAATTAAATAAACACTAATCTATTATATGATAATCCTATTATATAGAATCTAAGACTAGAATATTAAAAAAGCACTACTGATTAAATAGTACTTTTTTTGTGTTCTAAGATGATGCGTTTACTTTAAATCTGAATTCCACATATCGCGTAACGCTTTCCATTTACCATCGCTTTGCTTTTTCCATACGCAAAGAAATTTCCCTTTATCATTAATTGGTTTACCATCTGGGCCTTTCATGGACAGTTCATAAGTACCAGAAGTATAACCAATATCGCCTGACGATGCTATTTCAGCATGCTGTGCTTTCCATGAAATAGTAAGGCTTGGATCAGATAGCATAGCACCCCATATCTTTTTAGCACCATCATGCCCTGTTCCAATAATATCGTTAGGTGGGTATACAGTGGCGTCATCGGTATAGAAAGAAACAACTAGATCAGTATCCTTTTTTACGGCAGCTGCAGACCATTGATCATCTAATTTAACTAATGTTAAAGCTTGTGAATCCATATCAGCTGCAAGCCCAATGCCTGCACTGAAAAGTGAAATTAATAACGTATACAGCAACTTCTTGATTAACTTTTTCATATTTGAACCTTTTTTTTGGGGGGGTAATTTCAGAAAGAAATTTCTGAATATACGATCATTGTTATATACTAAAAATCAGTCAACCGCCGCACTTCATCGCTAAATCTGCGCCCGTATCGATAGATAGGCTTAAGCCATAAATACGTAAGGCCTGATCATTTGATATAAATTATTATTGCACAGAAAAGTCATTAGTTCGAACGCTTACTATATTCCTAAACAACTGAAGGATAGTATACTTAGAACATTTATCCCAAGATAAGCTAACAACTTCTTTAACATACCTATTAATTTGAAACTAGGTGTGCCGTTTAAACATTACACGTTAAATATAACATAAAAAATAAAACCATAGAAATATTCTGACGTGAAAATCACCACTCTTATAGTCGAAGATGATGATATGGTTCGAAAAGTCATTACTCACAGACTAAAAGAAAATTCTGCTTTAAAGATCGTTGGTGAAGCAGATTCATTTGATGTAGCTGTAGCTAGTATTAATAAGTTGAAACCTGAACTGCTATTTTTAGATGTACACCTATGGGATGGCAAGACGGCCACTGATCTACTATCTAAAGTCGAATACAAAGCCAAAATAGTCTTAGTATCTGGTTACAATGACTTTATATTTGATGCAGTAGACTTGGGAGCAATCGCATTCCTGAGTAAACCATTTTCAAAACAAGATATAAGTATTGTAATAGATAAAGTAATTAAAGCACTTTAATCTCTTACAAAGATTAATACAATAAACCTATAGATCTATTCTATTGCTTACTAAGTAACATAACAACTTAGCTAATTTTATAAAGCAGATGTTAGGTAGATATATCTATGCTAGAGATACCGAAACTAAATCGCAGATGAATAAATTATTTAGTTAGTCGCTGTAGGCGAACTTCTAGGTGTTAATTGAATAACATGCGTGATTTTCTTTATGAAATCGTCGTCATCAAATGGCTTAGTAATGTAACCGGCAGCACCCAAATGTCCAACTTCGGCAATAGTATGAAGATCAGCATCTGCCGTAAGCATAACCACAGGTATATGCCTTGTTTTTTCATTCTCCCTGAGATGTGATAGCATCACTACTCCATCCATTACTGGCATAGTACGATCGAGTAATATTAAATCAGGATGCTTTTCATTAGCTAAAGCGAGTCCCACTTCACCATTTTCTGCTTCTATAAGATCTACAGCGTAAGGCTGAAGCAATCTCTTAACGATCCTTCGTAATGTTGAACTATCATCAACAGTTAAAATCGTGGTGGGCATATTATTTGAGTAATAGTGAAATTTAGACAAAAAACTTTTATCGTATAGGTGCTAGAATCGCTAGACGAATTCAGTATAACGACTCGAAAACAACATAGCTAAAATATTATTTGCACATTTATTTAGATCCCGGAAAAAGATTATGGTTTAGTCTCATATTATATCCACTTTCTTAATATTTGCATCTAAAGCTTTCAATAATCTGGGACATGGCCCCATTAATTTTACTAATCCAAAACATTGCTTAATAGATAAATATTTAGGTAATTAAATATAACCCTCTACAAGCCATTTAAATGAATGCAGTTTTTAACAAACACATGGTTTCGGTAGTGATTCCATCATATCTACAAGGCCAATATCTAGAAGAATGCATAAGTAGTGTTATTGCCCAATCATACAAATATTGGGAAATAATAATCGTAAACGATGGTAGCACTGACGAAACAACTTCGATAGCTAAATTGCTAATAAAAAAATACGATGCATATAAAATAAGGCTCGTTGATAAAATTAACAGTGGAGTATGTGATGCTAGAAATGCAGGAATCAAACATTCGAATGGACATTATGTACTTTGTTTAGATGCAGATGATAAGATTCACCCAGAGTTACTAAATAAAATGACTCACCTGTTGGATACAGACGATTCTGTAGGTATAGCTTATTGCGATTGGCAACATTTTGGTGCGTCTAATTTAACCCATCCAAGTTTAGAGTTTTGTATCTTACATTTATATTCAGTTAGTAACTATATACCAAATACATCTTTATTCAGAAAATCTGCATGGCAGTCAGCAGGTGGCTATAATAGAAATATGACGGCTGGCTTAGAAGATTGGGATTTTTGGATAGCAATGTGTAAAAAAGGTTTTCTGGGTAAACGCATTCCTGAACCGCTATACTTTTACAGAATTAAAGATACTGGCAGGAATAAAAATTCTCAAAAATATGCAATGCAGTTATTTAGTCGTATTGTTCTAAATCATCCAGAAATCTATGGTGTAGAAAATGTAAATGCAGCTATCAAGGTTCTGGCTCATCAGAATTTACCTTCAACTACTATTGAGCCAATTTCACAAGAAATATTTGTTTCAAGTGATGATTGATACTTTGTACATTAACTTGTCTTAAGTACTTTGGTTGCTACCTACATCACAACGGACTATTTACTAAGCTAATTTATTAATCTCATATACCACCTATTATTTTATATAAGTTGTTATGAGTACAATAGTATTGCCTGAGATCCAAGTAGTTCCCTACAAGGCTGAATATGCTGAGCTGTTTCGTATCTTGAACGAAACGTGGATAAAAAAGTATTTTTTCCTCGAAGCCTCAGACATCTGGACACTCAACAATCCTGAATCGGCAATTATAAATAAAGGTGGATTTATTTTAGTCGCACTCTTTAAGTCTAAACCTGTTGGAGTCTGTGCCCTTATACCGCATGGTACAGCATGCTATGAGCTTACTAAATTAGCAGTCGACGAATATTTGCGCGGTAAAGGTATAGGCAAGCTCTTGGTACATGCTGCAATCGTTAAAGCAAAACAATTAAACGCTGAATCGATACACCTTTACAGTAATACTAAACTTGAACCAGCTATTAGTTTATATAAAAAAATTGGGTTCGTTGAAGTTGCATGCTGTTCTTCACACTACGAGCGCTGCAATATACAGATGCACTTTAGTCTAACGTCTGACCATCATGAATGACTCTATTGCTTAATTCACATTTTATTGCAGTTTAGCTTTTGCTGGCGAATAAACCTCATTCATGAAACAGCTTTTGATTAGTACATTTCTTGCTCTTCTTGTATATAAAAGCTTACTAGGTGCACACCCATATACGAGATCTCTTAATGGAATTGACGTACTGCAGCGTGAACAATACGTCTTACTCCAAGGTAAAAGGATTGGTTTAATAACCAATCATTCGGGGCAAAATAAAGATGGTATCCCAACAATTGATCTACTCGCACAAGCTAAAGGAATAACGCTAGTTGCTTTATTCAGTCCAGAACATGGAATACGAGGAGAAGCAGACTCAGATGTAGGTGACTCAGTAGATGCAAAAACACATCTCCCTGTTTATAGTCTATATAGAGCAGCACCCAAGCGCCTCCCGAACCAAAGTAATAATGATTATCAAGAGATGATCATGCGTTCTAGGGGACCGCAATTGTCACAACTTGAATCAATTGATGCTTTAGTCTTCGATATACAGGATATTGGAGCACGTTTTTATACTTATGCAGCTACTCTTAAAGCATCCCTTCAGGCTGCCTCGGAAGCGCATAAAGACTTCTATGTTTTAGATCGAATTAATCCAATTAGTGGATTATTCGTAGAAGGTCCTGTATTAACAGATCCCATCAATTTTATTGGTTTTCATCATGTGCCCATACGTCACGGCATGACACTTGGTGAATTAGCTCAGATGATGAATTCAGAATGTCATTTAGGAGTAAGACTGAAGGTTATTTCTTGTGAAAACTGGACCCGAAGTATGTGGTTTGATCAGACAGGCCTGCCTTGGAAAGATCCATCTCCTGCTATCAAAACGCTAAATGCGGCGATTTTATATCCAGGTTTATGCCTAATGGAGGGAACCAGTGTTTCTTTAGGTCGTGGAACAACTCAACCTTTTGAGCAAATTGGCGCACCCTATATCGATGCAAAAGCATTAACTCAGGCCCTTACTACCTTACAACTTCCCGGCCTAGCATTTGAAGCCGTGCACTTTACGCCAACCGATACACTCTACCGTGGCCCTAAAACGAACTTAAAGCTTCGTAATACCCCCTGTAACGGTGTTCGTATTATCATCACAGATCGTAATAAATGCCGAAGTATCGACTTAGGCATTCATGTGATATTGGAACTTGAAAAACTTTATCCTGAAAGTTTCAAACTCAGTTCTATTGAACGTTTCTTGGGTGACCAAAAAACATTTGATTTAATAAGTTCAGGAAAATCTATTACAGAAATATATTCTTCGTTCAGCAAAGAGCTAGAGGCATTTAATAAACGTAGAATTCAATATTTACTTTATCCTAATTAATACTTTCTGCTTGGATATATTTAAAGATTCTATCCGCCACCTCTAACACCTTCTCATCATGATGGATTAGACCGTAGAAAGTTAGGGCAAAAATTACTTCCTTTGTGTTTACATTTTTAGGATGCCCTGAAACGAACTCCTTACCCACCCCTGTGCGTGTGTTATCTGTTACATCCACTTCACCCGATGGTTTGATGCGCGCAACTTCCCAATTCACAGCAGCGGGCAAAGCATCTTCAAATTCTGGTATTGAGATATTTAGAGCAAGCACTTCGCCAAAGAAGATTGATACTGCATTATAACTCGAGTCTCTTCCGCCTTTTTCTATAAAAACACCGTCTTTATCTCTATGGGCTAGAGCATGGGCAATGAGTCGTTTTGAAGTCTTAATTAGGGACTCATCTTTTAAAAGTAATCCACAATAACCAAATGCTTTTGCTGCAATCACAATTCGGTTAATTGCCAAGGTATTATCGATGATAATTACATCATAATTTGCGCTCATTAAATCACAGGCTTTCCTAATCTTCGGCTTTAGCTTTTCGATACGATCATGGAATCGAGGCTCCATTGGGGAGTCCTGTATGATGACAATTGCGTGTGCTAATTCCTGAAGATAAAAAAATGTGCCCCTTACGTTAGCTGCATTTTTAAGATTAGTTTCATTCACTACCGCTCCATTTGGCTTTTGATGCTCAAAGGCTTTATCAATTGTAACCCAGGCACGTTCTACTTCCTTTGTATCACCAGCAATAACAGCCCCAATCATATACCAACACGTTGCCCTATTGGAATGAGTATCACCGTTAGCGTCGGGCTTACCTTTAATAACGAGTGCCGTAAGCCTTCCCTTGGGAAACTGTTTTAGATAATCCGTCTCACTTAGTCTTACCTGCATTACTGAACTATACCCAATGAGAGATATGAGTCCAAAAAAGAGAATTCCACTAATTAAATATTTATGAGGTGACATACTCATGGAGTTTTTAATGAACTAGTTGAATAATGTGTGTTAAGCGTGATAAGCGATACATCATTGAATCTGATTTCGATGTCATTAGCTACCCTCGCAACTTGCCAAGTCTTGGCATTGCTTTCAATATTAACTCTCAAATTAGGCAGCTCCCACACAGCTTTAGTAATGTGATTTATATTAACACCTGTAGCATGAATGCGAAAAACAACATCACCTTGATTTGAGTGAATGTTAAGTAGGTTTTTATCTGCCTTGGCATCAAGCAGAGGAGCGCTACTAACATACATCCACGCTATACCACCATCTGATAGCTTCCAGTGTATAGTAGCAGGATGAAACTGACTTTTAGGTGTTAATATTCCACGCGTAAGCCCAGTCTCTTCAGCTCCAATCATAATATCATCAGCAAACCATGCCGTCGCAGTTCGTGAGCCATCGGCTATCTTTTGCGTAACACGATGTTCGCCAGGAAACACCGTAAGATCTTTTACAACTTCAGAAGGTATATGAGTGCCTAATGCTGCATAAGTCATTGCACATAGAAAATCTCCGCCATGGTCCATAGAAGAACCTAGTTGAGGCAGCGGCATTTGATTATTAGGTAACGAGAAACTTAGCCACACTCCAACGAGTGAAGCGTACTGGGTCATATCCATACCATAGGCCCTATCAAAAGGACCTGCTAAGTTCTTTAATCCAGGGTGATAAAATCGGGCTACATCTCGCCAAAGCCCTGCTTCCATTGTAGCACCCATCTCTCTTAGACGCGGTGTTACTCCATAGCGTCTGAGTAATGCAAGCCCGTAAAAATCCACTCCATAGTAAGTTGGAGAATTAAATTCATCAAAACTTTCGTTCAGTTTATATGCGTTATAAACTTTTTCTGTCCATGCTTGACCCTCGCTTAACCAACGCTCGTTATGAAAACGCTTTCCAGCAAATGTCCTAAGAAAAGCATACATTAAAGAAATATTAGTGTATGTTGGAAGAAGTCTTCCTTGTTTTATTTCGCCGGAAACTGCGTGCTTAATTGCGTTTTCTAAAATTTCTGTGTCATGCGCTGAAATACGGTCGCCATGTTGAATTAATGCCAGTGCAAATACTGTCCCCACAAATTCTCTCCAATTAGGATCATAATCGACATATGCCCTTCCTTTAGGCGGAGGAAGCTTCTCTTCAGCGACTCGCTTAAACGTTCCATCCCAAGGCATTTCAGGTAAGTCAATTTGGGTGGCTGCAACTGCACAGAGTGTTCTAATACCTCGCTCAAAATCTCCAGGTTCATCACGTGTCATTAAACCTAAGCCATACCAGGATGAACCACGAACCGTATGTGAAGAACCCGACCCAATAAGCGCTGCCCGACTATCCCAGTGTGAATCAACAGAGTTGATTGCAGATAGAAAAACCTCCTTCGTACGAGGATCAAGCGTATCCTGGGCACTCAAAGAGCCATCTAAACCACCCACAGTGAGCATCCCTAGCCCAATGTATCTAAATAAGAACTTATAAGCGGATACTAAACGTGTGAATACTTTGGCCATATCTCAAAAGACGTCCAACACAGCTAACAATTACAATGATATTAATATTCGGTCCACCTAGAAACATGAGCTACTAAGAAAAATATTTTGATTCTTCTTTTAGCCTATATTCGCCTTAATGTTTAAATGTAGTCTATAAATACTGTATTACTCCAGCCTATGAGCAATAAAGCCAATTCAATCATAGAACATCTTAAGATGCAGAGGATTCCACATGAAGGTTCCTGGTTTACATTAAGTTACACAAACTCTTTATTTATACCCCAAGCTGTATTGGGAGAACATTACGCTTCTTTTAGACCAGCAAGCTCCGCAATTCTTGCCCTAGTCACTCGCGAGGATTTTTCAGCTCTCCATAGACTCGTTTCTGATGAATTATGGCATTACTATGACGGCTCAAGCCTTGAGCTCCTGCTTCTTTATCCAGATGGCAGCTCATCGCTTGAAATATTAGGTCCAGACGTTCTTAATGATGAAAAGCCTCAAATCACAGTAAAGCGTGGAACATGGATGGGGGCTCGGCCAGCTACCGCCACAACTGAATCCTACACACTGTTTGGTTGCACATTAAGTCCTGGTTTTGAATATTCTGACTTTGAATTAGCAGAGCTTCTTGCCCTGCAAAAACTATATCCGGATCGAACACTGCTCATTGAGAAACTTACCAGATAGACATAGCTTCTAAAGCTGCGGAATAGACTATTTTATCGAACACGCATGTTATAGGTCTTAAAAGCTGTCTACATATACAAATAATTTAAAATTATTCCCAAATCTCATACTCAATGAGGTAGCTCATTTTCATACTTACCCCAGCCTTGTATTAGTGCATGCACCACAGGTGCCCCAACTCGGTAAGCAGATTCAAAAGCAAGCATGGCTCCTCCCTCTTCACCATGCAAAAGACTGTCTATTGAAGAAACTCCTGTTGGCGGTTCACAGTAGTCACTTGCCGTACGCAAAACAAGAAACCGTTGAGGATCTACTCTTTTTGCGTTACCAAGCATATATAATGCATAAGCTACACTTTGATCTTCGCACTGTGTAGTTACGAAATGAGCCTTCCCATCTGTGTACAGCTTACACCAGTCACGTGCCCATTGACTAAGAACAGGACCACCCCAATAACGCGGTGTGCCTAGTGTATCCCCTAATAATACAAAGGGTTCACGTTGAGCATTAGGAAACCCAACATACGTTTTGCGATATTTATTTAATTCTGCGGTGTCAGAAAGTTCTATATTTTTTGTGAGATTATAAGCCCAATTAACAAGACCGTTATTAAGTTCAAAAGCCATAGGTTTTTGACTCCAATCATGTGGACCTGGTTTTTCATTTGGTTGAGATGAACCATAGGCGAAAATGCCATATGGCCAATTCTTAGGCGCATCTAAACGATCCAGCTCGTTTACATTATCTCCGTCTACAATCCACTTTGCCCACGCAGCACTTCCTACACTAGCAGCTTGAGGATCTATTCCAGCTATACCAGCGAGTACAAAGTAAGTTTTACTTAGATCAAGATGAGAATCGAGGCCTGCAAGCATCATAGCAAGTCCGCTACGATTACAGGTTCCTGTGAGCATAGCATAAACGCCTGAATCGTTGTATCGTATGGGGTGCGCTAGCCCTGGAATAAACAACTTTCCAGTTAATTTCTCACGCTCGACCCAGTATTGCAATTCGCCAGGAGAGTCACCCGTATCATTCCCGATTTCAAAGGTCGTTAAAATCATCACTTTTGGCTTAATGGCCTCAGCGTGTAATGAGTAAAACGCCAGACATCCACTGCAACATAGGATAAAGATAAATAATTTACGTACGGATAGCATATATGATAAGCTGTTGAATAAATTTAATAGCAATTGCAGTGCCAGTGGAACTACTTAATCACTGCATTCTTAGCAGGATTAATCTTGGCTCATTGCACAACATCGTAGATGAAGGAATGAACTGATTACAATGTGCCTTTGTTTCTTCATCGGCACAACAAATGCAGGTATCGATCACCGTACAACATGTTAAAACGCATCTTTGATCTCGAAGGCCATAAAACAACGATTGGGCGTGAAATCCAGGCTGGCTTCACCACCTTTGCCGCAATGGCGTACATTTTAGCCGTCAATCCGCTCATCTTAAAAGATGCAGGTATGCCACAAGCGGCACTAGTCACAGTAACTGCAATTACTGCTGCCTTTAGTACCGCACTTATGGCATTCATGACTAACTACCCCTTGGCACTGGCTCCGGGTATGGGTATCAACGCCTACTTCACCTATTCAGTATGTATTGGTGCAGGGATACCTTGGCAGAGCGCTCTTGGTTTCGTTTTTATAAACGGTACTATATTCTTAATGCTTTCAGTAACAGGTATTCGTGAAAAAATAGTTAATTCAATCCCGCTCTATCTGAAGCTCGCTATAACCTGCGGCGTCGGGCTGTTTATAGCTTTTATAGGACTTAAGAATGCAGGCATTATTATAGCCAACAAAGCTACATTTGTAAGCCAAGGAGACTTCAGAGCTCCTTCCGTAGCTCTGGCTCTTTTCGGTATTGCACTGGCTGCAATTTTGGTAACTCGGAAGATTCCCGGTGCTATCATACTATCTATACTAAGTGTAACAGTACTAGGAATCTTTATCCCCGATGGTCAGGGAGGTCATATAACAGTTTGGCCTCACTCAATCTTTTCTCTGCCTGCATCACCTGAGCCTGTAATGCTCAAACTTAATTTTAAGTATGTGATAGAACATTTTGCTAAGGCGCTACCAATTATACTCACACTTCTAATCATCGACATGTTTGATAATATCGGAACCTTAATTGGGGTAACAAAGCGAGCTGGGCTAATGAGACCAGACGGAACACTACCCAAAGTAGGACGCGCCTTGATGAGTGATTCTATTGCAGCTATTGTCAGTTCATTAAGCGGAACTTCAACCGTAGTCAGTTATATTGAATCAGCCAGTGGCGTTGAAGCAGGCGGTCGTACAGGTCTAACTGCATTAACAACGGCAGCGTGTTTCTTGGGTGCTTTGTTTTTTTCGCCGCTAATTCTTGCAATACCTAGTGCGGCTACAGCTCCGGCTCTAGTCATTGTGGGCATATTCATGATGCAGTCTGTTATCGAGATCAAGATGAGCGACTTCAGTGTTGCTGCACCTGTTGTGATAACGATTTTAGCAATTCCTCTTACTTTCAGTGTTGCCGAGGGTCTTGGCCTTGGCCTTATCAGTGCAGCTATTGTTAAACTAGCTAAAGGAGAAGGAAAAAAATTATCGGCTATGACTTATATCATAGCTGGCATCTTCTTTTTAGAGCTATTTAGATTCTGGCCTTTTAACGGCTAACGCTACTTTTGTTGTAGATTATAGTATTAGGTAAAATAATTACTTACTGCAGTAAACCTGTCGCGCACTCTCAAGAGGCACCACCTAGCAAAATGAAAATTATCCTGACTAAGGGCAGTGGAAAGTTTGATCGTATCACCTGTATTAGAGAGGATAAAACAGAGACCAGCGGCTTACTACCAAAGCAAGGTATTCTGCCTCACGATGTTTTCCATTTTGTTGTAGAAAAAACTCTTCACTGGGAAAACGGTTTCTTGGGATTTATCAAAAAGGGTATGCCTATAGATCCCAATGATGTACATTTACACAAACGCGACTGGTCTAAAGATATTCAAGCACTTCAAAGTGAGTGCTTAGTAGAAGTACTCCAAGCAGAACAGTGGGGAGGTGAATCTGATGTAGTCACCTTTAAAGACACCCTGGCTATAAGTTGCAAACAACGCAAAACACCCACCCCAAAACTAAGTGATCAAGAACTTAAGAATATTAAAACTGAGCTTAAAAATTTAGGTGCAGTGTGGAGGCCTCTAAATCCAGGTGGCTTTATTGAACTCGAGTTTTAGAAAGATTAAGTACATACGATTCTTGCCGTTATGTCATTTTTTACGCTGTCACATTATAAATATCTAAAACTTTTTTTTATTACTTCGGCCATAATTCTATCAAGATCACTAAAAGCCGATGTTCAAAAATTAGACTCTGCACTGTCGTTTACAATCGCAGGTGATATGCGTAGTTTCACAGAAAATCCAAAACAAGACGGTAAACGCTTTTTTGATGGTGCCTGTGAAGCTATGAGTCGCGTAGGACCAGGTTCGTTTTTATTGTCACCGGGCGATTTTGATCCACCAGCATCAAACAGGGCAGTCATTGATCGATATCTAGGAAAAAATTTTCCCTGGTATATTGTTGTAGGAAATCATGATGTTGAAAATGCAGTTGTTATGCCTTGGGTTCGCTCATGGCTTAAAGACAAAATTCCTAACGTAGTTCACCGCGGTATAGCTGGAAGTCATTTAAGCTTATACTCATGGGATTATGGAAATTCACACTTCATTGCTATTGATACTTATCCATGGGCTGTCCCTGGGAAAAAGGGCGTAGTTGATTTAACCGATGACACTTTCAAGTGGATCGAAGATGATTTAAAATCTACGCATAAAGCATTTATTTGGGTTACTGGGCACCAACCAATACAATCCTTCCCAGATATGGATACGCACAGATCTCGCCATGGTACAGACTCAGTAAGTGTTAATCCACAAACTGCACAGCGTTTTATTGTCCTCCTAGAGCAGTATCATGTAAAAGCATACTTATGCGGTCATACCCATGACGTATCAGTTAAAAAACTCCCAGGAGGTCTGTGGCAATGTGATACAGGACATTGCCGAGGGGGCGGTGACACAGGTTCACCAAGTTCATTTTTAAAGGTCCAAGCAAGCTCGGAGGGAGCACGTGTGGAGATATACCGTTCCGATCCTTCAGGAAATACCTATACTTTGCGCAGTACTGTTGACCTTAATTAAGTATAATTATGCGTTATAATGCTGCCTAACCACCTCTAAAAAAAATTAAAAAATATCTATTACAGGTTAAACCACGCAATTAATGATCTTACTAAAGCATAAACTTCTGCTGACTGTTCTACTAGCCACATTGCTGTTTGCAATAAACGCAAACTGTCAAACAGATGAGATTCAGGTTTACGGCGGTGATATAGCTAACCCAGGAGAAGTCAGCCTCACGTTACATAATAATTTCACACCCGCAGGTTCATCTACCCCAAGCTATAATGGAGCTGTTATTGCAAACCGCAGCTTAAATGGAGTTCCTGAATTTGCGTATGGTTTAAACTCATGGTGCGAACTGGGTCTTTATCTTCCTGTCTATACCCTGACTGCAAATCACAGACTGTACTCAGAGAGCGGTAAACTTAGAGCCCTGTTTGTCATTCCTGATGCAGATAAAAAAGATTTTTTCTACGGTGTTAATTTTGAATACAGTTCAAATGCTAGACGGTGGGACCAGTCAAAATATTCGGGAGAGATTAGACCTATTATTGGATGGAGAAATAAACAAATGACTTTTGTTATTAACCCAATTCTTGATTCTAGTTTTGATGGCCTTAGCAGACTAGACTTCGCACCTTGCATTAGACTCTCGTATGATCTCTCTGAGCTGTGGACTATAGCATTAGAACAATACTCAGATTTTGGCCCATTAAATCACCCCTACAATATCTCCAATCAACAACAGTCTTTTTTCTTAGTATTAGATCGTAATGCAAAGACTGGTTTTGAAGTAGGAATTGGTCACGGCTTAAACCAAGCTACAGATAAATGGGTTATTAAGTTTATAGTTAATTCGACACTTATCTCACATAGTTCGCACTAGAACGAATTTATAACTTATAAGACTTACCGTATCTTAATAAAGAAACGGTAAGTCTAGATACCTTGTAACTAAACAGGTGCGTATCATTTACGCATAGTTAATTTTTAGCTTGTAGAAATTATAGCTGTAAAGGTAATCCCATTTCAATAATCTGGGAAGGTGGTATTTGATAATAGTCTTTAGCAGGACGTGAATTTCGAGTGAGAAATGCATAAAAAGCCTTCTCCCATTCCCACATACCACTGTTACCGCCATTGAGGACCATTTCCCTATTAAAGAAATAGATGGTTCCGTTGGTTTTGAATTTAACGCCAGCAGTATGCATCATTTCAACTAAAGCACTCACGTTAGGTGACTGCATGTAGCCATAATGACCATTAGCTCTCCAAATTCCGGCTCCAATTTCACGTAGATCTAAACATTTATTTTCCGGAACCGTAGGAACATCTTCGGTCACAATACTCATCAATATAACTGTGTTATGCAGGCTATGGTTTGCTTTTACATGATGAAGTAGAGCAATAGGTGTTCCTTGTTGAGAGCCTACCATGAAAACTGCAGCTCCTTGTACGCGCACAATATACTTACTGTGTGCAATATCGATAAGCTCTGATTCGGTTACATTATTAGCGTATACAACAGCAAAAACTGCATCGCGTCCTGTTTTCCATGTATGCATCACTGCAAGCACTACTACTGCAATAGCAACCGGGAACCATCCTCCATCCACAATCTTCAATGCATTTGATGAGAAAAAAGCAAAGTCGATGACTAAAAATAAAGCGCAGATAGTTCCAATTTTATACATTGGCCAATTCCAATTTCTCCTAGCTACAAAGAAGTAAGCAAAAGTTGTAATCGCCATAGTACCCGTAACAGCAATTCCATAAGCAGAAGCTAACTTATCACTGGATCCAAAAACTGCTGCAGTAAGAATACATCCGATTGCCAATAGCGTATTAACAAAAGGTACGTAGATTTGCCCAGATTGTTCGGCATTAGTGTAGTTAATTTTAAGGCGAGGAAAATATCCTAGTTGAATAGCCTGGCGTGTAAGAGAATATGCTCCTGATATTAGAGCTTGGCTGGCTATGACAGCTGCAACAATAGAAAGTCCTGTAAGTGTCGCGCGACCCCAACCTGCTGGAGCCATAGCAAAGAAAGGATTATCCGTTAAATTAGGATGACTAAGAATAAAAGCCCCTTGGCCAAAGTAATTTAGAATAAGTCCTGGGAAGGCCACAAAATACCAAGCAAACGCAATGTAGCGTTTACCGAAATGACCCATATCTGCGTAAAGCGCTTCTGCGCCTGTAACTGCTAGTACGATTGAGCCTAGCAGAGTAGCAACTTGAGCTGGTGGGTGATGCAGTAAAGCTATGCCATAGGCTGGATTAAGCGCCTTGAGCACACTTGGTAACTTGATAAGGTGCCAAGCTCCTAATAAACCAAGTCCAATAAACCATACCAACATTACAGGGCCGAAAATACCTCCGATGCTTTTTGTTCCCTTATGCTGAACCCAAAAAAGCCCTGCCAAAATAACACACGCCATCGGCGTTACATACGGTGTAAAAGCAGGGCTTATCATATTAAAACCTTCTGCCGCACCTAGTACTGAAATTGCCGGGGTAATTATTCCGTCACCATAAAGTAAAGCAGCACCAATTAAAATCATGATGACCATAGGGCCTAAAGCTCTGCGCGATACATTCCCCTTTGCGTCTTTGCTTTTGCTATGAATTAAAGCAAGTAGAGCAAATATACCACCCTCTCCTTGATTATCCGCTTTCATAACAAACCAAAGATACTTAACACTTACAATAAGTAGCAGAGACCAAAAAATAAGGGAAAGAACCCCTAAGACTCCAGCCGCTCTGTCTGCGACAGGAACGTGAGAGATACATTCGCGCATGGTGTATAGAGGACTTGTTCCTATATCACCAAAAACAACACCTAGAGCGCCTAAGGTAAGTGCTCGTTTTGCAGCTGGGCTTAACTCCAGAGTAGAATGACTAGACATTGGTAGTACTATTACAGAGGAAATACCTAGGCCAAGCAGTTTTTCATCAAATTATCTAATTATTGTGCTTTATTAACGCAGAATTACGTCATCTCGTAGAATCTAGATAACACCAAATCTCTATATTTAGCTCCTGCTTTACTTTCTTATATAAGTACATACCTCTTTTATTGTTCTAATCCCAATTACCCCATGTCCAAAAAATTATTAAATAAAGTTGCTATCATTACTGGTGCCAGTGCTGGCATTGGCCAAGCTTCTGCTCGTGCACTCGCTGCTGAGGGTGCAAGCATCGTTATAACTGCTCGTAGAAAATTGCAGCTTGAAACTCTAAAAAAGGAAATTGAAGCCTTAGGCGGAAAAGCAGCTATTGTCATCGGTGATGCCAAAGAAGAAAAGACTGCTATAGAAGCTGTTAAGGCAGCGGTAGATCATTTCGGAAGACTTGATATCCTGATTAACAATACAGGCATGGGTAATTACAAAAAGCTGGTCGATACCACAGCTGAAGATTATGACCAAATGGTAGACACAAATGTGCGTTCTACTTTTCTATTTTCAAAGTATGCAGTTCCAGTAATGGAAAAACAAAAGTCTGGAACAATCCTCATGGTCTCGTCCATGGCAGGCGTATACGGTTTTGCGGGAGAGGCAGTCTATTGCATGACTAAGTTTGCACAGGTCGGGTTTGCACAAGCACTTGACCGTGAATTACGCGAAAAAGGAATTAAGGTGGGTGCAATATGCCCGGGCGGAGTTAAAACTGAGTTCGCTATTGGCACAGGTCGCACGGAGGAAGGTGTTGCGCAATCAAACATGCTCGATCCTGAAGATGTTGCTCAGGTGATTTTACTCGCCTGCACCCAATCTGCAAAGTCACGCATTATAGAAATTCAAATGCGAACTATGGCTGAAGGTCTTGCTTAATTACTTTTTGCTGAGTCGTACATCCATCCACACGGCAAGCGTTAGCACAGCTCCTCGAGCGATAAACTTAATCTCGGGTGCAACTGCAATTAATGTCATTCCATTAAGGAGCGTTGTCATAATCAATGCTCCAAAAATAACTCCGCCCACAGTACCGCGTCCACCACGCAGAGCTGTACCACCAATCACACAGGCTGCAATCGCATCAAGTTCCATCAAGTCGCCTACTGTAGTAGTACTAGCACCTGAATAAGCGGTAGTCATAAATCCTGTCAATGCAACTGCAGCACCCATTAACGTGTAAGCAAGTGTAGTAACACGTGTAACATTAATTCCGGAAAGCACCGCAGCTTCAGCATTACCCCCTATCGCGTAAATAGAGCGACCAAATGCGGTGTGCTGTGTTAGAAAATAAATCACACTCGCGCTACAAGCTAACACCAATACCGTAAGCGGCACTCCTCTGAAGTGGTTGAATATTACGGTTAATCCAACAATCCCTGTAGTTATTACAAACCACTGCAAAACTGGTTTTAAGCTTCCAGATACAGCCAAGTGATGCTCACGCCTAGCGACACGTGCATGATGCATCAAATAGGCAAACAGTCCTGCTATAACACTAGCTAGAATCAGCCCTAGCTGATGAGGTAAGTAGTAGGTCGTTAATTTAGAATAGATATTTTCTACATCACCTCGCGATACAGGAATCGTTGAATTCTGAATGATCTGCCAAAAAAATCCTTTAAAGATTAAAAGTCCACCTAGAGTAATGATAAATGAAGGTATTTTATGTTTAACAATCAATAGCCCCATCAAAGACCAAATAATAATAGCTAAGACTAGCCCGATCCCAAGTGCTAGGTAAGCAGGCACATTATATTGGAAAATGAGTACTGCAGCTAATCCACCAATTAAACCTACGCCACTACCTACCGATAAATCAATTTGTCCTGTTAATAAAACAAGGAACATTCCTAGAGCAAGAGTGCCTGTAATAGAAAATTCAACAATTAGTTGAGTAAGATTTCGTGGTCCAATAAATGATGGCTCTTTTATCGCAAAGAAAGTGCAAATTGCCACTAGCGCAAAAGGCATTGCAAGATTTCTAATCAGTTTGAGATTCATAGTTAAGATTGATTAAGATTGTCCCATAGCAGCAGCGAGTAGCTTCTCCTGAGTAAATGAACTCCTACTAAATTCACCGCTTAGAGTACCTGCATGCATCATCATAATCCTATCACTCATTCCCATGAGTTCAGGTAACTCACTTGAAACAAGAACGACTGCCTTGCCTTGATCTGTTAAGCGGTTAATCAGTTCATACACTTCTAGTTTAGCTCCAACATCTATACCCCGAGTTGGTTCATCAAATAAAATCACTTGCGGTTCTGTCATAAGCGCTTTGCCTATCACCACTTTTTGTTGATTACCGCCTGAGAGTTCCCCTACACGATGCGTTTGATCCACTGCTTTTATGCGCAGCGCATCAAACATAACTTGGTTAGTCTCGTACTCTTTAATGAGATCTAGTTTCCCAAAAGACACAAACTGGCTTAAGCTAGAAAGAGATAAGTTAAATCCAATAGCTTGATCTAGAACTAAGCCGTACCTGCGTCTATCCTCACTTACTAGCACAAGACCGTGCTTGATAAGATCGCTGGGTGTATTGTTATCATCCAGACATTTTTTATTTATCAAAAGCCTTCCAGAGCAGCGCACACCCCACACTCCAAATAAATGCATGAGTAGACTTGTTCTGCCTGCCCCCATTAATCCACCGATTCCAAGCACTTCACCAGCTCTTACCTGGAACGTTATATTTTTAAGTATAAGCTCATCATTTTTAGTGTTCGCGGCACAGAGATTATCTACACTCATTAGCACCTCGCCTAAACGTTGCGAACTACGCTTAGGATATAAATCGCCGATCTGCCTACCTACCATGGCACGTATTACACCAGGAATTGAAGTCTTAACTGTTTCTACAGTAGTTATACTCTCTCCATCGCGTAATATGGTTATACGATCTGCTACCTCAAAGACTTCGTCTAACTTATGCGATATATAAATGCAGGATGTTCCCGCTTCTTTTAAACGTTTTAGGTGGTTTAGAAGAATCTTAATTTCATTATCAGCCAAAGCTGCAGTGGGTTCATCTAAAACAAGTATTCCAGTATGCTTATCAATTGCCCGAATAATTTCGATTAACTGTTTTTGCCCAACACCTAATTCACAAACCAAGGTTTCTGGTTTTATATTAAGATCAAAAGACTGTAATAGAATTACAACGTCTTCGTGTAACTTTGCCCAGTCTACACGAATTCCAATCTTGGGAAGTCTTCCAAGGAAAATATTCTCAGCAACACTGAGTTCATCAATTAAGGAAAATTCTTGCGTGATGACTGCTATCCCTACTGCTTCGGCATCACGCACAGATTCAAACTCAACCTTCGCTTCATTTACCCTAAGCTCCCCTTCGTAGGAACCATAAGGATAAATACCGGATAAGAGTTTTATTAATGTAGATTTACCTGCTCCATTTTCTCCACACAGGGCATGTATCTCACCTTGCTCGAGCTTAAACCCAACACTTCGCAACGCAGTGACACCAGCAAAGCGTTTGGTAAGATTACGTGCTTCGAGTAAAGCCACAGGATTACTTCAAATCGTCTGCAGAATGAAATCCATCTGCGACAACCGTCTGCATGAGATTAGCTTTATCTACAGCAATGACAGCTTCAAATATTGAAGGAACCTCTTTAGCTCCATTATTTATCGTAGCTGTCGTTTGAGGCGTTACACCGGTAGCAATATCAACAGCAACATTCGCTGCTAAAGTAGCCAGCTTCTTAACTGGCTTATATACTGTCATCGATTGCGTCCCACGCAAGATACGCTGACACGCTGCAAGATCAGCATCCTGACCTGTTACGAGAACTTTACCTGCTAGCCCTTCTTCCAAAAGTGCTTGGATTGCTCCACCTGCAGTTCCATCGTTTGTTACAATAACCTCATCAATAGCATCACCATTTTTAGTGAGTGCTGCATTCATAATTTTCTTACCTAGCTCTGGCTTCCAATCTAAAGCCCAGTCTTCGTGAAGAACGATAATCTTACCCGATGCAATAAGCGGATTTAAGATATGATCCTGTCCCTCTTTAAACATTACGGCATTTTGATCAGTTCTAGAACCTAGAATACGTACAACACGAGCTGGTCTATCTTTAGGCAAATGTTCTACCGCATACTTTGCCTGCGCCTCACCGACTTTAACATTATCAAAGGACAAGTAGTAATCTACTAAACAATTCATAATCAGTCTATCATACGAAATAACAGGAATGTGAGCTTCATTTGCAGACTTAACTGCACGGCTCATTGCTTCCCCATTATGTGGTACAATAACTAGAACATCTACACCACGACTGATAAGAGATTCTACGTCGCGCACTTGTCGTGTATCATCACTAGTCGCTGATTGCACAATTACACGTGCACCGCGCTTTTCTGCTTCTCTAACAAAGGTATCTCTGTCTGAGATCCAGCGTTCTTCTTTTAAAGTATCGAGTGAAAGCCCAATAACGGGGTGTTCTTTCGATGCATGTAAAGTTGATGCGCATAGCAAGGCGCCTAGGCAAAGCGTAATCCGTGGGGACATAAGAGGGGTTTGAGGAAAACTAAGTCCAATAAATAGCGCTTCTTAATCACGAATTGCAAGAATTCATAAGCTAACACCTTAATAAACCTAGAGCCTAACTAAGGTATACTGGTTTTACTTTTAAGTAAGCTGATATTCAGCCGAGGCAAAAATGGTAATCATAGCTCTTTTAATCCTTCGTTCATACTCTGCATGACGCGTATCATGTCCCACTAAGTAAGCTTGAATAGCCTCAATATAAGAAGTCTTAGGACTTATGCATAAAAACTGCTTAACAAGCATTTGCGCAATATCCTGAGGCTTATTCTTACTGATATTCTCTAGCAAAGAGGAATCGACTTTGAAGACTGCCTCACCCTGTGCTCTAGCACTCGCAATTGCCCTTTTTTCGTCTTCATTAAGTCCAGCTTCATAAAATGGCGTAAATAGCCCCTCGACCATATTACGCCTTGCGGCAAGCGATGTTGAATTAATCCACTGAAATCCTCCTACCCACCCTCTGACATTTGGCGGATCAAAAAGCACTTGGCCCATCTGCTTAAAAGGCGTTATGACAAAACGCGGTACTGGAAGGACATTTAACTTAAGATCTTGGAGTAATCCCAAATAAAACTGAATTGGGCTTTTCACAAAATTACCGCGATACTTTTCTTCGAAGAATAACTTACTACCAAAAAATGTTTTAGCGATCCACTGTAAGCTGTAGTTAGCCTTGCGCCACTTTTGTCCTAGAGAATCAAGATAAGAGTGATCGATCATTGTATCACTTAAATAAAATTTAATCATCTCATGAGGTAAAAATGCACCTGCTGCAGGTAATTGATAGGCAAGATCAATTACATTGTCTCCGTTAAATCTACCGGTTTTACCAAAAACCGTTTTATTTCCCAAGTCATGTTGATTAGGGATAATAACGACTGTGCCTACATTTTTGCGCTGTCTATAACCTGTAAATGCACGGGCTGCTTCTTTAACATCATGTTCTGTATAATTACCTTCTCCTAATACAAACAGCTCCATTAATTCACGAGCGAAGTTTTCGTTAGGAGATTTCTTGTTGCTCTTATTTAAATCTAAATAGTTCACCATAGCTGGTGACCTTGAAATAGCTTTCGTTAAAACAGGTGCAGGACCTAAAGCATTGCGTGAAATGATATCAAAATGGGTGTAAATCGAATCCGGTTTCTTAACTTTATTATAAGCAACTACGTAAATATCACTTAAAAACAAAACCCATTTAGCAAACGCTGCATTCTTAGGATTTGATGCATACCCTAGCCAATCCATCGACATATCAACCATGGCAGTTTTAGCAGCCTTGCGCAGTTCTTTACGCAGTTTGCGTTTATCCATTTCTGTATCTGCTTCAGCACGTTCGCTCTGAATTTTCGTTTTCTCTTCACCCATTTCTGCAAGAGCATCATCTTCTTTAAATAAAGGCCCTTTTGATGGAAACATGCGGTCCAGGGTTGCTGGCAGCCCTTCCGTAAAAGCGCGCTGCACTTCCTCCGGTGTAGCAGTCCACTGAACACGTCTAAGCAGATGACGTGCTGCATCTTCAGACCACTCATTGAGGGAAAGTGGTTCCCAAGCTATATCAGGGGTGATAGCCATGCGGTTATCCGTTAACCATACTCAAGCAGTGACAAAAGTGGAGTGAAATCTATAGCAGTGTTGCATCTGATACTGAGCCTTATGCATATTTGTAAACCATTACGGAATATTTCTTTTCGTTGCTTATCCCAATTTTATGAACGTTAGCGTAGCTAGTCGTGACATAACGGCCCAAGTAGGTTCCGAATTATCTGGGTTCGCAGCACGTATCCAACCTTCTACAGGTATTCTGGATAATCTCTTCGCAAAGGCTCTTTTTATCCAAGAAGGGTCAACCAGACTTTTATGGATTAATTGTGATCTAATCGGTTTAGATGAATCTATAATCCATAAGCTACGTACCTGGGCAACTAAATCACTCGGCCTGAACCCTACAGAATTATTTGTTTCTACAACGCATACTCACTCTGGCCCTGCTACAATCCATTTAAAAGAAGCTGGAGAATATGATTCATCGTATGTCGAAACACTGATCGAAAACTTAAAAGAGCTTTCTCGTGAAGTTTTTCATGCAAAACGTGAGCCCTGCGATCTCATCCAAGAAGAGGGTCATCTTAACTTAGCAATCGATCGTAGGAATCAAACAACTTCACATACAGATCCAAGAGTTCTTGCAATCGGTTTTAAGCGTAAAGAGGGTACCTTTATTGCAGCAGTTATTAACTACGCTATTCATCCTGTTGCATTAGGTTCAACGAATTGCGCAATCAGTGCTGATATATTTGCTCACACTGCTACTCACCTATCCCAATCTCTACCAGGAAATCCACTGGTTTTAGTAACTAACGGCGCCTGCGGTAATTTAAATCCACCTTCAGAAAATGTTGCTTACTCCCAAGTCATATCCTGGGGGCAAGCAATCGCAAATGCAGTTATCCCTCAATTACTACGAAGCCAGCCTGAGCAGTCAGTTGTTTTTAAAGTCGCATACCAAAAACTCCCCCTCGCATTAGACATCTTGGATGCAGCAGGTATTGAAGCTGCAGCAAATCGTGCACTTCGTGATGAACCAAGCCTACGTACCTGGGGTGATAAATTTATACGTGTTGTAAATAGTTGGAAAAAATCGTGCCTATCTGAAATTCAGTCAAAAACGTTTAAAAAAAATAAAACTGCTGAAATCTATATTATCCGGTTTAATGATACTGTTCTCTTTGGAGCCAACGCTGAACTTTTCTCCGAAATCACCGATCAACTAAGTCTAGAAACAAATCAGAAAGTCTATGTCATAGGTTATGCTAATGGAGATATGGGATACCTTCCCACTCAAGCTGCCTATTATGAAGGCGGTTATGAAGTAGAGATTGCTCATTTATTCTACGGTGGCTTTCGCTTCAAAGAAGGATCCTTAGAACTCTTAGCGCGCAGTGCCTCCGATTTTATTAAAAAAAACACCCCATAAACTATGCAATTTATTGATTGGCTCGTTGTCGCCTTTGCCTGTCTTATTGTAATCACAGTAGGTCTTGCTTTCTCACGCCGCTCTTCAAAGCATGGCGCAGAGGGCTACTTTGCTGGTGGCAGAGATGTTCCTTGGTGGGCAATAGGTCTCTCAAACACCGCTACCTACAGCTCAGGTACAGGTGCTTTTGTTATGCTAGTACTTGTTTTCGGATTAGCTGGCAATTGGCTATGGTGGGCAAACTGGATAGTGTGGATGCCTCTTGTTGCAATGGTCTGGGCACGCCTTTGGAGGCGCATGCAAATTGTAACAACAGCTGAACTCATTTCACTTCGCTATGGTGGAGCACCCGCACAATTTGCGCGTAAATTATATGCCGCAGTGTGTTGCTTTGGATTTGCTGTATTAATTATTAGTTACATCACAGGCTTTTTCGCAAAAACAATTGCTCCTTTATGTCCATTATCGACATGGCAAGTACTACTTATTTTTGGAGGTATCACCGTAATTTACACGATGTTTGGTGGACTCCTTGGTGTAGTCTACGCCGATATTGTTCAATTTATTATTATGATTGGTGGCTGCACGGTCTTTTTAGTAATTGCAGTTAATCAACATGGTGGCTGGACAGAAATTATTCACCGAGTACAAACCTCAAGGCCTAGCGGGCTCATTCAAGTACCACCCACAGCCTCAATTGATTCACTTACCTTATTAGCTCTTTTTCTTCAGGGATGGTTTTTTGCAGGCTCACCTACAGCAGGTGAAGGCATGACCGCTCAGCGATTCATGTCAGCTCGTAATGAGCGCCATGCTGTAGGTGGACAACTCTTCAATGCCTTTCTTGCACTCTCATTTCGCACATTACCTCTCATTGGCTTAGGCATAGTTGCTATGTCTTTATTTTGGACGTCAGATCCAGGTGCCCACTTAGGTGCTGCGCCCGCAGGCTTTACTCTCCTTAAAGATCCAGCATTTGCTTGGGGTGAATTAATTAAGAAGTGCAAACTTCCTCCTGGGTTTACTGGCCTACTTGTTGCGGCTGAAGTTGCAGCTTACATGGGAACATTAAGCTCTCTGATCAATTGGGGTAGTAGTTTTGTAGTTAATGATCTTATGCCAGCACGCTTTTCAAAAGCCTCGGGTAAAGCTTGGGTCAGTCGTGTCGCAACATTATGTTTGTTTGTTTTTGCAGCAGTAGTGACTTTATTTTTTGTAGACGATATGGTGAGTTGGTTTTTATTCATCAATTCTGCGATGGTTGTCTTTTTGCTACCGCTTGCTTGGTTTCGTTTCTTCTGGTGGCGCTTCAATGTATGGGGAGAACTTTCTGCAACAATCTTAGGCCTGCCTTTGTCCATTATCGTTTGGTTTGTACTAGGCTTTGAACATCGCCCCTTATGGGAAGGCTTAGGATTACTCTTTGGTTTGAGTATTGTTGTATTAGTCACAGTGACTTTACTTACACCTGCAGAATCTCATGAAACGCTGTGTGCATTTTATAAACGTTGCCGTCCCCCAGGACTTTGGGGACCAATTAGAGATTCCGTACAATTACCAGATACAGGAGAGCCTTCAGCGTCTCGTATGGTAATTGACTCACTGATAGGCATTGTGGCCTGCCTTGGTCTTGTTCTAGCAACAAATGCTATTTTTGTAGGAGCTTGGATGCGCTTCACCTTAAGTGGAGTTCTTTTTCTTGGTTTAAGCGCATGGCTTCTTAATCGCATCTGGACACACTCCAAGACCTCTTAATTTAATTCTCTTATGTCTTCACTTCCTGAATTGTACTACACGCAAGCAAACCTCCTGCTAGAAAAAGCCTGGAAGGAAAGCCAATCGGTATTAACTCAAGCTACTCCATATCTTGGCAAGTGTATAGCTAGTGGAGGTGTTGTTCACACCTTTGGTAGTGGTCACAGTGAAATGGTTTCACGTGAAGTGATTGGTCGCGCAGGAGGGCTTGCTTGTGTTTCCGGAATTGTAGACCCCACAGAAGGTTTCATTGAAAATTTAGCGGGTTACGGCACTAAACTCGCGGAACGCTATGATAGGCGCCACGAATTAAGAGCAGGAGAGGTCATAATTGTGATATCTAATTCAGGTAGAAATGCTTCTCCTATTGACGTCGCCCTTTATGCTAAGAAAAAAGGCCTTACAGTAATTGTAATTACAAGTGTCGCTATGTCTAAGCAGAGCACCTCGTGTCATGAAAGTGGAAAACGATTATTCGAAGTGGCCGATTATGTTTTAGATAACCAAGGAGTTTTGGGAGATGCCTTAGTTGACTTAGGTGACGGTATAAAAGGTGGCCCGACCAGTACCTTTATTGGCAGCTCACAAATTAACTGGCTCATTCTTGCTGCCCTTGAATGGCTTAAAGCAAATGGCCATACAATGCCTATTCTAAGAAGTCAGAACTTGCCCGGTGCAATCGAACAAAATCGCATACTGGCCTCACGTTATAAAGGCAGAATCAGTATGCAACTCGCTTAGTCGTAATTAAAGTCCAGCGACTTCCCAGCCTTTACGATAAGTACGTCTTAAAAAGGCATTAGCTTGGATTTCATTGTCAAAGCGTAAGGCACTAGAATTCCAGTTAAGCGTTGTGTGAGGATACCGTACAGCTACAGAACCAAGCAAGACCGCTTCAGTAAGCGGACCTGAATAATCAAATGATGCTTCAGGCTTACCAGGTAGTCCAACAATTGCTTCAGCCCAATCGCTCCAATGATGCGTCCCTTTAATTTCAGGAAGCTTATAATCAGAAAACTTATTTTCAGGAAATAGCATTGGGCTAGCTACATGAGGCACATGTAACACACCAGCGGTTCCAATAATAATAGATCCTTGAGAGAGTTCTCTTTCGCTATGGGGTTTAGTTTTAGCACCTACAGACGAAACCTGCGCTTTAGGTTTACGACTTACTATTAAGTCCTGAATATCTTTCGAAGGACGCTGATCTCCGTCATACCAGGTAACGGCAACTGTAGAATCTGCAGTAAAAGGTGTTCCTGGAAATACGTATTTAACAACAGCATTTGTTGCCCAATTCCATTTATCAGGCGCAGGACCTTCAGAGCGAACCGTAAGAGGAGAAGTTAAAGCCAAGGCCGAAAACACAGGATCAAAAATATGACAGCCCATATCGCCAAATGTACCTGTTCCGAAATCAAGACTCCTACGCCAATCACCTGGATGATAATATTTAGGTATATAGGGCCTATCCTGTGCAGTGCCTAGCCATAAGTCCCAATTCAAGTCACTTGGTATAGGAGCATGTGAAACGGGTGGCGCACCGCGTGCGCCCCACGTTTTATTACTCCATGTATGCACTTCTTTGACCTTACCGATCACTCCGCTTCTAACAATCGCTACTGCTTGGCGATAAACTTTCATCGAGTGAATCTGGATTCCCATTTGAGTAATCACCTTCTTTTCTTTCGCATAGTTCGCAAGAATACGCGTCTCGTAAATATCATGCGCAAGTGGCTTCTCACAGTAAACGTGCTTACCTAATTGCATTGCTGCATACGCAATCGGCGCATGCATGTGATCAGGCACAGACACATTTACTGAATCTATATTGTTACCTTCTTTATCTAAGAGTTGTCGATAATCCTGATAAATACGTGCATTCGGATACATCTGTTTGACCTTAGCAACTTTACTTAAATCAACATCTGCAACAGCCACTAATTCAACAAAGGGATTACTCATGATTGCTTCGAGGTCATTCCAGGCCTGACCTGAAGCTCCAAAACTAGCGTGTCTTAACACCTTACTTGGTTCTGCTGCGTGTAAATTCTTTGCAATGAAAGGAGATGCAAGCATCGCGCCTGCAACTGTCTTCATGAAAGAACTACGACTTAATAGATCTGATGTTTTCATTATTAACCTTAGAGTTGAATAGTTTTACCTTCACGAAACGACTGATCTGCTGCCAGTACAATACGAAGACTATCGAGCGCGCTTGTTAAGTGAGCTGTTAAGTCTTCATTTGTACGAATCGCGTTTAAAAAGACTTTCTGCTCTCTTAAACACAATTCGTCATGATTAGGCTCATCCTTCACATCAATTAGCTCATCCTTGTTTTCAAATGAGCCGTCGGCCTTAAGTGTAGAATGATGCAGTAAGATAGATTCTGTGCTAGTATGTGAGTCTATATTAGAACTGTTCCCGTCACTTGCTGCTTTTTTTGCCACAATACTGACGCTGCCTTTAGGCCCGATAACATCTTTAATAAAAAAAGCTGTCTCACTCATCATAGGACCCCAACCTGCTTCATACCATCCTACAGAGCCGTCGGAAAATTTAACCTGTAAGCATCCATAGTTAATTTGCGTTTCTGAGATATCCTGAGTTAAACGAGCTCCAATGCTAGAAATTGCTACCGGTCTAGCCTGGGTCATACGACACATGACATCCACATAGTGAACACCACAATCTACAATAGGTGATGTACTCTGCAGTAATTTCTTATGGGTAGTCCAATTTACTCCAAAACTCTGTTGATTTAAATTCATCCGCATTACAAGCGGCTTTCCTAGGCCTTGAGCAAGTTGAGTAAATTTTTGCCACGAAGGATGTACATGTAAGATATAACCTATAACGAGAATACGTTTATATTTCTTTGCGCATGCTACGACTCGCTCTGCATCTTCTAGCGTATCAGCAATAGGTTTTTCTAAAAAGACGTGCGCACCCTGCTCCATAGCTTCAATAGCATATGTCGCATGTGTTTCTGAGTAAGTACTAATACACACACAATCTGGTTTTGTATCTCTAAGTGCAGCTGAGTAATCGGAATATTGAATAAAACCGCCGCCTAAATCTTGATTGAGTGATTGCCGTGTTGCTTCACCTCGACTTACTAGGCCAACGATTTCAAAATCATTAGACAGCACCTTATAAGCCCTTGCATGCGAAATACCCATGTGCCCGCAGCCTACAACAAGTACTTTTAATTTTTGAGCCATGAATATTAAGCGTTAACCGATTGCACAATACCTGGTCCACGTGTGGGTGGTTTAAACATAAGTGCCAGAACAATCGCAGCAACGGATGAAGCTAATAGAGGCACCATGAATAGCGCTTTGAAATCAACCTGATTACCTGTGGTGTAAACTGATTGTATTAACCAAGGACAAATTGAGTTTGCAAGCAGAGCACCTAAGCCAAGAATTTGTAGATTAAAGAGCCCCTGGGCACTGGTTCGAATATCCTTTGGGCAGTTTGAATCCACAAAGATATAAACTGTTGCAAAGAAGAAGGCGTAACAGACTCCATGTAATAACTGGATTGCAATTATAGACGCAGCACTTTGTCCACCAAAGGCGTATACTGCAAAACGAGCTGCATGCCCCAAGACTCCAACAATCATTGTTAGTTTCCATCCTAAGCGCTTTAAGGTGGTACCTAAAATGAACATCGTGGAAATTTCAGCAATTTGGCCTAAACTCATTACTGGGGTAATCCAATTAGAAGCAATTCCCACTCCACCTGCATTTTTTGCTGTTCCTAAAAATACCCCTGTCCAATTAAAATAACAGTTGTGTACAAACGAATCTACGAGAGTCACTAACCATAGAATTAATATATAAGGATGTTTCAAAAGTCGAAGCGCTTCAACCCACGCTAGCTTCTCGCTACCACTGTCTTGCACTGTTTTTTTTACCTCAGAATAAGGAAGTAAAAGACTAAATGCGCTAAGAGCTAGTGATGCGATTCCTGCAACGACAAAAGTCCATTTGGTGGCTGCCTTAGCTGCATCACCAACCAGTGGATTTGCAAATACGTTTCCTAGCCAATCAATAATTCCTGATGACGTAAGTGCATGTACAGCCGGCCAATTTACAAAAATAAACGTGAATGGCCATGCAGCCAATACCCAACCTATTGTTCCTCCCATACGCACGATTCCAAATTCTTTTTCGGGATCCTTCATGTGTGCAAAAGCAATCGAGTTAGTAATCGATATGGTTGGGACATAGAGTAAACAGTGAACAAGCATCAGAATAAAAAAAGAGGTAAAGTCTTTTGTGAACCCACAGCCCAATATCGCTAGGCCGCCAATCAGATGTGAAAAAGCTAAGAACTTTTCAGGTATGAACTTTCTGTCTGCCCACTGATTACTAAAGAACATTCCAACTATTGAAGCTACAGGGAAGGCATTTAATATGAGCGCTTGCTGACCTGGAGAAAATCCAAGACTGGGCAAATAACCGAAGATTAGCGGCAGCCATGCCCCCCAAATGAAAAACTCGAGTACCATCATTATGAACAATTGGCCTTTGATTGAGCGAGACGTGGTAGCCATACAACAAGAGTGAATTTATGGGGTTTATAAAATCTAGTTCTTCTGCAAGCATTACTAAGGATCCGATAAGGCCAAGCTGGAAAGTTAACCTTTAAACAAGATTGCGTTTTCAATTCAGCGGTTTTGTCACTAGCGTTTTACCATACCCCACGTCCTATGCTCAAACGCCTAATATTAATCACCTGTTTTTGCTGTACGCTATTCCCTTGCTTAGGCCAAACGCCTACAGGTTTTGAAGCCTTGTTTAACGGTAAAGACCTTACAGGCTGGAGAGGTGGCGATACCTACGATCATCGTAAACTCCTATCACTACCTCAGGTAGAACAAGAAGCCTTGATCGCCAAATGGAATGCTAAACTCATAGAATTAGGCAATGCGGTACCACACTGGTCCGTTATCGATAACGAATTGGTCAATGATGGAAATGGGTCTTATGCTACTACCATTAAAGACTACGGGAATTTCGAACTTTTACTGGATTGGAAAATTGCTAAAGGTACAGACTCAGGCATCTACCTGCGTGGTGTTCCTCAAGTTCAAATATGGGATACTTCTATGCCAGATCCACATGGCTTTGGTACAGCTATGGGCTCGGGTGGTTTATGGAACAACGAACTTACTTCTCCAGGCAGAAACCCTCTGGTACATGCAGATAAACCCTTAGGTGAGTGGAATCACTATCGTATTTTAATTGTAGGTAGTCGCGTAAGTGTTTGGCTCAATGATCAGCTTGTTGTCGATCATGTCGTTTTGGAGAATTACTATGATAAAGCCTTACCGGCTAATAAGCGCTTACCTATTCCCGCACGCGGACCGATTGAACTACAAACTCATGGTGGTCGCACATGGTGGCGCAATCTCTACATTCGAGAAATTAAGAGTGATGAAGCCTGCGAAATCTTAGCAAGCCATGGTGCTGCTGGATTTAAATCTATCTTCGATGGCAAAACACTGAGTGGCTGGGCAGGCCCACTTGATGTCGTTTCTTTAAAGAATAACTCAATTGTATGGCAGCTAAAGAAAGGTGGTACAATTTACTGGAATCATGAGCTAAAGGACTTTGAATCACGCGTTAATTTCAAACTTCCTGCAGGAGGTAACAACGGCCTTGCTATTCGTTATCCAGGTACAGGTGATACAGCTTATGTTGGCATGTGCGAACTCCAAGTCCTAGATGATAACTACGAAAAAGTAAAAGGTAAGATTGATCCACGCCAAGCTCATGGTTCTGCCTATGGTATGGTCGCTGCAGCACGTGGTTATCAAAATCCAATAGGTGAATGGAATTTTCAGGAATCTAAAATTATAGGATCCAAAATTACCGTGGAGCTTAACGGTACTGTTATTCTTAATACTGATTTAAGTAAAGTAGATATGGCAGAAGTACTCGCACACAAAAAGCATCCTGGTAAAGACAGACCTACAGGGTTCTTTGGATTTGCGGGACATAATGATCCAGTGGAATTTAAAGATATTTTAATTAAACCTCTTTAATCTGAGTGAAGACTGCGCATTCAAACGATTGGCTGCGCACATGTTTACGCGTATTCGGGCTTTGTCTTTTAGGTGCGTGTATCTATTGGCCTGCAGTTCATGCAGGATTTATCTGGGATGATGATACTTTTCTTACCCTTAATCCATTAATTAAGGCTGGTGATGGCCTACAGCGGTTTTGGTTTACAACAAAAGCCGCTGACTATTGGCCTATGACTTCAAGTAGTCTTTGGCTTGAATGGCGCTTATGGGAAATGAATCCGCTGGGTTATCACACGACTAATATTATTCTCCATATTTCAGAAGCATTACTTTTGTGGAGGCTTCTGGTGCGTTTAAATATTCCTGGAGCTTTCATAGCGGCACTTCTTTTTCTAGTTCACCCTCTCAACGCCGAATCTGTAGCCTGGATTACTCAGCGAAAGAATCTGATGGCGATGCTGTTTTTTCTAATCACCTGTTTATCGTTTAACAATTACGAAGAAAATAAGTCAGCCCATAAAAATCATCCATTTAAAAATATATGGTATTACTTTAGCCTTATTGGCTTTATTTGTGCACTTCTTAGCAAAGGCTCCGTTGTACTGCTTCCGTTGGTACTCCTTGGTATTATTGTCTGCAAACGTAGGATTGAAACTAATGACATCGTTAATCTTTCTCCTTTTTTCATAATTGCCGTTTTTTTTGCGGGATTAAACGTATGGTTTCAAAACCATGGAACACATGAAGTCATTCGTAATGCTAGCGTACTCGAGCGTCTTTTAGGTGCAGGTATAGTCCCTTGGTTTTATTTGTGGAAAATTATAGCACCTTTAAATCTTTCATTCATTTATCCGGAGTGGAGCATAACTACCTCAGATCCTATATACTGGATTGGAATCAGTTTAACTTTCGCTGTGTCAGTTATTTGTTTATTTCACTTAAAATCTAAATTTAAGAGCCTTGCTTTAGGTTGGTTATATTTCTGCTTTATGCTGCTACCCGTCATGGGATTAGCAGATATTTATTTTATGAAGTACTCCTTGGTGGCGGATCATTACGCACACCTAGCAATTTTGGGTATTATAATTCCTGCAGCTATTTATTTAGAAAGGTTTAGAAATAGCAGATTATCTCTTAAAGCTGTATACACAGGTTTAATATTTGGAATTATTCTCTGCTTAGGTCGTCTAACATACACTGAGTGTTTTAAATATAAAAATCTAGAAACGCTATATACAAAGACTCTACATAGTAATCCTAAGGCATGGTTCGCGGAAACAAATCTTGTCATCGTATTATGCGATGCAGGTCGCATAGAAGATGCAATTGTTCATGGCAGAAATGCAGTTGCACTTAAACCATCTCAGCCTGAGACACACTACAACTTAGGGTGTGCTTTATCCAAAGCCACTCGCTTTCAAGAAGCTATCATCCAATACAATCAAGCGCTCACGCTACGCTCCGAGTACCGCGATGCATTATTTAATTTAGGAAATGCATTACGTGCTTTAGGAAAAATTAAGCAGGCCATTGAGGCATATAATCACGCAATCCTACTGAATCCCTCATCACCTCAAGCCTACAACAATCTTGGTGCTTCTTTGGCCGACGAAGGTCGCTATATCGAAGCCTCCGATGCTTTCTTACATGTACTCGCATTAGGACCTTCTGCGGTTGAGCCGATGATTAATTATGGAAACGCTTTAGCAGAAGCTGGAAAATTAAATGAGGCTTTAAAGCAATTTAAGAAAACCATCGATTTATTTCCGCGTTCTTCGGAAGCCCATAACAACTACGGTATGGCTTTGTCAGATGCTGATCAATCTACCGCAGCAATTGCTGAATTCAAAGAAGCCATACGCCTTAACCCCTCCTTTTTATTTGCTCACAGTAACCTCGCTAAGGTCCTTAAAGAAGCAGGTGACATAGCAGGTTCTTTAGACGAAGAGGCAATAGCGCACGGGCTAAAGACTCCTTAAAATTGCTTTAAAACCTCTTTTAGTGGCTAAATCTACCTAATTTTAAGAGATTTGACGATATCTTAACTTGTTGCATAGTAATAAGAAGCGCAAATGCCTTGCGTTGAACGATAGGGTGTCTACCGTCCCTTAATCTTTGGCCCTCATCGTCTAACGGTTAGGACACCGGGTTTTCATCTCGATAATCGGAGTTCGATTCTCCGTGGGGGCACCAAGGATCACTTTAAAGCACCTACTAAGGTGAACTTGGGTAAGTTAATTCGCTTACCACCCGCTAAAGCAGATTGATGAGCACAAAGACCTACGCAGGTCCAATTCGCAGACTTTACAGCATTTGGATATGGATCCCGATCTTCGATTAAAGCAGAAATAAATTCATGCGCTAGATGAGGATGCGATCCTCCATGACCAGCTCCTTGTACAAAACTTAAATGTGTTTTCTTACCTAGATCATAGACACCCTTAGTTGTGAAGGGTCTGATCGCTTTAGGTAGGCGGTGGGCAAAATCAGGAACCTTAACTTTTTGGGGTATTTTATGCTCAGGTTTTTTTGCGGTATGCAATACGTGAGGCTCGTTTTCAATTAAAGACCACTCAAAAGATTTCTTTGAACCATACACATCGATACTTTCACGGTATTGCCTAGCTGTATCAAAAAGTGAGCGAATGATACGTGCAGTGATAGGAGAGTCTTTTAATTTAATATGTGCTGTCTCTACAGCAAAAGAAGATCCATATTTTTTCCTCAGATTTTCCCGAATCGTGCCTGATCCAAAACAAGATACGTATTCTGCTACTGCATCAGTCAATGCAAGCATAGGACCCACGCAGTGCGTTGCATACCACATTGGAGGCAGCCCTGGCCAATAGTTGGGCCATCCATCCATATCTTGCTGATGGCTTGCTTGCATAAACTGAACTTTACCGAGCTCACCTTTATCATAGAGCTCTTTCACATAAAGATATTCACGGGCATACACCACCGTCTCCATCATCATGTACTTAAGGCCAGTCTTCTGCGTTAACATTACTATTTTTTCGCAATCCTTAATCGAAGTAGCCATAGGCACCGTACACGCCACATGCTTACCAGCTTTGAGTGCCTTAATACTCTGAGAAGCATGATCCGGAATAGGTGTATTGATATGAACTGCATCAATCTCAGGATCTTTCAGTAATTCTTCGTAACTGGTATATCCCTTAGGAATACCAAATGCTTTTTGTAAGCTCTTTAGTTTCTTTTCATCCCTCTGACACACAGCCACAAGATTTACATTGGGATGTCTCTGATAGATTGGAATAAATTCTGCGCCAAAACCTAATCCAATAATCGCTATATTTATTTTCTTTGCCATGAGATTTCGTTTTAAGGAGTAACAACTAGGGTTGCCTGCATCATGCGCCAATGTCCAGGGAAGGAACATACTATAGGATAACGGCCTGCTTGTTTTGGCGCAGTGAAAATTAGATCACTGGCATCACCTGGGTCAATTAATGGTAGCGAGAAAAGCATGTCCGTTGTTCTAGGACGGTAACTCTTAGCTAATCCCTGTGGGTCGGTGAGCATCGCATCTATTAGTGCACCCACTTTTTCTGTCGAATCTGGTTTTAAGATTAAAATATTATGCTGCATGTGATCATTATTGGTGAAAACAAGATCAACTTTAGTTCCTGCTTTAACTGTAATCTCAGTTCGGTCATATTTCATAACGTCAGGGATAACACCTAAGCGCAGAACTAATCGATTGGAACCAACTCCTGCTACTGCAGAGACTGGCTTCGAGACGACCACGTGCGCTAGTACCTCAATTACAGGAGGTTTTCCTTCAGATTGAACTTTCGCTGCAGTAATCTCGACATCGCTCGCACTCGCTATGAAACCAGCCGATTGAGCAGTGGCTGCCATTTTAACCGCATCAAGCATCCAATGATCAAGTGCTTTAGAACTCACGAGATAGTTATGTAATTGTATGCCTGCTAAAGGAACAGAAGGGCTTTCTGCGAGAGCAAGTAACGTAGCTAAACGAACTTGTGGATCATTATCCTGAAGTAATTTAGCACTTAATAGTGCACGCACTCCTGCAGCAGAACGAGGAAGCACCATAATTGCATTACGTCTTACAGCTGCACTGGCATGACGTAAGGCAGATGTCGCTGCTTGTAATGCAGCAGCATCTGAATCTAGTACATGTAGTCCATGCAGTGTCCATAATGCATGAATAACTCCAACATTAAGTCCAATCTCATCTTGTTTAGGATCTTGGACTAAAGCGATTAAGAGAGGTACAACATCCTTACGACCGCGCTCTACTAAAAGTCGCTGAGCATGCGTTCTCCACAATAGATTATTGTTTGTTAAAGTTTTGACTAAAAGCTCAGGCGTAGCTCCAGCCAATGTCATTGCTTGAGTAGGCAGCGCACCCTTATCGCCTTTCCATACAATACGATAGATACGGCCGTAGCGTTTATCGCGTAGTGGATTTTCATAAGCATTGCCCTGGCCCATTTCAAACCCCTTAGGCAGTGGATTATGTTGTACGATATAATTGTACCAATCAATTATCCATACTGAGCCATCCGGACCGACTTCAGCCATAATAGGTGCAAACCATTCATCATCGCTGGAGATTAAATTTGTTGGATTTGTGGAATGAAAATCAGCTCCATCAGAAGTAACATTAAATTGTCCTACTAAGTGACCTGTGGGTTCTGCTACAAAAGCTACTTTGTTCCAGTACTCTTTTGGGTAAGCGCGTGCTGTATAGAAAGCATGTCCAGCAGCTGCTGTGTAACCCCAGTGTACATCAACCTGACGTACCTTACTAGTCATCGGTAAATAACGTGAAGTATCTGCAATACCACCTAACGTTTTGGGCTCAAGCCCAGCAGCTAAATAGAAGCGGTTAGCAATAGGCATATACACACTAGGATTATTATTAGCAGTTGAACCAAATATGGTACCATCCTCACGAAAACCTAAACCCCATGTATTATTGTTAGTCGCACGTATATATTCTAATTGTGAACCATCTGGCGTGAAACGACTAAATCCCTGAGCAAATTCATGATATACACCACCCACAGTTCCCGAATATCCCGAATAACCTACCATGGACCAGATTTGGTTATCTAAACCGTAGTGTAAATTACTAGGACCTGCATGAGTATCTTTTCTACCCCAACCACTAAAAAGAATTTCTTTTAAATCAGCGTGATCACCTCCGGTTGTATCTTTTAAAAAGAGCGTGTTAGGCATCTGATTGACAATAATTCCTCCATGAGAAAAAGTGAACCCAGTAGGTATATTCAATCCATCTGCGAAGACGGTGAATTTATCCATATGCCAATCCCCTTTTGTAGATTCACAAATCACAATACGGTCTCTTCCTTTTTCTCCCGGGGCTAATAGCTTATTGGGATAATCTAAGGTTTCAGCGATCCATAAGCGTCCACGCTCATCCCAAGCCATCGCTATCGGTTTTTTAATATCAGGATCATTCGCTACTAGTTGAACTTCAAATCCTGCAGGCACTACAAGGTGCTGCATTGATTCTTGCGGCGAAAGCGGTAATTGCATTTGCGGCCATACACCATCTCCCATCGATTTCTTACCGGGGATATAATAAGGAATACCTGCCTGATCTTTAAGAACAAGTGAGCTAACTGCAGGACGCTGACGTAAGGCATCGGGTAACTTTTCTCCGGCGCAAAAACGAATACCCCGTTCTACAAGGTCCTGAAATCCAGGGTTAGTCCAAGTTCTGCTATCATGGCCCCATGCTGTATAAAATACGCGACCTTTACCTTCTGTTCTAATCCATGTCCAAGGTTCATCACCTCTTATCTCAAGTAAGGTTCTATTTTCTGAATTATGCTTAGTGTGAACATACGTTTCATCCCAACTTTCAAATCCCTTAAATCCCTGCATCACGGGATTATCTGCAGCAATAATTGTAGTTTTTACTATTCCTGTTTTATGGCTCTTAAACTGAGCGCCCACCATACTGATATATGTAGGTGAATTCTGAAAACAATAGCTAGCACAGTGCAGAGCAAACAGTCCACCACCCTCACGTACATAGCTCGTTAAGGCATTATCTTGTTCAGGACTAATTTTTGCTATGTTTGCGTAAATTAATAGCGCATCATAACGCTTCAAGTTATCCAGCCTTAATGATTCAACATCTTCGGTGTATACTAGTTGTATTCCATGACTTTGCATCACGGGAGCTATATCCCTCATTCGGTCTGCCGGAGTGTGGTGCCCCGTATCTCCTAAGAATAATACTTTAAGAACGGGTTCAGTTGCAAAACACTGCGCAACAAATGCAATGTAGACGCTAGCAAGTAAAGATAGTCTCACAAATCAAATGGGTTAGGGGTAAACGACTTACTTAAAATCTATTAATTTACCCAAAACTTCAAGATACGAAATACCTTACTGTAAAACTATCGACTCGGACCGTCAGATTAAAAAACCCCAACCTCTTCTTAATATCTAAAGTTGATTTAATTATTCTTAAAATCAAGAGCTGTAAGTTCCGATAACGTAAAAGGTGCTGATGCCACTAGTTCATCTAATTTATCTAGCGCAAGCTTTAAGGTAGCGAAAGTACAAGTCGCTAAACCATCGTCGGTGTCATGCAGATGCAAATTCCAAGGGCTATCTTGCTGGTCTGTAACTTGAAATAGCATTCCGTAAAGATAGTTACCAGGAAGCCCAACATGCTTTCCGCACCCCGGTACCAAAAATAAACTGTGAATTGGATCGTGATCTACAATTTTTTTGTCCCCAACCCACTTAGCCCTGTGATGGGCTACTTTGCCTGCGACTAATGCCCTTTTAGGTTCAGCTGTATTTTTTTGCCTTTCATTTAACGAGATTAGATAGCGATCGAAGATACTATTATTTGATTCAAGCAAATCTGGTGTAATTTTATGTTCCGCTACGTCTTTTAAATTTTTAGCAATAAAACAAACCTTACCCGCAAGTGATCTTGCCGTAACGTATCCGCCTTTAAAATCGGCGTTGGCATAAATTTGGTGCGAACTTATTAATCGCAGTATTGAATCTTGAAACGAAGGGGTGGCCGGAACTGAACCCGTTGCATTGTGTTCAATTAAATCTAACGTTGCAGAATCAACCTGAGCATTGGGATTTTGGGGCATTTGCTTAACACTAATCCCTACTCTGAGTGTAAAGCGAGCCTAGCATCAGATTTAGCAAAAAGTATCGGTTTTGATATAACTTAATGCGAAACCATACCAGTAATATACGTTTTTAGCTGTATGCACTCTGCTTCGTGATAATCCACGATCCAACGGTTAACATCTCCAATCGAAAGCATTCCCAGCAAGTGCCCATTCTCTATCACGGGAAGATGTCTGCAGTGTTTATCTGAATAAATTTGCATCACATCATCTACGGTAGCGGAAGGTCTGATCGTTTGAGGATTAACTGTCATGACTGTAGATACCTTGGCTGTTTGGACGTCAATGGAGCGACCTACGACTCGCGTGAGCACATCACGCTCTGTAAATATTCCATAAAGAGTATCATTATCCATTACCAAGACAGAACCAATACGGTATGTGTTCATCTCGGCTACCGCTTCTGCAATTGTGGCAGACGGTCCGACTGAAAATACTTTAGAGCCTTTGCGATCTAACAGAAATGAAACAGGGGTTGTTTTCATATTTCTTTTCCTCGTTGCGATATTATTTCGAACCGGTGTTAAGTATCTTCAGCTTTAATACTGAAGCAACAGATTCTGTGTACGACGTACTAGGTATTATCTTCTTTCATACCGATTCAGAAAATGAGCACTCCTGCCTGATTGTCTTTGTCTTATCTTAAGTGTTCGTTTGAGTGCTAAGAAACAACCCCAATTCTTATGGCTTCCCCGGACCCATGTTTAAAACAACCTTCAGCCCCTAAAGCACGTTGGGGTATGGTTACACTCTGTTTTGCTGCAACTGCTATTAACTATCTGGATAGGACTAATTTAAGTCTAGCAGTGCCAGCAATACAGCATGAGTTCAAGTTAAGCTCTACCCAGATGGGATTTATATTAAGTGGGTTCTTCTGGACCTATGCAATAATGCAGCTTCCCAGCGGTTGGCTGGTTGACCGTCTTGGCCCAAAAATCGTTTATGCTGTATCTGTTGCTTGGTGGTCGCTCTTTACTATGGCTACAGCGATTGGCCAAGGTATGGCATCATTAGTGGGATGCCGACTTATGTTGGGTGCTGGTGAAGCTGCTGCATATCCGTGTAACACCAAAGTCACTTCAGTGTGGTTTCGACGTTCTGAGCGCGCTTTTGCGAGCTCTATTTTTGATAGCGGATCTCGTGTAGGTGCAGCCCTAGCCTGGCCTATTGTGGGTTATCTCATTACAGCATTTGGTTGGCGCATTTCGTTTTTAGTAACAGGTGGTTTAGGTTTTATTTGGATTTTAGCTTGGGCGAAATGGTACCGTGATCCTAAAGTAAATGAACATGCTACAGATCCCGAACCTGCAGTAGGCTTTACGGAAGTCACAGCTAAACCCCTGCCCTGGAAAAGTCTTTTTAAATATCGGACTATATGGGGAATGATGATTGGTTTCTTCTGTCTTAACTTTGTAATATATTTTTTTATTACCTGGTTTCCTGCTTACTTAGTCAGAGCTAGAGGCTTTTCTATGCTAAAAGTAGGAACAGTAGGTGCAATACCAGCCATGTGTGCAGTCGTAGGCGGTTGGATCGGAGGTTATGCCTCGGATTCCCTGTACAACAGAGGTTGGAGTTTAAATGCAGCTCGTAAGACGTGTTTAGCAGGAGGTCTACTTGTCTCATCCTGTATTGCTGCAGCAGCTCTAGTAAAATCTGAATCTGCTGCAATGGTTCTATTTTGCATTTCGTATGCTAGTTTAGCATTCACTGGCGCCAATATTTGGTGTCTGCCTGCAGATGTCGCTCCTACAAAAGGTCATGTTGCTTCGATTGCAGGAATACAAAATTTTGCCTCAGGGCTAGCAGGTGCCCTGACAACAACTTTTACTGGCTACATGCTAGGAATTACAGGCGGCTCGTTTGTACTACCTCTTGTAATTGGTGGAGGCGTCTGCATCTTAGGTGCTTTATCTTATCTTTTTATCATAGAGAAAATTGAGCCTTTACCAGGGTTAGAGCCTTAAAGCGCTACACTTATCTGCGTGAATGCGTAGGTTTGAGTATTGAAGATCAAAGACTTGAGCCTATAGTTAAGGGAGTCTTTTTATTCGTGAATAAATTTATACTGCCTTCAATTCGTCTAATCCCAGCATTTATCACATGTCTGATTATTTCGGGATGTAGTAAAGCACCTGAAACAACATGGCAGGGATATCTGGAAGGAGATTTTGTTTATATTGCTTCACCTCTGGCAGGGCGACTTGATCAGCTGGCAGTTGTTAAAGGCCAACAAGTAAAAAAATCGGATCTTTTATTCGCCTTAGAAAGTGAAAATGAGCGTGCAGCACAAAGTGAAGCAAACGCACAACTCTCAAGTGCAAAAGCTAAATTAGAAGATACTAAAAAAGGATTGCGCCCTTCCGAGCTTGCAGGACTTCAAGCGCGTGTTGGTCAAGCCAAAGCAAATGCAGAACTTTCCCGTATAAATTTATCACGCGAGGAAGAACTCTTTAAGGAAAAGGTTATATCTCAAAGCGACTATGATCATGCACGCCTTACCTACGAAGCTAATGTCAAAACCGTTGAACAAGTTATTTCTGAGCTTGATACAGCACACCTCGGAGCAAGAAATGATTTAATTCAAGCAGCCCAAGCTGCAGTACTTGCCGCTGAAGCTGCTAAACGACGTGCCGATTGGGCTATAGATCAAAAAATTAAGACAACCCCTGTTACCGCTTTAGTATACGATACACTTTATAGAGCAGGAGAATTTGTCGCTGCAGGAATGCCTGTCCTAACACTGCTACCACCCGAAAATTTAAAAATTAGATTTTATGTTACTGAAGAAACATTCGGAAGACTGAAGCCAGGAGATAAGTTAGCTGTTAAGCTTGGCGAAAAGTCAGAGCCTATTGCAGCAACACTGAGCTATTTCTCTCCACAGCCAGAATATACGCCTCCTATTTTATTTAATCGTGATAATCGTTCAAAGCTTGTGTTTATGTGTGAAGCACTCTTTGACCACGCTCCAGCAGGCTCATTACATCCAGGCCAGCCAGTCGATATTAGCCTTGTGCCATGAGTAATGTGCTTAGGCCTTCATCGGATGTTATCATAGATGTCAAAGGCGTGACCAAACGCTTTGACGGCAAAGTTGTCGTTGATTCTTTAGACCTGAATGTACGCAGGGGTGAGATCTTTGGATTCTTAGGCCCAAACGGTAGCGGTAAAACTACCTTCATTCGAATGTTGTGTGGTCTATTAACAGCAGACCAAGGTGAAGGCACCTGCTTGGGTTACAATATACGTACAGAGCAACTCCTCATTAAGCGCAATGTGGGGTATATGACTCAGCGATTTAGCTATTATGAAGATCTCTCTATCCGTGAAAATTTAGATTTTATTGCACGCATTTATCAGATTAAAAATAGAAAAGAAGCCGTTGAACAAAGTCTTGTGAAACTTGGCTTGCAAGATCGCAGTAAACAACTCGCAGGACAACTTTCTGGAGGATGGAAGCAGCGGCTAGCACTTGCAGCTTGCTTAATTCATAACCCAAAACTTCTTCTTCTAGATGAACCTACTGCTGGCGTAGATCCTAAAGCACGTCGTGAATTTTGGGATCAGCTTCATGACTTAGCAGGAGATGGACTGACTGTACTTATCACGACGCACTATATGGACGAGGCTGAACGCTGCCACCGCTTAGCCTACATAGCATACGGTAAATTACTGGCACAGGGCACTACAGCAGAGGTAATTCAATCTACTCGATTAACAACCTGGTCGGTCACAGGACCCGATCTAGTTCAGCTTTCACAAATCTTAAGGCATAAGCCAGGTGTAGAACAAGTTGTCGCCTTTGGAAATACGCTTCACGTCAGTGGACGTGATTCACAGCTGCTTGAATCTACTTTAAGCGCGTTAAAAACAAGTTCTCATCAATGGGCCAAAATCAAATCCGGTCTTGAAGATGTATTCATTAGCTTAATGGACACGTCTGAAGATAACTATAAATCAAAATGAGTTATTTTTCATTCCATAGACTTTGGGCAATGGTGCTAAAAGAATTCATTCAGATGAGGCGTGACCGGGTCACCTTTGCAATGATGATCGGTATCCCACTTTTACAGCTCACTTTATTTGGTTTCGCGATTAACTCTGATCCTCGTCACCTACCAACTGCTGTACTGATTGCTGATCAAGGAACCTTTGCACGCACACTTGCTGCAGAATTAAGAACGAGTTCGTATTTTGAAATTATCGAGGACGCTCATTCAGAAATAAATGCACATACTCTGCTACAAAAAGGAGATGTGCAGTTTGTAATTTCTGTTCCAATAGATTTTTCGCGAAAACTTTTGCGAGGCGAGAAACCAGAAATTCTTGTTGAAGCGGATGCAACTGATCCGGCAGCAACCGGACCAGCTATAACAACTTTCAAGTACCTAGCCTCTCAGGCATTCGATAGAGACCTTAAAGGGCCCCTAGCACGTTTGAAGCAGCAACCTGGACCCCTGTCGTTTAATGTCCATATGTTGTATAATCCTGAAAATATTACTCAGTATAATATTGTTCCTGGTTTAATGGGAGTGATCCTTACGATGACAATGGTCATTATTACAGCTCTTGCCATCACACGTGAACGTGAACGCGGTACGATGGAAAATCTTTTGTCCACTCCCGTTAGACCTGTCGAAGTTATGATGGGAAAAATCATTCCCTATATCTTAGTTGGGTATATACAAGTTACCCTAATTATTTTAGCCGCTCACTTCCTATTTCATGTCCCTATGATAGGTAGTCTCGTCCTAATTTACTGTGTAGTAATTCTTTTTATAGCAGCAAATTTAGCTATGGGTATTACTTTTTCTTCGATTGCAAAGAACCAACTCCAGGCCTCGCAAATGGCCATATTCTTTTTCTTACCTTCGATTTTAATATCCGGCTTTATGTTTCCTTTTAGAGGAATGCCTATTTGGGCACAATACATTGGCAAATGCCTACCTATAACTCACTTCCTGCGGATTGTACGAGGAGTGCTTCTTAAAGGTAATGGGCTTCATGAGATTCTGCCTGAACTTTGGCCTATTGCTTTGTTTGTTACTATAGCGATGACAATAGGTGTTAAACGCTACCGCCAAACACTAGATTAAGTAAGCATAGAGCTAAGTGTTGCCCAACTACCGTAAACAGTCTTGGCCTTTAAATAAGACTGGGTTTATTTAGTATTATGCAAAAAAGCAGCATAAATCCGTGGTACTTAAATCTATGGATGATTGGTGCTCTGTTTTTAATAATAGCATTATTTATTTATAAACCCGCACTCAATGGCGGTTTTGTTTGGGATGATCAAGCGCATGTCACAAAACCTGAGCTACAATCTTTTTCTGGATTAATCCAAATATGGACTAACCCGTCAGCTACTCAGCAGTACTACCCACTGCTACATACAGCCTTTTGGGTAGAGCATAAATTATGGGCTGATAATCCACTACCCTATCACTTGCTTAATATCGGTTTACATATACTAGCTGCACTTTTATTTATTAAACTTCTTAGTTACTATACAATTCCTGGACCTAGCTTAGCAGGTCTTCTTTTTTTAATTCATCCCGTATGTGTTGAATCTGTCGCATGGGTGTCGGAGCAAAAAAATACGCTCTCCTTAGTTTTCTATCTATTTACGTGGCTTGTTTACATCAAGTACTACGAAAGCAAACGCCCTTTACTATATTATCTATCCCTACTTTTTTTCATCTGCGCATTATTAACCAAGAGTGTTACTGCGACTCTACCTGCAGCTTTGTTAGTTCTTTTCTGGTATAAAGAAGGTGATCTAAAATTTAGAACACATATCAAGCCTTTGCTACCCTGGTTTATTATAGCACTAATTTCAGGACTTTTCACAGCATGGGTTGAACGACATATGATTGGCGCTGAAGGTTCTGAATTCTCCCTATCGTTTGTTGAACGTATTTTTCTTTGCTGTAGGATTATATGCTTTTACCTTACGCAGTTAGTTTGGCCTACAAATCTTTCTTTTTTTTATCCCCACTGGAATGTACACGTGCTGTATCAATCATGGATACAGTATGTAATTTTAGTTACTGCCATTACAATTGTCTTATGGCTGTACCGATTTAAATCACGCGCATTATTTTCAGGGTGGTTGTATTTTTGCGGTTCACTTTTCCCAGCACTTGGATTTTTCAATGTTTATCCGTTTAGATTTTCGTATGTAGCAGATCACTTCCAGTACCTTCCTAGTCTTGCAATATATGCTCTTTGTGCTGCTGCAGCTGTATTAGGCTTTAATGCACTCGCTAAATATTCACGGCTGGGGGTAATTCTTGTTTTCGCTGCTTGTTTAACGCTAGCTACACTGGCATTCAATCAGGCCGGAACGTACCGCGATGTCAAAACTCTGTACACCTCTACCTTAGATAAAAATCCAGATGCTTGGATAGCGCATTACAATCTAGGAATACTATTAGCTCATGACGGACAGTTCACCGATGCAATTACTCACTTTAGTGAAGCAGTCTCATTAAAAGCAGATTACACTGAAGCGCTTGTGAATTGGGGGGATGCCCTAGGGCAAATGGGAAAACCCACAGAAGCTATTTTGCTTTACCAAAAAGCACTTACTGAAGACCCGAACCAAATTGAGGCTAATACAAACCTAGGCTTATACCTTTCAAAAGTAGGTAAGCCCGCTGCTGCTATCGAACAACTAAGACGTGCACTTAGAATCAATAACACCTACGCACCTGCTCATTACAATCTTGCTAATATTCTTCGTTCAACAGGCTCTCAAAATGAAGCCGTCGAGCATTACATAAAAGCAATACAACTAGATCCTGACTATGCAGACGCATCTCTTAATTTAGGAAATGTTTTCTTAGGACAAAATGAAACACAGAAGGCAATTAAGCAGTATAGAAATGCTTTACGTATTAAACCTTATGCTGCTGATGTCCATAATAGTCTAGGAGTAGCACTTACTCGTGTGGGCTCGTATGATGAAGCCATCAGTCATTACAAAAAAGCTATTGAACTAAATCCTGGCTACGCTACGGCACATGCAAATCTAGCACGTGCTCTGCTTAAAATGGGCAGGAATACAGAGGCCGAGGCAGAATGGAATACTGCTCAAACTATGTCTTCTAGGCAGTAATAGTTAAGGCATTAATCAAATACTCACCTGCAAGTGAGGATCGATTTTAAAAAATACCCTGCGATTAATCGCGTAGGACATGATAGATAAGCTATACTTTAAGTAGCGTTGCCATTGTTGTATACCGCGTCATTAATGTAGAACTTACTTTCATGCGCATAGGGCCTTACGAACTTTCTTCTAATCTGTGTCTTTCTCCACTAGCGGGATACACGAATCTTCCCATGCGCTTAACTATCCGCGAATTAGGTGGCTTAGGTTGGGCGACCACAGATTTAGTCAATGCACGTTCACTTTTAGAAGCAAACCCTGCGGCATTACGCCTTGTTGCGACTTCGGAAAAAGACACTCCCCTTTCTATTCAGTTATTTGGTAGTGTACCTGAAGAAATGCGTGACGCTGCAATCAAATGCGAAGCACTGGGCGTTCAAGCTGTTGATATCAATATGGGGTGCCCTGTCAAAAAAGTAACTAAGATCGGGGGCGGTTCAGCAATGATGAATGATTTAGACGGCACGATTAACTTAGTCTCTTTGATGGTGCGCGCTGTTAAAATTCCTATCACCGCAAAAGTACGCTTAGGTTGGGATGCAGAAAACCTCACCGCTCCAGACCTAGCACGTGCGCTTGAAGATATTGGGGTACAAGCAATTTTTGTACATGGAAGAACGCGCGCCCAAGGTTTTTCCGGTGTCGTCAATCTAGCTGGTATTCGTTCTGTCGTTGAAGCGGTTAAGTCCATCCCCGTAATAGGCAATGGCGATGTCACAACTCCAGAAGCAGCAAAACATATGCTTAATGAAACAGGCTGCGCAGGTGTGAGTATTGGGCGTGGTGCTTTTTATGATCCGTGGATTTTCAAACGGACCTCAACGTACTTAAAAACGGGAGCCTTGGAAGAGGAGGCAGACTTTAATGAACGCATCCGCGTTATGAGCATTCATTACGAACGTTACTGCGATTTCTTTGGTGAAGAGTTCGGATCTCGTCTGTTTAGAAAAGTAGCGCCCTGGTATGCAAAACGTTTCGGCCCATCCAAACCCTTCAAGCAGGCAATTCTAACCATCACCTCAAAAAGTGATTATGCACGTGTCCTTCAAGAGTACATAGCATGGAGAGGTACGTATTGTGATTCCAATGGTAAATTGCGTGAAGAATTTGCACCGGCCCCTCTTGTTGCATCATTCATGCAAGATGAGGCAGAACGCACTGCTATACCTGTTCCTCAAGGACCAGTAGAATGGTGGTAAATTCATTGCACCAAACCGTTATCAAGAATAGACTATCTAACGTAACATTATGCATGCTACAGGTGTATTTCATTTTTGGGCTTTAATTCTGGGGACTTTCATCAGTCTATTACCGATTATCAATCCGCTTGCTGTATCCTCTACTTTCTTAGCAATTACTGAGGGAGATACAGAAGCTCACCGGCTAGAACAACTGCGTAGGGCCTGTATTTTCATGATCGCTATATTAGTAGTATCGCTACTTTTCGGTACTTTTATTATGCGTGCTTTCGGAATCTCAATTCCTGGACTTCGTATCGCAGGTGGCATGCTTGTCGTAGGTATCGGCTGGGAAATGTTAATGGGGAAATCTGAACCTGGTAAATCCACAGAAGTAGCTCAAGAAGCAGCTAGAGCTAAAAGAGATATTTCGTTTTCTCCATTAGCTATGCCCATGCTTAGTGGGCCAGGATCAATCGCTGTCACCATAGGCTTCACTTCACTGGCAACGAGCTATCTCGACTATTGCGCAATTATCTTAGGCATTTTCGCTGTTTCAATTGTAAGCTATTTTACACTCCGTCTATCCAGTAACGTCGTAAGGGTAATTGGTACAAACGGAATGACTGCTCTCACTAAAATCATGGGGTTTTTACTGGTTTGCGTTGGAATTCAATTCTTTGTGAATGGCGTTCTTGGAATAGCCACCGAACCTACATTGATTCAGGCCATTAAAAGTGCGTTAAAATAAGAAAGTTTCACTCGCTGTGGGACCTTATATCCGCCATAGTTGTCATTTGTACGCACCATGAAGCGCTCTATCATAATCCTGTCCCTCCTAGCCTCACTTAGCCTTTCATCAGGTTGTTCTCATCTTCTGTTTTGGAAGAAGCCAAATCCTGCTGAAGTGAAAGAAAAGGTTAAGCAAGATCCCCATGTTGCTACAGCGACAGAACTTGAATTCAAGGCACGTTGGGTTGAAAAACGCTCAGCTGAACTAATTTCCCAAGGCGTTTCTCCAGTAGATGCGAAATCTCAAGCTTCAACCGAGTTCGCAGTTAAGTTTAGCGCTACTCATTCTGCTCAATAACACTATTTATCGGCTTTAATTTAACTAAAGCCGATTGATTGAAATTAATTCAATAGTAAAAATAAGTGCTGAGTCGCGTGGAATCCTAGGTAATTGCCCCCTACTTCCATAGGCAAGTTCTGAAGGTATAATAGCTAAGAGTTTTTCTCCTGGCTTCATTAGTTTTACGATTTGATCCCAGCCGGCAATGACTTGCTTACGACCTAGGCGAAATGAAAACGGATGCGTTTTATCTGTAGCTTTATCAAACAAAGTACCGTCTAAAAGTCGGCCTTCGTACAATACATTAACCGTATCACCCTGATTTGGTCCTTCTCCCTCGCCGTCTTTTTGCACGACATATCGAATACCTGTGCTTGTCTTTTGTGCATTAGGATAATTTTTATCTAAAAAATTTAGATCATCAATGGAGAATCGTTCTCTTTGAGCATGAAGCGATGGTTGTAAAAGAAGGATAGCACCGAGAACCAAGACAAGTGTGTGAAAGCGCATAAGAAATTCGAATTTACTCCTGTAAGGCTAAATGAAAGATAAGCATGTGCGAAGCGGAAAATTACTTTGTGGCAGTCTTAATAGCTGAGTTTTGTGCAATTAATCTAAAGGCTTTCTGAATTAGAGATTTGCCTGGTTCCATTCTATGCCACGGCGAGGCCCCTGAAGGATGGGGCAAAGGGATACATCCAACAGAGTGCTTATGATAGGTAATTTGAAAGGACTTTCCAATGACTTGGTCCAGAGGGGCTGGAGGTAAGAACTGAGTGATCGCTAATTTCCCAATTGGAATGACCAGTTCAGGTTTCAATACGGAAAATTCCCGTTTGAGCCAATGGGCACATTCAGCAATTTCTTCAGGACTAGGGACTCTATCTCCTCCCTCTTCTCTTTTACCAGGGAAACAGCGACAAACCGCAGCAAAATAAATTCTCTCGCGCGTTTCATCTTCCGACCAACCTAGGCCATCACTGAACCACTTGAATAATGTTTTCCCTGCAGTCCACGCAAATGGCTTTCCCATAATAGGCTCTTTATCGCCAGGTGCCTGACCTACGAGTATAATTTTACTTAAGACCGTTCTACCAACAACAACCGGTTTGTGCATCCGCGGACAGCGCGTACAGGCTCTCAGATCTTTAAGATGACGATTAAGTGCGGTTGCCAAGATTGTATCCAACAATGCAAAAGAACTTTACTAGCTCAAGGACCTAAAAAGACATTAAAAAAGACGAGGCTTTAAGGGCCCCGTCTTTGCAAAATTGAAATCGGCAAAAAACCGAATCAGATATTAGTAACGGCGTTCGCCGCGATCGCCACCACGGCCACCGCCACCGCCGCCACCACCGAAGCCGCCACGGCCACCGCCGCCGCCGCCGCCACCGAAGCCGCCACGGCCACCGCCGCCGCCGCCGCCACCGAAGCCGCCACTTGGACGATCTTCTTTTGGACGAGCTTCGTTAACCGTTAATTGACGGCCACCGAGTTCTGTTCCGTTTACTTTTTCAGCTGCGATACGTGCTTCGTCATCGCTACCCATGGTAATAAATGCAAAACCGCGTGGGCGGCCTGTCATTTTGTCCATAGCAACGTAAACGTCAGTCACGGTACCGAATTGTGCGAAGTGCGAGCGAAGCTCGTCTTCGGATGTCTTGAAGGATAGGTTTCCAACGTATAGTTTGGAGTTGGCCATGTGTTGATTTCGTAGAGCAAACCGTCATCTGCCAGTCCGTTCCCACTTTTGGGTTTCGAAATCATCACTTAAGCGACCTGCTCAGCCAACGAATCACCAGACACTGTCATCTAAACGCTATCTCTAACGAGGCATGTAACCTCTCAGAACAAGGCAATTAAATCAAGGTTATTAACCAATAAGGGTTTATGAAGCTATTAGAATACCAATTGGTTTATCCATGCTTACTTAATGTGTCTTGGAATAGTCAGATTAGCTACTTTAAGTTTAACGACATCCAGTCTTTAAGGACGTCTTTTTCGATATGTAGCGGATCGTTCCTGTCTAACGTAACTCTCATATCAAAAGCGAGATCCCTGATATCTTCACTACCTTTTTTGACTACTTTTCCGGCTAAGTCCATAACCTGCCATGTGAAACAAAACCTGGGTGGGTAAATGCTCTTAACAATGCGTACATTGCTCCATTCAGGCCCCCTCCAAGGCTCAAAATCACCTGCAAGGTCAATATCGGTAAAAACTATTGTAAGTTTATGTTTATCATCAATATATGAAATTGCTTGATCAATAATGAATTCTTTGAGCTGAATTAGCGTTTCCTGCTCTGCTTTTTCTGTCGGCAATACCGAATCTTTGATATCCGTAAACTTTTCCGAATTCTGGAAAACAACCTCAACACGAGGCTCTTGTCTTTGTTGCTCAAGAGGCATCATGCAGCCTACTAGCAAAAAAAGAAGGGCAGAACTTAACCATGACTTTTTCATGTTTATAATGGGGTATAGAATTTAATCCTAAAAAGCACTCTTTTGTTCCGATTTTGTAACCATTTCATTTCGTTCTTTCTATTCATGTGGTTCGATCGATGCTTAGTATATAGCCACGCAATGCAAAAGCCGCTTTTTAATTGGTTAAATAAACGCAGTGCAGGAGTCTTACTGCACCCTACCTCGCTACCCGGTAATCAAGGTATTGGGACACTTGATATTCAGGCCGATCGTTTTATCGATTTCTTACAAGCCTCAGGGATATCGCACTGGCAAATCTGTCCACTTGGACCAACCGGATACGGTGATTCGCCCTATCAATGTTTTTCAGCGTTTGCTGGAAATCCTTACTTAATTGATTTGGGAGAACTCGCCGCGCAAGGACTGCTTAGGGGCGATGAACTTACTGTGATCACTCAGTTGCCTAAAGACGAAGTTAATTACGGCGCTTTATATCACACTAAGTGGCCTTTACTTAAACTCGCGTTTGAGCGTTTTTCAAAATCAGCCCCTCTGAAATTTGGAAATTTTACATTTTCTGAGTTCAAAAAACATAATACATCGTGGCTTGATGCCTACGCGTTATTTCTTGCACTCAAAGATACTCAAGGCGGTAAGTCATGGACAGAGTGGCCGAAAGATCTGCGTTCTTTTAAGTTAGCAACTTCATCTTCTGAGGCAAAAAAGCTTAGTTACGAAATAGAAGCTCATCAGTTCTACCAGTACGTTTTTTTTGCGCAGTGGCAAAGGGTTAAAACTTATGCCAAATCACATGGCGTTTCAATCGTTGGCGATATTCCTATCTTTGTTGCTGGAGATTCTGCAGATGTATGGTCTCAACCAGACCTTTTTGAATTAGATCAAGCTACGGGCAAACCGATAGCTGTGGCTGGAGTGCCTCCTGATTATTTTTCCGCAGACGGCCAATTATGGGGGAACCCGCTATACGCTTGGGATAATCACGCGAAACAAAATTTTAGCTGGTGGATAGAACGTCTTAAAGCTGCGTTTGATTTATATGACATAGTACGCATAGATCACTTTAGAGGATTTGATGCTTACTGGAGAATTCCACTGCCTGCATCTACAGCTAAAATTGGGACTTGGGAAAAAGCTCCTGGTCTAGACCTGTTTAAAGCCATCAAGAAAGCATTACCGAAAGCAAAAATCATCGCAGAAGATTTAGGCATACTTACCCCAAGTGTAGTTGAACTACGTGAAGCTACGGGTCTACCTGGCATGGGTGTACTGCAGTTCGCTTTTGGTGGAGATGAATCAAATTTATATCTTCCACATAATCTCATCGCAAATGAAGTCATCTATACAGGAACCCATGACAACGATACGTCAGTGGGTTGGTATTTGTCTTCAAATGAATCAACTCGTGATCATGCAAGACGTTATCTTCGTGTTGCGGGCAACGAGATTGCGTGGGATTTAATTAGGTCTGCTTACCAAAGCATAAGTTCCTTAGCGGTTATCCCCATGCAGGACATCCTTGCTTTAGGGTCAGAGGCTCGACTCAATACTCCAGGCAAAAGCCAGGGTAATTGGAAATGGAGAATGACTGAAGATCAACTCAGTCACATACTTCACTCAGGTGCAGCAACCTACTTAAAAAGTTTGGCTACTACTGCAGCTCGCAATTAAAAAATCCTTTAAGCTATGTTCCCTTACTTTAATAAATCTAATTCACAGATTTCCAACCAGGACTATAATCATTCTTTTATTAAGGAAATAAACATTCAAGAAGATATTCCGCGCAATAAGCGTACAGTTCGATTGATGATTATATGTTGGGTCTTAATTATCGTTAAATGTCTTTTTATTGCATGGGTAATCCCTCGCTATAAAATTCCCTTTAGTGCATGGTGGATTACTGCTCCAACACTTGTATTTGCCGCATGGGTAACAGCAGTGTATATCTGGAAAGAATAATTCTTTTAACCTTTTTATACTATGGCTTTTGTACCCGGCATTCGCAGCCCCTACATCAAAGTAGGTCGTCTTGTTTACTTCGGAAGAATGATGGATAAAATCAGACTTCACGCAGTGGGTAAGTTGCCTTCAGACTATCAAGCTAACCTAGGCGATACTAAGCCGCTTATGTTTGATGCACGCTGTTGCCGCTTTCTTGGTGTAACTTTTACACAACTGCAAACGCAGGCAGCGCAACTAACAGATGATAGCGCAGTACTTTCTTGGGCACACGCTAACGGCATCCAACGCACAGATGAAGAATGTGAGCACTGGAATGCCTTCATGCTCAAATTAGGTTGGAGAGATAGCCGCTCACATATTTTAAAAACACGCATGATTGAATGCGGCGTGGAAGGAAAGCCGATTGAGACAATGTTTGATCTACAAGATTTTGACGAAGGCCGTGATCCATCACTTACGCATGCCTGGGAGCTTCAAAGTCCTTCGATTATTGTATTAATGGGTGTTGCTGGATGTGGTAAAACAACAACAGGTAAAGCGCTCGCCGAAGCTCTAGGATGGAAATTCAAAGATGCAGATGAATTTCATTCTGCTAATAATATACAAAAAATGGGATCTGGGGTTCCTCTTAACGAAGAAGATCGAGCTCCTTGGTTAAAATCAATTCGAGCACACATAGAAGATAATCTTCAAAGTAATACGCCATATATACTCACTTGTTCGGCATTAAAACAGTCACACCGCGATGCACTCCTAGCAAATAAAGCACGGGTAAGAGTAGTTTACTTAAAAGCAGACCTAGAACTTCTCCGAAGCCGTCTTAAAACCAGACAAAATCATTTTATGAAGGAATCACTTTTAGATTCCCAGTTTACTGCACTTGAAGAACCCCAAGGCATTATAACCTTAGATGCCTCCCAGCCAGTAGCTGATCTAGTTGCGACTATACGCAAACAGTATGGCATATAATTATATTCTCTAAATTACCTGTGAAAACTTTTTTGCGCTGGGCCATTCGCCTTATTGTAATACTCGTTATTTTATCAGGCGGCTTAGGTTTCTGGGCTTACCAGAAACTTAAATTAAGTCTTCCTCAAATCGCCGGGTCTAGCTCTATTGAAGGCTTAGCAAATCAAGTTATTGTTGAACGGGATCATTTGGGAGTACCTACAATAAGAGGGAAAACACGTCGTGATGTAGCACGTGCTCTAGGATTTGTTCATGCCCAAGATCGCTTCTTTCAAATGGATCTTACTCGTAGACGCGCTGCAGGAGAACTGGCAGAACTCTTTGGTAAGCGTGCAATAGCTGTTGATAAAGCTGCGCGTAAAAATGAATTCCGCTTACTTGCAAAAAAAGTACTGTTAGATGCATCTGCTGAAGAAAGAGATGTTGTAGTAGCATATACTGCAGGTGTTAACGCCGGCCTTGCTGCACTTAAGAGTAAACCATTCGAATATTCTGTTCTTCGGATGACCCCTGCTGCTTGGCAACCTGAAGACTGCGTCTTAGTTGCTGCTGCTATGCTTATTACTCTCCAAGACGACCAAAATCGTTATGAGCAAAGTCTAGTCGCACTACATGATACCTATGGTAGAAAGAGCCTTCCTTTTTTTGCAGGACTTCAGACACCCGATGATGCTGCATTAGATGGCAGTGTAGGCCCGCGTATTCCTATTCCTGGACCCGATGTTATCAACATACGTGATTCTAAACCTGTGGCTATTAGTGAAGCAGTAGATGATGGCAGCTTAATGCCTGGCTCAAATTCAATGGCAATTTCAGGTCTACATACCTCTACAGGAGCTGGACTTATTGCAAATGATATGCACTTAGCTATTTCAGTACCTGGAATTTGGTACCGCGCGTCGTTTGTTTGGGATTATAACCGAGTAACTGGAGTGACTTTAGCTGGTACTCCTTTAATTATTGCAGGAAGTAATGGCCATGTCGCTTGGGGTTTCACAAATTCATGCGTTGATACTGCAGATATGGTTCCGGTAGCACGTGGCGAAGAAGATGATCAGTACCATGGGCCAGGTAAATCAGGCTTACTAAAAATAACCCATCACGATGCAGTTATTTTAGTCAAAGGTTCTGAACCAGTTAAAATGACAACCGACTGGACAATATGGGGACCTATTACTGGAAAGGACTCCGATGGACGTTTACTTGCAATGCACTGGAGTGGGCATATGCATCAGGCTTTTAACTTTTCTTTATTAGGTATGGAGAAAGTAAATACTGTAGATGAAGCTATTGCGGTTGCCCACAAAGCAGGGATTCCAGTGCAAAATATTTTAATTGCAGATAGCTCAGGAAAGATTGCTTGGACTATTGCAGGCAAAATACCTAAGCGAGTGGGCTTTGATGGTCGCTTAACTGTTCCTTGGGTTTATGGAGATAGACACTGGGACGGATTTTTATCTTCCGAAGAAACGCCGGCATGGAGTCCTAAAGATGTGTCCTATCTGTGGACAGCAAATCAGCGTGTCCTTGGAGGCAGTGCTTTACAGCTTCTAGGTGACGCAGGCTATGCACGCCCTGCACGTGCAGCCCAGATAAGAGACGATCTTAAGGCATTAGTAACCGACAAACCGCATTCAGTTATACCGACTGATCTCTTAGCGATCCAACTTGATAATAGAGCACTTATTCTAAACAAGTGGAGACCCCTTCTGTTAAGTACGATAGAATCCATGCATCCTGAACATGGTAGCACTCTTGAACAATTGTCTGAAGCGGTACTAACAGGTGATTTAAAAGCGGACACGGATTCTACAGCTTATCGCTTAGTAAGGGAATTTCGCCTCGCAACATGGAATCGTGTCTTTACCCCGATCTTTGCGCCCTGCGTTGAAAACTATCCAGAATTTCAATACAGGCATATGGTTTCAGAGTATACGCTTTGGACGATCGTTGATCAAAAGCCTATGAACCTACTAGCAAATAATTATTCTTCCTGGGATAACCTACTCACCTCTAGCGTAAATGATGTCCTGAATTCACTTAAAGTATCTCATCTTAAACCTAAAGAGGCGACCTGGGGTAAATTAAACACACTCGCATCAAAGCATCCCTTTAGCTTACTTCTGCCTTCTTTCATAGCACGTGGTCTTAATTTTCCCGAACAGCAAATTGCTGGAGGCGACGATATGCCACGCATCCAAGGACAAACATTTGGTGCAAGTGAACGTTTTGCCGTATCACCAGGACATGAAGATCAAGGCGTATTCGAAATGCCGGGTGGCGAAAGTGGACATCCCTTATCTGCCTTTTATTTAGCTGGTCACGAAGCATGGGTAAAAGGCCAACCTACACCCTTCTTACCAGGTAAACCAGAGTACACGCTAATACTTAGTCCTTTATAATTAGCTCTTTTCAATTGTGACCTGCGCTACTTTAGACACTGTTTAATTAGTCGCCCAAGTATCCAAGAAAAACAAAAAAGTACGCCATGAGTTCAAGTCATTTCTTGAACACAGGGCGAAGAAAGATCTCTTGTGAATTCAACTAATACGTACGGAACAATTACCTCTCTAGATGGAGGCCTGCATCTACTTAATCATCCTCTTGCTAGTCACATCATGACTCACTTGCGGGACAAAACAACCAAGCCTGCTACGTTTAGAACGTTAGCTACCCAACTCACCCTTCTTTTGGCGATTGAAGCTACACGTCAACTAACGCTGGAGACAAAGTTAGTAGAGACTCCTCTAGAAAAATACATGGGTGATATCCTAAAACAGAACCCTATTGTTGTCGTTCCAATTTTAAGAGCAGGGTTAAGTATGGTGCAGCCTTTTGTAGATACTTTTCCAGATGTAAGCATCGGCTATATAGGTCTAGAAAGAGATCATGAAACTGCGAAAGCACGTAGTTATTACTGTAAGCTACCTGCACTACACGACAGACTAGTATTTGCAGTAGACCCTATGCTTGCGACAGGAGGTTCTGCATGTCAGGCCTTAACACTGCTTAAAAACAGTGGGGCAATACGTCCCTATTTTGTGTGTATCGTTGCAGCTCCTGAGGGTTATGCAGCACTACGAAAAGAACACCCCGATGTACCTGTATATGCCGCAGCACTCGATCGAGAGCTGAATGCCAAAAGCTACATTTTACCTGGTTTAGGTGACTTCGGTGACCGCCTGTATGGAACTTGACTGTCCGAAGTTGGTTTGATGTTGAATTAGCATAAAAGGAGTTAAATATAGCTTTGTGCTTTACCCCTCACTTCGCTCGTCTTTGCGTCTTCTTAGCTTGGGTCTCTTTTTAGGGAGTTCCCTTGTAATCAAAGCAGAATCGCTACCTGTAACACTTACAGCAGCGGATGGAAGTATCCGCGTTGAAGTCGCTGGTAAATTATTTACCCAGTATAATTATACCCAAGCAGACAAACCTTATTGCTATCCGATCATTGAATCCGATGGCACTTCTATCACCCGTGACTATCCAATGAAGTCAACCGCTGGCGAAGAACACGACCATCCTTGGCATCGTTCGCTTTGGTTTGCTCACAGTATGATTAATAACGTTGATTTCTGGAATGAAGGAGCAGGAGACATAGGAAAGTCTCCTAAAAATAAGGGTAAAATTATTCCTGTTGGTACTCCTATCATTTCTGGAAACCGGTTAACTACAGAAGACAACTACGTAGATCCATCGGGTAAATTAATTTGTACTGATTCACGCACGCTTGTTTTTTCTGCAACATCTGAAGGTCGCTTTATTGATATTTCAGTTACGCTACATGCACCTGTAAATGAACCCCTTACCATGGGTGATAATAAAGATGGAACGATGGCGATGCGTTTAGCCGAATGGATGACGATGCAACATAAAGTCAAAGGAACGATGGTTGGCGGAACAGGTCATATTGTTACAGCAACTGGTAAGCGTGATCAGAACGCATGGGGTGCACGAGCCAACTGGTGCGATTACCACGCAGAGCACAATGGAACAACCTACGGAGTAGCTATTTTTGACTCACCTAATAATTTCAAACATCCCACCTATTGGATGGCACGCGACTACGGTCTTTACGGTGCTAATCCTTTTGGAAAACACGATTATGAAAATTTAAAGGATGTACATGCCGGTGATTTAACTATTCCTGCTGGTGCAAGTTTAACTTTAAGCTACAGATTCTTTTTTCATTTAGGAGACGAGCAAACCGCTCACGTTTCAGACGAATACACAAAATATATTTCAACCCCATGAACCTCACAAATCGGCGTACATTCCTCAAAACCTCAGCCCTGGCTTCCGCAGGGCTTGTCCTCTCAGCTAAAAGCTGGGGGCAAGTTACAAATGCTAACAGCGATGTTCGTATAGCAGTTATCGGCCTCAATGGCCGTGGCAAAAACCATATCTCAAGTATTCAAAAAGCAAAAGGTGTGCGACTGGTAGCAGTGTGTGATGCTGATTCTGCTGTCTTAGCACACACATTAGCTTCATTAGATAGTAGCGTTAAAGGATACTCAGATTTAAGGGAGCTATTCAATTCTCCTGACGTTGATGCTGTAACAATTGCAATGCCAAATCACTGGCATTCACTCGCAGCAATTTGGGCATGTGAAGCAGGTAAAGATGTCTACGTTGAAAAGCCAGTTTCTCATAATATTTGGGAAGGTAGACAATTAGTCAGTGCCGCAGCTAAATATAACCGTATTGTTCAAGCTGGCACTCAGATCCGCTCAGGCGAAGGTCTACGTGAAGCAGTTGCTTGGATTCAAGCAGGCAATCTAGGTAAGATTACCGTAGCTCGTGGCTTCTGTTATAAATACCGCGGCAGCATTGGAAAAACAACAGGTGCTCAACCTGTTCCTAAGTCTGTTAATTATGATCTTTGGTCAGGTCCCGCAGCACTCGAAGAATTACATCGCAAGCGTCTTCATTACGATTGGCACTGGCACTACGAAACCGGCAACGGTGACGTAGGAAACCAAGGCATCCATCAAATGGACGTTGCTCGTTGGTTCTTAGGTGAAACAGGTCTACCACGTCACACGCTCAGTGTTGGCGGCCGCCTAGGCTATGTCGATGATGGCAATACACCTAATACCCAAGTAGTGATGCATGATTATGCAACCGCTCCACTTGTATTTGAAGTCAGAGGCCTTCCTGGAAAAAAAGTTACAACAGGCGGTGCAGATGATTCAGGCAGTGTTGAGGCAGCAGAAGCACGTGCATCTTTAATGGATAAATACAAAGGTGTTTCTATTGGTAATGTAATCGATTGTGAAGGCGGCTACTTAGTCACAAGCGAATATTTTACCGCAACTGCATTTGATCATTCCGGTAAAATGGTTAAACACTTCAAGGGTGTAGATCGCCATATGCAGAATTTTATCGATGTAGTGAAGAGCCGTAAAAGTGCAGATCAATATGGTCCAGTTACTGAAGGTCATACTTCAAGTGCTCTATGTCACTTAGGTAATATCTCACACCGCTTAGGCCAAGAGGCTGCAGGAAAAGAGATTCGTGAAACGTTAAGTTCGACTCCTAGTCTTGCCGAGGCCTTCGGTCGTATGGCTGATCACCTCAAGTTAAACGGAGTTCGTCTTAAAGAAACTCAGTTATCGCTCGGAGCGATGCTTGCTGTAGATACAGCAAAAGAATCGTTCATTAATAATCCTGCGGCTGATGCAATGCTTAAGCGTGCATACCGTGGAGCTTATGTAGTTCCTCAGATCGCCTAAGACGGTCTGAGTTTTTCAGTTAAGCTTCCCAGCGGCCATAAATGCCGCAGGGAAGTACTTTCCCATCCTTCTGGATTGGGATACCTACTTCGCCAGCACAGATTGAGCCTCCGCGGCCTACAAATAATTCACCAAGAAGATTTGAAACGACCGTGGGTGAAAGTCGTGCGGTATACGCATTTAATAAGAAGAAAAGCGGCTTAGGAGTTAGAATATTTCGACACTCCTCTAAGAGTGGCCAAAGGCTATCTTCTAACTTCCACATTTCTCCTGCGGCTCCACGTCCATATGTGGGTGGATCCATAATCACTGCATCGTAAAATTTTCCTCGTTTTTGTTCACGCCTTACAAATTTAAGGCAGTCATCAACAATATAACGAATAGGTGCATCAGCTAAACCACTAAGCGCTGCATTTTCTCTGCACCACTTAACCATGCCTTCTGCCGCATCAACATGGCAAACGCTCGCACCTGCTTTAGCAGCCGCACAGGTTGCAGCACCTGTATAACCAAACAAATTAAGCACTGAAACTTCCCGGCCCTCTTTTTTTGTTTTTTTTATCAGTGCAGAAAACCATTCCCAATTTACGGCCTGCTCAGGAAAAAGTCCTGTGTGTTTAAAGGAGGTCGGCTTTATTTTAAATTTTAAGCCTAAAGAGTCATACCTTACTTCCCACTGATCAGGTAAGGCTTTTTTATATTCCCATTCTCCACCACCAGTCGTACTGCGATGGTAAAAACCATCCCACTTTGACCATGCCTCCTTAGAAATACCTGAGCCCAATTTTGCTCCGGACTTTGGCCATATAATCTGAGGATCAGGTCGTACTAACGAATAGGCGCCCCACTTTTCCTGCTTCATACCATCGCCAGATTCTAAAATCTGATATTCTTTCCACTTATCAGCTAGGATGAGTGCAGGACGTTCAACGGGAAGTGCCATAGGTACAATGTCTAAGGAAATCCCAAGATGCCTCCAAGTCGAGCCCGTAACATCTATGCGTTATAGCTTAACGACTTGAGATTGTTGTTTATCGCGTGAAAACTCATGTTAGTAATAACTTTATGCTATCTCTTTCCGACTCCTATTTTGATAAAGCCAATAGCCTGCTTATTAAAGCACGTGAAAAGAACCAACCTGTAATTGCTAAAATAGCCCCTTTAATTGGAGCAAGTATAGCTGCAGGCGGTGTAGTACACACCTTTGGTAGCGGACACAGTGAACTCATCTCACGCGAGATTATTGGACGTGCAGGCGGCTTAGTCTGTGTCACAGGTATCATGGATCCAACCGCTGGGTTTATTGAAAATCTACCTGACTATGGAAGCCGTTTGATTGAGCGCTACGACCGTCAATACGAACTGCGTAAAGCAGAGGTCATTATTGTTATCTCAAATTCAGGTAAAAACGGGTCACCTATCGATGTAGCACTCTACGCAAAGCAAAAAGGTCTTACTGTTGTAGCCCTAACTTGTATGGCAATGTCTGAAGCTACCCCCTCTCAACATAAAAGTAGCAAACGCCTTTTCGAAGTTGCTGATTATGTTTTAGACAATGGAGGAGTACTAGGAGACGCAATTGTAGATCTTAATGGCGAAGTCAAAGGTGGACCCACGAGTACATTTATTGGCTGTTCGGTTCTAAATTGGCTTATGCTAGATACAATGGATTGGCTAAAAGCAAACGGTCATTCACTGCCTGTTTTAAGGAGCCAAAATATTCCTGGTGCTATCGAACATAACCGGGAACTTGGCCGTAAGTACAAATCACGCTTAAGCCGTCAGTTGGCCTAAACAGATTTAGTTGCGACAGCGACGTAAGGGTCCTCATTTAACTGAGCGCTGCTTGGATTGATGAGGAGCCTTATCCAAACACGTGCGTTAGCTATGACTACTATAGCCACCAGAAGTAAAAATGCTGCTGTAACTAGTGCATCCACATAACCATTAAAAATTTGCTGTTTTAGAAAAGAAGATGCTTGAGACGTTGTGGCTGTGCTTAATTGAGATTGAAGACTTTGTGCTCCACTGAGAAATCCTAATTTTGGGTTATTTGAAAAAATCTTCATTAATCCCGCAGTCATTGTGACAGAGAGTAACCAGATTAAAGGGATGAGCGTTACCCAAACATAACGGACTCGTTTCATTTTAATTAAAACAGTTGTTCCAAAAGCCAAAGCTATTACAGCGAGTAATTGATTACCTACGCCGAAAATTGGCCACAGTGAATTAATACCTCCTAGAGGATCAAGTACGCCTTGATATAAAAACCAACCCCACGCTCCAACAAATAAAGCAGTGGCAAGCACACTGCCTAAAATAGACTGTGTATTTCCCAGTGACTTCCACTTATAGCCAAGTAAATCCTGCACTAAGAAACGTCCCACACGCGTTCCTGCATCTAAGGTTGTTAGGATAAACAATGCTTCAAACATGATTGCAAAATGATACCAGAGTGAAAGCACTGCTTGATGCACTGATTTACCAAGATGTGTTTTTTCAAGAGCTGCAGAAAATAATTCTGCCATACCAACTGCAAAAGTAGGTGCTCCACCTGTTCTGCCGATCATTGTTTTTTCTCCAACACTTAAAGCGAGTTGATTCATCTGCGATGCAGTTACAGGAAAGCCTAGCGCAGTTACTTTTGTAACTACTGCCTGAGCATCTCCGGCCATATTAATGGCAAGGTACTGACCTGGTTGCATTGCACATGCTGCAATTAGGGCCATTACACCCACACACATTTCAGTCACCATTGCACCGTAAGCCACCATGCGAATATCTGTTTCTTTCGCGATTAATTTAGGGGTCGTGCCGGATGCAATGATGGAGTGAAATCCAGAAACTGCTGCACAAGCAATTGTGATAAAGCAAAATGGAAAAACAGGACCAGCGAATACAGGCCCAGAACCATCTATAAAGGGAGTCAGGGCTGGCATCTTAAGTACAGGAGCTAAAATAATAATCGCTACTCCTAACATAGCCACTGTCCCAATCTTCATAAACGTACTTAAATAATCGCGTGGTGCTAGTAGCAGCCACACAGGAACTATCGAAGCAAGAAATCCATATACCATTAAAGCCCATGCAAGCTGTGTACCGCTATAAGTAAAATAAGGCTCCAGTGAAGAACCGGGAATAAATTTCCCACCCCACACTGCAGCCAGTAAAGCAAGTACTCCAAAAATACTAATCCATGTTAAATTATTATTTCCCTGTCCTGCTTTACGCATTCCTAAACCCATCATCAATGCAATAGGCATTGTTGATGCGATTGTGAATAATCCCCATGGACTATTTGCGAGTGCTTTTACGACTACGAGTCCAAGAACAGCGAGTAAAATTACCATAATCCCTAAAATACCAATTAGTGCTGCAAATCCAGCAAAGGGCCCTACTTCTTCTTTCACCATTTGACCTAGCGATTTTCCACCGCGGCGAATTGACGAAAATAAAATTACACTATCATGCACTGCACCGCCTAACGTAGCTCCAATAAGCATCCATAAAAGTCCTGGAAGATACCCAAATTGTGCTGCAAGTACAGGACCCACTAATGGTCCAGGCCCCGCAATTGCTGCAAAGTGATGCCCAAAGACAACATAGCGGTTTGTACTTATATAATCTTTACCATCCGCTTTTACAACCGAAGGTGCAGCGCGCGTTTTATCTAAGGTCAGTACTTTTGCCATTAGCCATGCCGAGTGGAATCGGTACCCGATGGCGAACACACATAGCGCAGCTACAACCATCCAAAGGGCATTAACAGGTTCTCCTCTTCTAAATGCCAATATACTAAGCGCTAGTGTTCCAACACAGACTATCGAAAACCATAAGCTAAATTTTAGAATGCGGCGGATTAGAGGCAAAAGCATGAGGGGTATTTCCAGAAAGCTGTATTATAGCAGCGAGGCAATAGTATACCTAGTGAGTCACTCACACTAGGATACGGTGTATAAGTTTAAGAGAGCATAAGTATAACCCAATCAATGCATAATATAACAGGCATTATGATTTATTTGTTTGTTTATGCCTAATATATCATGCATTGTAATTCAATGGATCAGTTTGACGGCATAATAGCCGAATCACTCAAACCACTTATTGAAGGGCTAAGAAACGCACGCCTATCTCATAATTGGTCCCAGGCAGACATGGCTGCTCGTTCAGGCATTTCCCGCTCAGCTTATCAGAACTTAGAAAACGGCTGTGGTAATATCACTTTGGTAAATCTGCTCGCGATACTAGCTGTTCTAAAACTAGAGCAAAACCTAAGCCTACTTATTCCGCCTACCTTAGAACCTATTAAGTCCGATCGCAGAAGAGCACGCCGGCGGAAAATCCAACAATCCAGTTAATATAAAAACCGATAAAATTCCTGTAGCTACAGGTCTTTTACTCAGTGGCATAAAATCCAAGCAATCATTTTGCTAGTCCACTGAGCATCATGATCGGTATAAGATAGCAACCTATGTGGTGCTCCTGAAATTTGAATTAAATCACAGACACCACCCATTGCTTGGACCTTTGCCTGAAAATTAATCGATTCCTGAATTGGTACGGTTTTATCAGCTTGTCCATGTATAATTAAGAAAGGTGCCATTTGCTTATGCACATGATTTATTGGAGCCGTATCTTTCAAAATCGCGTGTGCTTGTGGAGTTATCTCCTTAGATATCGAATGCAGCATTTGCAGAGATTTACTTATCTCTTTACGTATCGGTAGTTCATATTCGAAATCTGTGACAGGAGCGCAGCCTACGATGCTTTCAACACGTAGTGCTGGGTCTTCTTCTGTACCAAGTAAAAAAGCAAGATGGCCACCCGCAGAATGCCCTATCACAACAATATGCCTAGCATCACCTCCGAATTTAGATGCATGTAACTTGATCCACTTTACTGCTGTCTTAACATCTTCATAACATGCAGGCCAACGTGAGCTAGGTGCAGTACGGTAATTAATTGAGAACCAAACGAAGCCACTTTCAGACAATGGCTTAAACCAAGGAGTGATATCAGCTCCATCTCCAGGTTTATTGCTTCCTGCCTTATCTCCTGTAGACCAACCGCCGCCGTGTATTAAAAGTGCTATCGGGTGGAGCCCAGGCTGAGGCGGTCGACAAACATCAAGAAGTAAGGACTGACCTAAAGCATTTCCATAGACTACATCTTTTTGTAGATTATCATGATCTGCATACGCAACTAACGTAATACATAATACGAGTACCAGACTAAAGATTCTTCTCATTACATTTCAGTGTAAATCGCTATACAAGGAGTACCTTCAATTGATTTCTTGAATGCATCATCTCGCTGAATGGCTGCATCAATTGATTTAATTACGAGTTGATCAATTTGATTTTCGTGCAGCAAATTAACAGGAAATAAAACGATGACGTCAGTCGTTGTATCATTACTTCGTGTCAGAACATAAGGTGCAGGAGCATCTATCTTTAGACCTAATATCCAGTCTCCTTTAAGTGTATGAGAATCAAGCAAAGACTGATATTCTGCGAATGCAGATAATACAGCAGATAATCCCTTATCTTTTACTAAGGATACGTCTGCTCCTACCCGCACATTGATCACGATCTCGTGCCAAATTAAAGTAGTACTAGTCATCTGTTTGTATAGAGGTACGGGCTGAAATATAATTGAATTAGGGTATGTTACAATACGACCTGTAGGTCTTAATTCGGATCCTGTTTCGGAAAGTTCTTTGATATAAAACCGTACTAAACCTATATCCACAATTTCACCTAAGGCTCCTCCTGCAGTGATTCTATCTCCTACTTTCAAGCCATGTTTACCTATAATAAAAAAGTAAGCAGCTATAGATAAAATAATTGTCTGCAGCGCTAAGGCTATAGCTACCGTTAAAATTCCAGTAAACGCTGCAAGCGATGAGAGGTTGGTGACAAAACCAGCGATAATAATCACCGCCAGAAAAACACCTGTGACTAGACGCCGTATAAATAAAAACTGCCTGCGTCTACGGTCATCATTCACATATTTAAAAGTAACGCGTCTCCAAAATTCTGAAAGTAGAAGTACAAAAACTATAATCACAAAAAGTGTGATAACTTTTATCAGTAGAGCCCTAGCAAGATCTTCATTACGATGTAAAATTGCGTCATGCCACAATTGTAAATTGTGCTTACTGCGTTCAATAAGTAGTCCAGCCTCTTGCAGAGGTTGAAGAGCTGCCCAAAGTTTTTCGAAATTTGCGGATAGCTTTTCGGTACTATGCTGTGCATCTGCTACAACTTTAAGATCTTGGCTTTGCATAGCCTCTCTAGCTTGGTCTCCTTGTTGTACGACAGTCCTTAATGCTGCTCGGAAAGGCTCTTCGGATTTCAATAATCCTTTCTGTAATTGTGTGGTTGCGGAGATTAATCCATCAATACCGCGGAGGTCTCGAGTAAGAGCAAGAAGTCCTCCTGCTCGGGCAAACAATCCACCAGAATCTAAGTCTTTAAGGTTTGTTGTATCAACAGACACAGTAGAGCTGTTTGATGTAAGTTCGTCAGCAATAGACTGCTGTAGTCCCTCGAGTTGTCCTACTAATGTCGTTGAATCAAGCGCCTCTCCAGGTACTTTTAAAAGACCTCCAGTTTTTTGTAGGTTATCTCTTAACTTTTCTAAAAATATTAGCTGTGTTTGTAGTGCAGATCTGCGAGTGAGAAGATTAGCACGCGCTTCTACACTCCGTTCATTTCTAATAGCAGTATCAGAGATTTTAATCTGAGCCTTAATTTGATCTATGTCACTGGCTCGCTCTGCTGCAAGCTGACTGATGCGATCATTTTCTACTGGCTCAATAGCTTTCTTTTTTTGCCCTACCGAAGTCGCCTCAACAAATGGAACCTGCGCTGTAATCGATTGAAAGGTGGTCTGTAAAATTTGATTCGATAGCGTATGCTCAGTATTCCAATAATAAATATCACTCGGCTGGCTGATCCACTGGTTTCCAAGTTGAACTTCACGGTACCATCGTATCGAGGTATTCGTGCGCTCGATTAGACTATCTGCAGTAACCTTTGGAAGATTTAAATTAAACTCCGATGGGCTAGCTGTTACAGCACTAAAAGAGATTAATCCTAGGCATAGTCCAAGACTGCGTGTTAATAAACTGGGCATCCTTTGCATAACTCTAATTTGTCCAAGACTGAGTAAACATGCCAGCCAGATTCTTACCACTTTACTTCAGACTTAAGCTAATCAATCCAGGCTTGTTAATTTAGGCTTTGGTGTATTTGTTATGAAACGTGAGTTCACGGATTTCCACTATAGATATTCTTCACCTCTTTATCTCTCCAGGACACAATTTTGGTAGAGATCGTTTAGAAGCTGGTGATTATCCTACGCTTGAAGTGGATAAGGTTAACTGTCTAGCAGGCAGAGGCCTAGAAGGTGACCGTTATTGTGATCACAAACCAAATTACAAGGGCCAAGCTACTTTTTTTAGCTACGAAGTATTTGAACACCTTTCGAATCAACTTGGTTGCACTACTAAGCACGTTGGCGTCTTACGTCGTAATATAATCACCCGTGGAATTGATCTTAATAGTTTGATAGGAGTTGAATTTGAAATTCAGGGCGTAAAGTTCCGCGGCATGCAGGAATGCAGTCCTTGTAGGTGGATGGATCATGCCTTTTCACCAGGAGCACATAAAGCAATGATGGGAAAGGGCGGTTTAAGAGCGCAAATCCTAAGTGACGGGTATCTTATAACAAAGCTTACCTAAGCGTGTTTATACTTAGATAAGCGTTGCATTTAAATTCAAGAATGGCGTCCCCACAGGGATTCGAACCCCAGTTTCTACCTTGAGAAGGCAGTGTCCTAACCGGGCTAGACGATAGGGACTACTATCAATTTCCATCAAAACCTAATATTTAGACATCTGGTGCTAAAGCAAATGCATTTAATATATTTTAAGCTTCCTTATATCGTAAATTTTCACTGATTTTAGGGTGCCGACTCCATGGACACCGCTCAATTAGCCTTCTCTCTTCCTACTAAAGCTGTAACCGAGATAAACCACGTCTCATTTAAAAAAATAGGCTCAGGTAAAGTTCGAGATATTTTTGACCTAGGTGACGCTCTTCTCTTAAGCGCTTCGGATCGACTATCTGCTTTTGACGTTATTTTGCCTGATGGAATTCCTGGCAAAGGAATTATTCTTACACAACTAAGTCTTTGGTGGTTTGATAAAACCAAGGGACTTATTGCAAATCATCTTTTCGCAAACCAAGAAGCAGAATATGCAAAACGCGGTATAACTGACCGCGATCTTCAACTCCGCAGTATGATTGTTAAAAAGTTAAAACCACTCACTATAGAATGCGTAGTGCGTGGTTATATTGTCGGTAGCGGTTGGAGTTCGTATCAAAAAAGTGGTACAGTCTGTGGGATAACACTTCCATCGGGCTTAAAACAAGCAGAGCAACTTCCTGAACCTCTTTTTACTCCTACAACAAAAGCCCCTAAGGGACAACATGACGAGCCAATCACAGACGCTCAAGGTGAAGCTATAATTGGAAAAGAGCTCTACAACCGTGTAAAAGAAATCAGCCTAACCCTATACAAACTTGGCCATGAAGAAACCAAGAAAGCAGGAATGATTTTAGCAGACACAAAGTTTGAATTCGGAACAGATAATGAAGGTAATTTAATATTGATCGACGAAGTTCTTACTCCTGACTCATCTCGGTATTGGCCAGCAGATGGCTATAAGACTGGAATATCACCTCCAAGCTATGACAAGCAGTTCGTAAGAGATCACCTACTCGCGATCAAATGGAATCAAACTCCCCCTGCTCCAACACTACCTGAAGATGTCATTCTTAAAACAAGAGAAAAATATCTCGCTGCTTTCAAGAACTTAGTAGGCTGATACAACGCTAATCACTGCATCGCGTCCGACACTTTTCCTTCATTGCCTGAAGCATGTGTGGATCTAAGTAATTCACGCCTTAACCAATCAAGTGCGCCATTGATTGTTCGTGATGACACTGTTTTGCGTGGGCCCGGATGACTTATTTTTTTTGCCCATACTCCATGCGGTGCATGTAATCCAATATAGACTAAACCAACGGGGTTTTCTTTTTCACCAACACAGGGTCCTGAAAATCCTGTTGTAGATAAAGCATAGTCAGCACCTAGTTTCTCTGCTGCTCCGGAAGCTAAAGCAACAGCTGCTTCATCGCTGACTGCCCCATGTTGTAATAGAATAGATTCAGGCACATCGAGCATCTGCATTTTTGAATCGTTGGAATAGCATACGCTACTACCAGCAAAAAACTTAGTTGCTCCACATAGATCAGTGAATGCACTGGCAAGTAAACCACCAGTTGCATTTTCTGTAACAGCAATTGTTTTTTCCTGTGCCCTTAGCAAATCAGCGCAAACCTTTGCTAGTGAGTCGTGCCCAAAACACATGAAGTCTTCTCCTAGTAGAGCCGCACACTGATCTGCTATTTTTTGTAATTCAATTGAAGTTAATTCTCCACTAGGTGAACTTAATCTACAATCGACCTGACCGGCATGTGCGCAAAACGCTATACTTAATTTACTGCCGTACGGATCAAAAATCGGCTGTAGTTTCGTCTCTAAAAGCGACTCTCCTACTGCTGCCGTTCTTATCTGAATATATGCTTCTTTTTCAAGTAAGAGCCCTAATTTAGCTAAACGAGGCAGTACTTGCTCAGTCATCATAGGCTGAAGCTCATTAGGAGGCCCTGGGAGCATGCAAAGGACCTTGCCATCCTGCTCAACCCATAGACCAGGGGCTGTGCCATTAGCGTTAAATAAAACCTCACCGCTATTAAAGCGGTAGGCTTGCTTTAAATTATTAGGAGTCATTTTCCGTCCAAATAATATAAACCGGTCTTCAATTGCTTTCTCGATTTGCTTATCAAATACCAAGGTAAGACCTAAGACTTCAGCTACAGCTTCCCTAGTTCTATCATCACAAGTAGGCCCAAGGCCTCCTGTAGTAATCACAACATCGGATCTAGCCCAACTCTCCTTAAACTGAGCAGCGATGACATTAGCATCATCCGTCACTGTTACATTTCGTTTAAGCATAACCCCACGTCGAGCAAGTTGAGATCCAATAAAGGTAAGATGCCCGTTTTGGGTTAATCCGAGTAGAAGCTCATCGCCAAGTGTAACTAATTCATAGCGTGTTGAGGCTACAGAACGTGAATTTGTGGGAATTTGGGAATAAGACTCAGCCATGGCTTAACCTAAGACTATAATGATATTTCTTTAAAAAGCTAATAGAGATGCCACTTTTACAAAGCCTAATAGACGATTGTTAAATGTTCCTAAAAGCTATACGTGTAGTTTGTGCTCGAGACTCCTGTAAATTTAAAAGAAAAGGTGCGCCACCTACCCGAACAACCTGGGGTGTATCTGATGAAGGATCGCCTAGGGCGGATCATTTATGTTGGTAAAGCAAGAAGTCTAAAAAAAAGAGTATCCACCTATTTTCAAAGATCTAGATCTTACGTATCACAACCGAAGATCAAAACCTTAATCGATATGATTGCGGATTTTGATATCATTATTGTGAATTCGGAGCCCGAGGCCCTTCTGCTCGAAAGTAAATTAATCAAACAATGGAAACCAAGATACAATACAGACTTTATCGATGATAAACGGTTTCTTTTAATACGCATCGATTTGAGTGAAGACATGCCAAAATTTCGTCTTACGCGTATCAAAAAAGACGATCAATCTAAATACTTTGGCCCTTTCCCACACAGTGGGTTACTACGCAAAACACTATCGCAAATGCGTAGCAAGTTTGGTGTACTACTAAGTGACTCTACACCTAAGAAAATTTCAGGTAATCTATGGCAGCTATATGATGATGTAAGAAAAGATATTTATGGATTAGAAAATGAGGTTACTCAGGAAGCATATCTCGAGCGCGTACAAGAGGCATGTACTTTCCTAGAGGGAAAATCACACGAATGGATCGAGTCTCTAAAAACAGAAATGACTGCAGCTGCAGCGAAAAATGCCTTCGAAAAAGCTGCTGAGTTACGCGATGTAATTTTTGCGATGCAAAAAACTTTGGAGAAGCCGCGCAACTTTGCACGTACTGACCCTACTGGAGTAAATGCAAGTGAAACAGCCTTACGCATGCTAGGTGAAGCACTTGGGCTTTCCGAGCCACCATCAACAATGGAGTGCTTTGATATTTCACATATATCTGGAACATTTGTCGTTGCTTCAATGGTCCATTTTGCAAAAGGAAAACCAGATAAAGATTACTACCGCCGCTTCCAAATCAAAAGCTTTGTAGGCAATGATGACTTTAGAGCCATGCAAGAAGTTGTAGCACGTAGATACCGCAGACTTAAAACTGAAAATAAAGCACTTCCTAGTCTTGTAGTGATCGACGGAGGACGTGGTCAAGTAGGTGCTGCACTTAAAGCATTTATATCCCTAGATTTGATTCCTCCCCCATTAATTGGATTAGCTAAGAAACAAGAGACGATTATATTCCCAGACGAAAGACCCCCTTTAAACCTACCCCTTTCACACCCTGGTCTACAGCTCTTGCAACGCATTAGAGACGAAGCACACCGCTTTGCTAATACATACAATGCTGAACTACGCTCAAAGAAAATCAAAGAATCTCTTTTAGATGATATGAGCGGCTTGGGTGAAATGCGCCGTAAAGCTGTACTTTCACACTTTGGAGACATTGAAAAACTTAAACAGGCCTCCGTAAATGAAATCAAAGCTGTGCCTGGTTTTGGTCAGAAAACCGCAGAAGATTTATATGCTTTTCTTAAGCGGACTTCAAAAACAGTTGGTTAATTTCATTTTCACGTTCGCAAAGCTAGTATTTGGGTGTATTGCTTCCTGCAATGAAACACCCACTCATTACTTCAAGCTTAGCGCTGTGTTTTCTTTTATCCGCCAAGGCAGACCTTGTTCTTGCTCCTGCTTTCTCGGATCATGCTGTTTTACAACGCGATAAAACAATTACTATTGGGGGTTCGGCTACACCAGGAGATCACGTAACTGCTCAATTTCATTCGACGTCAGGTTCTGCTTTAGTCGGACCTGATAGTAAATGGATACTTACACTACCAGCGCAACCAACTAGTGCTGTGAGCTCAGATCTAATCATTCAAGAAACAGCACCATCTGGCACTATTTCTAATACAATCACTTTACATGACGTACTTGTTGGTGAGGTGTGGTTATGCTCTGGTCAATCTAACATGGAATTTGCCGTGTATGATCCTAAAGCTGCCAATGCTAAATTAGACAACGTTGCTGTTGAGGTAGCATCAGCACACTATCCACTGATCAGACAATTATACGTATCGAGAAAGATGTCTGAGGATCCAATGGACTCGGCAATAGCTGCATGGACCGTTTGCTCGCCCGATACGGTTGGTCACTTTACAGCTGTAGGCTATTTCTTTGCTAGGGATATCTACACAAGACTTAATGTGCCTGTAGGAATCATTAATAGCACCTGGGGTGGCACTAATGTGGAGTCTTGGATGAGTCCTGAAGGATTAGAATCTAATTCTTTATCAAAAATTGTTAACCAACGCTGGCAGGATCTAAAAACTTCTTACCCTGATAGATTAGCAGCTTTCCAGACTGCACTTGATGAGTGGACTAAAGCACTTGCTCTGGTCTCTGCGAAGCCGAAATCAAAAACTGCTTTCTTAAAGAAAAACCCTAAACCTAGACCTCCTATAGTTCCTAAGGAAAACCCAACGGGTTTATTTAATGGTATGATAAATCCTTTAGTTCCCTACGGTATTCGTGGATTTTTATGGTACCAAGGTGAAAACAATGCAGGTCGCGCCTCTGAATATAACCGTCTATTTAAAGGAATGATTGCTGCTTGGCGTACTCATTTTGCTCAGGGTGATGTACCTTTTTATTGGGTACAACTCGCGAACTTTAAAGTAGCTGCTGATAAGACTGATCGCACTTGGGCCTTTTTAAGAGAAGCGCAAACACAGGCTCTAGTACTACCTAATACAGGACAGGCTATCACGATTGATATTGGAAATCCTAATAATATACATCCTGGTAATAAACAGGAAGTTGGTCGACGTCTTGCACTCTTAGCTAAAAATAAAGTTTACGGAATCTCTGTAGACGATACAGGTCCAACTTTTAAATCAGCTGTATTTGAAGGAGTAACTGCGAAAGTAAGTTTCTTTGGACATGATATGACATTAACTGCTGGCGGAAAGCCTCTTCAGGCTTTTGAAATCGCAGGAGAAGATCATGTCTTTGTTCCTGCGGTAGCAGTCATATCAGGTGAAAACATTTTAGTTTATAGCGCTAAAGTAAATCACCCACTGGCAGTGCGATATGCATGGCATAACGCACCTGAAGCAAATCTGTACAGCGGATCCGGTCTTCCAGCTGTTCCTTTTAGAAGCGATGATTGGGAAAATTAATTACCGTTAGGTAATTCGTAAATCTCCACCATCACTTGACCGTTGCCACTGCTAGCACTGGTAATCTGAGCTGTGTATGTACCAGGAGGAAGTGTTACTAAAATTGCACTATCATTACTTCCTGAAGGAAGTGAGAAAGCTCCTGAACTTGCAATAGCGGCCGAAATCGCTGCTGCTGTGGCACCAGGATAAGCTGTGTTGACAGTGGTTGGAGTAGACCAACCTGTGTTAGATGCAATAACGGTTTGTCCCTTGTATAACGTCAGGACAGGATCTGCTAACGGACTAGCGCTCCCATAAGAGGCTAGCGTTGGACCATCTCCACGAATTAGAATTGTCTTAGGAGAATTGCCTAAGATTGAGAATCCTCCAATTACTGGGTAACCCGTTGAAACATAATCCATGCTTGATACATTAACTAAGCGTTGGGCCATATTGAGCGGATTAGCGTCTGCATCGTAGATTTCAACTAGAGCATCTCCAGTTGTTCCATCGGTAGAGGTTACTGTAGCTGTGTAAGAACCTGGCTTGAGTGATAGTGCAAGAACACTGTCTAGACTACCGGTTTTAAGCGGGAATGCTCCAACCTGCGCAAAAATTTGGCTTAATGATGCGCTACCGTCCCAACCTGTGTTTGATGCAATTTGTCTACCCGAGCTATCCATTATAGTTAGCTTTGTGTTTAGTATTGGCGCAGGTATACCATAATTTAAAAGTGCAGGCCCGATGCCACGAATAAGAACGTTTTTCGCTCCGTTATTTCCCGACGGATCAGTAATTACAAATCCATCTGTAACAGGAGTTGTAACACAAGCTAATGTAGAAAGATTGATAAGACGTGTAGAAGGTCCTACTGGAATAACGGGAGCTGAAGCTGCTACATTGAACGCAACTGTATAGTTAGTCGTTCCAGTCGCATTCGTCAGTCCTAACGAAACTGTATAGCTACCTGCCTTTGTAGGGGTCCCTGATATAATGCCAGTTAGCGCATTATAGGTTAACCCTGTTGGTAAGCCTGTTATCAGATAATTTGTAGGTCCATACACTGCATCTGTATTTAAATAAACAGGTTGGCCTAAAACAGCATTGATCGTTGAAGGTCCAACGTACTGTGGAGTGGCATTAATATAAAATTGCTGTGTATATTGAACAAGACTAGTCGATGTTCCTTGCGAAGTTTCTGAACTACCAAGTACTTGAATATAAAATGGTGTGCTACTAGGTAATACATTAACACCAGTTAAAGACCAATACTCTGTTGCATTAGAAACCCCTGTTAAGGTGTTAACCGTAGCTGTTGTCATATTAGATGGAATGGTTCCATTCGCTACGCCAAGCGTAGTCCAATTGAGACCATCAGTTGACCATTGAAATAATCCGGTAGTAAAAGCAGGGCCTGTTCCGCTACGAGCTAATGTAATTGTGCTTAGATCGTTTGCTACAGTAATACCCTGTATCGTGATTCCTGTTTGTGATAGACGACCAAATCCATTTCGTGGTTGTCCAGCTAAGGTTGAAAAGCTACCTATAACAATTAATTTTCCGTCAGAGCCAATAGCTAAACCAGTAACAGCCGCATCTGCTCCTGGATTAAATGTTGAATCGACAGCGCCTGTAGAAGTAACACGTGCGATATAATTGCGAGATAAGCCGCCAACAGAAGTAAAGGTACCGCCCATCACCACAGAGCCATCAATTTGTAATGCAATTGAATTTACAGTGCCATTCGCGTTGGGGTTAAAAGCTGTATCTAAACTTCCATTTGCGTTTAGGCGTGCAATACCACCACGAGCTACGCCGTTAACTTGCGTGAATGAACCAGATATAACAATTTGTCCGTTAGGTTGCTGGAGAACGCCAGTTACGCTTTGATTAACCGTGGTAGTAAATCCTGCATCTATACTACCATTTGGGTTTAACTGTACCAGACTAGATCCTGTCGTTGACCCATTAGCTACGAGCGATCCACCAACAATAATTTGTCCGTTGGCTTTCATCACAATCGCATTTACTGAACCAGATCCAGATTTGATGTATGGCAATGAATTTAACGCAGAGCTAAATGTAGTATCAACTGTACCATTAGCATTATAGCGAGCAATCCTGCTAGAGGATAGCGTGCCAACATTATTGAAGGAACCACCGATGAGAATTTTCCCATCACTTGGTTGAACAAAAACTGCGTTCACAGCAGCGTCTGGAAAGGCTGTAAATGATAAATCTAATGAAGATGAATTGCCGCCGATATGAGCAAAGTTTGCTGCCTTACCAGAACCTAAGTCACCAGCGGCATTAATTGGTGCTATACCAATCGTGCTAAAAGATCCGCCAACGTAAAGAGACCCATCTGCTTGCACAGCAATTGCATTAATAGGGCCGTCAGGATTTGCAGCTAAAGTTGTATCAAACGATGTGTCGGCATGAAGTCTGACCAAATTAGTAGCATACCCGCCTGCTATATTAACAAATGACCCTCCGATTAAAACATTACCAGTTGGATCTAAGGCTAAGGTGTTAATTTTTGTTCCTGTTGTGAGTTGAACATTAAAATTAGCATCGCGATTTCCATCGCCAGTAAAACGACTGAGATGACCTGCCGCTGTAATAGTATTACCAATGCTCACAGATGAAAAACTGCCACCAATATAAAATGAATTATCAGCTGCACAAAGAATTGCATCTACAATGCCATTAACTCCTGCAGTAAAGCCGTTATCTATCGTTCCTGAAGAATTTATACGTGCTACATTATTTCTGCTAGCTCCAGCGATTGAAGAGAAAATACCGCCAACAATAATTTGCCCGTTATTTTGATTTAAACCAACCGAGAGAACAGGTCCGTTTGCCTGAGGATCAAAATTAGTGTCCAAACTCCCGTCAATATTCAAACGAGCTATGCACTGTCTTGGAGTTGGTTGAGTTGTAACTGTAGTTACCGTAGTTCCAGTTACCGTAGTTTTAGTTGTTGGATTTGGTGTGAGAGTGGAAAAAGTACCGCCAACAATAATCTGCCCATTAGGCTGTAGTGCTAACGTTTCTACAACACCGTTTGGATTAGGTTGGAAAGTGGTATCAACTGAACCATCGACAGCATCAATACGTGCTATGTATGTCGCCATACTTGTAACAGTTGTTTTATATCCAGCAGGTGTAATACTCGTAAAATCACCGCCGATAATTATTTGATCATGCTTTGCTGTGGCTGGTGCTAATTTTTGAGCCTCATATACAATACTATTAACAGGTCCGCTTGGATTTGGTAAAAATGTTTGATCTAAACTACCATCTGATGCCTTAATTCTGGCTAAGCTGCTTTCAAGAGTACTATTTAAAATTACTGTGACTGCGTAAGTATAAGTTTGTCCATTTGTAAGACCGGTTAATACAACGGGTGATTTAGTGCCTGAATTTGTTGAAACAACTGTAGACCCTGAACTTGCTGTAACAAGATAACCTGAAATTGCGCTAGCACCAGCTGTGGAGGAATTAATCTCAGTAAAGCTTACTGTGGCTTGCGCATCACCGGTAACGACAGTCGGAACTTTAGCCGCTATTTGTTGATTTAAAATAGCCTGATTAATAGAAAACGAAGAGAACGTTCCACCAATTAAAATATTACCATCTGGCTGAATTAAAATAGAACTAACTGGTCCACTTGGCTCTGGATCAAATGTTTGATCGACAGTGCCATCCGTATTTAAACGTGCTAAGTGTCCGCGTGAGATTACAGTACTAGATCCTGTCGTTGCGCCGTTAGGTTGAAAGGTAGTGAAACTTCCGCCTACTAAAATCTTTCCGTCTGATTGGATAGCGAGACTTTGAACAATTCCGTTTGGCTCTGGATCAAATGTTGTATCAAGACTGCCATTAGCATTTAAACGTGCTAAATTAGCTCGTGTCATTCCGGCAATACTTGAAAAAGAACCTGCAATAATAAATTGGCCATTAGCCTGTACTGCAATTGCACCAATACCACCATATGCATTCGGGTCGAAATTAGCATCTAAGCTTCCATCAATATTAATACGTGCGATAGCATTACGATAAACACCACTCAGGGAGTAGTTAGGTTTTAACTGCGTAAACATACCACCTGCAATAATTTTGCCGTCTGCTTGCTCGGCAATCGCGTTCACGGAATAATTGGGATTAGGAAGGTACGTGACATCCGCTGTACCGTCTGCATTTAAGCGCGCAATATTTGGCGTGGATATAGTAACTGATCCATTTGAAATAGATCCTATTGAACCCGCTATAATTATCTTACCCTCATGTGTGATGAGTACTGATTGGATTGCAGCAGATGCGGACGCATTAAACGTTAGATCTGGTGATCCGTCTGTATCATTAAGGCGTGCGATCGAAACTGAAGTTACGGGAAGTGCGGCTGTGTTAGCGGCTAACCCAGGAGTTAAAGTTGCGAATGACCCTACAATGATTACTTTACCATCTAGTTGCTGAGCAAATCCAGTCACAGCATTGTTCGGCTCAGGATCAAAGGATGTATCGACAGATCCATCTGCATTTAAACGTGCTAAGTGTCCGCGTGTTGTTGCATTTGCAGCACCATTAGGTTGAACTGTGCTGAACGCTCCACCAATCAAGACTTGTCCACTTTTTTCAACAAATACACCGGTTACAATACCGTTTGCATTTGGGTTAAATGTAGTGTCAAGAGAACCGTCTGCATTTAGACGTGCTACGTGATTGCGAGTAGTTGTACCTACAGAAACAAAGGCTCCACCAATAATAATCTGGCCATTAGCTTGTAGAGAAATGCCGTAAACTTGTGATGTATAAGTACCTGTGACACCTAAATTCGCGAATGTCGTGTCTAATGAACCATCTGGATTGAGCCTAGCAATATGATTAACTATTACAGGAGCACCTATGCCGTTAGGTTGTAGTGTGGTGAAATTGCCACCGATGATCAATTTGCCATCTGGCTGTAAAGCCATTGCCAGAACTTGACCATTAGGCTCTGGGTCGTAGCTCGAGTCCAAAGTTCCGTCTACGTTAACTCGTGCGAGATTGCCTCGGGATGACGATGAGGAAGCGCTGTTAGGTTGCAGTTGATTAAAAGTGCCTCCAAACACAACTTTCCCATCTCTTTGAACTACAACAGCATTCACAAGTCCCGAGACGTTAGGATTGAATCCATCAGTCGAATAAGGAACCGCAGTTTGCGCACTCAGTGATGTGGCTATGCATGCTAAAGTTAGAGCAAGCTGCAAGAGGGAGTAGCGTGAGAAACGAGGGGACGAAAAATGAGACATGAAAGGTTAATCTGCTGACATAAAACAAGGCGCACAAGTGCAATACCGCCATAAAGGTGGTATCACGTTAATTACTAGCCTGTACGCTCTAGGAAATCAACTAAAGAGGGTGATCTTATTGATGTCCTAGAACTGATACTAGGCATGTAAAAACCAGGTTAAGTTCCCATGGAATCATACTTTTTTAGCTTTTTGACAAAAAATGTGCCATTTCTTGCTTAAAATCGGTATTTGCGCCTCATTGAACCATGCGAATCCGTACCCTAACCTATTTTATGGCTGCTGCATTTTTATCCTTTTTAAGCTCACTATTCGGAGACCCAATAAAAGTGGGTGATAAAGCCCCCGATGTTGTGGCTATCTCAGACTTAGGTGAAAACCTAAAACTCTCTGAGGTTTACGCTAAACAACAATATACCCTCGTATATTTTTATCCTAAAGCAGAAACATCAGGTTGTACCGCTCAGGGATGCTCACTGCGTGATGCATATACCGTTCTTCAAGATAAAGGTGTCGCAGTATTAGGCGTTAGCTTAGACACCGTTGCAGCTCAAAAAGCGTTTAAAGAAAATCATAAATTTCCTTTTACTTTAATTTCCGATCCAAACAAAACAGTCATTGCAGCTTTCGGTGTTCCTACGCGCAAGATTCCACTATTAGGTGAAATCGCAATGCGTCAGGCTTTTCTAATTAAAAATGGAGTGGTCATTTGGGCTGACTATAAAGCGTCTACCAAACAACAAGCTGCAGATGTGCTTAAGGTAATCGCTGAACAAAAAAGTTAATCTACCTTAAGGTCAGATTGTTTTTCTGCGGTGTGCTTCACGCGCACTTTATCGACACGTCGTCTGTCCATTTCGGTTACTTCAAATTTAAATCCCTGCCACTCAAACGAATCGCCAACAGCAGGGATTCTTCCGAAGTGAGTTAGTACATAACCGCCGAGCGTACGAAATTCAGCTTCTTTTTCTTGGGGAAGCACTATGCCCTCTATACCCAGAAGTGTTTTAAAATCGCCTATGGAAAGCGTTGCATCAACAACCCAAGCTCCATCTTCCTGCGTTTTTGAAGTGGGTTGATTGGACTGACCTGGTTCAGGTAAATCACCAACAATAGCTTCGAATACATCGATTAATGTAACAAGCCCTTGAACCGCACCGAATTCGTCGACCACGATAGCAACATGACGACCAGTTTTTTTAAAACGTTCTAGCATTTGCATCGCTGTTGTTGTTTCAGAAACAAAAAGCGGTGAAATAAGTAAATTCTTAAGATGCGTTGGAAGCCCAATTGCTGAATGAGCCCAGAGTGCTTTTACTGCTACCATACCGACAATTTGGTCACGACTACTGTGATACACAGGAAAATAGGAGTGGCCGCTTGTAACAATTTTTCTCCAGTTAGTTTCTTCAGGATCGTCGATGTTAAGAAAAACAATCTTCGGCCTCGGTGTCATAATCGAGGTGACCATCAGCTGATCTAGAGCAAGCACTCCCTCAACCATTTCTTTTTCTGCACGGTGAAAAACTCCTGCATGAAGACCTTGTTCAACAAGCGCTCTTACTTCATCATCTCCTACCGCTTCGGATATAGGTCGAGGTTTTACTCGTAAAAGTTTAGTGATCGAATTTGTTGCAAGTTCTAAGATCTTTAAGAACGGTGCAGCTAACCAAGCAAGCGCCTTCATCAATCCTGCTAAGGCCATTGCAACTTGCTCAGGATACGCAAGTCCAACACGTTTAGGAACAAGCTCTCCAAACAAAATCATCAGGGCCGAGAGTCCTACAGTGACTGCAACATAAGCTAAACCCCAAGCCACGGGTACAGTTATAGCATGCGCAACTAAAAGCGTTTGAATTTGTTCTGCTAAACCGGCTCCACCTAATACACCTGCGATTGTGCCTGATAGTGTTAACCAAAATTGTACGAGTGCTAAAAACCGGGTTGGCTGTTCAGCAAGAGCAAGGGCTTGGGCCGCTTCTTCGTCGCCGCGTAAGGCCATTTTTCTGAGACGTGTTTTACGCGCAGAGACTACCGCTGTTTCAGCCATGGCAAGTAATCCATTGGCAAAAACCAACAGGGCTAAAATGAGCAGCTCGGTTGGAAGACTTAACATGAATATAACTATACCCTTTTACCCGATTGAAGCAATACCATGAAACAAAGACCGTATTGCGCTTGTAACCGTATCCTGCCTAGCTGATCTGCATGGACATGCTGCAACCTCAGGCCGTTGCTACAAAAAGAAAACCTACCTTTCCAGTAAGTGAGGGTCTACGCACTTATTTAACTCGGTATAAACGAGAAAGAGATCTGCCCGTTACGTACGAGCGATTACGCAATTTTAGTGAAGCTATTCCGCTCGTAGATGCTGAAGGTAAAAACACTCTCTGGGATACTGTGATTTATAGGTCTGAAGAAATGCTAGCTCTTAACGAAGCCCTAAAACAAGTCTATGCTATATTAAAAGTAGATGGAGATCTTTCGGTTGTGAGCCATCTCTACGTAGATAGGGTAGATTTCTGCACGTTTGGAAATTCTACCCCTTTTAGAATTCGAATCGTTAACGCTTACAACGATAACCAAGATTATTTTTATGTTAAAAAAGCAGATGCTTCACGCGTATACGGCTTAGAACTTGAACATCTGCTTTCTCCTAATCGTCTTAATTTTATTACCCACGGCACAACATTAGTCGAAGAACATATCCCAGGATTACCTGGAGATTTGTTCACGAATCATTGGCTAAAGCGTCCTGAACTACGTCCCGTACGCGTCGCCAAAGAACTCGTTAAATTTAACGAGCGATGCTTTGTAAGGCTTCTCGGTGATATGCGGTCATATAATTTTGTCTGTGTTGTAACTCCTGATTTTGAAGATACCCAAATTAGAATTCGTGCGATGGATTTCGATCAACAATCTTACGATGGTCGTTTGAATTTTTATTTACCTCAGTTCTTCAAAGAAAATGCTGCTCTTGCGTTATTCTGTACGAAACAACTACGTCCAGAAACGGTGAAGCAATATATTAGAGAAGAGCAAACGCTTATCTTACAACGCGCTGAGTTAGCATCGCTACGTTTAGCAAAACTTTTGGAACCAATGTGTCTTGATGATATCTCAACACCCGATCGTATTAATATGCTGCGTGATTCACTCGGTGAACACTATAAGCGTTGCCAATATTCCACCTGTCAATCTATGGGAGCCTTGGTTCGTGAAAACATTGAATCTATCCGTTTACATTTAGGAGAGCCAGTCCCACGTTTTATTCCGTAATTATCATTCGATTCGACCTTCATCGAAGTCGATCAAATCAGGCACACTTTTAATTTGATCTGCACGGTCCGCACACCCCATTGCAGTAAGAGCTTCGAGTAAAAACTTTTGTCCCTCCGCCGTCATTCCTTTTTGAACTAGCTCACGGTTCCATATAGAAGCACGTACATCTTTTGGGAAAAAACTGAGTAACTTTTGATCTAGATCAGCATCATCAAGAGCTGAATGCACTGCTGCTTCAACTTGTACGGGATCAACACCTAGATGCATGCTTAAAAAGCGGTCAAGTCCTCTCTTATAATTTTTAGCGTAACTTGCAGGAAGAGATCCGTTTTTCTTCACATACCTGCACTTAGCAATAAACCGAGGTAAATAAAGTAACCCTGTTGCTTTGTGCGCCTCATAAGGCGATGGCAAACAAGTTAGTACTTCACCTGTTGAGCCAGGTATTGGTTTAGAGCGCATACGATAAATTCACTTTATGCACTAAGGCTAGATTGTCGATCTGTACTCAAAGCCTATCTGAAGATCACTCTGCAGTATATAAAACTCCAGAGTGTTTCCAATTAAGCTAGATCGCTTGTGCCCATGAGATAGCGATCACACTCACGTGCAACACCGCGACCTTCATTGATTGCCCACACTACAAGACTTTGACCACGGCGACAGTCGCCAGCAGCAAAAACGCCCTTAATGTTTGTCGTGTACTGCTCAAATTCAGCTTTGATATTTGAACGTGCATCAACAGATAAACCAATTTCTTTTAAAAGTGTTTGTTCGGGTCCCGTGAAACCCATTGCAATTAACACCAGTTGTGCTGGCAGTACTTGCTCACTGCCTGGTTCTTCAACCGGCGTAAATTGGCCCTTTTCATTTTTCTCCCAACGAATACGCACTGTTACAATTTCTTTTACTTGGCCTGCATTATCAGCAACGAGTTTTTTAACTGTAGTGAGATATACACGAGGATCTGCTCCAAACTTAGCGGCTGCTTCTTCCTGACCGTAATCCATACGGTAAACCTTAGGCCATTCAGGCCATGGATTATCCTTTGTGCGCTCACCAGGAGGCTTTGGTAAAATTTCAATTTGAATGATACTCTTACAGCCCTGACGTAGGGATGATCCTACGCAGTCTGTTCCTGTATCACCACCACCGATGACTATTACGTCTTTACCCGCTGCACTAATCGGAGCTTTCTTTGGATCACCAGCAAGTACTGCCTTAGTGTTTGCACCAAGGTATTCCATTGCAAAATGAACACCCTTCAAGGAACGGCCTTCGATTGGTAAATCGCGTGGCTGGGTTGCACCAACGCAAAGGATCGTTGCATCAAACTCTTTTAAAAACATTTGCGGCTCTACATTATCGCCCACATTTGCGTTACAAATAAATTTAACGCCTTCTTGTTCTAAAAGTTTAATACGACGAAGAACGACTTCTTTCTTATCGAGCTTCATGTTTGGAATTCCATACATGAGTAATCCACCTGGACGATCAGCGCGTTCAAAAACAGTGACGCTGTGTCCGGCTTTGTTTAATTGAGCTGCAGCAGCAAGACCAGAAGGTCCTGAGCCAATTACAGCTACTTTCTTACCTGTACGGTTCGAAGGAGTTTCTGCATTAATCCAGCCTTCATCCCACCCTTTATCTACGATAGTGCATTCAATGTTCTTAATTGTAACAGGTGGATTGTTTATACCGAGAACACAGGAACCTTCACATGGCGCAGGACATACTCTTCCAGTAAATTCAGGGAAATTATTTGTACGGTGTAGACGATCAAGAGCTTCATGCCAAAGGCCACGAAACACTAAATCATTAAACTCAGGTATGAGATTGTTTACGGGACAACCTGCAGCCATACCGCTAATCAATTTGCCGGTATGACAGAATGGAACTCCGCAATCCATACAGCGAGCTCCCTGCTTACGCAGCTTGTCTTCTTCCATGTGATGATGGAATTCATTCCAGTCCTTAATGCGCTCAAGCGCAGCACGGTCTACAGGAAGCTCCCTCAGATACTCAATAAATCCAGTTGGTTTGCCCATCGTGTGAAGTAGTTGTGGATTAGTTCGTTGCCAGTTATCTGCCAGCAGCACGTGCTGCATCTCGTATATTTTCTTCGAAAGCTGCGAGAATTGCGTCATCTCCCGTAAGACCACGTTCTTCAACACGACGAATCGATTCGAGGACCTTTTTATAATCCTTTGGCATAATTTTTACAAAACGTGGAAGCATCTTATCCCATTGATCCAGGACGAGCTTAGCTTTGTTACTCTTAGTGTAGGTTAAATGACGCTCTATGATTACTTTGAGTTCTGCAATATCTGCAGGTGCTTGCACCTTTTCGATGCCGACCATTTCAGCGTTAACACGTTTAGCGAAATCACCTTTTTCATCTAATACGTAGGCAACTCCACCAGACATACCCGCAGCGAAATTGCGGCCCGTAGCACCCAGAATAACGACACGACCACCAGTCATGTATTCACATCCGTGATCACCAACAGATTCTACAACTGCAGTAACACCACTGTTACGTACACAGAAGCGCTCACCAGCACCTCCATTAATATAAGCTTCCCCACTGGTTGCTCCAATTAATGAAACATTACCAACAATAATATTATCTTCAGCTTTGAATGTGGATTTTTCCGGTGGGTAAACAATTAGCTTACCACCAGATAACCCTTTACCAATGTAGTCGTTAGCATCGCCTTCTAAGAACAAGGTCATTCCCTTAGGCACAAATGCACCGAAGCTTTGTCCAGCTGAACCTTGGAAGTGAAGGCGGATAGTGTCCTCAGGAAGACCAGCTGCACCATACTTCTTTGTAAGTTCACTTCCTGTAATTGTACCCGTTACACGGTTAACATTACGGATCGGCATCTTAGCGACAACTTTCTCGCCGCGTTCAATAGCTGGCTTACAGATTTCAAGAATCGTTGTAAGATCTAGCGACTTATCAAGACCGTGGTCTTGTTTAATTTGGCAATAACGTCCTACCGTATCGTCCATATCAGGACGGTAGAGAATATTACTGAAATCAAGTCCCTTGGCTTTCCAGTGATTGACTGCCTTGCTTGGCTCTAAGCGATCAACACGGCCTACCATTTCATCAATCGTTTTAAACCCAAGCTTTGCCATGATTTCACGTAAGTCTTCCGCAATAAAACGCATGAAATTTACTACGTGTTCTGGTTGACCCGAGAAACGTGCACGCAGTTGTGGATCTTGAGTCGCAACACCTGCTGGACATGTATTGAGATGGCAAACACGCATCATTATGCAGCCGGAGGCCACAAGTGCTGTAGTTGCAAAACCAAACTCTTCTGCTCCAAGCAGTGCTGCAATAGCAACATCTCGGCCTGTCTTTAATTGACCGTCTGTTTCAACAGCGATACGGCTACGTAGATTATTTAAAACAAGTGTCTGATGTGTTTCAGCAAGACCTAATTCCCATGGCAAACCTGCGTGGACAATTGAAGTTTGTGGAGATGCACCTGTACCACCGTCATAACCGCTGATTAAAACGACATCGGCATGTGCTTTTGCAACACCTGCTGCAATAGTACCGACACCAACTTCAGCAACGAGTTTTACACTAATACGTGCATGTCTGTTACTATTTTTTAGGTCGTGAATTAATTCAGCTAAGTCCTCGATAGAATAAATATCATGGTGAGGAGGAGGAGAAATTAATCCTACACCTGCTGTAGTATGCCGTGTCTTGGCAATCCAAGGGTACACTTTACTACCAGGAAGCTGTCCGCCTTCACCTGGTTTTGCGCCTTGTGCCATTTTAATTTGAATTTCTTTAGCATTAACAAGGTATTCGCTCGTTACACCAAATCGGCCTGAAGCTACTTGCTTGATAGCAGAATTTTTTGAGTCGCCATTAGCCATTGGCTTATAGCGTTCCGATTCTTCACCACCTTCGCCCGTATTGCTCTTACCTCCGATACGATTCATCGCGATAGCGATATTCTCATGCGCTTCCTTAGAAATAGATCCATAGGACATAGCGCCTGTTTTAAAGCGCTTCATGATAGCCTCTGCTGACTCTACTTCTTCGATTGGGATCGCAGTACTATCTTTAAACTCAAGTAAGCTACGTAGTGTACATAGTTTCTTAGCCTGATCATTAATTTGATTGGCGTAGTCTTTATAGGCAAGTGTACTACCTGTACGCACTGCTTTATGAAGCTTATGGATGGATTCAGGCGTAAACAAATGCGCCTCACCATCATTTCTCCACTGATACAAGCCACCAGACTCTAGAACAGTACCGTTTGCGTTAGCAAGTCTCGGGGCAAAAGCATTATGATGACGCACAAGTACTTCTTGTGCGATTACATCCAAGCCAATACCACCTACACGAGATGCAGTTCCCGTAAAGTAATGATCGATAACATCACGGCGTAAACCAAGCGCTTCGAATACTTGAGCTCCGCGGTAACTTTGAATAGAAGAAATGCCCATCTTGGACATGACTTTGATCACACCCTTAGCGGCGGCTTTAACCATGTTTTTACATGCTGTCTTATGATCGACTCCGGTAACAAGACCGTCACGAATCATGCCATCGATTGTTTCGAAAGCGACGTAAGGGTTAATAGCGCTACAGCCGTATCCAATTAATAATGCGAAGTGATGTACTTCACGTGCTTCACCTGTTTCGAGCACAAGACTAGCGCGTGTGCGTAGACCTTCACGTATTAAATAATGATGTAGTCCTGCAATTGCGAGCAGCGCTGGTACTGGTGCATATTCACTATTAACACCACGATCTGAAAGAATAAGTACATTAATGTCTTCTTCTTCGATCATGCGACGAGCCATTGAACAAATTTCTTCGAGCGATTTAGCTAGTCCTTTTTCACCACGGCTTACACGGAATAAAATAGGAAGGATTCCAACTTTTAGGCCCGGCAAATGTTGACGGCGTAGTTTTGCAAATTCTTCGTTCGTTAGGATTGGCCATTTAAGTTCAACGCGACGGCATGCCGAAGGCTGAGGGTTAAGTAAGTTACCTTCTGAACCTAAACGCGTTTCCGATGCGATAACAATTTCTTCACGAATACAATCGATTGGAGGATTTGTTACCTGTGCGAATAATTGTTTAAAATAATCGTAGAGTAAACGTGGCTTATTTGAAAGTACGGCAAGTGCTGCATCATGGCCCATCGAGCCGATTGCTTCCGCACCGTCTTTAGCCATAGGCGCTAAGATTGTGCGCTCATCTTCAAAGGTGTAGCCGAACGCAACTTGGCGTTGCAGTAAAGTCTTGTGATCAGGAGCAGGCACTTCCGGTGCATCATCGATATCATCGAGATGAACAAGATGATCATTCAACCACTGACGGTAAGGTCTCTCTGATGTGAATTGTTTCTTAAGCTCAACATCATCTACAATTCTTCCAAGAACTGTATCGACCAAAAACATACGCCCTGGCTGTAAGCGTCCTTTTTGAACAACGTCTTCTGGAGCAACATCAAGTACACCAGCTTCGGAAGCCATAATAATACGATCGTCTTTGGTTACATAGTAACGTGAAGGACGAAGTCCATTGCGATCAAGAATAGCGCCGATTTGATCACCATCTGTGAACACAATTGAAGCAGGTCCATCCCATGGTTCCATTAAACAGGAGTGATACTGATAGAACGCTTTACGTTCATCATCCATGGATTCGTTGTTCGACCATGGTTCAGGAATCATCATCATCATCGCATGTGATAACGGACGTCCTGCTAAAACAAGTAGTTCGAGTGTGTTATCGAACATGCCCGAGTCACTACTGTTTGGATTTACGATTGGAAGAATTTTTTTGATATCCTCTCCAAATAATTCGGATTCAAATAGCGCTTCACGAGCACGCATCCAGTTAACGTTTCCGCGTACGGTGTTAATTTCACCATTGTGTGCGATGTACCGATATGGATGTGCACGTTCCCAGCTTGGGAATGTATTTGTACTGAAACGGGAATGTACAATCGCTAGCGCTGTTTCAAGACCTGGATCCAACAAATCTGTGAAGTAGCTATCAAGCTGCTCTGTTAAGAGCATGCCTTTATAAATAAATGTTTTATAAGAAAGACTTACTGAATACCAATATTCTGCGCCGTCTGCTGTGGAAGTGCGAATTTCGCGGTATGCTCTTTTACGTATGACGTAAAGCTTACGCTCAAATGCCATAGCATCTTTTAAATCAGGATTACGGCCAATAAATACTTGTCGTGCAAACGGCTCACTTGATTTCGCTGTTTCACCGAGTGATTTATTGTCTGTTGGAATTGTTCTCCAACCTAAAAAGGTTTGTCCTTCAGATTGAACAATTTGTTCAAACAACTCTTCTAAGCGGCGACGCTTGATGCGGTCTTTTGGTAAAAAAACAATTCCGCTACCATACCACTCTGGTTCAGGTAGAGTGATACGTGCTTTTGTACACACCTGCTTAAAAAAGCTGTGTGGCATCTGCATAAGAACTCCAGCTCCATCACCAGTATTTACTTCGCAACCCGCTGCACCGCGGTGATCCAAATTTTTTAAAATTTGAATAGCCTGTTTAAGAATCGCATTGGATTTACGGCCCTTGATATCCGCAACAAAGCCAACGCCACAGGCGTCATGCTCAAACTGAGGATCATAAAGACCCTGTTTAGCTGGAAGACCTAAGCCCTTAGATAACTGGTTGGAATTTTCTGTACTCGTGTGCATCTGTTTAAATACGCAAAAAAGTCCGGCGACTCTTAAAGGGCCGGACTTTCAAAAATTGTTAGTTGAAAGATTCCGCACCTTCAAAAGAAGCGAACTGTTTTAGTGGCCATTTTAGCATGTTCCTCATCAGAACATCCCGCATTGGTCGGGACGTTAACTGCTTCAGCAGTTGGTTTAACGAGATCATTACTGAGTAAATAGTTTTCCACTTCTTCACCTGATATGTCGGCAAGCATAACGCCATCGATTTCAACACATGGTGAAAGTGGCTGTCCGGACTTCTTCACCATCTCGGCATAATTTTCGCGGTTATTGATAATATCAATATCCTCAAACTCCAAGCCATGCTTGCGTAAGATAGCGCGAACGCCGTTTGACCAGCCACAGGAGGGTTTAAGATATGCCTTGATCTTCATAGACGTATATAAGCAGACGAAAAATCGTTTTAATCTATAAGGTTGATTAACTTAGGTGCAAGTACTGTCTTGTTAATTTTGGTGATTTGGCGAATGAGTTTGGGCGATTCTTTATTAGCTATAGCCTGAGCCATACCAATTCAGCAAAATAATGTATCTTTTGATCAGGCTTTTATCCTAGCACATCTGCTGAGTATTCTTTATCAACCTTCTATGAAAGTCCTCGTCACCGGTGCAGCCGGTTTCATCGGCCACCAGGTTGTACACCGCCTCGCTGAAACGAATCGGTGTGAAGTTCTTGGTGTAGATAATCTTGGGGATTACTACGACGTCAGTCTCAAGAAGGCACGTCTGACAAAACTCGAGCAATTTGAGGACTTTCGGTTCATACAGGCTGATTTTGCAGACACTGCTAAATTTGCGGGTTTAGTAGATCATTTTAAGCCGGACTATGTAGCTCATTTAGGGGCACAACCAGGCGTTCGCTACAGTGTGGATCATCCTGAAGCCTACGTTCACAGCAACCTTGTTGGATTTGCAAGTGTCCTGGAGGCCTGCCGCAAAACACCGCCAAAGCATATAGTTTATGCTTCAAGTAGCAGCGTTTATGGCTCAGGAGCGAAAGCCCCCTACAGAGAGGATAGTGATACCAATCAACCTACATCATTTTACGGTGCCACAAAGAAAAGTAATGAGCTTATGGCTCATAGTTACGCACTTACCCATGGCTTAAAGATAACAGGGCTTAGGTTTTTTACCGTTTATGGTCCTTGGGGCAGACCTGACATGGCCCCTAGCCTATTTTCTAAGGCAATTTCAGAGGGAAAACCGGTGCGTCTTTTTAACGAAGGTAAAAACCTGCGAGATTTCACCTATATTGATGATATTGTAGACGGAGTTGTTAGAGCGTTACTCTACCCTATTGATGAAGCTAGGGCTCTGCCACTCGGACCTTCCCGCATCTTCAATTTGGGCCATAATCGCCCTGTTGAAACCCTACTTTTTGTAAAAATGCTCGAGCAAATGCTAGGCAAAACAGCTCAGCTGGAGCTCCTACCACCCCAACCCGGAGACATGTTCGAAACATGCGCTGATCTTGAACGAGTTAAGCAACATATTCACTATACACCCAAAGTATCCTTAGAGACTGGTTTGTCCCGTTTCGTTACTTGGTATAAAGATTATTACAAAGTTTAAATAGACCATATTTCAGGGTGGGTGTTCACTCACTTGCTATTATAGATTATAAACGTTTCTTGACGCCTTGCCTTGCTTAAGGCCGGATTCAATCAAACGTTTTATTAAATCTGTTACTTCCTAGTATAAATCCGCTAACATCACCCTTAAACTGTTTTCTCTATGTCAAAATCCTCCGCATCATCTAAAGAAGCTGCAGAAAAAAAAGCAGCACCAGTTGTAGATCAATCCGCACGTAAAAGTGTAGATCTCGCGCTAAGCGCCATCACAAAACAATTTGGTGAAGGTACAATCATGCGTATGGGCGACGCGCATAAAATGAAAGTCGATACTCTGTCGACAGGTTCACTCGCAATCGATCTAGCTCTAGGTGTAGGTGGTTTACCACGTGGTCGTATAATGGAAATTTACGGCCCAGAATCTTCCGGTAAAACAACATTTTGTTTAAGTGTTATTGCAGAAGCTCAGCGTAACGGCGGCCTAGCTGCCTTTATCGATGTTGAGCATGCATTAGATCCTAAGTATGCTAAAATCGTTGGCGTTAACCTAGACGACCTCTTGGTCTCTCAACCAGACAGCGGCGAAGATGCTCTAAACATCACTGAGACCCTAATTCGTTCAGATGCTATTGATGTGATCGTTTTAGACTCAGTTGCAGCCTTAATTTCAAAACAAGAGCTCGATGGTCAAATGGGAGATGCAACGGTTGGCTCACAAGCACGTTTAATGAGTCAGGCTATGCGCCGCCTCACTGCTGTAGTAAGCAAAACAAAATGTATCTGTATCTTTACCAATCAGATACGTGAAAAAATAGGCGTAATGTTCGGTAGTCCTGAGACAACCCCTGGTGGAAGAGCACTTAAGTTCTTCTCTAGCATACGTATAGACATCCGCCGTAAGGATCAAATCAAGACCCCTGAGGGAAAAGTCATTGGTAATCGCACCAAGATCAAAGTCGTTAAAAACAAGGTTGCTCCTCCTTTCACTGAATGCGAATTCGATATCATGTACGATGAAGGAATCTCACGTACAGGCTCAATTATCGATCTCGGAGTTGAACATAAAGTGTTGGATAAGAAGGGTTCATGGATCGCTTACCAAGGCGAACTCATTGGCCAAGGTCGTGACGCTGCTAAGTTAACCTTAAGAGAAAAACCCGAGCTAGCTGCTAAGCTGACTAAGGAAATCTTGGCGAAGGTTACGGTCACCCCAGGAAAAACAATTGCTGCGAGCACTACAGAGTAATCGGTCTCTAAGCTAACCGGGTTAAAGCCTGGTTAGCTAACGTATGGCTCAATCGTTCGATACTATCGCGGCATTAGCCACACCTTCGGGAAGTGGCGCTTTGGCCATTGTACGCATATCAGGCCCTGGTGCGCTCGTACTAGCTGAAATATTTCAAGCAGAAGAACCCCGCCCTCGTTTAGCGAAATATGCCGATTATAAAGACAAAACTGGCATCACAGTAGATGATGTCATTTTTACTTATTATCCAGAAAAGCATTCATCAACAGGAGAACATGTTCTTGAAATATCCTGTCACGGAAACCCATACATCACGCAGCGCATCTTAAGCGATCTTCTCGAGCGCGGATGTCGCTTAGCGGAACCGGGAGAATTTACACGTCGCAGTTTTTTAAATGGCCGAATCGATTTAAGCCAAGCTGAAGCAGTGATGGATTTAATTTCTGCGCGTAGTGAAAGAGCTTTAGCTGCAGCGAATCGCCAATTAAGAGGCGGCTTAGCGCTTCACATGAAACCGATTATCAACGAGCTGATAAGTGCAGTAGCTACTGTTGAAGCATATATAGACTTTCCAGAAGAAGATCTCCCCGAAGAAGATAAAAATAAAATTAAGGGATATATAAATCGCGTACTCGACGGATCGATACAATTGCTAGCTACACAGCGCTACGGCGATTTATTAAGAGATGGAATAAGAACAGTTATTATTGGAGAACCAAATGCAGGTAAGAGTTCCCTACTCAATCGCTTAATTGGAAGAGATCGCGCTATAGTTAGTCCTCAAGCAGGCACAACACGAGATTTTCTCGAGGAGAGGATAATCATAGGTCCTCACTGTATTCGTTTAGTTGACACTGCAGGACTTAACATCAATCCAGATCCAATCGAAAAACTAGGCATAGATAAAACTGTCGAATGCATTCAATCAGCAGATATTATTTTGCTCGTTGTTGATTCAACTAAAAAAGCACCGGTAACAGATTCGCGTATTACAGAACATATTACTTCTTCAAATACACTCACTGTACTTAATAAGTCAGATCTTTTAACGGTCTCTACTCCCACTGCTTTAATCCCTAATCAAATTAACACTGTACTTATTTCTGCATATAATGGAACAGATGTAGATTTACTCAAAGAGTGGATAATAAAAAAAGCAGATAGCTTAAAACCCGCGTCCGAAGAGGATGCTGTTTTTATTAATGCGCGTCACGCACATGCCTTATCCCAAGCGCAAACATGTTTACGTGAAGGGCTTGTTAAGTTGGATACAAATGCACCAACAGAACTTTTAGCCAGTGACTTGCGTTCTGCTTTAAATTTTCTTGGAGAGATTTCCGGACATATTGATAACGAACAAATCTTAGACCGTTTATTCGCGTCCTTCTGCATAGGTAAATAGTAGGCTTATAGTACTGTGGGCTTATAGTTATTATCGCCTACCCTGGGCTTAGCCTAAAAATTCGTTTTGGTGTTGGTGTTGCAAGAATGGCTACTAATTGTATTCGATATTAAGGTTTATTTAGTCCTGTAGAATACAGCCTTTTCTGGAGCGCTTAATCGTCTACGCTAATAAACACATTAAAAATTCATAATACGTTGATATACAATAACTTACCATTCGATGTAATTGTTTGTGGAGCTGGACACGCGGGTGTTGAGGCTGCACTTGCTGCAGCGCGCATGGGAGCCTCTACCCTACTTCTATCTGGTAATATTGATACCATTGCCCAGATGAGCTGTAATCCAGCTATTGGCGGTCAAGCTAAAGGACAAATGGTAAGAGAGATAGACGCTTTAGGCGGTGAGATGGCAATCAATACAGATCTAACAGGAATACAGTTTAGATTACTAAACGAATCGAAAGGTCCAGCAGTACAATCCCCTCGTGCTCAATGCGATAAAAAGGCTTACCAGTTCAGATTAAAACATACCTTAGAGTTACAGCAGAACCTTCAAATTTTCCAAGCAACGGTCACAGGTTTGATATTCAAAGACGGTAAAGTTATCGGATGTCGCACTAATCTAGATATTGATTTCATGGGTAAGACTGTAGTGATCACCACAGGAACTTTCTTAAGAGGACTAATGCATATAGGCAGTAATAAGAATGAAGGGGGTCGCCTGGGGGACTTTAGCGCTAAATCCCTTTCATCAAGTCTACTCGAAGCAGGAATCAAATTAGAACGCTTAAAGACAGGCACACCACCACGCATTCTAGGTCGCAGTATTAACTTTACCAAGCTAGAGGAACAAAAAGGTGATAGCAGCCCAACACTATTTGCATTCCATGATACGCGTGATGTTGAAGATATGTTCCACGTGGAACATTCGACAGAAACTCGTCTAGGATGGAAACCGGGCAGTGAACAAATCTCGTGCTGGATAACGTATACAGCACCTGAAACGGCAAAAATAGTTCGAGATAACCTGCATAAGTCAGCAATGTATAGTGGCGAGATAGAAGGAATAGGACCACGCTATTGCCCTAGCATAGAGGATAAATTTGTACGTTTTGCAGATAAATCCAGGCATATGCTATTTCTAGAGCCTGAAGGACGTTCTACGAACGAATACTACATAAATGGTTTATCTACGTCTCTACCATTCGACGTGCAGCTGGATATGGTCCATAGCATACCAGGTCTTGAAGATGCAGTCTTACTAAGACCTGCATATGCTGTTGAATACGACTTTGCGCAGCCTACACAGCTATATCCATCTCTGGAATCTAGGAAGGTAGAAAATTTGTTTTTAGCAGGGCAGATTAATGGAACCTCAGGCTATGAAGAAGCAGCTTCGCAAGGATTAGTAGCAGGAGTAAACGCAGTACAAAAAGTTAGAGGCCTTGAGCCACTGGTTATGAAACGCCATGAATCTTATATCGGCGTTCTGATTGATGACCTAGTAACGAAAGGAACCAACGAACCTTACCGTATGTTTACTAGTAGGGCAGAGCATAGACTATTATTTAATCACGGAAGCGCTGAATTGCGTTTATTGCACTATGCAAAATCTTTTAAATTGTTGTCAGAAAGCAGAATAAGTCGGATAGAGGCAAAACAACAAAAGATACAAAAATGGATTTCCTTCTTCGAAGAGAAGAGCACTAAAGGCGGTAAGTGGGCAGCTCATATGCGTCGACAAGACGATAAAGTTGAGCTTCCTGCAGAGTTTTTAGCTGAAACTGATGCAATTCGTTCCGAAGTTATATATCGTGTTGTTTATCAAGGATATCTAGAACGCGAACAGAGGCAGATTCTTAAGCTCGATCATATAGAAAACATTAAGCTTCCAGCTGATATAGACTATAAAACCATTAAAGGCCTTCGCAAAGAAAGCGCCCTTAAATTAACTGAATTTAAACCCCAGAATCTAGGCCAAGCTAGCCGCATAAGTGGTGTAAATCCTGCGGATGTAAGCATTTTAATGATCTACATAGAATCGAGTAGGGGAGGAAAGAAAAGCGATGGAAACACTGAGCCGAACGACTGATTATTTTGATTTAGTTAAATCTAGACGCCTTGCACTCGCCGAATGGATTTCAAAAGAACTTATCGACACTAAGGAAATCGTATGGGAGGTAGGCTGCGGACACGGACATTTTTTAACGGCTTATGCAGCGGCACACCCAAATGCACTTTGCATTGGATTAGATATTGAAAAAGACCGCATAACTAGAGCAGACAAAAAGAAGAAGCGTGCTAAACTAACTAATCTACATTTTTTGCGAGCAGACGCTTTAGACTTCATAGCTGCACTGCCGGAGCAAATAAAATTTAGCTCTGTCTATGTACTGTTTCCAGATCCGTGGCCGAAACGTAGGCATCACAAGAATCGCATCATGCAGCCAGAATTTATCGAAGTTGTATCCAAAAAAGTAATGCTGTCAGGTCGAATGTATTTTAGAACCGATCATAAACCATATTTTGATTCGGTATACAAAAACGTTACTATGGAAAAACAATTAAATATAACAAATGATCCGTGGCCATTTGATAAAGAAACTGTTTTCCAAGCTCGCTCAAAAGGTCACAACTCTTTGAATGCAATAAAAGTGAAATGAGTATTTTAGAAATAATTCGATAATTAAAATTCGAATTTGCTGCGGAAATTAAAAAACAAGGTGTATTTATATATGAAATACACTTACAAGTTGAAACGGACTTTTAGTTCTAGTTAGCGTTTAACAAGGGATGCTAGATGTTTTGTCTAAAAAGTTTCTTCCCTGAAGTCCACCAATCGCGATCACTAAATCTTATTGTGATCGTGTTTTGTTTACAGGCTTAAGAACGTTCACTCCATAGTTTGTGCAGCGATTTTTAGATAGCCCTATTGTAATAGAACCAGGCAGTTTATCCTCAGTGCGTGAGTTTATGGTTGATGACGTAAGAAAGTGCATTTCTCGGGATTGATGGTGATCCTAATGTACTAAGTCAGTTACGAGGTCTTAGCCTGATAAGTAAGGCAGCTAAGTAAGGTAGGCAATTTACCTTAAATTGCCTTATCTGTAAGCTTAAGTGATACAGAACGCAGTTTGTAACGGATCTCACTGTAGAAGCTATACTGTCACTCAACGGACATTCGCGGCTAATTAAAGTTAAAGTAACGATTGTAACGGCTTTTAAATTACATAAATAATTACTATTCATATGATTATATAAACGAAAGCACCAAAAACAGACCCTTAATTGCACGCTACCGAGTGGTTAATATATTGTAATATACTGATTATCAATTATTTATGATTTATTGAATGTAGCAATTTTTACTCAAGTTTTAGGCCTCAGTATTAGAAGGCGTTTTTTAGTGAACGAATTACCTAATTATATTAAAGTTTCCATCAAATTGGTCTTTTCCAAGGTTGACTGAACTAGGTAGCTCCGGCTTCGTTTAACCTTTAAACACAACGACCGAACCTCGCGTGCGCCTTTCCAGCATCAAAAACCTAACATTTCTCGCGTTGCCTTTTATGGCAGCTCTGCAGGCTCATGCCGCAGAGAGTGGGGTATCCCAAAGTGCTGAGAACCTATTCAATATTGGACCGCTTCCAGTATCTAATAGTATAGTAACTAGCTGGGTAGTTGCATTGGTTATTATTTTAGTGATTAGGCTAGCAGCTGGAACACCTAAATTAAAACCAACAGGTGGCCAAATTGTTGTAGAAACTTTGGTACAAGGAATCCTGGATCTAACCTCACCGATTGTAGGAAACAAAGTAGCTAAGGCTACATTTCCAGTTCTAGTCACACTTTTTACATTTATTTTAATTCAAAACTGGAGCGGTTTATTTCCAGGCGTTGGTACATTATTAGTGCGTGACCACGCAACCAACAGCTGGCTTGAATTTATTCGTCCAGGAAATGCAGATTTGAATATGACTTTCGCACTTGCGATCGTCTCTTTCATAGCATGGTTATATTTTATTATTCGATACGCAGGTTTTGGTGCGATCTATAAAGATCTATTCGGCAATAAGGCAGAGCGTTCTGAAGTTCCATTTCTTTTGTATCTGTTTCTTTACGTTGTATTCTTCTTGGTTGGTATCATTGAAATCGTTTCGATTCTCTTTCGTCCAATTTCTTTATCCTTCCGTTTATTTGGGAATGTATACGGTGGCGAAAACCTAATGCACTCGATGTCAGAGATATCGAAGTGGGGTCTACCAATTCCTTTCTATTTCTTAGAAATGTTAATCGGATTTGTACAAGCCTTAGTCTTCACATTATTAGTGAGCGTTTATATCGGACTAATTTGTAATCACGGCGACGATCACGCCGAGGAGGATCACGGTAGCCACTGAGCTTCCAAGAATCTCACACTCTTTACACTGGGACCGTGCCTATGCGTGCGGACAGTGAAACAAAAAACCAATAAAATATATATATAACATGAGCATCATCGCTGAAATCACAGGTAGCATACAAGGCGCACTAGGCTGTCTCGGAGCCGCACTTGGCGTAGGATTCGTTGGTACTAAGGCTGTTGAAGCAGTAGGCCGCAATCCAGCAGCATCAGGTAAAATCCTTGTTCAGGGCATTCTTGGAATGGCCCTTGCAGAAGCAGTTGCCTTCTACTCCTTGTTCTTAGGTAAATAATTCACCGTAATTAGATCATGGTGGATTAAAATTCTGTTTTAATCCACCACTTCCCTTTTTTAAAATCCCATGAGCTATCCGCTGTTTTTATTAGCAGAAGCGTCCGGCGGACTTACCGAGACGATAACCAAAATCAGTACTGATTTCGGTGTCGATCTTCCACGTCTGTTGGCCCAGGTCGTCAACTTCTCGATCGTCGCATTTGTTCTTTGGAAATTTGCGTTCAAGCCAATCATGGGGACGATACACGAGCGCCAAAAACAAATTGAAGCTGGTCTGAAATACTCAGAGCAGATGAAAGCAGAATTAGAATCTGCTAAACAAATAAACGATCAGCAGTTTAAAGACGCTCAGAATAAAGCAGCTCAATTCGTTGCTGATACTCAGAAATCCTCCAAGGATTTCGCAGATAAGCAGCAACAGGAGGCTATCGAGAAAGCAAATGCGATTCTCGCTAAAGCCCAAGCTGCTATCGAACTGGAAAAGAAAAAAATGCTTGCAGAGGCACGCTCTGAAATTTCCCGCTTGGTTGTTGCTACAACACAAAAAGTACTCGCACGTGAACTATCAGATGCTGACCGCTCACGCTATAACGATGCTGCTGCTAAAGAGCTAACTAACGTCTAATATAAAATGTCCGTTCAATCTAAAGCTGCAGAACAATTTGCACGTCAGCTCCTAAAGCTGAGTGTAGTTGATGGCTCAGTATCACCAAGTCAAGTGGCTGGTGTATTAGAATATGTTGAAGCGCACAAACCAGCTAATGCAGTGATGGTATTAAATGCATACAAACGTTTAGTCTCTGCAGAGCTTAGTCGCAGTGCAGCAATCATTGAACATGCTGGCCCAATTTCTGATGCGATTCAAAAATCAATTGCAGCAACACTCACAGCAAAATTTAAACGCACAATCACTACAACGGTTAAATCAAATCCAGACTTACTAGCTGGTATCCGTGTACGTCTTGGCGATGATATTTTTGAATCATCCCTCTCAAGCCAATTAACAAGCTTAGCGGAAAACGTATAAACCCTTTCAGTCTAACTCTCCCACGCGAATGAGCACAGTCCTAGAACAAATCGAACAGCAAATTGCTAAGCTATCAGCCAAAGCGGTACGCAAGAACACCGGTACTATCCGCACTCTTGCCGACGGCGTCGCTAAAATCGACGGCCTCTCGGATGTGATGTATAATGAGATGGTACAGTTCCCTGGCGGAGCTATTGGTATCGCACTTAACTTAGAAGAAAACGAAGTAGGCTGTGTTATCTTAGGTGACGTATCTCAGCTTAAAGAAGGCGATGAAGTTAAAACAACTGGCAAGCTATTGTCTGTTCCTGTTGGTAAAGCACTTCTTGGCCGCGCAGTAGATGCGCTTGGACAACCTATCGATGGCAAAGGTCCGATTGATGCCAAAGAAACTTATCCTGTAGAAAAAATTGCCCCTGGTATTATCGAACGTAAATCGGTAACCCAACCACTCCTAACTGGTATTATGGCAATTGATTCCATGATTCCAATCGGACGTGGTCAGCGTGAATTAATTATTGGTGACCGTGGTACAGGAAAAACTACCATTGCCGTTGATACGATAATCAACCAAGCAAAGATCAATAAAGTTGGCCTCGCATCTGGCGATCCAAAGTTCCGTCCTGTATATTCAATTTACGTAGCAATTGGTCAGAAGAATTCAAACATTGTTCGTACAATTGCTGCTTTAGAAAATGCAGGTGCATTAGAATACACTATTATCGTAGCAGCACCTGCAGCTGACAATGCAGCTAATCAATACATCGCTCCTTACTCCGGTGCATCAATGGGCGAGTGGTTCATGGAAAACAACATGGATTCCTTGATCGTGTATGATGATCTTTCTAAGCACGCTGTAGCGTATCGTCAGATCTCATTAATTTTAAAGCGTCCTTCTGGTCGTGAAGCATATCCAGGAGATGTATTTTATTTACATAGCCGCCTCCTTGAACGTTCAGCCCGTCTTGATGGTAAAGGATCTCTTACAGCACTGCCTATTATTGAAACGCTTGCTGGCGACGTATCTGCTTACATTCCTACAAACGTAATTTCGATCACTGATGGACAGATCTTCCTTGAAACTGATTTATTCAATCAAGGTATTCGTCCAGCGGTATCCGTAGGTCTATCCGTATCACGTGTAGGATCTGCTGCACAATTAAAAGCTACAAAACAAGTTGCTGGTAAGTTGAAGGGTGAACTCGCTCAATTCCGTGAACTAGCCGCATTCTCCCAATTCGGTTCTGATTTAGATGCTAAAACTAAATCACAACTTGATCGTGGTGCTCGTGTAGTAGAACTCTTCAAGCAGCCTGCTTTCGATCCAATCTCTATTGAGCTACAGGTCGTAACACTTTGGGCTATGCAAAAGGGCTACTACGAAAACCTTACTATTTCTAAAGTGATGAGTGCAGCGGCTTCCTTAAGAACGTTCATGACAACACGTCATGACACGTTGTTAACCAAGATTCGTACTAAAGCAGCAGTGGATGCTGAAATTGAAGCAGAACTAAAGACAGCTTGTGATAGCTGGCAGTCAACCTTCTCAGCCTAAGAAACCCACCGCTTAAGCTCATGGCATCAACACGAGACATCCGCCGACGCATCAAGTCGGTCAAAAATACACGCCAAATTACCAAGGCGATGGAGCTAGTCTCGGCTTCAAAGATGAAAAAGGCACAGCAAGCAGCTCTTGCTGGAAGACCTTATGCAAACTTGATGGCCGACATGCTTGCTTCACTCTCAACACATGTTGGTGAAACAAATCATCCTTTCTTGGTACAACGCCCTGTAAAGACGCGTGGTATTTTATTAGTGACTACAGATAAGGGACTATGTGGTCCTCTTAATGCTAATTTATTTAAATTAGTTATGGAGATTAAAACTCCAACTAAGTTCTATGTAATTGGTAGAAAAGGCATGCAGTTCTTAACGAGAACTAAACGCGACCTAGTTGCTGATTTTCCAGTTCATGACCGCGTACCTTTTAATGAGGTTAGATCAGCAGCAGAATTGATGGTTAAGCATTTTACCGAAGGGTCTATTGATACACTCGAAGTAATTTATCCACGTTATAAAAATACTTTAATTCAAGAAGCTAAGGTACGTCCGATTCTACCGCTGCCATCTCTTAAAGATTTTATAAGTTCAGCGAGCTACACAGGTGGTAGTGTACGCGTTCCCCATGCCGATGATCGCGAGGTTCTTTTCGAACCTGATATTAGTGAAGTTTTAAACTCACTACTACCATTCTACGTTAATCATCAAATTTATCAGCTCGTGTTATCTGCAAAAGCTTCCGAGCAAAGTGCTCGTATGGTGGCTATGAAGACAGCGAAAGATAATGCAACAAGTCTACTTTCAGAACTCACTCTCAAATACAACAAAGCACGTCAGGCTGCGATTACTCAGGAAATTCTAGAAATCGCTGCTGCGTCATTTACATCTAGCTAAACCTCGACCTTTTATCGCAATGAATACCGGCAAGATCACCCAAATCATCGGACCTGTAGTTGACGTCCAATTCGAGGAGAACTCAATTCCGCCTATCTATCAGGCACTCTTCATTGAATTCGAAGTAGGTGGACGCACCGAACGTCTGACTCTCGAGGTTCAACAACATCTTGGATCTGGACTAGCACGCGCTATCTCCATGTCGTCCTCAGAAGGCTTAAAGCGTGGTATGTCTGTTACAGACACCGGCGGCCCAATCTCGGTACCAGTTGGTCCTGGTGTACTTGGTCGTATCTTTAATGTCACAGGTGACCCTGTAGATGGTCGCGGTCCTGTTGACGCAGTAAAGCGTTATCCTATTCACCGCGCTGCTCCTGCTCTAATTGATCAGGACACGAAAGCCGATATTCTCGAAACAGGTATCAAAGTTGTCGATTTGATCTGTCCTTTTATTAAGGGTGGTAAGGTTGGCGCATTCGGTGGTGCTGGCGTAGGTAAAACCGTCGTCATCATGGAGCTCATTAATAACATCGCTAAAGCTCGTAGCGGATTCTCAATCTTTGCTGGAGTAGGTGAGCGCTCACGTGAAGGTAATGATCTTTACCATGAAATGTCTGAGGCGGGCGTTATCGATCAAAAAGATCTCAGTAAATCGAAAGTAGCATTAGTATACGGTCAAATGAATGAGCCACCAGGTGCTCGTATGCGCGTTGCTTTATCGGCACTCGCAATGGCTGAATTCTTCCGTGATGAAAAAAATCAAGACGTGCTCTTGTTCGTGGATAACATTTTCCGTTTCTCACAAGCAGGCTCTGAAGTATCCGCACTGCTAGGACGTTCACCTTCAGCAGTCGGTTATCAACCTACACTAACAAGTGAAATGGGTATGCTCCAAGAGCGCATCACATCAACTAAGAAGGGTTCGATTACTTCATTCCAAGCTGTGTATGTACCTGCTGACGATCTTACAGATCCAGCACCTGCAAATACCTTTGCTCACTTAGATTCAACTATCGTGCTTGAACGTTCGATTGCAGAATTAGGTATCTATCCTGCAGTTGATCCTCTCTCCTCTGTATCTAAAGCTCTTGCAGCTGATATCGTAGGTGACGAGCACTACGCAGTTGCTCGTGAAGTACAACGTGTGCTTCAACGTTACAAAGATCTTCAAGACATCATCGCCATCTTAGGCTTAGATGAATTATCTCCTGAAGATAAACTCACCGTTTATCGCGCTCGTAAAATTCAGCGCTTCCTTTCACAACCTTTCCACGTAGCTGAAGTGTTCACCGGTTCTCCTGGTAAATATGTTCCTGTTAAAGACACCGTGCGCGGATTCAAGATGATCTTAGAAGGACAGCTTGATGATGTTGCAGAAGGTGACTTCTACATGAAGGGCGGAATCGATGAAGTTATCGCCGCAAGCAAAAGCAAGTAACCGATGCTCCTCAAGTTAGACATCGTCACTCCTTATGCTCGTGTCTACTCAGATACGATCGACACTGTCGTGCTTCCTACCAAGGAAGGCGAAGTAGGAATTCTACCTGGGCATATACCTTTAATCACCCAGGTACAAAGCGGAGAACTGCGCATCACTAAAGACGGTAAATCAATTGCAATTGTTGTTGGTGATGGATTTGCCCAAGTCATCGGTGACCGCGTATCTGTACTAGCTCAAAGAGCGATTGAAGAAGAAAAGATTGATGAATCTGCAGTAGAAGATGCGCTCAAAAGAGCTCAAGATGCTTTAGCTGCTGCAGCCACTTTAAATCCTGCAGAAGTTGAACATAACGAAAGTATTGTTCGTTATTCAGTAGCACAGCTAGGCCTTAAGCGTCGCGGCAAATAAGCCAAAACGCTTAATTAGGTCGAGGTATATGGTCTAGTGAAGTGCCTGTGCGCACTTCCACAATTGAAAACACTTTGGGAACATACATGCGCGTTCCTGCAGGCAAAGAATCTGCAATTTGTGCATACGTTTTTGCATGGCGAGATTCGAGTAATTTTTTAACACGACTTTCACCTGCATTGTAGCCTGCTAAAGCTAGTGGCCACGAACCTAGATCGTTTCCTAATTGTTTAAGATAGCGCGCTGCAGCACGAGCAGACTTAGAAGGATCAGTGCGATCATCGGGTAAAAAAGTGCTTAAGCCAAATTCCTTAGCTGTATCTGATTTGAGTTGAAATAAACCGCGTGCTCCAGAAGGACTACGCGCAGAGGGATTCATTGAGGATTCTGCTTCTGCTATCCATATGAGTTGGGGTGGTACACCTTCAGCTTCAAATGCTTTCTGTAATGTTTTAATTAAACTTGGATCAACATTAGTCCTAGTTTTATTTTTAGCACGAACAAGCCACTGCGCATAATAAGGTATTTGTTCGGTACCTCGTAGTGGTTTGCTGGGAACAGCAGATATAACAGGCGATTCAAGTCGAGCTTGTTTTTGCGGAGCAATCACTGCAGGGGCAAGCGTTGCTGCTTTAGCCTCTTCAATTTCATCCATTCGAGATTCTAGCCAATCAGTTGTATCTGCCTGTTCTGGTATAGTTTTAAGAAAAGTAAGAATTAGTTGAGCTTGTGATTCATACTGTGCTAACTCTTTAAAAGAGCCTCCGTCTAAAGCCTCTTGTAGCTTTACCAAGGTCTTATCTGCCTCTTCTCTTGATGGAAAGTCATACTGAGCCTTAACCTCCGCTGGGGCGTACTGATCAAACAATTGCTTACCAAGCTGATAGAGGTCGTCTGTTGACGACTTGTTGGGTTCAGAAGCTACTAAGCTAGTTGAGACCCCTAAGACGGTCAATATGGCTACAAAAGGTTTCATAAGGCTAAACAATGAGCTAATAAGGGTATTGTTCTTATACTAGACCAAACACGAGCCTCTTTGTGCCATTGGGGAAGGTTTGACGCTAGGCCACAGGTGTTTAATTAAGAACGTTCTACGTTGTGAATAGAGTTCATATCAAAACCTACGGTTGTCAGATGAATGAGCGAGATAGCGAGGCTGTAGCCGCTATGTTACGCTCTAGGGGTTACCGTATCGTTAATTCTGAAGATCAGTGCGATGTGCTACTGCTTAATACCTGCAGCGTTAGAGATGCGGCCGAACAAAAGGCTATAGGAAAAGCTGCTAACGTATTAAATAAACGAAAAAAGAATCCTGACTTTGTTTTAGGTATTCTTGGCTGCATGGCACAAAACCGTGGAGCCTCACTACTAGATCAATTACCGGATGTTGATTTAATTGTAGGAACTCAAAAATTTCACCGCGTTCCAGATTATCTCGATAACTTAAGGGCAGCTAAAGATTCAGGTGTTCCAATTGGTGAAACAATCATTGATACAGAAGAAGAGGTAGGTTCTCAAAATACAATTCGAGACCATATCGAGCCTGAGGAAAAACAAGTCAGTGCTTTTGTATCAATTCAGCAAGGCTGCAATATGGATTGCGCTTTCTGCATTGTTCCTAAAACACGTGGAGATGAACGTTCCAGACCTATGGAAGATATCGTTTCTGAGACACGCACCTTAGTCGAAAAAGGGGTTAAAGAAATTACGCTTTTAGGTCAGATTGTTACCAGTTATGGTCGTCGTGATTATCCGCATACAAATGGGATAACGCCATTTGTCCAGTTGTTGGAAAAAATACATGCAATCGACGGGCTCGAGCGTATCCGCTTTACATCTCCACATCCACGTGGATTTAAAGATGATTTAGTGCAGGCATATGGCCGCTTACCGAAACTATGCGAATACGTACATCTACCTCTACAATCAGGTAGTACTAATATTCTAAAGGCGATGAATCGTCCGTATACACGTGAGCGATATTTCGAAATAATTGAAGCGCTACGTAAAGTTAAGCCGGATATGTATTTTTCTACAGATGTGATTGTGGGCTTCCCTGGAGAAACAGATCAAGACTTTGAAGATACGCGCGCGCTATTTGAAACTGCAAACTACGATATGGCGTATGTTTTCAAATATTCAATTCGTACAGGTACACCAGCTGCCCTACTGCCACAAGTAGCAGAGGATATAAAAGAGCAACGAAACCAAGTTCTACTTTCAATATTAGAAGCAAACTCTGTAAGACGAAATGCTGCACTTATCGGTAAAACTGAAGAGGTCTTAGTAGAGGGTTTAGATAAAACAGGTCGTCTCTATACAGGACGTACGCGTGGTAACCGAGTAGCTATATTTACTGCAGCTCCACGTTTAATTGGATCATTAGTGCCCCTAAAGATCACAAGAGCTTCAGTAAGCACTCTTTATGGCGATCTTGATGTAAGCCTATAATATTGGTTTTTATTAAACTCGTCTCAAAGCAATAGATCTCCATCAATCATAGCATACTTACGTGACACTCACACTAGCCATTCTATTACCTGGTATTGTCTTAGCACTGTTAGGCCTAGCGCTTCTTTTAGCTCGCTCTGCAGCACTGGGTATTTTGCGTGCGTTCCCTAGATCTAAAATAGCTACCGTCATATTCTTTGGCGGCGCAACTGTCTGGTTTTTATATAATATTTGGCATCTTTCAGCGGCAGATTTTGGCGACTACAAAAATATTCTTTTAGTTGGTTTTGCAGCCATTGCATTGTTTGCCTTTAAGAGCGTACCCGACTTCTTGGCAGTTCGTGGATTATCGATTCTTATCCTACTGGCAGCAATGCCACTACTTATGGCGGGGTATATGAATTATGAACACCCGTTAATCTATTTTCAAAAGGGTTTTGTTTATCTCTGTATTTCTTTAGCAATTTGGCTTGGTGCACAACCTTATCGATTACGTAATTTTCTAGAATTTATCTCTGCAAAACCAAACCGAACAGTGATGCTCGGTGCAGCATCTTTAGGCTATGGTTTTTGGCTTATAATTGTTTCTTTTATTTATTAAACGGAATGCCACGCCAACCGCTGCTTTTGATACTCGCTGGACCTGCTGGCTCGGGGAAAAGCACGCTCTGTGATCGCTTAGTAGATCAAAATATAGGTTTTTCACGCGTTGTTACAACTACAACACGAGCACCCCGTGAAGGTGAAATAAACGGCATAGATTATCATTTTTTTAGTCACGAGGATTTTGATACTCGTATTCAAAAAGAAGAATTTCTTGAGTGGGCATGGGTACATGGTCACAAGAAATACGGAACACTTAAATCAAGTGTTCTAGATCCTCTTAAAAACGGGCAGGACCTTGTAATGAGTGTAGATGTACAAGGGGTAGAAAGCTTTCGCAAATTTGCATCCCAGAGTGAATTAATTAAAAAAGCGATCGTCACTATCTTTATAGTGATAGATCACGAACGCCTTTTGAATCGCATGCGTCTTCGAGGAAAAGATGATGAAGTTGAAATTGCGAACCGCATGAAAACAGCGGAAAAAGAACTTAAAGAACAAGATAAGTTTGATTACCGTATACACAGTAACACTAGAGATGAAGACTTTGCTGCCTTAACATCGATTACTGATCGCGAGCGTAAAGCTCGGATGTAGTAATTTTTATATCAGATACTTAAGTTTGATTGGCTTTATTAAAGATTTTGGTTTCTTTAATTAAAAGACGGCTCCTGCTTACTATTAACCCCAAAGTCAGTTTCTTTCTCACTATGCATGTTAAACCCAGTATAACGGCTTTAAGCATTACTTTCTTACTTATGACCGCCCACGTATTTGCCCAAAAAGACACCCATCAAATCATCACTCTTTGGCCAGAGGGTGTTCCTGGCATTAAGGCCAATGCAACTGCAGAAGTAGATGAAGAAGGGGGGAGGGTTTCAAATATCCATACACCTACACTCACTGTATACCCAGCTGACCCTAAACTAGCCAATGGTACTGCAGTTATTGTTTGCCCAGGTGGTGGCTACGCTCGCTTAGCTTTTGATCATGAAGGCATAGTTCCAGCAAAATGGTATAATGCTCACGGTGTTACAGCGTTCATCATAAAATATAGACTTAAGGAATATGGTCATCCAGCACCATTGCAGGATATCTTAAGAGCAATACGCCTTGTAAGATCGAGAGCAGCAGAGTTTAACATTAAAGCAGACCGTATCGGTGTTCTTGGCTTTTCGGCTGGCGGTCATTTAGCAGCAAGCGCAGGAACTCTCTTCGATGCTCCCGAAGGAAAAACAGGTGCTGCACTTGATTCGGTAAGTGCTAGGCCTGATTTTCTAATGCTACTTTATCCTGTCATTACATTACAGAAGCCATACGCACACGGTGGTTCTCGCAGCAACTTAATTGGTTTAAATCCAACAGATGAAATGGTGCATCATTTAAGCCTTGATGAACAAGTGACGAAAGCGACACCACCTACATTTATTGTACAAACAGAAGAAGATAAAACAGTTCCTGTTGAAAATAGTATTATGTTTTACCAAGCACTTCGAAAATCAGGAGTTATGTCTGAATTACACCTTTATGCTAAAGGCCCACACGGATTTGGAATGAAGCCTAATCTAGGACCTACCTCTGAATGGCCGGACCGCTTAGCCTCATGGATGAATTCACATGGATGGCTAACAAAGGCGCAATGAAAATGAATTTATTAAAATCCCTAAGATCCTACCTAGCATCTATAGCTTTAGGGCTAATGTGTTTAAGTTATGCTAATGCTAAAGAAGGCTTAGTGATTCCAATATGGCCAGAAGGAGTTCCTGGTGCTCATGTAAATGCCGGCCCCGAAAAACATGTAGATGGTAGGTATTACAATATACAAAATCCAACACTGACCTATTTTTCTGCAGATCCAGACAAAGCATGTGGAACTGCAATTATTATTTGTCCAGGCGGCGGCTATGTAAGACTTGCCGTAGGTATGGATGGGGGAGGGTCAACAGGTTGGTTAAATAAACTTGGGGTATCCGTATTTATTCTAAAATACCGTTTAGGTGATTATGGACAACCTGCACCTCTTCAAGATGTCCTAAGGGCTGTTCGTCTTGTACGCTCGCGTGCAACTGAATTTAAAATCAATCCAGATAAGATCGGTATCTTTGGTGGTTCTGCTGGAGGCCATCTCGCTGCTGTTGCTGGTACAATGTATAATGATATAGAAGGAAAAACAGGTGCACCTATTGATATAGTAGATGCGAAACCTAATTTCCTAATTCTTCAATATCCTGTTATCACAATGCAGGAACCTTATGTCCATAAGGGTTCTCGCAATGCTTTGCTTGGAAAGAATCCAACCGAAGAAATGAAAAAGCGTTATTCGGCTGAACTTAATGTAACTAAAGATACACCACCTTGTTTTATCTTTTCCACCCTTGAAGATAAATCTGTGCCTATGGAAAACAGTATCCTATTTTACCGGGCGCTTCGTAATCAAAAAGTACCAGCAGAATTACATATCTTTGAAAGAGGTGCTCATGGATTTGGCTTTGGAAAAAACCTGGGATCTACTTCGGAGTGGCCTAAGCTATGTGAAATTTGGCTAAGCGCCAACGGCTGGATTACTAAGCCTTAAGCTAGCTCAAGGCTCGAACGATACATTCTTAAAACGTTCAAATCCTAATTGAGATGGAGGCCATCCCTTTACCCAGGGTTGCTTAAGATAGGGCTGTTGCCCGTAATATAATGGAATAAGCGGAACTTCATCCAACAAGATTCGTTCTGCTTTTTGAAACAGTTCATAGCGTTCTGTCTGATTAGGCGAACTTGCAGCAGCTTCAATTAGAGCATCGTATGATTTATTACTCCAGCCCGCCCAATTATTACCTCCTGAAGTAACCATCATGTTAAGAAAAGTAGAAGGATCTGCATAATCGGCTATCCAGGCAGAGAAGCCGATCGTGTAATTCTGACTCTGCTGATTTTGGAAAAGCATTTTCTGCTCGAGTGGCGCTATAACAATGTGCACTCCAAGTTCACGCGACCATAGTGCCTGAATCGCTTCGAGTGTTTTAATAGAAGAATCATTATTATAAGACTGAACTTCAAACGAAGGTAATCCTTTGCCTTCAGGATAACCCGCTTCTGCAAGTAATTGTTTTGCTTGGACAATATTATCAACGATTCCTGCTTGTGGAGTGTATCCTGCACAGCCAGGAGGTGAAAATGCATGCGCAGGTGTACGCGTATTGTTTAAAATATCTCGCGCTAGGGAATCGCGATTAATAGCCATTGCGAGCGCCTTGCGTAGTTTAGGATTATTTAATGGGGCTTTATTTACATTAATAAAAAGATAGTAACTTGCTAAACGAGGATCGATTCTGAGTAACTCAGGATGATTCTTCTGGTAGGGCTTAACCTTTGAGATAGGTAAACTATATGTGACCTGGAGTTGTCCTGCCCGAAAAGCTGCTTCTTCAGTTTCTGTATTTTCAATGGGGAAAAATCGTATTCCATTCAAAAAAACATTTTTGTTGTCCCAATAGGTAGCGCTTTTTTCCACAACGATTCTTCCATTAGGAATCCATTCTTTTAAGATAAATGGTCCGTTTCCAATCAGATTACTTGGTTTAGTCCAAGCACTACCTTTGTGATCAAATTTTCCGTAGGTTTCTATACACTTTTGATTAACAGGAAGCCATGTTGTATGAGAAGCAAGTGAAGGTAGATAGCTCGTTGGTTTATCTAAAGTAATTTGCAGGGTGAGTGCATCGAGTGCTTTCACGCCGACTTTTGAAAAGTCTGTAATTTTACCTGCATTATAAGCTTCCGCATTTTTGATCGGCCAAAGCATGTATGAATATGATGCTGCGAGAGTGGGTGTTAAAATGCGTTTAAACGAAAAAACAAAGTCGTTTGCTGTTACAGAATCGCCATTAGACCATCTTCCTTCTGGTCTGAGATGGAATATATAAACAAGCCCATCTTTAGACACATCCCAGCTAGATGCTGCTGCAGGCACGGGCTGCGTGGTTGCCTCGTCAATCGAAGTTAATCCTTCAAATAAGGCATAAGCTATATTACTATCAGTCCATGCGTAAATAGTATGGGGATCGAGATCAGCTGGTTCAGCAACATTACCTAATAGAAGAATTTTATCTCTGCGTGCTATATCTGCTTGGCTCTCACGTCGGCCACAGCCAAATAAACAAATCGCTACTGTAATGCCTAAACTTAAATAAACGGCTTTAGGGGAAAACATCGAAGACAAGTGTGTTAATTAAAAAAGCTACTTTGAAATGCCTAGTATGAAAATATGACGAAATACACCTCGATATATATTTATAAACCAGTCACTAGTATAGCGAATAAAGCATTACCCCTTATTTAATTCTACTCATATGTTATCACCGCAAAATCAAGTGGATAGACGCGACTTCTTAAAACTCAGTGGAGCTGGATTAGCTGCAGCCTTGATGAGTTCAAAGGCCTCGGCAGAGACATCGCCTGTATCTAAAATTTCTGCTGAACGACAAGCTGACCCAAGACCTAATATCTTATTTATCTGGACTGATCAGTTAACTCGTTCGGCGATGAGCCATGCGGGTAATATACACTTAAATACACCCGCAATCGATTCTCTTGCCCGTGAAGGAGTTACCTTTGATTGTGCATATACAAGCAACCCTTTGTGTGTTCCTGCTAGGACAAGCTGGATTACAGCTCAGATGCCGCACAAAACAACCGTAACCTTTAATTCACCTAAACATACCATAGCTGTTGCTCCTGTTAGTAGGTTAATGAAAGAAGCTGGTTATGATACTGGTTATTCTGGAAAGTGGCACATACCTCATCCCGCTGAGGATACAGCATGGCATGGCTTTGATTTTATTCGTCATGCTAAAGCAAATAAAACAGATCCTTTCGTTGCGGGAGATTCTATTGAGTTTATTACTAAGCCGCGCAACAAACCATTCTTTTTAGTTTCATCCTTTGTTGACCCGCATGATATTTGTGAATGGGCACGCATGCAGTCGGGAATAAAAGATGATTTTAAAAATGGCTCTATTCCTGCACCTCCGCCCCCAGAGCAATGCCCACCTTTACCTGCCAATTTCGCAATTCCTGAAGGAGAACCAGAGGTAATCCGACAATTGCAGGCGGGCTCCATACCTACATACCCTACGGTTAGATGGCCTGAGGCTAATTGGAGACAATACCTATGGGCCTATTACCGCTTAATAGAAAAAGTAGATGCAAGAATTGGTGAAATACTAAAAGCCCTTAAGGATAGCGGACAAGACGAGAACACGGTGATCATTTTCTCGAGTGATCATGGCGACGGTGGTGGTTCACATCGTTGGAATCAAAAGACTATTTTTTATGAAGAAATTGTAGGCGTTCCCGTCATTGTTCGTCCACCTAAGTGTGCTCACGCAGGAACTAGAGATAAATCCAACCTAGTGTGTATGAATACGGATTTCTTCCCTACCGTGTTCGATTATGCAGGAATACAAAAACCTGAAGGCCTCCCAGGTCAAAGCGTAAGACCACTTGTTGAAAGAAAGGCTAATGCAAAAGGTCATGCTTATGTGGTAAGTCAAAATGACTTAGCACCAATCTCTGGCCGAAGCGGAAAAGTATACGGCCGCATGCTGCGTACATCACGCTATAAATATATTCGCTTCTCAAAAGGAGCTCATAAAGAACAGCTCTTCGACGAAATGCTAGATCCAGGAGAACTGAATGATTTATCTATTAGCAACACTCATCTCGAGGTGCTACAAAATCATCGTAAAATACTTGATACGTGGTTGCTGAACGAAAAAGATCCGTTTCCAAATGCTGTCTGCGAAGAAGATTTACACCCAGGACCACTTCCTACTGCAGGAGACTAACTTAAGTCTGAATCAACAAAAAAAGCTGAACTCATAAAGTTCAGCTTTTTTAATGAAACAAATTTTAGCTTATACTGAAATTTGTGGACGATTCTTTTCTGGCCAGTCGATATGGAAGAACTTGCCACGTGGCTTATCTACGCGCTCGTAAGTATGTGCACCAAAGTAATCACGCTGCGCTTGTAGCAAGTTAGCTGGTAGTCGTGCTGAGCGATAACCGTCATAATAAGCGAGTGCTGAACTGAATGTAGGTACAGGTACGCCACATTCTACCGCAAGCGAGATCACCTTACGCCAGTTAGCTTGTGCCTTCTTTACTGTTTTATTGAAGTAAGGATCTAAGAACAGATTTGCTAAATCGGGCTTACGGGTAAATGCATCAGTGATCTTCTGTAAGAATACTGCACGGATGATACAACCACCGCGCCAGATTTGAGCAATCTCACCAAAATTTAACTTCCAGTTAAATTCTTTCTGTGCTTCACGCATTAATTGAAAGCCTTGAGCATAGGAGCAAATCTTAGAGCAATAAAGAGCGTCATGAATAGCTTTGATGAGCGCTTTCTTCTTACCCTTATATTTCTTTTTTGGTCCTTTAAGAATCTTGGAAGCAGCAACACGTTCATTCTTCACTGCTGATAAACAGCGTGCAAAAACAGCTTCTGCAACGGTTGGAGCAGGAACTCCCATATCGAGTGCGCTTGCTGAAGTCCACTTACCTGTTCCTTTTTGTCCTGCTGTATCAAGTACAACATCAACAAAGGCTTTTTTGGAAGTTGGATCTTTTTGGTGAAGGATGTCTGCTGTAATTTCAATTAAGAAACTATCGAGAATACCATCATTCCACTTGGAGAATATATCGCCCATTTCATGAGCCTTAAGACCTAGTAAGCCCTGCATTAATGCATAAGCTTCACAGATCATCTGCATGTCTCCGTATTCGATGCCGTTATGCACCATTTTTACGTAATGCCCTGCACCATTTTCGCCAATGTATGAGGTACAAGGTACGCCGCCTTTAACAGGGTGACCTGGTGTTGCGCCTTCAATTGGCTTTCCTGTTTTAGCATCAACCTTGGCGGCAACTGCCTGCCATATTGGTTTTAATTCTTTCCATGCATTAAATTCGCCGCCTGGCATGAGTGAAGGACCGAAACGCGCACCTTCTTCACCACCAGAAACGCCACTTCCGATAAAGCGTAGTCCTTTATCACGTAAATTCTTCTCGCGACGAATTGTGTCAGTCCAAAGAGCATTGCCTCCATCAATAACGATATCGTTTGAATCAAGCAGAGGAATTAAGCTATCAATCACTGCGTCGGTACCTTTACCAGCCTGAACCAAGATTATAATCTTGCGCGGCTTCGCTATACTTTGAACAAATTCTTCAAGCGTCTTAGAACCTACTACACCACCTGGTGTATTTGGATTCTCGGCTACAAACTTATCTGTTTTTTCGGTAGTTCGGTTATATACCGAAATCTTAAAGCCGTGATCGGCTATGTTGAGGGCAAGGTTTTGACCCATGACTGCTAGTCCAATGAGTCCGATATCTGAAAGTTCTTTGGCCATAGAGAACTAAGACCGTAGGTAACCTAGAGCTAAATTCCAATTCGTTTTTCAGTTTCTAGAGTGAATCAGAAACGCTAAATATATATCTGTATCTTGTTTAACGAGTTACGTTTTTATGATCGCCGCGGTTGGCGCAATTAATCCATGCCCTAGCTCCGTCACTGTAGTGTTCACGTTTCCAAATAGGTACACGTGCTTTAGTTTCATCAATAATATAGCGGCATGCGTCAAAAGCAGAACCTCGGTGTTCTGCAACAACTCCCACCCATACAGCTAGCTCTCCTAAATCAAGTAATCCAACTCTGTGACATGCAAGTGTGTTAATGATAGAATATCTTTCGCGAGCTTCTGCTAAAATTTTAGCTCCTTCTTTTTCCGCTAACTGAGCATAAGCTTCATATTCTAAACGTAATACCTTTTTACCTTCGTTGATATCGCGCACCCAGCCTTCAAACGTGATGCAAGCACCGGCTTGGTGATTATGCAGTGTTTGTTTTAAATCAGAAACCTGAAGTGGTGTATTTAGTATTTTAAACATACTTCTTATTAAATATTTGTTAGCCACCAGCCATAGGGGGAAGAAAAACAATCGAATCTCCATCAACGAGTGCGTAATCCTGAGTTACGAATTCATCGTTAACTGCGGCTCTAATTCTATCGGGAGCTAAAGTGAATTTATGTTTAGTTGCGATTTCTAAGTAGAGCTGAATTGGATTAATTGCTCGTGTAGAAACGATTTCTTCATCTAAACCACGCTGTTCACGCAGTATAGCAAAATATTTAATACGAACTTTTATCATCACTGTGTTTGATAATTACTTTTTCCACCGGTCTTTTCGATTAAGCGCACATCCTTGATCAATATACCATGCGATAGCGCTTTGCACATATCATAGAGAGTTAACGCAGCAATCGTTACTCCTGTGAGTGCTTCCATTTCGACTCCTGTTTTTGCGTGTGTATGCACAAAGCAATGAATCTCTACTGTTGCTCCACCTTCCGGTGCTGGTGTTAAAGACGAAATATCAATTTTACTATTCTCTAGAGGCAGGGGATGGCAGAGGGGTATAAGCTCGCTTGTTTTTTTTGTCGCCATAATACCTGCTAAAATAGCTGTTTGGAAAACAGGTCCCTTCTTTGTTGAAATCTCTCCTTCTTTAAACAGCTCTGCTATAACTTGCGGTAGCCATACACAAGCTATGGCATGTGCGGTACGATGACTGGGTGTTTTCTCTGAAACATTCACCATCACTGGTCTATCTTTCGAATCGAGATGCGTAAGCATGATAGAGAAATACAGAAGTCTCGTTAGCTTTCAATGAGACTCCTCAAATAATTAAGCCCAAGCAGTAAAGGGTACAAAAGATCCAGACTGCCACTGCGCCTTGCCTTCTTTTAGTTCTATAAAGCCGTGCGATTCTACAAGACCTATAAAATCACCCGAGGTGTTGCTTAAAAGAGGTTCTGCTAGCGCATGTCCCTGCTCGGTGTAAAAAAGTCTCACCGGCACAAAGTGTGTTGTTTTCGCGTTTACGGTAAGTTCGCTCTTTAAAGATACATAACGCGTAGACTGTGCCAGAAGTCCACTTGATAGACGCAGTGCAGGTATTACATAGCGGTGTAAACAAATATACGATGATACTGGGTTTCCCGGTAAAGCGAATACTGGGATATTTGTTGCACTTACACCAAACCAAAACGGTTTACCTGGTTTTTGTTTTACTCCATGAATAAGATTATTAACACCCTGCTTTGAAAGCTGCTTAGGTAAATAATCAAATTTCCCTTTGGATACACCACCGGTTAAAATCAATACATCGTTGTTAAGTAGTGCATGTCTTAATCCTTTTTCTACTTCCATCTCATTATCAAAAAAGTGATGTGTTACGACTTGAGTATAACCAGCTGCATTTAATGCAGCGTGTAATGCATAACTGTTACTTTTTCTTATTTGGTGAGGTAATGGCACAGAAGAAACATCGACGAGCTCATCCCCTGTTGAAATGAGCGCGATGCGTGGCTGAGTACTTATATTAAGTGATTCATAACCACAGGAAGCCGCCACTGCGATTTCTCTAGCAGAAAGCTTGATTCCTTTCTTAACCAAGGTGCTACTTTTTTTTGCATCACTTCCTTGCAGATGAATATTCTGCCCAGCTAGAACATTCACTCCTGGCTTAATCGTTACTTTGTCTGAAACATCAACCTCTTCATATGGAACAACGGCGTTGGCACCCGCCGGAACCACTGCTCCTGTCATAATTTCTAAACACGCATTTGTATCACCGTGAAGCGTTGTCGCAGCTAAACCTGCTGCTTGAACTCCGTGAGAAACAAAACTTTTTTGAGATTCACTGCAAGCTTCGGCGCGCAGTGCAAAACCATCCATCGTAGATCGATTAAAAGGAGGAAGATCACGATCAGCAATTAAGTCTTCTTGTAAAACACGCCCGTGTGCTCGCAATAAATCAACGCGTTCGCATGGCCTGGATTTTATTACTTTAAAAATAATGTCCTGTGCCTGGCCGGGAGTTAACATAGCCATATTCCATCTTTTGCTTTTAAACTCGGCAACCATAGACTCTTTTCGTTGTAAATTATATCCTGTCTTTAAATTCGGAGGTTTACCTCATTAAAGATTAGGCATACCACTACTGCCTGTTTTGAACACCACTGCTGACCAGTTTAATAGAAGTCTACATGACTTAAGGATATCTGTAACCGATAGATGTAACTTTCGGTGTCCCTACTGCATGCCTAAAGAAGTTTTTGGTGCTGGATATTCGTTTTTAAAAGATCCCCAGCTAATGACTTTAGAAGAGATTGGGCGGATCGCTGAAAGTTTCGTTAAGCTTGGTGTTCAAAAAATAAGATTAACAGGTGGAGAGCCTTTATTAAGACAGGATATTCCAGAACTTGTAAGCATACTTAAAAATAAACTTTTGGTTCCAGATGTCGCAATTACCACAAATGGTTGGCTTCTAGAAAAAGCTGTCCCTGCATTAAAAATTGCTGGGTTAAATCGTTTAAACGTCTCTGTAGATTCACTCGATGATAATACAGCGGGTAGATTAAACGGCTTGGGATTTAAAATCAGTCGAGTCCTAAGCGCCATAGATGCTGCATGTGATGCAGCAATACCTGTGAAAATAAACTGTGTGATTCAAAAAGGAGTTAATGATCACCAAATTATAGAGCTGTGTGATTATTTTAGAAAAAGAAAAATTCCTATCCGCTTTATTGAATTTATGGATGTAGGAAACACCAATCACTGGAATGCGTCCAAAGTAGTGTCCGCTAAAGCTATTGTAGAACTAATAAATGCTCAGTGGCCACTAATACCCGTAGGGCCTGCTTATCGTGGTGAAGTGGCTTCGCGGTATAGTTATAGTGATGGAGCAGGAGAGGTTGGATTAATCAGTTCTGTTACAGAACCTTTTTGTAAAGACTGTCACCGCGCTCGCTTATCTGCAGATGGTAAATTCTACACCTGCCTTTTTGCATCGTTTGGTTGGGATGTGCTCGCCTGCTTGCGAGCAGGTGCTGACCCTAAAGAATTAACTGCTTTTGTTTCCCGTATCTGGAAAGGTCGTCTTGATAAATATAGTGATGATAGAGCTGAATTACTTGCTTCAGGAGAAGCTCGAGCAAAAATTGAAATGAGTTATATTGGCGGATAAAAATCTAGCCGTCTTTATAAGACAGCTTACATTCCCATTTCGTTTTCTTCTTTCGTGGAAATGGTTTTTTCTAGGTCGCCGAAGAATTTAGTTATTTCTTCTTCGTCTAGTTTGCCGTTACCGTTGAAATCGTATTTTTTAATTAGTGTCTCAAAAACTTGCGGTCTGTTATTCTGTATAAACTCTACTGCTTGTTGTTTTTGTTTAGGTGTTAGCTTGCCTTTATGCTCTGCATCAAAGTTTTTGAGAAGTGCCATATAGAGTTTTTGTGCTGGTTTTGGCGTTACGAGATTATTTACCGTATCTTTATTTTTCTCTGTTTTACTATATTCTGCTGTGCCTATTGCTTTGATTTCTTTTTTAGCTAACGTTGAAGGTAAGTTTGAAAGATACTGAAAGAAGGCGCTTTTTTCGCCTGTACTAAAAAGACCACTTCCTTGACGTGCAAAACGAGCCAGAGCCTTTTTATATGCCTCTGGGTGTTCTGTTTTTAGATACTCAAGCGCCTGCTCTTGTTGCGCGAGATCTAGTTTGCCCTCATGCCGTACATCGAACTTTGCAAGCATTTGGTCATATATACGCCGCGCTATCACCTCTGCTTGAATTTGGTTGCGATACATGGACTCATGGGCGGCAGCTAATTCCTCTTCGTCTAGTACTCCATCAGCGTTTTTATCATAGCGTTTGAGGATTTCTTTATCTTGTTCCGATAAAGCAGGTTGTGTAGGAGATGCTAAAAGTGAAGCGCTTACAGCGGGTGCTTGTATTGCTATTTCTACACCATAAGATGTACCAAGAAATAGCATTGCTGTAACTAGGGGTAAGGATAAAAAATTAGCCTTCATTAGAGTAAAAACCTTCGAGTGACTTGAATAAGACTTACACGAGCAAGACGCTCGCCAACAAAGACTGTTTCACTATACTTTAAAAGCATGTACCAGGTCACTTTTTCGGAACAAGCTCTTCACGAGATGAACCGCCTAGATAAGCTACAGCAACTCACTGTTGTAGAGCCTATGAGTACATTAACCCAAGCTCAACTAGATCACCCCAGAGAGCCTTTAGGACGTTTTAATCGAACGGGTCATGTTTTTTATCGTTTAAGATCGGGTGATTTTCGCTTTTATTTTGTATCTATTGGCGATACCTTACACGTTAATTACATATTGCACCGCAACAGTTTAGAAGATTTTTTACTTAGAAATCGCCTGCCTGTAAGCGAACAACAACTTTTTGAACAAGACTCTAAATTTTGGAAGTATTTAGAAACTTTAACTAAATGAAATTTTCGCGCCATTCTTCTAATGAAACAGAGGCTGCCGATTTTGTGAGGCGCCAGGATCCCTACAATGTAGCTCAAGCAAGCAGGATCTATATCCTGCCTAACTTGATGACCGCCGGGAACCTGTTTTGTGGCTTTATGGCCATTGTAAACTGCATTCATGCCCGGCTTGCAGAGTCGTCTTTGTTAGGAACCTATTTGGATGCCACAGCCCCCGATCACTATAGAACTGCTGTGTGGTTTATCTTTGGCGGCGCTATTTTTGATTCCCTAGATGGTCGTCTTGCTCGTCTTGGAGGAAGAGAATCCCTGTTTGGCGCAGAGTTTGATTCTTTAGCGGATGTTGTTTCGTTTGGTTTAGCTCCCGCTTTAATGATGTTTTTTTTAATCCTTTCTCCTAGCCAAGGAATACCGTGGTTTAGGAATATAGGTTGGTTTGTTGGCTTTATTTACCTTCTTTGTGCGGCCATGCGTTTAGCCCGCTTTAATGTAATTACTAATCCTTTGTTACATCCTGAACAAAAGGAACTTAGCAATGATTTCGTTGGTTTGCCTGTGCCTGCTGCTGCTGCGACTGTGGCGGCCTTGGTTCTTTTTTTACTGAAATTAGCCGACCTTGATAAATCACTTAATCGCTATGCTTTAGGCCTGCCTTTTTTGATGCTTTTAATTGCTTTTTTGATGATGAGCACTGTGCGCTACCCCAGCGGCAAAAAAGTAGATTTGCAGACACAAACTAAGTTGAGGCGTTTTGTTTTTATTATCATAGGTGTTGGCTTTTTGATCCTTTTTAAGGAAATTGCGTTCGTTTGTACCTGCCTTGCATACATCTTTTTTGGTCTAGTTAGACATTGGCGTAAACCAAAGCAGCCAAAGTTGGAAAAAAACCATTAAATAGATGTCTAAAACTTTGTGAAAAACATCCTATTTTAGTGCCAATAACCTTCATGGCTAAAAAAGTACCCTGTTATTACCGAAGTCCTGTCAGTTATTCACACCCTTTTTAACCTAAATTACAGACTCAGAAAGAATAGTTATTACCCTTGTTCACCGCTCATACTATTACTGCTTTAATATAGTAATGATCTATACTTATAAGACGTGTGTTAATTCTCCTTGAGCCAAGCGCATTCGACCGCGAGTCTTATCCCATAAAGCTATCCGATATTTGTCCTCATGAAATTTAAAATCAATCGCGACCATTTCGCAAACGGCCTTGCACAAGTTCTCAATGTAGTAGGCTCTAAGTCCACTATGCCCATTTTAAGCAACGTGCTTATTGAAGCAGAGAAAGATCAAATCTCTCTTACAACAACAAATTTAGATTTAGGTATTCGTTGTAAAATAAAAGCAGAAGTTAAAGAAACAGGATCTGTTACACTTCCTGTTAAAAGATTGGCAAGCATCGTTAGAGAATTACCAAACATTGATGTTACTTTTGATGGTTCACCAAATCATCAGGTTAAACTTTCTTCCGGTGGATCTAATTTTAGAATTATGGGAATAGGAAGAGAAGACTTTCCGCCCTTACCAGAATTTGGAGAAGAGAAAGCATATACACTTCAACAAGATGAGCTTAACTCCATGCTCAAGAATGTGTCATATGCGCAGTCCACAGATGAAACACGATATATTTTGAACGGTGTTTATTTTAACTTCCGTGACGGAAAAATTTCTTTAGTTGCAACAGATGGAAGACGTTTGGCTGTTGTGAGCAAAGAAATGGATGTTCCTGCAGAAAGCGCAGGGGCGATTATTTTACCTGCAAAAACAGTTTCTGAACTTAGCCGCTTATTAGATAAAGGAGAGAAAGTTAAAATTAATTTTAGCGATCGTCGCTGTGCGTTTCAAATCGCAACAGATAAAGATACAAGCGGATTGATCGACAACGTTTATTTATATTCTAAAGTTGTTGAAGGAAACTATCCTAACTATCTTCAAGTTATACCTAAAGAAACACATCAACGCATTAAACTCGAAAGAGAATTATTATTAGAGTGCGTTCATCGTGCAGCGCTTGTTTGTTCAGAAAAAGCAAACTCAGTTCGCATTAAACTTTCGAGCAACTTACTAGAAATTACAGCTCAAAGCCCAGACTTTGGCGAAGCTCATGAATCTATGGCGATTGGCTATAGCGGGCCAGAACTGCAGGTTGCTTTCAACCCTGCTTTTATTATGGATCCGCTGCGTGCTCTTACTAAAGACGAAGTATTCTTTGAAGTAAAAGATGATGTAAGTCCTGGTGTTTTTAAAACACTCGATAGCTTCATTTGCGTAATCATGCCGGTTCGATTAAGTTAGGTAGCTTGCAGACCACATACTTGATTATAGCAGCAGTTGTCGCTTCGTTGATCATTGTACAGATCAACGTGCGGATAGGCTCTCCAGTGCTATCTATCGTTGATCGCTGGCTAAGATGGGCTGGCTTTGCCTTAGGTGCTGCAATGATGTGTGAAAATTTTCAATGGATAGATAGGCCTTATTGGACGTTAGTGGCTTTGTTTTTTATACTCTGGTTTCTGGGTGAGACGCTTTATAACTGGCTTGCGATTTCTGCTCTCAGCTTAAGTCCAATGCCATTGTTTCCTAAATATGTACCAAACGACAGTGGCGAGGAATGGCCAACACAACCACGCTTGCTTAAAATTAGATCCTGGCTTCGCGAACAAGGCTTTCATCAAGCACAGGCGCTTAAAGCAGAAGTAGGAGGGGGGATTTATTTACGCGTATCGGTTTATGAAAACCAAGAGGCTACTACACGAATACAAATTACTTTTTTGCCCCAAGCTAGTGGCACCATCGTTGTTTGCTACGGCTTTAGTTCATTAACCTTAGATGGAAGACGCATAGTAACGGATAACTTGTACATTCCATTTGGCGGGTTTTATCCTGAAAATTGGTTTGTAGTAAGACGTCCGCGAAACAGATCTATCAAACGGCTTCTTTCTAAGCATAAAGCACGTCTCGCCAAATCTGGTGAACTTGTAGCCTTTAAAACAGAGCCAGCCGTGGATTTAAATTCTGTACAACACGAATTAGAGCAGCTCAACACAGAGCTTGGTTTTTTACATCCTCACAACGAGCGCGAAGATCACGGTAAAATTACCCAAGAGGGTAGATACCGAGTATGGAAAGAAATTTGGATGCTAAATTATCTCGGTAAAAGCGCTCGGTATTATTAACCGAACGCTTTTAATCAAAGTGCAATCAATACACCGCTTCTTCAAGAAGGGCGAATAGTTCGGCTTCGGTAATACGGCGTTGTTGCATTGAGTCACGCTCACGCAGAGTAAAGGTACCATCTTTTTCAATCGTATCAAAATCGATAGTGATACACCAAGGTGTACCTATTTCGTCTTGGCGACGATAACGACGGCCTATTGCCCCACCTTCATCATAGAATACTGCGTAGCGACGCTTAAGACGTGTGTAGATATCCAGCGCTCGCTGAACAAGCTCAGGCTTATTTTTAAGCAGAGGAAGAACTGCAACCTTAACAGGAGCTATACGTGGATTAAACCTTAACACGGTGCGCTTTTCAACATTACCCTTTTCGTCAGTAACATCTTCTTCAGCATAGCCTCCACAAAGAACCGCAAGGAAAATACGGTCAACACCCACGGCAGGTTCGATGACGTGAGGAATGTATCTTTTCTTTGTAGCCTCATCGAAAATGAAATGTGGAACACCCGATGCATTTGCATGCTGCGTGAGATCGTAATTACCACGCGCAGCAATACCCCATAATTCTTGTACACCAAATGGGTACTTAAACATGATGTCAGTAGTTCCCTTGGAGTAGAACGCGAGTTTCTCTTGAGGATGATTATACTCGGTTAGATGGGATTCAGGTAAACCGATTGAAATAAGCCAAGATTTACACCAATTAATCCATTCGCGGTGCGATTTAGCCCAATCCGCATCTTCATGGATAAAATATTCCATTTCCATTTGTTCAAACTCCCTGGAACGAAAAATAAAGTTTCTTGGAGTGATTTCGTTACGGAAACTTTTTCCAATTTGAGCAATACCAAAAGGTATTTTAACTCGGCCCGTATCCACCACATTTTTAAAGTCCACAAACATACCCTGTGCGGTTTCAGGACGTAAATAAGAGACAGATGATTCATCTCTGAGAGCGCCAACATGTGTCTCAAACATCATATTGAAAGCGCGCGGCTCGGTTAAACTTCCAGGCTCTCCTGTTGCGGGAGAAGGAATAAGAGCAATTTCTTCAGGCTTCGCCTCAGTCATATCTCGGGGCGTAATGGTAACCAGGTTTCCACGCACTGCCTTTTTGCGTTTCATGGATTCCGCCTTATCCTGAAGATCTCCTGCTGTATTCTCACTTTCTAAGGCTGACACGTAACCAATAATTTGCTTCGAATTATCTTCAGGATTAACTACTTCTACGGCAGAAAAAAATAGTTGATCAGCGCGGTAACGTTGTTTCGAGGCTTTGCAATCGACCAAAGGATCTGTAAAGCCAGCTACGTGTCCAGAAGCCTGCCATACTTTAGGATGCATAATAATAGAACTTTCAAGTCCTACGATATCTTCACGCCTGCGTACCATATCGTTCCACCAACAATCACGTATGTTCTTTTTGAGTTCCACACCAAGCGGACCGTAATCAAAGAAACCATTAAAACCTCCATAAATATCTGAAGAAGGGAATACAAAGCCGCGTCTTTTAGATAAAGAGACGATAGCTTCCATTAAGTTAGGTATTTCTGGAGCAGTAGACATAGATGTCGTTACGTTAAGCTTCTTGCGGTGTTAAATATATGATTGAACAGACCTTGGGCTAATTGGTCAATAATTCAAGGATTGCAGATAAATTACCTTATGATTGCAGTATAAACCTTGTTTTGTTCTGAAACCTAAACGTGTTAACCGTGTCGCACCTTTTTATGAATCCAAAACTGATTTTACGAATATTGTTGGCTGCAATGGGGTTGAGTACCTTTGCAGGCGGTACTCTTTTTGCTAAAGATAAGTCAGAGTCGCATGCGACTCTTAAGTTAGCTACTGATTCAAACCCAGTAGATCCCGACACACTCCTAAGGGCAAGTTACACAACAGTCATAAAAAATGCGTCTCAAAGCGTTGTTTACATAGCAACCAGCAAAAAGGTACACGCTAACGCAAACCCTGCTTTAAATGATCCTATATTTAAACATTTTTTTGGAATCCCTGGAGCACCTGGTCAAGGCATGCCTCAAGACCAACACCAGGAGAGTTTAGGTTCAGGAATTATTGTATCAGCAGATGGCTATATAATAACGAATAATCACGTAGTAAACGGAGCCGACGACATTAAAATTAAATTCGGAAAACCAGAAAAGGAATATAAAGCTACACTTGTAGGTAAAGACGCTGAAGCAGATTTAGCTGTTTTAAAAATAGACGCTAAAGATTTAACTCCAGCAAAATTAGCTGACAGTGACGTTGTTCAAGTAGGAGACACAGTATTAGCAATAGGAAATCCGTTTGGTATTGGACTAACAGTGACTCACGGTATTGTCAGTGCACTTGGACGTAACAATCTTAATATCGAAGCATTCGAGGATTTTATCCAAACAGATGCATCTATTAATCCAGGTAATTCGGGTGGTGCTCTTGTAGATTTAAAAGGACGAGTGATTGGTATTAATACAGCGATTATGAGTAATGGTGGCGGCTCTAATGGTGTTGGTTTTGCCATCCCAATAAATTTAGTAAAATCTGTTGTAGAACAATTAGTTGCACACGGAAAAGTGGCACGTGGTTTTATGGGAGTTTCCCTGCAAGAGTTAAAACCAGATTTGGCAGAACAATTTGGTACGACGCGTGGAGCATTAATTGGAGGAACAACTCCAGGAGCTCCTGCGGATAAAGCAGGGCTGAAAAGTGGCGATGTTATCACAAAACTAAACAACAAACTTGTGGATGATCCTGCTCAACTTAGAATGTCAATCAGTCAAATTGCACCAGGCACGGACGTTAACATTGAATACTTGCGAGAAGGAAAAACATTAAAGGCAAAGATCACATTAGGAGACCGTGCAACAAATATGCCGCAGTCTCAGGGGAAAAACGCAACAGGCGGAGCTAATGATGACGGTGTTTTAAATGGTGTAACGGTGGGTGAGTTGACCAAAGAATTAAGAGATCAATTAAATGTTCCAGCAAATATCAATGGTGCGCTTGTCACTGATGTAGACCCTACGAGTGCATCTGCTCGTGCAGGATTACTTAAGGGTGATGTTATTTTAGATTTGGATAAACATCCTGTAGATAATGCCGACGATGCAGTGAAACTCAGCGAAAGCATAAAGGGACCTAAGGTACTTGTTAGATACTGGCGTGAGGGAGCAAGTCGCTTCGTTGTCGTAGATGAAACTCCTCAAGATAAGTAAGACAGTAAGAATTTAAAATAATGGTAGTTGAGAGAGGGTCTTTAGTGAGATAGAAATCACTAAAGACCCTTTTTCATGACTATAATTTTTAATAAGCCTTATGGTGTTTTATCCCAATTTACTCCTGAAAAAGGTTCAGATTGGAAAACCCTAGCTTTATATGGACTCCCCAAAGGTGTTTATTCAGCAGGTCGACTTGATGCTGATTCAGAGGGAATGCTTATTTTATCAGACAATCATGATCTAGTAACAGAGTTGCTTGATCCAACACGAGGACACCCTAGGCAGTACTGGGTTCAAATCGAAGGCATTCCAGAGCAAACAGCCTTAGAATTACTTAGAAATGGAGTCAAAATAGGGGACCATGTAACAAAACCATGTAACGTGTGGCTTATTGATCCCGCTCCTTCTCTTCCACCACGCAATCCACCTATACGGGTGAGGAAATCGATTCCTGATACATGGATAGCACTTACACTCACCGAGGGGAAAAATAGGCAAGTAAGACGCATGACTGCAGCAGTAGGACATCCCACACTTCGCTTGTATCGAAGCCGAATAGGTAAGTTAGAATTAAGTACCTATAAACTAAAACCGGGTGCATGGCAGGAACTTACAGCAGAAGAGCAAAAACAGCTCTTGGCTAGGTAAGCCTTTGAAAAGCTTAAGATTAAGGCTTGGCCTTGCGTTGATTTTGCCGAAATACATTCTGGGCAAATGAAACAAATGAAATCTCGGGAGTTATTTGTTAAGGCGATGTTGTTTGGGGTAGTATGTTTAAATACAATAAACGCATACGCTCAAAACAGTGAGGTTCAACAGCGTGTCACCTCGAAGCTCGATTCGGATTATCCTGCTCTTGATGTGTTTTATAAAGAACTACACACGCATCCCGAGCTTTCATTAATGGAGAAAAACACATCTGCTAAATTAGCGGCTGATTTACGCGCAACAGGTTTTGAAGTAACAGAAAAATTTGGTGGATTTGGTGTTGTTGCTGTATTGAAGAATGGACCAGGTCCTACACTGCTTATACGCGCCGATATGGACGGCTTACCTGTACAAGAAGCAACAGGTCTGTCTTATGCGAGTAAGATCCATGTCACGGATCTTTCAGGCAAAGACCAACCAGTTATGCATGCATGTGGTCACGATATTCACATGAGTGTTTTAGCAGAAACGGGAAGAACTATGTCATCTATAAAAGATTCATGGCGAGGAACACTAATTTTAATCGGACAGCCCGCAGAAGAACGTGTAATTGGTGCACGTGCGATGATCTTAGCAGGGATATTTCAAAAATTTCCTAAACCAGATTATGCAATCGCTCTTCATGACCATGCTGGGATTCCAGCAGGTAAAGTGGCCTTTGTTGATGGTTATGCTTTAGCAAATTCAGACACAGTGATTATAACTGTACATGGTATAGGTGGTCATGGGGCATATCCGCATATGACTAAAGATCCAGTCGTACTTGCTTCAGAAATAGTCTTAGCCTTACAATCAATTGTGAGTAGAGAGGTAAGACCAGGAGATCCTGCAGTCGTTACAGTAGGAATGATTCATGGAGGAAATAAACCTAATGTTATTCCCGATTCTGTTGAAATGAGACTAACGGTAAGATCATATGTTCAAGAAACACGGGACCACTTAATTTCAGCAATAGAGAGAATCGCAAAAGGGCAGGGTATTTCTGCAGGACTACCAGACAACTTACTTCCTACAGTAGAAGTTGTAACCGAAGAAAGAGCTATATCGACATACAATGAACCTTCATTAAATCGTAGAGTAAGAAGTTCTGTTGAAAACTGGTTAGGAAAAGAGGCGGTTAAAACAGAAGGGCCTGTTATGGCAGCCGAAGACTTCGGACAATTCGGAAGAACCGCAGAGCACGTACCAACGTGTTTATTTTGGTTGGGTGCGGTAGACCCTCAACTGTATGCAGAAAGCCTTAAAACAGGGAAGGCATTGCCGAGCTTGCATTCCAGTAAGTTTGCACCACTTCCTGAACTCACTATTAAAACTGGTGTACAAGCAATGACTGCTGCAGCACTCGATTTACTCGGTAAAACAAAATAACAATGAACATGAAACAGATATTATTATTAATTATTATGAGCCTTGGAATTTCTGCGCACGCTGAGTCTATTTACGACATTTCAGTTAAAACAATAGACGCGAAAACGGTTAAACTAGATGAATACAAAAATAAAGTTATTTTAGTTGTAAACGTAGCCTCTCAATGTGGCTATACACCGCAGTACGATGGCTTGGAAAGTATTTACGAGAAGTATAAGAGCCAAGGCTTTGTAGTGCTTGGTTTTCCATGCAATCAATTTGGTGAACAAGAACCTGGGACAAACGAAGAGATTAAAGCATTTTGTTCTTCTAAGTTTAATGTTAAATTTCCATTATTCGATAAAATTGAAGTGAATGGAACTAACCGTCACCCGTTGTATACTTTGCTTGCAGGTAAGTCCTCAGTTTTTGCTGGTGATATAACATGGAACTTCAACAAATTTTTAATCGGTCGTGACGGTAAAATGATTATGCGGTATGATTCATCAATTACTCCCGAATCAAAAGAGCTTACTGAGGCAATCGAGCAGGCATTGAATAAGAAATAATTACAGACACAGGTGTTTTTGGAACAGATATACAAATCCGTAGACAGGATTTAAAAACAAACATTTCTTTCTGTATATATTCACTTAGATCAAATTCTATTACAGAACTTTGACTATAAATGGTGGGCCTTGTCGGATTTGAACCAACGACCAAGGGATTATGAGTCCCCTGCTCTAACCGCTGAGCTAAAGGCCCGAAAAGAAAGGACTAAATCCTATCAAAGAGTACAGAGTGGACTGTCTATTGCTGCGCGACAAGCCGTTCTATCTATAAAAACAGAATATATTAAATCCATTGCTGCAAGAAAATATCGACTTAAAATATCCCATATATGGTTTTTAATAAACAACTTATAACATTTAACCTATACAACCTATGCAACAGCTGTTTGATTTAAGGCTAAAGCTAACGTTATTTATACACTCCTTTCTATTTCTAACTGAATAAAACAATACATCTATGAGCCACGCTATAACACGTGAACAATTAATCGGTAACTTAAACTGGCGCTACGCGACCAAACAATTTGATCCTGCACGCAAAATAAGTCCTCAGGATTGGGCTGCTTTAGAAGAATCAATTATTTTAACACCTTCTAGCTTTGGTCTCCAGCCCATCGCAGCAGTTGTTGTAAATGATTCTGCAGTAAAAGAGAAACTGGTAGCAGCTTCTTATAATCAGCGCCAAGTAGCCGATGCTTCACACCTGGTTGTTTTTTCAATTAAAACAAATGTAACAGAAGCAGATGTTAATGCTTTTATTAAATTAATTTCCGAGAAGCGTGGAGTACCAGCCGAAGCACTTGAGGGCTACCGCGGTATGATGATCGGTAGTATTATTAAGGGCATGGATGACGCCGCACGTCGTACATGGGCTGCTAAACAAGCCTATATCGCCCTAGGTCAATTAATGGCTAGCGCAGCAATGTTAAACATAGATGTTTGCCCAATTGAAGGGTTTTCACCAGCAGCCTATGATGCAACTTTAAATTTAGCACACAAAGGTCTAGCGGCAACTGTAGTTGCAGCAATTGGCTATAGAGCACAAACAGACGGCTACGCAAAACTACCTAAGGTGCGTTTACCTAAAGAGCAAATTATCGTTCACCTATAAGATAATTTTAAAAAAAAGCTTCAGCCTTAGTAATACTAAAGGCTGAAGCTTTTTATTTTGTGATCTTCAAACATACAACCTTACCGCCAACAAGTCATCCCTCGCAGGTTTGCTTGAAGGTAAGGAGTCTTGCCATAACGGCACCTTTTTACCGCGACATTGTAGGATGGAGAACTGTTAAGAAAACAGAATCTTCAGTATTCATGTCTGCTTCGGGAATTGGGCCGGTTCAATTGGTGCTCTTAGAAGATGCAAATGCAATCGATAAACCCGAACATGCAGTGGGATTATATCATACAGCATTTCGCTTTCCATCTAGACGTGATTTAGCAGATGCGATTAAACGGGTTGCTATTAAAAAATATCCATTCGAAGGAGCGTCAGATCACATTTTTAGTGAAGCTGTTTATTTTAGTGATCCAGAGGGAAACGGTGTAGAGATTTATGCTGATCGCCCGATTGAGCAGTGGCCAACACGAGACGGAAAAGTACAGCTTATTAATAGTAAAGCGCTTAACATAGAAAATTTACTTTCTAATGCTACACCAGGAATACCTCCAGCGACAGCACCAGAAGGTGCTGATATTGGACATATTCATTTACATGTTGGGGATATAGATATTGCGGAAAAGTTTTATCATAATTTCTTAGGAATGAAAATTATGTACGCAATGACTGGCGCACGATTTTTATCTGCCGGTGAATATCATCATCATATTGCTACAAATGTATGGTCAGAAGCAGAACCGTTTCCAAAGCAGTCTCGGGGCCTTGTATCTTACCGAATTCAAATAGGTGACCTGACTCATCTCAAGATACTTAAAGATAATGCCGAAAAGTTTGGCTATGAAAATAATACTGCTTTGGCAGAGGATGGAACTGAGGTCTTTAGGGTAAAAGACCCCAACGGGCATTGGTTAGAATTAACTACTTAAGAAACGCGGATATTTTTAATTCCTCTAAAATTAAAGATTATAGAATAATTCAAAATCAACGAAGGTATTCTTTGCAGTTAGGCTGTAAAGTAATCAGTGTTTATTAGTGATCAACTCGGGCCAAATAGTAGATCCTAAGCCATCTTCCAAAACAGATTTGGTAGGCTTACGCCTTATTGCAGTCTACCGATTTACCAAAGCCATTATACTTACCTTTCTTTGGTACAGTTTTATAAAAGGTGTAGACTATCATGCCGAAAGTTCAGTGATAAGTTTGGCACATCAGTTGAGGATTAATCCCGATAACAAAATATTTCAGTGGATGATAATAAAATTATCTGGCTTAGAAACCTCTACAATTCAAACAGCCGGATACGGGATCCTTGTCTACGCAGGTTTTTTATATGTGGAAAGTATTGGTTTATGGTTTAACTATTTTTGGGCAAAATATTTAGTTATTATAGGCACTGGAATACTTATTCCCTGGGAAATACGGCTTGTCTATAAGCACCCCAATTTGACTGCCTGGTTTTTATTGATCGGAAATATCATGATTGTTGCCTTCGTTGTTCGTGTTATCCGAAAGCAAAAAGCCTTTAAATAAGGTTAAATTTAAAAAAGACTCTCGCATAGAACCAAAACCAGGCATTTTTTAAGTTATGGGAATATTCGACCGTTTATCTAAAAAAAGTGAACCAGCAAAACCCGCGGCGGTAACAGAGGCTTTGATACCGCAAACTCTAGCTCAGTCTCCCATAATAACGCGCTTACGCGAGGCACGTGAAAAACTAGATCATAAGGATTTACCTGCAGCAATTACCATATACGAAGAAGTTTTACATTCATCGGGTGATAGAGCTGACGTGTTAGTTACTATTTCTGGCGACTTAGGGTCAACTGGTAATGTCGATAAGGTGATAGAACTTGTAGCACCAAAATATGATGCTACTCGGCACGGTCCTGCCACAGGAATAAACGTGTTACAGGCTTATATCGCAGTTCGTAACGCTGAGGCAGCACAGCATATTTTAGATCTATTGTTTTCTTTAAACAGGCCAGATCTCGAAGAGCGTTTATACGGATTTTCAAATGCTATCTCAGAGATTATGCTGGGAGGTGATACAGCTTTTGCTCCAGCACCAGTTCAAGCAGACGCACAAAGTGAACATGGCCCACTTAAGGTAGCCATAGTTACAATCAGCAAGCCTATATGGTTTTATGGATTAGAAGCACTTGAGGCAAAAATATTACCAGCTAAATTAGGCCCAACGCGGCGTATTGCATTCACACAACTAGCGTTACCGGGCGCCTATTTTGATGTGATGCAAGAAATGAATAAGCCAGAAGACGATCTAGCTAAACTTTCGAAAGCCATTCCACTTTGGTTATCAGAGGGATTTTTATCTTCATCTGCATACACTCCTATTACAGCAATTGCGTTTATGGAATTTGCTGATGGATCAAGAAATCCAATGATCTTTGATGCGGAATGGTCTACTGAACAACTTAGACAGATGAATGAATCAAACAGTGATCATGTAGATTATGCAGTTACAGGAATATTAAAACATCGTGCTGGGGATTACGAACTGACACTTAAAGTATGGGAAATTAAAAAATACAGGGAAAGAAAGCAATTTATAGCACGGTGGAATCCAGCAACAGCTAACGAAGAGTTAAATAAACTAAGGCAAACATTATGCACCTATATGGAATGTAGTCCTATAGGTTTGGCACTCACGCAAACTGATAAGCCTCGGCTTTGGTTGGACAGTCTTGGGGCAGCACTTAATTTATTTTTAGCAGAAAAGAAATTACTAGCTTTAGATAAACTTCCCGCACTGGATGCTTTAGGTAAAGCAATGATAACACTTACAAGTGAATCTGAGGCAGCATCACTGGGGTGGATAAATTTCGAAAAACGCTGTCAGCAATTATCTTTAGATATTTCAAAGCAAAACGTTAAATTTTTTAATTCTACTTTAGTAAGCGAAGCAAAACAGACTTAAGCGTTTACGGCGAGTTGTCCGCAACCCGCAGCTATATCAATTCCTCTACGTTGTCTTACAGTACTAGGAATAGAAAATTCATCAGCTAAAATATTTTGAAAGCGACGAGCTGATTCACTTCTCGACGCGGTTCCGGCATAGCCTTGTGTTGGGTTTAAAGGGATAAGATTAACCTGCGCAGGCATTTTACCCAATAGCCTACCAACGGCACGTGCATCTTCTTCGGAATCATTTTTTCCCTCGATTAGTGTCCATTCATAAAAAATGCGCTTACCCGTAGCTTCACTGTAAGTCTGACACGCAGCCATTAACTCACTTAAGGGCCATTTTTTTGCAGCAGGTACTAGAGCGGCTCGCCCCTCCTGGGTTGCTGCATGTAGTGATACAGCTAGATGAAGTAATTTTTTTTCTTTAGCTAAACGTAAAATTCCAGGAACAACTCCCACCGTGCTTAATGTAATACGATCACCTGAGAGGGATAGACCTGCGGAATCTCTAAAAATATCTATAGCCTTTATAACAGCATCATAATTGTGAAGTGGCTCACCCATACCCATTAAAACAATATTACGCAGGCGTTGTGAATCGCCGTGCTCTCCTGGTTGGGTTCTTAAGATGCGTTGTACATGAACAGCCTGGGCCACAATTTCTCCAGTTGTTAAATGCCGCGAGAAACCCATCTGGCCTGTTGCACAAAATACGCAGCCCATAGCACAGCCTGCTTGACTGCTTATACATGCAGTTACGCGCCCCGTATAGCGCATGAGTACTGTCTCAATTTTTCTATCTTCTGGAAGATTAAGTAAATATTTACGCGTGAAGCCGTCACTTGAACGCGTTTCCAATGCTGTAGGTAAAGAGCCTAAGAAAGCTTCCTCTTTGAGTTTACGTAAAACACGAGGAGGTAAATCCTGCATTCCATCTAAAGAATCGATACATTCCCAATACAGGTAACGCCAAACGCGTGCAGCATGAACAGGGCTAAACTCCCAAGAAATAAACAGCTGCGAGAGTTCATCACGAAGCAGGCTGTAAAGATCTAAGGTGGGATTCATTGCGGTTAAATTCTCACTAAATTATGAGCAAATGAAACACTTTTCATACATTTTAAGAAGATCCTTAGCTCAGAGCGGTTGCGAAATCTTAAATAGTAAGCAAAGTCTTAGTTATGACACCCAAAGTCATTATTCCTGGTGGATCTGGATTTTTAGGATCATCCCTTGCTGCACATTTCGCCAATTTAGGCTGGGAAGTGGTTATTTTGTCGCGATCTATTAAGCCTGATAAAAGGCTGGTGCGTTTTGTTCACTGGGATGGCAGAACAGTAGGTAGCTGGGCTGCAGAACTCGAAGGTTCAACTGCAGTAATTAATTTAGCGGGAAGAAGCGTCGCTTGTCTCGATAACGAGATTAATCGTAAAGCTATACTCGAATCACGGGTAAGCGCTGTTGATGCAATTACTGCAGCACTTAATACTTGCTCGAATCCACCTAAGATTCTCATTCAAGCCTCTACGTTAGCTTTATACGGAAATAAAGGAGAAGTGGTATGTACTGAGGAAAGTCCTCATGCAGATGATTTTTTTGCAGAGGTGACGAAGGCGTGGGAAAATGCTTTTTTTAAAGCTCAGTACAAAAGCAATCCCCGCTTAGTTGCTTTTAGAATAGGATTTATATTAGGTGCAAAGGGTGGTGCACTCGCCCCGCTAAGCTTATTAACACGGTTATTTTTAGGGGGCACAACAGGCTCTGGTAAGCAGTATATTAGTTGGGCTCATATTAACGATTTTTGTCGAATGTGTCAGTGGGCAATACAGACAGATTCCGCTCGCGGGCAGTACAATGCTTGCGCACCAACACCAGTTACAAACAAGGTGTTTATGAAGCAGTTAAGACAGGCGCTTAATCGGCCTTGGTCACCACCAGCACCTGCTTGGGCAGTGACTTTAATTTCTAAAACTGTAATGCGAGTTAATCCAGAGCTTGCCCTTAAAGGAAGAGCGTGTCTCCCGGAACGCTTACTTAAAGAAGGCTTCAGTTTTAACTACACGCAATTACTCGAGACTTTTAAAGACCTACTCATTACTCAAAAAAACGTATAGTATTTATCTTGAGCGAGACGATTAATTAGTAGTGCTAGCTCAAGAGCGTGATAGTCGCCCCACATGGAAGATTCTCCACAAGGAACTTTTTTACCTTTTGGAATATAGTCCCAACCGTTTGGTCTGTGATAGACGCTATGCAATAACAGTCCTTGATGGTCACTATCTGTTGATAGATAGGGTTCATCAAATAGGGTGGAGGCAATGGTTAGACCGGCTTGGAAGTAGCGTTTTCCCGCTACGTTAGAATCATTTGCTGAAAGCCATCGTCCCAAGCGTAAGAAACCTTGTGCAGCGATTGCAGCAGCAGAACTATCAACAGGCTCGTAGGCATTAAAAGGATCGGAGTCCTTATTTGTATAATTGCCTAAGTTATGCAGTTTTGCTGCGCCATTATCCCAGTAAGGGATACCGTCTTTTGCTGAATAGCCATCGATATAGTAATCACACGCAGCCTTAGCTGTTTCTAGATATAAATCAGTAACGGCACGTCTTCCACCCATACTATCTAATTCTGCACCTTGAACAGTATCCAGGTATTCAAGTTGTTCAGCATAACCGCAAATGATCCATGCTGCACCCCGAGTCCATGTGGTGAAAGGCGAGTAGCCTTGTTGCGTACTTGGACAGCGATATTGTCCATCATTACGATTAAAAATAGATTCATGTGCCACACGACCACGTACGTCATAAGCATCTCTTTCTTGCCCAAAGAACACATTAAAACGAGCGGTAGTTGCTGCATGCTCAATTGAACGGTGCAGTAGATTAATCTTTTTATCTCCCTCGCCCATGAGTACATGCCCTAATTGGTGTGCGATACTTAAGGAACGCATTGAGCGTATGGTATCAGCAAAGAGAGATTGGGGTCCGTTAAATGAATAAATATATCCACTTGGTATTACACCGGCAGCATCTGCAACTGGAGACCATGGTTGTTTGCAGTTTGTTGTAACATGTCTAGCTGCTTGAACAGCTCCGGAAACCTTTAGGCCTAATTCTGCAAAATGTAATTCACCTTTTTCTTCAGAAGCCCTTCCCTCAAGAATCAATCTGCGTAAATTACCATACGTCGAAATGTTGTTAAACCCATGATCATGTACTCCGATGTGAGAAACATGAGAGGCCATATGTTTGATCGTTTTTTCACGTCCTAAACGAAGCGAGGCCTTGTCGGAGGTTCCGTCGAAATGCAGAAAAGCCATTCCAAACTGAAAACCTTGGGTCCATTCAGTCCAGCCCCTAGAAGTATATTTTCCTTTAACGGTAAATACAGGAGTTCCCTTGTTTGCATCCCAACTTTTATTAAGAGAAGCTATTTTTTGACCTGCGAGATCAAAAACATGCTCAGTTTTCTTTAATAATTTTTCAGGGGTAATTGATAAATTAATTTTCATAATAAAATTTTTTAGAGATCATCCTTCGAAGCTTGTAAGAATATCAGCATATATTTTTGCCGAATCAACCAGATCATTTACGGACACTTTTTCATTAACGGCGTGGTAATCGTCACCGCCAGGGCCGTAGCCCACTGTCGGAATTTTCAATTCAGAAGCAAAAAACTGCATATCATTAAATCCTGTAGATACGCTAAACACTGCAGGCTCTTTCCTTACTTTTTCTAAGCTTTGGCCCACTGATTTAAAGAAAGGATGCGTAGGTGGTGTAAAACAGGCGTAGTTTTCAGAAATTTTCCTAATTGTAATACAACATTGAGGAATTTTTTTTGCAGCAGAGATTAAAAAATTACGCAGATCTTTTTCTGCGGACGGGTGGTTTTCTACGGCGAGAACCCGACGATCAATACTAAATGAGCCGTAGGAAGGAACGGTATTTATTTTTCCACCGGGGCCTGATTCAAACACACCGCCCACATTAATCGTTGGATAACGTATATCTCCACTTGGTGTTTTAAAGGAAGTCTTTCGCAATTGTTTTTTGTAATCCTCTAATGCGAGTATAAGAGCAGACATTTTTTCTAAGGCATTGATTCCATTTTGCGGCATTGAGCCATGTGCTGGTTTTCCATGCACTGCAACTTCAAGCCATATAACTCCACCATGCCCACAGCAGACCATATCTTTTTCTCCACCTTCCATAACAATAGCATAGTTTGGATTAATAGGTGTATTATGAATCATCCAACCAGTTCCTAGTGCTGAATCAGTTTCTTCGTCTGCGGTTAGAGAAACCTCAACATTTAAGTTTGATTTAATTTTTGTAGCTGCGAGCGATTCTAAGGCAAGCGTTAGACTAGCTATAGAGCCTTTCATGTCTGCTGTGCCGCGGCCATAAATATGACCACCTGATACTTTACCACTAAAAGCACCGCCATGCTTCCATACCCCCGAAACAGGAACTACGTCATAATGGGCATTGAAATGCACTGTGCGTTTACTGTTTTTACCTTTAAGTTTTCCTAATACATTAAACCGGGGATAGTTTAGAAATTCTGGAGCAAGTGCATCCTTTAAAATGCTCTTAGGAACAGAGTAGCGTTTAGTGGTAAGACCTAGCGACGTAAGTTTGGAGCTCAGCAAGGCGGTCATCTGATCGTACTTATCTCCAGGCGGGTTGACTGTAGGAACGCGTATAATATCGCCTAAAAACTTAAGCATCTGCTTTGAGTGACGGTCTATGTAGTCGAAAGGAGTCATGGCGAAAACAAATTGAGGGAATCGCTTGAAAACATTAGTTTCACGCCCTTGAAGCGGTGAGGCGAGTGCCTTTTTAAGGTTAAAATAGAGCAATTTCGTTGCGCCTTGGCCTTAGACGGCAAAATCTTAAGGAATCCTTTATGAACCTAGCCGATCTCAGAAAAGATTATAGTTTAGCGGGTCTACTCGAAAAAGACCTCGCTCGGGATCCTTTTAGGCAATTTGAAAAATGGTTTCAAGAGGTTGAGGCTGCTAAGATTACAGAACCTAACGCTATGGTGCTATCAACCTGTGGCGCAGATAAGAAACCTAGCTCTCGGACCGTGTTACTTAAAGGGGCTGATGGCCGCGGCTTTGTATTTTATACGAACTATCAAAGTGAAAAAGCGCGGGACTTAGACAATAACCCTAATGCATCACTTCTCTTTCATTGGATTGGTTTAGAACGACAGGTTATTGTTGAAGGTACAGTCACTAAGGTGGCAAGGGAAGAAAGTGAGGCGTATTTTCATAGTAGACCTGTTTTAAGTCAGTTAGGGGCTTGGGCATCTCAACAAAGTACTATTGTTTCGAGTCGTGAAGTTTTAGAGCAAAACATGAAGGCGGCTGAAGCAAAGTACGCAGGTCAAAAGATACCTTTACCGCCACATTGGGGAGGCTATCGACTAGCTCCAGAAACGGTAGAATTTTGGCAGGGAAGACGAAATCGTTTACACGACCGTTTGCGCTACCGTAAAATAAGTGATGGTTGGACGATCGAACGCCTTTCTCCATAAGAGATCTCGAAGAACTTGCTATAATATAGAATGCTTTACCTCATTCGGCATGCCGATGCAGTTTCGGGACCAGTAGATGCCAAACGGCAACTAAGTGCTCATGGCCATGCTCAAGTAAAAGCACTGAGTCTGTATTTAAAAAAAGCTCAAGTATTAGTGCCAGACGAAATATGGCACAGTTCGTTATTAAGAGCTAAAGAAACAGCCTCAGGTTTGTGCGATCACTTAGCCTGGAGTGTTCCATTAGTCGAAACAGAGGACTTGAGGCCAGAGGATGATCCGTTAATTATTGCACGAAAAATAAAAAAAGAAACCAAGCACATCGCGGTAGTGGGGCATAATCCTTATCTTGAATTTTTAGCCACAGTACTCACGACTGGAACCCCAACCCCTGAAGTTATAATTATGGAGAAAGCTTCCTTTCTTGTACTAGGAAAAATTAGAAAAAATGAATTAGGTGGCTGGGCTATGATATCGCATATCAATGCAGATCTTCTGATGAGGTAAAAAATGTAATCGTAGAACACTTAGCACGATGAAAATACTACATATTCTACCTACTCGAGTTGCTCGAGCTGCAGAAAATATGGCTATCGATTTTCTACTTCTACAGCGTTATCCTGAATCTACGTTGCCGCGGTTTAGACACTACGCGTGGCATACCCAAGCGTTTACATTTGGTTATAGTCAGAAGTACGCCTGGGTAATCCAACAACTTCCTAAAGAGGAAACGTTTGATGTATGTCGTAGACCAACAGGCGGAGGGATTGTAGATCACAGACAAGACTGGACATTTTCACTAGTAATACCGCGTGGCCACCCCTTAGAAGAAATTAGAGCGACACAAAGTTACCGTGAAATTCACGAATGTTTAATTCAGGCACTCGTAAAGCAGGGTATAAAAGCAAAACTACAAGCTGCAGAAGACACTCAGCCCGCAGAAGGCATTACAGGTGTTTGTTTTAGGCGCGCAGAAGTATTTGACGTTGTGATGAGTGATACAGGAGAAAAAATTGCGGGAGCAGCGCAAAAAAGAAGTAAACATGGATTACTGTTTCAGGGCTCTCTTTCTAGGCAGGTAATTGGGGATTCGATCGACTGGGATTTGTTTCACGAAGACTTCACAACGAATCTAGGAATTTTACTCGGTGCACCTGCACAGCAAACACCATGGCCAGAATTTAATGAGGATGAACTATCTGGACTTATCGAGCAGTACAGTAGTTCTGATTGGCTAGCGTTTCGTTAAATTATTTTCTCTAGTGTAATAACACACTCAAGATGTCTGGTTTGAGGAAATAAATCAAAAGGCTGAATGCGCTTTACCCGATAACCCGAATTTAAAAACGGTTTTAGATCGCGCATCTGAGTGGCTGGATCGCAACTTACATAAACAACAGCCTTAGGACTGTAGGCGAAGAGTTGGTTTAAGAAACTCTCATCACAACCCTTACGAGGAGGATCAATCACAACAACCGTGTCTGATGCAGGAAATAAAAGTCCTGCAAATATAGCCGATGCTTCACCGGTCTGGAATTGAGCATTATTAATGCCGTTGGATACGGCATTAGCTTTTGCACAAGCAACACTAGTTGCACTAATTTCAATGCCTGCGACTTCTTTAAATAAGGCGGCAGCACTTAATGCGAATAAACCACTCCCACAGTAAGCATCAACTAAGTAGTGTGCACCACTAGCAGCAGCTTGGCTTCGTACGTAGTCGATAAATAAAGGAAGTATAAACGGATTATTTTGGAAAAAGTCTCGAGCCAGAAACTTTAACTTTAATTCTGTGATAGGTTTTGAGCCTTCAGGCAGTAGCGTACCTTTTACAGCAGGAAGTAATACGTGCTCTGTAATAGAGGCTTCGTAATCGGTTACAACTTCAGCACTTGCTTCGCGGAGTAATACTGTTGCTCCTCTACTATAAAGACCCTCAGCGGCTTTAGATTTAATACGTGCTCTAACTTCTGGAAGCTTTTGATTAATGAGATCTGTAGCAATTGGGCATTGTGGTACATCCACTAATTCAAACCGGGTACTTTGCTTCAAAAAGCCAATAGGGAAATCAGATCCTTTCTCAACTGTTGGTACAGCAAAGTGAGGGGTAATTTTAGAACGATAGCCAAATTCCTTAGGAGAACCAATTACTGGTTCTACAGCGAATTCAAGACCCGCCATGTACTTAAGCAGTTCAGTTACCTGCTGTTTTTTCCACATCAGTTGGGCAGAATAGCTTAAGTGTTGATACTGGCAGCCACCGCATCGACCAAACAGAGAGCAGATAGGTGTAACTCGGTCTTTTGATGGTGTGAGGACTTCAAGTAAGTCAGCTTCCGAGTAATTCTTGTGATTTCTAAATATGCGTGCACGAATATGCTCTCCTGGGAGAGTAAAAGGAACCATAACGACCCAACCGCCTTGGTTCGCTATTGCTTCACTTTCGAGGTTATCCGCGGGCCCTTTGGGCAGCATAATTCTACCTAAGCCTGAACCAAGATTAGTCAGAGTCGTTATCTCGAACTCAATTTCTTGGTGATAAGTGAAGGGTGTATCGTTAAATTTACGTTTTTTATACACAGAAGTGACTATTCAACACGGTCTTAAGGCAGGAGTCGATACTGCTATTTTCGCCGTGCTCATTTTAAAGAAGCGTGTTCAACTTACTTCTTTATGGAAGTAGAGCATATATCCAGCCTTCAAAACCCCCGCATCAAGCAATTAGTTAAACTACGGGATCGTAGACCCCGCGATGAAGCAGGGGTATTTTTAGTTGAAGGATATCGCGAAATACGCAGGGCACTTGAAAAAAAGGTACGATTAACAGAACTCTATTATTCACCGGAATGGTTTCTAGGTGAAAATGAACAAAAATTAATCGATCAAGCAGCTGCGTCTGGAGCAAGTTTGTATGAATTAACTAAAGATGCCTTCGCCAAGGTTGCATACAGAGAAAGACCAGATGGATTACTAGCTGTAGCACCACAGTGGAAGCGTACATTAGAGCAACTCGATTCCGTTTTAGCTGAGCGCAGCGCAGGTCAGCCGCCATTTATTTTAGTAGTAGAGGCAATAGAAAAACCAGGAAACTTAGGAACTATCTTAAGAAGTGCAGATGCTGCAGGATGTCATGCTTTGATTGTCTGTGATCCAGTAACAGATTTATTTAATCCCAATGTCGTACGTGCTTCAACAGGAGTTTTATTTTCAGTACCTTGTTTTGTTGCAGAGAGTGTGCCTGTTAAACAATGGCTTAATGAGCGCAAAATAAAAACGGTTGCAACAACCCCCTCAGCTGAGGCCCTTTACTGCGATGCCGACCTTACAGGTCCTTTAGCTATTGTCATGGGTAGTGAACAATATGGCTTAAGTGATTTCTGGATGAAAGGTGCTGATCTGCCTGTGCGTATTCCTATGGCAGGCCAAGCCGATTCACTTAATGTAGCAATGGCTACAATTATTACTTTGTTCGAAGCTGTGCGTCAGCGAGGAGCCAAGTAACTAAAGCATCCGTTCCCGCTTTCATTGAAACTTTAGGGACGTAATTAAGATCAGTTTTAGCTGCTGTAATATTAAACCAGTGATCTTTGGCTAGTTCTGCTGCTATAAAGCGAGTAATTGGAGGTTCTCCTTTTACTGAGAATAAAGTCCACACTACTTCAGCAATAGAACCCAGCGTTAGGCCTAAAGGAAGCGGTATCTTTTGTGTAATCTGATTTTTTCCAAGTCGGCGTAAAAGTTCATTAATCCAATCCCATAAGATAATAGGTTCATCATTGGTAATAAAATAAGCCTTACCAAGAGCTCGAGAAGAAGACTCTGCAAGCAGATGTGCATCTACGACGTTTTCTACGTGAACCATATCTACGATATTTTTCCCAGAACCGATAATTTTTAATCGGCCAGAATCTGCACGTGCCATAACGCGTGGAATAAGCTGAGTGTCACCAACTCCCCAAATTAAATGTGGTCTAAGGGCAACTGTTCCCAAGGATGGGCTATTAGCCGCTAAGACAGTTTTCTCAGCAATAGCTTTAGTTAAAGGGTATGGACTTGGACAAGCGCTGGTCAGAGGAAGAGATTCGTCCGCGTTAGTAATATTTTGACCATTATAGACGACGCTAGGTGTACTCGTATAGACTAGTCGTTTTACACCAGCACTTTTACACGCCTCAATGACAGTATTCGTTCCAACAACATTGGTCTGATAAAATTCAGTATATTTTCCAAAAACACCTACTTTGGCAGCAACGTGAAAAACGGTGTCACAATTTTCACATGCTTTATTAATAATCGATGTATCAGTCAGGGAGCCTTGAATAAACTCAACTCCCTTAGACTGAAAATCTTTACTTGGTTTACGTGCAAGAATACGTACAGATCTTCCTTCTAAGAGCAGGCGTTTAACTAAGGCGCGACCTAAAAAACCAGTACCTCCAGTTACCAGCACAGTTGAATTCGAGTGAGATTTTAGACTCATATGCCTTTATACAGAAAAACCAATTTGCTCTTTAGCCCAACGAGCTAATGTTAGGCGATGGATTTTGGCGTTATGCCTTACATCTACAGGAAAGTGATTTTTAAAATAAAATTTAGAAATAGGTACATCTGGGATATAAGTCGTAGCAAGTGCTTTAAGTTCTTTAGCCAAGATTAAGGCCTCTGCTTTATCAGACACCTCAAGTTCAACGACAAGTGCAGGTGTTTGCTTCTGTGCTTCACCAAGACCTATTAAGGCACAGCGTGTAACTCGCGGATGGAGTTTAAATACGCGCTCACATGGTTCTGTAAAATAAGGCCCCTGAATGCTGGTTACACGTTCTACTTTGCGACCACAAAACCATAAATTTCCTTCAGGATCAATAAATCCACAATCACCCATCCGGTGCCAAATATTACCCGCATCCTTTATTTTACTCATGCGAGTTGCCTCTGGTTTTCGGTCGTACTCTTTAGTCACGACAGGCCCAGACACAATAATTTCACCAATCTGATTAGTAGCAAGCGATTGAGTTGCACCGAGCTCTTCAATTGCTCCATCTTCAATGGGAATAATTTTAACCTGCATACCTTCAATCGGCTTACCTACGCAAGCCCCGCGTACACCAAGTAGAGTGGATTTATCGATACGATTAATTGAACTTACTGGGAGCGATTCAGTTGCACCATAAGGACTATGCATTAGTCCATTAGGAATAAAAGAGACAGAATCTTCCCAAAGAGATGATGGCACAGGAGCACCAGCACACAGTACTCGTTTTAATGTAGGTAGGGTTATCTTTTCTTTTTTACAGTACTCTGAAATTAAGCCCCAGAGTGTAGGAGAACCAAAAGAACTAGTTACTTTTTGCTGTAGTATCGCTTGAACTAATTTTGCAGGATCTGCTTTAGCTGGTTTACTTGGATTTAGTTCTGGAATAACTGCAGTCATTCCCAGCGCTGGATCAAAGAGAGCAAAAATGGGTAATAAAGGTAGATCTACTTCGCCCGGTCTAAATCCATAGGTATTTTTTAATAGTTTTACCTGGGCATCAAACATACCGTGTTCATATGAGACGCCTTTAGGAGCTCCTGTTGAACCGCTCGTAAATAAAATAGCAGCAAGATCAGATGATGCATTGTTCGCTGGGGCACTTTCAGCGGATGCACGCTTATAGATTTTTGTACGTAATTGCGCCGTAAGAGATCCACTTACGTTTATTCTCACTTTAACACTCTTAAATGAAGGTATAAATAAGCGGCTAAGAATTTGAGCAATTGGAATTCCAACTAACGCTCTGGGCTGAGTATGGGAAACGCAGTTTAAGAAATTTTTTATTCCCATGCCTGGATCAATCACAACTGGAATTGATCCAATTCTAAATAAAGCAAATACACATGCAATAAGGGGTAGTCCGGGTTTAACCATCACCAAGGTTCTATCGCTGCGTTTTACACCACAATTAAGTAAGTGATAAGACCAGGCACTGACTTCTTCATCTAACTCTGCAAATGAAAGGCTTAGGTAATCAATCTGCTTATCAGCAAGACGACCACGTGGAATTTTTATCGCTGCTGCCTGAGGATCAGAGGCAGCCATCATGCTCAAGAACCGAGCAATATTGGCATTATGTAAATCAGGCATTACTCGCAAGCGATGGTAAATCACGCATCAATGCAGCCTGCCATGGAAGTAGCAGCTCATCGAGTTTATTAGGATCACGTGCAATTTGAGAAATTAAAGCTCGGTTTGCTATGAGTGTTGGCTCAATTCCTAAGCCAGCAGCAACTGCATCCCTTTCTATTTTGATTTTCTCCATCCGGTTGATCTCATCCTGAGTTAAGGGCGAGTGACTAGGATCACGGCCTGGACGCTTCGGAAGTGTCTTAGGATCCTTAGAAAGACCAGCAACGACAGCTGCAATTAAAGATCCAATCAAACGATCGTGACGTTTTCCTAAATTTAAACCTTCAAGAATTTCATCTGCCGTATCATGGCTTTCAGCATACGTACAAATTTTTAGTAACGTATCGTTAGAGCACACCTTAAAAGGCGGTGTATCAATACGTTTAGCCTGTTCATCTCTCCAGTGCCAAACGCAGTACAATACGGTGAGGCCTTTACCACGAAGCTTTTCTGATTTTCCAATTCGCCAATCATTTGCTTCAGGTATGCCAAAACCTTCCGAGCCTGCTTTAATTTGAGCTTCACACTGTTGGCGTAACCAATCTGTTCGTTTTAGTTTAACCAACTCTTTATTCAGGAGATCTCGCAGTTCAGGAAGATGCCACACATCTAATGCCGCATAATCGAGAAGTTTGGGTACAATAGGACGTTTTGACCAATTGGCCTTTTGGCCGTTTTTATCTAATTGAACTCCAAAGTGATCTTCTAAAAGGGCAGCTAAACCGATTCTTTGTCTGCCTAGTAGTTGAGCCGCAAGCATCGTATCAAAAATGCTTTTTGTTCTAAATTCACATAAATCATGCAGCAGCCTTAAGTCGAAATCACTGCCATGCATTATGATATGTTTTTGAGCCAATTTCGGCCACATTGGCGAAAAATCGATATCCGCAAGCATGTCTAAGAGGAACACTTCGCCCTCAATTAAAAACTGCATCAAACATACCCGAACTCGGTAGTGATACATGTTATCTGCTTCAGTATCTAAAGCGACTTCCTGACATTTATCCAACGCGTTTAAAAGCGCTTGGAATTGCTCTTGCCGATCAATCAGTTGATATAAAGGGGGCCGTCCAGCTGTCTTAACGCCTAAAAGGCGTCGTACTGGTTGGGGCAAGAATCGGGAGATCATTTCTACGTGTTTTAGGGTGGTAGGGCTTAGCCTTTAGGGCGATTATAAATATGGCATTTTAGGCATTTTTGAGGCCTGTTTTTTGGGCATTTTAGAGACTAAAAGCCTTAGATCGGTGATCTCTTGCGATTTTCCTCAAAATTGTCCCCATTATAGCCATGAAAGTCGTTGTTTTATGCTCCGGGGGTATGGATTCACTCAGTGCTCTTTATAGGGCTAAAACTGAACATCAGGTTGTTGCAGCCCTGAGTTTTAACTATGGCTCTAAACATAACCCACGGGAGATCCCCTTCGCCAAGCTTCACGCCGATTTGTTAGGCATTCGCCATCAGGTTATTAATCTCGATTTCATTGATAAACTTTTTACCTCAGCATTACTGGCAAGTGGCGGAGATATTCCTGAGGGTCATTATCAAGCAGACAACATGAAACAAACCGTAGTTCCTTTCAGGAATGCGATCATGCTTTCAATTGCTGCTGGCTGGGCAGAAAGCCTAGAAGCTGAAGGACTAGTCATCGCTGCACATTCAGGGGACCATGCGATATATCCCGATTGCAGAGAAGCGTTCATGAAAGCAATGGGCGAAGCAATTAAGGAGGGTACATATGCTGGTGTTAAACTACTTAGGCCCTTCATCGCTATGAATAAAGGATCGATTGTATTAGAGGGAGTAAAGTATGGCGTAGATTTTGGTAAAACGTATTCATGTTATAAAGGTGGGGAGGTTCACTGCGGAAAATGCGGAACGTGTGTCGAGCGTCGTGAAGCTTTTCTTGATGCCCATGTAATAGACCCAACTGTTTACTTATCGTCTGAGGCATTACCTTCTGCTCCAATTAAAAAATAACCTGTGCTTATTTCAGAACTATTCTATTCAGTGCAAGGCGAGGGAGAACTCACTGGAGTTCCGTCTGTGTTTATTCGCACCAGTGGCTGTAATTTAAGATGTAGTTGGTGTGATACGCCTTATGCCTCATGGGAGCCTGAAGGTGATCAGCATACGATTGATGCAGTCATTGCGCGCGTTAAAACATATCCCATAGCAAAACACATCGTGCTTACGGGTGGAGAACCCATGATTGCTAAAGATATTCGAGTGTTAGCGTCTGAACTCAGAGATATGGGTTACCATATTACTATAGAAACGGCTGCAACAATAGCTCCTGAGTCTATTGCGTGTGATTTAGTATCTATGTCACCTAAGCTTCTTAATTCAGCACCTGATTCTGTGAAACACGGTCCTTGGCGTAAGAAGCACGAAGCGACTCGCTGGCAGCCTGATGTAATACAAACCTGGTTAGATAACGGATATAATTATCAATTTAAATTTGTGATCTCACATATAGCAGACATTGAGGAGATGCAGCAGATGGTAAAATCACTAGATAGAGAAATACCAAATTCAAAAATACTGCTTATGCCAGAAGGTATCACTCAAGAAGCAATTAAGTCACGTGGACTTTGGCTTAGTGAGCAGTGCAAAAAATTTGGTTACCGATATGCAAACAGGTTGCACATCGAACTCTACGGAAACAAACGAGGAACTTAAATTAGCGTTTGAGTTTAGCCTTGAACTGATCCGTCGGGCAACTACAACAGCCTTCACCGTGTTTTTCTTTCTTAAAAAAGAAACGCCGTATGAGTGCGATTAGCGCTAATCCAACGCAAATAAAAGCAATAGTTGTTTGTACGTTTGGGGTCATGATTTAGAAACCAAACAACGTACCAACTTGATAAACTAAAAACGTAATAATCCAAGCCGTCCCAGTCATGTAGGCGATTTGAAATAGCGGCCATTTCCAGGAATTTGTTTCTCGTCTAACAACAGCAACTGTACTCATGCACTGCATGGCAAAGACATAATAAATCATCAGGCACAAACACACGAGTGGAGTAAAAAGCATCCTGCCATCTGGCCAGTGAGCATCTCTAAGAGCCAATCTTAGCGGTGTTGTCTGAGCATGTGTTGTATTATTATTAACACTAAAGACAACAGCTGTAGAACTCACAAAAACTTCGCGTGCTGCAAATGAGCTGATAAGGCCTATACCTATTCTCCAGTCAAATCCTATAGGTTTGATAATAGGCTCAAGCAAGTGTCCTGTACGGCCAGCAAAACTTTGAGAAAGTTGTTCTTGTGCACTAGCACCGTCATGAGCTTTTGGAAATGCCGACAAAAACCAAAGAACAATACTGATAGTAAGAATTACACTTCCTGCATTGCGTAAGAAAATCCACGCTCTCTCAATCATTTGAAACAGAATCTGTTTTAAATGAGGTAAATGATAGGGAGGCAACTCCATGATCATTTTTGGCTGAGAGCCCTTAAGCAGTGTTTTTTTAAATAGCCAAGCAAACCCGAATGCTCCTGCAGTGCCTAAGGTATACATCAACACCATAAGTGTTGCTTTAGTAAATAGTGGTACTCGGTCAGAGGGAACCAGAGCTGCCATCATAAGTAAGTACACAGGAAGGCGTGCAGAGCAGCTCATCAGAGGTGCCACTAAGATTGTAATCAAACGATCTTTCTCATCTTCAATTGTGCGCGTAGACATGATTCCAGGAATTGCACACGCATATGAGCTAAGCATTGGAATAAATGAGCGGCCGTTTAAACCCACACGATTCATTAAACGATCCATAATAAATGCAGCACGCGCCATGTAGCCCGTACTTTCTAAAAGACCTATAAAAAAGAATAAAATTAAAATTTGAGGTAAGAAAACTAGCACACTCCCTACTCCTGCAATAGCACCGTCTGTAATAAGATCTCTTAAATCGCCCGGATTAAGAGAGCCCTTAACCCAATTACCCAAAAGCGTTACATGCGAATCTATCCAATTCATTGGGTATTCCGCTAAAGAAAAAATGCTCAAGAAAATAAGCACCATTGAAATACCCAGTACTAACCAACCCCATACTGGATGAGTCACTACATAATCAATGCGGTCTGTTAGACTTGGACCGGTTTCGGATTCATTAATTACTTTTGCCGAAAGCTTCGAAATAGCATCATAGCGTGACTGAATCAGGACAGCTGCCCAATCCACACCTTCTTGTTCCCAACGTTTCTGCCAGGAGCTTAAAATTTCTGCAGTGCGTGGATGAATTGCTTTGGATCCTTCAACATGAACAGGTGCTTGATCCGTGAGTAATAAAAGAGCCTCGGCGCGCGCTGTAAGATATAATTTTTGTGAATCTGCAGTTAGAGAGGCTTGAAGCTGTGCAACTGCAGATGAGATTTCTTGGGGAATTGACCAAGCATGTTTAGATAAAGGTAGATCTAAACGACTCATTGCGAGTTTAAGCTCTATTAGTCCCTTACCTTTTGTAGCCTCGGTTGCTATTACAGGAATTCCTAGTGTTTGTTTCAGTAACTCGATATCAATTTGTAGACCATTTTGAAATGTAAGATCCATCATGTTGACGATCAGGATCATTGGCCTACCCAAATCTAAAATTTGATGAACCAGATATAAACTGCGTTCTAGACTAGTTGCATCAACGACACACAGAATTCTGTCTGGAGCTGGTGTGTCTGGACGTCTACCCAAAAGTACATCACGTGTTACGGCTTCATCTGGAGAGCGAGATGCCAGGGAATAAGAACCAGGAAGATCTATCACTGACATTGCGGTACCATGTTGCGAATAAACGGTACCTATTTTCTTTTCGACAGTTACACCTGGGTAATTACCGACTTTTTGTTTTAATCCAGTCAGGGCATTAAAGAGCGTACTTTTCCCGCAGTTTGGATTGCCTACTAAAGCATAAACAAAAGACCGACTTTGAGGCGCACTCGTTAAACTTGGGGCCATGACACGCCTTAGGTTGTTTCCACGAGCACGAACTCCGCTTCACTTTTGCGAAGCGTAAGACGATATCCCCTTACTTTAATCTCGAGGGGATCTCCTAAAGGAGCTGTGCGAATAAGAGTAATAGAAGTCCCAGGTAAAACGCCCATCTCACGTAAACGAATAAATTCAGTCCCCGCTTTCGGATACGCGCGCACCACAGCAGTAGCACCAATTGCTAATTCAGAGAGTTTAATTTCTTGAGCCACTGTTAATATAAGTCGTTTATAAAAAGATACTTATGATATATGTTCTTGCATATAAACAACGGGTTAAGATTGGCTATAGAGGGAAGAAAAATACCCAGCAAACACTAGTTAATGAGACTCAGTTTCATTTGTCAAGTACCCCTCAAGTGCGTGTAAATAAGAACAAGATGAATTTGCTTAAAAACAGGGTAAATTGACCAAAAAACGGCCTTTTATTACCGAAAAACGCCCAAAAACGCCTTTTTAGCCGCATTTGATTGAGCTTTTAATCAACAGGCTGAATTGCAGATGCTCCAGCAGCAATCCATGTTTCAATTAGTTTAATTTCTTCAGCTCTCAGGGGAGGTTTTCCGCCACCCGGCATTGCGTCATCGTCATCCGCAGGAAGTGTAATGCGGCGATAGAGTTCACTTTTAGCAACAACCCAAGGTGTAAGTATAGCTCCATTTTCACCACCTTGCATAATAGCTGCATAGGAATCTAAACGTAATTTCCCTTTCTCTTTCTTTGGTCCATGGCAAGAAACGCACTTGGCTTCGAAGAGGGGAGCTATTTTTTGAGCATAATAGGTATGCGTATTTGCAGCAGTAATTGTTGCGAGCTTCTTTTTAGGCGCATCTGGTATTCTTAAAATAGAACGTAAGCTGCCTGGCATGTATTCAGTAAGAAAAGTATCACCATGGGTTAGTGCTCCTCCTAGATCACTCGTCCAAACTAAAGTAAGAAGGCATAAGCTGAGGAAACTTTTGTAAAGAAGGCCCGTAGTAAATTTACGAAGAAAATATGAGGCGATGCACAGGCCCGTTAGGATCGTCCCTGCTAATAAATGACGAGTTACTGTTGTGCCACTGTATCCGCCGCTCCATGCCAGTAGCCATCCATCGATCGCAGTAATACAAGTAGCGAGTGTAGCTAGCCCAAGAACAAACGCAGCTGTTTGAGTCAAATGAGTGCGCTTATTTCTCGCTCCTAAAAATTCCAAAATTGGAACTAAAATCAGTAGTGCAATCGGTATATGTAGAAACAGCGGATGGAGTCTTCCTAAAAACTGAGCTGTTGTATTTCGCTCAATTCCATCGGGCGCAAACTTTGTAGATAAAAGCCAAAGACCTAAAAAACAAAACATCGATAACCTGAAATAAAGGCGTACTTTACTTGGATGTTTATTTGAAGTTTCCATACGTTGGGGATTTTTAGGACATAAAAAAGACCGGGAGGATTAATTCATCCTTATCCGGTCTTTGGCTAAAGTCAGGATTTAACTCTTAAAGAATTAAACTTCGTAAGCAGGAAGCGTCTTATCAGCACGGTGCTTTTCTAAGCGAGCGAATACAGGCACTCCATTATCATAAGGAAGTGTATTTTCACCCTGGATAAGAGGTTGTACGTAACGCAAGAACTGGAAGTTCATGCTCACGCCATCTTCATTGATCCAATCTAGTGGGAGCTTTTTAATGCCGTTAGCAATTTCACCTAGAGGAGCAAGGCCTGTTTCACAGGTATAGTGATCGGACTCTCCACGTAGCAGAGTGACCATCTTATCTGTTTCACCATTAATTGCTGCACGCACTGCTGCTTGACCAGCTAAGAATGCTTCATCGGAATCTGCCTTGGAAGCTAAGTGAGCTGCTGAACGTTGGATTAAACCAGGACGTGCAACGCGTACTTTAACACCAGGGATACCAGCTTCAATAATTTCTCCAAGAGCGTCACCTGCTCCGCCAAGGCGAGCATGACCAAACGCATCTGTGGAAGCATCTGCTGCAAGGTAGTTACCATCAGCATCAACAAGACCTTCTGCTACGACGATTAAGCAGTACTTTTCGCGCTTTAATACACGGCGTACTTCTTCGAGCACTTTCTCTTGGTTGAATGCAACTTCTGGAAGCAAGATAATATGTGGAGGATCGTGTGGGTGATCTTTGCGCTTTGCGAGAGCAGCACCTGCTGCAATCCAACCCGCACTGCGGCCCATAGCTTCAACGATTGAAACTAAGTCGCCTTGACCCATTGCTTCATTATCACATGCAATTTCGCGAACTGTAGTTGCGAGATATTTTACTGCGCTTCCGTAGCCAGGGCAGTGATCTGTTACAGGAAGATCGTTATCGATTGTCTTTGGAACACCGATGACGCGTAGCTCATAGTTTTGTTCTTGAGCGAGCTTTGAAATTTTATCGGCTGTATCTTGGGAATCATTGCCACCGATATAGAAGAAGTAACGAATGTTGTGTGCTTTAAATACTTCAAGTACGCGTTCGAAATCTTGCTGCTTCTTTAGCTTGTAGCGGCAGGTACCTAGAGCAGCGCCAGGTGTGTGGCGAAGTGCTCTTATCTGCTGTTGGGATTCAGAAGCAAGATCGATAAGATCTTCCTGAAGAATACCAAGAACGCCGTTAAGACCACCGTAGATCTCTTCGATGCATTCGTGATTGAGTGCTTCGGCAACGATGCCGGCAACACTAGCGTTAATGACGGATGTGGGACCACCGGATTGACCCACTAAAACGTTACCTTGGAGTTCAGCCATGAGAGTGTTGTGTTATAAAAAGTGTTAGAACAGCGTAAAGGGCTATGAAGCCTGTCGGCGCATATAGAAGCAAACGAAAATTTAGTCTTAAAGGCCTAAAAAACGGGATCAGACCGGTAACTTTATAAAAGACGGGCTGGCTGGTAGGTATCAGAACCTTTGAATTTTTTTACCAAAGGTTTAATTTCAGCCACAAAAGCATCTACTTGGAACGGGGCTGCACCCACAAACCGGGCATTTTCTGATAAAATCTTTTGTAGAGCTTTTTTACCTAAATTTATCCGTTTATCCCCAGAAAGACGGTTCATGAGATCGGTATCCCCAGTTCCCGTGCGTATTGCTTTAGCAGCTGCCAAGGCATGTTCCTTGAGTGCTTCATGGGCTGTTTCGCGACCTGCGCCATGTTTAACGGCCTCCATAAGGATGGTTGTAGTGGCCAAAAAGGGCAGATTTCGCTCATTTTCTGCCATTATAGCTGCCGGAAAGACATCCATTTGTTTTAAGACCGTGATTAATGTCTCAAAAAGACCATCGATTGCAAAAAAAGCATCCGGCAAGGCAACACGCCTCACAACCGAACAAGAAACGTCACCTTCATTCCATTGATGCCCTGATAGGCCGGCAGTCATCGTTACATAGCCACTAATAATCGTGGCAAAACCACAAATACGCTCACAATTGCGTGCGTTCACCTTGTGCGGCATAGCCGATGACCCAACTTGGCCTTCCTGGAAGCCTTCGGTTAGTAGTCCGGCACCAGCCATTAAACGCAGTGTTGTTGCTAAACTAGCTGGTGCAGCAGCTAACTGCTGCAGTGCGGAGGTCACCTCAAAATCTAGACTGCGGGGGTAAACTTGGCCCACTGAACTTAACGAAGCCTTAAAGCCTAAATGTTTGATAACCCTAGCTTCAAGTTCAGCAACTTTGTGGGCATCATTGCCTAAAAGCGTTAATTGATCGAGTTGAGTACCTACAGCTCCTTTAAGTCCTCGTACAGGATAGCGCTCAATTAAATCCGAAAGTCGATTAACAGCGATTAACAGCTCTTGCCCAAACATTGCTAAACGTTTGCCTAGAGTTGTCGGTTGAGCAGGAACGTTGTGAGTGCGGCCCGTGATCATAAGGTCGCGGTGTATATCTGAAACCTTAGCTATGCGTGAAAGAGCTGCGACCGCTTTAAATTGAATCACCTTGAGTGCTCGCATGATTTGCAGCTGCTCAACATTTTCTGTTAAATCGCGGCTCGTTAATCCCAGATGTATAAACTGACGATTTGCCAGATCTGAAAATTCTTCGATACGGGCTTTAACATCGTGAAGCGTTTTTCTTTCGCGTGCAGAAATAGCCGCAAGGTCGATTTGATTTTTTACACGTTCGTAATCCTTAATCGCTTCTTGAGGAATCGGAACTCCTAAGTCCCGCTGTGCTTTCATGACTGCAATCCAGAAATCACGCTCCAAAGTAATACGACCTGTGGGTGACCAAATATCCTTCATTGCTGCCGAAGCATAGCGATCGGCGAGGACATTTGAAATCGGATCAGAAGGGGATGGGTTAGATTCGTTCACAGGCGTGTATAACCAGTAAAGAAACCTTGGCTTACGATTGCGAATTCAAAAATATGAACGCTTAACTTTTAGTTACTGTTAAACACCTAACGGTCATATCACGTAACACATCCTCCTGCTCATTGGGCCTTTTAATGATTTCCTCAAAGGCCGTAATAAAATCATGCTGGTTATCAATTAACCGTTTGAGGCTGGGCAGCTTACCGCTTGCGAGTTTACCTAGGTAAAAAGGGTGTTGGGTAAAGATGTTATAGGCTGATTTAGCTGCAGCTGATTCTGCATATTTATCGCTATATAATGCAGCAGCTCTGGCCAATCCATCGACTCCCCTAGGCCCGAGTTTTATATCCCCTGAATCAGCTAATGCACGGAGCTGTAAAAGCAGGCGATTACGATTTTGCAGTGCAGCAAGTACAGGCCGAGCATCCCCACCTGAAAAGAAGTGGCGGTGCAGTGCATCAAGGGTGCGCGTAATATTACCCGAAAAAAATGCTTCAGCGGCCTCGAAAAAATCACCTTCCGCAAAATTAGGAGTAAGACTTTCAACGTGCGATTCTGTGATAACGACTTTGCCCTCTATCTCTGGTGCAAAAGCTGCTAACTTTCTTACTTCTTCCACTAAGAGACGTGTATTAGCACCCACTTTTTCAACGAGTAGCTCCACTGCTTCAGCTTCAATTGTAACACCGATAGCTTTTGCTTCAGCTAATACTACAGGAGCAAAGGCATCTAAGCCGTCAGCATCATTATCCGTAATGACCGCATCGGCATTTTTTTCACACCACTTAGGGAAAGTGCGCCTACGATCAACAGGTGAGGCTGTGATCAGTACAGCTACTTCTTCTGGATTAAGTGAATTAAGTAACTCTTGAAGATCCTCGACTTGTTTTAAGGTTCCTTCAGAGCGGCCAGTAATTGTGTCCGCCAAAAAATTAACATCTTTTAGCCAAACGGCACGTTTACCACCAAACATAGGTACTGTTTGTACAGATTCCCTGAAGCGGTTAATCGCTGACTCTACTTCTCCTACATTTCCAGCGAATCCAGATACAGTATCTCTAGCGAATTCGTCTGTAATGTCTTTGCAGAGTTCATTAAAGCGCTCCTGACCTAAACGATTAACTAAGTAGTCGTCTTGGCCGCAAACGAAGGTAAATTTTCTAGCAGAGGGCATTAAATGATCGATTTCACTCACGTATGCATTCCGGGTCAAGGACAGCGGGCCGAGAAAACGAATTTTTAAGCTAAAACAGCCTTGATCTAGGTGTAAGATGAGCTCGACCATTAAATCGGATACTGGAATACTCTTAATTGATTGAACGCCAACAAGCCCAGCTGCGTTTTTGCGCACAACCGAATTTCTTTTATAAGGTCGGTTGCGGTACTTTGTATTGTAGGTATGTCATCTTTAGCTCCCTATGTTTTAGGGAATACTCTCACGCTTGATAAGACGCGTAGCGTGATTGAAGTTAATGTTAAAACAACGGTAGGAACTTTTACCTCTAAATTTGCTACCTTTATTCCCGAATTATCTATTGATCCAGTTCATGGCAAAGTGACCGGCGCAGTTCACTTCACCATGACCGATCTAAAGAGTAATAATGATGACCGGGATATGGAAATTTATATGTGGCTACGCACAGATAAATTTCCCAAAGCAGACTTTGTTTTAGATCATGTCACAAGCGACTTGAAAACAGGGGCATCACAGGCGCAGGGACGTTTAACGATTAATAGCGTTGAGCGGGAGGTTAGTTTTCCTTTAACCGTCACAATTAAAAATAAAATTATGACTATGGAAGGCACATCAGCTTTAGACACACGAGACTACGGATTGCCGATTTACCGCAAATTTATTATTTTTTCCGCTGAACCTCTCACGAGCGTGCATTTTAAGTTAATCGGCAGCGTTTCACAGCAATGAGTTTTATTTCCTCTGCCTCTACATGGCGTCGTGATTTAATTGGGCTTACTCTATTTTTTGGGCTCGTATTTGCATTCAGGTCGGGAACTTATCCCCTATTTAATCCAGACGAAGGCCGCTATGCAGAAGTACCTCGTGAAATGCTTGCGAGTCATGATTGGGTTACGCCCCGTTTAAATGGGGTAAATTATTTTGAAAAGCCGCCCTTAATGTACTGGGCAGAAGCAGCTAGCCTTTCGTTGATAGGGTCAAATGAAACAGCGGCTCGTGCAGTTCCTGCTTTCTTTGCATTGCTGGGAGTTTTACTCACGTATTACACCGCTCGTAAACTTTACGGAAGAGATGCAGGTCTTGCATCAGCAATCGTCTTAGGAAGTTCTCTTTTGTATGCTGCACTGGCTCGGGTAGTCATCATCGATATGGCTGTTTCGGTTTTGATGAGTTGGACATTATTTTCTTTTATATTAGCTATCAAAGCACCCGCAGGATCTCAGCGCAGATTTCTCTTCATGCAGCTATATGTTAGTGCTGCACTAGCTACCTTAGCAAAAGGGTTGATCGGTGTATTACTCACCGGAGCAGTTATGTTTTTATGGCTACTTATTTTTAATCAGTGGAAACGCTTAAGACCTTTATATCTACCGACAGGCTTATTTGTTTTTTTCATCGTTGCACTCCCATGGCACATATTAGTGAGTGCACATAATGCAACATGGGCGCACCGCTATTTTATATACGAACATTTTCAGAGGTTCTTTTCGTCTGTCGCTAGTAGACCAGGTCCTTGGTGGTATTTTATTCCAATAATTGCTGTAGGTCTTTTTCCATGGATCGGATTTTTATATCCAGCCCTTAAGCAAGCGCTCAAAGGAGGTTGGGCTAAACGTGAAGCCAATGCAGATGCATGGTTTTTTGTAACTTGGGCTTTATTTATCTTTTTATTTTTCTCTAAGTCACATTCTAAATTAGCGCCTTATATTCTTCCCGTTTTTCCACCGTTAGCTGTTCTGATTGGTGTTTGGTTAGCGATGACAAAATCAAAAACAAACACCTTTATAAAAAATGGACTTATTGTTGTATCGATCGTTGGTCCGCTTATCGCAGTTGGGCTTTGTGTTGCAGTTGTGAAGCCAAATCTTGTTCGGTTTTCAGTTGAGCAGGCCAATGCAATTAGACCAATCGCGCTTACGCTTGCTGCACTACTTATTTGGGGAAGTTTTCGGATTCCATTACTTGCTGCACGTCGCGGGACAAAAATTGCGGTTGGGGCACTTGCTTTAATGATGGGAGTATTTTTCGCAGTGGTGACCTATGCTGCTCCTTATATAAAGCCAGGAACCAAAGCTTTAGCGCTAATTGTTAATGAAAGCGCTCGACCTAATGATCGCGTATATCATTACCATGAATTTTTCCATGACTTTACTTTTTATGCTTCACGTAACGTAGACATCGTGGCCTTTAAAGGGGAACTCGAACTTGAAGAAGATCCAATTGCACGTGAAAGCGGCCGTTTCGAGGACGAAGCTATGTTTCGCAAGACCTGGAATGAGTATAATAGATGCTTTGCAATTGCTAGAAAGTCAGATGTGAGGGAACTCTTTAGAGATTCTACGTTCCATTATCATTTACTCGCGCAGACCCAAGATCACTATCTTTTCTCGAACCAACCCTAATTTACTATGGCAGCGTCTGTTACACATCCTCAGGCATCAGTTGCAGCTTTAGCGTTTCTGCCTTTAACCCGTCCTACAATCGACGAGGAAACAATTGCTGGGGTAGTGCAAGTACTTCGGTCGGGTTGGATTACGTCAGGCCCTCAGGTTAAAGAATTTGAGGCTAAATTATCGGCTTACTTTGGAGGTAGACCTGTACGAGCTTTTAATTCCGGTACATGCACGATGGAGATAGCGTTACGCATTTTAGGGATAGGCCCAGGAGATGAAGTTATAACAACTCCTTTAACTTGGGTAGCTACAAGTAATGTGATCCTTGAAGTTGGAGCTCGGCCTGTGTTTGTAGATATTGATCCTCAAACTAGGAATATAGATTTAAATAAAATTGAAGCTGCAATTACTTCAAAAACGCGCGCAATCATACCTGTTGATTTAGCCGGACTACCTGTGGATAGAGATAGACTTTACGAAATTGCTAATCGAAGAAAAATTCGAGTTATTGAAGACGCAGCCCAATCTTTCGGTAGTAGCTTCAAAGGCAAAAAAATCGGTTCCTTTGGTGATTTTGTATCCTTTAGTTTTCATCCTAACAAAAACATAACCTCAATTGAAGGCGGTTGTTTAGTTTTTAATACAGAAGCAGAAGCAAAACTTGCTGAGCAATATCGCTTGCAGGGTGTTATCCGTACAGGCAACGACGGTATGGATGTCGAGCGAGTGGGCGGTAAATTTAACCTAACAGATGTCGCAGCACGTGTTGGCATTGGGCAGTTACCTAAGATTGACGAATTTAACGTAAAGCGCGCCGAACTTGTTAAATATTATTTTGAATTGTTCTCTCAGCAAGAAGCTAAAAAATTAGGTCTTGGTTTACCGCTAGCAAATTTTACTGACACGAATTGGCATATGTTTCAAGTGATGCTACCCGGTACACATATGAGCATTAAACGCTCAGATGTAATGGGCAAATTAACGGAAGTAGGTATTGGTAGCGGAGTACACTATCCTGTAATTCATTTATTTTCACTCTACCGCAGTCTGGGTTGGAAAGAGGGTGATTTTCCTGTTGCTGAAAATGCAGGTCGTAACCTTTTAACACTGCCTTTATTTCCATCTATGACGCGCGCTGATGTAGAGCGTGTGGTTAAAGCCCTTGTAGCTATTGTTTCAGCCCATATTTAATCATGAGCGCATCACCTATCCAGCTTTCCGTTGTTATTCCAGTTTATAACGAACAAGCAAATTTGCCGTTATTATTCAGTCGTTTGTATCCTGTCTTAGATGCTTTAGGGCGTAAGTATGAAGTCATATTTACTAACGATGGTAGCGCAGATAAATCTGCAGATTTATTAAGGTCTCAGTATGCAGCACGTCCTGATGTAACACGCGTAATTGATTTTAATTCCAATTATGGCCAGCATATGGCGATCATGGCTGCTTTTGAGCGCGTGAGAGGTCAAGTGATTGTAACACTTGACGCCGACCTACAAAACCCTCCCGAAGAAATTCCAAAACTCATTCAGCTTATGGATGAAGGACATGATTACGTGGGTGGCTATCGTTTAGCTAGACAAGATAGCATTTTTAGAACCGTTGCTTCAAAAATTATTAATGGTGTTCGTCGCCAGACAACGAATATCGAAATGACTGATCAAGGCTGTATGCTTAGATCATATAGCAGAGCGATTATTGATGCGATTGTACAAAGTGGTGCCATTAACACATTTATTCCTGCCCTAGCATATAGCTTTTCAGGCAATCCTGCAGAAGTAGGAGTAAAGCATGAGGAAAGACACGCGGGTGTTTCCAATTACACATTTTATAAATTAATACGATTAAACTTCGATTTAATCACAGGCTTTTCACTCGCACCTTTGCAGTACTTCACAATGTTTTCTATGGTGTGTTCTGCAGGAAGCTTAATCCTTGTTGCGGCTCTTTTAGTAAGACGTTTTGTACTTAACTTAGACCGGGAAACATTCGGTGTATTTACTTTGTTTGCGATACTCTTTTTCTTACTGAGTGTAGCGATGGTGGGAATCGGTATTATTGGCGAATACGTAGGACGCACGTATCAAGTAGTCAGAGCTCGTCAGCGCTATCACGTGAAAGAAATTCTTGAGACAAAACAATGACAGCTAAGCCAAGAATTTTGTTCTTCGGTTACAGCGAGGTCGGCTATGAATGCCTTAGCCTTTTGTTAAACCGTGGTGATAATATCGTGGGGCTTTTTACCCACGAAGATAATCCTAACGAAAAAATTTGGTTTAAGACACCTGCGCTAGCAGCACGTGAAAAAAAAATTCCTGTTTATACGCCCCAGAAAATTACAACTCCTGAGTGGATAGAAACAATCACTGCACTCAAACCCGATTTAATAATTTCTGTATACTACAGGAATATGATTAGTACGCGTATTTTAGCGTTAGCTCCGCTCGGTGCTTTCAATATGCATGGCTCACTACTGCCTGCATATCGTGGACGTGCGCCGATTAATTGGGCGGTCTTACACGGTGAGACTCGAATTGGCATGACTCTTCACCGAATGGTTAAGTCAGCAGATGCAGGAGCTATTGTAGATCAAGAAGGTGTAGAGATTGATTCTCGGGACACAGCAGAGGCTGCCTTTAGAAAAGTACTTCCTTGTGCAAAGCGTGTCTTAGAAAGGCAAATTGATCTTTTATTGGCAGGTAAAGCCAACGAAACACCGCAAGATGAAACAAAGGTAAGCTATTTCGGTGGGCGTACACCTGAAGACGGTAGAATTCATTGGAATCATTATTCAAAACAGATTTTTGACTTAATTCGGGCCGTGACAGACCCATACCCAGGTGCTTTTACAGATATTGGAGATTCCAGGCTCATGGTTTGGTGGGCAGAGTCAGATTCTCAAGCAGCACGCAATAAACGAGGGAAAGCAGGGGAGATTCTTTCTATTAAGCCACTTGTTATAGCAACTTTAGACGGCGCATTAGAGCTTACCCGAACAGAATGGCGAGGAGATGTGCCTAGTTTGGCTATTGGACAGATCATATAATCCTCACGGGCAGCCTATATTAGGGATCTTATAGGCTTTAAAGTGGTCTGAATTGTTAAGGCTCATGCTCTTGCAACTGAGAGCCTTATCGGTTTATCTCGTATTTTAATCTCTTACCATGCCTATCAAAGTTCTGATTCTTGGCGCCAACGGATTTATTGGCAGCTCACTGACGCACGCCATTCTTACCCAAAAAGATTGGGAAGTATACGGTCTTGATATTGGAGATCATAAGCTTGGAGACAGCTTAGGAAATCCACGTTTTAAGTTCGTTGAAGGTGATATCACAATTTCCAAAGAGTGGATCGAATATCATGTGAAGAAGTGCGACGTTGTTGTTCCTTTAGTCGCGATCGCTAATCCAATTCAGTACGTCCGCGATCCACTACGTGTCTTCGAATTAGATTTTGAAGGTAATTTAGAAATTGTTCGCATGTGCGCAAAGTATAAGAAGCGCATTATTTTCCCTTCTACTTCTGAAGTATATGGCATGTGCCCAGATGATGAACTTAATGAGGAAACAAGCAGTTTAGTCTATGGACCTATCGAAAGACAGCGCTGGATCTATGCTTGCTCGAAGCAACTCTTAGACCGTGTCATTTATGCGTATGGCGTACGTGATAATGTAGATTACACTTTGTTTAGACCATTTAATTGGATTGGGCCAAAATTAGATAATGTATTTGAGCATAAAGAGGGTAGCTCACGCTTATTCACGCAATTTATCTCGAATGTTATTTTCAAAAAACCGTTGCAACTTGTTGATGGTGGTAAGCAGGGACGCTCATTCACATATATTGATGACGGTATAGATGCACTCCTGCGCATCATTGAAAATAAGAATGGCAAAGCATCACGCCAGATTTTCAACATCGGAAATCCAGATAACAATGTAAGTGTTGCTCAGCTTGCAAAGTTGATCATCGCTGCATTTAAGCAATTTCCAGAGTATAAATCACATGCCGCGGCTGCAAAAACAGTGGTCGTATCATCAGGTCAATATTTTGGAAAATACTATCAAGATATTAATCGTAGAGTCCCATCAGTTGCAGCAATTCACAAACAACTCGGGTGGAAACCTAAAGTTGATTTGAAGACTGCGATTAAGAAGACCTTAGATTATCATTTGGCTCACAAGGGCTACGAATTAGAATAACGGATGTCCGTTCGCGTAGCACTTAAAGTTGATGTGGATACAGATCGTGGAACCCGCGAAGGGGTTCCAGCTCTGGTTGCAGACTTTAAAGAATTTGGAGCACCTGCGTGTTTTCTTTTTTCACTTGGGCCGGATCAAACCGGTAGAGCAATAACACGTATTTTTAGACCAGGGTTTTTTAAGAAGGTAAGCCGTACAAGTGTTGTCTCGATGTATGGGGTAAGAACACTTTTAAACGGAACGCTTTTACCCGCACCGCATATCGGGCGCAGAAACGAAGCGATCATGAAAAAAGTTTACGATGACGGCTTTGAAGTCGGAATACATTCCTACAATCACTACCGCTGGCAGGATTATGTTCAGACCTTGCCAATCGAAAAAATTCGCAAGGAGTTTGATTTAGCACGTAGTGAATTTAAACGTATCTTCGGATTTGAAACCAAAACGGCTGGAGCTCCCGGATGGCAAAGTAATGCTCTAAGCCGGCAGGTATATGATGAAGCAAATATGCTTTATGCAAGTGACACTCGTGGCGACTTTGCATTCATTCCACAAATAAACGGACAGGTTTTTAAAACAGTAGAGATTCCGAGTACTTTACCTACTTTCGATGAACTCCTAGGTAGACCTGAATATCCAGACTCAAGTATCGTTGAGCATTACGTTAAACTTTTGAAATCAGATAGACCTAATATTTTTACCCTTCACGCAGAAATTGAAGGTATGGGTAGGCGTCCTCTATTTCGCACGCTACTTCAAGCGTGGAAAGATGTCGGAGTAGAATTTGTGCGTATGGACGACCTTGCTAAAGAGATTTTATCTAAGCCCCAGGCAGTGCTGGTAGGTGAGCAGGTTATGGCAGAAATCGATGGCCGTAGTGGCCTCGTTGCCGTGCAGAAAGCTTAGTCGATTCACTCGTATGTATTGTTATCTATTTAATGGATAACAACTTATATATTAACCTAGGAATTTTGCTCTGTTTTTCTAAAGAGCCAAAGGCCAATACAGATAAAGATTATATTCGGAAGTAATAGAAGCAGGTCTGGCCGATATTCCGGATGACGATCTAGCCAGTTTACCATTACAGTCAGAAAATAGTACCCTAAGGCTAACCCCACAGCTACACCCAGATTAGCACTGGTTTCCTTTCTGGAGACTTTTATTCCTAAGGGAATACCAACTAAGACAAAGGAGAGTGCAGCAAGTGCTGTTGTAAACTTATCCGTGATCGTCATCGAGTACTTCATTTGTGTACGGACATGATCTTTTAATTGGGATGCAGGAACGACTTCAGAGGCCAAGCGTTTAATCTCCGCCTGAAGTTCACCGTAAGTCATCCATGCGGGTTTACGACGAGGGCCTGCGTGACCAAAAATATTATCCAATGACAAATGCATTGGCTCAACCTTCTGAAATACGCCGATAGGTTCGGGTTCACTAAAATTATCTGGATTAGTATCGTTACGAGTTTCTATCTGGGCCTGATACAAAGTAAGAATCAGTTCGTTAGTATTTGCGCTGTATTCAATGTGGCCTGAAGCAGCACGAATGAAGCGAACCACACGGCGATCTTTATCGAGTTGCCAGAGCCAAAAATCCTTAAGCTCATCTTTATCCTTCGATCCTACGTAAGCGACAAAGCCAGGAAAATCTCGAATAAATGTTTTAGGAGCAATTAAACTCATTGGACTAGCACGCAGGGCATCTGTGAGTACACGGTCGTATTGCATACGAGCTTGAGGCATCGATTCAAAGTTTACAGGTAGGCCAATTGCAAAACCAAGCAGGCCTAAAATAATTAGTGGCCGTGCTATGCGAGCTAAGCTAACACCGCAGGCGCGCATCGCAGTAATTTCGCTATCGGCTGATAAACGGCCCAAGGTTAAAAGTACTCCCGTTAACATTCCCATAGGAAGTCCGTAGGTAAGACCTAAGGGTACCAATAAAACAATAAGCTGTATGAAAGAACTTAAGGATAACTGTCCGGAAAGACCTGGTCCGATCAAATCGCGCACAACATTACCCGTAACCAACATAAATGAAAAAAGACCAACAGCAGCAGCACAGGTAAATAATGCGCTTTTGAAAATATGTCGGTCTAGAATATTCAGGGCAAAAGTAGGTTAAGATTGCTAGAAATAACAGTCGGTTTGTTTATTGCAGTCTTAATGGCTTGTGACAACTGCTTTGATAGGAAGGTTTTTACCTCTAAGGTTGCGTCTGAACAACCAAAGGTTGAACCTGTCTAGTATCTCTTGAACTCAACTCCTACACGCTATTTTTGGATTTCATGTATAGCGCTTTGTGCGCTTAGCAGAGGGCTTTGCGCAGATGAACCAGATGGGGTGACTTTACCGCAACGTAACTTAAAGCGTATAGTAGAACGCCAAAAGATTATATTAGATAACGCAAACAAAGGGGGTGAAACCCTAGATGTAGAAAGTATTCGAGTTCAGCTCCAAGAAGTATGCCACGAGTACGATCTCTTGGTGCACGATAGCCCTAATTTTGCAGCAGGTTATGCTTCCTATGGTTATTTGTTATCAAAACTAGGTATGCAGAAGGAGGCGGCGATGATGCTGCTTAAAGCAAATTCACTCGATCCAGATATCCCGCTCGTTAAAAACCAGATTGGAAACTACCTCGCTGAAGAAGGAAGACCTTTGGAGGCAATTAATTATTACATCGCAGCGATTAAATTAGCGCCAGATCAACCACTTTACCACTACCAGCTTGGTTCGCTGTTGTATGAAGCGCGCAATGATTTTATTAAAAAAGGAATCTACACACGTCCTCAATTAGATGAGACAATGCTTAGCGCTTTTAAGAAAGCTGCCGAACTTGCTCCAGAACGTATAGAGTTTACCTACCGTTATGCCGAGGCTTTTTACGATTTAGAAAAACCGGATTGGCCAGGAGCTCTAATTCAATGGGCACATCTCGAAGAAAAAGCTAAAACTAATTTAGAACGTGAAACTATGCGACTTCACGCTGTTAATGTACTAATGAAAGATAATCGTTATGATCATGCTAGTTTACTGATCCGTACAATATCTGAACCACAATTAGATAAGCAAAAGCAGAAACTCATTACAGAATTAAACCGGTTGCTTAAAAAATAACTAATCATTCATAACTTTTTTGATCATGTCTTTTCTCGATAAACTAGAGCGCAATTTTGGACGATTCTGCATCCATAACCTAACGCTATATATAATTATAGGCCAAGTTTTCGTAGTTCTTACTGGAATGCTTGGTACGGTAAACCCAGCAAACTTTATCTATATCCCTGCATTTGCACTGGCTGGACAATGGTGGCGTATCATTACCTTTGTATTTGTTACATCAATCCCCTCGGGCGGAATGTTTGGGTATGTCTTCCTTGTTTTTGGGTGGTGGATTTTTTACTTCATGGGCAATGCTTTAGAAGCGGTTTGGGGATCATTTAAATATAACTTATTTCTTATTTTTGGTTGGGCGCTAACTGTTGGGCTATCCTTTCTTGCGCCGCTTATACCTGTTTCAAATGTGTATTTAGGATACTCGTTATTTCTAGCGTTCGCTTATTTGAATCCAGAGTTTGAGATGTTAATATTTTTTGTCGTTCCAGTTAAAGTACGCTGGTTGGCGCTCGTTGTCTGGGTATTCGCTGTATTTGGATTTATTCAAGGCTCTTTAGGCATACGTCTTCAGATTATATCGGCCGCCGGTAATGTTATTATTTTCTTTGGGCGAGATATTTGGTCCTCTGCAGGTAATAAAACAAGACGTGTTGGTCGTGCTGTGCGCACCGCGCAAGCTCCTTCATTTAGACATCAATGTACGATATGTAAAAAAACTGATGTATCTAATACAGAATTAGATTTCAGATATTGCTCAAAATGTGCCGGAGATCACTGCTACTGCTCAGAGCATATATTTAGCCACGAACATTTAACTAAATAAAATGGCCACGTCACAGCGCTCAATTTCAAATCCGTTTGCAAAAACCGCGGAGCTCACAACACCAGGAAAGTGGCTTAGTTTTACAAAGAAGCTTTATGTAAAATATAAGTTAGCGCTGGGTCAGGTTTCAGATAATGCCCACGACGAGGCATTGTATTTAATCTTATTTACACTCGGTATCCCTATGGATAGCGATACATCAGTATTATCAAGAAAACTTAAAACCAGTGAAATCAAATCACTAACAGAAGTTTTTAAGAAAAGAATACTCGAACATATTCCTGCAGGATATTTAACCAAAGAAGCATGGCTTGGTGAATTTGGTTTTTATGTAGATGAGCGCGTAATTATTCCGCGTAGTTATTTCTTAGAAATTATTCCCTACATCGATTTACTTACGGGGCTCAAACAGACCCCTAAGCAGATGGTAGATGTGTGTACAGGTTCAGGCTGTTTGGCAATTTTGCTAGCACACGCTTTTCCTGATGCCAAAGTAGACGGGATTGATCTTTCTGAGGATGCGCTAGATGTGGCTAAAATAAATGTTACTAATCATGATTTAAAAAAGCGCATCACGTTATATCAAAGTGATGTTTTCGACTCGGTTCCTCTTAAGACATACGATTTAATTTTAAGTAATCCTCCTTACGAGCCTAGTGCGCACGTGGATCAACTTCCTAAAGAGTTTCACCACGAGCCTCGTATGGCTTTGGACGGTGGTGGAGACGGCTTGGATATTATACGCAAACTTCTCGTACAGTCGGTTCCACGGCTCGCTTCGCACGGCTCTGTCTTAATCGAGGTAGGAGGACTACAAGAGGCAATAGACAAAGAATTTAAACACCTTAAGCCTATTTGGCTATCAACAGCAGATGGATCAAACTGCATCTGCATGTTTAAGGCAGAGCATTTAAAAAAAATAAAACTTACCTCGACAGATCGTAAAGCGCGTACCCGGAAAGCAAGTTAGGAAATAAACGGCAAGGGCTTTTCCAATCTCCGAGTAAATGAACACGGCGACTAATTTTAATTTCTTTTCTCTTACAGAATGCTTCAAAGTCAGCAATTGTTACGGGATTAGCTGGACGACTTTCATCCCATTCTGTTGGGTAAATTAAATTTTTTACCTTCTTGCCCTGGAAAAGTGTATAGAAACGATTTTTCCAAAAGCCATGGTTTACGAAACCAACCGTGAGGGTTTTTCCCACTCGAAGGGCTTCAAGTATGACACTTGCTGGATTATGTAATTCGTGAAGCGTTCTTGAGCATATAACACGGTCAAAGTGTCCTTCAGGGAAAGCAGCCATGAAACTCGCCATATCTCCCTGGTATGCGCTTACACCACGTTCTACGCAGGCCGTAATCCGCTCAAAATCAAGATCTACCCCTGTAGAGATAACTTGTTTTTGACGCATGAGATAACCCAATAGCTCTCCTTTGCCGCAACCCAAATCCAAAACTTTGGAATTTGGTTCAACCCAATCTCCAATCACCTGCATATCGATAGTACGTTTTTCGGGAATGTTGCTCATGCCTTAAATCGCAAAATCAGTAGCGTTGGTTTTTCGGCCTAAAAAAGAACGTACAATCGCGTACAGCTCTTCACTTTCTAAAAGAAATGAATCGTGACCTAAGTCAGTAGCAAGCTCAGCATAACTTGCACGCTTACCGCATTTAAGTAGAGCTAGTGCAATTTCTCTATTTTGTTCGGGAGGGAAAAGCCAATCGCTCTCAAAACCAACAATGAGACATTCGGATTGAACGCACGCCACTGCTTTTTCAAGTGAAGTGTAGCCCTGAGCTAAATCAAAATTATCCAACGCACGAGTTATAGTCAGATAGGAATTCGCATCAAAGCGATTAATAAAACTTTGTCCTTGGTGCTTCAAATAACTTTCCACTTCAAAAGGAGCATCAAGTGCTGGCACACCTTCTTGATTTTGTAGCGTGGTTCTACGGCGACCAAATTTCCTGTCCATTGATGTATCACTCAGATACGTGATATGAGCCATCATGCGTGCAATGGCTAGACCAACGCGCGGTCCTCCATCGCGAGGATAGTCGCCTTGGTTCCAGGCTGGATCCTGCATGATTGCCTGACGCCCTACTTCATTGAAGGCTATTGCTTGAGCGCTTTCTCGAGCAGTCGTTGCCATAGCAAGAACGCGTTTCACAAATGCTGGAAATTCAATGCTAAATTGAACTGCAGTCATACCGCCCATTGATCCGCCCATGATTGCATGTAATTCAGAAACACCTAAGTGCTCTAAGAGTAGTTTTTGTGAACGAACTACGTCAGCAATTGTTACGAAAGGAAAGTGAATGCCGTAAGCTTTTTGTGTCGAGGGATCAATCGATGCTGGACCCGTAGAGCCTTGGCAGCCTCCAATCACATTAGCACACACAACAAAAAATTTATTTGTATCTACAGCTTTTCCGGGACCAACAATATTATTCCACCAGCCCGGTTTACGGTCTTCTGCTTTATGCCATCCAGCGCAGTGATGATCGCCACTTAAGGCATGACAAATCAGAATAGCATTATCCCGTGTTGCATTGAGTGCTCCGTACGTTTCATACCGCAGCGTAAAACCTGGGATTATTTGGCCACTTTTAAAAGCGAAAGGATGTGAGTAGACAAAATCGTGAGGCACTACAATTCCAACATCACCTGGTGCGAGGTGGTTAGAGGATTTGCCTGATTTGGGCTCAACTGCTACTTCATCTGTCATCGACATCTACACTTAGGCGCTTTTACCCTTAAGTGCAAGGGCGTGGTCTTAACTGGTTGTGTTGGGAACAAAACCAGTCTTGGAATTATTTCTTCTTACCTGGGGTAACGTTTTTAATAAGTTTACCATTTGTTCCTACAGCTACGTTAGCAGGATCACCATCATCTTTGGCGCGGTTAATGATCAGCTGTTGAATAATGGAGAATAAACCGTTGGTTGTTGAATATAGCGAGAGCGCGCATGAGTAGCTATAGCAGAACCACAGGAACATCAGCGGCATAAACATCATCATTTTCGCTTGGGCGTTATCCACAGTCGGCTGAGGCGTTAAGCGCATCTGAGTAAAGGATACAAGGCCTAGAATTAAAGGAAGAATATTAACAGCATAGCCCCATAAATGACCTACCGTATCCGGTGAGGACAGATCATGAGCCCATAAAAATGAAGCAAAGCGTAGTTCAGCAGTACTTTGCAGCATCGAGAAAAAGCCGAAGAAAAATGGCATCGTCAGTAACATTGGAAGACAACCTCCCATTGGATTTACCTTGTGCTCCTTAAAGAGCTCCATGGTAGCCATATTTTTTTTCGTAGGATTATCCTTAAATTTTTCGTTAATTATTTTCAGCTGAGGCTGAATTTTTTGCATCCGACGTGAGGAACGGAATGCAGATAGAGTAGGATAAATGAAGATGATTTTTAAAGTCAGAGTTGTTAAAATGATTGCTAGACCCCAGTTCGGAACGAACGAATGTATCCAGGTCATTAAAGTTAACAGCAGTGCACTAAAGAATTTAAAGAATCCAAACTGCATGACTTTGTCTTGGTCAGCTTTGAATACATCTGCATTAGATAAACGGCGGTATTCTTTTGGTCCTACATAATAGCTAGCACCTAATGTGGTTTGCTCGCCTGCTTTAAGAGCTGGTAAATCAAAACCTGCAGTATCTGAAACTCCATAAGCTAATTTTGTAGAGTCTGATAAATCAGAAAGTAATTTTACACGGCGAACACTTAAATTAGAAGCCGGTTGATCAGGAGTGAGTATGCCTACGAAGAAACGATTACTTACTGCAGCCCACGAAAGGGGGCCAGGTGTTTCGATTGAAGCAATCGCATCATGTGCTCCCATGCCAAAGAATCCGCCGCTTTGCTCGAGCTTATTGCGAAGAATATTATTGGAATCTTTGCCGTTAGAATACCAAGCAGCTAGATATAAACCATTATCGGCTGCATCAAGTGGAGCTGCTGTGCCTACCGCTAAATCGACACGCATTGGCTTAACTGTGTCTTTACCTAAATTCTTAAATGTTGTTTCTGTACGTAGTTGATAAGGATCGCTATCAGCACCTGTATCTGGAGCTAAAATATAACGACGTGTTACTTCATAACCTCCTGTTATAACTGTTTTATAAACGACTTCTGTTGAGGTCTGTGAAACAAGTTTGAATTGTGCCGTGCGATCTAGTCCTGGAAAATTAACAATAGCGAGTGCAGGATCTGCATGTAGTTCGTTGAAAACAAAAGGCTCTGGGTCATCGAGCTTTGTTGGATATTGGTACTTTCCACTTGGCAATCTATGAACAAATGACACATCTCGAATTGCTCCACCAAAGTTTGTGAAGTGAACTTGTATGTAGCTGTTCTGAAGAGTTGCAGTTTGAGCCCCTTGATTATCCGAGGCTGCGCTAACGAAGTTGGCTTGTGTGCCACTTGCGACAATAGAAGTTTCTTTGGCTTGAACTGTTGGCTGGGCAGCAACTTCTTGTCGAGCAGCTTGGGCTGTAGGTTGTGGTGGAACCGCGTACTTGTTGCCAAGTATCATAGAGCCAACAGCAGCAGCAAGAAGTAGGATACCAATAATAGTGTTCTTTTTATCCACGGATTAAGAAAGGTTAAGAATTACAGAAAAGAGGGTTTAACTGGGGAAATGGAATTATGCGCTACTCGAGATGCAGGAACCGGATCGTGACCACCTATACTAAAGGGCGTGCACTTTAAAATTCTGCGTGCTGCTAGGCCTGACCCACGAATTGAACCGTGCGTCTGGATAGCCTCAATAGCATAGTGGGAACAGGAAGGACTGAAGCGACAACCGCAATTTGAGCCAAAAATAAGCGGCAAAGCAGGTGAAATCGCTTTTTGATACCCTTTGATTATGGCAATGAGGCCAGCAGATACCCTAAAACTAGCCTTGCGGACCAAATTAAGTAAAACTGGGGAACGTGAGGGCATATAGGGAATTAAGGGGCCTGGACGGGGTTAATGCGCTTACAGGCATCAATAAACTTTTGTTCCATCTCTTTAAAAGGTCTTCTAGCTGCCGCACCACGCGCAACAAAGACTAAATCAATGTTTGTGGTGAGTAGACCCTGGTTTTTACGAAAAATCTCTCTTAAGCGTCTTTTAGCACGATTGCGCTGAATTGCGCCCCCTACTGCTGCAGCTGATGCCACAAAGCAGACACGAGGACCCTTTACAGATATAGTCTTTAAAGCAGGGTCCCTGGGTAGAGACCATACCGTAAAGGCTTGGCAATCAGTACGTTTACCCTGTTCTCTGGGTGCACGAATTTCGCTCTGGCGGCGTAGATGCTGCTCAGGGCGGTAATCCATGAATGATAAGAACTTACAAAACGTCAGACTACAGTCAGACGTTTACGGCCCTTAGCGCGGCGGGCAGCGAGTACTTTACGGCCACCACGGGTGGCTTTACGGGCTCGAAAGCCTATCTTGCGGGCGCGCTTTTTGCGGTGCGGGCGGAAGGTCGGTTGCATATTACTTAGTTGTTAAGAGTTGACGGAAGTGCCTTATCAAGGGCGGGGTGTCAAGGATCTGGTTTAAGCCGAACGAAATCGGACTGCCTAAACACTGCTTTGATTGACACCAGCCCAAGGCTGCACTCACTCCTTTTTATGCGCTTTTTTAGCCATTTGCTCAAGGTTTTTGGCGTTTTATCTGCATTTTTGGCATTTTTGCCTTTTATGCGAGGTGCGCCTAATACGGATTTAGACATCCAAAAAATAGTTTCTGAAATATCTTCAGAACGTATCCAGAGATCGGTTTATGTGCTTTCTAGTTTTAAGACTAGGCACACGCTTTCAGATCCTTTGCCTAGCGGGGATGGTATTGGGGGAGCTGCCTCTTGGATTAAAGCTGAGTTTGAGCGCGTTGCGGCAGCTTCGGGTGGACGCCTACGTGTGCAAACCGACTCATTTTTGCAGCCTATTTCATTACCCCGAGTTCCGCACCCCGTTCAGTTAATTAATATTGTAGCTACACTTCCCGGGACAGATCCGGCCTCAGAAAATCGAGTCTATGTGGTGAGTGGGCATTACGATTCCTGTAATCGTAATGTACTTGATGCAGTAAACCCAGCCCCTGGAGCAGATGACGATGCTTCAGGCGTTGCTGCAGTACTCGAGATGGCGCGTGTTATGTCTAAGCACGAATTTTCTGCTACACTTATTTTTATGGCAGTTGCTGGCGAAGAGCAGGCGCTACTTGGTTCAGGTCACTGGGCTCAACAGGCACGACAAAATTCAATGCATATCTTAGGCATGTTCGATAATGACATAATAGGTAATTCAAAATCACAGACAGGAAAAGTTGATCGCAATACAGTTCGCCTATTTGCCGAGGGAGTATCCCCACAAGGAAAACCCACAGATGAATTACTTGAACTTATACGCACAGGCGGAGAAAACGATTCACCCTCACGTCAGCTAGCTAGGTTAGTTCGTGATACCGCTCTTCAATATGTTCCTGATATGACGGTTCACGTAATCTATAGAGCAGATCGATATTTAAGAGGCGGTGATCATCAGCCTTTCTTACAGCAAGGGTATCCTGCTGTTCGATTTACAGAACCAGCGGAAAATTATCATCATCAACATGAAGATGTAAGAGTTGTTGACGGCGTTCCCTATGGCGATAGGCCTGAATTTGTAGATTATGCTTATGCGGCTCAAGTGACTCGGATTAATGCATCATCACTTGCAGTTTTAGCACGTGCGCCTGCACCACCACAGGGAGTACAAATTGAAACAGCGCGATTGGAAAATGATACAACGCTGCGCTGGCTTCCTAACAAAGAACCAAGTCTTGCGGGTTACCGTATTGTATGGCGTGAAACAACATCTCCTTTTTGGGAGCACTCACTGGATGTTCCTGCAAACGTGAATCGCAAAACGATCGAAGGCCTTTCTAAAGACAATGTCATTTTTGGGCTCGAAGCATTCGATGAAGCAGGGCATGTAAGTCCTGCTGTATTTCCAAGACCTCGCCGCACATTGTGAATAAAGATGTAGAAATCCCAGATCTATTTGGTAACAAGTCCCAGACGACTGACGCTATAGAATTTCGGCGTAGCTTCAAAGCAACTCGCTACCGACTAACTCTTAAAAAAGACGGTACAGTGCTTGCCACTATTCCTGCACGCGGATCAGAACGAGAAGCTAGACATTTTGTAGAATTGCAAAAAGGGTGGTTGGAAAGAGCTAGGCAAAGACAACTTAAGAAACCACGCACAGAAGAAATTTGGACTATAGGGACTTTTGTTTTGTGGCGTGGTGAAATGACGCAAGTGCGTCTAGCTGCCGCTGAGCCTCCCGCGGTTTGCTTAGCAGCTGATGTATTTCGTGTTTACAAATTAGAAGGAAATTTAAAACCAACGCTCGAAGCTTCGTTTGCAAGAAAAGCTCGCCTTGAACTTCCCGGAAAAATGTGGGAACTCGCTGTTCTTACGGGTGTTGATGCTAAACAAGTGACTGTACGTAATCAAAGATCACGTTGGGGTTCTTGTTCGGCCTCAGGCACTATATCTCTTAACTGGCGACTGATTCAAACACCAGATTTTGTTCGTGATTATATTATCTTCCATGAATTAATGCATCTTAAAGAGATGAATCATTCCAAACGGTTTTGGGATCGTGTTGCTGAAGTATGTCCGTCTTGGCAAGAAGCAGAGAGATGGATAAAACAAAATGGATCTCTTGTCGGTCTTTAATGCAGTTTAGAAGTCCAGAAGTTCTATATCGAATACAAGAGTAGCCTTAGAAGGCACTGTGGGTGGTTTACCCTGTATTCCATAGCCTAACCAGTAAGGAACAATTAAGGTTCTTTTCTCACCTTTTTTCATACGCGGAATTGCGTCTTCCCATCCAGGTATTACACGACCTTCTCCTATTCTAAATGTTAGTGAGGCGCCTCCCTGATATGAACTATCGATTGCACTTCCATCCAGAAGATGACCAACGTAATGAACAGTGATCATGTCACCTGAGCGTGGTTTTTTATCTCCTGTGCCAAAATTACGAATGATGTAACGCAAGCCAGAAGGAAGTTTTTGGGCTGTAGAATACAAACGATCAACGGTCAGTGAATCTTCTGTTGAAAGCTGGGGATTTTTTTCGGCCATTGCCGAACGCATCGCTGTATTAATAGGTTCGTCGTGAGTCTTTAGTTCGAAAATACCTGACCGTACGACAAGAGCTAATGTCATTAAAAGAACTCCAAGTAGTAAGAGAATGAAAAAACTGCGAATTGGTGATGCGATAGCCATGGCTTATTTTTTAAAATTAACTCAACGGTATAGCATAAAAGTAATCATAGCCTGCAAAGAAGGCAACCTATGCGCAGGAAAAGTTTGCTTTAGGATTTTATTTTATATGCGCTAACAGTGTGGCAAATGATAATTCTTTAACAGACGATTTGTTAGCTGTTCACGTGAATGGCTTAACGAAAAATTATGGTCAAACCCAAGCCTTAAAAGGAATTGATCTTTCAATTAAAAAAGGGGAGTTGTTCGCGCTTTTAGGACCCAATGGAGCTGGAAAGACGACGCTATTTTCAATTCTAGCTACCTTACGCTCTCCAAGTGCTGGGTTTGCTACAGTTCTTGGAAAAGACGTCGTGAAAGATCGCGATGCAGTAAGGCAGTCTATGGGTATTGTTTTCCAAGAGCCTGCCATTGAGAAACGTCTTACAGGACGTGATAATCTTGAACTCATGGGGCTTTTTTATGGGCTTTCGATTTCTAAATCAAAAGTGAGAGCTACTGAACTTATCACCAGTCTTGGCTTAGAAGAGGGAGCAGATCGACCAGCTGAAAGATTATCTGGAGGGCAGAGACGCAAATTGGAACTAGCTCGAGCACTAGTTACAGATCCAGGTATTTTATTTCTCGATGAAGCAACCCTTGGCCTTGATGTTGATGCACGTCGTGCATTCTGGGGTCATATTAAAGGCTTAACAGAAAGTGGACGCACGGTCTTTTTCACCACACACTATATGGAGGAAGCCGAGGTGGCGGACCGTATCGCATTAATTGATGCTGGAAATATTGTAGCACTCGATACACCACGTGCGCTTAAGTCGCGCTTAGGCGGTGGAGTTATTCGTCTATCCACTGAAGACGATGTTAAGGCTAAAGCATGGCTTATAGAGCACGGTTATACAACAGAAAGTCATTCTAAAGAATTGATGTTAATTCATCCAGATCCTGCTTCAGTGGTTCCTGAATTAATGCGTAACTTAAATGTTAAAGTTCAGCGCGTTGAAGTGCACGAACCTAGCTTAGAAGATGTCTTTATTACATTAACTGGACGAAAACTTGCTGGAGAAACTCCAGCTGGCGAAGGTCGAGGCAAGGGAGGAAAATGGTCATGATACGTGGTATATATGCGATCGTAATTTTAGATCTAAAAAGGGCATGGCTAGACCGTGCTCGTCTTGTAGCTGGTCTTGCTCAACCACTCCTTTATTTATTTGTCCTTGGTGCAGGCCTTGGTGCTAGTTCACAACAAGGGGCTGTAGAATACAAAAAATATATTTTTCCTGGGGTGCTTGGTTTATCGCTTTTATTTTCAGCGGCCTTTGCGGCTATCGTAATTGTATTCGACAGGCAAATAGGGTTTTTTAAAGCAGTACTTGTGTCTCCACTGCCTCGTTATGCAATAGCATATGGCAAAATTACTTCAGGAGCTATTCAAGCTTTTGTGCAAGGTGTTATCGTTTTACCTTTTGCGCCCTTGGCAGGCATAAGCATGAGTTTTGGATCACTCATCCAATTGATTTTATCCATGTTTATTGCATCACTTACATTTTCTGCCCTAGGTGTAGCAGTTGCCTCTCGATTTAAATCAGCGACGGTTTTTCCGATCGTAAGTAACGCGATATTAATGCCAATGTTTTTTCTTTCCGGAGCTTTGTATCCTCTAAAAAATGCCCCGCATTGGATGCAAGTTGCTACTCACTTCGATCCCGTTGCCTACGCTGTTGATCTCATGCGTGGTTCGATCTTAGGCGTTTTTTACTTTCCTCCCGCTCTCTCCATAACCGTGCTCGTTTTATTTGTGAGCACAGTCTCTTGGTCTGCTGTGAGCGTATTTAAACGCGGGGAAGATGATTCCAGCTTAGGGGCAACCCAGTTTAACTGGAGACGCTAATACTGTTTTATTAAGCTTAATTAGCTTAAGAAAGAACAGATGTACTCACATAGCCCTGCTTTAACGGTGATATGAAAACCGCTTTTGCCAGGTACATCAAAATGGGTACCGCTTGCGTAAGTCACATCATTTGCTGTGCCATCAAGCTTAACGATACAGTCACCAGCAATGATTTCCATGCGTTCTGGAGCTCCTGTTGTGAAGTAGTAGGTTCCAGGACGAATCAGACCTAAGGTCTTTTTTACCTCTCCTGGAAGTAAAACGGTGTGACTGACAACACCACCGTCAAAATATACGTTAGCTTTAGCTACAACTGTAGCACCGTGGAATTGAATAGGAGCAGTAGACATGGATAATAGAGGATCAGTGTTGGCCCTTAGCACCGATTATTGCAAGGACAGAGCTAATCTTAGATAATGTGATTCTACAAATACGACTTCGCAAAAGGACAAAACTCTGTCACAAAGTTGTGAATGAAAGTAAAATTTAAAGCAGTCATTCTTCTTTGTGTTAGTTTAGGGGTATCATTTTTATCCGCTCAAACTAGTAGCGATACTAAAGCTGAAGCACCTCATCACAGTAATTTCGTCGATGTAAGCGAAATTGATATCAGACAAGCTATACCTCTTCCTCCCGCTCCTGATTCATTAGCCGCCGCGGCAGATCTTGAGACCTTGCTTCGTGTTCAAGCATCACGTACGGCAGACCAAGTCGCTTATGCAAAGATGGTTGTTAATGATAGCGCGTATATGTACGCACCGATATTGGGATCATGGTTTACAGCACAAAACCTACCTTTAACTTCGGCTTTAATAGAGCAGGTCGAGCAGGATGCTAATGGGTTAAGCGGACGACTGAAGGTTTTATATAAACGGACTCGTCCATTTCTATTATCGGCAGATGTTAAGCCCTGTGTGATTCGTCCCAAGACAGATAGTTACCCAAGTGGTCATACGTATCGAGCTTATGTACGTGCAGCAGTTCTCGCAGAATTATTTCCAGAAAAACGTGCGGCGTTATTTGATGAAGCTCATAAAATTGCATGGGCTCGTGTTGTTGGTGGCGTGCATTTTCCAACGGATACTGCAGGAGGACGCATTCTTGCGGAATCCTTCCTTAAAGAATTACTCAAGAATCCAAAGTTTATTGATCAGGTAAATAAAGCACGCGCTGAGGCTGCTCCGTTTCTTTTAAAGAAGGCTGCTTAATTTAAATTATGGCCGCTACACTTGTCGTACTCGCAGCAGGAATGGGTTCTCGGTATGGAGGACTCAAGCAAATTGACCCTGTTGGGCCGAGTGGAGAGACTGTTTTAGATTACGCTGTTTTTGATGCACTTCGTACTGGATTTACGCGGGTTGTGTTCGTGATTCGTAAAGACATTGAAGAAGCTTTTCGCCTTAGCGTAGGATATAAATATTCAGGTAAAGTGCAGGTCGATTATGTTTTCCAGGATCAAAACGATTTGCCTGAAGGCTGTCCTATAGTTGTTGAAAGAACAAAGCCGTGGGGTACGGGTCATGCGGTCTGGTGTGCAAGACATGCCGTGAAGGAAGCTTTCGCAGTAATCAACGCCGATGATTTTTATGGCAGGGATGCGTTCCAAAAGTTAAGCGGCTTTTTTAATACGTTAAAAAATGATTCACAAATTTCTCGCTTTGCACTTATTGGCTTTAGGCTTAAAGACACCCTTTCTGAGTATGGAGCTGTAGCTCGTGGAGTATGTACCAGTAAGGCAAATACGCTTATCTCTATTGAAGAGACAACTGGAATACTGGCTTCTGAAGTAGGTCATGGAAAAAAATTATCTGGTGATGAAATTGTTTCAATGAATTGCTGGGGTTTTACCCCGGAGCTATTTGGATTACTCGAAACTGAATTAAAGCAATTTGTTAAAACACATGGGAGTAATCCCAAAGCTGAATTTTATTTACCAGTAACTGTTTCTGACATGGTTAGGACAAATTTAATCCACGTTGATATACATATCACGCAGTCACAATGGTTTGGTGTTACCTTTAAAGAAGACAAGCCTCGTGTGCAGGCATCTATTGAGCAATTGGTTCTCAAAGATGAATATCCTAAACGGTTATTTCCTTAATTCTAAGCTATGAAATTTTCGAATGCAGAAGCGGATTGTTATACCACCTCAGGTTTAAGTCTAGAAACTGCCCTTAAACGAACTACCCATTTATGTGTTGCTGCACATCAAGACGATATTGAGATCATGGCTTATTCGGGTATTTCTGAATGTTATGATAATAATTCAAATCACTTTACAGGAGTCGTTGTAACAAACGGTGCAGGTTCTCCAAGAAATGGTCCTTTTGCTGGTATGACCGATTTGCAAATGCAGGGGGTGCGTAAACAAGAACAGCGTAATGCAGCTGATATAGGAAAGTACAATCTTCAGATTCAACTCGCTCACCCAAGTGCAGATGTGAAGGCGACGGATCATCCTGGGGTTGCCTTAGACTTACATAAAATTTTCGCTGGTTGCCTGCCTGATGTAGTGTATCTGCATAATCCAGCCGATAAGCATGATACGCATATTGCTGTTTTATTAAGGTGTATATCTTCAATCCGCTCACTTCCTGTGGATTTGCGGCCTAAAAAAGTTTTAGGCTGTGAGGTATGGCGAGATCTCGACTGGCTGTTGGATGAAGCAAAAATTGGATTAGATACTAGCCGCAGACCTGAACTAGCCCTTGCTTTGCTCGAAGTATTTGAATCACAAATTAAAGGCGGCAAGAGGTATGATCTAGCTGCAATGGGACGTCGTTTGGCTAATGCCACCTTTCATACGTCGCATCAGATCGACGGTGTTTCATCAGCTGTTTGGGCTGTAGATTTAACTCCATTAGTTATAGACAATTCATTGTCAGTGAATGACTTAATAGATTATCATATCCAAAAATTCGCTGAAGATGTGAGACAGCGAATAACCCGTTTAGGTTAGTCTAAAAGGGTAAAAAAATCATTAAAGTCAGGTAAATTTTTGTCGATATAGCTGTGTTAATCTGTGTATTTATCCCTTGGTGTATTTGTAAGTTGTTATTAAAGAACAACTTAAGAATATTCTGAGTGATAAGTTAATATTTAAGTACCTAACTTATAATATTGGCAACGATTGTGCTAACTAGAGCAATCCGAGACTACATCGCTTAACAAACACATAAATCAGAAAACAAACTATGAAAACACAGACAAAACTCGCAGCACTAGCATCACTACTTTTTGTGGTACCTGCTTTTGCACAAGTTAAAGTGAATGATCAATTATCCGTAACTGGATGGGCAGTTGGATCGTACCAGTATACCAGCCCAAACGTAGGCTCATACACTGATTCGCTGAATGTTGATGCAGCATTACTGCAAGCGAATATCACACCTACAAAAAATTTGAGTGCTGTATTTAGCACTTACTATCGTCCTTCTGCTGAAGGTGGTACCGGACCAGGTAGTGAAGCGACTCTACTTGATGCTTACTTTTCATATGATACAGGCTCAGGCGCTGTTATCTCAGCAGGTAAATTCGTAAGTTATCTAGGTTTTGAATCATTTTATCTTAATCAAGATAATATGATTACATTAGCTAATCAGCAATTCCTTGCTCCAATTCCAGGTTACCACGAAGGAATTAAATTAGACTATACAGTAGATAAAACAACTACAGTCGGTTTCGCAGTTGTTGATTCTGTTTTTAACAAACCAGGTTATAACTTCACAGCAGGCGCAGGTAGCTTAAAGCACCAAGCTGGTTTTGAAGGATATGTTTCCTATACCGGTATCACTAACCTTACTTTATGGGCTGGCATTGGTTATGAAACACTAACTAAGCCAGGATTTGATACAGGTGGAGTAATGGCTAAAAATGGATCCGCAGTAACTGTTTTCGATGTATGGGGTACTTACCAGATCGATAAAGCATCATCAATCAGTGCAGAAGAAATCTACAAAGATGGTGGTGTTGGTAACAAAGGTTCTAACTGGTTAGTTTACTACAGCTATGCCTTGACTGATAAGACAACCACTTGCTTCGGACTTAGCGGTGAAAAAGTAGTAGATGGACCAAGCTATATTAAGTACAGCGTTGCTCCAACTTACGCTTTAACAAGTAATCTAGCCCTACGCGGCCAGTTATCTTACACATCGTATTCCGATAACAAGCCAATCACGAACGCAACATTTGCAGGTGTTGAATTCTTAGTTAAATTCTAATTTATTAGTTTAACAGATATTTTAGGGGATCCTTGAGAAGGGGTCCCCTTTTTTGTGTTTATCGAACAAGAATTGCATTAGATCCGAACTCATGTGATAATAGATGATGCTAAGAACACGCAGTTTTCTTAAAGTCATTATATTATTTTTATATTTAGGATGGGCTGGTTCTTTGCATGCGCAGAAACCGGATTTAAAAATCAGCAACGCATCTGTAAGAAAAGAGGTAATTGCTGTGATTGAAGGGCAATTAAATGCTTTTAGAATACACGATCTCGACAAGGCCTTTTCATACGCTTCTAGGTCATTACAAAGTCATTTACCACAAGCCGTATTTATGACCGTAACTAAACAAAATTACCCAGAAATTTGGTCTAACAAATCAGCTGACTTTGGCTTAGTAAAAGACAATCAATTGCGTAGCTCTATTCAGGTTAGAGTAGTTTCAGAAGATGGTTCAAATGCGTCATATGACTATGACCTCTCTTACGAGCATGGGGTATGGAAAATTGAGGGCATTCTTAGGCATCAGCAAAAAAAGACCCCTGGCGCTTGAGAATCTAGATCGATTTAAGGGCTAATTCCTGTTCAAAGGTTGCAAACCGGTAGAATAGCAGGGAGTCTGATCGTTTTCCGATCCTGGCTACTATGTTAAGAAAGTTTATAGCGAAATTACGCGAGACATTCACTTCATCTCAAAAGCCCAAGACTTTTGCAGGAAAGGCTTCTGCTCCGCGTTCAACACATCGTACATCTCAGGGGCATCCTGCAGGGGTGCACAAATCTGGGGCTGCACAAGAGCACAGGCCACGTGGTCATCAAGGTCCACGTTCTGCAGGCGGTAATTCTCGCCCGTATGACAATCGGGGACCTCGCTCGACTAATCGTCCTCGTCATGAACTTCCTGCAAAACCTAAAGCTGAAAGAGATGATTATCAACATCCAGGGCATGAACCTCTTAAGCCTGCGATTGCAATTAATGTCCCTAAGATGGACACCCCTTTCACAAAACTAGGACTTTCAGACGCTTTAGCATTTGGTGTACAGGAAATGGGCTATCTCGAACCTACACCGATTCAAGCACAGGCAATTCCTGTGGTACTAGGTGGTGGTGATGTAATTGGTTCGGCTCAAACAGGCACAGGCAAGACAGCAGCATTTGCACTACCAATAATTCAAAGGCTTAATTCTCATGGTTCTCTGCGTTGTTTAGTTTTGGAACCAACGCGTGAACTTGCGCTTCAAGTAGAAGAAGCATTTCACAAATTCGCTAAGTTCACAGATCTTCGTGTTACGATTGTTTACGGTGGTGTTGGTTATGGAAAACAAACCATCGATCTTAAACGTGGCGTTGATATTTTAGCAGCAACTCCTGGACGTTTACTCGACCATCTCGAACAGGGTAATTGTTCATTAGACCAAGTTGAAATATTAGTTTTAGATGAAGTAGATAGAATGCTTGATATGGGATTTCTTCCTGATGTTAAGCGAATTGTCCAGAGCTGTCCTAAAATAAGGCAGACATTATTTTTTACGGCAACACTGCCTCCGGAAATAGAACAACTTGCAAGCTGGGCATTACATAACCCTGTAAAAGTAGAGATTGGCCGTCAGCGTTCAGCTGCAGAAACAATTGCCCACGCTTTTTATCCTGTAGTAGCTTCACAAAAGTTTGATCTCCTAGGTTTGCTACTCGAAAAAACAGAGTTCAAAAGTTTGATAGTATTTTCTAGAACTAGAATGGGTGCAGATCGCATTGCAGGCCGACTACAAGCAATGGGGCACACGGTTGGTGTATTGCATTCAGATCGCAGTCAAAAAGAACGTGTTGAAGCACTCGACGGATTCAAGAGCGGTAAATTTCAAGTTTTAGTGGCAACTGATATTGCAGCACGCGGATTAGATATTGCCGGTGTAACGCATGTTGTTAACTACGATGTTCCTGAAAATCCAGAAGACTACGTTCACCGTATTGGTAGAACTGGTAGAGCAAGCCAATCAGGAGACGCATTTACTTTAGTCACGGAAGATGACGTTAGAGACGCACGTAGTATCGAACGTTTTATTGGAGCAAAAATAGAGCGTAAAAAACTCGAAGGCTTTAATTATATTTATTCAGCTTTATTCGACGAAAAGAATATAGCAGATGCTGCTCCAAAGCCCCAGAGTCGTTTGCATCGTGGTATGCGTCGATAGGTCGGTAAGGATTTAGGCTATAACTGTAAGCGGAGTAAATCCGCGAACATTATTTTTAATACATCACTTTCAATTAATAAAAATGCCCGTAAAACTCGACATTCCAGCAGGTAACTTTGCTGCTTATATTTTTGATCTAGATGGTACACTGATTGATACTATGCCTCTACATTACCGGGCATGGGATAAGGCAATGCGGCAAGTAGGCTTGAAGACCCAGTTAGATGAAGATCTATTTTATTCACTCGGTGGAGTGCCAACTTTAAAAGTAGCGGAAATTATTGGAGCGCACTACGGACTTAATATTGATCCCGTTAAAGTTTTTCATGAGAAAGAGAGGTTTTTTCTCGAAGAGCATACAGAAGCTCAACCGATACAAGTCACAGTGGATTTCGCTAAATCAGTTTATCCAACGCACCCTTTAGCTATTGCATCAGGCGGCACGCGCGACGTCGTACTTAACTCACTTAAGACAGCAGGTCTAACCTCTTTATTTAAGGCTATAGTGTGCGCTGATGACGTAACTCATGGTAAGCCAGCTCCAGATATGTTTTTACTCGCGGCAAAACTCTTAATGGTAGAACCAACTCAGTGTCTTGTATTTGAAGATGCTGAACCAGGGATTAAAGCTGCTATAGCTGCTGGAATGCGGGTCGTACGGGTAGATAGTCGGATAAAGTAATCTATCGATGTAACAAAGTTTGGCCATCTGCCAAATTTATGTTCTACTCTAAGGATGGATTTTAAGTCTTTGGCTAACCCCTCAGTACTCACTCAACCGGTTTACGAACCAGGCAAACCGATAGAGGACGTTGCTCGTGAACTAGGCTTAGACCCTTCAAAGATCATTAAGTTGGCGTCTAACGAAAATCCATTTGGGCCTTCACCAAAGGCAATCGAGGCTGCAACGCGCGCACTACATCATGCCGAACTTTATCCTGATGGTGGATGTTTTGTGTTGAGAGATAAACTATCCCAAAAGTTAGGATTCAAAGCAGATGAAATTATTGTAGGAAATGGCTCAAATGAAATTTTAGAATTACTAGGCCATGCTTTTTTACAACCAGGAGATGAAGTAGTTATGGGTGCTCCTGCGTTTGTTGTTTATAAACTTGTAGCACTTTTGTTCGGAGCAAAAGCAGTAGAGGTTCCGTTAAAAAACTTTACCCACGATCTTGATGCGATGGCTAAAGCAGTAACGAGTAAGACTAAGCTTGTTTTTGTAGCTAGCCCCAATAATCCCACAGGTACAGTAAATTCAGAGACAGACCTTTGTAACTTCATACGAAATCTTCCTGAGCATGTTATTGTAGCTTTTGATGAAGCATATGCTGAATATCAAATTCAAGCGCCTGATTTGAGAGCATTAATTAGAGAAGGTCGTAAGGTGATTTGTTTAAGAACATTTTCTAAAATATATGGACTTGCATCACTGCGCGTAGGCTACGGCTACGCCTCAGCTGAATGTATAGCATTACTGAACCGAGTGCGGCAGCCATTTAATGCTAATGCCATAGCACAGGCTGCTGCAATAGCTGCTCTAGAAGACACACAATTTGTTCAACAATGCATCGCTGATAACTCTGCTGGACTTAAACAACTTGAAACAGGTTTCAGATCACTAGGTCTAGAGTTTGTGCCAAGTGCTGCAAATTTCATACTCGTTAGAGTAGGTCAAGGAGCAGCTATATTTAACGGACTTCAGCAGCGCGGATTAATTGTAAGACCTTTAGCACCATATAAATTACCTGAATGGATTCGTGTTACGGTAGGCACGCGGACACAAAATGAGCGACTACTTTTAGAGTTAGCCGCTCAGCTTAAAAAAATAAACTAGGTTTATTTTTACTTAACTTCGTAAATCTCTACGAGACCTTGTCCTGTTGTTCCTGCTACACCAGTAACATTTACTGTGTATGCACCAGGTGCTAGTGTTACAAGTAATGCAGAATCACCAGTTGGGAACATCATAGGGAATGCACCTACTTTGGTACCAGCGTTGTTGATTGCATCGTTGTTATTCCAACCTGCATTTGAAAATACTTGATTACCCTTTGAGTCGAATAAAGTTACTTTTGTATTTTTAAGAACATTTCGAATGCCGTAACCGCCAAGCGTTGGTCCAATACCACGGATAAGAACTTCTTCAGAGCTTGGTCCAGCAATAGTAAAACCAGCGGTTAGAACATCTCCACCAGTGTATACATAAGAACGACCTGAAATATTGGTCATAGTAGTTGATGGGGTACCTGTATCAGCATCGTAAAGTTCTGCTAGAGCTACACCCGTTGCTGTTCCTGCAGCAGTGATTACTGCGCTATATCCGCCATTTGTTAAAGTTTGCAGCAGAGCCGTATCTTTAGATGCATGGTCAGTGATTGGATAAGCACCTACTTGTGCAGCTGAATTTATTAATGCTGTAGTGCCACCCCATGCTGTGTTTGTAGCGATTACTTTTTGATTATTGCCGTATAAAGTAAGTACTGGAGTTGAAACTGCATTTGATACACCAAACCCAGTTAGTGATGGACCATCACCACGAACGAGAATTTGTTTTGAACCACTTCCGTCGATTGTAAAGCCAACTGTAAGTGCATCATTATTTGTTCCTACGATTCCTTTAACAGAAAGGTTAAGTAAGCGTGCATTTGTTGTTACATTTACGTTAGCAACTTCTTTAGCTATTACTCCTGTAGAGTTTGAAATTTGTGCCAGATAAGTTCCAGAAGCTGTAGGACCAACCGTGTTCAAAGTTAGCGTTGCAGCTGTAGCACCTGAAATTGCCCTGCCATTAAATTCCCATTGGTAGGTACATCCTGTTGGTGCTTTAACATTCAGATTAACGGTTGCGCCAGTTGCCACGTTTTGGCTTGTAGGAGCAGTTATAGTCGAAGCAGTAGCAGAAGTTGCGACTGATAATGTTGCTGCATTAGATGTAACCACACCTGCTGCATTCCAAGCCATTACTTGATATGAACCAGCATCGGCAATCTGGGCTGCATTTAAAGTATAGGAAGCTGTATTAGCACCACGAATAGACATTCCATTTTCTAACCATTGGTAGGTTGGGGTAGGTGTTCCTGTTATGGTGGCAGAAAAAGTTACGATTCCGCCAGCAGTTGCTGATTTAGAAGCAGGTTGTGAGGTGATTACAGGTGAAATAGTTCCTGCTGGAGGAGTTTTAGGTATGTAAGGAGTAGGAATTAGATCAAAAAGAAACCCTAAACCTGCAAAGTTCTGTAGACCTGAGTAAGGGAGGTCTTGTAGACCAAAGAAACTTGGAAATATATTCGCTGCTGATGTAGGTGCTGCGTTAGTTGTAACACTAGGTGCTGCACTTGTTGTTGCCATCGCTTGAAGGTCACTCGAAGCAGGTGCATCGAAAGCCATAAGAGGGGCAGTACTTAGGCAAACTAGAGATACTACAGACGTAAGTAAGCGCGATGAGTTCATAAGAAAATATACGATGATTCTAAAATCAGGGGGTAGGTAACACTTATACCATGACAAAAACAGGGTAATTTATCAATCCTGTTTTTAATACATACCCCCCCCAGCTCAATTCTACGTAAGTAATTGTAAATTAATTACTTCAGGTCTTTTCAACAGTGTTGTTAATTAGACTTATTCAGTGATTTCTCTTAGACGCTGCTCGTATTAAACGGTCGTTAATTGCTACAGCAATATCTGACCCAATTGCTTTTTCAGCATGGATTTGCTTCCAATTCCCTGAATCCAGATCTCTTAAAACTGAAAAAAGGTTATGCGCGGCCTCGGTTAAATTCCCAGATCTGCTGAGAAAGAATATATTTTTAGCAATTACCCCATTTGGCTTTTTAATGAATAACCAAGCCTCATTTTTAGAACTATTGATGGCGCTTCTTACTTTTAAATGATCAGAAAGTGTGAGCGGCGTATGAGGGCTATAATGTTTTTTTAGTAGTCCTGGAGATATTTGTCCTGACTTCAGATTTGGATGCCTGATTTTATTTCCCGATAGAACTTTTAACTTAAGTACCTTTTCAATTTTATTTTTTGAAATTCCACCAGGTCTAAGAAGGACTGGGAGTTTGGGGTTTCTTAAGTCAAGAATGGTTGATTCTACACCTACTTCGCACGCACCCCCTTCAAGGATGTGATTTATTTTTGAACCAAGACTTTCAACAACGTGAGCCGATGTTGTAGGGCTTACATACCCAAAGGGATTAGCACTTGGTGCAGCAAGGGGTAGGCCTGTTTTCTTCAGTAATTTTCTAAAGACGGGATGTGAAGGAATACGTACTGCTACCGATGGCAGATTTGATGTTACGATCGAAGGTATACAATTTTTCTTAGGAAGCACTAATGTGAGTGGTCCTGGCCAAAATGCGTGAGCAAGAAGATCTACGGCACTATTTTTTTCTGCAATTTGATGAAGATCTTTTAAAGAATGGATATGAACTATCAACGGATCGTTTTCTGGTCTTCCCTTAGCTTTAAAAATTGCGCGACACGCTTTTGCATTTAGTGCATTTGCGGCTAGGCCGTATACCGTTTCTGTAGGTACTGCGACTAGACCCCCTTCTTTAAGAATCCGTGCAAGAGTACTTATGTTTTTCGTATTACTACGATAAACTAAGGCAATTGGCTTAATTTTTTTAGGCATCTATTAATGCAGTACAAAAAAAAGGCCGGAGTCGTTTAGACTCCAGCCAAGAAATTGAATTACGCAACGCGACTCAAAGGTGAGTCAACATATTGCGGGACTTCTTGATCGTACGGGTAATCGCGCGCTGGTGCTTAGCGGTTAGGCCTGTGTACTTACGTGGAAGTATCTTTCCCGTGTCTGTAACGAAACGGACCATCAGCTGAGGCTGTGTGAAAGGGAACTCTGCTGGTGTTGGAGTCTGCTGCTTTTGCTCGGTTGTGCTCATGTTTGAAAGTGAGGGTAGATCGTGGCTTTCCTGCAGATGGTGTCAACGCTGCAAAAAAAGGACCTTTTGGTGCCCCCGCCCAGAATTGAACTGGGATCAGACGTTTAGGAAACGCCTGCTCTATCCATTTGAGCTACGGGGACTATCAATAAAGACCCAGATTGATCAAATAGCCCCAATCAGTCCAGTCTAGGTGCTAGGATAAACGTTATAAGCTTTTTCCAATAGCCTTCTCTAAAGGCTTCCTAATTAGCGTAAAAGCAACTCCGGTACAAATGCCTATAGTGGCTAGCATCAAGAAGTAACGTTCTTTTGCCATCGTTTCATAGAAGGTGCCTAGATAGCCTGTAAGGTAGTTACCAAAGAAGTTGGAGAGGTACCAAAGTCCCATCATCATAGAAACTACCTTTTTAGGGGCTACTTTTGTGACTAGGGAGAGACCAACCGGGGATAGATAAAGTTCACCTATGGTTGCAAGGAAGGTTGTGCCCACAAGCCACAGTACGTTGCCTCGTGTGCCCTCAGGTACAAAATGGGCCGCCACGATCATAACTAGGAAGGCGGATCCAATCAAATAACAGCCGATACCTAGCTTACTGACACTGCTTGGCTCTGTTTTTTTCTTAGATTGGCCTATCCAGAACCAGCTTAAAGCAGGCGCGAAAATAAAGATCATCGCCGGATTGAATGACTGAAACCAGGTAGATGGAATTGTGAATAGCCCCATCACGTTCCAATTTGTTCGTTCATCAGCCCACAACTGAAGGGTGTTGCCCTGCTGCTCATAGACCGCCCAAAAACAAATATTAAGTACACACATCACCATGAGAGAACCGACCGCAATCCAATCTTGGCGTGTAAAAGGAGCATTGGCCTTTTTGTGAGCCTCGTGATCGTCTTTGTGAATAGGAGTAGGTTGAGGGACTAGGCCACCACCTAAATAGTAAATTGCTAAGCCAATTAACATTCCCACACCGGCCGCAGCAAATCCCCAATGCCAGCCAACTACCTGTCCCAGCGTTCCACATACTAGCGGCGAAAGGAAAGCGCCTAAATTTACACCCATGTAGAAAATCGTAAATGCACCATCACGTCGTGGATCACCTTCTGGATAAAGTTTTCCAACTTGAGTGGAAATATTAGGTTTAAAACAGCCATTACCCATCACCAGGAAAACCAGAGCGATTAAAAATGCTTGTTCACTCGCCATTAAAAAGTGACCAATCGCCATAAGAATACCGCCGATATAAACGGTTTTGTATTGGCCTAAAATACGATCCGCAAGTAATCCACCTAAGAACGGGGTAAAATATACAAAAGCTGTATATAGCCCATAAATCTGAGAACTCATTTGCTGAACACTTAAGTTTCCAAAAACTGAAACCAGTAGATGTTCAAGTGTAGGATAGCCCCAAATGATTCCCGCAGTGTGTGGATCGGCAAGTAGATGCTTCGTCATGTACAAGACGAGTAGCGCTCTCATGCCATAGTAGGAAAAACGTTCCCACATTTCTGTGAAGAACAGGGCAAATAAGCCCGCTGGATGACCAAAATATTCCTTGCCGCTAAAACGGTGGGTAACCCAATTGCGCATGGATTTCAGACCAAACGAGTTCACACCGCTGGGCAATCGAAAACCACGCACCTTAAACAGATCAGTCGTTTTTCTCGGCCAATACAGGTGGGCAGCACATATCTTCGTAGGCGTAGATAACCGCTGCACTTACAAGTACGATGGCTACAAATACACCCACAACTAAACAGATAAGGCCTAAAATGAAAAATGGGATAGCTAGTAAGATAAGGCCAAACATACGCCACCACTGAGCAGAAATAACTCGGCGACTTACTTCTAGAGCGGTCCAGAAATCGAGTTGTTTGTCCATAATAAGTAGCCAAGTAAACATATATGCTACTGCTAGGTAGATACCTGGAATAATAAGTAAGATAAAACCAAACAAGGTAAGCGAAGTGCCTACAATGCTGCCCAGCATGAGAGGTAAGAATGCTAAACTAAATCCACAAAAAGCGTCTCCTGCGGTTGTCTCTATCCCGCGCACCTTTTTTAAATAGTAATACTGTAAGCCACCACTAAACACGCCACCAATGACTACGGCTGCAAAGGCACCCAAAAAAGGAATCGAATTTATGAAGGCTTCGACGAGAATAATAAGTAGTGTAGTTCCTAAGAGAGGCCAAAAATTATTTTTCAGTAAAGTCCAGGCGCGGTCATAACAGGAACTGATCTCAATTTTTTTACCGCGATCAATTAAATCAGCGGAGATTTCTTTAGCTTCGAATCCGTGATACGTTTTAGGTTGGTGCGTAATCGGTGGTTCAAGTGTTCCGTGTGGAGAAAAATCACTAAATTCGCTCAAGGCTTTCCATTCAGTTAAACCTTCTGTTTTGGCAAGTGTATCTAAACTTGCACGTCCGGAAGCAATCCAGGACAAGATTTGTTCTTTGCTTACAGGACCGTATTCTTTGCCGTCACCACCAATTATCGTATACATCGTAAAATTAAAGAAGAGTAGTCCTTCTATGTTTCGTCAATCCAGAGTGGTTAAGGTTTAGGTGCTTGACCAGTTGCTCGATCAAGTGCTTTCCCAGCTATAACACAATCGTAACGGGATTGAAGACGGGACAGTTCTGCTAAGCGGGCGTTACTTTGAGCATCCAGAAGTTCAAACGTTGTAATGACTCCATTTTCGTAACGTGATTTTGCAAGGCCAAGGGCTTCTTGGGACTGATTCACTAACATATCCGTACTCTCAACCCGTGATAGTGCAGCTTTTAAATCACTAATCGCATCTGATATATCAGTAGCAATCACACGGTGAAGTTCAGCAACCTTAGCTTCAGCAGCGCGGAGCTGAGCACGCGCTTCAACTTTTTCACCCTCTGTTCTTTTTCCTGTAAATAAAGGAACAGAAAGACTTACTCCACCGGCAACGTAACCATGATTTGAATAAAGAGCAGGCATCTGAGCGTCTTCAAGACCGACTACTCCGGTAGCTGCGAGTACAGGACGATCTTTTTTATTTGCTACTGTTACCTTAAGATTTGCAGTAGATGCATAATCTTTTGCTAATTTCATTTCAGGACGGTTTTCAATGCCTTGAGCTATAGCATCTGCAAGAGGTGGAACTAAGGGAGCAGTTCCAAAATCGCCAATTAAGATAACGGGTGCCTCTGGATCTAAACCAAGCAGTTGGCGAAAACGGGATTCTTGTTTCTCAAGACCTGCTAATATATCAGTTCTACGATTCTTGGCATTCGATAAGCGGACTTGTGTGGTCAGTACATCAAAGCGAGTGGCTGTACCACCACCGAGCTTTTGCTCTGATATGCGCTGAGCTTCCTGCAATGCTTTAATTTCTTCATCTGCTACAGTGATTGATGAGCGTAGTAAAATAACGCCATAAAAAGATTGGATCGTTTCGTAACCTAGTTGGTAGCGTGCTTGCTCTAAAGCATCGCGTGCAGATATTTCACCGGACTTTGCTAAAGCAACGATAGCGTCTGTTCTTCCGAAATCACTAAGCAATTGCTGAGCAGAAATGGTAGCAGTATAGCTATTTTGAATTGTCTCGTAGAGAGAAGGAAAGGCTGGAATTGCAACAAAAGGCCTAAATGAAAGATACGAATATTGTGCGTTCGCTGAGACATGCAGTAAACGTCCCGATATGCTTTGCGTGGTGCGGCCACCGGCTGCATCAATTTCTGCTTTTGCAGCGTCTAGACTTGGATAGCGCTCAAGTACTCTAGTAATCGATTGGCCTAATGTCATGCCATCTTGAACTGCTTGGGCATGACTAGATGCACCAAGGCCGAAGATAAGTGCGAATACGAGGAATGAGTTTCTCATGGCGATATACAAATTAATGGGATTCAGATGCAGCTGCAGCAACTTTAGCAGGCGTTACTTTCTTTGTTTTTCCAGCGAAGAAAATAATAGGAACACATACAACAGCAACGATCGATACACCTCTAAATGCATCGATATAACTTAAGAAGTCAGATTGACGTCGTACGGTAAATTCAAGAACTGCGAGTGCTTTACGAGAAGCGTCCCATGAGGTCACACCGTGGTTAATCATACCCTGGGTGATTGCATGTAAACGACTCTCTGTTGCGATGCCCCCTGCTGAGATATGGCTTACTAAGGCGGTGCGATGTGCTGCGATTCGGTGATCGATAAACGTGTTCATTAGCGCAATACCGAAAGAACCTCCGACTTGTCTCATCATGTTATTAAGAGCAATGCCCTGAGGAATATCTTTATTATGTAATCCAGATACAGCGAGCTGCGTGAGTGGAACCATCATTAAGCTAAGACCAACAGCGCGTAAAATCACAGGCCAGAAAAATTCATTAGCTCCTGCACTCAAATTAAGATTTGCCAGCATACCAGCAAACGTAGCGACAATTAAAAATCCAACGATGATAAGCATTTGTGAGGGAACGCCTTTACTCAGCATTTTGCCTATTAACGGCAGTATGATTAGTGCAACACCAGCTCCCGGTAAGAAAAGCATACCTGTTTGTAATGCAGTGAAATTAAGCAGGCGTTGTGCAAAAACAGGAACTATAAAAACTGTAGAGAAGAGTGCAAAGCCAAGTACAAAGGTAAGCGTTGCTGCTGTCGCTAGAGACTTACTTTTTACTAGTACGTGTAAATCTACTACCGGGTGCTCGGTTTTAAGTTCATAAATAATAAATGAAATTAAGCTAGCCGCTGCTACGATTGCTAGAACAACTATGTATTTTGCTGAAAACCAGTCTTCGGCTTCTCCGCGCTCTAGCACAGTTTGCAGTGCTGCAAGGCCTGTAATAAGTAATGCAATACCGGTCCAATCAATGCTATGTGCTTTGCGCTGATGCTCCGGCTCTTTGACGTAAAGGTAGGATAGAACTGCAGCTAATATACCAATAGGCATATTGATATAAAATATCCAAGGCCATGAGTAGTTATCAATAATCCAACCTCCCACGGTTGGCCCTATTGTAGGACCTATGAATACACCGATACCAAAAATAGCCGAGGCAAAGCCGCGTTGTTCAGTCGTGTAAGTTTCAAAAAGAATTGCCTGAGATGTAGACAAGAGTGCACCTCCGCCAATGCCTTGGAGAAATCGAAATGCAACTAACTCCCATAGCGTATGGGCTTGGCCGCAAGCCATTGAGGCTACGGTAAATAATATAATGGAGCCAATATAGTAGTTTCTTCTACCAAAGCGTGCGGCAAAAAAACTCGTCATTGGAATAATGATGACGTTAGCGATTGCGTAAGCTGTGATTACCCAGGCTACGTCTTCTAGGGTTGCTCCTAAATTTCCACTAATATTAGTCAGTGCAACGTTTACAATCGAGGTATCAATCAATTCGATGATCGCTGCCATAACCACCGTAAAGGTGATAATTATTTTACGATATCCTGTCTCGGCCATGGTGGGCTCTCGCTTTCGCGAGATTATTGGTTAACCAATACGGCTGCATCGACACTCATCCCAGCTCTCAGTGGATGATCTGGATCGATAGCATCAGTCATTATAATTTTAACAGGTACGCGTTGAGTTACTTTTACAAAGTTACCACTCGCGTTGTCTGGAGGTAGTAGAGCAAAACGAGCACCTGTTGCTCCAGATATTGAATCTACTTTACCGTGGAAAATTTTACCGGAATAACCGTCTACAACAAATTCAGCATCTTGCCCTGCACGCATATGAGCTACTTGAGTCTCTTTGAAGTTAGCAATCACCCAAGCGTTATTGCGGGATGCAACCGACATTAGGGTTTGTCCAGATTGTACATATTGACCCGGTTCAAGCGCTTTGTGTGAAACAACACCTGCAATTGGAGCAGTAATCTTTGTATATGAGAGTTCAAGTTGAGCGTAGTTTAGATCAGATTCACGCTGACGAACCACTGCTAGAGCTTGTTTTACTTGAGATGAAACTACTGCAATTTGAGTAAAGGCGGCTTCTGCTTGGCGGCTTGCAGCTTCAAATGAAGCTTTAGCTAATTCTGAGTTTGCTTTAGAATCACTGAGTTGTCTTTCAGTGATAGCATGCGTTGCAGCTAGATTTTGATCACGTGCAAAATCAGATGCTGTTTTTTGTTCCGTTACCGAGGCAGTTGCTATGTTTGCTTTAGCAACAGCTGCTACAGCTTTAGCATTCATTAATGAAGCATTTGCGGTTGCTAATGCAGCGCGTGCTGCACCGACAGCTTCCGTTGCTGCTTCCACTTTCAAATTAGGTTCTCTTGCATCGATCTCTACGAGAGTTTGTCCTGCCTCTACTGGCTGATTGTCTTTCACTAGCACTTCAGTAACATAGCCTGAAATACGGGGCAGTACTGGGCTAATATCGTTCTCAATTTGAGCATCATCTGTTTGCTCATGACTTAAGGTAAACTGGAGGTGATGTATACCATAGTAACCGCCGACGAGTACGACTATAGCTGCAATTATACCAGCAACCGCTTTGCGATTACCCGAACTAGCCTTGGTGGCCACAGGAGAATGGGATGTGTGAGACGTAGGATGCGTAGAGCTCATAAATGAAACAAAAGGAACCTTTAATTAGGTACCTAATCACCCTAAAAAGCAAGTATCCGCCTCCTTTTTAACTCCTCTGTAACACTCCTTAGTTTAGATATATCTATATGTAAGTAATTATTTAATAATTACTTACATATATTAAGTACCCGGCTGCGTATAGGTAACAGGTTCTAAGAGTTTACGTTCTGAACCTCTTGGATCTGATTCTACTTTTGCCACCGTATCGAAAATCATGGTTTGGCGTGTTGTCAGATCAAACTTAGGCCAAAAGGGAAGTATAGGAGAGGAAGGCTTGCCTGTTCTTGCGAAACTTAAAAAAGCCTCGCTCACCATATCGGCCATATGCTGCGCATAAGAACTCACCCCAGTCATGGACTGGCCATACGTAATGTTATCAAAGGCAAGCGCTACATCTAAGGTGTGCGCTGCTCTCCACTTCCCTTTGTCAACAGGTGACTTCCAATTGAGTTGGTAGAGATATGTGGCCGCTTTAGCGTCACTTGCCCTTCGTTCAGATTCAATTACAAAACCTCTCCATGAACGGGCAGCTGTACTTGCTGAAAAGAAAACATCACTGGGTGAATACGTAGGATACCATTTACGGTATGATTCAACCACTAGCTTAGGATCTAAGTTACCAAGAAAATTACCGACATGCTTGGAAAGTTTGCTCGCAACATCCTCCCACTTCAGATCAAACGTTGTGGGATCTTTTGATCCAATAAGATATGTAGTTTCATCATGAGTGTTCCCCATTAGCATCGGAATGTGTGCGCTTAGTTGAGATGCATGTGGAGAGAACGGATCGTTCGGGAGTGTGTTTGCATCAATTACAGGAGCCCATACTTCATCATGCATCGCTTCAATTATACGGTGCATAGGCACTGTACTGAGAGCATTTAAATTATCTGATTTAATTTTTAATTTTTCAAGTACACTTAAAGTAGTTTCCGTTGCGTGTGCTTGTGTGCGCCCCGTTATTTGCTGGCCACTCATCGTAATCACGCGGTGGAACAAACCTTGTGCTCCTGGCATTGCCATGAGTGTAGCGCATTTAGCACCGCCTCCAGATTGCCCGAAGATGGTAACTTTTTCGGGATCACCGCCAAATTCAGTGATGTTATCTTTAATCCATTGCAGTGCTAAAATAATATCTAGCATACCTACGTTTGCGCAGGTTAAGAATTCAGGATGTCCTAGACCACCTAGATACATATAACCAAAGCCGTTGAGACGATGATTCAGTGTTACTACTACAACATCACCTCGGTTACATAAATTTGCGCCGTCATATAGATTGATGTTACTTGACCATCCGGAATATCCGCCACCATGTAGCCACACCATTACCGGGCGTTTTGCTTCGTCACGTAATCCAGGAGTCCATACGTTAAGGCTTAGACAGTCTTCACCAATTATATTTTCAGCTTTAGGTTTAGGATAAAATGAATCCGAAGTTTTACGCTCAATTTTTTGAGCAGCGATTTGGCCAAAATCTGTAGTGATCTTTGTATTAGACCAACTCTCGGGTGCCGCAGGCGCTTGAAATCTACGTGTTGCTGTTGAAGCTCCGTAAGGGATTCCTTTAAATATACTAAGTGAGCCATGCGAGTAACCTCTGACTTTGCCATTTGTTGTTGTGGCCAAAGGCCATTCTGCAGCGTAGCCCTTCTCTGCGAATAGAAAACGTGGGGCACTTATAACTCCTGCTGCCGCAGCTAATGTTTTAATAAAAGTCCGACGATTAACACAAGGGGCAGGGGATTTTTTAACGTTCATGTAAAAGATTGATTCAAGGGTAACAAACGCCATGTGCCCAAAGCTAGTTCTCCTAGTTCAAGACTACCAAAACGCGTTCGATGTAGTGCTGTAACTGTATAGCCCTGACTAGCAAACATACGTCTTACTTGATGATAACGCCCTTCAATAATAGTTAATTCAGCGGCTGTTCCAGTAAGCCACTTAAGTTCAGCTTTCAGACACGGTTCAGTTTCTCCAGAAAGTAGAAGGTTACCTGAGGCAAAAAGAATGACCATAGCATTACGTTCAGCTTCGTTTACTTCTTTATCTAAAGTAGCACGATATACTTTAGGCACCTTGTGCTTTGGTGAGGTGAGCTTGTGCACAAGCATCGACTGATCTGTAAGTAAAATTAATCCTGTAGTATCTTGGTCGAGTCTACCCACACTTGTCACAATTGGATTACGTCTTTGCCAGCGCTCAGGAAGTAAATCATATACACGAGCACCCTCTCCAATGTCATGAGAACAGACATGGCCCAAGGGTTTATTTAAAATAAGTAATAAACCGTCAGGATTATCTAAGGGTTGATCTTCAACAGTGACATCTGATTCGTTGCACCTTTGATCTGCATCACGAGCAAGGACTCCTTTAATTTTAACCATCTCTTGGTTAATCCATCCACGTGCTTCGCGACGCGAGCAATACCCTAAATTAGAAAGAAGTTGATCGAGCCTACGCATGAAAGAATTAGGCGTACCGATCTTCTGTCCAAGGGTCAGCAGTATTAGAGTAACCACGCACTTCCCAGAATCCTAGCTTGTCTTCTTTAAGAAATGAAATTCCGTTTACAAACTTCGAGCCTTTCCATGCGTATAGTTTAGGAATAATTACACGCGCTGGGCCACCATGCTCTAAAGGAAGCGGCGCCCCGTTAAAGGAAGTCGCAATTAAAACATCATCATCTAGGCATTGCTCAAGTGGCACGTTTGTAGAGTAGCCGTCATTGCCCGTAAAATAGACAAACGCTGCATCTGCTTTCGGAGAAACAAGTTCGTAAAGGGTAGTGAATGCCACGCCCTTCCACTGGCAGTCGTACTTAGACCAAGTAGTTACGCAGTGAAAATCACTTGTATCCTCAACTTGTGGCAGTGCATTGAAATCATCCCAAGATAAAGTAAGTGGTTTTTCAATAAGGCCGCTTAATGTAAGACGCCACTCACTGAGAGGAATGTTTGGCTTTACACCTAAATCAAGCACAGGAAAACCTGTGGTTAATTTTTGTCCTGGAGGCAGGCGATCCTTTGAGCGATCTATGCGAGCAGTGCGGCCGAGAGCCTTTTGTTTTTCGGCCCAGTTTTGTTTTGCTTGTATATAGCGCTCTTTTGACATGGTTGGTATTCTACACGGGAGCAATTAATCCTGCAAGTATAGCACGTTATTCTTCAGTTGTAACCGCTTCACTAATTGCTGCGCGTCTGCGGCTATAATAAAGCATCATACCGCCTTGATAAAGTAGAGTAACGAAGGCTATAAGTCCCCACGAAAAAGAATTCAAAAGTTTGAGCGCTTGATCGTTTGTCAGGCCCAATTGGTCTTCAGCGGATTTTAACTCAGCAAGTTTCTCGGGCGAATAAAGCGCATTAAAACTAGCTTTTAAATCCTCGAGAGGTGGATGAGTGATTCTAAAATAGGCATAACCTAAAACCAGAGCCATAAGTATAAATTGACTCCAAATAAGCCAAGAAACACCTCGTTCATCACGGTTGTGAATGACTGTTATGCCATGTAGCTCCATAGCGCCAGCGGCGGCAATAGCTATGCCGATGCCTGTACCAGAGAAATCGTGATCAGAAGCAGAAATTAAGGCAAAGGTACCGGCAATAGCCAAGGTGACCGTTCCGTTCATGCGAGCGGTACGCACAACGCGGCTTAATGTTTCTGAGGGAAGGAGTGGAGGTGCTTTAGACAAGATAGGAGAGTATCTAGTCAACATCCTCTACCTGATCGGGCAACTTGTTCTTTTGATTTTTTTCGGCCGGAAAATGAGCGGAAAGTAGCTCTCCTGCGCGTTCTACCCCATGAATTACCCCTGAAGTGAAGTCCCCCTGTTTGAAAAAAGCGGTCATTGAGGCTGCTAGTTCAGGCCAAAATGAGTCACCGCATTTCTCGTGGACAGCGAAATCCCCTATGACTGCAAAGGTCTTAGATCTTGGGGCAATAAAAATTAGAACCGAATTACGCAATGTACTTCGATCCATACCCAGTCTAACAAAATGCTTATGAGCTGCAGCAATTGGATGCGCTGCTTTATGACGGGCAATGAGTACGCGTATTTCACCTGACGTATGTTCAGATGCTTTATGGATCGCTTCGACTACTTTGTCGTGATCAACGGCTGCTGGATTAGATAAAAGCCATTTCATAGTATATTACCAGGAACCTCCGGCCCCTCCTCCACCAAACCCCCCGCCTCCTCCTGAAAATCCGCCGCTACCACCACCTGAGGAACCTCCTCCTCCCGAAAAACCACCTCCGCCTGGAAATATCCACGGGCCGCCACCCCATGATGAGGCCCGACCATTTCGGCCATATGAAACATGTTGGCGACTGCGCACAATGGAATAACCGATAAAAAAGATTAAGATTACAAAAAGGCGAATTAGACCAAATGAAGCACGTGAGCTATTTCGATCATTCTCAGTTTTTCCGTTGCCGGTGTATTCTCCTTGAGTTGCCTGCATGAGCGCATTTACACCTGAAATAATACCTCGCTTAAAATCACCTGCCTTAAAATTTGGGCTTATTCTTTCGTCGATAATGCGATGGCAAAGCGCATCAGGAAGGGATCCTTCAAGTCCATAACCTGTTGAAATGTACAACTTATGATCGTCTATAAACACAAATAGAACAGCCCCATTATTATGCCCTTTTTGCCCCACTCCCCATTTCTGTGCTACGCGTGTGCAGTAATCTGCAACAGCGGAGTCCGACTGCATATGTCTATAAATAGAAACAATAATTTGATTTGAGGTCGCTCGCTCAAAGGCATCGAGCTTTGAATTAATTAATTGTCCCGTAGCTGAATCTATCACCCCAGCCTCATCATGAAAATATCCAGAGGGAGCAGCGGGGATAACTTCAGCAGCATATACCTTGGCAAAGCCAAGCAGTATAATACTCAGAACAATAATTAATCGACTCAAGCGATGCATTGCCGCTTGGACTAAGAGCTTAGTTGCCAAAATCAACCTTTGGAGCTGTTTCAGCTCCTGCGGTGGCAGTGAAATAAGGCTTTGCACTAAAGTGGAACATGCCAGCCAAGATTACGCCAGGAAAGCTGCGAATAGCTGTATTGTAAGCCTGTACGACTTCATTAAAACGACCACGCTCAACAGAGATTCTATTTTCTGTACCTTCGAGTTGAGCTTGAAGATCTCTGAAGTTTGAAGTGGCTCTTAGTTGTGGGTATTGTTCTGAAACAACAAGTAAGCGTGATAGAGCACTTCCTAACTGGCCTTGGGCTTTATCAAAGGCAGCTAATTGACTTGGATCACTTGGAGCTGCGCCGCTAGGTAATTGTACGCGACCCACTGAAGCACGAGCTTCGGTAACTGCAGTTAGCGTTGATTTTTCGAAGTTTGCAGCACCTTTGACTGTACTGACTAAATTAGGAATTAAATCAGATCTACGTTGGTATACGTTTTGAACTTGGGCCCACTGGCCATCAACGCCTTGTTGAAGAGAGACCATTCCATTGTAGGAGCTCACAGCCCATACGATTACAATAACAACTAAGCCTACAATAAGACCCACAACGCCTAAAAGAATTTTAACAGCAGTACTCATATACACGTAAGCTTACGGCCAAATAAACTTTTCGCAAGAGGCATCGATTATGGCTTTATAAACAATCCAAGCGTTATTTGACGAATTCTAAAAAATGCATTTATTAATCTCTATGAAACTATTTCGCTTTACGTTCTTGATAGGCTGTTTGGGTATAAATTTGTTTGTTGCCGCACAGGCAAAAATTATCACCCAGTTGATTCCTTATGAACATGATGGAGTGAAACTTGAGGGAGTTTTAGCCTATGATGACAGTCTTGTTGGTAATGCTAAATTACCGGGTGTATTAATTCTGCCTGAATGGTGGGGGATTAATGATTATGTTAAAGAGCGTGCGCATAAGGTAGCTGCATTAGGCTACATAGCTTTTGTCGCAGATATGTACGGAGCAGGTGTTTCAACAACTAATGCTAAAGAAGCAGGAGCTTTGTCGGGACCTTTCTATGGCAAGCCTCTCATGGCAGAGCGTGCAGAAGCAGGACTTAGTCAATTAACTAAAAGTGAATATGTGGATACATCCCGCATTGCAGCAATCGGCTATTGTTTTGGTGGAACAGCAGCTCAGGTGCTATCTTATAGTGGAGCTGCCCTTGTTGGCATAGTTAGTTTTCATGGAGGATTAGCACCGGTTCCTGCAGATGCTGTTACAAAAAATAAAGCTAAGATATTAATCTGCCACGGTGCAATTGATCCCTTTGTTAAGAAAGCCGACATTGATTCATTCCAGAAATCGATGAATGACGGCAAGTTTGATTACCAATTTATTAGTTACTCGGGAGCAGTACATGCTTTCTCAAATCCAGGTGCTACAGAGCTTGCTAGAGTAAATGGCCTCTCTGGTAATATTGCATATAATGAGCCAGCAGATCGGCATTCCTGGGAGCACATGAAACTCTTCTTAAACGAAGTTTTTGCTAAGAGCTCTCGCTAAGTCGCTTAAGCTAAGAAGTAACGTCCCGCTTTTTTAACAACTTTCACTTTTGAGCCAAAAGCTTGGCTCAAAAGGCGTGAGGTAACAACTACAGCTTTTTTACCAGTCGAAAAAACGCGGCCTTTTTTAAGAATTAAGGCATGGGTGAAGCCCGGAAGAATTTCTTCTACGTGATGAGTAACAAAGATAAGTGACGGGCCTTTATTTTGTTTTGAAAGCGCTTGTACAAAAGATAAGAAACTTTCTCGTGCAATCGGATCGAGGCCTGCGCACGGTTCGTCAAGAATGAGGAGTTTAGGTTTACTGATTAAGGCTCGTGCGATTAAGACACGTTGACGTTCACCCTGAGAAAGAAATTCCCACGGCCGATGAATGACGGGCGATAGGCCCGTTTGCTTTAGTAAGCGTTTGGCTTTTTGAATATCTGATTTTGTAGGTATTTTCCAGAGGTCTAGCTGTGCGTAAAGACCGCTAACAATTGTTTCTAAAGCTGATTCGCCTGCGGGGATCGAAGACTGCAGAGAATTAGTAACTATACCTACAATGAGTCTTAAATCTCTCCAATCAGTTTGCCCATATGTTTTTTGAAGTACGGTGATGTTTCCTGCGGTTGGCGTAAGATAGCCCGTGAGGGCTTTTAATAAAGAGGATTTACCGCTGCCATTTGCACCTAGAATGATCCAATGCTCGCCTGCCTTAATGTGCCAATTGACTGAAGATAGAAGATTATTTTTATCTCTTCTAACATGTAAATTTTCAATGGTGAGAACAGATTGCATTAAAGATTATTTCTTAGTGTAAGGCTTACGATCTTCTCTACGGTATTGTAGTGGCGATACGCCGTAGGTTGAGTGAAACGCGCGACTAAAACTGTAAATTGAAGTAAAGCCACAGGTCTCCGCAATTTCAGTTACTCTATTTTGACTCATCCGCAATAAGCCACAGGCTTTTTCTAAGCGTAAACTTCTCAAATGTTTTCCTATCGATACACCACACGAAGCCCTAAAGCGTGCTCTTAAATGACTTGAGCTAATACCGAGTTCACTAGCTAGCCATTTAATACTTGGAGCTGTTGTTGTGCCTTGGGCCAGTCTATCCACCTGCATGATAAGTCGTGGTGAGCCAGAAACAACCTTTTGGCGTCTCTTGATGGGATCGGCTTGTCTGATTCGGGAAAGCAGTACTCCCAGTAGTAAGGAGACAAGATCTGAATCCAGTTTTCCTAAATAGGCGTCTACGAGATCTGTTGCTGCATGATATACCTCATGGGTGAGTTTAAACGGTCTGTACTTGAGAGCTTCCAGTGAACCTGCTTCAAATAGCTCAAAAGTCACAAACAGCCACTTAAGGTTCTCTTTTGCAGCTTCTGTATAGTCATGAAATTGAAAGGGTAGTACAAGAACACCCTCGTTGGGTTGTAATCGAATAGCACGGTCATCGATGCACACACTCACGGTTGTTTCTAGGGCTAAGATCAGTACATACCTGTTATGCAGCGCCCTTCCTCGTTCAGGTCGATTAAGGTCGCTTGAGTTTCTCCGACAAAAACAGATAATATTGTCCGGTAAAGCCAGTGGCGCGCCACGTCTTCCGTGGAGCGGGGTAAGAGGGGATGGCAGTAGAGTGCATAAGCGCTCTAAACCTCGACCTTGCTTCTTGGAAAGCGTTGGCATAATTGTTAAAAACTTCATCAATTCTGACATTCCCTATTTCAGCAGGCGAGCATAAGATATTCAAAATACTATAAATTATATGATACGCACACTTTTAGGATCATTCATATTCTTAGTTATAAGCAGCTTTGGTACTGCAGCAGACACATCGATCGATGTCATGCCTTTGCCGCAGCAGTATCAATTAAATGGATTTCGCTTACCTATAGATAAAACATTCACCGTTCATTATTCGCAGATTTCGAGTCCACGTTTAAATCGGGCAACGGCTCGTTTAATTGCAGCCTGGCAAACCAGGAGCGCGATTACTTTCAAGGTTACTGATGCACCGCGTGCTAAAGCAGCACTTGTAATAGAGTGCGATGCACTTAGCTCTGACATTCCAGCTGTCACTACAGATGAATCTTACAAACTAGAAATTAATTCTAAACAAGCGATTTTACATGCGAATAATGAAGTTGGTGTAATGCGAGGCCTTGCAACTATCCAGCAACTCTTGACGAAGGATACAAAAGGTTGGTTTATGCCTGGCCTAGTAATTACAGATTCACCTCGGTTTTCATGGCGCGGTCTTTTGATTGATGTGGGTAGACATTTTATGCCAGTAGAAGTCATTCATCGTAATCTTGATGCAATGGCTTTAGTAAAATTAAACGTACTGCATTTTCATTTAACAGAAGATCAAGGCTTCAGGCTTGAAATTAAAAGGCATCCTGAACTAACCGAATTAGGATCTGATGGTAAGTATTATACGCAGGAGCAAATGAAAGAGCTTATTTCATATGCTGCTGACCGAGGCATTCGTGTTGTTCCTGAATTTGATTTACCTGCCCACTCAGTGAGTTGGCTTGTATCGCATCCTGAATTATCCAGTGGTACAGAACCAGTTCTTTTAAATAGACACTGGCCCAGTTTGGATCCCGTATTTGATCCAACCAATGAAGCAGTGTATACGTTTCTAAACGATGTTTTCGCCGAAGTAACAACCTTGTTTCCCGATCCTTATTTCCACATCGGTGGTGATGAAAATAACGGAGTCCAGTGGAGCAAGAATGCTTCCATTAAAGCCTTTATACGAGCACATGGACTAAAAGATAACGCTGGGCTTCAAACTTACTTTAATCAGCGCGTTGGTAAGTTGCTCTTAGCTTATAATAAGCGAATGATCGGTTGGGACGAAATCTTGAATCCAGAATTGCCTCGTAATGATGTGATTGAGACCTGGAGAGGTGAAGCAGGTATTGGTAAAGCAACTGCTGGTGGCTACGATGTTATTCGAGCACATGGCTACTACATCGATTTACTACAGTCAGCAGCGTATCACTACGTCGTAGACCCATCTCCAGCAGCAGCACACGCTCAAATAGGCCATGTTCTTGGTGGAGAGGCCACAATGTGGGGTGAGTTTGTGAGTGATCAAACTATTGATTCACGCATATGGCCTAGAACAGCCGCTATTGCTGAACGCTTCTGGTCGCAACAATCAGTTGTGGATATTAACGATATGTACCGCAGACTAGAAATCATCGATTTTCGTCTTGATGAAGCTGGGACAATTCAAAAGAAATACGTTAAGCAGGCTTTAATGCGTTTACTAGGATCTGATCGCAGTGAATCACCACTCGAGGTTTTAGAAAACTTTATTGATGCGTGTGAACCATGCAAAGGTTACGGTAAGCGTCCCGGAATTACATCAATAACACCGCTCAATTCACTAGCAGATGTTACAAGACCAGATGGTAAGATCCAAAGGCATTTTTCAACTAAGGTTGATTACTATCTAAATAGAAAAATGTACGATGAAGCATCGAGTTACTCCATTATGATTTATTTATTGAAGTGGAAAGGTTCAGCATCGCTCGTTCTAAAGTTAGCAAATACTGCACCTGCTCTTGTTGATGCAGCACCTCTTGCTTACCAATTAAATGACGTAGCTTCTCTGGGAATAGAAGCCATTAACTACATAAAGCATAAGCAAGTCGCGCCTACAATATGGAAAGCGAAAGCTGTAAGGCGTCTAAAACTAGACAGTGAATTACATGGAGCAGTTCAATTAGCTATTATCCCATCAGTGGAAAAATTGGTAAATGAGGTACAAGTGGAAAAATAAGTATAATCGTTTTCGTTAAAAACATCGTCATTTCTGCTATACCTATAAGTTAAGAGATTCTCTATTATAGTGGGGTACTCTTCGTATTAGAGGCGTACTTAATTTCTACCAGAATCCCGATGTCTAACTTATCTTCCACTGTTCCAGTTAAACTGGTTTATAAAACATTAACCCCTAGCCGGTTCGAACGTGCTAGGGTTGCAGTTTTCTTAGGTAGTGATGAAGCATCCCGTGTGGTGGCGCGCGAAATCGCAGATCTTATTATTTCTGGGCATAAAGAAGGCCGTAAAATTGTTTTAGGGCTAGCTACAGGTTCAACACCCTTAAGCGTATATTCAGAACTAATTCGTATCCATAAAGAAGAAGGGGTAAGCTTTTCAAATGTTGTGACCTTCAATCTCGACGAATATCACCCGATGAAAGCGGATGATATCCACAGCTATCATCACTTCATGCAGGTTCATTTATTTGATCATGTGGATATTCCTGCATCACAAATTCATATTCCTAGTGGATCGGTTTCTAGTGCCGAGGTAGACAAGCACTGCCGTGAGTATGAGGCTAAAATTAAAGAAGCAGGTGGCATCGACTTACAGTTGCTCGGTATAGGAAGAACAGGACATATAGGTTTCAACGAACCTGGTAGCGCTGCGCGCTCCCGTACACGCCTTGTAGCTTTAGATGCAATTACTCGTAGTGATGCTGCTGCGAGTTTTGGAGGAGAAGAACACACGCCTCGATTTGCAATCACGATGGGTGTTAGGACTATTTTAGATGCAAAACGTGTTTTATTACTCGCACTAGGTCAGCATAAAGCTTCCGTTGTTAAAGCGGCTATTGAAGATGAACCTAGCCCACAAGTTCCAGCATCATTCTTGCAAGAGCATGACCGCGCTGAATTTGTTCTCGATCATGCAGCATCAAGTGAGCTCACGCGCTATCGTACACCATGGCTAGTAGGTCCTCTTGAGGAACAAGGCCTTACTTGGGATGAGCGCATGACAAGACGCGCGATACTCTGGCTTTCTAAAAAGAAGAGTAAGGCGATTTTAAAATTAACAAACGAAGACTATAACGAAAACGGATTACAGGATATGTTGCGTGTTCACGGGTCTGCATATGATGCAAACTTGGCAGGGTTTTATCAAATGCAGCATACAATCACAGGCTGGCCTGGTGGTAGGGATCCTAAAAAATCACGTCCAGGTGACGCACCTGTTCGTCCACTCAAGGCGTCCTCTGCTGATATCTTCCCAAAACGTGTTGTTGTTTTTTCACCCCATCCTGATGACGATGTAATTTCTATGGGCGGTACTTTATGTCGTCTTGTAGACCATGGGCATGAAGTTCATGTCGCTTACCAAGTCTCTGGAGCAAGTGCTGTAAACGATGAAGCAGTATGGCGTTATCTGTCCTTTTCAAAAGATGTCGGCCTTGTATCTAAACAGAGTGAGCAAACCGTAAAGTCACTGTGTTCCGAATTTGAGACAACAGGACAAATTAAACCCTCAGCTGAAGTCTGGCGCTGGAAAGGTTTAATACGACGTAACGAAGCTGCAGCTGCAGCTCGTATTTGTGGGGTTTCATCTGAACATTTGCATTTCCTAGATTTGCCTTTCTATGACAGTGGTCCTGTGCGTAATCGTAAACTTGAGAAACAGGACACAGATATAATCCAGTCATTACTAAAGAAGATTCAGCCGCATCTAATATTTGCCGCAGGAGATTTAGATGATCCTCATGGAACACATCGATTGTGCTTACATGCGCTTAGAAATGCTATCGATCAAAGTAAGCAAGATGCTTGGCTTAAGCAATCTGAGCTTTGGCTATACCGGGGAGCTTGGGCAGAATGGGCTCCAGATGAAATAGATATGGCAGTTCCATTAAGCCCACAGGAAGTCATGCGCCGCAGGTCTGCTATATTTAAGCATGCGACCCAAAAAGATCAGGCTCTTTTCCTGGGAGCAGATCAAAGAGAGTTTTGGCAACGCGCGGAAGATCGTGGAAGTAAATTAGCGGCCTCGTACAATGGATTCGGTTTAGCCGAATATGAAGCCATTGAGGCATTTAAACGGCTTTCCCCAGAAGACTTTCTCACTCATATTAAGCTTTAAGTTAAACCTCGCTGATCAATATTTTTTATACCCCATGAATAACGCTTCATCTCTGCAAACCTACAATCGTCTTTTATTACTGGTAGCTGGTCTTGGAGGATTACTGTTTGGTGTAGACGTTGGTATTATTTCAGGAGCTCTTCCTTATCTTGAGGCAACCTCAGGACTAACTGCTGGCCAACTTTCGTTTATTGTCGCTGCAGTACTTTTGGGAAGCGTCATATCAACCTTGTTCGCAGGTATGCTAGCGGATCTTTTTGGCCGTAAGACCCTGATGACAGTAGCTGGGGTACTCTTTGTTGTAAGTATTCCGCTCATATCACTTTCACATGGATATGGACCTTTAGTGGGAGGAAGGCTCTTGCAGGGTATTAGTGGTGGCCTGATTGGAGTTGTTGTTCCTTTGTATCTCGCGGAATGTTTAGGTGCCTCTAACCGTGGTAAAGGTACCGGTATATTCCAGTGGTTACTAACACTCGGAATTGTTTTCGCAGCTTTAATCGGAATGTATTTTAGTTACCGGGTCTCACAAGTAGCTGCCCAAGGCGATGCAGTTAAACTACTCGCTTTCAAAGATATGGCATGGAGACGTATATTCTGGGTCTCACTACCTCCTGGACTACTTTTTATATTCGGCACGTTTTTTGTCACTGAGTCTCCACGTTGGTTATATCGCCGTGGTAAAGTTGATGCAGCACGTAAAGCACTTCTAAAATCACGTACTCTTGAACAAACAGAGTTAGAACTTTCTGAAATGGCCAATACGGCAAAATCAGAAGCACAAGGCGCTAGTAACAGTGCTACACATAACGATTCCATATTTAGTAAGCGCTATATAGTACCCTTTGCACTCGCATGTGTTATTTTAGCCTGTAATCAGGCAACCGGTGTAAATTCAATCATCGGTTATAATACTACGATTTTAATTCAAGCAGGCCTATCAGATATCCAGGCCCACTGGGGTTATGTTATCTTAACAATCGTTAATTTCCTTACTACGATTATCGGTTTTTCACTCGTTGATCGTAAGGGCCGTAAGGTACTCCTCTCAGTGGGTACTGCAGGAATTATTATTTCACTTGTTACCAGTGGTTTCGTATTTCGCGGTACAGAAAGCAAACGAGTCGATTGTAACAGTGCAGTGCAAGCGCTTGTCCAAGCAGATCAGTCAGCACACATCGCATTTAATGCAGAAACTGCATCCAAACTGCTTCAATCATCTGAACGCAGTGTAGACTCTATCACTCACCAACCTGTATCTTTGATTGTCATTTACTCATACGGAGATTTCCGTGCAGCTACAACGGTTGTTAGATCTGATGATCCTTCTGCTAAGCCAGTTGCAATTACACGCGATGGCTGCGTTCCTCCAAATAAAGTAGTCGCTTTCTTTTCACATCCTTTTGCTGATCTCAATCAGGCAAGGACAGCTCCACTAAAAATTGAAAACGCTCTAATTACTCCGATACCATCCGAGGCTAACGGTAAAGTAATAGCACTGTGTCTTTATGCCTTTATGGCGTTTTTTGCAGTAGGTCCTGGAGTCTGCGTCTGGCTCGCTCTTTCTGAATTAATGCCAACACGTATTCGTTCCAATGGTATGAGTATAGCGCTACTTATTAATCAGGCTGTATCAACTGGCATCGCAGCTGTATTCTTACCTACTGTAGGCCGCTACGGTTATTCTACACTATTTTTCATCTTCGCTGGTTGTACAGTAGTCTATTTTATTACTGCTGCATTCTTTATGCCCGAAACAAAAGGTAAAACGCTCGAAGAAATTGAACAGCATTTTGCTGGTACCGAATCGTAATTTATGACCTATCGTATTGGAGTTGATGGAGGCGCTACTAAAACAGAATGCATTCTTGTGAATGCTGCTGGAGAGGTGCTAGCAAGACATACGACATCAGGATCGAATCCCAGCGTAGGAGGTGTAGAGCAGGTTACAAAAATACTAAACGAGGCTCTTGTTGCGCTAAAACAGAAAGCTAATGTTGGTGTAGCTGAGCCACAAATTACACTTTTGTGTGTTGCGGGTAGTGCTACAAGTTGGGAACAAGTTACGCAAAGGCTTACAAATTATGGCAGAGTGATTTTAGAAAAAGACTCTGTTCCTGTACTAGAATTAGCTACAGCAGGTAAACCAGGACTCGTGATTCACGCAGGTACGGGCTCATTTATTGCAGCACGCTCCAATGATGATCAGGTGCACTACGCAGGTGGCTTAGGGTGGAAATTTGGAGATCAGGGTAGCGGCTATGATATTGGTAAACGCTGTATAGAAAGAGCCTTACTAGAAAAACAAGGATGGGTAAAAAAATCTAGACTTAGTGATATTATCACTGAACATACCCACCTCTCTGAAGTAGCAGATCTCACGCAATATTTTTATAGCACAGAGACTTCACCCTCAGCTATATCAAGTCTTGCACCAGCTATTATGGCAGCAGTTGACCAGGGAGATACAGTGGCTACCCAAATCGTTCTTAAATCAGCGGCAGAACTATTAGACTTTGGTGTAGAGGTAGCACGTACACTATACGGTGATTCAGCACTAGCTCATATTCCTGTTGGAGTTAGCGGGCATATTCTTAAGCATAATCTTGTTTTTAAGGCTTTAACTCAAGCAGCTGTATTTGCTCTTCACCGTGTTGAAGATACTCCAACTGAAGGCGTACGCAGGCTTTTAGTGCGGTTGAATTAATAGCCTCAGGCTTGCGTCTAAACTTTCTTGGTGTTGCCATTTAAGTAATTGTTATGGCACTTATAGATACACACGCTCATTTAGATTCTTATGCCCGTAAGGGTGAGTTGGGAGCTGTACTGGATCGCGCTAAAGATGCTGGTGTTAATAAAGTGATAGCTATTGGTACCGATTTAGATGATTGGGATTTTAATCGCGAACAGGCTATAGCTTATCCAGGCCAAGTTTATTATACGGTCGGCTTGCATCCCTGCTGCGTAAAAGAGGATTGGGCGCAGAGTGTTCAACGTCTTGAGTCCTATTGGTTAGATGCGCGTATTAAACCGGTTGCCTTAGGAGAGTGCGGATTAGACCGTTTTCATTTACCAAAAGATGAGCTAGAGGCACTAAAGATTTTCGCTTGGCAAATAGATGCCTTTAAAGTCCAACTCGAACTTGCACGTAAATTAAAGTGTAAGCTAGTAATTCATGCACGAGGTGCTTTTCAAGAAACCGTGCAGCTTATTGATGCAAGTGGGGTAGACTGGGCTAATATTGTTTTCCACTGTTTTAGTGAAGGAGCAGACGAAGTGCGCGCTCTTAATGCACGTGGAGGACGCGCTTCATTCACGGGGATAATTACGTATAAAAATGCAGATAATGTGAGGGCCGCCTTATTAGCTCAGGGAATTGAAATTCTCATGGTTGAGACAGATGCCCCTTATTTAGCTCCCGCACCAAATCGGGGTAAAACCAACGAACCTGCTTGGGTGAGTTATACCGCTTTGTCGGCAGCAACGTTACTGGGAGTCTCTACGCAGCATCTAACTGAAGTCACTACACGAAACGCTAAATTATTTTTTGGGATATCCTAAATGATTTAGGCTTCGTCAAATTTCTTAGCAAAGAGAGCTTCAAGTTCAGTAAGCATATGTGATGCATCATCACCTGAGGCGATAAATTTAACCGTAGAGCCTTTAGCTGCGGCGAGCATCATAAGTCCCATTATGCTTTTACCATTAACTTGCTCATCTTCTTTTTCAACAAAAACTTCTGCTTTGAATTTATTTGTAATGCGTACAATCATCGCCGCGGGACGTGCATGAATACCCATTTTGTTTTGCACGATTAGCTCTTTTGTAAGCTTTGCGTCAGATGCAGAGGTGTCAGGTTTATCCATGGATTGAGTTAAACGGAGTGTTAGCTAAAAAAGTGAGTCTTTAAATGCAAAAATCGGGGAAATTCAGTTTGGAGGGCTCGGCTTGCAACCTTAAATCAGATCAGCATGATGAAATACATGAGCCGCATTGCGATCATAGTTCCCTGCCGACTTGAGTCTAGTAGGTTCCCCCGCAAGCTTTTACATAAGATTAAGGGTAAGCCTTTGGTGCTCTGGGTGGCCGAAAGAATAGCTGCGCAAGCACCTGAATTTCCTTTGTATTTTGCTGTAGATCATGAACTTTTGAGAGATTGTGTCAGTAAAGCAGGTTTTAATGCCATTATGACTAGCTCAAGTCATGCCAGCGGAACTGATAGAATTGCAGAGGCTAACGAACAAATTAAAGCAGACCTAGTGATTAATGTGCAGGCGGATGAACCTTTAGTGTCTGGTAAGCAGATCAATCTGCTTGCGGATCTGATTCGTGGAAAAGCAGAAATGGCAACGCTAGCAACTGCATTTCAAACGGCTGCAGATTTTCATAATCCTAATCAAGTAAAGGTCGTCATCGGGAAAAACGCTCAGGCACTCTACTTTTCTAGGTCTCCTATTCCTTATCCGCGTGATCAAGCAGGTAAGCCTGATGATGCTTGGGTGTTAGGGAATCCATGTTACCGGCATCTCGGTCTTTATGCCTACAAAGCACAGTTACTTAAGACCTATGCTCAATTACCATTAGGCAAAACTGAAGTGATAGAAAAACTCGAACAACTACGTGTTTTAGAAAACGGATATTCTATTGCAGTTGGAATCACGGAAGATCCAACCATTGGTGTTGATACCTTAGAAGACGCAGAGAAATTTGAGCGATTACTAACGCTTTAATTTCTAAGAATTAAATTTTACCTGCTTTTCTCTGCTCTACCATGCGGTAGAAATCCAAGAAAAGAGGATCTGCATCACTTGGTCCAGGAGCAGCTTCAGGATGATACTGCACGCTAAAGACTGGGAGTTTAGTGTGGCGTAAGCCTTCTACTGTCCCGTCATTTAAATTTACCTCAGTAATTTTTGCGCCTGATTTTTCAATGCTCTTTGGATCTGTTGCAAAACCATGGTTTTGTGCAGTGATAGAAACTTTTCCTGTTTCTAAATTTTTAACAGGTTGATTTCCGCCTCGGTGGCCAAACTTAAGCTTAAAGGTAGTTCCACCCAGTGCATGGGTGATCATCTGATGACCTAAACAAATTCCAAACGTAGGATAGTCAGGAAGTAATCCTGTAACTGTTTTATGTATATAGGCTAGAGCTGCTGGATCTCCAGGACCGTTGGAAAGAAATACAGCATCTGGTTTATGCTCTTTTACTTCTTCTGCAGTAGCTGTTGCTGGGAATACTAAAACTTCAAAACCATGACGTACAAGTTTACGATAAATTGAGTGCTTAGCACCGTAGTCGAATGCAGCAACGCGGTACTTAATTGCTGGAGGCTGAGTGATGCCTAAGGTTGTACGGAAAGGAACATAGGCTGGATTGTGATTTTTTGGATCATCCAAACGCCATACATAGGGAGCTTTGCAGGTAACGTCTTTGACGTAATCGCTGCCAGACATATCACGCCATTCTTTTGCTAACCGCACCGCATCTTTATCGCTAAGTTCGAGTGTAGTTAGACATGACTTCATTGCACCATCGACTCTTAGCTTTTTGGTTAATGCGCGGGTGTCTATTTCACTAATACCAGGAATTCCATTTTCACTCAGATAGTCACCTAACGAAATAGTTGATCTCCAATTGCTCACAATAGGTGAGAGTTCTCGAACAACGAGTCCACTTGCTTTAGGTGCTAGTGCTTCAGCATCTTCTGCATTAATGCCCGTATTGCCGATCTGAACGGCTGTCATCGTCACAATTTGTCCGTAGTAAGACGGGTCGGTTATAATTTCTTGATAACCAGTCATGGACGTATTGAACACGCATTCACCCGAAATGGTCGTGTCAGCGCCAAAAGCACGGCCTCTAAAAATACTACCATCTTCGAGTGCTAGGAGTGCGGGCTTGAATGCAGACATTAAAGAATTACGAAACAGTTCAGGTACACATATGCCAAGGGTTTTTATGGAAAATTGTTAAATAGATGCCTTTTTTAAGTCCTTTAAAGGAGCTTCCTATAGAAAAATTGTAAATCATTGATTATAAATTGATTATAAGTGTCTATTTGACAGATTGACGTATACCGCGAATATTAAGGCGTTTTCCATGTCCTATACTGAAGACCGCACTCATTGGTTTGAAGGCCAGGGCCTTTGGCAGCACGTGCCAGCCGCGGACTGGAACAGCTGGACATGGCAGCTTAAAAATAGGCTTACCTCTGCTGATCAGCTTGAGCAGTACATGACTTTAACGCCTGAGGAAAAAGAAGGCTGTGCTTACGCAAATACAAAGCTGGCGCTTTCGATAACCCCTTATTTTTTCAATCTTATCGATCGCAATAATCCTGACTGTCCTATTCGGCGTCAGATGATTCCACGTTCGGATGAAATGTTAATCAGCGAAGGTGAGCAGCTCGACTCTCTTGGAGAAGATGAGCATTCACCAGTTCCTGGCTTAGTGCATCGATATCCCGACCGTGTTTTATTTTTAGTCACCGATAGGTGCGCAGCTTATTGTCGTTATTGCACACGCAGTCGGCTTGTTTCCAACGCGCAGGATTATAATTTTCATCCCGAATATGAGCAGGGACTTCGCTACATAGAAGCTCATCCAGAAATTAGAGATGTGCTGCTTTCAGGAGGAGATCCGCTACTACTTTCAGATAAAAAAATAGAGCATCTGTTAAGTCGTTTGCGTGCAATTCCACATGTAGAATTTATACGCATTGGTTCGCGCATTCCTGTTTTTTTACCTCAGCGTATTACTCCTGAACTTACAGATATTTTTAAGAAGTACGGACCAATTTGGATGAGTATCCATGTGAATCATCCAAAAGAATGTACTGCTGAATTAAAAGCAGCTTGCGAGAGGCTTGCCTTTGCAGGTGTGCCTCTTGGTAATCAGAGTGTTCTGCTTCGCGGAGTAAATGATGATGCCGAGATTATGAAAGCACTCGTTCACCGTTTATTAAGAATGCGTGTGAGACCTTATTATTTGTATCAGATGGATTTGATTACAGGAGGTAGTCACTTTAAAGTAGATGTTCGTAAAGGCTTAGAAATTATACGAGCTTTGCGCGGACATACCACAGGCTACGCAATACCTCAGTATGTTATCGATGCCCCAGGAGGTGGGGGCAAAGTGCCTATGAATCCAGACTTCGTAGAATCGATCACAGACGAGGAGATTATTTTCAAAAATTATGAAGGCAAAACCTTCAAATATCCGTTAAAACAGTCAGCTAGTAACATAAAAGATCCTGAGTATATTACGCAAGATGCTCCAAGAGAGATTGTTATGTAATCGATTGATTTTCTTAGATTTTTTTTGAGCATTTAAATCAGGTTAGCGTCTATCCCAATGTGTAATCACTCCATTTAAAAGATGGATGATGTTAGGTGTTCTTACGGTTTGCTTGGTGTTAGGTCACACGGGGCGCTCTTTTTAGAGCGCCTCTTGTGTTTTATAGGGTCGTTATCCTCTATAATTCGAATTTATTAGGTATAATTATATTATAATCAATGATTTAAATATAGATACGGATCTTTATCTGAATCTATAAGCATGGAACATTCGTCTTGCTTCACGTGACACATATCTTACTTAAACTAACCATTTTATGAGCAAGCAAACAAACCTGATTACCATTTTATCTCTCTGTGTCCTTTGTTCTGGATGCGTGGGCACTGGCCCTAATACTCAGCAAGGCGCCGTCACTGGTGGTGCTATTGGTGCGCTAGCAGGCGCAATCCTAGGCAATAACAGCAGTAGCCATAATAGCTTAGCTGGTGCACTTATTGGTGGGACTGTTGGCGCTATCGCTGGCGGTACAATCGGTAACAGTGTCGATAACCAGCGCGGTACTTTGTACACCTCAGAGCGTGAAGCACGTACACAAATTGTTTATTCTGAGCCACCTCCCGTTTCACCGGCTCCCAAAGCAGAAGTTGTCGTGGCACAACCTCGTCCTGATGCAGTTTGGGTTCCTGGTTTTTGGGATTTTAACGGGCAAGGTTATTTGTGGGTTCCAGGTTATTGGGCTGTACCACCTGCATACCACCGCAATTTTGTTGCAGCTCACTGGGCTTACCGTGGCGGACATTATGTCTACTACCGCGGTTACTGGCGTTAATCGCAGACAGCTAATTTTAACGGGCGACTTTTAAACGGGTCGCCCTTTTTTATAAATTTCCATCACCCTTTGGCGTGTTATCCACTTGGTTGGCTGGTAAATGGTGGGGCAAAAAGAAATAATAATTCATAAGCCACCAACTGCGTGAAGAGCGGTACAGTAAAATAGGAACCAAAATTGCACCTATACCTGCCAGAGTTATCGCTAATGATGAGCCAATTACACCTGTGTAAGCCATTATGCCAAGAGGCGCTAAAAACCCCATCAGTGTTACGCCGTAGTTCAAAGACATTGAACCTAAAAAAAAGCCTTCGTCATTATCGCGATTGATCTTAAGTCCGCAGTCAGAACACGCGTCATTAATTTTAAATAGAGAGCCTTTTGCGAAAAGGCTCTTTTCTCCACAATTAGGGCATCTATTGCTGAGCCCTCGTGTAACAATAGCGACTCGAGTTACTTTGTGGGCTGATGGCTTGTCTGGAATGTAGGACATAAGTGCAATCGAGTATTTCAATTAAGACTTATACCTGGAGAGTTACTTTTGCAACTCAAGGCAGTGGGCACAAAAAAACCCACCTCGTAAACGGTGAGTTAAATTTTTTATCAGGAGTGACTTACTCTCCGAGCTTATAGCGAACAAAGCGGCGGATTTGCATATTCTCGCCGATTTTTGAAATCTTCTGGGTAAGCATTTCTTTCACAGTCTTTTCAGCATCTTTTACAAAAGGCTGATCAATTAAGCAGATAGTGGAGAAGAATTTTTCAAGTTTACCTTCAACGATCTTTTGAACCGCTGCTGGTGGCTTACCTTCAACTTGAGCTGTAGCGATTTCGCGTTCTGAAGCAATGAGTGATTCTGGAACTTGATCGCGTGAAATGTAGAGAGGACTTGCTGCAGCGATTTGCAAGCAGAGGTCTTTTACGAAAGCACGAAATTCATCGTTACGAGCTACGAAATCTGTTTCGCAGTTCACTTCGATAAGTACGCCCACTTTGCCGCCTAAGTGAATGTAGCTTTCAATTAAACCTTCGCGTGTTGCACGATCAGCTTTTTTAGCAGCTGATGCGGCACCTTTTTTGCGAAGAATTGTAATTGCTTCTTCAACGTTACCGTTGGTTTCAGTAAGTGCTTTTTTACAGTCAAGAAGCCCCGAGCCAGTTTGGCCACGGAGATCATTAACCATTTGTGCAGTGATGAGAGTGCTCATGGAACTTTAAAGAGTGCTAAGTGATTATTCAGCTTTAACTAAAGCTTTCTTAGGACGTGCAGCTTTGCGCTTGATAGCTGCAGCTTCGGTTTCACCTTCAACAGCAGCAGCGATATCAGCAGGAAGTACGACTTTGGATAAATCAACTTCGCCTGTTGCTGAAACTGCGCTTTGGGCAGCAGCCTGAGCTTTTGCATCCGCAGCAGCTGCACCGCGTTGTGCGCGGCGAACGTCACGTTGTGCTAATCCTGATTGGATAGCAGCAAGGATTGTTTCAACAATGATTCTGATCGACTTTACTGCGTCGTCATTGCCTGGGATTGGGTGAGAAACTAAAGTAGGATCTGAATTTGTATCAACAAGAGCGATACAAGGAATGTTACAACGTTTAGCTTCTGCTACAGCGATTCCTTCGTGACTTACGTCAACTACGAACATAGCTGCTGGAAGACCGCCCATGTCAGCGATACCATTGAAGTTACGTTGCATACGTGTCATTTCGCGCTTGATAGCGGATTCTTCCTTACGAGGAAGCTTAGACATTTCGCCGGACGTTTCCATGGCCTGGTACTTCTTATACTTAGCGATAGAACGCTTAACGGTTTCGTGATTCGTGAGGGTACCACCTAACCAGCGGTCAACGCAGTAAGGCATGTTGCTTGCAGCAGCTGCTTCACGAACGATTTCCTTAGCTTGGCGTTTTGTGCCTACTAATAAAATGGAGCTACCATTAGCTACTAAGTCCTCAACAAAGGAGGATGCTTTCTCGAGAGCCGAATGGGTCTTTGCGAGATCGATAATGGTGATACCTTGGCGGTGATCAAAAATGTAAGGCTTGGAACGTGGGTTCCAGCGCTTTGTTTGATGGCCGAAGTGTACGCCTGCATCTAGCAGGTCTTTTGGAGTGACGCTAATGTTCATATATAGATCTATGTATCGTTCGAGACACAGGTCGACCAATGAGGGCCGCCTTGCGATCGGTGATGGTTATAGGTTGATTGTTTGTTACTAAAGGAAGGGAGAACACACACAAGTGAGCTGCTGCTGGCAAGCAATTTTCAGCTCTCAAAGTGACGTCATTTGCGTGTGCAAACGGGACGTCTTCCCGGGAATAGAGTTCGGCAAATAGGACAAAGCGTCCCGTCGCAGCCTCGGGCTGTACAGAACTCTCTGCCATAGAATATGATACGTAAGTGTAAGGCGTTCCAGTGAGCTTCCGGGAAGAGGAATTTCAAATCTTTCTCAGTTTGAACTACATTTTTACCCGATGTCAGGCGCCAACGTTGTGCAAGTCTATGAATATGAGTATCTACTGGAAATGAAGGCACCCCAAACGCCTGGGCCATAACCACACTTGCAGTTTTATGCCCTACGCCAGGAAGTTTTTCTAGCGCTTCCTGGTCTTTAGGGACTTGGCCTGAGTGGTTTTCAACTAAAAGACGGGAAAGTTCAGAGATGGCCTTGGATTTTCTAGGAGACAAGCCGCATGGCCGGATGATCTTACGTATATGATCAACAGGAACATGCTGCATCTTTTCTGGGGTGTCTGCTAAGGCAAATAAAGAGGGAGTGATGAGATTTACTCGTTTATCTGTGCATTGAGCAGATAAGAGAACGGCTACAAGGAGTGTATACGTATCCTTATGATCTAAGGGTATAAGAGTTTTTGGGTAAAGTGCGGCCAAGCGTTTATCTATATAAGCAGCCCTTTGTTCACGGGTCCTATGAAGGGTTTTTGGCTTAGGCTCTTTCACGGTTAAGGAAAGTAGATGATATTTCGGCGCATGAATAAATGCTTATCTCTTTATCTCTTTTAGATTCTCGGTTGCGCGAACTAACAGTCTCGTTACCTTGAGCTTTAAGTATGCAATCCCTGTTTGCTCATGAAGATAGTTTCGCAAGACGCCACCTAGGCGACGATACCCATGCGACACACGAAATGCTTAATGCGCTCGGCTATAGTTCGCTTGATGCCCTGATAGATACTGCCGTGCCTGCAGGTATTCGTCGTGGACCTATGCAATTGCCAGAAGCTGCCTCTGAAAGCGAAGCACTCAGCGAACTCAAAGCGATTGCTGAGCAGAATAAACTAAACCGCAGCTTTATCGGTATGGGTTATTATGAAACACTTACACCAGGAGTTATTCAGAGAACTATTTTTGAAAATCCAGGTTGGTATACCGCTTATACGCCTTACCAAGCAGAAATTTCGCAAGGTCGTTTAGAAGCTCTTCTTAATTTTCAAACTGTTATCACAGAACTTACAGGTCTTGATATTTCAAATGCATCGCTGCTCGATGAAGGCACAGCAGCAGCAGAGGCTATGATGATGTGCTTCCGCATGAATGAAGGCGGTGTAGCTAATGAATTCTTTGTATCAGAAAATTGTTATCCACAGACAATTGATATTGTTAAAACACGCGCTAAGCCGGTGGGCGTTTCCGTTGTTGTAGGAGATCATAAAACCTTTGTGCCAACATCGGCATGTTTTGGAGTACTTGTTCAATATCCAGATTCAACAGGATCTATTCACGACTTCTCTACTTTCTTCCAGAAAGCGCATTCCGTGGGTGCAGCGTGTATAGCTGCGACTGATCTTTTGGCTTTAACTTTACTTCGCCCTCCAGGTGAATTCGGAGCAGATGTAGCCGTTGGTTCAGCACAGAGGTTTGGTGTACCTATGGGTTTTGGTGGACCGCATGCAGGATTTCTAGCGACAAAAGATACTTACAAAAGACAAATGCCAGGTCGCTTAGTAGGTGTATCCAAAGATGCACAAGGTAATCCAGCTATGCGTTTAGCGCTTGGAACACGCGAACAACATATACGCCGAGAAAAAGCCACGTCTAATATTTGTACAGCTCAAGTCCTCTTGGCTGTGATGGCTTCGATGTATGCTGTTTATCACGGACCGGAAGGTTTGAAACGTATTGCTTTAAGGGTGCGAGGTTTAACAGAACTTTTAGCTTCTGGACTTCGAGCTCTAGGAGCTCATGTGAATGCAGAGCCTGTATTTGATACACTTACTGTCAGTGGGCTAGATGCATCGCTTGTGCATGTAGCGTCTCTAGCAAAAAATATTAATTTAAAGCACATCTCGGCAACTTCAGTTGGAATATCCTTAGATGAAGTTGCTTCAGCTGAAGATGTAAAAACACTTATCTCCTTTTTCAAAGGTGCAATTAAAGCTTCAACAGATAAGTCTTCTGTCCCAGCAAGTAGCTTTGGAGTATTAGACAGGAAATCAGAATTTCTAAAGCACCCCGTGTTTGCACGGTATCACACCGAGCATGAAATGCTCAGGTATATAAAACGCTTAGAGGCAAAAGATTTATCCTTATGTCATTCAATGATTTCATTGGGTTCATGTACAATGAAACTCAATGCAACTAGCGAAATGTTTCCTGTTTCTTGGCCACTGTTTAGTAAGCTACATCCTTTTGCTCCGGTAGATCAAACAAAGGGCTATGCAAAGTTATTTAAAGATTTAGAAACATGGCTTTCAGAAATTACAGGATTCGCTGCTGTTTCATTACAGCCTAATGCAGGTTCTCAAGGTGAGTATGCCGGACTCTTAGCTATCCGCGCATATCATGAAGCGCGTGGTCAGAGTTCAAGAAATGTATGTCTAATTCCAACCAGTGCACATGGAACTAATCCTGCTAGCGCTAGCTTGTGCGGCTACAAAGTTGTTGCAGTGGCCTGCGATAGCCAGGGCAATATTGACGTTGCGGACTTAAAGGCGAAAACCGAAGCCCACACGCATGACCTTGCAGCTTTGATGATCACCTATCCTTCAACACACGGTGTGTTTGAAAGTGCGATTAAAGAAATTTGTGCTTTCGTACATCTGCATGGAGGTCAGGTCTACATGGACGGTGCAAACATGAATGCACAAGTGGGCCTTACTTCGCCTGGACATATTGGTGCAGACGTTTGTCACTTAAACCTACATAAAACATTTTGTATCCCACACGGTGGTGGCGGACCAGGTATGGGCCCTATTGCTGTAGCAGCGCATCTTGCAAAACATCTTCCTAATCATTCGGTTGTTCCAGTTTACGAATCACACGGGGAACGACTAGGTGCGGTCTCTGCTGCTCCTTGGGGCAGTGCATCTATTCTTGTTATATCGTGGATGTATATTCGAATGATGGGTCCAGATGGTCTGACTCGCGCAACAAAAACAGCAATTCTCAATGCAAACTACATGGCTAAGCGTTTAGAAGCACGATTCCCTGTTTTATATAAAGGAAATTGTGCGCTCGTTGCGCACGAGTGTATTTTGGATTTTAGAGCTTGGAAAAAGAACGGCATCGAAGTCGAAGACGTTGCAAAGCGTCTTATGGACTACGGCTATCATGCGCCTACTATGTCCTTCCCGGTTCCGGGTACTCTCATGATTGAGCCAACAGAAAGTGAAAATAAAGATGAGCTTGATCGTTTCTGTGATGCACTGCTTTCAATTTACGAAGAAATGCACGCCGTCGTTACAGGAAAAGCAGATCCGATTGATAATCCACTTAAAGGAGCTCCTCATACAGCTGCAGTTGTGATTTCCGATTCATGGTCACATGCATACTCACGTGAAATGGCTGCTTATCCTAGTGCATGGACTCGTGTTAGCAAATTTTGGCCATCTGTTGGCAGAGTCGATAATGTTTACGGTGATCGTAATTTAGTATGCTCATGTGTAGGTATGGAAGCATACACTGAATCAGCTAAGGCTTAAAAGATTTACACCATGAAAATTATTCGTCATCTTACCCCGCATGGCCCCGCTTATGCAGCCATTCAAACCAATGGTTCAGCACATGAAATTAGCGGTGATATTTTTGGAAGCTATAAAGTGACTGACCAAATTGTTCAGTTGGGTAAAACACTCGCTCCTGTTTCTCCTGTTAATATTTTAGCTATCGGACTTAATTATCGTAAGCACGCTGAAGAGGGTGGTCGCGGTGTTCCTGAACGCCCTATGCTTTTTTTGAAAAGCACGAATTCACTTCAAAATCCAGGAGATCCTATTGAGATTCCTGTTAAATTACCGAGTACCGAAGTAGATTTCGAATGCGAATTGGCCGTTGTTATAGGCAAGACATGTAAAAATGCTACTAAGGCAAATGCTCTTGATTATGTGCTCGGTTACACCTGTGCAAACGATGTGTCTGCTCGTGATTGGCAACAACGTTTAGGGGGTGGTCAATTTTGCCAAGGTAAAAGCTTTGATACGTTTTGTCCCTTGGGGCCTGTATTAATAACGGCAGATGAAATTCCTAATCCGAATTCACTCAAAATTAAAACGATCTTAAATGGCGCAGTGATGCAGGACTGGAATACCGATGACATGGTCTTTGATGTAAGAACTCTCATCGAATTTTTAAGTTCAAGTAAGACCCTTCTTCCAGGAACAGTGATCCTTACGGGTACTCCGCACGGAGTAGGTTTTGCACGTAAGCCTCAAGTATTTCTTAAGGCTGGTGATTCAATCTCAATCGAAATTGAAAAGATTGGTACCTTAACTAATCCTGTTATCGACGAAGTTGTTTAGACTTTAGTCGATAACGAGAGCAATCTGCACGCCCGGGCCATGCACGCCCCTAATTAAGATTCCTTCAACGTCTGCAGTACTCGAGGAGCCTGTACACCAAATTACGTTTGGATCTTTCCCTAGTGCAGCTACAGCAATAGAGAGATCAGATAATATTTCTGATTTACTAACTACTGCAATATGAACCCAAGGCGTGAGCGCAGCTAAGCGATACGTTGTAGATGCGTCACTTAGAATAATTGTTCCTGTCTCAGCAACAGCACCTGCGGCGCGCGTAATAGCAAAGCTGTAATCATCAATGCGGGTGCGGTCGAACTCTGTCTCAACAGTAAAACCAGTACCCAATGTTGCTGCTAATGCTGGCCATAACGCTGGGTCACAGTAGCCGTGCATCCATTTGCCTTCGATTAACCTGTCTCGTAATTGTTCTTTTGAGGTAATTACGCTACCGTTAACCAATTTTATACGCTCGGAGAAGAGTTCGAGTAGATCTCTTCCAGCTGTAATTTTACGCATGACAGCTAAGTCACCTGCGTAATCAGGCAGTGCTGCTCTTTCCGGTAGGGGATCAAGTGCGTCTTTAACGCGTTTTAAAATAAGCTCTCTGTCGTTTGCCATATAATCAGTGCTTCTTGGTAGATAAGATTTTTTCTCTGCCTACAAAATAAAGCAGTAATGCAAGGAGCGTGAAGGGAATCATCGATAAGGCGTCCGAGTAAGGTCCTTCAAAAAATGGATTATGTGCAGTCGACCAGTCGCTTAAAGCGATATCAATTGGGCCAAGTACACCAGATAGAAACGCGATTACAATACCTGCAATTGCTCCACCAGCGATATAACCTGAAGCAAGCAGAACACCTGAACTCTTATCAGCTTCAGCATTAAGTTGATCTTCACTTAATTCTAAGTGCTTTAGTTTTTTGCGTTGGTGCCAATCCACTAACCAACGAATTAAACCACCAATCCAAATCGGCGTAGAAGAGGCGATAGGAAGATATACGCCCACTGCAAATGCAAGTGAAGGCACTCCAGATAGTTCAAGAACTAATGAAATCATTACGCCGAGTAAGACTAAGGCCCAAGGAAGTTTTCTATCTAAGATGCCTTTAATGATGTATGAGATGAGAGTCGCTTTAGGTGCGTCAAACTTACGGACCTCACTACCGTCTGGTCTATGGGTAAAGTGGCCGTTAATTCCTGGATCAACATACCAGATAGCCTTGCCTGATCCATCGACTAGGTACTTGCCTGGCATTCCGCCATCGAGATCTGTTTTATGCCAAACTTTATAAGTGCGCGCATCATCCTTAGCCTGTGGACCAACAATATGCTCTTCTAATGTAAGAACAGAAGCGTCTGTTTTAATTCCGTTTGGTGCTGCCTGAACTGCAGGAACGTAAATCGTAGCAGATTCATTAAGCTTCATCAGGATTGGTCCCAGAGCTACTGCTGAGGCAAACGCTCCAACCAAAATTGCAATCTGTTGATACTTTGGAGTAGAGCCTAAGATGTAACCTGTTTTTAAATCTTGAGAGGTACCACCTCCGTTAGAGCTAGCGATACAGACAATCGCTCCTACGGAAAGTGCAGTGACATAGTAGGTGCCGCCAGTCCAACCGACTACTAAGAAGATAAGACATGTGAGCAATAGTGTTGCTACAGTCATTCCTGAAATAGGATTCGAAGATGAACCAATTTCTCCCGTTAAACGAGATGATACAGTTACAAAGAGAAATCCAAATACCACAATCAAGAGTGCTCCTAGTGGATTCATATGCAGGGACGGGGCTGCAATAATGCCAACAATTAAAATAATAATACCGATCCCCACTAGTTTCATTGAGATGTCTTGATCCGTGCGGTCATTAGATACAGGAGCATCATCATGTTTAAATAAGCCCACATCTTTAAGGCCTGCTTTTAAGCCGTTCCAAATCGTAGGAATAGATCTAAAAAGACTTATAATTCCGCCGGCTGCTACAGCACCTGCACCAATGTATAAGATGTAGGCACTGCGGATTTGAGATGGGCCCATCTGAGAAATAGGAATAGTACCTGGGGCAAGTGGTCCTGAAATATGTTCACCAAAGAATTTAATAAGTGGAATAAGTACTAGGTAGGCGAGTACTCCTCCGCCGCACATTAAGGCACCAATCTTTGGGCCAATAATGTAACCCACGCCGGTTAATTCCGGTGAGATTTCCATACTAATAGATCCTGCATTGAATGGAGCTCCAAAAATCTTTTCGGGTACATCTTTCCATCCCTTAGCTGCTATATTAAGCACCTTGTAAAGCATCCCTGTAAAAAATCCTGCAAAAATAACTTTACCTCCTGGAGATTTTCCAAGGCCTGCTTCTTGAGCTGCCTGAATTTCTTTTTGTGCCGAAGGAGATGCAACTTTAGTATCGGCCTCAGACACGCCTGCAACGAGTACTGCTGCACATGCTGTACCTTCAGGATACTTAAGTATACCGTGCTCTTTTACAATAAGTGCTCGTCTTAAAGGTATCATCATTAAGATTCCGAGTAGTCCGCCAAGGACAGCGACTAAAAGTACACGAGTTAATTCAAGTTCGAAACCCAGAATCATAATAGCAGGCATTGTTACAGCTACACCAAACGCAATCGATTCACCGGCAGAGCCTGCTGTTTGAGTAATGTTATTTTCTAAAATTGTTGAGTCTCGCACCCCAATTTTAGAAAGACCGCGAAATAATGCTAAGGAGATAACCGCAACAGGAATAGATGCGCTAACAGTTAATCCTACCTTAAGTGCGAGATACAAAGAGGAGGCACCGAAGATAACACCAAGAATAGTGCCAGTAAGCACTGCGCGCCACGTGAACTCCTTCATAGGAGTTGAGGGGAGGATGAACGGTTCGTGTTTAGGGGTAATCATGAATTATGTTTTTTTAACCAAGATCTAAACGCTCCTCCGCGCCATTCCGGTAAGTCACGTGTTTTTTCCCATGCTCTTAGTGGCGGCACGGGCAGTAACTTAGTGGGCATAAAATTAATTAATTTACCTGCAACTAAAGCGGCCTTCCAAGCAGCCGGCTGAGAGGCCATCACAGCCCAGCCTCCCATGGGTGGAGTACCAGGTGAGGGAACGCCTTCCTGCTTAGCTTTTGCACGAAGCCTCAGTAGGAGATCAGGGATTGGAATATCTACAGGGCAAACTTCATTGCAGGCTCCACATAAGCTCGAGGCTTTTGGCAGATCTGCTTTTTGAGGAAAGTTTTTTCCTAGTAATAATGGTGAAAGAACAGCTCCAACAGGGCCTGGATATACACTCCGATATGCATGACCACTGGCTTGGCGGTACACAGGACAAACATTTAAGCATGCTCCACAGCGAATACAGCGTAGAATTTCTTTACAGTCACTCGCTAGGACATCGGTTCTGCCATTATCAACAAAGATAACGTGCATCGCTTGTGGGCCATCGGGTTGCGTAGAAGCTTTAGCACCTGAAATAAATTCAGTGTAAACGGTTAGTTCTTGTGCAGTACCCGAGCGGCCAAGCAAGTTTAGCAGCAGTGCTAAATCGCGGTCGCGTGGTAAAATTTTCTCAATACCTACAATTGCAATGTGGCACGAAGTAGCAGCCAAACAGAACCGAGAATTACCTTCGTTAGTGACAAGAACAATCCGACCACTTTCTGCGATGACAAAGTTTGCACCCGTAATTGCTACATCACCTTCTAGATATTTCTTTCTTAGGAATTCACGTGCTCTACGCGTAATCACCTGAGGTTCATCATCGTATGCACCCAAGCCATTTTTCTCAAAGAGTTCAGCAATTTCTCTACGACTCTTGTGGATAATTGGCTTAACAATGTGAGAAGGCTTATCGTGATCGAGTTGAACGATAAATTCACCCAGATCAGTTTCTAAACATTCGATATCATGCTTATTAAGAAATGCTTCTAGTTCGATTTCTTCACTTACCATCGTTTTTGCCTTAACAACGCGCTTTGCCCCTCTAGCGCGCATAATCTCTAGTACATGGTTACAGGCGGCTTCGGCTGTTGAAGCCCAATGAACATTGATACCATTTTCTTTTAGACGTTCTTCCGTGGCTGGAAGGTATGTATCTAAATTCTCAATGACATGTTGTTTTATTTTTCCAGCTAATTTACGCAAGTCATCAGGCTTGGCGTAATTATCGAATAAAAGTTTAGTTCTTTTTTCGTGACCCTTTTTTGAACCGTCATATACAGCCGCCTTGGTTTCTGGCCGTAAGCGGGTGGCGAATGTATCAATGAGCTGATGTGCCATAGTCTAAAGTTATTTAATTAACCCAATGTTTTTTAAAGCATCTCTTAATACTTGTATAACGTGCTTTGCTTTAATGGGCTTACCTTCATGCGATGCAAGTCCTGCAAGGTGCATCATGCAGCTCATGTCGGCTGATACGAGCAGGTCGGGGTTTTTTGCTCGAACGTGTTCGAGCTTCAGGTTTCCCATCGAAGATGAAATAGCAGGAAAGCTTACAGAAAATGTACCTCCGAAACCGCAACACTGTTCTGCTTCACCGAATTCAACAATTGAAATTCCTGGAATTGATTTAAGTAGTTGAAGGGAAGCTTCTGAACTTTTGGTGCCGCGAGTATGGCAGGATCTATGAAACGCAATAGTACTTTCAAATTTACCTTCCCAGGTTGTTTTATTGAGTCCGTTAACAATAAAATCAGCTAACTCCCAAGTTCTTTTTCCTAAGGCAGCAACCGAGTCTTTGTCTGCCTCTTTTTCGAATTCGATTTGAGCACCATGGAAAATCATCGCCGCACAAGAACCTGAGGGAACAATCACTGGATCATTGCCTTCAAATGCTTTCACAGTATGTCTTACAACTTTGCGAGACGCATCCCAGTCACCGCCGTTAAAGGCAGGTTGACCGCAGCAGGTTTGAGATTCTGGGAAAACAACCTCACAGCCTAAATATTCTAGGACTTGTACAGTTGCGATAGCGACATCGTCATAGAAGGCGTCGCATAAGCAAGTGGCCATGAGTTGGACCCGTTTTCCTGTGACTTGGATTCGCTCGCTATTCAACATTTTGGGAAATTCGACCTTTGTCTTAAGAGGCCTAACAGGCAAACGTATTTACCTCTAAAGACTAAACAATTTAGTAGATTTTAGCCGCATTCGTTGCATGATAATACCTAATTCCCATGGTTACACCCCAATACTGTGCAGCAATTGATCTTGGAGCGACAAGTGGCCGTGTTATTTTAGGCCAATGGAAGAGTAACAAGCTCACCCTTAAGGAGGCTCACCGCTTTTCTAACCATTTTGACACCATTGGGGGGCATGACTACTGGAATATAGGTGCTTTATGGAACGAAGTCCTTACTGGAATAAAAAAAGCCACACAGCTTCTGCCTAAATCAGCCAAGTTGCATTCAGTAGGCGTAGATACCTGGGGTGTTGATTACGTGCTCTTGAATGACGACGGCAGACTTGTTTTCCCGGTACATGCCTATCGAGATCTAAGAACACAGCCAGGACTCAAGCATTTGAAGCAAACCCGTGCAGCAGCATCTCGCATCTTTGCAGCTACTGGAGTTCCCCCTGTTTTCTATAACACTTCACTTCAACTCGAAGAAACGATCCAGAACTGTCCTTCTATAACCGACTTAGCATCGAGATGTTTATTTTTGCCGGATTATTTTAATTACCTTTTATCTGGGAGAATGGAGAATGAATTCTCGATTTCCAGTACATCGCAACTACTCGATGTAAATACGAAAGATTGGTCGCGCACAGCACTCGATTATTTCCGAGTACCTCCGCATTGGTTTTCAAAACCAGTATTTTCGGGAACGCGTCTTGGTGGATTAAGTAAAGCAATTATTGCAGATTCAGTTGCCCTTAAAAAAACAGTCGTAATAGCTGTTCCTGGTCATGATACAGCATGCGCTTATGATGCAATGCCTGCACATCCTGAAGGATCAGATCTTTTTATTAGCTCTGGAACATGGTCTTTGGTGGGTTTTGAAAGTCCTGAGCCACTGTTAGGTGAAGAGGCTGTTGTTGCTGGCTTATCCAATGAACGCCGCGGTAATGGTGGTTATCGGCCTCTTAAAAACGTAATCGGTCTTTGGCTACTTGAGGGTATCATGAAAGACTTCAGTTCTAGGCCTACCTCCGATGAGGCTTGGGCAAAATTAATCAAAAGTGCAGAACAGTTAAGTGCTCCTAAGCAGTTGCTTGATGTAGCTGATCCTAGTTTTACAAATCCTATATCGATGAAGAAAGCTATCGATTTGCAGTTAACTAAGCGTCGACTAATTGCGCCAAAAAATCTTGCTGGGTATACACGACTAATTTGTGACTCGCTTGGCAAAGGCCATGCAGATGCAAAAGCACTCTTTGAAAGACTTACGGGGCGTAAGTTTAAGCGTATTCTTATGGTAGGCGGAGGCTCTCGCAATAGACTCTTATGTCAGGCAACTGCAAATGCAGCCGGAATTCCTGTAATTAGTTTTAATCTTGAGGGCACAGCTGTTGGCAATATTGCATCTCAGCTTATTGCTTCAAAAGCAGTTAAAGATCTAGCTACATTCCGTAGGCTTCTAGGTAAGACATTAGATCAAACTACCTATACACCGTTAGGTTAAAGTGTTTTTGGAAAAAACTTTTCTAAAGAGTTGAGGTTTTTAATTGTACTTTTTTTAGCACCCGGTTCAGCCAGTTTAGCTATGAGAGGCTCTTGCTTTTGAACTACTTTGGGAATTTGACGAGGTAACGCTAGAGATCCCTTAAGGCTAAAATCTTCAAATGCCTGATCGAGTTTGGTAGTGGAGATTGATTCTGCAGTACCTAGTTCCTGCGCAAATAAACTCACTCGCAACTCCTCGATTAACCAACGTAAGGCTGTGTGGCCTTGGAATTTGCCTTCGGCTAATTTAAATTCTGCAGTCACATATTTAGAAATAGTGAGCGCTTTTTCTGTATCTTTAAGCGGATTTTTCTTCCAGCGATCTGCTCGTATACTCATGCCTTTGAGATAGCGAGGGAAGTGCTGCAGACGGTCATATGAAACAGTGTGTATAAAATCAGGCGTGATAAGATTCTCAAGATCTTTGGATAAACCTGGGTACGGTTGTGGATGTACGAGTAGTATGAGTCGTAAATTCAAAATTTCTCTTAATAGCTCAACATAACGAGCAACTATGCCACTGATTTCAGCTTTTGCTTTTACGACAGCTTTGTTAAATGAGTCTGCTGTTAAAATCTCGCTTGGATGATTACTAAGCACTCGAGAAGAATCACAGGCCCATCTTTTGATCGATATGAAGGCATGCTTTTGTAGTTCATCAATCGGACCTAACGTAGCTGTGAGTGCCGCTAAATTACGAATCGAACGTAGGTCACTTTCTATCCAACCAAGTTCATGACCTAATGCTTTATCTAGAAGAGTAGATATACCTACTAGAGATTCTTTATTGGCTTCAATTTCTGTTCTAAATAAGCGTAGCGAAACGCCGTCTCGTGAAGTGCTTAAGCCTGGGAATGCGTATGCAGGAACACCGGCAATAGTGCTCACCTGAATTTTTAATGGGATATCACCAAAGGCCCATGTCGTTTGTGCAGGCTTTTCCCAGCGCAGTCTCGCTTTTTGCCATCCTTCAGGATCCTGACTAGAAATACTAATATTGGCCTCATGGGTACGTGCTTTAAGAGCAGTAGCAAGGGTGCTTAATTCCCTGGCTTCAGCTAATATTTTTCCTTCTGCATCTCTGACTCTAACACGAACTCGGAGGTATTCAGGGGGTTGTTTTCCTTCCCATAAAGAAGCGGTTATGCTCATTCTGAAGCGCTCACGCATTTCTGCTGCAAGGGCCTCTGCAATTGTATCACGTCTTGCGGTGAGACGATCTCTGCTGCGCAGTGCGTCTGATAAGAGTTTAGTATGATCACTTAAAGGAACAAACGCTCTGCGTAATTCTTTAGGCAGTGTTTTAAGATAATGCTCAACCTTTGCCTCTAGGTGACCAGGAACAGCCCAATCCAGAGCTGCAGGTGTTAATGTCGCAACTTCTGACAATTTAACTTCGATTGTTACTCCATCATCATCTTGCCCTGGTCTGTAGGTGTACTGAATAGGGATGACCTGATTTACCAGGGGCAGTGAAGCGGGAAAGGATTCTAGATCTACTTTGATTTCTTCAGGATCATGTAAATCAGCTGGCTCAAGAAATAAGTAGTTGAGATCTTTAGCTCTTTGTAAACGTATAAGTTGAGAGAATTCAGCGACAGAGGAAATGCCTTCAGGCCCTGTTTTATCTAGGGTTAGATGACTAGCATAAAAGCGGTATACAGCCTCATCTATATTTAAAGCACCTCCATTGCGTGAACGAGTTAGAGACTCGATCACATTTTCTTTTACTTCACGGTTATGGGTGAGACATTCAAGCGGTGCAGTAATGGTATCATTTACTAGTCCCTCGCGTATGAATATCTCAGTTGCAGCAACTGGGTCGACTTTTCCGTAGCCAACAGCACGGCTATCAATCTCTAGACCGTAGAGCCTCGACTTTTGCTTAACTCGAACACGTCCTGCTTTATCATCCCAGAACGGCTCACTATAAGAAACTTTTACCAAGTGTCTTCCCAGATCTAAAGCCCATAACGGGTCAATCTTAGCACACGAGCGAGCATAAAGCCGCGTAGTCTCCATTATCTCAGAAGACATAATCCATCTTACTTGTCCTGGTTTATTCGTAGGTGGCGGGGTGGGCTGTGCTGACTTCTTAGGATCCAGACTGCGCTTAAAAAGAGATGATCCTGGAAATAGCATAACCTTGCGATCATGTGTTGCTTTAAATCCCGAGCCTTCGCTTTCCTTGACCCCAATATTTCCTAATAGCCCAGCAAGAATACTTCTGTGAATAGCTCTATATCCTGGAGTTTCGACAGATAAACGAGTGCGCGGTGTTTCTGGCTTTACAGGTTTACGTCCAGATTTTAGTGGGGCATTCCTATTAATACCGTCGAATACAGAACTAAAATGAATTCCTTTCTTTTCTTTTAATACCTCAATGAGTTGTTGATGTATATCTCTCCACTCACGCATACGTGCATAGCTTAAGAAGTGCTCTTTACAAAAACGTCTCAGTTTAGATTGAGTCATACTGTCAAATTCAGTATGGTAGGCTTCCCAAATATTAAGCAGCGTAAGGAAATCTGAATCGGGATGAACAAATCTCCTATGTGCGTTATCTGCTTGAATTTGTTTTTCTAAAGGTCTTTCACGTGGATCTTGAATACTTAAACCAGCAGCAATGATGAGTACCTCTTTAACGGCTTTTTCATCCCGTGCCTGAAGTGTCATTCGAGCCACAGAAGGATCTAGAGGTAGTCGAGCAAGTTCCGAACCGGTTGCTGTGAGTTGCCATGCATGACCGTGAACAGTGGTTTGTTCAGGACGAATAATTGCACCCAGTTCTTCAAGTAGGCCATAACCAGCTCTAATTGCTTTATCTGCCGGTGGATTAATAAAAGGAAACCTCTCGATATCACCTAGGCCAAACGCTTTAAGCCTTAATATAACATCAGCTAAATTAGATCTCTGTATTTCTGGCTGAGCAAAGCGAGGTCTTGCTAAATAATCCTCTTCAGAAAAAAGCCTTATACATACGCCATTAGAAACACGGCCACAGCGACCTTTACGTTGGTCTGCGCTGGATTGTGATACCGCTTCAATAGGAAGGCGTCTTGTTCTAGCAGTGGGTGAATACCGGCTAACACGTGACAATCCTGTATCTACTACAAAGCGAATGCCTGGTATGGTGAGCGAAGTTTCAGCAATATTTGTTGCTATAACAATTTTTCGTTTCTGCGTTTGGGCAAAAACTCGCTGCTGCTCATCATTTGTAAGTCTTCCAAACAGTGGAACAATTTCGCAGTGACGATTAACTCTACCTGCTAAGATCTCTCTAGTTTCTCGTATATCTCTTTCGCTAGGCATGAAGACGAGAATATCACCTGAGTCGCTATCACTCAAAATTCTATCCACGGCTTCAACAGCTCCATCAATATAGTGAAGGGCTTCTGCTTTTTCAGCTGCATCAGCTGTTTGCGGATCAGCGTCTAAGCCAAAGGAATCTAACGGAGCATATATAACTTCAACAGGATAAGTTCGCCCCTCTACAGTTATGATCGGAGCCCCTTCAAAGGCTTCGCTAAAAGCAGCTGTGTCGATTGTAGCCGAAGTGATAACAATTTTTAAGTCGGGTCTTTTAAAACGCACCTGTCTTAAGTGGCCTAAAAGAAAGTCGATATTTAGCGACCTCTCATGTGCTTCATCTATAATGATAGTATCGTATTCTCGAAGTAAGGGATCTCCTTGTACTTCTGCTAAGAGCATACCGTCGGTTAGAAATTTGATGATCGTTGACCGATCGGTATGATCGCCAAATCGGACTTTAGAGCCGACTTCCTTACCCCACTCAACATTAAGTTCTTCTGCAACACGTCTAGATACCGATAGTGCTGCAACACGGCGTGGCTGAGTACATGCGATTCGACCACGAGTTCCTCTTCCTGCCGCTAAGCATAGTTTTGGTATTTGAGTTGTTTTACCTGAACCCGTTTCGCCAGCTAAGATAATAACCTGATTTTTCTCAATTGCTGAGGTTATATCTTCTGCACGAGCACTGATTGGGAGTTCTGGAGGGAACTCCAATCGGAAGGGAAATGCTTTAGGATCAGGCTGCACAGAAGATTAGAATCTACTGGCTGCCTCAAAGAATCGAGTTGGATTTTACAAAATGATTACCAAATCGTAACGTTATCCTTAGCGGTACGATGCATCGGAGTACCTTCTGGCACGTTAAACGCTGCCCAAAACTGAGCTAAATTAGAGAGAGGTCCGTTCACCCTAAATTCTGGTGGTGAGTGGGGGTCTGTATTTACCTGCAAGGCCATAGCTTCAGGGCGCATGTTCTCTCGCCAAATAAGAGCATAACTAAAGAAAAAACGTTGTTCTTCAGTATAACCGTCAATGAGGGTTCTAGGTTTACCTTCAAGGGCTTTCTCTAGCGCCGCATAGGCGATTTTGACGCCACCTAAATCGGCTATGTTTTCTCCTTGAGTAAGTTCGCCATTCACGTGTTGGCCACTTGCGATCGAGTAACCACTAAATTGGTGAACAATACCAGATGCTCGTTCTTGGAAAAGTTTAGCACTCGAAGCCGACCACCAATCAGTAAGATTTCCCTTGGGGTCAAATTGACGACCTTCATCGTCAAACCCATGGGTCATTTCGTGGCCAATAACTGCCCCTATCGAACCATAATTAATAGCGTCATCTGCTTTAGGATCGAAGAACGGAGGCTGTAAAATTCCTGCAGGGAAAACAATCTCGTTCATAGTGGGATCGTAGTAAGCATTTACTTCAGGTGGTATCATTCCCCATTCAGTTCGATCTTTAAGATGACCTACTTTTGCAAGGTCTCGAGATACGTTAAAGGTATTAGCCCGCATCACATTTAAGACGTAGGGGCCTCGGTCTATTGTTAGTGAACTATAATCTATCCATTTATCTGGATATCCAATCTTTACTCCATAGGCATCTAATTTAACTAGCGCCTTAGTGCGTGTTTCGGCATCCATCCATTCGAGGTGAGAAATTTCATCACGCAATACTGCCCTTAAATTACTTACAAGACTTAGTACGCGTGCTTTCGATTCAGGCGGGAAATATTTTGCGACATAGGCTTTACCCAGATTTTCACCTATGGATCCCTCCTCGGCACTTAAAACTCGTTTCCAGCGCTCTCTTAGTTCTTTGGCACCGCTAAGAGTTTTCCCATAAAATTCAAAATTTGCGTTCACAAACACGGAACTTAAATACGGTGCGTAGGCATGTATAAGGTGCCAGTGCATATACGCCTGCCATGTGGCTAAGGGTATCGTTGTGAGTAAATGATCAAAACCTTTTAAGAAATCAGGTTGCCCTACATCTATGCTATCCAGATTTTTTAGTCCTGTACGTGAGAAATAGAGATTCCAATCAAAATCGGGAGTAAGCTTAGCAAGATCTGAAGACAGTGTTTTGTGATAGTTGGATACTGGATCTCTAAGCTCTACGTTACTTTTAGATATTTTAGCCAATTCAGTCTCAAGGGTAAGTATGTTACTAGAAGCTGTTTTTGCATCACTTTCACTATAACCTGAGAGTACGAGTATTTGGTTTATATGGCCGAGGTATTTTTCACGCAATTTTTGTGACGCAGCATCTGTTTTCAGATAATAATCACGGTCTGGTAAACCTAAACCAGCTTGGCTTACTCCAGCTATCATCATAACGCTATTTTTCGGATCTTGTTCAGAGCCAAAACCAAAACCTACATTAACTCCAAGGCTGTGTAAGTGAGCTATACTTTCGCATACCTGAGATACTGAATTTAATCTACTTAGAGAATTTAATTCAGATTTAAGCGGATTGATTCCTGCAGTTTCAACAGATTTTTCATCCATTCCACTTGCGTAAAAATCACCAACTTGCTGTGTGATCTTATCAGGATTAGTTGCTGATGCAGCGCTAACTAAGATCGAATGAACTGCAGCTATATTGCGTTCATTGACTTCATTGAAAACACCCCAACTGCTATATTGAGGTGGAATTGGATTAGCTTTAAGCCAACTGCTGTTGACGTAAGTATAGAAATTATCCTGTGGTTTAACCTTTGGATCGAAATCTTTTGCAGTGAAAGCAGCTTGACTTCCGACTGTGCAAAACAATGAAAAGGCTACGAAACTAAAGCTAATTATTTTCATGACTAGTAATTAAATGATCACCAAATTGTAAAACGTTTATCAGCAGATCTACGCATACCAGCACCTTCGGGTACATTGAAGGCTTGGGCAAATTCATCTAAATTAGACAGAGGTCCGTTTGTGCGGAATTCTCCAGGTGAATGTGGGTTTGTGTTTAATTGTAAGCGCAGACTCTCGGGAGTCATCTTACCTGCCCAAACAGAAGCAAAGCTGATGAAGAATCTTTGCTCAGGCGTAAAGCCATCGATTTTATCGCGAGATTGGTCTGCTAGTGCTTTCTGCAGGCCTGCATATGCGATTTTAAGACCGCCTAAGTCAGCTATGTTTTCACCCTGAGTTAACTGACCATTGATATGTAGATCTGAGATTGGAAAGTAACCATTAAATTGATCTACGATAGCAGCAGAGCGTACCTTAAATTTCTGCTCAGACTCTTTTGACCACCAATTGGTTAGGTTTCCATGACTATCAAATTGACGACCTTGATCATCAAAGCCGTGGGTCATTTCGTGGCCTATGACAGCTCCAATCCCGCCGTAATTAACAGCGTCATCTGCTTTCGCATCAAAAAACGGAGGCTGTAAAATACCTGCTGGAAAAACAATTTCATTTTGAAGTGGGTTATAATAGGCGTTGACCGTTGGTGTACTCATTCCCCATTCAGATTTGTCTACTTCTTTACCAATGCGTATTAAATTTCTTCTTACTTCAAAGGCATTAGCTTTTAACACATTTAGCACATATGGACCGCGATTGATTACAAGATTACTGTAGTCACGCCATGTATCAGGATATCCAATTTTAACTGTAAACGAATTTAGCTTTTCTCTGGCTTTTTGCTTCGTTGCTTCATCCATCCATTCAAGTGTACCAATTTTATCACCCAGTGCAGCTCGAAGATTTGATACAAGTTTGAGTGCGCGTTCTTTGGATTCTGCTGGGAAGTAGGCATTAACATAAAGTTGGCCAAGTGCTTCACCAATTGAGCGATCGATTGTGGTTACCACACGCTTCCAGCGCGGCTTCATTACCTTTGTCCCAGTTAAGGTGACGCCGTAAAAGCTAAAGTTTTCTCTTACATAGTCTTCACTTAAATAAGGTGAGTAAGTGTGGACCAAATGCCATCTTAGGTAGGTTTTCCAATCCGAGATAGGTGTTGTATTTAATACCACAGAAAATGCCTTAAAGAAATCTGGATGAGCTAAATTAATATCAGTAAAAGAAGGAGCTCTAACCGAAGTAAAATAGCTCGTTAAATTTAAATCTGGCACCAGTGATTCTACTTTCTGAACGGTCATCTTGTGGTAGCTAGCGTAGGGATTACGTAGCTGTACCGCGCTAAGCGATGCTTGAGCAAGGGAGGTCTCAAGTTTCATTACAGCTTGAGATCCTGTTTGAGCAGACGTCTGAGAGTCACCTAAAAGCATTAATGTCTTAGCAACATGCTTAACATAAGCTTCTCTAAGTTTTTTAGATTTATCATCGTCTCTAAAGTAATAGTCACGGTCGGGTAGACCTAGGCCGCCTTGTGCAAGTTGAGCTAACTCATGGTTACTGTCTTTGAAGTCCGCTTCGCTTCCGAATTCAAATCCCGCATTAACGCCAATTTTATGTAGGCTAGCTATTTCATTGAGTACATCAGCTGGAGTTGCAATAGCGCTAATCTTAGTAAATTCAAAATTTAATGCCGCAGCTCCTGATTGATTAATTGCTGCCTCATCCATGCCACTTGCATAGAAGTCTCCCACCATGTGTTCAATTGCACTAGGTGAGTTGTCTTGAGCACTGGCTCTTTCGCATAACAGTTTTAGATTACTGATGTTGCGCTGCATTAACTCATCAAAAGAACCCCAACGTGCATACTCTGGTGGTATGGCTGTGCGCTTAAGCCAGCTGCCGTTTGCATAACGATAGAAATCGTCTTGGGGTTTTACGGTGGTATCAAAGTTCTCAGGTACAAACGAAGCCCGAGAAACACTAATTAAGCCCAAGGCGATAATCACTTTAAGGTATGATTTCAACATACCTCTAGTATTCAGAACTGAATGGGGATTTCAGCCTTTTTCTTAGATATTTGGTAATATGAGTCCCTCATTGGGCCGGACGTTGACGATTTAATAAGTAATGACATGCTATCTTACCATGACCCAGGCTCTAGATAGAACCACATTAACACGTGGAAATAATGAACACAGGTTGATAGGGTTAGATTTATTAAGGTGTTTTGCGATTGGTGGTGTCGTACTGTCCCATTCATTGGGTTTTATTTATCCCTACGTGCCTGCGGTTAATCTTGGTTTTCTAGGACAATTACATCTCTACCATCTTGGCCATTTAGGATTTTATGGAGTAGAACTATTTTTTGTTCTTAGCGGATATCTTATTGGAGGTTTACTGGTTAGGCAGGGCGAAGAACTTTCAAAAGTAACTGAATTAAAACGATTCTATTTACGTAGATGGTTTAGGACTTTGCCTAATTATTACCTTTTTTTAGGCATTAATTTTATTTTAACAGGAACCCTTATGGGCGGGCCTTTTCTTTGGGAACGTTTACCAAAATATTCATTTTTTCTGCAAAATCTTGTATCTGCTAAACTAGATTTCTTTTTAGAATCGTGGAGTCTTGGAATAGAAGAATGGTTTTATTTAGTTTTTGCTTTTACTTTATTTATTGTTCTTAGAAGAAATCCTAAGCGAGTAAACGCATTTTTACTCGTCGGAATAACGCTATACAGTGCATCAACGCTGTGCAGAATTTTATATGCTAATAATGCAGATAATTTATGGCATACTGCACAAAGAGAAGTTGTTATCATACGGTTTGATGCATTGATGACTGGTGTACTAGCCGCATGGGCTTCACATAATTACCCCGGGGTATTTTATAGAAACAAGCATAGCGCTGCTTTTCTAGGATTAATGATTTTGGTTATTTGCTATACTACTCTTTATATACCTGGAGATTTTAATAATCATTTTTTTGCAAAAACATTTAGATTTAATTTTGTCTCGCTTGGATTTGCGTGTTTATTGCCTTGGGCTACGCAGATTCAAAATATGCTAAACGGCACGCTTGCTTGGTTAATTGAGTCTTTATCTCGCTGGTCGTACTCAATGTATTTTGTGAACCTGCCTTTCATGTATTATGTTAATACTGGCTTATTTCCAAAAAACCAAAGTTCTGCTATACAGGGATGGTGCGCGTTCGTTCTTGGTATTGTCGGTACAGTAACATTGAGTGCACTTATTTTTAAGTACTTTGAGTATCCCATTACAAACCTAAGGGACCGCTTTAGTGGAAGCGTCCCCCCCAAAAAAAAGCTAACGCTGTGAGCTGAGGGTTTTCATTCGTCTGTAGAGATCGCTGAGATAGGGTAGGTGCGCCCCAGCAGCTTGAGCCCGTCTTAAGGGCTCACCCCATATCGCCTCAATTTCAATCTCTTTACCTGCAATAAAATCAACTAAACTTGAAGGCTTGTATGCTCCCATAGGGGGAGTCACATCAAACTGTTGCTTTAAGAAATCATCTGTAATTGTGTGACCAAAATGGGAAGCTGCCAATTGAACCTCTTTCATGAGGGCTCTTACTTCTTTGCAATGTACAGGATTAGCGCATAGCAAGTCTGTTGTTATAGCACCATTAGCTATGGTTAAGCCGTTGAATGGAATATTCCAAACAAGTTTATGCCAGCGAGCGCTATCTAGATTTTCAACTACACGTGTTTTTATTCCCGCACGATTAAAGTGCTCCGCAATAGCTTGAGTACGCTGTCTTACGGTATGATTATAGTCTCCCAATGTAAGACTTCCTGGATGAAAGCACTTTACTTCGCCTGGAGAGATCCGATTAGTTGCTATGAAAGCAAGGCCGCCTAAAACGCGCTCGGCGCCAAAATAGTCTGCAAGCAGTGTATCTGAACCTAGGCCATTTTGTACTGTTAAAATTGAAGTCTCTTTATCTAAGAGTGGAGTGACTAACTCTTTTAATTGAGAATTAGCAGTAGTTTTAAGTGCAACTAGAACCAAATCAACAGGCCCGATTTCATGGCTTGTTTTGTAAATCTGAACTGGACTGCAGGTGTCTGTTGTACTGCCCTGATGCAGCACGAGGCTATTTCTTTTCTTAACAAACGTGTAATCGTTTCGCATTAAGAAACGTACGTCTAGACCAGAGAGTGCAAGACGAGTGCCGTAGTAGATCCCTAAAGAACCAGAACCTACAACGGCAACGCGGGTAAGCATACGTTTATCTTAAGAATGCTTCGTAAAGACCGCCATCAACTGTAATCACTTGGCCAGTTGTTTTACTTAAGCGCTGAGTGACGAGAAGGAAGTAAGCCTCTGCTTGATCTGCCGGAGTAATCGGTGACTTAGTAAGTGTGCGATCCGCATAGAACTGAGCTAGCTTCTTAACTAAGGACTCAGTTGCTTCATCATCTTTGTAGGGAATGGCATACTTTGCTAATGAACCGATTACGCGTTCACGTGGGAACATCGCACTACCTTGAACTACTGTTGCAGGAGCAACTCCGTTAACGCGTACTAATGGCGCTAGTTCCATAGCGAGTTCACGCACAAGATGATTAGCTGCTGCTTTTGATGTGTCGTAAGCTACTGATCCTTTTTTAGCCACTACTGCATTAGCCGATGTAGTAAGAACTAGATTACCTTTAAGTCCCTGTTCTTTCCACGTCTTTGCAGCTTCATCACCTACAATGTAACTGCCTGTTACATTAATCGCAAAAGTAATTGCCCACTTATCATCTGGTATATGACCCGAGGTATCACTTGGTACAAAAGTGCCTGCAGTAACACAGATGGAATCAAATCCACCATAAGCGAGTGCAACACTGTCAAGCATGCGGCGAACACTCGCACGGTCAGTAATATTAGCTGCTAGACCGATCGCTGGTCCACAATTTGATATGCCGGTCCCTGCAACACCGATTCCGTGGCCGAATTTATCAGTAATTTCTGTAGCTGTTGCTTGAGCTGAAGCTTCATTTAAATCAACGCAAACAATGTGGGCACCTTCACGAGCAAGGCGATGTGCAGTTTCCTTACCAATACCAGAACCTGCACCGATCACTATGATCACTTGGCGTGCCAGCTCTTTTTCAGCAGGCATGCGCTTCAATTTAGCTTCCTCGAGTAGCCAATATTCAATATCGAAAGCTTCCTGCTGAGGCAAAGCAATGTAGGTATCAATTGCTTCTGCACCGCGCATGACTTCAACCGCGCAGTTATAAAATTCTGCAGTAACGCGGGATTCAGACTTATCTTTACCCCAGGCAATCATACCCAGACCTGGAATTAAAATAACTGTTGGATTTGGGTCACGCATTGCTGGCGAATTAGCGTGCTTACATTTAGTGTAGTATTCTGCGTAATCTTTACGGTACTGCTCGATTGCTGCAGTTAACTTACTCTTCAATACTGCAGCATCTTCACTTTGTGGATTCCACGCTACGTATAAAGGTTTGATCTTTGTACGTAAGAAATGATCAGGACAAGATGTTCCAAGTGATGCTAAGCGAGCGGCATCTTTAGAATTAACGAAACGTAAAATCTTCTCGTCATCTTGTACAGTGCCGATGAAGCGTTTTTGCTGAGACACTTGACCCCTAAGCCAAGGCAGTAGTGCTGCAAATGCACTCTGACGTGCTTCTGCTGAAAGTGAGGTATATAACGCGCCACCGAAAACTGTTTTATCTCCCCCTTTGGCAGCGTACTTCTCTTCGATATACTTAGCAGCTGTTTCAATTAAATCTAGCGTTCTAATGTAGCACTGCTTTTCATCATCATCCCACGAGATGAAACCATGTTGGCCCATCATGATTGAACGAATAGCAGGGGCTTTGTTAGCAATTTCTTGCATCGCAAGACCTAATTCAAATCCAGGTCTCATCCATGGCACGTAAGCCATTTCAGAATTAAAAATTGTTTTTGTAAGCGCTTCGCAATTCTTTGAAGCAGCAATCGCAATGATTGCATTTGGATGCATGTGATCGACATGTTTTCCTTTTAGAAAACTATGTAGAGGGGTGTCGATCGAAGATGGTCTTGGATTGAGATTAAATGTAGCATGTGTGTACATCCCAACCATATCATCTTCAGCGGCTGATTTTAGACCTTTGTCTTTACGGCTCGCATATAAACTTTGAAGGCCAATTAATTTACCTTGGTAAAGCGAAGAGAAGTTCTCGCGCGTGCTTGTGCGTAAGTCGCCGCCTGAACCTTTAACCCAAAGTACCTCTGCGTCCTGTAAGGTGAGAGGATCTTTTTCAATAATCTTTGCTGAGGTGTTTCCTCCTCCTGTATTCGTGATGCGTTGATCACTCCCTAAAAGGTTCGACCTATAAATGAGACGACCCACAGGATCGAGTTTTTGTGCCTTGGAGTCATCCCAAGTAAAATTTACGTAACTATAGCTTTTCATTAATGTAAGGGTTTATTTTTAAAGACCTAGTGCTTTTTGGCGGTAGTGCTCATCTGGTCTTCCTGCAATGCGCGTGATTTGGGCAGGTGTTAAGAATTTCGGCTTTCCTGAATTAACGCAGGCACCAGTAAATATTTCAGCAGACTTAACAGCCATTAACGTTGCTGCTAAAACTGCTTCAGGACTTGGACCAATAGCAATTAAACCATGGCTCTCCAGCAGAATTACACGAGGGGCTCTTGAAAGGCGTTTAATATAGGCCTCTACAGCAGCTTTGATAGCCTGGCCTAATTTAAGACCTGGGTCTGTGTAAGGAACAAACACACTCTCCACACCACAGCACACAATTTCGTCTGGAAAAAGACGATTGCGTGCAAATAATTTAGCGTTTTTTGAGCAAAGAATTTGATTCACAGCCACTGGGTGGGTGTGTCCTACAAATTCAACACCAGGAAGCGTAAGTAGGTAGGCGTGGAATATAGCTTCAACAGAAGGTTTCTTTGCCTGTGAATCCGCTCGTGATGCAAAAAGCAGATCATCTATCGCTTTATCACTTAAACCTTTTTTATCTAAGATAGGTAATAGCTTATCAAAGTAGCATTCGCTTAATCCATTTTTACTCAGGGATCCTAAGTTAGATCCACTTGCTTTAACTAAGAACGTTTTTGGACCTGTACGTGTCGATGTATTACCTTCTCCCAGGATCGCGAGTTTGCGCTCTTCTCTTCCGAGTTGATGCGAGAGGTCTAGGATGCGAGCCAAGGACGAGGTAGTGCCTGTCATAAGAAGTTGAAGGAAAGCATTTTTCGCCCTCAAGTTCCACATAAAATCAACTAAAGTTACTCCCAAGAAAGCAGCTAAATTGTGCTGAAAGCTTGCGCTTGGGCCAAGTTTTGCACTTCGTCAGCTTTTGAGATGATTAAAATCAACGAAAACTACAGTAAGCTAAAGGCCTCATATCTCTTCGCTGACATAGCTCGGCGGGTAAATGCATTTATTGCAGCCAATCCACAGAAGCCACTGATTAGGCTTGGGATAGGTGATGTTACAGAACCCTTGCCACCAGCCTGCGTTGAGGCACTTCATGCAGCTACCGATGAAATGGCGAATCGCGCTACCTTCAAAGGGTATGGCCCAGAACAAGGATATGCTTTTTTAAGGGATGCGATCGCTCAACATGACTATGCTGCTCGTGGCTGTTCTATAGAAGCGGACGAAATTTTCGTTTCCGATGGGGCTAAATGTGACTGCGGTAACATTCAGGAGATTTTCTCAACTGATATCCGCTTGGCGATTCCTGATCCTGTTTATCCTGTCTATGTAGATACAAACGTTATGGCGGGCCGTACTGGTCTTAATAAAGACGGACGCTATGAGGGGGTACTTTATTTAGACAGTAATGCTGCTAATGGCTATGTCCCAGCGATTCCGAAAGCTTCAGCTGATCTTATTTATCTTTGTTTCCCAAATAATCCTACAGGCGCTGTTGCTACACGGGAGCAACTTGCAGCTTGGATTGCATATGCAAAAGCTAATAAAGCAGTCATTTTATATGACTCAGCTTATGAGGCTTACATTAGAGATCCTAAGATTCCGCATAGTATTTATGAAATCGAGGGAGCTCGTGAGGTTGCTATTGAATTTAGAAGCTATTCCAAGACTGCTGGATTTACAGGTACACGCTGTGCTTACACTGTAATTCCTAAAACTCTAATGGCATATGATAGTGCAGGTAATGCGCAAGCAGTACATCCACTCTGGAATAGAAGACATACGACAAAATTTAATGGCGTATCGTATCCTATTCAGAAAGCAGCAGCTGCGATTTATACGCCAGCTGGCCAAGCCCAATGTAAAGCGCTAACCGACTTTTATCTCGGTAATGCTAAACTCATTCGCGAAGCTATGGCTAAACTAGGGCTCCCATGTGTTGGTGGAGATAACGCTCCATATATTTGGGTAAATACAGGACGAGATTCATGGGAATTTTTCGACTTACTCTTAAGTAAGGCTCAAGTGGTATGTACTCCAGGAGCAGGTTTTGGTACTTGCGGAGAAGGCCACGTAAGAATCAGCGCCTTTAATTCTCGTGAGAATGTAGTGACCGCTCTTGAGCGAATCGCTGCAGCTTTGAAGTAATTAAGGAATGTGATTTGGAATATCACTGCCAAGCGCTAAGATATCCGTACTTAGCGCTTCAGCTAATTTGCTGAAATTAGTTCCGTCCCAATCGCTATCTGGGGCAACAAAATTGTATTTTGCTACAATTTCACTATCTGGACTTGGGGTCGATATTTCTACCGAGGCTGAAAATTTAGCGAATATTTTACCTATAGATTCAATCGAGCCTTCGCATTTATGGATTGTGATAGAAACATCATAATCCCTTTCTGCATCCATCGATAGGGGAGCAAACTCCACACTCGATACGTGAGAATTCTGCAGCAAGCCTACCTTAAGAACTCGGCCTATGGCTGATTCTAGGGGTTCTGCCCAGCGGTTCATGTCTTCAATTCTTACTTCGTTGGAATTCTGCTTAACAACAATAGAACGTGTTTGTAAGTAAGCAGGGATTTCAATTTTCCGTATACTGATTTTTTTACCTGAAGTTGATGTTGCTTGAGTTTCTTTTACCTCAGCGCCGGAGAGCACAAAGAAGCGCGTTGTGTCTACTTTTGCTGAAGGCACAACAGTGCATCCAGTAGATATAGCTAGTACGGCTAATAAGGTGAATATGTGTAATCTCGATCTCATGGTTTATTTGCCCTTCCAGAGAGTATAGCAGTTGGATTACGTTCTAAGAAATCTGCTAGCCGCTGTACTGATTCAGCTGCTTCAGAAAGTTGTGTTAAAGCTCTATGTGAATCTGCACCTAGATTTTGCTGCGTGTTTATAAAATGCTCAATTGTAAGAGCTGTAGCACTAAACTGCTGCATAGCTTCCTGAGTATTTTTTAATGTTGTCTGCAAAGATTCTCCGTTAGCGCCAGTTTGTTTATCTACAGTTGCAAGCGTTTGATTAAGTTGGGTCAAGGAACCCTGCATTGTGATTAGGGTTTTATTCAGATTTTTAATCGCATCTCTTAATTCAGGAGATTTAGCCAAATCTTCATAAGCAGCTCCCGTTCTTTGCCACTGATTACCGAGTGCTTTTAAATCTAATCCGTTTATTTGCCCTCTAGTTTCAACAAGTAAGCCCTTTAAGTTATTTCCTATACCTTCGAAATCAACATGTTTGATCTTAGTTAAAATTTCCGTCGCACTTGCCTGGAACTCAGCGATCGTCGAAGGCATAGGCGGAACCACGGGGTATTTTGCATTACCAAAATGATTTGCTTCAATGGGGTATTGAGATGGATCGTAGAAATCAAGTTCTACGACAAGAAGTCCTGTTGCTAAGCCTACGACACCTAACTGAGCACGCAGGCCGTGATCAACTAAAAATTGTAGTTCTTTGGGGTCACTTACATCTACACCTTTGCCTGTTTCGTCTTCGATTGTATTGCGATCAAATTCACAAACAACCTCGATGACGGAATTACGTAGTGCACGGTCGTAAAGAATGTGTAAATCGACAACCTTACCAACACCAACGCCTTTAAGCTTAACGGCTGATCCTAGATTTAGTCCTTGAACGGACTCATTAAAATAAACAAGAAAACGCTGTTGGTGCCTAAAAAAGTTAACGCTACCGAAAAAAAGCATAGCTAAAATACCGAGCGTAAAGGCTCCTATAACGAATGCTCCTACAGATGCTGGGCTAACCTTCTTCATGTATACGTTTATACTGGGTGATTATTCGATGATCCGCGATGCAAAAAGTCTTTAACGCGGTTATCTGTGGTGGATTTAAGTAATGCGTGGGGATTCCCCTCGGCGATAATCCCTTTTGCGTCTTTATCGAGCATGATCACTCGATCAGCTAGCTCAAAAATTGATTCAAGCTCATGAGATACAATCACAAGGGTAGTCCCAAAAGTTTGCTGAATGTCTTTGATTTGGTGATTTAATTTCCGAGAGGTGATTGGGTCTAAACCTGCCCAAGGTTCATCAAAAAACACAATAGCAGGATCAAGCGCTAAGGCACGCGCTAGACCAGCACGCTTTTTCATGCCTCCACTGATTTCAGCTGGATAGTAATCTTCGTAGCCCTTAAGTCCGAGTTGAGCGAGCTTAAGCATAGAAATCTCGTCGATCTCTCTTCTAGTCAGGGCTGTATGTTCTTCTAAAGGTAGTGCTACGTTTTGTCTTAATGTGAGAGAACTCCACAGTGCACTACTTTGAAAAAGCATGCCTATGTTTCGTAATTGGGCACGGCGAGTAGGTAAATCAGCTTTTGAAAAAGGTTTCCCTAAGATATCCACACTACCTTCTTGGGGAGTATTTAATCCCACTAACGTACGAAGCAAAGTACTTTTCCCGCAGCCTGAGCCTCCAATAATAAAGAAAGCTTCACCTTGGCGAACGCTAAAATTGATATCCGAAAGAATGAGTTTACCCTCATAACCACTGCTAAGTCCCTTAGCCTGAATGGCTGCAGCTTTTGCTTGGTTCATATTTTCTGTAGGTAAGGCAGGCATGCTCCTAGATTCCTAATGCGTGGAAGAGAATAGCAAATAAAGAATCTGCTATAATGATGAGAAGGATTGCTGTTACTACAGCAGATGTGGTTGCTTTCCCAACCCCCTCAGCGCTGCGTTCAGATTGTAAGCCGCGCATACATCCAGATAGGCCAATTAATAGCCCAAATGTAGTGGCTTTCAAAAGACCAGTACCTAGATCGGTGAGATCGATACTGCTTTGTGTTTCTATCCAGTAGGCCGAGGGAGGAATTTGAAGAATTCCTCCTGCAACAACCATGCCTCCTAGAATGCCTACACAGTTAGCATAAAGCGTTAAAAGAGGCATCATCAGACCTAAAGCCAAGAGCCGTGGTATAACTAGAAAATCAATTGCAGAAATACCTAATACCTCCAAAGCATCGATTTCTTCATTGGCTCGCATATTGCCAATCGTTGCTGCAAACGATGCTCCAGTTCGCCCTGCGAGTATTATAGCTGCCATCATAGGCCCCATTTCGCGAACCACAGATAAACCTACAATATCAGCAATAAATATATCTGCACCAAATTGCCGTAATTCGACGGCTGCTTGATATGCAAGGGTCAGACCAACTAAAAAACTAATTAGGCTTACAATAGGCAGTGACATAACGCCGCAAGCCTGCATCTGATGAATCCAATCTCTCCAGCGAAATTTACCTAAGCGAGAAGGTAGACGTGCAAGACCTAAACAAGCTTCTCCAATAAAACCAAGAATCCCTTTAAGATTAAACCACGCTTGTTGTGTTGCTATACCAACGGTTGCTAAAAAGTTCTCACCTCTAGGCTTTGCTATTTCACTATCGTAAACACCTTCAAGGTTTTCCAAAAGATCGTACATGCGTGTAGGCAATGCCGATGTGGTGCACGCTATTTTGTGTATTTTACACCAGGTCTTAATTTCAATTAAAAAAAGAAGAAGCGAGCTATCCCAGGCTTCAAGACCTGATGTTTTGATGAAAACTAAATCTATGTCTTTAAGACTTGTACTATACTGAGACCAAGACGGCTTTTTTGATGCAATATGCCAAATGCCACTCACGCAAACTTCCAGCGACTTATTCGTCGTTTCAATACTTACTTCAGCTAAAAGTATTTTTGAAGTAGCTGGCATCCATTGAATACTGGTTTGAAAGACGGCTTAGGCCAATCTGATAATGAGGTTTTAATTCGTTTAGTTGCGAAATGTAACAATTATGTATTGGGTTTTTATTCCATGGGTTTTCGCACATATCTTTTTGATCTAGATGGTACACTGGTAGACCATTTTCAGGCTATTCACCGCTCCTACGTATTCACTATGAATCGATTGGGATTGCCAAAGCCAACAATGGAGCAAGTTAGGTCAGCGGTTGGGGGAGGCCTAGAACGTGCTTTTTCTAAGCTAATACCTACTCAATATCATCAAGAAGGGTTAACTATCTATCGGGAGTATTGGGATAAAACCATGTTGGATGATGTTGTGCTTTTACCTGGTGCTCTTAGCTTGCTAGAAAAGTTACATGCTCGGGGAGCTACATTAGGGGTGTGCACGAATAAGCATGGACCCTCGGCGAGGCGCATTTGCGAGCATTTATCAATTGCGCGCTACATGAATGTTGTTGTTGGTGCTGGGGATACTCCATGGCTAAAACCTGCAGCTCAAATGACCTCGCATACGTTAAATTTACTAGGAAGTAGCACTAAAGCTGCCGTCTTGATTGGAGATTCGCCTTTTGATGTTCAAGCGGCTCATAACGGGGGTATTGTATCGTGGTGTGTTACCACGGGAACACATAATCTAGCAGAGCTTAAAGAAGCAGGAGCAGATGCAATATATGCTAATTTTGATGAGATGGCAGACGATCTAGGTCTTTGAGTGTCTTGCATGCGCTTGCCATAAGCTGGGCTCCACGTTTCTTTAATACTTATCTGTGGCTAATGTAACTTCTTCATCAGCAGGGGCGGCTAACTCTCTTACCGGAGTGGTGGAGAGAATCATTTTTTTTAATGAAGAGAATCATTACACAATAGCTGAACTACGCCCTGAAGTTGATTCAGAAAGTTCGAAAGTAGAGCTCGTGACCATTGTGGGTGCTTTACCAGGTGTAGAGTGCGGTGAAACGCTACATCTTTTAGGTGAGTGGACGCGGCATGCTCAACATGGTTCTCAATTTAAAATCAATTCCTTTAAAAGTGAACTTCCCTCAAGCGTTCATGGAATCAGAAAATACCTTGGTAGTGGATTAGTGCCTGGTATTGGCAAAGTATATGCCAATAAAATTGTCGATGTTTTTGGTGCCGATACTTTTCGAGTTTTAAGTGAAGAATCGGGTAAGTTGCGCAAAGTCGAAGGTATTGGGGCTAAACGTGCTACAGCCATAAAAAAAGCATGGGATGAAAAAAAGACGGAGCGTGAAGTATACGTATTTTTACAAACCTATGGAGTAACGCCAAGTCAGTGTATAAAGCTTGTAGCTAAGTACGGAGCAGAGTCACAAAGAGTACTTCTTAAGGAGCCGTATCGCGTAGCAAGAGAGATTGACGGTATAGGATTTAAAACGGCAGATAAAATCGCAATTAATATTGGTTTTGCCAACGACGCTGCTCCTCGTATTGATGCGGGTATAATATACGCATTAGATACGCTTCAAGAGGATGGGCACACAGCCTATGGACAAAACGAACTGCGAGACCATACAGCAAATCTTCTGGAGACATCGGCCGATCTTGTTGATCTACGTATCAAAGCATTGATTGAATCGAAGCAAATTGTATTACAGGCCATACCTGTAGTTCCTGATGTACTGAGTCTTTTAAAGCGTAATTCAGAATGGCCAATGCAATTAGTGCAGTTGCCAAATAATAGTAGAGCAGAGGAAAAAATAGCTGAATCGCTTAAAAGAATTAAAAAAGCAGTAAGTGCACTACCTCCTATTAAAGTAGATGCTGCTGTAATTTGGGCTGAAGAGAAGGCAGGGTTTCAATTTCACGAATTACAGCGTTTAGCAGTAAGTCGTGCACTTACACACAAGATTACCGTTCTGACAGGCGGTCCAGGAACCGGAAAAACTACAATTTTAAGAGCGCTTGTTGATATTCTTAAAGCGAAAAAAGTTAAAGTACACTTAGCTGCGCCTACCGGTAGAGCGGCTCAACGTTTAGCTGAAACAACTGGAGGCTACGCTTCCACGATTCATAGGCTTCTAAAGTTAGATCCAGGAGGTGGAGGATTTTCTACTAATGAATCGAGACCTCTTAATACTGATTTTCTAATTGTTGATGAGGCGTCGATGCTTGATAGCCGTCTTGCTGCAGCGCTATTACAAGCAGTCCCTGCTCGCGGCCATTTATTACTTGTAGGTGACGTAGATCAATTACCAAGTGTTGGTGCTGGTGATGTGCTCAAAGATATTATTGCAGTTGGCTCGCTCAATCCGGAGCAGGCGTTAAAGGAAGAGCCCAAAGTTAATGTTATCCCAGTTACGCGGCTTTCAGTTATTTATCGTCAACAAGGACAAAGTAACATTGTGACAATTGCGCACGCTGTTAATGGAGGAGACACTTCTCCTCCACCTGTTGTGCCTGATGTTGCCTCTATACCTGCTTGGAGCGATCTTACGTTTGTAGCTGCAGATTCTGCTGAAGACTGTGTGAGTAAGGTGATTGAAATATGTACGCAGTATGTGCCTAAGCATTTTTCATGGTTTCATCCAATAAAGGATATACAAATTCTTGCACCTATGCATAAGGGTGTTGCAGGTGTTGCAAATCTAAATACGCAGCTTCAGGCAAGTATGAACCGTTCTGCTGCACGTGGCATTCGTATCGGAGCAATAGAATTTAAGGTGGGGGATAAGGTCATTCAGTTGAAAAATAATTACGACAAGGTTCTTTTTAATGGAGATATCGGATCTATAGTAAGGGTGGATGGTGTTGAAGGTACACTCACTGCAGATTTTGATGGAGACAGGCACGAGTATACACGTGGAGAAATGGGGGAGCTGGGGCTTGCTTACTCAATCACGATTCACAAATCGCAAGGCAGTGAATACCCTGTTGTTGTTATCCCGCTACTTAAAGGACACTTTATGATGCTTCAGCGTAATTTGCTATATACTGCAATTACACGTGGTCGGAAAAAAGTATTTATTGTTGGGGAAGTTGCCGCTTATGGAATGGCCGTTCGAAATAGCGAAGCAAAATCACGTATTACTCATTTACGAGAGAAAATAATTTTCGATCAGACTGAAGTAACAACTAGGAAATAATTATATTAGGCCTTGAGTAAGAGTACGGGTACTTTGACCGCGTGTCTTACCTCTCTGGAAGTCGATCCTAAAAAGAAATCTCCAAAAAACGCGTGTCCATGTGTACTCATAGCTATAAGATTACACGGATTAGATTCAGCCCAACGAATTATCTCTTTTGCAGGTTCTCCAAATGCAAGAACTGAATCAGTAAGTATATTCGACTTTAAAAATTCAGCTTTGATTGTTTCTAAATATTTTTCGTCCGAACTAATTTCCGAACTTATTGCGAGCTTCCCGTAGGTGCGTGCTGCCCATCCATCAGCAACATGGAAAAGAGTGACATGGCTTTGAGAGGCGGATGCAAGAGGTTTAATATGATCAATAATCGCACGATCACTTGGATTACCGTCCAGAGTAACTAATATGTTAGGATATAAGCTAATATGAGGAGATTTTTCTAGGGTGGTGTTCATTAGCCATGAATTATTGCCCACGCAGTTTTAAGGCAGCCGGGTAAACTAATAATATCCATTACAGTGATTGTGATTGCTGTACCCCAACCAGCTATAAGAAGAAACCAACCTAGTTTCCATTTCCCCATTTTCTCTTTAGAACTTGTGAAATGAAGTAATGGAAACATGGCAAAAGGTAACTGCATTGCGAGTATAACCTGACTTAATGTCAGTAGGTCGTTCACACTAGAGTCTCCATGTAAGCCTATCACTACAATTGCAGGAATGATTGCTAGCATGCGTGTGATAAAACGTCTAAGCCAAGGTCTTATCCTCCAATTCATGAAACCTTCCATCACTACTTGACCTGCTAGGGTTCCAGTAATTGTGCTACTTTGACCGCTTGCGAATAATGCGATTACAAAAAGTAAACTCGCAGCAGCAGTTCCTAGAAGAGGAGCGAGTGTTAGGTACGCAATTCTAATCCAGTCACTAGAATTAGAAAATGATACTACCTGTCCTCCTGATACCGTCACAGAAGTTTTTCCATAGAATACAATAGCTGCTAGGGAAAGAATGGCTGCATTCACTAAAAAAGCGATCGTGAGTGAGCAGGTTGAATCAATAGTATTAAATCGTATTGCACTTTTAATAGACGTCTCGTCTTTTTGAAATTGGCGACTTTGGACAAGTGCAGAATGCAGGTATAAATTATGGGGCATTACTGTAGCCCCGATAATCCCTATTGCTATGAAGAGCATTCCGGGTTGGCTGAGGCTTGGGTGGAAAAGAGCGTGTCCCATCTCCAATAGATTTGGCTGTGTTTGTGGGATTACGAATAGCTCAATGCCATAACAAGCAGTAATTGTTGCAACAAGTACCAGGACTACAGCTTCGATCATTCTTATTCCGAAACTTTGAAGTGCTAATAAAAGCAGCACATCAAAGCTAGTAATAACAACAGCCCAGAAAAGGGGTATGTGGAATAAGAGATTAATTGCAACAGCGCTTCCAAGGACTTCCGCTAGATCGCATGCACCAATAGCACATTCACATAAAAGCCAATTAGGAATTCTAGTCCATGTAGGATACCAATCTCTGCAGCATTGGGCTAGATCTTTACCTGCAACAACTCCAAGTCTTGCTGATATTACTTGAAGAACAATCGCCATGAGACTCGACAGCGCTACTACCCAAAGAAGACCATATTTAAATTGAGCACCTGCAGCTAAGTCAGTTCCCCAGTTTCCTGGATCCATATATCCTACGCTTATCAAAATAGCGGGTCCAACAAACGCGCGCCATTTTTTCCAAAAACTAGCACCTATGTCTGGTACAGGTACAGTATTGTGCATCCCTTCAAGTGACATTGAACCTCCTGACGAGTTTGTATGCTCGTTTTGGGATGATTGGATTAGAGGGGAACTCATCGCAATAACTGTAACGCTACATTAGAATTTAACCTTAACGACTACTTTTCTTACATAGCTTGCTTTATTTAAGATACAGGAGGGTTTATGCGCATCTTCAGGATAAAATACAGTAAACTGACCAGTTTTACAGGGAAGGCTTACAAATTCTGCGGAGTCTGCATAGAAAGCGACATCGCGTTCAGGGTTGTAAGCTTCGGTTACTGTTAAGTTTCTAACTGGTTCGTAATACATCATCTCTTCACCCTCAAAAATATATTGGATATCAATATGATCTTTATGAGTCTCGAACCGTTTTTCGTTCGCCGGAAAAGTGGTGTAACTTTGGACGATAGCAAAAACTTCATCACCTTTGATATCTATGCGACCATCGAGTGTTTTAGGGTCAAGTTTAGATAACCATTCAAAGCCAAGCGCAAGCCGTGCATTTGCTTTGCTGTAGAGATTATAATTCGTAAGAAGATCGTATATCATCTGTATTGAGTTTTAGGTTATATCAGAATCTTGGGGATGATATCTAAAACGTCGATATGGAATATGCTACTTCTGCGACTTGTGTGCAGGTAAAACTAGGTATATACTGCTTAAATGATCAGTTTTCTTCGCATCCTATTTACCTGTATCCTTATATCAATGCTTTGCGTTACTAGTTGGGCCTCGTTGCATTGTCCTTTATTTGGGGTTCCGCGTAATGTTGCAACGCATCCCTGGTTTATTGCTACATTGTTTGATGCGTATTGGGGCTTCGTCACTTTTTTAGTATGGGTGCTATACAAAGAGACTAAATGGGTATCAAAACTGGCTTGGATATTTGCAGTTCTATCTCTGGGTAACGTTGCGATGTCTGTTTATTGCTTAACAGAACTTTTCAAAATAAAGACAAATCAATCGCTGGAAGTAATCTTACTTGAAAAGAGAGATAAGCTAAGTCTTATAGGCATAATACTCGCAGTCCTGGGAGTTGGAGTCACCGTCTATGCGGCTTATCTATGAGATGAATAGATCAGTCCTGAAGCGTTATTTCGCAGTTATCCCTTAATATAAATTGTGTGAATAGATTAGCGTTAGGAGGAATTGCATTTCCTCTGTAAGCCTGGATCTGGCGACCAGCTAAAATAGATGAAATAATATACGGTCCTGAATTAGAATTAACTATTGAAGTACTGCTCGCATTAGAGCCGTTGAAATTAAAATAAATATAACAGTTATCTGACGGGTGGGTATTGTTTACTGTAATTGCATATTTTGGACAAACTATACGCTGAACTCTAAGAAGGCTAAGATTAGAACCTAGTTGGCTGTTATGCTGCCATTCAGATATTTGTGAACTAGTTAACGAGGCGGTCCAAGAAGAGGGCAGTGTTGCTGATGGATAATTCCAATCAGTATTCCAAAGATCGTTAAAATAATTTAAATAAACTTGAGTATTATTAATATCTGGCAGGGCTGGTATTTCTAATTGTCCACGAGGTGAAATAAGGGAGAGAATAATAAAACGCTGCTGGTTGGATTCATTATTAGGTCCAGATAACATAATGCGTGTGTTTTGGCTGCTATTTATCAGTATATTTGCAATCTGCGGTTGTAATGCATGCGTTGGAGCAGCACCAATTTGAGGATTATAGCCTGCCTGCCTAGCGACTTTTACATACCAATCGTTAGTCGAGGCCATATTAGGCAAAAGAGTTACATCTGTTGATGTTGAAAACTGGGTGGCAGCAGTGCCTAGGGGAATGCAGTTAGGGAATGCCGCTATATTTGTTCCTTCGAGGTCCGTTGATTCAAATGAGGATTGGATTATATGAGCTATTGATTCCAGTTGATCTGTTTCAGATTTCTTCTTGCCCTCCCAAATCTGTAACTGAATTCCTGGAACACTTATGGCAAATAATATGCCAATAATTGCACAGACTGCTATGATCTCGATCAGCGTAAATGCTGAATTACGGATCATTTTATTACTATAATTTTCATTTCGTTGCATAAATTATTTGATAACTGGCTTGGAAAAATGAAATTAGCATAATTCCAGCTACAGCAACTACTGTTAGCGTCAATATTGGGTTGATCACAGCTATTGCTATTTCAAGTCGATCTTTTGCTTGTTTGGCCAAATATTCACTAACCCTATCAAGTGCTGGAGCTATTTTACCGGTTCGTTCACCAATCTCTATGGCAAGGCATGCTAATGGTGGAAATAGACCTGTTTTTGCAAAGGCCGTCGATAGCATTGATCCATTTTGAGTTATATCAAAACGTGCTCGAATTAAACCGCTTTTTAATGCATCGTTTGTAATTAGTTTTATGCATAAATCTAGGCTGTAAGGCGTAGGCTGATTGCATATGTAGAGAGATTTGAAAACACGGCAGACTAAAGAAGCTTTTGTAAAACAATAAATTTCACCTATAATTGGTAAGCGTAAAAACCACTTATCGATTATTTTTTTAAATTTTGATGATTTGCGTGCAAAGATTATAAGTATCGGCAGCAAAATCGTTAAGCTGAGAAAGAAAGGCCATATTCTTCTCGATATCGTTGCAAAAAGTATAATTGCTTTAGCAAGTGGTGGCAGATCGCTTCCAAGTGATCTTAAAAGATCAGCTAGTCGTGGGAAGACAACTTCCAGAAGTATCCCATAGAGTCCTAAAGATAATAAGACAACTAGTAGAGGGTATGCGCATGCGCGATTGATTTGAGATCGCAATGATTGCTCATATGAGATTCGTTCTGAAAGATCTTTAAATCTTTGGGCTAGCAACGATGAGCCGCCTTGTTCGCCTGCTTCTATTACAGCTATAATACTAGCAGGAAAAGACTTAGGGTATTGAGAGAATGCTTGAGATAAACTATACTTTGAATCAACGACTTGCTTGTATATGTCACGTATTATTACTTGAGTCTTAGCGTGCGGAAATCTTAGGGCTAGGCATTCTAAAGAGTCAGAAATCAAAACCCCCGATGATAGTAACATGGATAGTTCTTCAAAAAAAAGAATTAAATATTTGTAAGGTATCCTATTAGGTTTTTTTAAATAAAAATATCTTTTGTTAAGCTCTCTGATAAATAAAAAATAAAAATCGCGCATATATTTTATTTCATATCATCCTTATGCAGAAGAATGATAATAGGATCATCCTGAACAGGTATATTGAGTTTGTTGCTTCTCAGGGAAAGGGTAATCGAGTCGGATGAAATTGAAAGTAGGTTAAGTCCTAAAACAGTATCACCGCATTTATAAATCTGTTCATTTATAATTGCTGTATTATTTCTGTTATTAAAAGTTTCTACAATACAACCCACTAAAATTTTTATCTGAAATAACTGTTCATGCATTGATTGCTTTTTACGAAATGGATTAGGGCTGTTTTCGTGTAGAAAACCGTTATTTTGTAAATCTATTACATTATTTATGGGGTCGATTGTACTTGTATTAATTCCATGCACGGAATGGCTAATATTTTCTGTAACATAACTAAAAGAACTAGGATCGCTTTGGGTTCCTTCAAATGTAAGTCCAATGGTGGCGACAATGTGGGCGAAAAGATGCACAAGTATATAATAGCAAGTGATCAAAGTACCCCTACTTTGATTTAGTCTTTATGCTGCTTTCTTTGTTTATTTGCTTATTATGCAAATCAACAGCCTTTAAACTAGAACTAATGCTATCCAGTGGAGTCTCTGAGCCTAAATTATCCATAAATGTTCGTAGGCCAAATGTAGCTGCAACTTTATAGTTAAATCTAGATGATTTGTTGAGCGATAGATTTTGAATATTTGTATTAGCTGCAGAATCGTTTTGGCTATTCGAATTTGAGTTTTCGGCTTTCTGCAGATGTACTGATGAAACTTTACGCAGGCTAGCTTTGTTACTAGTATATCTCGTACCGCTGCGAAATATATTAGCAGATCTAGTGCTTAACCGACTTGCCAATGAGCTAGGTCCTCCAGCTACGGTTGCAGTAGCAAATGTTGAAGCGACACCCGCAATTAATCCTGTAGCAAAGGTGGATAGAAACATGCCAGCTACGCCAGTTCCTTTAATAAATCCAGCTATCAACCGAGGTGTTTTGATTGCTATGTATATAGCAAGAAAGAGATATGCTACGAGGTAACATGCCATCACTAACACGATAAGTTCTCCCCCAGTTCCTAATGTACCTAGAAGCAGAGAACCTGTGTAGACTGTACCCCCGAGATTACCTAAAACACCTGTGCCGCTAGAAGCAGCGGATCCCATTAATATGTACTTAAGAACAAGCCCCATCAGGGAATCTACGAATAACATAATAAATTGATAAGCAGGTACAGCTACACTCAACGAAGCTAACGAACGTAAGACGCCGTAAAATGCTTCCTCTGTGTTAGGTAATAGCCAAAATGGGACTGCTAAAACTAAAACAAATAATTCAATCTCAATTAAAGCAGCTATTCCTAAAGTGAATATGAAAGATAGTATACGTGTTAATATAATACCTATAGCACGCGCAACCCAATCTATAAAAGTTCTCCATTGATTAATTAAGCCAGTAGCAACTGCTGCAGCCTGCTCTACGCGTTCAGAAAACCAGTTAGATATTTTTTGCGCTAAAGTCGGGGAAGTTCGAATAAATGGAAGTATTACTGTATCTAAATAAATCAAGGTATCAGTAAAAACTGCTTTAGAATAAGTCTGTCTAGAAGCTTCAAAATTAGAACTAGATGAGCCTTCGTATGGACTTCTGATAGCTTGTATGGCTAAAGCATCATCATTTGCTAAAGCTGCTGATAATAACAGTAACTGGGTATTTGATCCAGTAGGGTAAGCGACATTAATTGTTTTTTGATCTGTATTTATTGCACTTAAACCCGCAATAAGTGTAGGAAAATTTTGTAATACTGTACGACCTATATATGCAACAGCCTGTGCATCGCTAGTTGAAGCATCAAGAACTGTACTAGATATTAATGGGAGCGATAACTTTATATTTGTAGAGTTAGATTCAGATTCCAAACTGCGTACTAAAGCGTTGTAGAAATTACCAATTTCAATCATGTCACTCTTAGTTATATCATTAGGATATAGGGCTATCATTCTTCGCGTTGCGGCGTTACGAATAGATTCAATTCTTGCTTCAGCAAAAGTTAATGTGCCTAAATTGCTCGATTGAATTAATCCCGACATAGAATTAGATGCAATAGACTGTACTCCTTGGGAGAGTACTAAATTAATAGTCATAAGCATTGCGTATAAGAGAGGTGTATTAACTATGATAAATACACCTACAAGTAGCCTAAAGTATATGGTAGCAATTGAACCTAGTGGGTGTCTGGCTACTGATGATGTACGTGCACTAATTGTTTTTTGTAATGCGATAACGCAAATTATACCCAGAAGTATTGTTATAAACCCCCAGTACATGATTTTAAATCCGCCAGTTGCAAATATCTCAAAAGGATTATATCCCAGCATCTTGAGCACAGGTCCGCTACCACTCGATTTGTAGACTGCCATGAATTGACTAATACAATTTGAATCAAAAGAATGATTTGAACCTAAGGCTTGTATTAGCTGTGTTTGGGAATCAGATATACTCGCTGATATAGTCGTACCCCCTAGCGTTGTAATTGTTTGATCCATCTCACTATCGATCGTTGTTAAGTAATATTAACGCAGAGTCTCTATTAGTATTCAGAAGATTTTGGAATGATTTACTTTGAGCTGCATTTGTTCGCAATGAAGACTCTTGGCTACTTGCTGCTTGTGCGGCAGTTTCGATCAAAATTTCGTTAGTTACTTTACCTAGCTGTACTTCAGTTCTCTGTAGATCAGTTAGGTTTGCAGCCGAATTTGCGGTATCTGATGCTTGTTTAGCTTGAACAGAAAGTTGCTGTAAATTAATTCGTCTAGTTTTAGTTTCAGCCAACCATTGAGAATCTAGTAGATTAGATATGTCATACTCAACTTTAGGACTTAAATTAGACTGATCCTCTGATGTTTGTGCAGCATACCATTGTGTATAATCAATTGCTGTAGTTGTTAGCCCCGAGCTTGATCCTATCCTAGCAATAGCTGGATTAATCATTTCTCTTCGATAGTAATCCGTCGGTTTTTCAATGGCCATGATCCATTGATCCAATTTCATACCCATAAATGCATCTAAAAGTCCATTTGTATCAAATAATGTATTTACACTAGTGGTTTGTATATCTGGCACTTCATTTAATGAGGCGGAAATAAGTGAACCATTTATTAAGGATGAAGTTTGAATAGAATCTTTTGCATTTCCAATAGCGATAGCCAATCCCGTTAATTGATCTAACTGTCTAGTGGAAACTCCAAGAAGTGTGCCTAGCCGATCTAGTTGCGCTTCTGCTGCTTTTAATACATTTATCGTTTGTGCAACATTAGCTGGATCATAAACAATATCTCCAGTGCCAAGTATAGCTAAACTAGATCTGCATGTTATGAAAAAACAAAAAGACCATAAAATAAAAATCCCAACATTTTTCATCTTTGAGGTTCAGTTAGATCGCTATTACAAGTGAAACGATCTGCAAATTTAATATTATTATATATACCAGCAGGATAATTAATCATTTCTATATTATTGTTAAGACTAACAGTTGATTGTAGCTGTACGTCAGTGGTTTTATTTTGCCAGTACTGCATAAGTATTTTTTGCCGCTCCTGTCTGCGTGCATCTTGTAGTAGTTCAGATTTATCTAAGCTATTAGTATAATTTGACTGGCAAGAAGAAAGAAGTATAGCCGAAGCCGCATTCAGAATGATGTAATTAAACTTCATGATTAATGTTAGAGTTAGAAGAGATTATTCCTGCAGGAAATTCCTTTGAGAACTTTAACAATGCGCTTTGCCTCGATAATCCTAATTTTTGGTACTCAAATAGCTTCCGGCGATCTTCAGGAGAGTTAGCAGTAAAAGCGTATTTAAGAGGAGTAGATGCACTCAGTAGATGCAATGTCCTCTGACCAAATGGAGTTTGTTGTATTAGAGCAAATTCAGCATGTCTTCCAGGAACAGTAGTTAGTGACTCTATTAATGAGAGTTCACTAGCAGAAAGATTTTTTTCTTTTGCAATAATATGTGCTTTGTCAGCGTTATCTTGTCTGAGTACGAACAGATTATCAGCTGAACCAATCAAGCCATTTCTGGTGTTATGAGCCCCCATGAAGTCCTCCAAGCCTTGCGATAATGCCGAAACAGAAACTCCTGTTTTTCTTAGTGTTCGAAAACAATATTCCATAAACTCTGCAGTTGCTTCATCTTTTAGAAGTACTCCGGCCTCATCAAAAACCAAATATTTAGCTTCTTTTGTATGCGTGAGAGAAAGACTAACTACTGTGTTTACGATCGAGCTGAATATAATTCGTGCAAGATCAGTGTCTCTTTGATCATGCATTACACGTTTGAGATCAAAGACAATAACTGGTGCTGATAAATCTATAAGAGTTGGCCCATCGAATAAATTAGACAGTGCTCCTTCATCACACCAAGGTGATAGTCTCCTTGATAAATGTTCTCCTTTGGGATCATTTAATAATGTATTTCGTATGTTCCTAAGATAAATTGGTATATCTAGATCTTTTAAATATGTTTTCCTTAGTGATTCCTCAAGGATCACTAAATCTTCAGCGCTAAGTCTCTTGCCACGCTCTGCAAGAAGGCTTTCAAGCCATAGAGTTCTAGAACGTAGTATCTCAGAATCTGGTATTGTTCCCTGTGGTAGCCAAAGGGGATTTATACGATTACTTCTGCTTTGTATGTTGTAATCTATATATACTCCTCCGCAAGAATTGCAAAAACTCACAAATGATCCACCTAGATCAATTATTATAACTTGCGAAGAACGTCTTCGAAACGACAATAAATTTTCAACTGCTAATGCTGACTTTCCTGATCCTGTACCGCCAACTATAAGGTAATGAGGATTATTAAATAAAGTTTCATCAGGTACTACCCAATTAAAGATACTTCGTGAAACAGTCTGATACAAAATACCAATTTTTTTATCAGACTGAAGATTTGATGGCTGTCCAAATAACGGAAGGATTCTTGTTAACTGGGAAGTTGAATAATCAAGTAAACGATATCTATCTTTATCCTGTGTCCAGAATGGCTGTATTGTTCTCCAATATGGCCATAACGCTCTTTTTTCCTGGATAAGTATTATATCTTTACTACGTGCTAAACTCTGTAGTTTTGCTGTGTCTTGTATTAGTTGATTAGTATCTGGTGCCCATAAATGTATATAAACAGCTGCTCTCCATGTGCTTTCAGAATTAGTCCCCATGTTTTCTAATTCTATTTCAATTTCGCGTGTAGCAGTTCGCTGTGATGGATCATCCGATGTCTCGTTATGATTCAATCTTTGATTAAGTATATTCTTTAATCGTTTAATTCGATCAGCACGATTGCCTCGTTCTACGTTAACTATTAGTTCACATCTCTGTACTCCATCAAGTAGCAATAAATCATCAAAAATAAATCCAGATACCTCCTCGGGCGGCTCTTGCATTGTCATAATTGCGTGATACCAGCCGTCTAATTCAGCGATACCAGAAGGAATACTTTCACCGCTGGGATCCCAACTAAAAGTGCTTTGAGTGAAATATTCTGTAAATGGTATTGAGGATTGTAACTTATACAGCCTCGGATTTGAGCCAGCGTTAAATTGCCGTGGGTTCCATCTTTGAAAGAATAGGTTTGTGATACTATGATCGTTTAGTTTTACAGGATTAAAACCTAGATTATTAAATAGAGAATTAAGTTGTTCCGAATATATGTTTAATTCAGATGTAGCCTTAACGTAATAATTTTTTGAATAGGTAAATGTAGACTTAATATCAGTAAAATAATTATAAATTTTAGCTAAAATCTTTTTAAATTTATATTTTTCTACTGATGTTTTATCAACTTCAGATGGAACCACTTTTCTAATTATTAGAAAGTACACATCTATCCAACGAAGTTCGCCTTCAGCCAATAAATATAGAATATTGTTTTGTTGTTCTTTTTGAACTTCGCCAGTAATTCCTTCGCTAAATTTTATTGATTCTAATTTCTTTGTAATATCAGAAGTACGTGAATTCTGTGTCCATATTGTTTGGATATCATAATGTTCAGGTAGTGAATTCAGGAATCCGTTCAGAGTTTTGAATAATGTATCTAAACTTTGCGTCGATAGCGATGGACTGTAAGATGCGTCTAGTTTGAATCCGCATCCTATAGACCCATCTTTATTAACTATTATACCATTTTCGATTGAAAGTACTGATATTTCTTTATTCAAAATATCTCCATTCAACTGGTTCGATCTTTGATATTTAGAATAATTCATTAGATATGGCTTTAATTGGTACATCTTCCTGGCCGGTAGATCCGTGGATAAAAGTATGATTTGAATAAATGAGAATCATAACCTGCTGGCCTACCTAACCTAAAAAGAATAAGGTATAACGGATAACCTGTTATTATAATTATCATACCTAAATTACTATTTAGGATTAACATGTTTAAAGCCAGGGCGCCGATTAATGTACTGAAGTCTTTAGGAGTAAATATTCCCAGCAAATATATTGACCTCGTCAGTTGCCTATTGAATCGAATTATTGAAAATGAGTCATTCATAGTTATATTGAATTCATTCACAGTTTTTGATCCAACAGTGCTAAGCCATGTTTTAGGTTAGTTAATAATACGGCTAATTCTTCTTCGCTCCAACTAGGCTTCTTAGTTAGATTTTCAAAATCATTTATTGCTCCTTTAATAATCAGCACCCCGTCTCCTGTTTTCGACTCTGGCATGTATATAAAAACAGGCAGAGTCGTATTCGCAGTAGCACCATTAATTGTAAGTGCTATAGGTTTAGTTTTTTCAAGTACCTGAAGTTTGTAACCAGGTATTACCTGTGTTAAAATTGAATTAGCAGGTAAATTAAAACTATGTGCTGTTGGTAGGCTGGACGTATCTTGAGCCTTCGTAGGACCGATTACTTCAATTAATAGAAGTACAGCCATTAATAATCTTTTAGGTTGCATTACACATATAATAGCAAGTGTTCAAACAGGGCCCTGTTCAGTCACTTGCTTTAATAGGTGTATGAAACAACACAACTATACTAATATCATCAGTAAAACTAATTTCGTAAGTGCATCTAAAGCATTATTTCTTTTTGTCTTTCTGCTTAGTTCAATTGTTTTGAAGGCGCAAACAGCAAGCTCAGTATTCAATGGTCCTCAGAATATGGATCAAGGTCTACAAGCAGGCCTCAATAATATTACTGGCTATGTGTACTCGATTTTAAAATTTTTAAGTCTGATCGGTCTTGGTACAGCTTATTATTTCGTAACACATAACGGTATAGCTAAAGCAATCTTAGCTACTGTGGCTGCTGTACTTTTATGGTTTGCACCTGTTGTTTCAAACATAGCGCAAAATCTTGGTAGCGCGGCAGCTCAACAATCAGTATTATATTCTAGTAGCTAGGCAGAAACTATAACTTAGTTGGTAGCTCTAGGTTTAAATTACTTAGATTTCTTGATGCTTGCACTTTAAATACACGTAAAAGCAGTTCATCTGTTAAAACCTCGTTTGGTGAACCGATTGCTTCCAGTTTGCCGTTATTCACAACGATAACCTGATCCAATCCTAGGGCTTGAGAAATGTCATGTAGCGACAAAATTATAATTGAACCTTTAAGGGCAAGTTTTCTTGCGATACGTAGTGTCTCTAATCTGTGACGAGGATCTAGTGCTGCTAGTGGTTCATCCCAAAACTGTATTGGCGCTTCTGTGATGCATGCGCGTGCTAATAAAACACGCGCTCTTTCTCCTGCGGATAGGTGATTTACTGGACGATCACTTAAAGCAATGAGATCGAATGCTGTGAGTACTTCATTAATTCCAAGCTGATCATCTCCGTGTGCGAATCGTCCTTGTTCTACTACAGATCGTACGGTGAATCCAAATTCAAAGTGTGCCTCTTGTGGAATCCAAGATGCAATTCGTGCGCGTTCGATTGCAGGAATTTTATCTAGTGATGTACCATTCCAATATACATTTCCACTGTATACTAGTAATCCTGCTAGCGCTTGCAGGAGAGACGATTTGCCTGCACCATTCGGCCCTACTAGGCCAATTACTTTTCCTGAATCTACAGTAAAACTTATCTCGGAGAGCCTGCCGGGAACAGAGAGTAGATCTACTTTAAGGGAGTTCACGGTAATTTGCGTAGTAGGTATAAGAAAAAAGGTGCACCTATTAATGATGTAATGATACCCAACTGAATGCCTCCAGCCAATCTTCCAATGATATCGCAGGTGATTACAAATATTGCTCCGGCAATAAAACTTAATGGCAGTAGACGCTTATGCTCTGGTCCTACGATAAGCCTTAAGCCGTGTGGCACAATTAATCCAACAAATCCTATAGCTCCTACAACTGCTGTTGAGAATGCTGTTAAAAGAGTTGATAGAATAATCATTCGACGACGGATGCTTCGTACATCAACGCCTAGACTTTGTGCTTCATTCCATCCTAAGCTCATTAAGTCCATTGATCGACTAATCGGTAAAAGGAATATAGCTGTTACGACAATAGGTAGAGCTATAAACACATGTTCCCAGCTTCGATCTTCAAGGCCACCAAGTAGCCAAAATAATATCTGAGCATTTTTCTCATATAAGCCAATTCTCTGTGACAGTACATAACTTGTAAATGCTCCTAGCAGAGCATTAAGTGCAACGCCTGCTAGTAGGAGACGTTCGGTACTTGCGCCACGTTTTGCAAGAATCAGAACTCCTAGTGTTGCGGCAAATGCGCCTACTAATGCAGCAGCGGGTAAAAACCAAAGTGATATGGCACTCCAACCGCAAGCAATTGCAATAACAGCGCCTGCAGCACTGCCACTGCTCACACCAAGAAGTCCAGGATTTGCTAAACTATTTCTAAAAAATGACTGCATAACAACGCCTGCCATTGATAAGGCTCCACCAATAAGTAATGCCGTTAAAAGTCGTGGAATTCGCATATTCCATACAATCATAGCTGAAGGAGATGTGTGGTCATAAAGACCATATAAAATTTGGCGTATAGAAAGATTCACATCACCGACTAACAGCGAAACACACGCCAAGCTTACCAGTAACACAAGCATTGCTGGCATAATAAGCTTTGATTGATGTGGAGAGAGATTCATCAAAAAAGTTCAGGATGCAGCGCTTTAGCAAGAATTTCATAGCCTTTGACTCGATCAATAGAAATACAGCCAGCAATCCATCCAGGGATAAGAACAACTCTATTTTGTTTAACCGCTTGCATAACGCTATAAGGGGGTAGGCCTTGAATAGTCGCAAGTGCTTGATTATAATCAGAGCCCTCTAAGATGATATAATCGATGGGCCATGATATCATTGCCTCACTTGGTTGTTTTTGGAAGCCAACTATGTGGCCGTAACTGCTCGCAACATTATCTGCTCCGGTATGTTCACATAAATCCTGAAATGTTGTATCCTGACCAGCCAGTACACCAAAAGTTGAAGGCATGAGAACTTTAACAACAGGAGATTTCGCAAGAAGTGTTTTAAGACTATTAATGCGTCTTCGGCTTTCATTTATGAGCATCTCAGCTTTTTTCTCTTCATTCAGTTCTTTAGCTAAAGTTCTTAAATTAACATATGCTTCATCGATTGTTGAATAATGATCAAAAATAATTACTTTAACCTTTGATTTCTTAAGCTGTGAGATAAGTTCAGGACGAGTAAAATCTGCGCAAAGAACGAGCGTTGGATTGAACTTTAAGATTGATTCAGCATCCCCGTTAGCAGAAATAATTGGGTAGGGACTTGCTTGATTTGATCGAGCACAAAAAACGGGATTTTTCGCTAAAGGGCTAAGTGCAGCGATTTGATCAGGACTTGCTAAGGCTAGGAGCATTTCATCACTACCCACTGTTTGGGATACGACTCTTATGGTATTAGCATCAACACAAAGTGTAGTTAGTGCACACAGGAAAAAATAAATCACTATTTTGTGATTTATTTGTTTATAGGAATTTATGCTCACTTTGGCTTTCACGTCTTCTTTAGGATGAGGCAATTTGAGTCTTAATCACTCCTAAAGGTTATTCCACTCTTTCTTCTAGTTCTCACTAACTCGTTGTTAGTTAAGTTATTGGTCGGGCCGGGGAGATTCGAACTCCCGACCTCTTGCACCCCATGCAAGCGCTCTACCAGGCTAAGCTACGGCCCGAACATACAAGAGGACCAATAAAACTTAGAGGCTGGTGCTATGCAAGAGTTTAAGCTTAAACTTTACTAGCTTCCTAATATTCACTCAATTAGCATACTCTTAAATATGAATCTTAAATTTAATAAAAACTGGCAGCTTTCAGAATCTTTGGTGACGCCAGAAAAAGAATATCGATCTCGCACGCGTAGAGATTTTATTAAAACGCTAGGGTTTGGTGCAGCGGGCGCTTTACTATTACCTAATCAAAGCAGTGCAGCAACTGAAGGTTTTCCGTCAAAACTAAATCCAAATTATTCAGGTAAGGAGCTTAAGGTTACTCCGTTTAATTATGTTACCAGTTATAATAACTTCTATGAATTTGGAATGGATAAGGGAGATCCCGTTACTAATTCCAATCAGGGATGGAAGACTGATCCTTGGACTGTTGAAATCCGCGGCCTTGCTAGAAATACGGGAAAGTTTGATGTTAATGCGCTTGTAAGAAAAGTGGGCGGCATTGAACAACGTGTTTATCGACATCGCTGTGTCGAAGCGTGGTCAATGGTGATTCCCTGGGACGGCTTTCAACTGAGTAAATTAATTGCTCTTGCTGAACCTACAGCGGATGCAAAATATATTACGTTTACTTCTTTTGAGGATTCAAAGAATGCCGTAGGTCAACAAGATTCAAATTTCGGATGGCCGTACATCGAAGGTCTGCGCTTAGATGAAGCACAAAATGAATTAGCTTTTATGGCTACCGGTGTTTTTGGAAAACCTTTGCCTAATCAAAACGGTGCACCACTTCGTTTGGTTACTCCATGGAAGTATGGTTTTAAAGGTGCTAAATCTATTGTTCTTATTGAATTTACTCAGGAAGCCCCACTCAATACGTGGCAAAGAATTAGATCAGAGGAGTACGGCTTTTATGCTAATGTAAATCCAAAGGTTGATCATCCTCGTTGGTCTCAAGGTAGTGAGCGCGTAATTGGTGGAGGCGTGTTTAATGGAAGACAGTCGACACTTATGTTTAACGGATACGAAAGACAAGTAGCTAGTCTTTATAAGGGGATGGACTTAAAACGTTATTATTAATCGTGAATTTTGTTACACGACTGATTCGTTCAGAGATTATTTTTTACAGTCTGCTTAGTCTGCCTGCCTTATGGCCACTCTATCCTTTCTTTACCGGCAACTATACAGTTCTTGCTGACCCAACTAAGTACCTGTTGCATCATTTTGGTTTTTGGGCATGTCTTTTACTCGTTACAGTTCTTTCATTTACTCCTCTAAAAGTTCTGTTCCCAAAATTATTTTTTCTCACTGCGCTTAATTCACAACGTAGGGCAGTGGGAGTAGCATCCTTTGTTTATGCCTGTATTCATTTAGGATTTCAATTTCTACATGAGTCAGGTTGGCCTACACTCGTGCATGACTTAAGAAAGCCTTTTATTCTAATTGGAGTTTTGGCATTTTTGATTTTAACACTTTTAGCGGCGACAAGTTTTAATGCAGCAGTGCGCTGGTTGGGCGCAAGGACATGGAAGAGTATGCACAGATTTGCCTATTTGGCAGCGTTTCTGGTAGCTATTCATCAGGCCTTGGGGCGAAAAATATTCCCTAAGCAAGTTATTTGGATTTTCCTTCCATTACTGATTTTAGAAATAGTACGTCTTATATATAGGTATAAAAAGAAAACAGTATCAGCTGTGGTCCTGTCTTGAGGCCTGTAAGGGCTTAGCTATCTTAAACCGTATGCAATCACAATCTCCTCATGACCAGATTACCGCTTTACGTAAAGCAGTGATGATGCATGACGAGCTTTATTATAAGAAAGCAAAGTCTGAGATTACTGATTTAGAATACGATCAGCTTAAGCTTCAATTAGCAGAGCTAGAGCAGAAGTATCCTAAGCTTGTACTAGCATTAGGTACTGACACGCCAACTCAGACCGTAGGGGATGACCGTTCACAAGGATTTAAAACTGCGAAGCATCGAGTTGCTATGCAGAGTTTAGATAACACGTATTCTGAAGCAGAGCTAAGGGAATTTCATAATCGGCTTGTTAAGTTAGCCAATAAAACGGATTTATCGTATTGCATTGAACCTAAGATTGATGGACTTGCAGTTTGTGTTACTTATGAGAAAGGAAGGTTCGCACGAGCTGTTACACGTGGAAACGGCGTAGAGGGAGACGATATCACTGCAAATGCACTGACGCTTTACGGGCTACCAAAGCAACTGAAACCATCGAAAGAGTTTCCTGTTCCTGATATTATTGAAATTCGTGGAGAAATTTATTTAACCGAGGCGGAATTTCAGAGAATTAATGCGGAACGTGAAGAGTGTGGCCAAGAGCTATATGCTAACCCGCGTAATTTAGCTGCGGGTACTATAAAACAACTTGATCCTAAAGAAGTGGCGCGTAGGCGTCTAGAAATTGTGCTCTACGGGATTGGATATTGCGCACCTGCTTCTGCTGCAGGGTTAACACAACTTAGCTATCAAGAAAGGCTACGTGCTTGGGGCGCTCCCACAGTTGAAAAGTGCTGGTATGCTTCGGGAATAAATGAGGTCTGGAATGCTGTTCAGGAATTAGACCGCATAAGGCATAGTTTTGCCTACGGAACAGATGGAGCAGTGATAAAATTAGATTCTTTTTTACTACAAGATCAGCTGGGACGTACCAGTAAAGCTCCGCGCTGGGCTATGGCTTATAAGTTCGAACCAGAACGTGCAGAAACACTTCTTAAAGAAATTTCGATACAGGTAGGTAGAACTGGAGTATTAACACCTGTGGCTGAATTAGCTCCTGTTCTGTTAGCAGGGTCTACGGTTGCACGTGCTACGCTTCATAACCGAGATGAGATTGGGCGTAAGGACATTCGTGTTGGCGACTACGTATATGTCGAAAAAGCAGGTGAAGTTATTCCTGCTGTTGTTGGGGTTAATTTAGCTAAACGTAAACCCAACTGTATTCCATTTGAGTTTCCCTTAACATGTCCTTGCTGTGGAACTCAGGCTATTGCATACCAAGGAGAGGTAGCTTTAAGGTGTCCTAATTACGATTGTGCAATTCAAGTTCGTAGACGTGTGCAGCACTTTGTTTCTAAGGCTTGCATTGATATTGATGGATTGGGAGAGGCTATGGTTGCTACTCTTGTCGAAAGAGGCTGGGTTGTAACGTTAGCTGATGTGTATCGCTTACCGAATCGCCGTTCAGATTTACTCTCTCTTGGAAAGAAGGTTGAAAAATCAACGGATAATTTAATTTTTGCGATTGAGGCAAGTAAGACTGCTGAGCTATGGCGCTTTATTCACGGACTAGGGATCAACCATGTTGGGGCTGCTGCGGCCAAAGATCTCGCATTATACTTCGGAAGTCTTGAAAGTTTAGCTTCGGCAAATGCTTTAGATCTGCTGACCGATAAAAAGGATAGTATCATTGAAGGCATTGGAGAGACTGTCTCTGCCGCGATCTTAGAATATTTTAAATTTCCAAGTAATGCTGCGTTAATTACCGAACTCAGAAGTCTCGGGGTAAATCCAACTGCTCCAATTAAAAATCTGGCTCTAAGTAACGGAGTCTTTGCAGGTAAAACGTTTGTGCTTACAGGAACTCTTCCTACTCTTAAAAGAGATGAGGCCGCTCACTTAATAGAGCGCTGCGGTGGTAAGGTAACAGGAAGCGTGAGTAAGAAAACCGATTACGTCGTTGCTGGAGATGAGGCTGGATCAAAGTTAGATAAAGCTTTGGAGCTTGGAGTCATTGTTATCGATGAATCCGAATTACTTAAACTTACTAGCTAAGTATTAGTTAGTAACCGCGACTCTGCATTGCTGCACTAAGTTCTCGCATGAACGCTTGTGCGTCTTCTGGCTTAGGGTGATAATCAGGTTGGCTTACTTCTGTAAACCCAGGGCGACCTTGATTATCGATAATCCATTTGCCAGTTACTCCGTCACTAAAAGCAACTGTACCACTTGCTATAGCTCCAGGAATGAGGGTTACTTTATCTACGGTAACAATAGCGTTTCCGATAGCCGCTGGTGCTGCGTTTTGATCATCCTCTAAAGGATCAAGTGCAGTCTCTGCTTCGTCCACGGTTTCCTCTGCACTCGATTCACTCTTAGTAACTGGTTGACTTAAGTCGGTACTCTTTTTTGCAGGAGCGTCTTTGATCATTAAATTTAGATCATCGACTAAAAAGCGCACGTCCATGTAGGTCATGGAGATTTTAAAAGTCTCAATAATTTTCTTTTGGATCGCCGAAAGGCTATCGCCAGCGACTACCCAAGTTGTAACGAGTTGCTTTTGCTTAGTATTCAAAGCCATACGCTTCTAACTATACGCATACGTATGCTATGCTGTCCAGAGGTCAAAATGCCTCTTTTGCCAGCAACCTTGATTATTTCGAGAGTTGAGCTTTTAAGAAATTGATACTGCCACGCATGGAAGCATCTTGTTCCATCATGTTATCAACTGCCTTACAGGCGTGAATGACTGTGCCATGATCTCGTCCACCAAAGGCATCCCCAATTTCTTGCAAGGAATGCTTGGTCAATGTTCTACATAGATACATCGCGATTTGTCTAGGGATCGCGATATTGTTAGGTCTGCGCTTACTGGTCATATCGCTATGACGAATCTGAAAATGATCAGCGACGCGTTTTTGTACGGTCTCAATTGTAAGGATGGTTTGTGCCTGCTCGATGAGCATGTCATGCAGAAGATGTTCAGCAGCCTCGACATCTAATGTCTTGCTGAAAAGAGATGCATGACTTGCGACACGAATCAAAGCTCCTTCGAGGCGACGAATGTTACGGGTGACATTTTGCGCTATGAAGGTGAGTACAGCATCCGGTATATCGCATTGAAGCGTTGCTGCTTTTGAGCGAAGAATAGCTAAACGCGTTTCAAAGTCAGGAGCATGGATATCAGCTGGCAGACCCCACTCGAAACGAGAGACTAGGCGAGATTCAAGCTTTTGGATTTCGCTCGCTCTGCGATCGCTTGAAAGAACGATTTGTTTACCAGCTTCAAACAAGTCGTTAAAAGTATGGAAGAATTCTTCTTGGATACGCTCTTTGCCTGTGAGGAACTGAATATCGTCGATAAGTAGTACATCAACGTGACGATATTTTTGCCTAAATTTGGTGAGGCTATTTTCCTGAAGCGCCTGAATGAATTCGTTGGTGAACTTTTCAGTCGAAAGATAAGCGACACGTGCTTCAGGGTTATTCCTTAAAATGGCGTGCCCGATGGCATGCATTAAGTGGGTTTTACCCAAACCGGTATCTCCGTAAAGAAATAGTGGGTTGTATGCTTGGCCAGGGGATTGAGAAACTGCAAGGGCTGCGGCGTGAGCCATCTGGTTATTGGCACCTACCACGAACGTATCGAAAGTATTGCGAGGCACCAAGGTGCCCGTAGAAGCTCCACGTTCGTCGCTGCGAGTCGTTCGGCGTGTAGGCTGGCTCTTAATCCTGGAACTAGTCGTGGTTTCAGCGCTATGGGTCTTAGCGTGGGAACCGGATCTGTTATCGGCATCCAACTTGCGAAGATTCACGGTGATCATCCGCCCTGCATTGAGTCGTAGGCGCTGAACAATAAGGTCTAAGTAGTTGTCACTGATCCAGATAGCTGCAAAATCATTAGGAACTCCAAGAACCATACTGGTTTCAGTGGTTTCCAGACATACAAGTGGTTCAAACCACATCTGGAAAACATCTTCTGGAAACAGGGACTTGAAGTCACATTTTACTGTTTCCCAAAGATTGGGAGTTAGGGACAAAGACGACATTTTTTGGCTAGTTACTGGATTTATTCACACTGGGTCGTTGAAAGCGCAATCGTCATGTCGGGCCTGACACTCTGTAGCTCCAGCTGCCGTGGTAAAGGGAAAATCGTTCATCAGTGTATAAGGGGTAAGTATAAATTCGTATAAGTAGTTGATGAAGATGTGTTTATAGTAAAACCACAGGGACTCACTTCTAAGGGTCAAAATAGACATGGGAAAGAACACTCAAGCGGGTACAAACTCACTGAACAAGGTAGCACTAACAACGAAACAAAAAGAGCTTTCAAGATGAAGTTTTAGACAAGTTATTCACAATTGGTTTGGGGATAAGTTTTATGCGTTTTTCGTTGCAAGAATGACAAAAAGTCTAAGGCCTAAATATAAATACAATATATGTATTTATATAAATAATACAATTTTCATAAATAGGCTCTGGAAGCCACTTTGCTGGTAACCTAATTGTTACAAAAATGTTACGCCGTATCTTTTATGAATACGTAAAGCAAGATATGCGGTACTTAATCTATTGGTGGTTCAACCCATTTCCCGTGCTCTTTTATAAGTGCAATTAATCTTTGATCTGCTTCTGCCTGAGGAATGTTGTACTGCACACAGTTTTTGCCCACATAAAGGTTAATTTTAGCGGGAGCTCCTCCTACGTAGCCAAAATCTGCATCCGCCATTTCTCCCGGACCATTTACTATACAGCCCATGATGGCGATTTTGACGCCTTTGAGGTGGCCGGTCTGTGCGCGAATCCTTTGTGTGGTGGTTTGCAGGTCAAATAGAGTCCTGCCGCAGCTTGGGCATGCAACGAACTCGGTTTTTGATACCCGGGCACCAGCCCCCTGAAGTAGGTTGTAGCACAGTTTAAGTGATCGTTCTGGATCTTGTTCAGTTTCAACACTGATTAGATCCCCTAATCCGTCGCACATAAGCGATCCGCTAAGAAAACTCGCCTCAATGAGTTTAGAAAGAAAACTGGTTTGGCTAACGATAGCGTTTGATTCTGTATTACGGATCCATACAGGTGACTTTAAACCCATGGATTTAAAGGACTCAATTAATGAGCGATAAGCGCCTGGTGCATGTGCATGTAGCGATGAAATACCGCCTGAAAATGTTAGTATTAAATCAGGATTACTTACTTCCCTTAGCGCGTTCGCAAGAGATGCAGCTGATTCTGGATTAATGTCGCAGGCAAGAATCAGGTTATTTCTAGCAGTAAATGCAGTGAAATCTTTTAGCAGAATACTTTCCTCGCTTTTAAAGCAACGCACTATTCCGGATCTGAAAGACTTATTCGTTTGCGCAAAGACAGTCTTTAAATCTGTTAAAGTAATAGATGCCGGAATTTCAAAAAGAGCCAGGCTAGGCTTGTGTGCCTGTGATGCTGATGAAAGGTGATTTTCAATAGCTAAAATTTCTGCAGCACTTTTAACTTTGAAAAGCAGACCTTCTACAGGCGTATCTGCAATACGGATCGATTTAAATACTTCAGATAAACGACCTGCATCTTCTGGTTTAACGCTGACGATAACGCGCGGGGGCTGCTCCGTACTTACTGCACATCCCTGGCTTAAAGTGATAGGCTTAATTTCTCGTTTGGTAAAATGGAAGGGATCAACGCTATCTCGTGCAGGAACGTTTACTGCAGCCGGCATTACCTTTGACCAAAGGTGCAGTGCTTTATCCGCAATGGCCCGTGCAACAGGAACTTCATAGATACTGTCCTCAGTGAGGGAGACACGTAGGGTGTCACCTAAGCCATCAAGAAGAAGTGAACCAATACCAATCGAGCCTTTGATGCGGCCATCTTCACCGTCTCCTGCTTCAGTTACACCTAAGTGTAGCGGGTAGTGCATGGCTTCTTCTTGCATACGCTCCACGAGTAGCCTGTAGGCCTCAATCATCACTTTTGGATTCGAGGCTTTCATCGATAAGATGATCGATCGGTAACTATGAGATTCTGCTATTCTTAGAAATTCTAAGGCGCTCTCCACCATACCTAATGGTGTATCCCCATAACGATTCATGATACGATCACTTAGGGAGCCATGATTTGTACCAATTCGCATCGAGCGACCAAGCGCTTTGCAGCGTTTTACTAGCGGAGAAAAGGCTTCGTGAAGTCTTGAAAGCTCATCGTTATAATCTGAGTCGGTGTATTCACGTTGGTTGAATTTTTTTTTATCGGCGTAATTTCCTGGATTTACGCGTATTTTTTCAACGTGCTCGACTGCTTCCATTGCTGCTGACGGAAGAAAGTGAATGTCAGCCACGAGAGGGATGTCAGCAAATCCGGCTTTAGAGAGTTCTAATCGAATATCCTTCAGACATTTTGCTGCTGCGACATTCGGAGCAGTGATGCGGATTATTTCACATCCTACTTCTGCGAGTGCGACCGATTGTTTGACCGTTGCAGCGATATCTTGTGTGTCACTTGTTGTCATGGACTGAATCCTGATTGGATTAGATCCACCAACAGCAACAGAACCGACATTAACCACTACTGTGGAACGTCGTATGGAGTGAAAACGAGATGTGCAGTAACTCACTTCGATTTAGGAGCCTCTACATGCGAGTGTTGTACGTCGCGGGCTATACGGCGTACGTCAAAAAAGCTTACATAAAGGACCATGCAAAGAATAAGAATCAAAAAAGCACTCTGCATCTTGATTACTAATTCGGTGGGTAGTGCTTTACCTCGTAATTTTCCAATCGTAGCAAATAACATTTGGCCACCATCAAGTACTGGAACTGGCATTAGATTTAATACAGCCAAACTCACGTTAATCATAACTGTTAGCATCATAATCGAGGTAAGGCCAACTTCAGCTGCACGATTAAGCATAGTGATTATACCGATCGGACCAGAGAGTTTGGATAATCCAATATCAGAGTGAGGATTTACTAGACTCGATAAGGTGTGGAAAGAATTTATGAACTGATCGCGTACTAATGCAAAAGGCGAGTAGTGAATAATTTTTACGCCAGGATCAAAGGCTAGGCCAAAGTCTGCGTCTGGCTTTAGTGTAGCAAGAGCAGGTATAGATAATGAAATAATGTCTGAGCCGCGCTTGACGCCTAGAACAAGAGATTGTTTTTGATGATTTTCTAGGTATGTTCCTAATGTGACATTACTACGCAGAGGAACGCCATCTATACTGACTAGTTGATCCTTAACTTTGATGCCGCACTTTTCTGCAAGCGATCCAGCAATGATACTGTAAACAATAAGATCAAAAGCAGGGCCAATACCTACCTGACGGAGTTTATCCTCTGTCGCTAGTAGCGGAAGAATCACAATAGTTTTGATTTCATTATTACGTTTTACGGTAAATGTGGTTTCAGGATGACCTGCTTGGTCACGTCCGCTACTCATTGTTATATCCTGCCTTACTTGGTTCCAGTCGCTCACGGGATCGTTATCTATCTGAGTGATAATATCACCGACTTGCAGTCCTCCTACTAGAGCAGGACTTGGAACACTAACACCTGCTGAGACTTCAATCTTTGGAATAATGAAACCAATTTCTGTGGTAGCTGTTTCTTTGCTTTCCGGAGTTCCGATTGCCCATAGCACACATGCGAGTAGATACGCAAAAAGGATATTGAAGGTAGCGCCTGCAACAAAAATCAACATCTTAGAGCCATACGAAACAGGAGGTAGTTTTGTTACATCTACGGAACTTTCACCTTCAATTTCAGAAAGATCTGCCAGTTGTGGCAGTAGTACATAGCCTCCTAAGGGTATCCAACAAATACTATAAAGAACTCCATCTTTACCAGTGAAAGACCAAATTGCGGGTCCAAACCCAATTGCAAAGCGCTCGACTTTAACTCCGCATTTACGTGCTGCCAAGAAATGCCCTAGCTCGTGTACAAATACGGATCCTTCAAAAAAGAGTATTACTAAGAATATGGACCAGACGTGCGAAAAAAGGGAATGAATTAATACAGTAGCCATGAGAGAGTTCAGAGTTTAGCGATTTGCAGCTGAGCTATACGTCTTGCTTCAGCATCGACTTCGATGACTGAGGTAAGGGTGGTGGGTTCGAAATTTTGAATTGAGCTAAGAGTGTGTTCAACGACTTTAGAAATCGCAAGAAAAGGGATCTTATGGCCCAAAAAAGCTTCTACGGCGATTTCATTAGCAGCATTGAATATAGCAGGGGTAATACCCCCGCTAGTCATGGTATGCCGAGCAAGGCCTAGCATGGGAAAACGTGCCTGATCTATCGGTCTAAATTCTAGAGACATTAATTTACCCAAGTCCAATGGAGCAGATACGCCAGGTGATCTTACGGGGTGTAGTAGTGCATGTTGGATTGGGAATGTCATGGATGGAGGACATAACTGAGCTAACATCGATCCATCGTTAAAACCCACAATACAGTGCACGATACTTTGAGGGTGAATTACAGCCTCACACTGCTCAGCTTTAAGGTTAAAAAGGCACTGAGCCTCAATCAGTTCCAAGCCTTTATTTGCAAGCGTTGCTGAATCGACTGTAATTTTAGGACCCATCGTCCAATTAGGATGCTTTAAAGCATCTTCAGGTGTTACGCGACTTAACTGATCTAAGGGCCAATCTCTAAAAGCTCCTCCGCTTGCTGTCAGAAATACGCGACTAATTGCAGTCACATCATGTCCTTCAATACACTGGAACACGGCATTATGCTCACTATCAACAGGAATTAATTTCGCCCCTGATTTGCGAGCAGCCTGCATTACGAATTTTCCTGCAAGAACTAGGATTTCTTTACTAGCTAGTGCCAGCTGCTTGCCAGCAGCTAAAGCAGCAAGTGCGGGCTCTAGTCCAGTAGTGCCTACTACGGCAACTAATACAATATCTGCTTCTGGCAGTTGGGACAAATGGACTAAGCCTGAAAGGCCTGAGACAAGTTCTGTCCCTGGCTTAAAGGCACCTGAAGTTTTAGCACTCGAGGCAATCTGATGATCAAAAATGCCGACATGTTTAACATTAAAGGCCAGGGCAATTTCCGCGAGTCTTTCAACACTTGAGCGTGCAGCAATGCCTACAAGTTGAAGTTTGTCGGAATGCGCTGCGATGACGCGCAGTGTGCTTTCACCGATTGAGCCGGTAGCACCAAGTAATACGACGCGTTTACGTTGTGATGAACTGCTCACGGTGAATTATTTACTTAATACCCAACAGAAAGAAACCGACGGGTGCCGCCAGCAGAATGCTGTCACTTAAATCAAATATTCCACCAATGCCTGGTATAGAGCTACCTGAGTCTTTGATATCAGCTTCACGTTTGAGTATAGATTCAATCAGGTCAGATACGATTGATACAACTGCTACAGGGACCGCAATTAGAGCAGCTTTGCTTAAGGAAAGACACACCCCAGTTTGGTTGCGTGAGAACCACGCAAACACAGTTCCGACCAAAACGGATGTGAGTACTCCTCCAACTGCACCTTCCCATGTTTTTTTAGGGCTAATATCAGGAGCCATTTTGTGTCTACCCAGCGCTAAGCCTGTGAGTAGTGCTCCTGTGTCGCACATCTTTGCTACGACAACAATCCATAGACATAATAGCATTCTACCTTCCGCCGAGATAGTGTCCCCTCCATGAGGTGTAAGAATGCGCACTAAATATTGTAGGGTTACAGCAACATATGCTAAGCCAAACAATGTAGAACTTAAGGATGAGGCTCTTCGGTTTGCTTCACGCTCACCTAAAATCCGGATAGAAAAAAGAATGACAGCTAAGGCCATAAGACGATCGCTTTGCCATCCATATCGGGCCTCTAGCCAAGGAGCTACTGTAATTAAGGTACCAAAAATCATCCCAAGTTTAGCGAAAGGTGCACGGCCTGCCGAAGTTTGAAATTTATAAAATTCCCTTAATGTAAGCATGCCAATAACTCCTACTAAAACAACAGCTCCTGGATTGCTAAAGCGCCATAGCAGTGCTCCGATAAAGGTCCAAAGACAGATAGTGCTTAAAATTCGTTTTGTCATTGAGCTTTAGGGGAGAGTTGTTCGCTTGTTAAACCGAACCTGCGTTCACGTTTTGTATATTCGGTTATAGCTTCAGCTAAGTTAGCTTTTGTGAAGTCGGGCCACAATACAGGCGTAAATATAAATTCAGCATAAGCCGCCTGCATTAAAAGAAAATTACTTATGCGTGTTTCTCCAGAGGTGCGTATCACTAAATCAGGATCTGCAGAAGATTGAGTATAGAGGTATTTACTTAGAATAGGCCAAGATAGTTGTGCTAGATCTTCTTTCCCACTTATGACGGCTTGGGTGTAGGCTTTCGTTGCATCAACCATTTCTGTTCTAGAGCCATAATTTAGCGCTAAAACAAGGGTGTATTCGGTAAAGTGCTTTGTTTTTTCAACTGTTATTTCCAGCAGATTGCGAATACTCGCTGGCATGTCTTGGGTTTGTCCTATCGTTTCAAATCGAACCTTATCTCGCACAAATGTATCGAGTTCTTTTTTTAAATAAAACTCGAGTAATCCCATGAGGGCTCCCACTTCGTCTTGAGGGCGTTTCCAATTTTCTACCGAAAATGCATATAAGGTTAGGCGTTTAACGCCGAGGTCTCTGGCTGCAAAGGTTATTGTACGAACTGTTTCAACTCCACGTCGATGGCCTTCCATACGTGGGAGGCCACGCTGTTTTGCCCAGCGCCCATTCCCATCCATAATGATGGCAATGTGGCCCGGTACCGAAGCCGAGTTGATTCCAGCAGGAGATTCGGATGACATGCGTGAAGCTGCAATCGTGGCTAATGTAGGCGCTAGGTGGCAAGCTTTGGAAACCCATCCTTAAAAAAAGGCAAAATGACGACTTGTTGCTTTGGCGTTGCCTTAAGTCATTAGATAGCCGTTTTTTAGACCATGAAAGTCGCCTTTATTAGTGGTACAAGTATTGTGAATTCTGCTCTATTTGCGTCCTGGGAGACCAAGACTATAGATACCCCTTACGGCTCAGTGACTTATAAGACCAAGGGCGACTTTGCTTTAATTAATAGACATGGGTATGGCTACCCTTTGCCTCCGCACTCAATTAATTATAGGGCAAATATCCGCGGCTTAGCAGATCTGGGCTACACAGATATTGTTTCATTAAATTCTGTCGGTTCTTTAAAAAAAGACTTACCTCCAGGCACCTTGGTATCCTGCTCTGATTACGTAGGCTTACAACAAGGTCCAGCTACCTTCTATGATAAAGAACTTAAAGGTGGTGCAGCAGGTATAGCTAATAATCTCATGCCTTTATTAATCGGTAAACTAACGCCTGAATTCACTATTCACTCAGGTAAGGTATACGTCCAGATGCGAGGACCTCGCTTTGAGACCAAGGCAGAAATTAAAATTGTTCAACATTGGGGTGATGTTGTTGGTATGACTGCAGCGCACGAAGCAGATCTATGTGGCGAAATTGGACTTCGGTACAACAGTTTTGCGATTATCGACAATTACGCTAACGGCCTTGAGGGTACTGAAATTGATTTCAGTAATTTCAAAGATGCCGTAAAATCTAATCAGATCTTAGTAAACCGATTATTTACCCGTATTTTAGAAATACTAGCGTAAAGAACTGACGCTAAGTGAGCGAGGTGCCATGGCGGCTTCTTTCTCGAAATATTTCTTCATTACCATAGCTGCTACAGGTGCTGCATAAAGACCGCCTGCGTAGTTTTCTCCTGGTTTCTCGCTGCGAATTGCAACAGCCATTGCTATTTTAGGATTAATCGAAGGAGCAAAACATATAAACCAAGCAACATTGAGCTGATTTCCAAATTGAGCAGTTCCTGTTTTGCCTGCAATTTGAATACCTGGTATCTTTAACTCTTCTAGATTCGACAGAACGCTTGCTGTGCCTCCAGGTTGGGTGCAACCCTCCATGCCTTTAATGAGAACTGCACGCTGTGCTTCAGTTAGTCCGATAGGTTCACTGTGCTGAGTAGCGCGATCAACTTTATGAATCAACGTAGGGTGAGTTATTGTTTCATTGCGTGCAAGCGAGGCTGCATAGCAGGCCATAGCAAGTGGAGTCACTAAAATGTCTCCTTGCCCAATAGCTATATTAGCTGTGTCACCGCTAGTCCAAGGTTCACCGCGCACTCGTTTTTTCCATTCAGGATCTGGAATCAGCATTTTTTTACGCTCAGTGGGAAGTTCTATACCTGTTTGCTTATCTAGACCAAAGCGCCTTGCTTCATCTGCAATTGCGGCAGCTCCAATTTGCATGCCGTGCTCGTAAAAATATATATCACAACTCTGAGCTATGGCTTGGCTTAAATTAAGACTTCCGTGATGGCCCAAGCCATTGTCGCACGACTTTAGTGAATTACCGATATGAATAAATCCTGTGCAATCAATAGAGGTGTCGTTTGGATTTAAAGTGCCGCGCCTTAGGCCAGCAATTGTGACTAAGGTTTTGAACGTTGAACCTGGAGGATATCCTGTACCGCCTTCACCTATCGCTACATTTATCCAAGCCTGATCGTGAGTAATTTGTGCGGCGTATGCTTCGGTTAGTTTAGGAGAAAATTGATTTAGGTCGTAGGACGGCTTATCTGCAAGTGCAAGTACTTCGCCTGTATTAACATCTATGGCCACTGCCGAACCAATTTGTTCTCCGATTGCATATTCTGCTGCTCGTTGCAGATCGATATCAATTGAAGTGACAAGATTTTCTCCTTGTGAGGGCGTATGGTGTTCTAGTGGAGGATTAACTTTATAGCCTGCAGGATTTACGCGAAAAATTGACCCTCCAGTGTTTCCTTGCAGGAGTGAGTCGAATTGTTTTTCTAACCCTGCTCGTCCTATGGTACCCCGCATGGAAAATGTCTTTAGGTCATCTCCTGGTTCATCCTCTGCTATCGCATTATCGCCAGAACCCACGTAACCTAAAACATGGGCAGCTGCTCCAGAATAAGGATAGTAGCGTTCATTTGAGGTATAGAGTTGTATCGGTGAGCCGACAGGAATGTTTTCTAAGAGACGAACAAAGTCTTCCCGTGATAGTCCATCGATGAGCGTATAAGGCATGTACAGTCTTCGACTAAAGTGAAGGGTTAGATCTTTGGCGTTTATTGTCTCATGACGACGCAATACATGGTTTACTATATTTAGGTAATGCTGGGCTACCGTGACATGAGCAATTTGCTCCATTTCTGCAGTACTAGGCAGATCTTTATCTCCCAGGGCTCTGTAATTATTTCGTATGCGAATAGATTCAGCACGAAAATCTTTTTGTAATTCGTCGAGATAAAGAACTACGGAAAATTTCGCTTCATTACTTACAAGAACGCGGCCATACCGGTCATAGATATTACCACGAGGGCCCGGAATAAGCACACGCCTCTGGGTTTGTTGATGTTCACTTTGTCCATAAGCTTCTGATTTAACTAATTGTCTGTATGCTGTGCCTGCCAGCAAAAACAGCAGCATTACACCAATAATGCCATAGAATGAAATAATACGTGGATCGAATCCAACATGCTCTTCAATTAGGTGCCCTGAGCTATCAGATGACTCGGAATGATTAGGCATGCGGCTAGTTGAAATTAGAGCGGCTTGCTGTTGCGTTACCTAATTCTAGGGCGCGGCTTTGGAGCGAGAAAAACCAAGGAGCGATTAAAGAAACAAATATCTGTGAAATAATAATATCCACTATCACTCTAGGCCACATCGACGTGGGCTGTGCTACCAAATCTATCCTCAAAAAAGTCAAAGCAACAAAGACAACTAAATTGCAAATTAGTGCTATTACCACTCTGCCAGCTAAGTGATCATAGGGTAAGCGATTACGTAGATGTATGAGCATCGCATATACGGAGATAAATAATAGAGCATGCGTGCCAAAGTAAATTGATGCGTGTGCATCATAGGACAAGCCTATCGCAAAGACAGCCACCAATCCTTGCTTATATGAAAGAGAAAATAACGCTGATGAGATCAGCAGCCCGCCTGTAAATAGATAAAGATGAAGCGAAGACAGGGCATGATTTAATTCTATGCATACAAGTTCTAGCCCAAGAAGTGTGAGAAATATTATAAATAACGCACGCATAGCTTACGGTAAGACTTCCGGTTTAAGTGGTACTAGTACGGTGACTTCACTTAATTCACTTAATCTAGAATCTAGTTCTACTTCGCCAGTTTTAAATAGACCGTCAGTGCTAGGTTCTACGCGAATGACTTGTCCTAAGGAAAGCCCTGGTGGAAATACTCCACCTAAGCCTGAGGTAACAAGACGTTTGGGTGTACTAGGTTCTGCGATGATTTGAAGAGGTACGAATTCTACTGTACCCTGAGGTCTAGAGAAGGTTGGATTTGTGCCTCCTTGATAACTTACTGGTTGAGGAGAGCCTTCAATGAGGCCTGCAATTCTAACACCAGGACTGCTGATGAGTTCGACAACTGAAGTATAACTGTGCACTTCGGTGACTCTGCCTACAACTCCTTCTGTCCACACAACTGGAGAACCGACAGTAATGCCAGCATCGTTGCCCTTTCTAATTGTGATACGCTGCCACCATGCAGAAAAATCACGTTCCACAACACGCGCAGTTTCATAACGAAAATCAGGGCGAGGAGGAATATTTAGGATATGCTCTAGACGCGCGTTCTCTGCTTGTAGTGCACTGTTTTGCTGAACCGAAAGTGAATACGATGCATTGACTCGTGCTAAGTCCCTGCCTGCTTCGATGAGGTCGTTATTGCTATGCATCCTCAATGACCAGTAAGCCTGTAGATCCCTCAAATAGGACTCAGCAACCGGTACGGGTGCAGTGAGTTCGAAAAAACTGGCACGTACGAACGTTTTTACGGCAACAGGGATTGCGATCCAGATAATCGCAACAACACCTAGCGTAATAAAGGGGCGAGCTTGATCAAATCGTTTAGCCAAAGGACCTTCTTTCTGATCCGAAGAACCGATAAAGTCACGGCAACAGTTTAAGCAGGATTAAGGAAACTGCTTTTCCCTTCGTTTATACGTTATCCATTAGCCAAGAAAGGTCGTTTAAGACCGCTCCAGTGCCATTGGCTACTGCAGAAAGGGGATCATCTGCAATAGTTACGGGTAGGCCCGTTTTTTCACTTAAAAGTTGATCAATCCCGCGTATGAGTGACCCACCACCTGCCATAACGAAACCGCGATCCACCAAATCTGCTGAAAGTTCAGGGGGGCAACGCTCGAGGGTTGTCCTTACGGCATCAACGATTGCTGCAATCGTATCGGAAAGGGCTTCACGGATTTCTTGTGATGTTATTTGGATAGTTTTTGGCAGACCTGCTACTGAGTCACGACCTTTAACATCCATTAATTTTTCTTCCTGCAGAGGGTAGGCCGAGCCTATTGTAATTTTAATTTCTTCCGCAGTTCTTTCACCAATCAGTAAATTGTAAGCACGCTTCATGTAGTTGATGATAGCGGCATCAAGTTCGTCGCCTGCAACGCGAATAGATTTAGAGAACACAATTCCGTTTAGTGAGATAACAGCAATCTCGGTAGTTCCACCACCGATATCTACAATCATATTAGCTGCTGGCTCATCGATCGGTAAACCTACGCCTATGGCCGCTGCCATCGGTTCAGGGATTGTGATTACTTTTCTAGCTCCAGCATGAGTTGCTGAATCCATCACTGCACGTTTTTCAACCGCTGTGATACCTGAAGGAATTGCTATAACCACGCGAGGAGGAGCTCTAAAACTCTGGCTCGCTTTTTGAATAAAGTAACGAAGCATCGCTTCAGTCACATCAAAGTCAGCAATAACACCGTCCTTCATAGGACGAATCGCAGTAATATTGCCGGGAGTTCTTCCCAACATCTTTTTAGCTTCTATACCAACTGCTCTGACTTTTCTTGTCTGCGTATCGAGAGCTACTACAGAAGGTTCACGAAGAACTATCCCCTTGTCTTTTACGTATACAAGTGTGTTTGCGGTGCCGAGGTCGATACCGATATCGTTCGAAAAGTAACCGAAGAAGTTGGACATGATTACAAAACGCTTTCGGGTCTTTGGGTTAACCCCTTCGAAGCGAGTAAATCGCTTGGGGCTTAAATTAAGAAAAATTAGTGAGAACTAGGAGCTGTTGGTTCTACCTTTTTAGTAGCATCAACCTTTGCATCTGCTGGTTTAACTTCTTCATCATCTTTTTGAGCTTTCTTGAATTCCTTAATGGATTGTCCAAGACCGCGGGCAAGGGATGGAAGTTTAGCACCTCCGAAAAGCACGAGAACAATAATTAGGATCAGCCATAGCTCTGAACCGCCGATTCCGAGTACTCCGAGGGTAGCGCTGTACGTTAACATAGTACAATCAGCCTATCCTTGCCAGCTTGCCTGTAAAGGTTGAAAGCAGGCTAGTCTATGCAAACTACTGATTTACAATTATTAAGCTATAGGTTCAGGTACCCCTGCTTGGGCAGGAGTTTTTGAACTTGTTGCTGCTTTCAGTAGATTTTGAGCATTGTCGATTTGCTCAGCATCAAAGAAGCCATGCAGCTGACGTATGCGCGTTGGATGTCTCATCTTACGAAGAGCCTTCGCTTCAATTTGACGGATACGTTCGCGAGTTACTTTAAATTGTTTACCTACTTCCTCAAGAGTTCGGCTATAACCATCAATTAAACCGAAACGTAATGAAAGCACTCGTCTTTCACGTTCTGTAAGTGAATCCAATACATCGATAATTTTCTCACGTAAGAGTGAGTAAGCTGTCATGTCATATGGATTCTCAGCAGATTTATCTTCAATGAAGTCACCGAAGTTTGTGTCGTCGCCATCACCTACAGGTGATTGCAGTGAAATTGGCTGCTGAGCCATTTTCATTATTTGCTGCACGCGTTCTACGGGCAGGTTCATTTCGTCTGCTACTTCTTCTGGCGTAGGTTCGTGACCGTACTCTTGAAGCAGTTGTTTTTGCACCTGCATCACTTTGTTAAGTGTTTCGATCATGTGGACCGGAATACGAATCGTCCGGGCCTGATCTGCAATTGAACGTGTGATTGCCTGACGAATCCACCATGTAGCGTAGGTTGAGAATTTGTAACCCCGGCGATACTCAAATTTTTCTACGGCCTTCATAAGCCCCATGTTACCCTCTTGAATAAGATCTAAGAAAGATAGTCCACGGTTGGTGTATTTTTTCGCAATCGAAATAACCAGACGTAAATTTGCTTCGACCATCTCGGTCTTCGCTTTGTGGGCTTCACGAATGTGAACCTGTGTCTGACGAATAATTGCAATTAAGTTTTCAGGAGCAATGCGTTGATCAGATTCGATCTTTTTGAAACGTGCTTGAATTGCTTTTGTATCAATTGCTAAATCTTTCTTAGTCTTTGGATGTTTAGCACGATCGAGCTGACTTTGCAGTGTTTCGATTTCATCAATAACTGGAAAAATGACATCCAAATATTCTTCATAAACTTTTAGTTTAAAAAAGAATTTACCAAAGTGAGAGCGAAGAACTGTTTCACGCTTCTTGAATTTCGTATTAATCTTTTTCCGCTCAACTTCGTTTTTAGCTTTCTGTAATTCCAGCCAACCTTCAGCTACTGATAGTTCTGCTTTCTGGATAGCCTCTACGAGTTTAGGAAGATTTTTGAAATATGCGTCACGGCTCTCAATTTTTTTGTCGATGACGATGCGATCGAAGCGTTCCTCACGAGTGATCAGCTTGGAACCAAGTCCTGCAACATAAGTGCCGATGACTGAAGCTTGGAAGAGAACTTCCTGGGCTTTGAGCTCAGCATTTTCAATGCGCTTTGAAATTTCAACTTCTTGCTCACGAGTAAGCAGTGGCACTTGCCCCATCTGCTTTAAGTACATTCTTACAGGATCATCTAGAATGTCATTTTGAGACGTTTTAGATTCCTGTTCTTCTGCTTCTTCCTGTCTTTGTTTGTAGTCTTCGACTTGGTCTTGTTCTAGAATCTCGATTTCTAAGTTCGAGAGAATAGACAAAACGTTATCAATCTCGTCTTGATTTTCAACGGAGTCAGGTAGCGCTTCATTGATATCATCGATTGTTAGGTAGCCCTGTTCTTTTGAAAGGCGGATTAATTGACGGATCTTTTCGTTGATACCACCAGGAGCGGCGGCTTCAGCGCCCTCGGGTAAATCAACACCATCTGCTGACGCAGATACGCGTGTGCGTGAAAGGACCTCTTCTACGGCCTCTGAATGTGCGGGAGCTGCTGACTTTGACTTGCGCGGCATGGAATAAATTTTCTGTAAAAAACTATAGCTAGAACTCAAAAAACGACAATAAGCCTTACCCCGCAACCTCAAGTACGATGTTTTTTCGTAGCTCGCGGTGCAGTTCAAAGCTCTCTTTTAGGAGTGAAATTGCGTCATCCTTACTCTCGTCTGGGGTACTGGCTAATGCAAGTTCAATTTGCCGTAGCCTAGGCTCTATAGAACGGGCTCTGAGGCGCTTTAAACCCTCTTGGGCTATTTTGACCGGATTGTCTAATAAGGGGGTATCAAACAGTAGGGATGCTATAAGAGCCTTTTCTTCAGGGGTTTCTAACAGGGAGTCTAGATGGTCTCTTCCCGGCCAGTTATCTTGTTCAAATTCAGCTAAAAAGCGGTTTAGTAGCACCCCAGCAATATGGGTGGTATCTATCCAAGCTGAGGGTAGAGCCGAACTGATGGGCTTACCCATAGCCTCTTTGTGTAAACATAAGGACAAAAGCTCAACTTCCGGGGTCTTAGACCCGTCTGAACCAGGTGCAGCATTCGGGGTTACTGCGGGAGTTGTCAGAGATGCAGGTCTCCTTGCTTGGCGTTCACCACGCTTAAGAAGGCGGTCGAAATCGCGTTGAAGAGCGTCTGTAGAAATCTTTAAAAGGCCGGCTGCTTCAGCTACAAAAGCTGAACGAGAAACTTCACTTTCTGCTGCAGCAATGATTTCCAGGACAGCCTGAGCAACTCTACTTTTTTCTTCTGCTGATACTTGCTGGCCTTCCGGTAAATTCGCGTGGCAGGCAAAGGCCATTCCACTTAAGGAGTCTTTTTTCAAGTCTTCATAAGCTGAAGCCCCTTTTTCCAAGAAAAGTAAATCAGGGTCTATTTTAGCAGAACCAGTAAGCCCAAGATAGCGCACCTCCATACCTGTTCGCAGAGCCATAGGAAGAAGTCTTAGGGCTGCTTTTTGTCCCGCTGAATCGCTATCAAAAAAACAATCTATCTTCGGGTTATACCTGCGCAGTAAGGCGAGTTGTCCCTCGGTTATAGCAGTACCTTGAGGAGCTACCGCGGTTTTAATGCCAACTTGCCAACACCGCATGGCGTCAAGTTGCCCTTCAACCATTAGAAAGGGTTTGTCGTCTGAAACTGCAGCGCGAGCACGGTCTAAATTAAACAGCAGTTGGCCTTTAACGAAAATTGGGGTCTCGGGTGAATTAACATATTTAGCTTCGTATGATGGATCTTCTTTTACAGTTAGATCTGTTTGACGTGCAGTGAAAGCAACAACTCTGCCTTGATGGTCGCGAATAGGAATCATTAATCTACCACGAAATCTTGGACGTAGAGCACCCGGAGTCATGACTGAGTTATCTCTAACAAAAAATAAACCGCTCTGCCTAAATGCTTCTTCTGAATATTTCCGTTTCCAAAGACGCATGGCTAATGCGCTTTCATCTGCGGGAGCTACGCCAATTTTAAATTCATCTGCTAATTCTAGAGGGAATTTTCGTTTTTCTACCCAGTAATTGCGTATATACTCTCCGGCAGGCTGAGTACCTTTAAAGAGTTCATGATAATAATCTGCAGTTTGCTCATGCAGGTCGTAGATTTCTTGTCTTAGTGACCTATCTTCTTTGGTTGGACCCGAGCCTTCTTCATACTCAATAACAATACCAAATCTCTGTCCGAGTGTTTCGATTGCTTCAGAAAAGGAGAGTTGTTCTGTCTCGCGTACAAAACTGATAATATCGCCCGCTTTGCCGCAGCCAAAGCACTTGTAGAAACCTTTGTCCGCATCGACATTAAAGGAGGGTGTTTTTTCGTTATGAAATGGACAAAGCCCCTTGAGTCTAGCCCCTGCTTTTTTCAAAGCCACGGTACGCGACACCACATCTGCAATATTTACACGCAGCTTAAGGTCACGAATACAGGTGGGTTTAATGACGGCCATAGAATACGCGTACCATAGATTAATAGCACGTGTCTGAAGAATGCACTTTCAACCGGTTGGGGATACTGTCAAGTTTACCTCTTAATTTATGAAACTTTGCCCGTTTTTGGGCGACTTACAGTAACATGATCTTCAATTTTAAGCCCAAGTTTAGGCCTTTATTGTGTTTGGTGGGACCACGTATGTGTGGACTTATCCTTGGCTTGGGGCTTGTGATATCCACAGGCGTTAGTGTGGAACCCGTTAATCCTACGGCACCTACGCGATCTCGTACACCAAAAGAGCCGGTTTGGGATGCTCAAATTCCTCAATTTGACCAGAGTAACTATGACCGCGCAGTAGAGTCTTTGATATCAAACTATGAGCAATCCGTAGGAAAACGAGTGGTGCCAGGTGTCAAAAAGCGAGTTGGTTTGAAAATTTACTCCGATTCAGGTCCTGGTCTTTCAACGCCAAGTCCTTTGGTGCATGCGGTAATTCGTGCGTTAGTACGTCGTGGTTTTGAAAATAAAAACATCTTTTTAGTAGGTCTTAATCAATTGCGCATGCGTATGACTGGTTATTTGCCATCGCTTGTAACTGGCAAAACGGCTTTCCAAGGTAATCCCGTTTATGTGTTAGAATCAGGACGCTATTACGACCCTGTCTGGTTCTATGACAGTCCACTTCCTGAGCGCTTTGATCCTATCTTGGCTGAGCAGCAAACACGCAGCTATGCAAATAATTCATCTAAGGATGAGGACCGTAAGAGTTTCTTAGCTACGCCGCTTTTTCTAGATGCAGACTTTTGGATCAATCTTCCTGTTTACACAGATCATCCTGTGCTTGGGGTAAACGGCGCTTTAGTAAATGCAACGCTATGGAATGCTTCCAATACAGCGCGTTTTTTTCGTTCACCAGCGAACGCACCAGCTGCTGTGGCTGAAATGAGTGCAATTCCTGAACTCAGACAAACTTGGATGTTCACAATCGCTAGCCTTGAAATATATCAATACATTGGTGGGCCTTTCTTTAATTCACTTTATACAGCCTCTGAACAACATGTTTGGCTTAGTGCTGACCCTGTAATTATGGATTCACTCATGCGCTCCCGTATGAATCGCTGGCGCCGTAGAGATGGATTCGAAGATATCTCCGAAGATATTCGTACATTAGAATTCGCTGAAACTCTCGGTGTTGGTTCTACGAGGATTCAAAATGTACGCATGGTTCCCGTTGGAGAGTAAACATTCTATAAAATTCCCGCTTGTCTACGGGCCTGATATAGGCCCATTACTTATAAGTCATGACTGTTAATAGTGTTTATTTCCCGTTTCTTATCCAAGCGATTCTTGCAGGATCGATTGCATGCGCGATTGTGCTCGTCAGTCATTTGATGGGCCAACGAGGCAAGCATTCCAAAATCATGGATACCGCATATGAATGCGGCTCTCCTGGAGATGGTATGATCCATTCCCGGTTTTCAGTTAAATTTTTCGTTACAGCGTTACTTTTTATGCTGTTCGATTTAGAAATCGTTATTCTCCTGCCTTGGAGTTTTATCTACCGCGATTTTCTCGCTCATCACGTTGCAATTCTAGGTCCTATTCTTTTCTTTTTTGGAGTTCTTGTACTTGGCCTTTTTTATGAGGTTAAGAAGGGTGCTCTAGAGTGGGAGAAGTAATCTTTTTATTTTAATCAGGCAATTGTCCTGAAATTTATATACCACTATGAGGCTCGATAAAGTCATCGCGAGGACCCGAGTGGTTGATTTAAGAAGTGTGGAATTGGAAGCAGCTTTAGATGAGCTTGCAGGCGTTGTTGTTTCTAAGTTTCCGGATCTTAAACAAGAGACGCTACTTAAGGGTTTATTGGTGCGAGAGAGCACCATGACAACCTACTTGGGTCATGGGGTGGCATTACCGCACATACGAATTAAAATGCCTAGGCGCTATATTTTAGCGGTTGGCCGTAGTCGTGTAGGTATTCGTCACGATGGGTCAATTTCAGACGAGCCAATACGGCTTGTGTTTATGTTAATCGCTGATGAAAAAGCGCGCGATTACTTACAGGTCCTTGCTGCTATTGCTAGACAAGTCAAAGAACCGGAACTCCTAGATGGGCTCGTTAATGCATCTGATCTAGATATTTTATTTGAACGATTGGTCAGCGGTTTTGGTGGACTGCGTCCTGTGCAGGCTCAGCAAAGTCGTATTAATCGCTTAATGTTTCGAGAGGCAGAAAGTGTGGCACGTGGCGCAGCCTGCAAAGCAATCATGGTGTTTGGGGATACCTTTGTTGGCGGTATTGAACCTGGTTCAATGAAGTCGAAACTGAAAATGATCTTAGTTACTAGAACTCCCATTGAAGCATCTGAAGGAGAGGCTCATTTTTCTGAAACTATCCAAGTTAGATCTTTTTCAAGTCAACGTTTAGCACAGCTTAGAAGTGCTATATTGGTTGCACTTACTCGTGGCATTATCGCGTTTAAAGATCGCGTGTGTTGCGTGGGCGGAATCACTGGGAGCAATCAGTTCGATACCTTGGTGGTCGTTGATATAGAACGTGAATTTCAAACCCTTATAACTGGGTCTACTTCAGATTTACTTCCATCGGATGTTACCCCTGAGGTCCTTGAGCGTGTAATCGCTGTAGCTACAGAACTAGCCGTTGAGGGTAGGGAGGGCCGCCCTGTGGGTTGTTTATTTGTAGTAGGCGATACAAGTAAAGTAGCGCAATTCACTAAACCGCTGGTTTTAAACCCGTTCTACGGTTATAAAGAAGAAGATAGAAACATACTTAACCCGTTCATGGATGAGACAGTTAAGGAATTTTCATCGATCGATGGAGCCTTTATTATTCGGGGGGACGGAGTTGTTGAATCCGCAGGAAGCTTGATCCAGGCAACGGATAGCGATCATAACCTACCGAGTGGTCTTGGTAGCCGCCATGCTGCTGCTGCCGCAATTAGTGTTACCTCGGACTGTATATCTATTGTTGTTTCCTCAAGTACCGGACAGGTAACGCTTTTCAGAAGAGGAGTGATGCTCCCGCTGACCGATAAGCGCCGTTAGTTTAGGGCAGTTAGCTTAAATATCGGTTTTTGGAGTTGCAGCCTGCCCCTAGCTTAGGTTTTGATCTTCCTTCAACCTATTTCCTACCATGCAAGAACTCGTCACATTGGAGTGCACAGAAGCCCGTAAAGAGAACAAGCCTGTGTCCCGTTACCTCACTACCCGTAACAAGAAGACCGTCACGGAGCGTATTGAGAAGAAGAAGTATAACTGGCATTTAAAGCGCCACACCATTCACAGAGAAATTAAGTAAGCACTGGCTTACCTATATCTCTGTAAATAACAAAGACGCGTATTTTACGCGTCTTTTTTTGTTCTTAACTAAACAGATAAGAGGATTTTAACAGTGAGGTTAACTCGCTTTTTCGTTTGATTGGTGGGACGTGGAGGTAGATTGACCGAGTTGGCTGCGGCGGGCTGCTCGCCAGCTTTCGCGATGTTTTCTAATCCAATCCAGCAAGGCCCTTTCAAAGCCAATATCATAGCCTAAACGCTCAGATTCGAGCCATTTATGCTTTAAGATCTCTTCACGCTCAGCGAGAAATTCCTGGTAAAGACTCGACTGCTTGACGAATTCTCTCGACGAGGAGTCCTGCTCTTTGTGCGTCGTAATCATGCGTCTTTAATAGTATTTATATAGAGAAGGAGTGGATGGTCTGTGTCAATGCAGACAATTTCCAAAATTGTCACACTGAGCGCTTAGTTTGCTCGGTAAGCCTGAAGAGTATTTTTTCCGCGATTTCCCGGAATACTTTTGACCCTATGCTATCTGGTTTAGAAACAGTGATAGGCTCCCCTTGGTCTCCGCCTTCTCTGATCTCATTAATTAAGGGCACTTGTCCTAGCATAATTGTACCTAATTTTTCAGCGGTAATGAGGCCTCCGCCTTCACCAAAAAGGGCGTGTTTTTGTCCAGAAGGATCAAGGAAGTAACTCATGTTTTCAGCTACGCCCAGGATAGGTACGTTCACTTTTTGGAACATAATACCACCTTTGCGAGCAACGTTTGACGCCGCTGGTTGCGGGGTAGTTACAATAACTGCACCGTCAAGGGGAAGTGTCTGAACTAAGGAGAGTTGAGCGTCACCCGTCCCTGGCGGAAGATCTACCAGGAGTATTTCAAGATCTCCCCAGGTTACATTTTGTACAAATTGCTGGATTGTTTTCATGATCATGGGACCACGCCAGACCACTGGGGTGTTATCATCTACTAAAAAGCCCATACTCATTACTTTAACCCCATGGCGTTGCATAGGGATTAGATTGGCATTAGCGCCATTGCCTTGGATTTCAGGCCTGCCATGCAGTCCCATCATTAGAGGCAAGCTAGGGCCATAAATATCGCAGTCCAGAAGGCCTACAGCGTTTGTTTGACCTTTTTCTTTGAAGATTTGTGCGATAGCACAGGCTAAATTTACAGAAAAGGTACTTTTACCAACACCACCTTTGCCCGAGCCAATTGCAACGGCGTATCGGATTGCACGTGGTGCCTGTTGCACCCCTGCAATATTACCCGTAGGTGCTGGTGTTTTAGCTGCAGAAACGGCTACCTCTACCTCAATTTTCTCTAGACCCTGTGCTTTTAAGCAGGCTTCTACTTCACGCCTTAAGGCTAGAGGCACTTTAGGGTCACTTGTGGTGACTGCTAATTCGACATGTGCGATTCCGTTTTCGAAAGAGGTTGCACGTACAAGGCCAAATGAAACGATATCCCTACTGAAACCGGGATATTTCACTTGTTTAAGGTATTCCTTAATAGTTTCGGCGTTCACAAAAATAAAAATATTAGTCTTTTAGTAAATAAGAGTTGTTATGAAGCTCTTACGTGCAAATAGAAAGGTGTATCTGATGAGCATTAAAACATTAATTACTTTAGTTCTAACTCTAACGTGTGGGTTGGGTGCAACTTATGGCCAGCGTGATCTAGGCGCTGTTGAGGTTGTCCAACTCAGCAAAACTGTACCCGTACGGGTCTCTGCTGACAATGTGCAGATGAATGCTCTGGCGATCCAGGCCTTCAGGTCCCATGGCCGCTACCGCCTACAGGCCAGTGCATTTGCATATGATATTCACTTCGCTACTGTAGGCCCAAAGGAAGTCCGAGTGGATGTCACTAAAGGTCAAACCGGAGAACACTTAGCCTCAGAAGTAGTGACTGGTACAAGTGCCCGCAATGCACTCCTTAAAGCAGCAGATGTAGCAGTTGAGAAAACAAACGGCCTGGGTCTTAAAGGCTATTTCGCTTCGAAACTTGTTTTTATAAGTAATCTAACTGGACGCTCAGAAGTGTATGAAGGCGATCTGTTTTTTGGCGAAGTACATCGCATTACAAACGACCGTGCTGATGCTTTAATGCCTCGCTGGTCTCCAGATGGCACTAAGGTTATCTACACAAGTTATATGCACGGCTTTCCAGATATTTACGTAATGGATCTTTCTACTAATCAACGTAACACGTTCGAAAGTTTTAAGGGTCTTAATATGAGTGCACGCTACAGTGCTGATGGCAGTAAAGTAGCAATGATTTTATCCGGTAGCGGATCTCCTGAAATTTGGGTCAGTGATTCACGTGGTCATGGGCTTGTGCGTAAAACGCACTCCGAATTAACTAAAGCTTCACCCTGTTGGTCTCCGGATGGCTCTAGAATCATTTTTGCTCAAGAGCCTGGTCCACAGCTGTATGTGATGGGTGCAAGTGGCGGTTATGCACAACGCATTTCCACAGGCTTAAGTACCTACTGCTCTGAACCTGATTGGAGTAGAGCAAATCCTAAAAAAGTTGCGTTCACATTCCGCGCAAGTGGCCGCTTCCAAATTGGCGTATATGATTTCAGTAAAGGTGCTGCAGAGCAGGCTTCTGAAGCCGCTTTTGATGGAGTCGAACCTTCGTGGCTACCTGATGGTCGCCATGTCGTTTATACGGCACGTAATTCCCACGTAAGTCGTATTTGCATATTAGATACAGAGACCCACCGCAGTACGCCAGTGGGCCCTTCAAGTCTGGGATCCACACTGCAAGCAAACGTGTGGTCCCGTTAAAATCGGTATAAATTGTCTGATTACACTATTAAGCTAAAGCAGCTTGATAGTGTGCTTCAGCAGCGTCCCAATTTACTACATTCCACCACGCTCCGATATAATCAGGGCGGCGATTTTGGTAATGCAGATAGTAGGCGTGCTCCCAGACGTCTAACGCAATGATAGGTTGACCTTCGATGCCGGCAACCGCTTTACCCATGAGTGGGCTGTCCTGATTTGCTGTGGAACCTACAGCAATTTTTTTATCTGCGGTTACAATCAGCCATGCCCAACCAGAGCCGAAACGAGTGGTCGCAGCTTTTGCGAATTCTTCTTTAAATTTATCAAACGAACCAAAGGTTGAGTCGATTGCAGCCTTCAATGCTCCCTTAGGTGCTCCGCCTTTACCTGGCCCAATAATTTGCCAGAAAAAAGAGTGATTGCTGTGACCGCCTGCATTGTTGCGAATACCGCCACGAATAGCTTCAGGCACTTTGCTTAAGTCTACGATGAGAGCTTCTGCAGAAAGAGAAGCTAACGCAGGATGATCTTTTAATAAATTGTTAGCATTGTTGATGTATGCTTGGTGATGCTTTGTATGGTGGATTTCCATAGTTCGAGCATCAAAATGAGGCTCAAGCGCTTTTACATCATAAGGGAGGGAGGGTAGTTCGAATGCCATAAAAGAAGTCAGTTAAGAGTTAAGTGAATTTGTTAATGTATGCACAGACTAGCTTACGTCAATTGTATGAAGGCTATCTTTAGCTCTAAAGTTTAGTTTTATTTCTGGGATGAAATTTAGCGTGATGGTCTAATAAGCGTTTTGATTCCACAGAGGTATAGATTTGAGTCGTTGCAATGCTTGCATGGCCAAGCATTTCTTGGATCGCTCTTAAATCAGCTCCACCGCTTAAGAGGTGTGTAGCAAAAGAGTGACGTAAAAGATGGGGCTTAACTGCCTTACGTATGCCTGCTCGCTTGGCATATTCTTGAACAATCATCCAAAGACGAACACGGGAAAGTGCTGCGCCTCGATTACTTAAGAAAAGTTGACTGCCTGTTTTTTGTTTAACAAAATGAGGTCTTCCGGATTGCAGGTATATTTTAAGAGCATCGCTTGCACGGCCTCCCACTGGAACAACGCGCTCTTTAGAGCCTTTACCAAAAACGCGTAAGAAGCCCTGTTCTAAGTCAACTTGCTGGATATTTAGTCCCGCTAGTTCAGAGACACGAAGACCACTTGAGTAGAAAAGCTCCATTAAAGCTTTATCTCTTAATCTTGGTGGATCTCCGCCTTGGGGAGCTTGCATAAGCCGAATTACCTCTTCTGCCGAAAGGGTTTCAGGTAACCGACGAGAAAGTTTTGGACCTGTTAAGAGTGCTGTAAAATCATGGGGCCTTATACTTTCTCTAACAAGAAAACGGGCAAAGACGCGCATTGCTGTTAATTTACGTGCAAGACTTGCTGATGCCATTCCTGTTTCGGATAAATGGCGTAGCCAAGATCCAGCCTGATCTTCAGTCACAGTCCGCCAATCCTTAACACCTTGCTTCACTAAAAAAGAAGAAGCCTGGTCAAGATCGCGCTGATAATTTTCACGAGTATTCTTTGAAAGACCGCGTTCTAAATCCATGAAGGCAATGAAAGCATCTATGTCTGATGCAAATTCAGCAGTTGCCTTACTTGGGCTTAGGCGTGCCCCTTGATTTAAGCGAGCCATGGATAAGAAAGCATGGCGGCTTACATTTTAACTTCCAGCCCCTAAGCTAGGGATTGAATCAAAAAATCTAAATTAGTTTCTTAGTACCGTCTACGCATCTGCTGCATAGGAGGAGGATTGCTCTCTTTCATACGGAATGTGATACGAGCCTTTTCTAAATCGTATGGGCTCATTTCCATCTTAACCATATCGCCTGCAGCAATTTTGATAAAATTCTTGCGCAGTTTGCCCGATATATGGGCTAACACGACATGACCGTTCGAAAGTTGTACCTTAAACATTGTGCCTGGTAGCACAGATACCACTTTGCCTTCGACTTCAATTGCGGTACCGTCAGCCATGGATGTAATAACCGCAAAGGGCGTTAAGGGGGAGTAGTGTCATAGATTATGTTTAAATATAAAGACCCTTGTAAGGTTGTAAACACCCTAGTAAGCCAAGGATTTACGAAAAGACGAGAATAAGGCATTATTTCTATAACAGACTTTAAAAACGTGCAACCCTCTCCTTTTAATAAGCGTTTCCCTTCGCAACTCGTTCGAGATGACCAGTTTTACATGGATTATGCCTTTAATCAGGCTATCGATGCATGGAGGGAAGATGAGGTTCCTATTGGAGCTGTTATCGAAATTGGAGGAGAAATCGTTGGTGCCGCACACAATCGAGTGGAGGGTATCAAAGACCCAACTGCCCACGCTGAAATTTTAGCTCTTACCCAAGCTGCCTCTAAACTAGGGGATTGGCGTCTTTCGGATGCAACAATCTATGTAACCAAAGAACCGTGCCCTATGTGTTCTGGAGCATTAGTCATGGCTCGAGTAAAACGGGTTTGCTATGCTGTTAAGGACCCTAAGATGGGGTGTTTAGGAGGGGCGACTAACCTGAATGATCTACCAAGGTCTAACCATAGGCTAGAAATCACAGCTGGAGGGGTTCTTGAGGATGAATGCCGCGAACTTATACAGGCATTTTTTAAACTTAAGCGGACCGAAGACGCATTTGAGTAAAAATTTTAATCTTTTTAGGCACTTGTTTGAAAGATTTGTTACAACTGACACAAGATCGTCAAAAACCCCTTGACCAGTCTGAGATAAACAATGGCATGGAGTTCCATTAACGTCCTGTGAAAATAAGCGTAATTGTAACTCCTAAGAAGAACGTACTCGACCCACAGGGAGTGGCTGTAGGCCATGCCCTCGAAAGCTTAGGATTTCCTAAGCTTAAAACTACACGCGTAGGTAAGCTAATTGAGCTTGAGATCGAGGCCGTTGACTCGCCTGAGTTCAGAACACGTCTTGATCAGGTCTGCAAAGATCTGCTCAGCAACCCGGTCATTGAAGACTATCGTTACGAGATCGTTGCGCGATGAAAGTAGCTGTACTGCAATTCCCGGGATCGAATTGTGACCAAGACGCCTTTCACTTGTTTGCAAGTGGCTTGAAAGTTAATACGAAGTACGTCTGGCATAAAGAGACTTCACTTGGAGATGCTGACTTAGTGGTTGTGCCTGGAGGATTTTCCTACGGCGATTATTTACGCTGCGGTGCAATTGCTCGTTTTTCTCCTGTTATGAAAGCAGTCCAAGCCTTTTCGCAGCAAGGCGGGGTTGTTTACGGTATTTGTAACGGATTTCAAATTTTGTGCGAAGCAGGTCTTCTTCCTGGAGCATTGATCCGCAATTCATCTCTTGAGTATCGCTGCATTACTTGTGCTCTTAAAGTAGAGACAAGCAATGCTAGTTTTAATCCAAACTTTTTAGGAGCTAGTGTTAAATTACCTATTGGACACGGTGAAGGAAATTTTAGAATCGATGAAGCAGGGCTTGCTCGTTTAGAAGCAAATAAACAAGTATTATTGCGCTATGAAAATAATCCAAACGGATCACTTAGTGATATCGCTGGAATTCGCAGTGAAGCTGGAAACGTTTTTGGTATGATGCCTCACCCTGATCGTGCGTTTGAGCGTTTTCATCCAAGTATGGATGGACTTAAAGTGGCTACAGCAGTGCTTGCTACAAAGTTTCCTGAACTACTCAAACATACTGCATAAACCTCTTTTGCATTTCTCACGCTAACTTATTTTTAAAATGTCAAAGGCCGCCTCGCAACAATCACCACGCGATCCCGCCTTGGGAGTAGCTGCACTTCTGCCTCCAAATCCAGATCCGCTTTTAAATCAGACGATCACACCCGAGTTAATCCGCAAACATGGACTACTCCCTGATGAGTTTGAGCTGATTTGTAAAAGTTTAGGACGTCAGCCGACTTTAACGGAGACAGGTATATTTTCTGTGATGTGGTCTGAGCATTGCTCCTATAAAAACAGTCGGTCGTTGTTGAAAGGCTTCCCTACTGAAAAAAAGGGTGAAACAAAAGATTATGGCCGTGTGCTTGTTAAAGCTGGGGAAGAAAACGCAGGTATTATTGATGTAGGAGATGGATGGGCAGTCGCATTTAAAATCGAATCCCATAATCACCCGAGTGCAATTGAACCGTTTGAAGGTGCAGCAACTGGAGTAGGTGGGATCATTCGAGATATTTTTACCATGGGCGCTCGTCCCGTGCTACTAACTAACTCACTGCGTTTCGGTGAATTAAGTTCTCCTGCAACCAAGCGATTACTCAGGGGTGTTGTTGCTGGGATTGCTCATTATGGAAACTGTGTTGGAGTTCCTACTGTAGGAGGAGATGTTTATTTTGATGCAAGCTACGAAGGTAATCCTTTAGTAAACGCTCTTTGCTTAGGTGTATTAAGGCATGACCAAATTCGTTTAGGTAAAGCAACAGGTGTTGGTAATCCCGTATTTTATGTTGGTGCAGCAACAGGCCGTGATGGACTTGGTGGTGCAGCATTTGCATCCCGCGAATTAAGTGAGGCAAGTGCTGCTGATCGTCCTGCAGTTCAAAAAGGCGATCCTTTTATGGAGAAGCTTTTAATCGAAGCTTGTCTTGAGATGATGGCAGTTCCCGGACTAGTCGTTGGTATACAAGATATGGGTGCAGCAGGGCTTACGTGTTCAACCTGTGAAACCGCAAGTCGTGGTGGAGCAGGTATTGAAATTGAACTCGATCAAGTTCCCCAGCGTGAGACTGGAATGAATTCTTACGAAATCATGCTTTCCGAATCTCAGGAACGCATGCTTGTGATCGTTAAGAAAGGTAGAGAAAAAGAAATTGAAGCTATTTTTGAAAAATGGGATCTGCATGCTTCCAATGTCGGTACTGTAACAGACACTGGCCGCATGGTGGTTAAACAGCATGGTATTACAGTTGCAGATATTCCAGCGAATGTACTTACAGATCAGGCGCCACTTTATAAACGAGAAGCAAAAGAAGGTGAATGGGCGATTAACGCACGTAAGTGGACGCCTGCAGCATTACCCGATCTAGATGCTAAGGGGGTTGAAGCAGCACTGAGTGCTTTAATTGCAAGTCCTACGATATCCTCGAAGCGATGGATTTACCGGCAATATGATAACATGGTACAGCATGGTACTGCAGTGGGTCCTGGTAGTGATGCAGCTGTTGTAAGATTACGCTTGGGCGATGCTGAAAAATTTATTGCTATCAGCAACGACTGTAATGGGCGCTATTGTGCACTAAATCCTAAACGAGGAGCACTCATTGCGATGGTGGAATGTTTAAGAAATCTTGCATGCAGTGGAGCTAAGGCGCTCGCAATGACAGATAATCTTAACTTCGGAAATCCATATAAGCCTGAAAATTTTTATCAACTCAGTGAATGTATTCAGGGTCTAGCTGAAGCATGCCGATTCTTCGACGTTCCAGTAGTAGGTGGAAACGTTTCATTATATAATGAGTCACCAGCAGGGTCGATCGATCCAACACCAACAGTATCCATAGTTGGATTAATCGAAGACGAAAAACATATTACACGGCAGACCGTGAGCACTTCTGGCAGCCGTTTAATACTCCTAGGTGGAGCTCCGCATGAATTAGGTGGAAGTCAGTACTTAGGTCTTTGTCACGGCATTAAGGCAGGTGATGCGCCAGAGGTTGATTTGAATGCAGAAAGTCTACTTCAAACTTTCTTGCTCACTCAAATTAAAGCTGGGCGAGTAATTGCAGCTCATGACATTAGTGAAGGCGGCTTAATGGTTACAGTAACAGAAATGTTATTTACTCCAGAAGTCGGCGCTCCCAACGCGCTTACACTTGGAGCTGCTCTTGATCTTTCGTCACTAAGCGCTTCGCGCTTAGATGCACTGCTGTTTGGTGAGAGCCAAGCACGCGCTGTGATTGCAGTTTCGAGTGTTGTTGAAAAAGAGTTACTGTCTTTGGCTGCAAGTGTTGGCTTACCAGCAACTACGATTGGTGAAGTGAATGCCTCAGGTGTCCTTAGTTTAGCTAAGGGTTCAATTAAAACGCAGTGGAATGTTGCTGCATTAAGAACAGGCTGGGAAACAACAATTGAAAATGCAATGAGGCGTCCTGGTCTTAATTAATTATTTTAACGGAGTATTCGTTAACCTTTTACTTTAAACTAAATTAACCCATGAGCGATTTCCTTTCCCACGAATGCGGTATCGCCGTAGTGCGCCTACTTAAGCCTCTTTCACACTATCAAGAGAAGTACGGGAATCCTTTATGGGGTTTCACTAAATTGTTTCTTTTGATGGAGAAGCAGCATAATCGGGGTCAGGACGGTGCTGGTGTTGCATGTGTTAAGTTAGACATGCCTGCAGGTGAGCCATTCATGTTCAGAGAACGGAATGTAAAATCTGATTCTTTGGACCGTATTTTTAGGTCACTGCTTTCACAATATAATGATAAAGTGGATAGCGGAGAAATTCACCCCGAGTTTACAGAAACCGTAAAAAAGCATTTTGATTTTGGAGGAGAATTATTTTTAGGGCATCTAAGATATGGCACAAGTGGTGGATATAATATTAGCGCCTGCCATCCCTTTTTTAGACGAAGCCCATGGCCTACGCGTAATTTAGCACTGTGCGGCAATTTTAATCTGACTAATACACAGGACTTGAACGATAGTCTGATCGCAATGGGGCAACATCCTATTTTTGCTACAGATACGCAGGCTATTTTAGAAAAGATAGGCTTTTTTCTAGATGAAGAACACGAAGACATTTATCGTTTTCTAAGGAAAAGAGATCTAGCCGGGACAGATATGTCTAAGCAAATTAGTGAAGATTTAGATTTAGCACGTGTGTTAACACGTGCATCAGTTAAATGGGATGGAGGCTATGTTCTCGCAGGTCTTATTGGTAATGGAGATAGCTTTGTTGCGCGTGATCCATCAGGTATTCGCCCTTGCTACTATTTTCAAAACGAGGAGGTGATTAGTTTTGCTTCAGAAAGAGCACCATTAATGACGACATTTGATCTTGCAGTTGATCAAATCCAAGAACTCCCTCCCGGTCATGTTGTTGTAATTAAAAGACGTGGTGAAGTAAAAGTATCACGTTTTACGGAAGTACTTCCTAAAACATCTTGTTCATTTGAACGTATTTATTTTTCGCGCGGTAATGATGTAGATATCTACAAAGAACGTAAGGCATTAGGTGGCAATTTAGCGGATCAAGCCATTAAGTCCATTGGGCATGATTGGGGTAATACAGTATTTAGTTTTATACCTAATACTGCTGAAGTAGCTTACTATGGACTCATGTCTGCATTACGAGTGCGCAGACGTAATGAAGTAAAAGAGGCTATTTTAAAAGCGAGCCAATCGGGTGAGCTCACTGAAACAGTTCTAGATGAATTAATTCTTAGAAATTGGCCACGTGGTGAAAAAGTAGTCAGCAAGGACATTAAATTACGCACTTTCATCGGAAAAGAAAATATGCGTAATCAGCTTGGGAGTCATGTGTATGATATCACGTACGGTTCCGTTGAGCCTAAAGACAATCTTGTTTGCGTAGATGATTCTATTGTTAGAGGAACAACACTACGTCGTTCAATCCTACGCATACTTTCCAGGTTAAATCCAAAGAAAATTATAATTCTGTCTACTGCTCCACAGATACGATATCCTGATTGCTATGGTATAGATATGTCTGAACTCGGTAAGTTTATAGCTTTTGAAGCTACGGTCGCACTCCTTAAAGAAAGCGGTCGTGAGCATGTATTAGAAGAGGTTTATAATTTGTGCCGAGATGAAGTTGCAAAGCCTCTAGGTACAGCATTGAAAAACCAAGTAAGTAAAATTTATGAATCTTTTACGCCTGATCAAATATCAGCAAAGATTGTAGAATTGGTTCGGCCGTCTGGAATTGAGTGGAAAGGGCAAATAGAAGTTATTTTTCAGACAATTGAGAATCTTCACGCTGCAGTACCAAAACACACAGGTGATTGGTATTTCACTGGTAAGTACCCAACGCCGGGTGGATACCGTGTGGTAAATCAGGCTTATATTAAGTATTACGAAAAATTAGCAGGTCGATCATATTAAATTTATGTCACTGAGTTACGAAAAATCAGGTGTGCGCTATGATCAATTGGATACGTTTAAGCGTGCATGTCAAAAAGCTGCTGCTCAGACAGTAGATCTTTTGTCTGGTCACGGTTATAAAGAACCTGCAGAAACTCGCGGCGAAAGTGCTTATCTTATTGAAGCTGATGATCATTATTTAGCACATGTAGAAGAAGGACTAGGAACTAAAAATCTAGTCGCAGATATAGTTGAAAAAGAAACAGGACTATCTTTTTATAAAGAAATTGGTATCGATACGGTTGCTACAATTGTAAATGATTTGATCACGTGCGGTGCTCGGCCAATTTCTGTAGCTATGCATGCTGCCGTAGGTGATTCAAATTGGTTTTCAAATGAGAAGCGCGCTGCGTTACTTGTAAACGGATTTGCTGAAGGGTGTCGCTCAGCGGGTGCTGTTTGGGGTGGTGGTGAAACACCTACATTGCGCGGACTTGTAGAACCTGAGGCTATTGTTTTGGCAGGTTCTGCAATCGGACGCATTTTCCCTAAATCAGAAAGAATAATCGGAAATGTTAAATCAGGAGACTCGATTATATTTTTAGCATCCTCAGGTGTTCAAACTAATGGGCTTACCCTTTGCAGACAATTAGCAGAATCGCTGCCGCATGGTTATAAAACACCGATAGGTGATGGTAGAACGTATGGTGAAGCATTGCTGTGTGCTTCAGAAATATATGTAGCGTTCGTAGTTGAGTGCCAAAAACGTAGCATCAAATTAAACTATGTATCGCATGTTACTGGCCATGGTTGGAGAAAACTCATGCGCTTGGAGGAACCGTTTGTATACACAATTTCTAATCTAAGACCTGTTCCTGCGCTTTTTAGTTTTATTATGGAGAAAGGACCTGTGAGTCTACGTGAAGCATATGCCACTTTTAATATGGGAGTTGGTTTTGCTGCATATGTTGATCCTGCATTAGCTGACAGAACAATTGAGGCAGCAAAAGCGGCTGGCTATGATGCTTGGATTGCGGGATCTGTTAGCAAAGAAGGTTCTAGAAAAGCGGTAGTTATACCGCCATTGGACCTCACCTTCGAAGGTGATACCCTACAAGTTAGGTAAGTTATTATTGAATAACGAGTTATAGGTAATGCTTTGTTTCTTGCAATTGTTTACTAGTTAGTCAACTATAAGCATATGGGTAGAACAAGCGATGCTAGAGAACGTTTAATGGCTGCAGCCGTAGATCTCATTTGGGAAGAAAGCTACGGAGCTGTCACTATTGATGACATTTGTCTGCGTGCTGATGTACGCAAAGGCAGCTTCTATTATTTTTTTGAATCTAAGGCCGTTTTAGCAGTTTTTGCCTTAGACCGTTTATGGGGCGAAGTACTAAAGCCTCACTATCAGGAGATTTTTGCCCATCCTTTACCACTCGTTCGTATCACAGGATATTTCGATTTTCTATATTCTAAGCAAATTGAATTGAAGCAGAAATATGGAAAAACCCTAGGATGTCCCTTCTGTTCCGTAGGTTCAGAGATATGCACTCAAGAGGAGAGTATTAGAGATAAAGTCCAATCTATTGGAGATGCAAAACGCAGTTATTTCAAATCAGCCATAGAAGATGCAGTAGCGATGAAGCATATCCCGCAATGTAATCTCGCCGAGAAAACAGATAGCCTGATAGCAATAGCAGATGGACTACTAACACAGGCTAGAATCATAAATAATCCGGAAATCTTACTACGTTTACCATCTATGGCGTTCGACCTGCTACGGGTTAGTAGTCATCCATATGCAGAAGTGCTTGTATAAAAAATTTACCTACTACTTCCATGCCCACGCATTTAAAACAAACTGAGCCAGCTCGTATTGAAGATGTTGCACCAGGTGCTAGAGAGCCTTCGTTGCAATCTGATAGAGATAGCCTTAAGATCTACCTTAACGAGATTGGTAAGACGCCATTACTTAAAATTGAAGAAGAGTTGAAGCTTGCTGCACGGATCAGAAAGGGTGACAAATCTGCTCGTCAGCATATGATAAGTGCTAATTTACGTTTAGTAGTTCGTATTGCACTTGATTATAAGGATTTCGGATTACCGCTTCAGGATTTGATTAGTGAAGGAAATATTGGGCTAATTAAAGCAGTTGATAGATACGATCCTTCTAAAGGTGGCAAGTTAAGTACCTATGCTTCTTGGTGGATAAAACAGTCGATTCAAAGAGCACTTGCTAATCAATCAAAGACTATACGTTTGCCTGTACATGCAGTAGCAAAGATTTCACAAATACGTAAGACCGCGCGTGCCTTGACAGAGAAGTTAGGGCATGAAGTTACAGATGAGGAATTGGCAGCGGAACTACGTATGCCACTTGAGAAGCTAATACATTTAAGGTCAGTTGCAGTGCATCCAGCATCGTTAGATGCGCCTCTTGGTGAGTCTGCCGATGCCTCCTTATTGGGTGATATTGTTCGTGATGAGGGTGCTTCAAGTCCTTCCGAAGCACTTGGCAGTAAAAACGTATCAAGTGATTTGGCTCGTGCTGTTAATTCACTTGGCGAGCGCGAAGCAATGATCATTCGTATGCGATTTGGTTTAGACGGAAACGATGAAATGACATTAGAAGAAATTGGTAAAAAATTTAATGTAACGCGTGAGCGTATTCGTCAGCTTGAACAGCTTTCTATAAAACACATGCGTAGACTTATGGAGAACAGAGATAATCAACGTAGCTCAGAAGAGATTGTAGAGGACAGTATAGAGAAAGGGCGTATGGAGGTTGTTAAGCAGTTTGTTCAATCGAGAAACTTATTAGCTATTACAGATTCGAAATCAGATAAAATAATGGGCCGTTCATAATAGAATATGGTTATAGCAGTTTATGGTACTTTAAGACGCGGACTTGAAAATCACGCCCTCTTAGAAAATGGTGGAGCTTGTTACATAGGTACTGATAGTGTTGCTGGCTTTGATTTGTATGCTGGGCAGTATCCATATCTGACACCTGGTGAAGGGGCTGTAGCTGTCGAGTTGTATGAAGTTACGGCTTCTTGTTTATCAGACCTTGATACCTTAGAGGGGCATCCTACGCTTTATGAAAGAACATCAATACTTACAGTAGGATGTGTGAAAGCAGATATATATCTCTATTCGAAGTATAAGATTTTACCAGGCACACCCAAAACACAGGGTGATTGGATTGAATGGCTTGAGTTGCAGAAATAATTTTAAGTTTATCCGCTGCTTAAGCGGCCTACTTGATTGTATTACCAGTATCAATCAAGCATTACCTCTTAAAAACCAAGATTAAGATTTCTTCTCGAAAAGATAGTGGCTAACGAGCCATTCGTTACCTGAGTTAAAGCCCCATAATTCGGCGCAACTCATGTAAAATATCTTCCAATAGGCCCAGAATTTGACTGCATCTTTTCCGTAAGTTTGGTGGAAGAAAGGCATTAAAGTTTTTTTATTCTCTTTCATATTACGCAACCAATCTTCAGCTGTTTTCTGGTAATGTGTACCGTTTACCTTCCAGTCCTTTGAGAGCTTAAGATCATCTTGGAAATAGCTTAATAAATCATGCGAAGGCATTTGGCCACCAGTGAAGAAGTATCTAGCCATCCAATCAGAGTTATCCTTAGCTTCGAAGTGATAGGGATATTTGCAGTGGGTAAAAATATGTACAAATAATTTCCCATCAGCTTTTAGCCAGGCAGCTATACGTGCGAGTAGAAGTTTATAGTTCTTCATATGCTCGAACATCTCAATTGAGACTACGCGATCGTAAGTAGAACTGGGTTGGGTAAATACATTCATATCACAGGTTATAATTGTGATATTGGTTAAGCCTCTAAGACGTGCCTGGTTGTCAATGTACTCTTTCTGAGAACTAGAATTCGATACCCCAGTTATGTGTGAATTTGGGTAGTGCTTAGCCATATATAAACTGAGTGATCCCCATCCGCACCCTAGTTCTAATATATTTTGACCGTTTATAAGTTCTGCACGCTCTGCATATAGCGCAAGCATGGCATCTTCAGCTTCAGACAAAGACTCTCTACCTGTCGGATATAAACATCCTGAGTACTTTAGATTCTTACCTAAACATTTTTGGTAGAATTCTGCGGGTACTTCATAGTGCTGCTCATTCGCTGCCTGGGTAGATTCTGCAATAGGACTTTTTTTGAGAGCATCAGCATATGCTTGTATTTTAGCTGAACTAGAAGAGATCTCAGTATGTGTGATCTCTTGAATGCGTTGCTTAAGTAGTCGTCTTATGCCGAAACGAATAATACATTCTGGGAGTAAATCTTTTTCTAAAACTGTATCTATCATAGCGATTAATTACTTTTTGTGAACCAGGGAAAAAATACTGAAGTCGTTTTTTGGTAATTAGAATACTTTTCTTTTTTACTCAGCAAAGACTGTTTTTCTGCCATAGGAACACCTGTTTTTGTGAGTAGCAAATAGAGAATAATCGCTGGACTAATAATTGATAACCACCCGTAGGGTGTGCTGCATGCTATGATAAAATAAGACACCCAGATTATCCATTCAAAAAAATAATTAGGATGACGACTGTAACGCCATAAACCTTGGCTGCACACTTCCTTATGATTTAAAGGATTATTCTTAAAACGGGATAGCTGTAAATCTGCAATTGATTCACCTGCAACTCCAATCACCCAAAGTAGAGAACCCGCAATTTCTATGTACCCCAAGTTATTTGATGCATTAGCGAATATAAAATAGAATGGGGTGCATAGGAGTACTACTGATATAGCCTGTATTTGAAAAAAACATGCCATTTTCAACTTCAGGTTTTTAGCCCATTCTATACGAAGCTGAGCATATCTTACGTCTTCTTTCGGGTGATGATTGACTACTCGTATCAGTAAGTGTGTTCCTAGGCGGATGCTCCACGTAAGCACTAGTCCTGTGATAAGTAATTGGCTACTTGTCGCTGCGTGAATCAAGTAGAAAAAAAGTAATACAACTATGCCAAAAGAGTATGACCAAAGTATATCAACAATCCCATAATTACTAGTACGTTCAGCTATTAAGCTACAAAGGCCAAAAAGTATAACTAGTACACAAGTGCACAGTATAACAATAAGACTTAAGTTCATTATATAGCCTTCACTGTAGAGCGTCTATAGACTGCTTGTACCACAGATATCTTTTTATGAGTAAAGGCTGCTTCGCAGTAAGATAAATAATACTGCCATTTACGTATAAAATAATCATCAAAACCTATTTTTTTAACTGCAGGCAATTTTGAGTTAAATCGGTCCTGCCACGTGCGCAACGTTTTGGCGTAATCTTGCCCTAAGTCATCAATGTGAGTCATTAGAAACGCACCTGATTGCTTCATTATACGATTCAAGCGCCCTAAAGAGAGAAGTAGGGATCCAGGAAAGATGTGTTTTTGTATGAAATCTACACCATTACGCATCTCCTCATAGTGAGAGTCCGGGCATGTAATAAATTGAAGAGCAGCTATTCCGTTTGGTTTAAGGGATTTGTCTATAGACTGGCAAAATTGAGGGAGATATGAGTGCCCTATGGCTTCCATCATCTCAATAGACACAAGCTTATCAAACTTTGTACTTAGATCACGGTAGTCTCTTAGCTCAAATGTAATGAGATGACTTAATCCCGCTTCTGCTACACGTTCTGTAGCTAGTTTAAGCTGCTGCTCTGAAAGTGTAATGCTTGTAACTCTGCATCCGTATGTTTTAGCAGCATGAATTGCCCAGCCACCCCAACCACTCCCGATTTCTAATACATGGTCCTTAGTCTTTAAATCAAGACTCCTGCATAAAGCATCATTTTTATGTAACTGTGCATTCTCAAGTGTGTCATCGCTGTTAATCCATTTAGCCGACGAGTACATCATGGACTCATCAAGAAATAGTGAAAAAAACTCGTTAGAGAGATCGTAATGTGCAGCTATATTGCGACGTGCCTGCTCTTTACTATTCCTGGAGAACCAGTGGCCTGCATGGTTTAGATATCTTAAGATATTGAGTGCCGCTGTTCGCGGCGCCTTTGATCCTGAAAGACCAGGAGATGTTTCTAAATTTATAATAAACCAGCTAATCACCGCTGTTAGATCTTCGGTTTCCCAATCACTATCCAGGTACGACTCAGCAAAGCCGATATCTCCGTAGAATACACATCGCTTAAAAAACGCCTCTGAATTAATCTGTATAACAGCTTTGTGTGGGCTTTCAGGTGAACCAAATATTTTTAAACTTCCATCAGGGAGTATGAGTTGTAGGCATCCCTGCTTCATATGCGAAAAGGCAGATATCAGAGGTCTGCGCCATAATGATGGCCTAGAGGCTGTACGTGCCGGGCTAGCTTTTGTTAGCGTATTTGAATTCATCCTGACTGTATCTATTGATTAAGGGATTGGTGGGGTCTAAAAAGATCTTTTTGTCTATCAGCAGCAGACGTCTTTTTAAACCAAGGTATCTTCTTCAAGTACAGTCTTAAAGCATGCACATGAATAAGGGCTATGATTCTAAAGGTAATTAAAGGGTATTTGAATAACCAACCCAGAAGACGTGCATCCGTTATATCACGTTTTGGGCCAGACATTGTGCTTATGAGCGTTTTTAATTCACCATCGTAATCGTCAATTCGTACCGCAAACGAATCTGATGGTTCATATAAATCAAAATCAAAAGCTAAATCTACTTTTGAAAAAGGAGAGACATAAAAGTTTTTTGGTATGCGTGCTTGAAATCTAGGTCTGTTGTTCACTGTTGATTTATTAACCACGTACAGTTTCATCTCTTTGAATGTATTGGTTACTTCAGCCATGGCAGCGACAAGTTCACCTGTTTGGTTGTAGCAATAGTAAAACGATACTGGATTAAAAGCGTAACCGAAAATGCGGGGAACTGTAACTAAAGTGACTTTACCTCCCGCGCAATCTATACCATTAAGTGCTAAATAGCTTATTACACGCTCCTTCAGAGAATTGTTTAAAGCTGGGGTCAGTTTTATAGAAGTGTTTTGAGATGGATTATGTATCTTTTCGTAAGTGGGTACATAGTCTGCTTCATTAAAGGAATACAGATTCCAGCGATTAAGTGAGAAAAAAGTAAATGCTTTATGGCACGTTTCTAATTCATCAAGATCTAGTGCGAGAACAAAAATACGATAGCTAAACTTGTGCTCCTTGGGAACAAGACGGTGGTGCATCACCCTGCATTCGTATAAACAACTCTGCATACTACTCACAATACCTTAAAATGATTATAGCGCAAATTTGCAGTCCTAATATTTGCGGCTGAGTAAGAGTTTACTTAATGCCACAGCACTTCCGAAGGCATCTTCGTGAAAACCATAGCGAAAATAACTGCCCGCAAAGTACGTATGAGAGGTTCCTATGGCTATCTCGTTGAGCTGAGGGAGTTCTTGCTGAGCCTTGATAGCACCAAGGTTAAATAAGGGATGCTCGTATTGTATACGTTTAAGTACCTTAACAGGGTCAATAGCTTCAGGACGGTTAATTGATACAAAGTAGTTTTTTATTTGAGAGACTCCCTGCAACGAATTCATCCAGTAGTGAATAGCTGTTGAGTAGGGGCCTTTTTTGTATCGCGAAATTTCGTAATTCCAACTCGACCATGCTAGTCTTGTTTTCGGCATCACGCTTTCATCTGTATGCAGAGTTGCACTATTTGTTTGGTACTTAAATTCAGAAAGTAGCCGTGCTTCGTTAGGTTGCGCATCTGTAAGCATTCTTAATGCTTGGTCTGCATGACACGCTAGTATGACGCGATCAAATGTGTGATTATCGCCATTATCCGTAATAATCTGTATACCTGGATTTAAACGACTTACCGACTTTATTTTTGAATTAAGACGAACTTTAATATTCGTGTTCTCGAGTATTTTATTAACGTATGTTTTTGCACCGCCATCTACAGTGAACCAAGGGTGCTGTGTGTTTAATCCAAGAAATCCGTGATTATGGAAAAAACGCAGCAGCGTAGTTGCCGGAAATTCTAACATTAGTTCAGGTGGCGTACTCCATACCGCCGAACTCATAGGAACTAAGTAGAGATTAAGAAAGTCGCTGCCGTATCGACCTCTGTTAACGTATTCCGCAAGAGTTATATCTTCTGGGTCTGAAGAGTTTAAGGCTTGAACAGCTTCTTTATTGAAACGATTTATTGCACTCAGGAGACGGTAAAATGAAGGTCTAAGCAGATTACGTCTTTGGGCAAAAAGATGATTTAGAGAGGATCCAGAAAATTCAATATTTTTGTCCGTGTGTTTTACACTAAACGACATCGGTGCTGGTTTAATCTTTACTCCCAAGGTCTCAAAAAAATGTGTTAATAAGGGGTAGGTCTGTTTATTGAAGACCATAAAACCCGTATCAATTGGTATAACACGAGATGTTTCAGTTTCGGTCGCATCCACCGTATTGGTGTGACCGCCTACATAATCATTTTTCTCGAATAACGTTATATCAAAATCACGATGCAGAAAGTGAGCGCAGCCTAATCCAGCTATGCCTGTTCCTATAATCGCAAGACGCTCCATAGATCAGACTGTTGGACTTGCTGGGTTTGGCATTTTTGCACCCAAAGGATTGCGACCTTCTTCGAGTACGCTTTTAGGTACAGCTTTAAGTCCTGAAACTAATCCAGTAAACGAAAGTAGTTTTAGTGTGTAATAGGTAATGTCGATCTCCCACCAATAAAACCCATTTCGAGTAGAAGACTGATAGCGATGATGGTTGTTATGCCATCCCTCACCTAAAGTGATGAGTGTGAGAATAAAACTATTACGAGAGTCATCTTTTGTATTATAGCGGCGCTTGCCCATAAGATGGGCCATTGAATTAATACACGAAGTACCGTGGAAAAGAAATGTAGTACTAATAAAGAATCCCCAAACTAATGTTTGTAGTCCACTTGTATGAAGCGACGGAAAGTGAATTTGGAGTATATGACCCAAAAACCATAACGAAGCAGCAAACACTGCTGGAACAATAGTATCAAAGCGGTTCAAGAAAACGAGTTCAGGAAATTTAGCTAGATCCTTAACTTGGGAATAGTCTGTGGGAAAGTTCCTTGTACTTGTGATCCAGCCTATGTGTGACCACCAAAATCCATGGACATGGGGAGAGTGTGCATCTTCTTCTTCGTCAGAGTGTTGGTGATGATGGCGGTGGTGGTATGCCCACCACAGTGGTCCACGTTGTACACATGTTTCAGCAAAGATCGCGAATAGGAACTGAGTGAACCGAGATATATGGTACGTTTTATGGGAAAAATACCTGTGGTATATTCCTGTCACGGCAAACATACGTATAAAATACAGAGCTACACATAGGATAACCGCAAAAGGGCTAATACCCGCCCAGATTACGCCTAAACATCCTAAATGTAGTATAATGAAAGGTAGGCACCGCGTCCATTCAACGCGATCGGGTCTTGCCATTAGAACTTCTGGGCTTTCAGCAGAATAATCCGAGTCGATCCATTGTACAATCGATGTCCAAATATGTGTAAGAAAAGAAGGCACGTGAGATAGGTTTTAAAAGTAATTTTTATTCAGCAAACTATAATAAGAGCCATATTGGCATGCAGAGCAATCGCTCTATTATGACAAAAGCGTTAAAATAGTAAATCTGCAGTGCCTTATTAGCGTATACGATAACCGTATACGCTAATTAGGCGCTTTTAGGTTAGCGGTACTCTTCGCCCGTATCTGAGTTAATGATTTTAAAGTGCTCAACGTGATAGGCAGGGTCCGCACGGAATGCTAATTTAACGCTGTGACTTTGCTCCATCCTAACAAGAAGATCGGCATCTTCACTACGTAGGCGTTCCAGAATACTTGGGTGAACAAGAACACGTAAGGAATATTGTTTTGATTCGTCCCTGATCTGCAATCTACGCGCCACAGAAGATAAGCGGCGTTGTAGCTCAACGGACATTGTTGTCGCTGACTTTACAATACCACGGCCTCTGCAGTACGGACAATCTGTGTATAAGTTAGACCACAGGGATTCCTGTTGTCTTTGGCGTGTCATCTGTAAGATCCCAAGTTGTGAAATTGGCAGAATGTGATTTCGCGCCTTATCGGTCGCCATGAGTTCAACCATCTTTTCGTAAACAGAGTTGCGGTGACGGCGTTCTTTCATATCGATAAAATCGATGATGATTAAGCCGCCCAGATTTCTGAGTCTAATCTGACGGGCGATTTCTTGAGCTGCTTCAAGATTAACTGCGTAGATAGTGTTCTTCTCGTCACCCGATTTGTTCTTGTGCGAGCCTGTATTGACGTCGACTGCGATCAAGGCTTCGGTTTCGTCGATAACGATTTCACCACCACTTGGCAGTGGAACCTTACGCTGACCGGTTTGCTCAATTTGACGCTCAATATTGAAGCGTTCAAAAATTGGAATGCTATCACTATAGGATGCAATTTTGGAGCGTGAGCGCTTTGAGATTTGGCTCACCAATTCTTGAGTGCGTTCAAAATCACTCTTATCGTCAATTAAGACACGATCTACTTCTTCGGTTAAGAAGTCACGCACAGTACGTTCAACTAAATCAGGCTCCATGTATAAATTAACAGGAGCTTTATCGGATTGGATCTTGCGCGTAATTTCCTCCCATTTCTTAAGAAGAATGTGAAGATCGCGAACAAAGTAACGCGACTTTTTGCCTTCTCCAGCTGTACGAACAATCACTCCCATTCCTTCTGGAATGGTTAGTTCGTTGATTAACTGTTTTAGTCTGCGGCGCTCATTAGGATCTTCGATTTTACGCGATATACCGCAGCCGTCACTGTAAGGAGTGAGAATCAAATAGCGTCCAGGAATAGACAGGTTTGTTGTTGTTCTAGGTCCTTTAGTTCCGATAGGTCCTTTAGTAACTTGAATAACAATTTCTGTACCTGGAGGGTACATGCTTGGAATATCCTTAACGGTGACTTCACCTTTAGGCTGTGCATCGCGTCTGCGATTAACACGAACAACTTCAACAGAAGAATCTGCTGCTGCTGGTAACATATCCCAATAGTGAAGGAATGCGTTTTTGTTATATCCAATATCAACGAATGCAGCCTTAAGGCCTGGATCTAAATTTTTGATCCTTCCTTTAAAAATGCCTCCAACCATGCGGTTGTCGGACTCGCGTTCAATTTCGAATTTTTCGAGACGGCCATCGACAAGGAGGGCTACGCGTTTTTCAAGCGGTTCAGAATTGATGATAAGCTCACGGTATGAGCCTTTTTCTTTCCTGAAAACTGCTAGTATTTTTTGAAGGAGAGGACGCTGTTGGGCGCGCTCTGCAGCTCCTGCTTTTAATTCATCTGCTGTGGCAGCCGTGAATTCTCTAACAGGAGGTGGATTTGCCATTTCAGTATCATATTCTTGATGATCGGCTGATTGGTTTTCTGGACTGTCGTGGGGATGATCGCTCATTGTGGGTGCTATCTGGGTTATGCACGGTGCCCCTTAGGACTTTAGTTGCTGCGCAGGAGATTCCGGCAGAGCGGTCAATATCGTGGGAAGAATCCATTATCATTGGAAATCCTTCCGGAAGCGATAGACGCTCTGGACCAGTCCTTGCATGATGCAGCAGCTAAGCACAAAGGAACCACCGTAGCTGATGAAGGGAAGTGGTATGCCCGTAATGGGCAAAAGGCCTATGGTCATCGCAATGTTTACAAACACATGCACGGTAAACAGCACAGTGACGCCAATAGCGATTAGTGCGCCGAGACGATCTTTTGCAAGACCGGCAATGCGTATGCCGTTAAACAAAACTAAACCAAAAAGGCCAAGAACAGTAATACTTCCCAAAAAACCTTTTTCCTCGGCTATTACCGAGAAAATAAAATCGTTATGTGCAACAGAATGGGGAAGGTAACCAAGTCGTGCTTGAGTTCCTTGAGTCCATCCCTTGCCCGTGAGGCCGCCAGAGCCTACAGAAATTAATGATTGGCGTTGATTCCAACCAATTCCAACCGGATCAATTTTATCCGGATTAACAAATGAAAGAATACGGTTACGTTGGTAATCATGTAACGGAACCCAAGAGTGACGCTCGTAGGAACCCTTTGCCCTTACATAAACTGATTCATGTGTTTGGCTATGTGTGGCTTGATACTGCGCCTGCAGATTATCCATGAAATTCGAATAACGCCAAATGTCCGATGCAATGACTCCCAAAAGAAGTAAAAACGCACCAAGAGCAGCCGCAAAAAATCGCGGTGCGAGTCTCGAAACGTAAAGCATAGAAAAGACCATAGGGGTCAGCACAATTGCCGATTTGATATCGGGTTGCATCAGAATCAAGAGCATGGGTACCCCCACCGCAAGGGCCAATTTTCCAAGGACTTTTATTGATTGCGAAAAATTTCCTATCTTGCTGTGTATCAATATACTTGCAGTAATTAGAAGTACGGCGACGTTGATTGTTTCTGATGGCTGGAAGCTAAAAGGGCCTAAAGCAAGCCACCGCTGTGATCCATAGGTTTTAGTCCCTATAACTAAAACTAAGAAAAGAGGTATGACGCAAATGAAGTAAATCCACTGGGCAATACCTAGCCATCTGCGGTAATCAACTAGAGAAACTGCTATGTAAGCGGCTGCTCCAAGAGTCAGGAAAATAAACTGTTTTAGATAGTAATTGTGCCGAACAATTTCTATTACAGAATTATTATAAGTTGTTGAACTTGAATTACTTGAAGATTGTGCGCTATAAATAAAAGCTATACCAATAATTGACAAACAAAGGATAGCTGAAGGCGTCACCCAATCCCAGCGCTCTCGCGTGGAGGTGCGAAACAATCTGTTGATATCGAACAGGGGGATCGGCTTCACGAGTAGGCTAATGTGATAGGGAATATGAGCGTCTTGCAACGCCAGCTTACAGCTTGAGGTTTTTTTTTAGCTCTTTAGGCTAATTCTACCTAACCTTTGATATTTGCGAACCTTTCATATTTCGCCCAGCCATTACTAGCACAGAGTGATGGGGCCGATTGGTCCCTCTCAGCATCCTTGATCGCAGGGATAGCAGGGGTCACTTTGGGCTTTGTTGCTTCATGGATTGTCGTACGACAAACCCGTAAAGCTGCGCATGAACAAGCGGGTGAACTCATCGAAGTTGCCAGGCGTGAAGCAGCCGTAGCTGCAGAAGAAATCAAGCAAAAGGCTGATACAGAGATTCAAGATAAACGACTCGATCTTGTCCGTGATTTTGATCGGCGGGAAATTGAAGTGGATGTAAGACTACGTGAAATACGTGCTCATGAGGAGTCTTTAGCGCTGCTTGATTATCAATTAGAGCAGAGACAAGATCGTATAAATCGTGAGAGTGCGGCCATAAAGCAAGCCCGGGACACAATGCGCGCTCTTTCCAAGAGTGTTCGTAAACGTCTTGAAAATGTTTCTCAATTAGACGGAGAAGAAATTAAACGCCAATTACGCGAAGAAGTTTTACTTGAGTGCCAAGATGAATTTCGCGCATTAAAGCGAGAGACTTTAGAAAAGTCAGAGCAAGAACTCCAGACCACAGGACGCCGTATATTAGTTGCTGCAATGCAGCGTATCGCAAGTAAGCCCAATAATGATCTTACAGCGACTCTCGTGCATCTTCCAACTGAAGATATGAAGGGCAGAATTATCGGCCGTGAAGGTAGAAATATTAAAGCCTTTGAATCAGCTACCGGTGTAACACTCATGATTGATGAGTCCCCGCAGTTGGTACTTTTATCCTCATTTGATCCTGTGCGTAGAGAAGTAGCACGTTCTGCTCTTGAGGCTTTAGTGAAGGATGGACGTATTCATCCAGCAAGCATCGAAGAATTTGTTAAGCGAGCCCAAGAGGAAATCGATTTAGTAACGACACAGGCCGGTGAAGATGCCGTAACAAAACTTAACATCAACGGACTACATCCTGAAATTATCAAGATGCTTGGTCGTCTTAAATATAAATTCTCATACAATCAAAACGCTTTAGATCATTCTGTTGAGACAGCATTCCTTGCATCTATTTTGGCAAGTGAAGTAGGGCTAGATCCAAATATAGCCAAACGTGCAGGACTTCTTCACGACATCGGCAAAGGCGTTCCTGGAGAACTTGAAGGCAGTCATGCAATCATTGGAGCTGACTTTATTAAACGCCACGGTGAGACCCCTATAGTAATAAATGCGGTTGCTGCTCATCACGAAGAAGTAAAACCTGAAACTGTTTATGCAGGGCTTGTTATCTTAGCGGATACTATTTCGGCAACACGTCCTGGTGCACGTGCTGAATCCATGGATAGTTATATTCAGCGCTTAGATAAGTTAGAAAAATTAGCGCTGTCCTTGGAAGGCGTACATCAAGCATTCGCAATACAAGCTGGTCGTGAAATTAGAGTTGTTGTTGCACCTCAGCATGTCACTGAAGATAGAGCTCGTGAGATCGCAAAAGAATTACGTCAAAGAATTGAAAGTGAACTGCAATACCCAAGCACGATTAAGATTACCGTGATACGGGAAAGTCGCTTTACTGAAACGGCAACATAAAGTATTTTTTATCATGGCTGATCCTAAAATTCTTGAGTCTTTTCCTAATCCTGCGGCGCATCGTAATTATGTGATCGCACATTCGCATCATGAATTTACTTCGGTGTGTCCTATGACAGGCCATCCTGATTTTGGAACCATAACGGTTCGTTACATACCCGACAAACTGTGTGTAGAGCTAAAGTCGCTTAAGCTTTATTTCCATGCATTTCGGAATAAAGGAATTTTTTTTGAAGCTGTAACCAATAAAATTTGCGACGATTTGGGTAAGTGTTTGGCTCCAAGAGAACTCACTATTATAGCTGATTGGAAAGGCCGCGGCGGAGTGACCTCAATTATTACTGCCGACTGGACTGCCAAAAAGAAGAGTAAAAAGCGTTAAGTTTTTTACTCTAAGCCTTATTAAGCGCTGCTATAATCTGTGGGTGTAGCTCTTTACCTGTTGCTACGATCGAGGATCCGTTTACTGGATCTTTCCCCTGCCAATCAGTAATTGTTCCTCCGGCTCCTTTTACAATCGGAATGAGTGCCTGGATATCCCACGAATTCATAATTGGATCACACATTATATCCGCCCAACCTGTAGCGAGTAGAAGATAGCCATAACAATCACCCCAGGTTCTTGTTAATTTAACACAATTAGCCAATGTTTCGTAAGCTTTTCCGTTTTGATATTTGCCGGGATTAAGTGGGTCGCTCGTGAGTAATGTCGCCGAACTAATTTCTTTGCAGCTTCTGATTTTAACGGAACGTCCGTTTAACTCTGTCGATGATCCATCACCAATTAATAACTGATTTAACACGGGCTGGTTAATGCATCCAAGGATTGGTGTGCCTTGATATGCTAAGGCGATTAGTGTACCGAAAAGAGGGCAGGCTGAAGCGAAAGACTTAGTTCCGTCTATCGGGTCAAGAATCCATGTGAAGTCAGAGGTTCCTTTTTTCACTCCATATTCTTCTCCTAGAATCGAATCGTTAGGGAATTTTTTTTCGATTAAGCTGCGCATTAAGGCTTCTGCGCCACGGTCAGCTACCGTAACTGGCGTTTGGTCTTCTTTAGTTTCGACTAAGAGTGTGGGACTAGCGAAATAAGGACGTATGAAATCGCCACTTTTTAGGGCGAGTTCGGTCATGAAATCACGATAAGGTTTTAGATCCACCCTTTTACTCAAGCCGACAGTGCCTTAGATGGCACGGAAAATTTACTTACTTTATTGCTATAAATGAACAGTTCGTGCCTTTTTTTGGTGCTTGGGAGGGAATAAAGGGGCAATTTGAATCATGCGTATTGCGGTTATAGGTGGTGGAGCTGCAGGTTTTTTCGCTGCTATTGCAGCAGCTGAAACGCCTGGGACTAATGTCGTATTGTACGAGGCCACTGCACATTTACTCGCTAAGGTTAAGGTTTCAGGTGGCGGAAGGTGTAACGTCACACATGCCTGCTATGAGCCAAAGATACTTGTCACGCATTATCCTAGAGGTAGCCGCGAACTTCTGGGGCCTTTCCACAGGTTTGGCCCCACTGAGACATTTGCTTGGTTTAATCGCCGTGGTGTAGAACTTAAAACAGAAGATGACGGACGAGTATTTCCCATTACTGATAGTTCCGAAACTATCAGTTCATGTCTTCAGGACGCAGCTAGGAGAGCAGGAGTAAGTGTTAAAGTCAGATGCGGTGTTAATTCAATGCTACAAAGTAGTGCTGGCTTTGATTTAAATTTAACGACTGGTGAATTAGAGCACTTTGATAAAGTGCTTATTGCAACGGGTGGAAATAAAAGTTCGGCCGGTATTCAAATTGCGCAGCAATTAGGTCACACGATTATACCTGCTGTACCTTCACTATTTACTTTTCACATTGATAGTGTGCTTTTGAAAGGGCTTGAAGGATTGGCAGTAGTCAAAGCTGAAGCAAAAATTAAAGACGCTAAGTACATAACTCAGGGTCCAATATTAATTACACACTGGGGGTTAAGTGGACCTGCAATTCTTAAACTTTCCTCACTGGCTGCTCGAGAGCTTCATGAAATTGATTACAAATTTACACTTTTAGTTAATTGGGCTTCATCGCTGAGTTTAATTCAAATTGAAGCTGCATTAAACGCCCAAAAAATTACTCACCCTAAAAGGCAAATAACTACTGGGAATCCTTTTAGCTTACCTGCACGATTATGGGAGAGGCTATGTCTACATGCTAACATTGGAGACAAAGTACAGTGGGCTGGGGTATCGAAAGCACTCTTGCAAAATTTAACTCAGCTCATTGGTTCTTCTTCATTCTCTGTAACAGGTAAAAGTATGAATAAGGAAGAGTTTGTTACTTGTGGAGGAGTTAAATTAAGTGAAATTGATTTTTCTACGATGCAGAGCCGCATCTGTCCTAATTTATATTTTGCTGGTGAAGTGCTCGATATTGACGGAGTAACAGGAGGTTTTAATTTTCAAGCTGCCTGGACAACAGGTTGGCATGGCGGTAGAGCTATGAGTGAATCTCAACTAACCTAGGGTGGCATTATGTCCTGGCTTAAGCATCCTATATTTTTCATAGACTTTGAAGGTAATCGAAATTCGGGTGTCATTGAATACGGGGTTGTTAGATTAGCAGACGGGGTAGTCGTTGAAACAAAGACTCGTTTGTGCAGGTCTCAAGGAATTATTCGACCAGAGGATCAACAAATCCATGGGATAAAAAATGAGATGTGTGACTTAGAAGCTAATTTTTCAGATGACTGGGAATATTTCGCATCACTAAGAGAACAGGCACCTCTTGCTGCCCATTATGCTGGAGCGGAAAATTCTCTTTTGAAAGCGACGTGGCCTTATCCAAGACAGTCGCCTGACTTTGTTCGCTCAAATGCTACTGTGCGTGAATGGGGCCCTTGGATAGATACTGCACGTTTATACAGTCAATTTTATCCCAACTTTAAGTCCGGTGGACTAGAAGACATAATTGAAGCCGCTGGTTTAAGAAACGAACTGCAGCTTTGTGCCGAAAAACACTGTCCTTTAAGTAGAAGAAGTTATCACTGCGCTTTATATGACGCTCTTGCAGGAGCACTTCTACTTAATGCTTTGGCACTTATTCCAGATGTAGCACAGCTAAGTTTAGCTCAGCTCATTACTTTAAGTACGCTAGATCCAGTAAAGAGAGAAGAGTTGGAGCAAACAGAATTAGGACTATAGCTTATTCTTTTGTACTTCCGATAAGACGTACACGCAGAGTGCCCATCCCGACGATTTCCATCTGGAATCCGCCGAGAAAACGCGCAGGTTTTAAGATTACCTTAGGACTCTTTACAAACCCTCCGTTTACATACTCGCTAGCATCTGCAACGGCCCAAACTTCGCCATTTTCCAATGCAAAGACAGAGTGAGGTTCCCATCCTGAAATCGACCCAACTATACGGCTTTCTGTTGTTTTGTATTCTACGGTAGTCCCCGGTGTTAAAAGATTTTTAGCTTTAGCCATCAAGCTAGCTGATGCTTTTTTTAGATCATCTTTAGCTTTTGTGATTTGGCTTTGTGCATCTGCTCTAACTATCTCTGCTTTTTTTTCTGCCTCGATTGCTCGAGCTTCTGCTTTAGCAGTTTCTTGTTTGGCTGCAGTGAGTGCACCGCTTTTGTATTGTTCTATGAGTTGATCTAGACGGTATAATTCTAAAGGGGATAACTTAGAAAGGCCGGCCAAAGCAAAGTCATCAGGTGTGACGGCTTTAGTAAAACGTGTATCCTCTGCGTATAAAAAACTCGTATAAGAAAGCGCAAAAATGGCTAAAAAACGAATTGTCTTCATCAAGGCATAATCAGTCTTCAATGCCTTTTTAGGCAATTTCATTTTACGCTAGTTAAGCCTAAGCTTTATAAGGCTTAGGCTTCTGGTTCGCCTGCTGCTTCTTCTTCAGCGGTTTCAATAACGCGGGCAATGCTAAGTAAACGGTCACCTTCGGCGAGAGTAAGCAGCTTTACGCCTCTTGCTCCACGGCCAGTTTCGCGAATCTCACTTACCCGTGTTCGAATGCTTTGTCCCTTAGCTGTAAGGAACATGACTTCAGCATCATTGCGCACGCTTAGAGCTCCAGCGACATTAACAGAACCGTCCTCAGGGAGGTCGATTGCAATTACGCCTGAGCCGCCGCGTGAAATTAAGCGGTAGTCACCAAATGGAGTGCGTTTGCCAATTCCATCTTCGCGTGCAACAAGCAGCTGAGCTTCATTGTCACACACTTCGATAGCTTGTACATAGTCGCCGTCATACTTAAAGCGCATACCTGTTACGCCAACTGTGTCACGTCCTTGATCACGAAGATCTTCTTCAGTGAAGCGAACAGCTTGGCCCTTATGGCTGACGAGAATAATTTCGTTTGTACCGGTTGTGAGAACACAACCAACTAGACTATCATGCTCTTCAAGTTTTATGCCGCGCAAGCCTCCTTCGCGTGTCGCGTTAGTATAATCAGCAAGCGTTGTCTTTTTTGTGATGCCTGCCTTGGTGGCCATGATTAGGTGCAAGTCATCTGTGAAGTCTTTTACGCAGATCATTGCAGCGATTTTTTCGCCGTCAGATAAGCGTAAGAAGCTTGTGACAGATTTGCCCTTTGAAGTACGTGTTCCTTCTGGAACGTCATATACTTTACGCGCATGACATTGGCCAAGGTTAGTGAGGAAGAGGATGTAGTCGTGCGTACTTGCTGTGAACAAGTGCTCTACGAAATCTTCATCATAGGTTTCAGTACCTATGATTCCTTTCCCGCCACGCTTTTGCGAGCGATAGTCTGAAACGCGTGTGCGTTTAACGAATCCTAAGTGAGAAGCTGTAATGACACAGCCCTCGTTAGGAATAACGTCTTCCATACGGAATTCACCAGCCGCTGCGACAATCTCAGTGCGGCGAGGAGAGGTGTATTTAGCTCTCATTTCGCCAAGCTCTTTCTTAATCAGTTCAAGTAATTTACTTTCAGAATTAAGAATGCTGCGTAACTCTTCAACGATTCTGAGTAATTCAAGATACTCGGCTTCGATTTTGTCGCGCTCGAGTCCTGTTAATTGATATAGGCGAAGTTCTAAGATGGAATCAGTCTGGCGTTCGCTTAATGGGTATTTCGCCATTAACTTAACTTTCGCCTCATCTCTGCTGCCTGAGGAACGAATAACGCGGACAAAATCATCTAAATTATCAAGAGCGATTTTATAGCCCTCGAGAATATGAGCACGATCTTCAGCTTCATTTAATCGGAATTGTGTTCTACGAGTAATAACTTCGCGTCTGTGGGCGATGTAACACTCGATAAGCTCCTTGATGTTCATCTGCTTCGGCCGTTTATGGTCGATAGCTAGAAGAATAACACCAAAGGAAGATTCTAGAGCTGTTTTTTGAAACAGTTGATTGATAACAACCTTAGCTTGTTCGCCTCGTTTAAGCTCGATAACGATACGTGTGTTCTCGTCGGACTCATCGCGAAGATCGCGAATACCTTCAAGTACTTTTTCGCCAACAAGTTCTGCAATGCGTGTCACCAAGGTAGCACGATTAACGTTATACGGAATTTCAGTAATAACGATCTGCTCTGAGCCACCCTTCATTTCTTCAGTGTGGGCTTTGCCTTTGATACGAACGATGCCGCGACCTGTCTTTAAATAGCTTAAGATACCCTCACGGCCTGCAATTACACCGCCAGAAGGGAAATCAGGTCCTTTGATAATATTGCAGATGTCATCTACAGAAATATTCGGATTGTCGATGATAGCGCAGGTAGCATCGATAAGTTCATCCAAATTATGGGGAGGAATATTCGTTGCCATGCCGACCGCGATACCGGTCGATCCATTCATGAGCAAACTAGGTAAGGCTGAAGGAAGAACCGTAGGCTCGGTTGTTTCTTCGTTATAGTTAGGAACGAAATCTACCGTATCTTCGTTGATATCTCTTAAGAGTTCTTCAGCTACTTCGTCTAAGCGACTTTCGGTATAACGGTAAGCCGCTGGTGGATCGCCGTCCACCGAACCGAAGTTTCCTTGAGGGTCAATCAGCGGATAGCGAACTACCCAAGGTTGGGCTAGACGTACTAAAGTATCGTATACGGAGGCATCACCGTGAGGGTGGTAGTTACCTAACACTTCGCCGACCACTTTAGCGCACTTATTAAAAGGACGATTATGCAATAAGCCTAAGCGAAGCATTGCGTAAAGAATACGCCGTTGTACGGGCTTAAGACCATCGCGTGCATCGGGCAGAGCACGTGAAATAATAACCGACATTGAGTAATCAATGTAGGCGGTCTGCATGATGTCGGTGATGTTAGCCGACTGGAGTTTTTCTGATCCTGTATACATCAATAATAAAAGTTAGGTAGCACGGTGCTCTGAATTCGGTTTAAACGTCTAAGTATTGAACGTTTAGGGCGTTATCTTCGATGAATTGACGACGTGGAGGCACATCATCGCCCATGAGGAGTGTGAATAAAGCATCTGCTTTTGCGGCATCGTTAATTGATACCTTCAGCAAGCGCCTTTTTTCAGGATCCATCGTGGTTTCAAATAATTGCTTAGGATTCATTTCACCCAGACCTTTGTAGCGTTGGATGGAAAGACCCTTTCTACCGCTAGCGCGGATTTGAGCGATAATATCAAGAGGGCCGAACAATTCTGTCTTTGTTTCGGTTTTTTGCCCCATATTTTCTGTAATCGTAAAGCGAGCGGCCTCGCTCTTTGTAAATAGCACGTTCCCTAAATCAGTTTTAGCAACCGCGTTAAGAAGCTTTGTCATTTCGGTTGCTTCAAAGATTTCGTGTATCGTGATGCGGCGCTCTGGTCCGTTTGCTTTAGGTTCTACCTTAGCGTTATCAGGCTGCTCGAATAAATCCGCGTCTAAATTATGCTCTTGAACGAAAGCTGTACGTGCAGACTCGTTTTTGAGGAATTGAGTAGATTCTTTATTACCTTCACGAATGCGAGCGATGTAACGAGGTAGCTCGTGTGTGGTTTGGTCTCGTAAATCAAGGAATGCTCCAAGAGAAGCACCGTAACGCGTTACTGCTCCACCAAGCTTTTCAATAGCTGAGAGTGATTCAACTAAGAGGTCTATTTGCGCAGGCGCAAATACATGGCTATCAGAAATGCGTGTAAGAATGATATCCTCAGAACCTAATTCAAGCAGGATGCGATTTAGCTGTTCGTCATTATCAACGTACTGCTCACGTTTTTTGCGCTTAATCTTATAAAGGGGTGGTTGAGCAATATAGATGTAACCACGGTCAAATAACCCACGCATTTTCCTGTAAAGGAACGTAAGAAGAAGTGTTCGGATATGAGATCCGTCCACGTCAGCGTCAGTCATAATGATAATCTTATGGTAACGTGTTTTTTCTATATTGAAGGAACCGTCGTCTTGATCTTCTTCGATACTCGTTGTTCCAATACCCGTTCCAATAGCAGTAATTAAGGTACGAATTTCCTCGTTGTTTAACACTTTATCAATTTGCGCCTTCTCGCTGTTGATGAGTTTACCGCGTAGAGGAAGTATAGCTTGGTAGCGACGATCGCGGCCCTGTTTTGCAGAACCGCCTGCAGAGTCACCTTCTACAATGTAGAGTTCAGTGAGTGCTGGATCCCGTTCGGAACAGTCTGCTAGTTTTCCAGGAAGACCACCTCCAGATAGAGCTCCCTTACGAATTGTCTCTCTTGCTTTACGCGCTGCTTCTCGTGCACGAGCTGAGAGGAGTGTCTTATCGATGATTCGTTTTGCGATCGCCGTATGGGATTCGAGGAAGAATTTTAGTTTTTCACCAACGATCTTCTGTACGATTCCGTCCACTTCTGAATTGGAAAGCTTTGTCTTAGTCTGACCTTCGAAGCGAGGTTCTGGCACTTTAACTGAAATAACTGCTACTAAACCTTCTCTTACGTCTTCACCTGTGATTGCAGGGTCTTTTTCTTTAAGCAGGTTATTTGCCTTAGCAAAATTATTTATCACGCGAGTTAACGCGGTGCGGAAGCCGGAAAGATGTGTGCCACCTTCAAGATTGTAGATCGAATTTGCGTAAGCAAATACCTGATCATTATAGCTATCATTATATTGAAGCGCCACATCTACAACTGTTGCAGGGCGTGTTGGATCAGCCTCGTTACTCACAGAATCTGTAAAGCTGATCGGTTTATCGTGAAGGATTTGTTTATTCTGATTTAAGAATCGAACAAATTCTACAATTCCCTCTTTAAAATAAAATATATCGTTCTTCTGAGATCTTTGATCATCTAGTTCGATGCGAATGCCTGGATTTAAGAAGGCAAGTTCACGTAAGCGCTTTGCAAGAATTTCGTATTGGAATTCACGAGTAGCTAAGAAGATCTCTGCGTCAGGCTTGAACGTGATCTTTGTTCCCGTCTTTTTAGTGTCACCAACGATCTCCATCTTCTGAGTCGTTTTGCCTTGCGCAAAGCGCATCTGGTAAACTTTACCAGCACGTCTTACTTCTGCCTCAAACCATTCTGAGACAGCATTAACGCACTTAGCGCCTACACCGTGTAAGCCACCAGAAACTTGATAAGCCCCTTTGCCGAATTTACCGCCGGCATGTAAATTAGTCAGAACTAGCTCTAAAGCCGGTATTTTATAGACCGGATGCATATCAACAGGAATTCCACGGCCATCGTCCTCTACGGAGCATGAGCCATCTATGTGAATACTAACTTTTATACCAGTAGCGAATCCAGCTAAGGCTTCATCTACAGAATTGTCCACCACTTCAAAGACACAGTGATGCAGTCCGCGTTCACCCGTGTCTCCGATGTACATGTCTGGGCGTTTACGAACACCTTCTAGGCCCTCGAGTTTTTGAATCTGTGAGGCATCGTAAGTCTCTGCCCCAGACTCGGATCGGGATATTGCTGGCGGGTCGATGTTATCGGCCATAAAAAGGATTTTGCGTGTAAAAAGTCAGAATTAAATAGTCTCTGAAAACGCATTTGGTGGCGAGAGTTTTCTTTGTAAAAATGAGGGTTTTTAAGGCCTTTCTTTTTGATTTAACGGGCCTCAGATTTTTAAAGGGTATTCCGGTACGGGGGTAAGCGTTCTTGACCAAGCGCTGGACCCATTGCACCATCCAAAATCATGCTAAGTCCTACGCTAGAACTGCTCCTTATCTTGCAAGATCGCGATAGTAAAAGGCTAGGCGTAGAGTCGCAGCTTAAGGCTGTCCCTGCTGAAATCGCTGCTATTGAGCGAACAATTGCTGCAGAAAATGCTGCGATTGAAGCCGCTCGTGTAGAGCAGCGCACACTTGAAGTGCAGAAAAAGGATATTGAAACGCAAATTGGCGGTGCAAATGATCGTCTTAACAAATACCGCACACAGCAATCTGCTGTCAGAAAGAACGAAGAGTATCAGGCTTTAGGGCACGAAATTGAAACAACACAGACATTGATTGGAGATCTCGAAGGCAAGGAACTCGAGATTATGTACGCGATTGATGAAGCAAAAAAACGGTTCTTAGCAGCAGAAACGATAGCGAAGAGTAATATTTCAGGCTATAACACACGTATCAATGGTCTTAAAGAGCGCGAAAAAAATCTTAAGGTAGAAATAGAGTCTGCAAAAAAGGATGTTGAAATGGCTCGCGTCCCTGTTGCTGTCCCTGCAGCTAGAATTTACGATAGGTTACTTGCTCGAAACATGATGCCCATTGTTGTTGCTATACGTGGGGGCAAGTGTGGCGGTTGTCATTTAAAGGTATCTAGTGATTCCGATTCAGCTTCACGCGGATCTTCTGCCATCGCTGAGATAGCTAATTGCGACCAGTGTGGCCGTATTATCTTTTTTGAGTCCTAATCGCTTGCTTGCCCTCACTGCGGTTAAGCGCTAGTTATTAAGCTTCGTTCTTTGGCAATTGCTTAGCTTTGGAGCCTGGCTGTCGCTCTAAGTTCTTTGATCCCAAGACAAGGGTAACACCCTTGTCCGCTGAATCCTTGGAGAGGAAAGTCCGGACACCATAGGGCAGGATGCTGTGCGAGCTTTCACCGGCAAGCACAGGCGTTATGGGGTAAACCCATGGCGACGGAGAGTGTCACAGAAAATATACCGCCTGAATTATATCAGCTTGCTGGTATAGTTTAGGTAAGGGTGAAAAGGTGGGGTAAAAGCCCACCGCGCTCTGCCGCGAGGCGGACGGCATGAAAAACCCCTTCTGGTGCAAGACAAAATAAGAGGCTGGGCGGCCCGTCCTATAGCCTCGGGTATGTCGCATTTACTGGAGTGCTGCGCAAGTAGTATGAAGGTAGACTCTATATTGCAAAATGTAGTGAGAGAAATGACCGCTGAACTCTATTAATTTAGAGGGAACAGAATCCGGCTTATCGGCTTCAGGGCTAAGCAATTGCCAGAAAATAAATGGTTATTTATAAACGTTCATTTATAATCTCAATGTCACAAAGTCGTAACTTTTACGCCATAGTTTTGTAACCTCTGTGAGTTAAAGTTTATGTGTGAACACCTACAAAGTAACTACAAACCGTTTATTGAGCGCTACATTACTGAGTGCGCTAATTTCAATTTCAGTATTATCTGCAGCTAGTTTAAAAGCTGCTGATGCAACTACTGCATCTTCTACAGATAAAACTGTACGATTAGAAGAAGTTGTCGTGATTGAAGCGCGTACTTCTGCAGAGACAATGGCTCCCTTTGAAAGTAGCCTTGATGCTGTTCAGCCTCAATCAGTTATTAATCTTCAAACAATTCAAAATAATTTACCTCCTACTTCGGATTATGCACTAATTGCAAATCTAGCTCCGAGTATGGCTATGGGTAACACAAACGGCCCTGGTTTGAATGAATCCAAGGTATCGCTACGTGGCCTATCTGATGGTACGTATAACGTCACTTTTGACGGAATTCCTTTCGGTGATGGCAATGATTATACCCATCATACAACAAGTTACTTTCCTGCGAAACTAGTGGGACAACAAACTATAGACCGTGGTCCTGGTACAGCTGCAACAATCGGTATGGCGACATTCGGCGGTACGATTGCTATGACTTCCAAGGATCCTGCTACTCATGCTTCCGTTATCCCAACTTTAAGCTATGGCAGTTGGAATACATCATTAGAAAACCTCGAAGTTAATTCCGGTATTCTTGCGAACGGTTCATCACTGTGGGCAGGTTACCAATACATGAGCTCTGATGGCTACCATACATTTGGTACTCTTATGCGTAATACTTATGCAGTTAAGTACCTAGTTCCAGTGGGGAAAAATGCTAAAATAACAGTATATGGCACTTACAATAATATTAAGTTCAACAATCCGAACCAAACTACTTTCACTCTAAGTCAGATTGCCACACTTGGACGTAATTTTGGCCAAGTAAATTATCTGGATACGGCTGGTAATGATTACCAGCGTAATCACCAAGAAAAACACGCAGACCTTGAATACATTTCTTACGACTCAGTTTTACCAGCAGGCTGGGAAATACATGATAAGATTTATACGTTTAACTACAATAACATGAGCCATGAGTCGCCAAATGTTAATTCTGGACCATCGAAGAAAGATTTCGGTGGACAGGTTAAGGTGAACGTAGTGCGTGCTTACGGTACATATTTTCAAGTCTCACATGAAGACAACAATGGTATATTTAAATCAGGCTTCTGGGTAGATTATCAGCACGGTCCTCGTTACAATTATTATTATGATTACAACAACGCTGCAGCGGGCCCTGTAGTACAAAATGATTTTATAGATCTCAATCACACCGGTTCCAATAACGGGTATGCATATAATATGCATTTTTGGACTAACACATTCGATCCATATATCGATTACGCTTGGAATGTTACTTCAAAACTTACTTTAGATGTTGGCTTGAAATATATGAGTGTTAGCCGCCGCGCATGGGGCCCAGCAAATCAAATTACAGCACCTTACAATGTTTATTTCACACAGAGTCGTGTTTACTCAAAAGCATTACCACTCACAGATTTAAATTATAAGATCACCAACGAATGGTCTGCTTACGCACAATTTGCTAAAGGCATGCTCACTCCAGCATTAGCTCAATTTCAAATACCTAATCCTCAACTAAGTCAGGTACAAATCCAAACTACCACAAATTATCAAGTAGGTACGGTATACAAAACCAAACGCTTCAATGCCGACGTTGATGCTTATTGGATTAATTATAACAACTTCCCTTTCACGCAGCAAAACCCTGCTGGTACAAGTACTAGTGACGTTCTTTATTATTTTTCCAGTGGTGCACAGTACTATGGTGTAGAAGCTGAAGGCACTTATTATCTCGCAAAGGGTTTAAGCGTTTTTGCTAACGGTTCTATTAATAAGGCAGTGTTTATGGATTCGAAAACTGCAATTCCTAGTGTTAATCACTCCACTGGTTTGTTTGGATTTACATATGACTATGCAGGTTTCAATACTTCGCTAATAGCAAAGTACATCGGACCTTACACTGTTTATACGTCATTACCTACAAATCCATCGTTACCATTACCTGCAACAAATTTAACTGCTATACAGGGTGGATATACACTTTTTGATTATTCCCTAACGTACGGCACGAAACTACCTGCTGGATATTTCATCAAGAGTATTAAAGCTCGTATGCAGATAACGAATTTATTCAACCGCGATGTTAAACTACTAAAGGCACCTAATGCTACTGTAGCTAATCAAGCGTACACGCCACTTGTTCCACGAGGAGTATTCTTCACCGTAACTGGTGAATTTTAAGCCATTTTAGGTTATTTTTACATAAGTTAACATGTCACATCTACCCTCGCTTACGCGGGGGTAGATTTTTTTACAGGTTCTTTTCAGGTGTTTTAACCAGTTTATCCTATAAGTTTTATAGTAATTAGTCTCACGACACACAAAAGGATCAATAAAGTTTAGCAGGAGTGTGCTTGAGTTACACTATAGAACAAGCTACGTTTATACATTAACTATTGTATATCATATAGTTGTGTAATTTAAAACATCTTCATAAAATTGCAGTATTCCATTGTTTATTTCCAAAACTACCGTTATTTCTTAGGAGAATTCAGTTATATAACCCGCACTAAAATACGGCCATACAGACAATACCCTTGACTCTTAGTCCCGGGTTTGAGTCTTTGGCCGACTCACAACTTCATTTAGCTCATGGCCAATACCAAATCTGCAATCAAAGCCGCCCGTAAGTCAGTACGACTCACAGTGCGTAATCGCGGGGTTAAAACCCTCCTCAAGACTCTCCGTAAAAACTTGGAGACTGCAATTGCAGCCAAGGATGCAGCTGCAGCAAAGAAGGCTGGCATCGCTTGGACAAGCGCTATGGACAAAGCAGTTAAGTCCGGCGTAGTTCATAAGAATGCCGCTTCTCGTGCTAAGGCACATGCTTCCAAGTACACACTAGCTAAATAATCGGCTAGAATTTCGTTTTATCTTAAACCTGCGTTTTATAGACGCAGGTTTTTTTGTGACCACATATTTTTACTTTTGAGGATTGTGTATTTAACCTCAGAGGTCTTTCGCTAGGCAGTGTACAGTACTTTCCGTGGCTAATCTTAATCCTCTAATTAAAAGACACTTCCTTGCGTGGGATAGACCTTTACCCGAGCAAGCTTCAGCATGGCTTGCTCAAGGATGGCTTAAGCAGGGACCTCTTGATTTATCGGATCAGCTGATCGTAGTTATGACTTCACAGGCAGGGCGCAGGTTAAGGGAAGCTCTAGCAAGCTATGCTGCAAAATATGGGCAAGCTGTTTTCCCCCCAACCGTGGTGACTTCAGATCAGTTTATGACGCCTGATAGTAAGCTAAAAGTAGCTTCAAAAGCAGAATGCTTATTGGCCTGGTCTCATCTTTTACTCTCGATCGAGCCAGATGCTTATGAACACGTATTTAATGGAGCGCTTAAGCAACGTGACTTTTCTTGGGCTCTTAGGTTGGCTAATACGTTTTTAAATCTTCAGATAACTTTATCTGAAGCAGGATTACGTATAGCTCAGGTGCAGTCTGTAGTATCAAATACGAACAAAGCATTTCCTGAAATTGCACGTTGGTCTGAACTAGGTGCCCTCGAATCCAGATATGAAGCTGCGCTTTTAAACCGAGGTTTAGTTGATCCAAGAGCTGCCTCGATAAAAGGGGCTTTCAATCCTCAAGTCAGTGTTCAGATAAAACGTATCGTTGTTATAGCTAATCCCGATCCTCTGCCTCTTGCTCTAATCAAGCTCGAGCATCTGAGTGTCCAAGTGCCAATCGAAATTGTTATTTTTGCTCCAGATACTGAAGCCTCTGCGTTCGATCGTTTTGGTCGCCCGAGTGTAAATGGTTGGGAAAAAAGAGATGTATGCCCAAGTGAAATAGAAGAGTACGTACATCCTATGCTTGAGCCAGCGCACCAAGCAGATCGTATTGTGGAATGGGCGAGAAAGTATGCTGAAAACAGTAGCCTTCTTGGAGTCGGTGTAGCCGATCCAGAACTTGTGACCATATTTGAGAGTGCTTTGAGAAAAGAAAAGCACGTTGGATTTAATCCGATAGGAAGGCCTGTATCAGGGGAAAGTTTATATCATCTTTTGAAGGCCTTAAGTAATTTAGGACAAGATACTTTATTTTCATCCATTGAAGCCATAGTGAGATGTCCGGATTTTAATACTTATCTTAAGCAAGAATTAGGTAACGCCTATTCGCTAGGTGCTCTTCTTTCGGATCTCGATAAACTGAAAGCCAATTGCTTCCCTGTAGATTTACAAGCAGCTCAAGCGCACGCTTCTAAATTAAAAGATTCTCAAATTTTAGCTCCAGCTCTAGAGCGTATAGATAAATTCCGTTCGCAGTATTTAAGTAAGGGCTTTCAAGAAGCAGCTTTCAGTCTTCCGCAAGTACTGCTTAAAGGTCGAAGGTTAGATTTACATAAAGCAGAAGATAGACGAGCACAGGAGGCGGCTATTGCTTGGACTCGAATAGCCACTGAATGTAACAGCGCATCCGAAGGCCTTAAGTCAGATCATGTGTGGGATCTTGCGCTAAGTCTATTTGCTTCAGAAGTTTTAAGTGAGGATAAACCTGTCGGTGCAATTGAGCTACAGGGTTGGTTGGATCTTCTCTGGGAGGATGCTCCGCATCTAGTTGTGGCTGGTATGAATGACGGTAGGGTGCCACATGCTATTACAGCTGACGCCTTTTTGCCTGAGTCCTTGCGGTGTCTACTTGGCCTCAGAAGTAATCAAGAGAGGTATGCTCGTGATGCTTATATCTTAAAAGCTCTAGGTGCATGCCGTGAAAAGAATGGTCGGCTTGATTTACTTTTTGGTAAACGCTCTGCTTCGGGTGATCCCTTAAGACCTTCGCGTTTATTTTTCCAATGTGAAGACAAGCAACTTGCAAACAGAGTAGAGGCTCTTTTCAAAGAACCTGCGATTTCAGGAGCAAATCAAGCCTGGAGGCGTGCCTGGCAGCTAACGATCCCTCATGCACTAACAAAGTCTCAGGAACGCGAAGGCTTCTTAAGGCATGGTCTTGATCGAGTAAGCGTAACAGGGCTTCGCCGGTGGCTGAGATGTCCATTCCGGTTTTACTTGGAACGCGTACAAAAGATGGCGGCAGTTGATGTATGGAGGAATGAATTAAGTGAAAGTAGTTTTGGAACTTTGTGCCATGGCGCACTTGAAGCGATGGGGAAAAATGCACTTATGCGCGAGAGTTGTAGTGAGGCCGAGATTAAGCATTTTTTAATGGCTGAACTTGATCGGCTGATTCTGCAAAACTACGGAGATCGGGTCAGTTTACCTTTGGTAATTCAAATTGAAGCTGCACGGCAAAGGTTATCGCGCGTAGCGCAAATACAAGTCAGAGAGCGCTCTGCAGGGTGGTGTATTATTACCACGGAAAAGAACATAACTTTTGAGATAGCGGGAGTTGTTGTATCTGGAAAAATAGACCGTATTGAAAGAAATGAGCTAACTCAGGCAGTCCGAGTTATTGATTATAAAACTTCAGATATATTTTCAACACCTGTGCAGGCGCACATTGGTGGAGTGAATAAAGAGAATGCTCATTATCCTTCATTCGCACGATTTGGGGAAAAACTAGAAAAGACGTGGAAGGATTTACAACTCCCGGTCTACCGTGAAGCTTTAAAAAATGAATATGGGGCTGATATTCAATTAGGTTATTTTAACTTACCTAAAGCAGCAGGCGAATCAGAGATAGCTATTTGGTCTGATTACAAACCAGAAATACATGCTTCTGCTATGCTCTGTGCCCAGGGTGTATGTGAGGCGATTAAGAGTGGTGAATTTTGGCCACCGAATGAAAATCTTTCTGAAAGAGTAGACGAATTTAACACGTTTTTTAATCGAGGTATTTTAGAAAGCGTGAATTTTAAGCAGGGAGGTAATGCATGAATGAAATAAATCATGTGATGATTTCAGCCTCTGCTGGTTCGGGTAAAACATATCAACTCACAACACGCTACGTTGCATTACTTGCTCGTGGGCAATCACCAGATCGAATAGTCGCGCTCACATTTACCAAGAAAGCTGCAGGCGAATTCTTTGACGAGATTCTGCACAAACTTGCTCAGGCTTCTCAATTTCCTGAAAAGGCAACGCAGCTTGCTCTAGCAATTGGTAAGGCTGAGATGCAATGTGATGATTTTATTCATTTACTTAAGCTAGTTATCGATCATATGCCAAAATTGAGGCTTGGTACGATGGATGGTTTTTTTGCAGCTATCGTAAAGGCGTTTCCTTTGGAGCTGGGGCTTTCTGGAGATTTTGAATTACTTCAAGATCATGCAGCACGGCTCGAACGTAGAAGGGTCCTTGAGCAGTTATACACCCGGGCTATTGGGAGTGTGAAAGAGGCGCAAAAAGATTTTATAGAAAATTTTAAGCGTGCTACTTTTGGCACAGAGGAGAAACGACTCGGTCAGCAATTGGACCGCTTCATCGATCAGTATCATCAAGTGTACTTAGATGTTCCTGATGCGAAGTATTGGGGAAATCCTAATGTGATCTGGCCTAAGGGAACACAGGTTTTGCAGCGTGTAGGTGATTTTGATCAAGCCATTGCGACACTAGCAAAGTGGGTTAACACACAGGCTGAACCTTCGAAGGCACGCGAAAGGTGGAATTCCTTTTTAGATGCTTTAAAGCTATGGAATCCAGGTGCGTCACTTAGTGATGAAGTGATTTACGTGCTAAAGAAAGTAATTAAGGATTGGGACAGTATCTGCACGGGAAAAGTAGAATTGAAATTTGCCCGTGCAGTTCAGACGTTAGATCAATCAGCCACGAAAGCACTGGGTACACTTATTCAGTATATTATATCTGGAGAATTACTTAAAAAACTTGAAGTTACCCAAGGTGTTCATGCAGTACTTAAAAGTTATGATGAAACGTACCAAGCAAGTGTACGTTCTAAAGGTAGACTTACCTTTAGTGACGTGCAGCGTATTCTTGAGCCTGAGTTACTTTCAAATGAATCTCAAGCATCCGATCGTCTGCTTGTTGATTATCGATTAGATGGTCGTATAGATCATTGGTTACTCGATGAATTCCAGGATACAAGTTATGGACAATGGAAAATTCTAAAAAATCTAATTGACGAGGTAGTTCAGGATCCGGAGGGAGCGAGATCGTTTTTTTGTGTCGGAGATATTAAACAGGCTATTTTCTCATGGCGTAAAGGAGACCCTAGGCTTTTTAACGAGGTGCTTCAGGGTTATAATCATGCTTCTACAAATTTAATTAAAGAAGAGCGCTTGGTTGAATCTCGTCGCTCAGCACCTGCTGTCATTTCAATGGTTAATGAAGTCTTCGGTGCTGCTTCTGTGATGGACGAGCTATTTCCACAAGAGGCAGCTCATGCATGGAAGAAGGCATGGTCTACGCATTCAGCTCATGCTCAAAAAATACCTGGCTTTGCGAGTATGCTATTCGCTGATAATGAAGACGCAAGATGGGATGTATGTCTTAAATTGTTACAAGAAATTAAACCACTTGAACGTGGTTTAACTGTGGCGATTCTTGTTCAACAAAATGACCATGCATCAGAGCTAGCTGATTTCTTAAGACACCACGGTAATATTTCAGCTGTAGCTGAATCAGATTTAAATGTGTGTGTAGATAATCCGGTGGGTTTAGCGTTACTTGCAATGGTTAAACTTGCCGCGCATCCAAGTGATTCACTTGCTTGGGGTCATGTTCGGATGACTCCTTTTTACAAAATTTTAGAATCAAAAAATATTAAGCATCCCTATGAGCTTTCGGAGTACTTATTGAATCAAGTTTACAGCTTAGGCTTTGAGCGAACTATGGAGTACTGGTTAGATTTGATTGAAACAGCTTTCGTGTATGATGATTCTTTTTCTAGGCTGCGATCTCGCCAATTTATAGCCGCTGCCGGTCTTTTTGATCAGACAGGAAGTAGAAGCTTAGATGAATTTACTGATTTCATGCAGCGTCACGTGTTGCGTGATGCTGAGGCTGATGCGGTGGTACGCATCATGACTATACACAAAGCTAAGGGGTTAGGTTTTGATGTCGTTATTCTTCCTGAACTAGAAGGTGATGCTTTAGCGCAAAGACGAGATGGATTAGCTGTTCATGAAACAGAAGATCGTCACGTTGCTTGGGTGCTTGATATGCCCACAAAAATTATATGTGAGCGCGACCCTGGTCTGAGTGCTCACCTTGAATTTGAAAAGGCCGAAGCCTGTTACGAGAAGCTATCTTTACTATATGTCGCAATGACTCGGGCAAAACTTGCTTCGTATGTCATAATCGAAAAACCAAAAGCTAATTCAACTTCGGCAAACTTTAAGCAATTACTTTGTAGAACTCTTGGAGCAGATGACACGGAGATAATAATCGGTGCTTTAGTGTTAAATGGTTCATGGAGTTGTGGAGATCCGATCTGGTACACGGCCCATATGCAAAAATCTAATAAGCCACTTGGTTCTATTCAGATTCCATTTTTAAATCCAATTGAGGTTCAAGTTGCGAATAGACACGAATCTGAGAGACCCTCCGTGGAGAAAAATGTGAGTGTCGCATTAGATTCATTATTTGAAGCTCAATCTGCACTCGACTACGGCACTTTAGTACATCGTTTACTAGCGCAGGTTGAATGGGTTCAAGATGCTGATGTTAAGCAATTTGCTAAGGATTGGTCCCATCATGGAAACGCAGCAAATGAAGCTATAGCTTGTCTTAAAGCACCGGCACTTAACGAGGTGTGGGCTTTACCAGAGGGACTGTTCTGTGAGGTGTGGAGAGAAAAAGCATTTGAAGTACTGCACGACAGCAAGTGGATCAGTGGAGTAATGGATCGTGTTGTTGTGGTTAGAGACCCAAGCGGAAAGGCGATTTCTGCAACAGTTTACGATTTTAAGACAAATAAATTGCATAATCATGCAGACATAAAGTTAGAAACTGCTCGATATAGGTCACAAATGACTTCATATCAAAAGGTAGTTTCAATTTTATTAAATATTGATATAGAACAAGTTAAAACATTAGTAGTCTTTACGAAGGCTTTAGTCTCGGGGCTAATTTGATAGCTTTTTGAATCATTTTAAATTCGAGCTTTACAGAAAAACTTTAGGCCTCCACGTTGGTACCTCGCACCATGGGTAACCTGAAAAAGAAACGTCGTCTTAAGATGAATAAGCACAAGCGCCGCAAGCGCTTGAAGGCCAATCGCCATAAAAAGCGTACATGGCAGAAATAAGCCGCGCCCTGGCGCGTGCCTCATTACTTCAACCCATCGCTTATCGCGGTGGGTTTTCCTTTTTACGCGTAAGATGCTCCGTGCGGCCTAGAGTCTCACAATGCTCGCTCTAGGATTTAATCTGGGCTTGCATATAGTAGCGTGAAACAGACTCAGGCATCTTACGAACAGGCCCGTTTGCTCCTTTGTGAGCTGGGTATCTATATCCGTGCATCTGTGTGCAGTGTACGCAGGTATGGATCTGAAAAACTTTCACGTGTATCAGCAGTTACTGCATCTGATACTATTTACGCGATTGATCGGATAAGTGAAAAAGCAATTTTTCGATGGTTTCAGACTTCATGGCCAAAACAGTGGCCAATCCAGATCATTATGGAAGGTATCGAGGATGATGAAATTGTTACCTTTCCAAGAGGTACTCCTGTAGAGCAGACAGTCTTTAAGTGTATTTTAGACCCAATAGATGGCACGCGTGGGTTAATGTATGATAAGCGCTCGGCTTGGGTATTGTCAGCCCTGGCGTTGCAAAAGGGTAAGGCAAATAGACTGGATGATTTGATTGTAGCAGTAATGACAGAAGTCCCGACGACAAAACAGTGGAGGTCGGATCAAATAAGCGCCGTTAAGGGAAGGGGCATTGTTGCACAAAGTTACGATTGTCGGGATACAGTTAAAAAATCACGTGCAGTTTCACTTAAACTTAAATCGTCACGTGCAAAGAATTGTGTGAACGGATTTGCCTCCTTTGCGCGGTTTTTCCCTGAAGGCAAAATACTTACATCACGTATAGAAGAGGCGTTATGGAAGAAACTTTACGGCCAACAAGGAGAAGGCTCTCCCATGATTTTCGAAGATCAATATATTTCAACAGGAGGTCAGATCTACGAGCTTCTCTGCGGTCATGATCGGTTGATCGTAGATATTAGACCCATGGTCTTTAAGGCACTTCGTTTGCCAGTCGCTTTAGTTTGTCATCCCTACGATATTTGTACTGCACTGATTTTAATTGAAGCGGGTGGTATCGCAGAAAATCCTTTGGGAGGTTCTATCCAAGGACCTTTAGACACAACATCATCAATTTCCTGGGTGGGATACGCGAATGAGGCACTCGCTCGTACGATTCGAGGGCCTCTTAAGAAAATACTTAAACAAGAGCTTCGGCTAAAATAAGTGTTCTAACTTACACTTACATCCACTGCTCTTTCAGATAAAGTAAAGTCAACAAACCGTGCTTTTCGATTAGGAGGATTTTTCTCAAGAAGTTTTTTGATGCGATTTGCTGCGTGCGGTGTAGCTGCACACAAAAGCATATAGCCTCCGCCGCCCGCTCCAAGTAGTTTACAGGCACTTAGGTCTGTGCCTGCTGTCATAATTATACGTTCTACTTCAGGTGTGGTTGTTCCTGGATCAAGACGTTGATTCAGTGCCCAAGAGCGAGCAATACAACGATCAAACTCAGACTTATTATTTTGAGTTAGAGCTTTATTTAGGTGTGTTGTATTAAGGCGTATTAATTTGAGAACGCGCAATGTTGCTGATCTCCCTAAGAACATATCGTGCACTATTTCCTTAAGTATGCCTTTAGCAAACCGGGTAATACCGGTGTAATATAAAAGCAGTGTTTTATTTGCGTGTGCGCTTCCTATGAGTTCTTTAGGCAAATAATTTACACTAGGCGTTTGAGATAAACCGACCTCCGTTTTAACTAGTTTTATGCTCTTGAAAAGTGCGCCAGCTTGATCTTGCCAACCGCCACCTGTTGTCACGAGTTGCTCCATTGTGAGTACACGCTGATAAAGATCGACCTCGTTCCAGCCAAGGCCGCACGCACGATTAAGTGCACTTAAGAGTGTGGCGCCGAGAATAGAGGATGTACCTAGGCCTGAGCCTTTGGGTACTGCGCTTAGTAGAGTTATTTCCAGCCCTGAATTGAATACTGTGATACGAGAGTGTAGAGTTTTATGAGCTTTTCCTGTAGCAAATTCAGGGTAGAAGCCACAGAGTGCTAATGCTGCTTTAGCTAAGCTAAAATTAGATTTTGGATCTGTGAAACCCGATAGACCTTTGTATGTCTTTATTTCTTCGGAAGATCCTAAGTCAATCGATCTTAAACGGAATAACTTTTCTGGTATTGATCTAACGAATACTTGAATTGGAGGTTGGCCGTTAAGTAAAACACCTGCGTTTATAACTGCGCCGCCATGTTCAAAGCAGTAAGGAGGTGTATCTGTCCATCCTCCTGCTAAGTCGAGGCGTACAGGGCTTCTTGCCCAAACGATTTGGTCATCTTTAATAGAGCGAACGGGTTTTACTCTAGAAAACCCATTCGATGCTAATACGATTTCTTGCAGGCGCCTATAACCCAAGTCTGCATAGGCTTTTTTGCTCTTACCTGTTTTTAATTCAGAAAGAAGCATTAAAAGACGCGATGCTAGTTCTGGTCTTTGTAGTGACGCTAACAAACGGTTACTTTTACGCTCAAGCCACGTATGAAGTTCTGGTGCTTCTGTTTGCGCATAACGTGCTATTGCCGAGAAATCCTGAGCAAAAATTCGCGTATCATCACGATTCAAGCATGCTTCAAACCCTTCTTTTAAATCGGATGCATAGCCTT
>CAILHZ010000016.1:0-327500 GCA_903834135.1 uncultured Opitutia bacterium | reverse complement strand
GCTGCAGCAGTTCAACTTGCTGTTGAGCGTGAACTAGAAAAATTACCAAAAGTAACCGGCAATGTTGATACTTCTAAAGTTTATGTAACTCAGGCTTGTAACGAAGTGTTATCCCGTGCCGAAAAAGAAGCTCAGATACTTAAAGATGAGTATGTAAGTGTTGAGCACTTATTTTTAGGACTTATTGAGGTGAGTAAACCAGATGCACTAAAGAAGTTGTTTAAAAGTTTTGGATTTGATCGCGCTAAAATTATGAAGGCTTTCAAGGAGGTGCGTGGTAATCAGAAAGTAACAACAGACAATCCTGAGGCTACGTATCAGGCTCTAGAAAAATATGGTATCGACCTAGTTGCCCAGGCACGTAAAGGAAAACTTGATCCTGTGATTGGTAGAGATGATGAGATTCGTCGTACGATTAGAATTTTATCACGCAAAACCAAAAACAATCCCGTTTTGATTGGAGAGCCTGGTGTTGGCAAAACTGCAATTGTTGAAGGACTCGCTCAAAGAATTTTACGTGGAGATGTTCCTGAAGGGTTAAAAGATCGTTCTGTATTTTCACTCGATATGGGTGCACTCGTAGCAGGTGCTAAATATAGAGGCGAATTTGAAGAAAGACTCAAAGCAGTGCTTCAAGAAATTAAGCAAAGCGAAGGTCGCGTTATTTTATTTATCGATGAACTGCATGTGATTGTTGGTGCAGGAAAGTCAGAAGGTGCAATGGATGCAGGTAATTTACTAAAGCCTATGCTTGCACGTGGTGAACTGCATTGTATTGGCGCAACAACACTTGATGAATACCGTAAGTATATAGAAAAAGATGCTGCTCTTGAGAGACGTTTTCAACCTGTTACCGTTGATCAACCTAGTGTTGAAGATGCGATATCTATTTTAAGAGGACTCAAAGAGCGCTTTGAGCTACATCATGGTGTTCGTATCCAGGATAATGCTTTGGTGAGTGCCGTCACATTATCAACACGCTATATCAGCGACCGGTTTCTTCCCGATAAGGCGATTGATCTTGTGGATGAGGCATGTGCAATGATTCGAACAGAAATGGATTCGATGCCTCAAGAGCTCGATGAACTTACTAGACGTGCATTACAGTTAGAAATAGAAGAAACTGCTCTTACGAAAGAGAAAGATGATGCCAGCAAGTTAAGACTCAGTGTTATACGAAAAGAACTTTCCGAGATACGCGAAAAGTCTAAGGGACTTAAGTTGCAATGGGAAAAAGAGAGGACTGCTGTTGGGCATGTACGTAAATTAAGAGAAGACCTTGAAACATCTCGCTTAGAGATGGAGAAAGCAGAAAGAGCCTATGACTTAAATAAAGTAGCAGAGCTTAGGCATGGAAAGATTCCACAACTTGGAGCTGAACTTAAAAAACTCGAGAAAGCAGGCAATAGCACTACCTTGTTTAAGGAAGAAGTATCTCAAGAAGAAATTGCTGAGATTGTGGCTAAGTGGTCTGGCGTACCTATGACTCGCTTAGTTGAGGGTGAGAAAGAAAAGCTCTTGAGGTTAGCTGACGTACTTCACGAGAGAGTTGTTGGCCAAGATGAAGCGGTCAATCTAGTCACAGACGCTATATTAAGAGGACGTAGTGGCATTAAAGACCCCAAAAGACCCGTAGGTAGCTTCTTGTTTCTTGGGCCTACAGGTGTAGGTAAAACCGAACTCGCAAAAACATTAGCAGAGACCTTGTTCGACACCGAGGCAGCAATGGTGCGGCTGGACATGTCTGAATATATGGAGAAGCACAGTGTGTCGCGTTTAGTGGGTGCTCCTCCTGGTTACATTGGTTACGACGAGGGCGGTCAATTAACAGAAGCTGTGCGGCGTAAGCCTTATGCAGTTATCTTATTTGATGAAATTGAGAAAGCACACCCAGATGTCTTCAATGTACTTTTGCAAATTTTGGATGATGGTCGTGCAACGGATTCTCAAGGTAGAACTGTAGACTTTAAAAATACGATTATCATCATGACTTCGAACATTGGCTCGAGGCATCTTATCGATGGTGTTGTTGGAAGTGCTATTCCTGAAACAGTTAGGGAAAGTGTGCTCTCTGAGTTGCGGTCAACATTCAGGCCTGAATTCTTAAATCGTATTGATGAGACAGTTTTATTTAAACCTCTCACCCTTGAGGAAATTACAAAGATCGTTGATTTACTTTTAGCCGAATTAAACAAACGTCTTGTTGAGAAGCGTGTTACAGTCACTCTTGATGCTAAAGCGCGCGAATGGGTTGCGGAGCGTGGCTATGACCCTGTTTTTGGAGCGCGGCCTCTGAAACGTTTCTTACAACGCACCATTGAAACGCAACTTGCCCGGGCATTAATTTCCGGTGAAGTGGCAGAAGGCAGTAAGGTAAAGTTTACAGTAAAAAAAGATCAGTTATCGATGGAGTAGGCTTTAAGCCTCAAAATCAATAAAGCCTCGCTGCGCATTAGTAGAGAGTAGGGTGACTATAATTTTTTGCCCTACTTTCTTGCCTTGGTAGCCTGAAACAACGCGTCCTTCTACAGGGAGTTCTAGTATACGAACCCATGTGCCTTTGTCAGATGCGCCAGTAATAATCGCATTAAAGCGTTGGCCGATCATATTCTCCATAAGCAGTGCTGCTGCTGACTTTACTAGTAAGCGCTCTATTTTTTTAGCTTCATCTGCTTTCACTGTACAGTGTAAGGCGAGTGCAGTTAATTCCGTATAACCATACGGAGGCTTTTGACCAGCTAGGCATGCTTTAAGTAGGCGTTGGGTAATTATATCAGGGTAACGACGATTGGGTGCTGTGGAGTGTGAGTAATGATCTACAGCTAAGCCGAAATGTCCTTCAGTGGGTGCCCCTGGTGCCTCTGCAATATAAATGCCGGGACCAATTAATTTAATAACGGACAAAGATAAGTCGGCAAAGGCCTCCGGGTGAGCTAGTTTCTCAGAGTCTAAAAACTCAGAGAGGCTTAATACATCAGCACGTGCTGGGAGGGAGTATCCTTTTTCAGCTGCAAGTTCTACAATACGGTCCCAGTCTTTTGGGGTTTTGACAACGCGCTTTAGAACAGGAAAGTGTTTAGATTGAAGAAACACAGCTGTAGCCGAATTAGCTGCAATCATGAAGTCTTCAATTATGTCGTGAGCTTTATTTTTTGTATCCGCGGCTAGGTCCTTCAATGTTGCGCCATCAAAGATAGGATTCGCACGTAATGTTTCAAAATAAAGGGCACCACGTGTGTGGCGAAGCGCTTTTAGTTTTTGCGCGATTGAATCTTGTAAGCGTAAGTTTGCTGCTAAACCGGGAACTCTTTCTATAGCATCTAGCTTAGGTAGTGTGCCATCAAGCCAAGCAGCCACAGAGTCATAAGCTAGTTTTGCGTGATTTTTTACAAGAGCTCGACTATGAGAGTAAGTACTTAGTCTTCCATCCGAGGCAAAACTCATCTCAACTACAATTGCTGCTCGCTCTTCGTTGTAATTTAATGAGGTAAGGTCAGTAGAGAGCCTTTCTGGGAGCATCGCAAATACTGTTCCAGGAGTATAAATTGAGGTCGTGTTCTTATGTGCGTGCGCATCCAGGGCTGTGTTGTATTTCACTACGCTATCTACATCAGCGATTGCGACGTAAACTTTAGTGCCGCCATTAGGTAATTCCTCAGCAACAGTGAGTTGATCTAAGTCGCGAGAGTCATCGTTATCGATTGAGCACCAGAGTAAATTGCGTAAATCAGTTAAGTTTTCCGGATTTTGAGGGTAGCTGGCCACGGCAGCTATTTCTGCTTGAACCGCACCATTAAATTCAGGCTCAAACCCTTTATCTATTAAAGACCTGCGTGCGATACGCTTTAAGATTTCTCTGTGCGATTGGTCTTTGGGGTCTAGAGGTTGCATGTTGTGCTATACAGTAAGCGTCTATTAGGCATAGTTCCATTGAAATACCGTAACAATGTGACTTTAAGCACTCGAAGAGCTTGTATCTTGTTTCTTTCATTTCATAACCTAGAGCTAGTTCAAGTCTTACTTTATCACGCTCGATCATGTCATCCGAACCTGTTGTTTATTTTGACCGCACTTCTGGCTCTGTAAAAACAGAGCAAATATTTGGCGAGAGTTGGCTTAGGCGCATTTATGGTAATCCTGTAGGTCGAATGGCTGCTTGGCTTATTGTAAAGCGCTCTCTTTTTTCACGCTACTATGGATGGAATATGAAGAAGCATATTAGTGCACTTCGTATTTTACCCTTTATTGTTGAGTATAATATCAACGTCGATGAATTTACGAAATCAGCATTTGATTTTAGATCATTTAATGAATTCTTCACGCGTGCTATTAAACCGGAAGTTCGGCCTATTTTTTCTGGGGATAAGGTTGCGGTAATGCCCGCTGATGGAAGACATCTTGCATTTCAAAACGTGGACGAAGTGGATGGATTTTACGTTAAGGGCGCAAAATTTGAACTCTCCGAATTGCTTGGCGAATTTACTTCCCAGCCCAATAAGCCGCTTACAGATTTGTTCAAAAGCGGTTCAATGCTTATTTCGAGATTATGCCCCGTTGATTATCACCGATTTCATTTTCCAGTAGCAGGAGTCCCCTCCGAACCTCAGCTAGCTCCAGGGTGGCTTTATTCGGTTAGCCCAATAGCGCTACGACATAACATAAGGTACCTAGTTTTAAATAAGCGGATGCTTACCCTTGTTGAATCACCCGTTTTTGGAACAGTTGCTATGGTTGAAGTAGGGGCAACCAATGTAGGCACCATCCAGCAGGGCTTTATTCCTGGTAATGCAGTCCAAAAGGGTGATGAAAAGGGGTTATTTTCTTTTGGGGGCTCATGCGTGATTACTTTATTCCAAAAAGGCAGAATTTCCTTCGATAAAGACCTCTTAGAACAGAGTAGTATGCATAGGGAAACCTTTGCTAAGATGGGAGATAGGTTAGGGGAGGCTTTTTAATCATTTTTTGTGTATTCTTTCTTGCCCTAGTACGGGTGAAGTCCGCAGGCTATAGAGGATATCCCTTTGCCCGGGTGGTGGAATTGGCAGACACGACGGTCTTAGAAGCCGTTACCGTAAGGTGTGCAGGTTCAAGTCCTGTCTCGGGCACCAGCTTTTAACCCTCGCAAGAGGAGTGCTCTCGGGTAGGATTTTAAGCAAAGATTTAGATGAAGCGCTTCCTTAATCCTGTACCTCATCTTGCCAGTCTATGGCAGCTTGCACAGTGGACTGCATTAGTGGTTCCCGTTGCTATTATTTCGGGTTCAGCGAGCGCCTTGTTTTTATGGTCTTTAGACTATGTAACCCAGCTTAGATGGAATAACCCATGGCTTCTGTATTTGCTACCTCTTGCCGGTCTTTTTACCGCGTCTATTTATCATAATCTCGGAAAGAAAGCAGAATCAGGTAGTAATCTTATTTTAGATGAAATACATGCATCCGGTGGTGGTGTTCCGTCTCGGATGGCTCCATTGATTTTATTTACAACGTTAGTTTCTCATTTGTTTGGAGCTTCAGTAGGGCGTGAAGGAACAGCAATCCAAATGGGAGGAAGTTTGGCGGCAGGTTATGGAAAGCTTTTTTCTATTAATAAGAAAAATATTCGTATCTTACTTATTGCAGGAATTGCTGCCGGCTTTGGCTCTGTGTTTGGCACTCCACTCGCGGGTGCTGTTTTTGCACTCGAAGTACTTGTCATTGGACGTCTTGAGTACGGGGTGTTTATTCCTGTATGTGCGGCAAGTGTAGTGGGTGATCAAGTGTGCCGTGCTTGGGGGATACATCATCAGCAGTACTTGATTGCTACACCATTAAATTCAGGCCTATTTGCGGATCTCAGTATTCGTTTTGTTGGATATGCAATTCTAGCCGGAATACTCTTTGGTTTGGCTGGTAGATTTTTTTCTGAATTAACCCATAACCTAAAGAAAATCTTTTCACATGTATTCACAGCTGCACCATTAAGGGCTTTTGCTGGAGGAGCACTAATCATTGCTCTTACCTATGTCTTAGGTACAAGAGATTATCTAGGCATTGGGGTAACTTCTTATGACCCTCACGGCATTTCTATTGTAGGGGCTTTTACCCTCGAAGGGGCTACGTCCTATAGCTGGCTTTGGAAGATAATTTTTACCGCATTAGCTATCGGATCAGGATTCAAAGGTGGCGAGGTCACACCCCTTTTCTTTATTGGAGCAGCACTCGGCCACACCATAGCTGTGGCTTTGGGCCTTCCTATCGATCTTTTCGCAGGGCTTGGTTTTATTGCGATTTTTGCAGCTGCTGCCAATACACCACTTGCCTGTACTATTATGGGCGCAGAACTTTTTGGATCTCACTATCTTATTTATTATGCTATTGTGTGTTTTCTTGCTTACCACTTTAGCGGACATGGTGGCATTTATGGCTCTCAGCGTATAGGTGTAGCCAAAGATAATTCATCCCATGTCAACGGAAAGACGCTAACTGAAGTTAGGTCTACTTAGTTGCGCACGATTTTTTAATTACATTTTTATCTATAACCCCATGAAAAATATCATATCACTAAGCACTGTTCTTTTTTTAGGTAGTCTTGTATCCGTTCACGCGGATGTACCAAACACTCAAAGCGAATTATTAAAAACAACTATCTTTAATTGGAATGATATGGTTGTGCAGAAAGCTCCTAATGGTGAAAAACGTATGGTTCTTAATTCGCCAACAAGTACGCTGGCGCGCTTACATTTGCATATTTCCACCCTAAATCCTGGAGAGCAAAGCGGTGCACCAAGGCTACACCCTCAAGAAGAACTTATTATCATTAAAGAAGGGGAGGTTGAAGTGTACTGCGACGGTAAGACGACTATGGCTCCTGCTGGATCAGTCATTTTTTTTGCTGCACATAGTGTAACCGCTCAACGTAATTTGAGTAAGTCAACTGCTACCTATTACGTTGTTAATTACGATACGCAGATTAAAAAATAGTCTTAGTTGAAACTAATTTAGTAGATATGCATGGCCTTAGGGCAAATCGTTTGGAAAAGATTTTCAAATCTTTGTATTTACTTGTTTTGGGAGTTGGTTGTCAGCTCCTAGGTCAAGAGTTGAGTGGCGAACTTGTTACTTTACCGTCGTTTCAAGTTACAGATACGCGTATTCTGCCTACAGCCGAGCAGTGGCGTTACGCTCAAGTTCCTGGATTTGAAATATTGAGTTCGGCATCCGACTCTACGAGCCGAGACGTTATTCAGGATTTCCTAAGATTTCATAGGGCCGTTGAAGTGTTATGGCCTATGGTTCGCATGAATGCATCTGTAGATGCATCAATTATTTTATGTGATACGGTAAGTCGCGTTAAGGCATTCGTACCATCAAGTATAATACGCAATGCGCAACAAACGGTGAGTCTGTCGCTTGAAGATCATGAGCATGCAGCAATCGTCATTAATCTTGGTGCTGCGCGCAGTGAAAATAATTCGGTAGGCTCTTCTAAGCTCGTTCATCATGAATATGTGCATTTTCTTGTTAACCGTATTGGTCCAAGAACCCCTGATTGGCTTAGGTTTGGATTAGAGGCTATGTTTGATACGCTAGCATATACAGAAAATCGTGTCGGATTACCTGCTATCAGTGATATGATGAAAAATGAACGAGTAGCGTTTAATTTACGATTAAATCAGGCCATTAAGGAAGGAGTAAGTATAAGAGCATTTGCGTCAAAAGATGTAGCTTACCAAAGCATGTTAAAAGAGGGGATAATTATTCCTCTACACAAACTCTTCATATTGGATCAGGATACAAACACCCAAAGTTCAGACTGGAATACAGAGCAAGCCACTAAAGAAAGTAGAGCATTTATAGAATTTTGTCTTCTTGGTTCGAAAGCTAAGTACCGCGAAGCGTTTATGAAGTTTGCTTATTTAAGTTCAAGGTCACGTAGTAGCGAAGATCTTTTTAAGCAGTGTTTTTCGACGGGTTATGAGGAAATGACAGCTTTATTTTGGGCTAACACAGAAATGCTCTCCGATCGTGGTTTTGAACTCATTGATAAACAGGGCAAAGTGGTGGCTGATATTGCCAAGTTAAATCTGCACGATGCTACAGACGCGCAATCGTCTCGCATCAGGGCGGAGGCCCAACGCATGGCAGGTCGGACGGAGGATGGCAGACAAAGTTTGATAGCTGCTTATTTACGTGGCCAAAGAGACCCAGAGCTACTGAGTGCGCTAGGTTTGGCAGAACATGTGGCAAATAAAGACACAAGAGCACTTATATTTCTTAAGCGTGCTACAAATGAAAACACAAAGTCTGCGCGTGCTTATCTGCAGCTAGCTCAAATACAGATGAAACTGTGGGTTTCTGCGCCAGGGCAACAGAAGTTAGGTGTCGATCGTGTAGCGATTTTACTCAAACTGCTTTTTAAAGCTAAGAGTTTAAATCCACCTTTGCCTGAAGTGTATGAGGCTATTGCTTCGGTCTGGCGCGAATCGAGCGTAGAACCAAGCCGTGGGCATTTGCAGGTTTTAGATCAAGGGCTTGTTTTGTTTCCCTATGATAGTGAGCTTTTTCTTTTAGATGCGCAGCTCTATACTCGAATTGGATACCTCAAGGATGCCCTTCAGCTATGCAAAATTGGTCTTTCCTGGAGTACGGATGTACAAAGTCGTAGTGAATTAATTAAACTCAAAGCTTCGCTCGAAGCTAAAATTCATTAGGCTATATTTTTATGAGCCATTATAAGTATATCCATTTTATATTTTCTATATGCTTTATCTATACCTTGTGTGCTCTAAGCCCAATGGCTCATGCGCAAACGCGCATATTAAAAGATGTGACTTATCTTGAGCCTGGTCGTCAGGAAAAATTGGATGTCTATTTACCGGATCGTTTGCCTACAGATCCAGCATCTCCAGGTATTGTTTGGATCCATGGAGGAGGTTGGACTGCTGGGACCAAAAATGAAGCCCGTGCTGCTAATATATGCGAAACTTTGGCTAAAAAGGGCTATGTATGTGTGAGTATTGATTATAAATTAGGTGAAGGTGCTTGGCCTACGAATTTATTTGACTGTAAAAATGCCGTACGTTTTTTGCGGACACATGCAGCCGATTATAATGTAGATCCAGATCGTATTGCAGTTATGGGAGGTTCAGCAGGTGGGCATCTGGCATTAATGGTAGGACTTACATTATCAGATAAAGCACTTGAACCTACTACTCCATATCCTGACGTCTCTGATAGTGTAGGCGCTATTATAGATTTATACGGACCTACTGATTTATTAACCCGCCAAGCTGTTGATTCCGAGGGTAAGCAACTCGGCCATTTATCAGATGACACAAACCCAGCTAAAGTATTTGGAGATACGCGCCAGAAAAATCCTACACTCTGGCGTAGAATTTCACCGGTTAATTATGTTACCTCTGATTCTCCGCCGGTTTTAATTATACAAGGCACTTCAGATCCATTAGTAGACTATCATCAGTCTATTGAGCTTAATGATGTATTGGCAAAGGCAGGGGTGCCTCATCAACTTATGCTTATAAAAGGCATAGGGCATCAATTTGATTTCACGACCTGGAAAGGTAAGGCTTTACCAGAAGATTTAGCGCCTATTGCGAGCAACTTCTTAAGACAGTATTTCGCGGTTCCAGCTCACGGAATTGCACCTACAAAAACAGAATTTTTACCCCGCACTAGTATTGATTTAAATGGCGAGTGGAAATTTTATTCAGCAGATAATGTTCACGGACCTCAGATGGGGTTCGACGATGCGGCTTGGAAATCGGTCACTGTACCTCATACCTGGAATAATTTAGACGGTGAAGATGGTGGCGGAAATTATCACCGTGGAGCTGCTTGGTATCGTAGACATCTTAAGCTAGATGCATCCTTAAAGGGCAAACGTTTCTACATTCAATTTGAAGGGGTAAGTCTTGGCGCTGAAGTGTATATCAATGGAGTGCATGTCGGAGGGCATAAGGGTGGGTTTTCTCGTTTTAGCTTGGATGCAACCGAAGCTCTTATTTTAGGTCAGGATAATTTAATATCAGTACGTGTAGATAATGGTAAAATTGGAATTCCACCTACCTCTGCAGACTTCACCTTCTTTGGTGGAATTTACCGTGGGGTAAATCTTTTGGTGACAAATCAAATTCAGGTATCGGCAACCGACTATGGATCAAGTGGCGTTTACCTTGATCAAAATAAAGTAACTGAAAAAGAAGCGGATCTTATCGTACGCTCACAAGTAGAGAGCTATGCAGATAAAAACCAGCTTGTAGAAATTCATGCTACGCTAGTGGATAAACAAGGTAACGTAGTTGCTACAGCTATAAATGGAGGAATGCTTAATGCAGGAGATGGTGTGGAAGAAAGACAGGCGTTGCATGTTATCAATCCACATTTGTGGAATGGGCGTTTAGATCCTTATTTATATACCCTTAAAGTTGAAATAATTGCTGATAAAGTAGTGGTCGATCAAGTGAGCCAAACAGTAGGCTTAAGGTATTTTAGTGTTGATCCAAATTTAGGGTTTTTTCTTAACGGAAAACACATCGATTTGCATGGCGTTAATCGCCATCAGGATCGATTAGATAAAGGATGGGCTATCAGTAAAGCTGATGAGGCTGAAGACTTCGATTTAGTAAATGAAATTGGCTGCACGGCTATTCGTGTATCGCATTATCAGCAAAGTTCGACTTGGTATGACAGGTGTGACCAAGCCGGAATTGTTGCTTGGGCTGAATTTCCATTTGTAGGTGAGGCATTGGCTAGCCCTGAATTTTTAGAAAATGCAAAACAGCAATTACGTGAATTGGTGCGACAAAACTATAATCATCCAGCGATTTGTTTTTGGGGTGTAGGAAATGAAACGCGCGGTGGGCCCGCTGATAAAATAATTGCTGAACTTGCTAATGTAGTAAAAGCCCAGGATAGGACTCGCTTATCTACCTATGCTTCAGACGAGCGTGAATCAGTAAAGAACTGGCACACCGATTTAGTCGATTTTAATTATTACGCAGGATGGTACAAAGGCCAGATGACTGAACTACCTCAAATGCTTGATAGTATGCATGCTAAAAGGCCTAGTACATCATTTGGATTAAGTGAATACGGAGCGGGCGCTAGTATTTTGCAGCATCAAGAACCTGTCTATCAGCCTGTTCCGAAGGCACGTTTTCATCCAGAAGAGTATCAGGCAAAAATACATGAGTACTACTGGCAAGTGCTCAAAGATCGTCCTTTCGTGTGGAGTAAATTTGTATGGTGCATGTTTGATTTTGCTTCAGACGGCCGCAACGAAGGTGATCAAGCGGGTCGCAATGATAAAGGTCTTGTGACTTACGATCGAAGAATCCGTAAAGATGCATTTTATTGGTATAAATCGAATTGGAGCGAGGAGCCAGTTGTATGGATTAATAGCCGACGGTTCTTGGAGCGTAGAAAAGAACTAACTGAAATTAAGGTTTATTCAAACGCACTAGATCTTGAATTGTTTAGTGAGGGTAAGTCTCTTGGAGTTAAGCATTCTGAGTCTCATGTATTTGTTTGGCCTGGAGTTAAATTAAATGCAGGAGAGAATCATATATCAGCGACAGCACATTTCGGATCTTTGGATATTTCTGATGCCTGTACGTGGTTATATGTACCTGTAGTGCCCAAGAAAACGCCCTAGAGGTAGCGCTTGCGAATAAACAGTAGGCTGTTAGGGTTAAGGTATGCCTACTCTTTATGAAACACTGCGTGCAGATATTATTACAGCGGTAAAAGCTCGTGACAGTGTAACTGCAACGGCACTGCGTACCTTAGATGCAGGTATTCAGCGTGCATCAATTGATTTAAATAAGCCAATTGATGAGCAACTTGCACTCACAGTTCTGCGCAAATCGGTTAAAAATCTTACAGATGCGTGTGCTGAATTTGAAAAAGGTGGCAGATCCGATTTGGTCGCTGCAAATCAAAGTGAAATTAAGGTGCTCGAAAAATATATGCCTGCTGGCTTAGATGCAGGAAAACTTGAAGCCCTTGTCCTAGCAGCAATTCAGGAAAGCGGCGCACAAAGTAAAAAAGAAATGGGTAAAGTTGTAGGGATTCTTAAAAAGAATCCAGACGCAGGGCTTATCGATTTCGCACAGGCGAGTAAATTAATTCAGGCTAAGTTGCCATAATAGACAGCGTTGCAAAATACGCGCAACTTTCCTTAGTTTAGATATTTGACCTAAGAAATTTTACAAATGAAAGTTTAATCCCTGCTTATAAAAGAAGGGATTAAAAATGGGACGCTTAGCTCAGTTGGTTAGAGCACGTGCTTCACACGCACGGGGTCTGCGGTTCGAGTCCGCAAGTGTCCACCATTTTACCGGGCGAGTTGCTGTGGAATAAATTCTGTTTGGACCGCAGAGGCTAAAAGATCTGGTGGCAGCAATCCTTGATTTACTAAAAAATCATTAAATGCTAATCGATCAAATTTGCTGCCTAAAGTAATACGCGTAGATGCCTGAAGTTGCATGAGCCGAGTATAGCCATAGAAATATGAGGTCGCTTGCCCAGGCATTCTAAATGTAAAGCGATCTACTTCCTCTCGGGCAAAGCCTTCAGACAAGCATACATCATTAATGAGAATGTCGTGAGCGTGTTCCTTAGTCATAAGGCCCAAGTTTAACATTGGGTCTGCAAACGCGCGTACCGCTCTTAGTAGACGTAATTGAAGAGCAATGAGTTGACCATCTAGCGGCTCGTAGGGAACCATTTCAGCTTCGGAATAAAGAGCCCAACCTTCAACATTCACGCTATTGAATGCGAATATGCTACGCGCTAGAGAAACACCGCCTTCTACCATGCGTGCAAATTGCAGTTCATGACCAGGACGACCTTCGTGTGCAGTGAGTGTCAAGGCACCAGCCTTGAATGTGAAGTCATCGTATTTATCGCTGGCATCACCCTTAGCGGATGGATTTCCAAGCGGTAGAACGAAGGCGCCTTGCTCACCATGATTATTCAGCAGTGGAGGTGGTTGCATGTGTGGTGCAGGCTGAACAGCAGATTCTGCCTCTGAAGCAACACGCATTGCCATTGGGCGATCGGGTAATGTGGCTACATGGTTTTTTCTAATTAAAGCCTCAATGTGAGGAATGACTTCGTTTTTGTAAAAGGCTTCGGTTTGCTCGGGTGCGAGCTGGTCACGTTTCAAATGATGAATGACATCTTGATAGCTTGTTTCTGACCAACCGTGACTTGCAGCAACAAGAGGAGCTAGGACATCAAGTTCATTTCGAATTTCTGAGTAAGCAAGTTGCGCTTTTGAAATGAGTTCGCGTGGTGGTATGCTCAATCCTACTTGTTTTAAATCGTGTGCGTATACCTCTTCAGGCTGAACAAAGTTTGAACGTGAGTGGGCAAGTACAACGCGCTTAATCCAATCTGCATAGTCTTTGAGTTGAACGTCGAGTGCAGCGAGTGCAGCTTGAGCCCCCGGTGCTTGATCAATGTGTTGTTTGATAAACAACTTACGAATACCAGATGCAAAACGTAGCGTATCAGGTATATCTTGCTGTACTTCTGCTAGGAATGGGCCTTGCAGGGAAGGATCGCTTAATTTTTCCTCAAAGCGTGCTTTGGCTAATTCGGTAAGAGCAGTAGTGCCAGGAAGTTGTCCGGTATAGCGCTGTAAACGAGTTACTGCTGCAGCATGTCGTGATACAGCGACTTGATCATTAAGTAATCCAAATTCGCCACTGAAAATTGCCTTCCCTGCAGATTCATAAGGGAGAAAATGTTTTTCATGCAGTAGACTTCCTTCGATACGAAGCGTTGTAGCATCGATCATGATTTGAAGATCTTGCTTAACTCGAGCATCTGTTTCTATAGCAAGTTTAGCTTCAAGTTCAGTCTTGATCTTAGTAAGGGCAGCTCGCGAACGTTCGCTTACGTTAGGGTTCAAATCAGAAACAAGAGTGTCATATTGGCTTAATCCATAGCTTGATGCCATCTCAGGGGAGAATGTGCCCAGAGCTTGTAAAAGTCCTAGAGCATTTGCATTGCTTTTATTCACCCACTCAGGAGTGGCATGAGCTGAAGCCAATAAGGTAACCGATAGTAGTGTAAGGGTAGTGATAAGACGCATGATCCATGCATAGCTTATTTGGTTAATAGAGCAAGATTAGGGATGCGATTTTAAGGGAGTGCTTTTTTATTGGAAGGACTACAGTCTTTGATGATCACCCTTGTTTTGTATGTTGATTTACGCACTCACGATTTTTTCTGGAGCATTTCTTCTTTTTCAAGTCGAGCCTCTTATGGGCAAATATATTTTGCCCTGGTTTGGTGGAAGTCCAGGCGTGTGGACTACGTGCTTACTTTTTTTCCAGACGGCACTGCTTTTAGGGTATGCCTATGCTCATCTAGGGAGTCGTTACCTTAAACCTAAAACGCAAGCGCTTCTACACGGGCTTCTTTTAGTGGCAGCTGTTTTATGTTTGCCTATTATTCCTTCGGAAAGCTGGAAACCATTAGGTACTGATAATCCTGTATTTAGAATACTCTCACTTCTTACGCTTAATTTAGGTTTACCATACATTGTTTTGTCTGCAACGGGGCCCTTAATGCAGCGCTGGATGAGCCTTACTGAGCCTAAGGCCTCAATATACCGACTCTATGCTTTATCTAATGTAGGGTCACTGCTTGCACTGATAAGTTACCCCTTTTTCTTTGAGTGGATGTTCTCACGCAATTTGCAGGCCTATCTATGGGCCGTAGGACTTGTAGGTTTTATGATTCTAGCTTGGATGTGTGTATATAAAGTAAGTCGCTATACTGGAGATCATAATCAAACGAACAGCGAGGGTGCTGAAGTGTCTAAACCAGCATCAGCTACAGACAGAGTGTTATGGCTAAGTCTACCAGCGCTGGCATCGCTACTTTTATTAGCGACAACAAATAAGTTATGCCAGGATCTAGCGGTTATTCCGTTTCTTTGGGTTCTTCCGCTAGCATTATATCTGATAAGCTTTATTTTAGCATTTGATCATTCACGGTGGTACAATAGGTCGATTTACGCTGGGTTACTGGTGGTGAGTTTTGCAGTCATGGTTGCACTTATATACTTAGATGAAGATGCACCACTGCTAGCTCAAGTAGTTGGATATTCCGCAGCACTTTTTGTGGCGTGTATGTTTTGCCATGCTGAACTTTACATACGTCGCCCAAGTCCAAAACAACTGACTGCCTATTATTTATTTATTTCACTTGGAGGTGCTGTAGGCGGCTTTTTAGTCGCAGTCGTTGCACCCTTAGTTTTCAAATCTTATCTCGAACTTCAAATTGGTTACTGGCTAGCCAGTATTGTAATGTGTTTCATTGCAATTGAAACAAGTGATAGGAAAATGGTTGTTTCATCTGCGTTAGGTGCAGTAGGCGGTTTTTTAACCGCTGTAGCGTTGGTGTCTAGTTGCAACGGTTCTGGAAATTGGATGAGTGATGCTCTGATAGGCTATTGGCCTTTTATAAAACTTAATATTTTTGTTTTGAGTATAGCATTTGCAGTTCTGACTGCGTGCTTTATTGATTTTAAGAAAGGAATACTTCAGCAGTGGTCGCCTAGGCTTGGTTTATTTCTTATCTTTATAACATCGCTTTTAGGATCTCTTTTTTTAACTCAAATTAAAACAGCACGCGTTGGACTAATTGATTCTTCCCGCAATTTTTTCGGTGTTTTAAGTGTATTTGAATATAGATCTGATGAAACATCAGATATTTACCGGGTGCTTCAGCATGGACGTATTATCCACGGCATTCAATTTGTTGAAAAGGCTAAGGCTATGCGGCAGACAACGTATTATGCACAGGGGAGTGGTATCGGCCTTGCTATTAACAGCCTCCCTAAAAACAGAGTTCGCACACTGGGTTTAGTTGGTATGGGTACAGGTACTCTCGCTTCATACGGTAGAGCAGGCGATCAGGTTAAAATTTATGAAATAAATCCCCAAGTTCTCGAAATCGCTAAAAAAGATTTTACCTATCTTAGCCAATCTAATGCCAAAGTAGACGTCGTCATGGGTGACGCGCGTCTTTCGTTAGAGAGTGAGCTAAAAGAAGGAAAAGTTCAGCAGTTTGATTTACTTGCTTTGGATGCTTTTAATAGCGATGCAATCCCTGTTCATTTGCTAACAGTCGAAGCGTTCGAGGTGTACTTAAAACATCTACGAACTAATGGATTAATCGCAGTGCATATTTCAAACCGCTATTTTGACTTACAACCCGTAGTTGAAAAATTAGCTGAACATTTTAATTTAGGGTGTGTGACTATTTCCGATGATAATGTTCCGGATTGGTGGGTCTATGAAACTTCCTGGATGATCGTTGGAGAAAAAAACAGAATTTCGAGCACCCCTAACTTTACGCTCCGCGCTGATAAGCCTGCCCTTACAAAAACAGCTGCGCTTCGTCTATGGACTGATGATTATACAAGTTTATTTAAAATTCTAAAATAGAACGGTTAAAAGACACTAAATTATAAGCTTTTTATCACGGCTTGCCTCAGGCTTAGAGACTGTCAAAGTTAGCTAAATAATATGAAAAAAGCACTAATTACAGGTATTACCGGGCAGGATGGGTCTTACCTTGCTGAACTCTTACTCGATAAGGGCTACGAGGTCCACGGAGTGATACGTAGAGCTTCAACTTTTAATACAAGTCGTATTGATCACTTATATCGCGATCCTCATTTAAAGGATACTCGCTTATTCCTTCATTACGGAGACTTAGCTGATTCTGTACAGATGGTTAAGTTATTGTATGAGTTGCAGCCAGATGAAGTGTATAATTTAGGTGCACAATCTCACGTGCGTGTTTCTTTCGATATTCCAGAATATACGGGCGATGTAGATGGTTTAGGTGCGCAGCGCATTCTTGAAGCTATTCGTGAAGCAGGACTAGTTAAGAAAGTGCGCTATTACCAAGCTTCCTCTTCGGAAATGTTTGGTAAAGTGCAGGAAGTCCCTCAAGTTGAAACTACACCTTTTTGGCCACGCTCACCCTACGGATGTGCTAAAGTGTATGCTTATTGGCTAACCGTGAATTACCGCGAAAGCTATAATCTGCATGCGAGTAATGGTATCTTATTTAACCACGAATCACCGCGTCGTGGTGAAACATTCGTAACGCGTAAAATTACACGTGCTGCTGCCCGTATTAAGATGGGGTTACAAAGTGAAATTTATCTTGGTAACCTAGACGCACGGCGTGACTGGGGTTATGCCAAAGAGTACGTCGAGATGATGTGGCTTATGCTCCAACAAGACACGCCAGATGACTATGTTGTAGCGACCAACGAAACACATAGTGTTAGAGATTTCTGCCAAGAAACATTCAATGTACTTGGGCTAGATTGGCAGAAGTATGTTAAATACGATCAACGCTATGAAAGACCAGCAGAGGTAGAACTTTTGATTGGAAATCCAGAGAAAGCACGCAAGAAGCTAGGCTGGGAGCCTAAGGTTCGCTTTAAAGAATTAGTAAAGATTATGGTGGAACATGATCTTGAAGAAGCAAAACGAGAAGCGCGTGTTGCTACGATGGATAGTGAACAAGCAGCAAAAACAAAATCCGTATAATACACGTGAAGCTTTTCATCGCAGGACATCGAGGTATGGTCGGCTCTGCCTTAGTGCGTAGGTTTCAGGACGTGCCTGGTGTTTCACTTCTGCTTAAAACAAGGCAAGAACTTGATTTAAAAAATCAGGCCCAAGTAGATGCGTTTTATGCAAAAGAAAAACCAGATGTTGTCATTATCGCTGCAGCTAAGGTAGGTGGAATTCAGGCTAATAATACGTACCCTGCAGAATTTTTGTACGATAATCTTATCGTAGCATCTAATACAATTGATTCAGCGTATACGCATGGTGTTAAGCACGTTCTTTTTTTAGGAAGTTCATGTATTTATCCTAAGCTAGCACCGCAGCCTATGCGTGAAGATTGCTTACTCTCAAGTCCTCTTGAATTAACGAATGAGGCTTACGCGATTGCAAAAATAGCCGGTTTAAAATTATGCCAGTATTATCGTAAGCAGTATGGAGTATTGTATCACTCTGCGATGCCTACGAATTTGTACGGACCGGGGGATAATTATCATTTAGAAAAATCTCATGTCCTTCCTGCTTTGATTCGTAAGTTTCATGAAGCTAAAATACAGGGCAAATCTGAAGTAGTCGCTTGGGGTAGTGGTTCTCCCCGCAGAGAATTTTTGTATGTAGATGATTTAGCTGATGCCTGTGCTTTTTTGCTTAAGGCTGAAAATCCACCGGATTGGATCAATATCGGAACTGGTTTAGATGTTACTATTAGGGAGTTAACCGAGCTAGTTGCACACGCTACGGCTTATACCGGAAAAATCGTTTGGGATTCAACAAAACCTGACGGAACCCCGCGTAAACTGATGGATGTGAGCAGAATGACTAATTTAGGCTGGAAAGCTAAAGTAAGTGTAGCCGAAGGTATTGCTAAAACCTATGCCAGCTATGTAGAAGAACTTAAGGCAGGTCATTTAAGGCAGTAAAATCAAGTGCTCGATCATTGACCAAGGGGCCTGTATTAGGTCAGTTTGTAACTTCCCATGGCTCTTAACGATTCTGAGTTTACAACCGAAGAGGAGGATCAAGGCGCACGCAAATCCTTCTGGGATCATGTACAGGATCTAAGAACCGCTATTGTTCGCTCAGTGATCGCCATTGGAGTGGCCATTATGATCTGCTTATTGATCACGCCACAAATCGTCAGTGTGCTTGAGCGACCTCTTAAACATATGCGTATGTTTGAGCATCCTAAGCCTTCGGTCACTTTAGAGATTGGCAGGAACCGTTTTGGACCCTTTGAGGTGAGTAGGGAAGAATTCCCTGCACTGCCAGCCGGAGAAGCACCACAAGCCGTTTATCATATCGGAACAGTTAAAATTGCAGGTCAGCAGGTATTAACTTTAGTTCCAGATCTTAATACATCGCAGGATCCTCCCTTGGAAGTTAGACTTCATAACCTAAGTCCTTCAGAAGCCTTTTTTACGGCCTTTCATGTTGCTGTATACGCAGCCATTATTATTTCTTCCCCGTTTTGGATTTATTTCTTGGGCAGTTTTATTGTACCCGCATTTAAACGCAAAGAACGTAAAAGTATTTTTCTATGGGTTTTGTGGGGTATTATCCTCGCACTAGCTGGGGTGCTGTTAACGTATTATCTTATGCTTCCGATAGCACTTCGGGCATCAATGACTTACTCGAATTTGCTTGGTTTTGATGCACAAGATTGGAGAGCGGATGAATATATCAGTTTCGTATGTAAATTCTTGTTAGGAATGGGCCTTGGCTTCCAATTCCCTCTAGTCGTATTAATTTTAGTAAAAATGGGAATTCTATCCCATGCTCAACTCGCTAAGTTCCGCAGGCATGTTATTGTCATTTCTCTAGTCTTAGGTGCAGTACTAACGACTCCGGAAGTGATTACGCAAGTAGCCATGGCAGTGCCGCTATATATTCTTTACGAAGCCTGTATCTGGATTGCGTGGTACTGGGAATGGAAGAAGCGCAAAGCTAATAAAACTATAGATATTTGAGTCAAAAGGCCCTAAGCACAGCGCTTGCCCTTTTTGAATATCTAGGTTCTATTTCACCTTCACTTTCATGATCGAACCAGAAATCTTTACACACATCGAAACCATCAATAAGCGGGCCGGCCACTTATGGAGGTTTCTTTGACGGCGAACAAAAACAACGAGAAATAGAATCTCTTGAGGCGGAGATGGGGTCGCCTGGTTTCTGGGATAATAACGACCGTGCTCAAAAGCACATCATAAAACTCAATACCCTTAAGCGCACAATACTTCCCTTAGTTGCTTACAAGAAGAAGCTCGAAGATGTTTCCATCATGGTCGAGTTAGCTGAAGGGGCTGATGCGAAAGAAAAAGATGCATTTGAAGCTGAAGTTCAGCATTCTGTTTTAGCTTTAGTAGAAGAGCTAGATCAGCTTGAAATATCGGCATTCTTAAATGGCAGGTTCGATCGCAATAATGCTTATCTTTCTATCCAGGCAGGTGCAGGCGGTACGGAGTCCTGTGATTGGGCTGATATGCTTTTTCGTATGTATAACCGCTGGGCTGAAAGGCGCGGTTTTACTGTAGAAATTCAAGATGTCCAAGTCGGGGATCAAGCGGGCATTACTAAGGCAACCATTTCCATTAAAGGTGAAAACGCATATGGCTATGTGAGAGCTGAGCGTGGTGTTCACCGTCTTGTGCGTATCAGTCCCTTTGATTCTAATAAACGCAGACATACTTCCTTTTGCGCGGTTGACGTCATTGCTGAAGTCAATGAAGACATCGACATCGAGATACCTGAATCAGAAATTAGGGTCGATGTGTACCGTTCTTCTGGAAAAGGGGGACAAGGCGTAAATACAACAGATTCAGCGGTCCGTATTACCCACATTCCAAGCGGTATTGTAGTCGTCTGCCAAAACGAACGTTCTCAGATTAAGAATCGTGCCAGTGCAATGACTGTACTTAAAGCACGGTTGTACGAAAAGAAACTCGATGAACAACGCAGTGATATGGAGCGTTTCTACGGAGAAAAAGGTGAAATCGGTTGGGGTAGTCAGATTCGTAGCTATGTACTTGCTCCTTATCAGATGGTAAAGGATTTACGCACCGGTGTTAGCACCAGTGATACCCAAGGTGTATTAGATGGGGACATAGACCGTTTTGTCTATGCATGGCTGCGGGCAGGTTCTCCTCGTCATCGTAATAAAGATATTCAAATGGACGACGAATAGAGCGTATACAGAGCTCTTCAATAATCGCCATGCAGACTCTCTCTTACGAACACATTCAGGCTTCACTGAAGAGCCAACCTTTGTTTGAAGCGAAGACATGGCAGCTCTCGCCTCAGGCTTGGCCTCTAACTCAAGCACAGGTTACTGAATTACAAGAGATTGGTTCAGCGTGTTTAGAATATCATCAAGCCCTTGAGGTGCTTTACACACGCAGTGTTGCAGGGAAGAATCTCCTTCGTAATAAACCTTTAGTTGCTCCTTGGGTCGCTGAATATCTCGATAGAGGAAAACCTAAAGATTTAATCGATCACGCACGGGATTCGCGTAATCGCGGATTAATTCCTTCGGTATTAAGACCCGATTTACTTTTGACTGACGAAGGCTTTGTTATGACAGAGCTTGATTCAGTTCCTGGAGGTATTGGGTTAACTGCTTATTTGAATCGGTTATATTCTGCTTCAGGGGAAAAGATTCTAGGTGATGATGACAGGATGATTAAGCAGTTTCATAGTTCGCTGGCTGCTCTACGTCCCGATATAGCAAACCCTTTGATTGCATTAATTGTCAGTGATGAAGCAGCGACCTATAGACCTGAAATGGAGTGGCTTGCTAATCAGCTTCAAATTCTGGGTAAGCGGGTGTTTTGCATGGGACCTAAAGATATATTTCCTCTGGGCGGTGCGCTCTTTTATGACAGTGGAGGAAATCCTGAAAAAATTGATATTTTATACCGATTTTTTGAACTATTCGATTTAGCTAATATTAAAATAGCGAAGTATATTTTTGAAGCATGGCACAATTCAGAAATCTGTATTGCTCCACCGATGCGAGCTTTTCAGGAGGAGAAACTAGGCTTTGCTTTATTTCATCATCACCAGTTAAAAGAGTATTGGAGCGAGGTTCTCACGGCGCGTGCTTTTCAGAAGCTATCTACACTTATACCTCATTCTTGGGTGATTGATCCTGCCCCCCTGCCTCCAGGTGCTGTCTTAGATGGACCTAAAGTTGCTGGACGCATGCTCGGCAATTGGGGGGAACTTGCTTTAGCATCTCAAAAAGAACGCGACTTAATTATTAAAATAAGTGGTTTTCATGAGACTGCCTGGGGTGCACGAAGTGTTATTTTAGGTAGCGACTGCTCGAGTAAAGAATGGCAAGCAGGAGTTTTAAACGCTATCGAACTTGCCCATGAAAATCTTCATGTGCTTCAGGTATATAAAAAACCAAAACGGGTAGGTCACCCTGTGTACAAGGTGTTAGATGACGGCAGTGTATCGTTAGCGCAGGTGGATGGACGCTTACGACTGTGCCCTTATTATTTTGTAGAGGCTGGCAAAGCACAGCTATCTGGGGCTTTGGCAACGTTTTGCCCCCCAGATAAAAAAATAATTCACGGCATGCAGGATGCCGCGTTACTTCCCTGCCGTATTATAGCTTAAGTTCAGCAGGGAAGATTCCTTGTAGCAGTTCTCCTAAAAGGAAATCTCGTTTGATGAGTGCAGTGCTAAGGTCGCTTGTTTGTAAAGAATGCCTGATCCTTAATTTTGTATAAGGCGTGGGATGTATTGTGCAGTCAAAGAATATCGTCCCGTTATTATTCCAGAGATGATGGTTCGGATTGTTTGGATTTAGCCGAAAGCTTAGCCTAGGATAGTTCTTATATAGTTTTATCATGTTGCGGGAATGGTGATTTTTTACCCGCAGCAGGTTTCTGGAAAAATAAAAACCAACGCAGTGAAACGTTGGCATCATTTTCGGGAGCAGTCGGCATAAGGCAAAAGCCTTATCCATCGGTTTTTTTATGCCCGATCCATCCTAGCCGCTCCCGGCTTGGTTGGCTAAAGCTATGTTTTTACATAACTTTTCCTGATGCGCTGAGGAAACATGCTATTTCATAGTTTTATGTCCAGAGGAATCGGCATATTTTAGTTTAATTTACGCCAATAGGTTTCGGTTGAAATATTGAAAGTTTGTCATAGTGTATAGCTTCACCTCGTTTAGGAGAGCCCGGAGCGCTGGGCTGAGACAGGAGCACGATCTGCTCTTAAATCCTTCGAACCTGATGCGCTTAATGTCGCCGTAGGGAAAACAGGGGCTCCAAGAGAAAAGGGCCTGTGTATTCTTTTAGGCGATAGGTAGCGCGAAAAGCTAATCCTTATCTCTCATGTCAACGAATCACGAAGTTTCTGCCTCCTCAGACCATCGTCTGTTTAAATCGTCACGCAGGGTTTATATCACCGGCTCAAGGCCTGATATCCAAGTGCCTATGCGTGAGATCGTGCTTTCTCCAACCAAATTGCATAATGGGACCGAGGTGCCTAATGAGCCAGTGCGTGTATATGATACATCTGGCTCTTGGGGTGATAGCACTTTTCATGCTGATCCAGCTCAAGGCCTCCCTGAGGTTCGTGCTGGCTGGATTCGAGAAAGAAATGACACCACTGAAACCCAGGGCCGTGCAGTAAGTCCAATGGATGACGGCTATTTGTCGGAGGTCCACCGGGTGCAGGCTGAAAAAGAAGGACGCCGTAATCCGATTAAATATTTTGATCGTAAGAAAAGAACAGTACTCAAGGCAAAGCCTGGTGCACGGGTAAGCCAACTGCACTATGCTAGACAGGGTATTATCACTCCAGAGATGGAGTATATCGCTATTCGTGAAAATACACGCCTACAGCGTTCGCGTGAACTCTTAGAAATGACAGCAGATGGTCCACGTAATTCGTTATGGAGACAACATCCAGGACATAGTTTTGGCGCTGCTATACCTAAAGAAATTACACCTGAATTTGTAAGAGAAGAGGTAGCTAAAGGCAGAGCGATTATTCCAGGTAATATTAATCACCCAGAAGTTGAGCCAATGATTATTGGTAGAAATTTCTTAGTTAAGATTAATACCAATATTGGAAATTCAGCGGTTGCTTCATCGATTGATGAAGAAGTTGAAAAGATGTGTTGGTCAGTGAAGTGGGGTGGAGACACGCTTATGGATCTGTCCACGGGTAAGAATATTCATCAGACACGTGAGTGGATTTTACGTAATTGCCCAGTTCCTGTTGGTACAGTTCCAATCTACCAAGCTCTAGAGAAAGTTGGCGGTCGCCCCGAAGCACTGACTTGGGAAATTTTTAGAGACACCCTTATCGAGCAGGCAGAACAGGGTGTGGATTACTTCACGATTCATGCCGGAGTACTTTTAAGGTATATTCCACTTACCGCTCGCCGCATGACTGGCATTGTTAGCCGCGGAGGCTCGATCATGGCTAAGTGGTGCTTATCGCACCATAAAGAGAATTTCTTATATACGCATTGGGATGAAATTTGTGAAATCTGTGCTGCGTATGACGTTTCATTTTCAATCGGCGATGGACTTCGTCCTGGTTCGATTGCAGATGCAAATGATGAGGCTCAATTCGGAGAACTATTAACTCAAGGAGAACTTACCAAACGTGCTTGGGAATTAGGTGCTCAAGTGATGTGTGAAGGTCCAGGTCATGTGCCTATGCATATGATTCCTGAAAATATGGAGAAGCAGCTCAAGTGGTGTTCAGAAGCTCCTTTCTATACGCTTGGGCCTCTGACTACAGACATAGCTCCTGGATATGATCATATCACGAGTGCTATTGGTGCAGCGCATATCGGTTGGTACGGAACAGCAATGTTGTGCTATGTAACACCGAAGGAACATTTAGGACTACCAGATAAAGATGACGTTCGGGATGGAGTAATTGCCTATAAGATTGCTGCGCATGCGGCTGATCTTGCGAAAGGTCATCCTGCTTCACAGTACAGAGACAATGCACTCTCAAAGGCTCGTTTTGAATTCCGCTGGCAAGATCAGTTTAATCTCTCCTTAGATCCTGAGAGAGCACAAGAATATCATGATGCGACCTTGCCACAAGATAGCGCTAAGACAGCGCATTTCTGTTCGATGTGCGGACCGCAATTCTGCTCTATGCGTATCACGGAAGATGTGAGACGTTATGCTGAAGAGCAGGGTATTAAGGAAGCTGAAGCTGTTGCAGCAGGTATGGCTGCTAAAGCTGGTGAGTTTATTAAGGCTGGTGGAGAGATCTATCTTGATGATGCAAAATGAGTAGTGGTTCCACACAGTATACCGTGTTTGTAAATGATGAGCCAAGGCAGGTGTCTGAAATGACAACTGTCTTGGATATCATGGATACACTTAAACTGGTGGAGATTAAGGGAGTCGCGGTAGCTCTTAACTCTAGCGTTATTTCTAAGAATGAGTGGCAGGCGAAAAACCTTATTCAAGGTGACCGCATTTTAATTATTCGAGCAACGCAGGGCGGCTAAGTATATGGCACTTTCTATATCACAACGGTATCCCTTAATGGCGATCACTCAACACGGGGGTCCACTTGCCCAAGAAGATCAGGTTAAAAAACTATGCGCTGCTGGAGTAAAGTGGATTCAGCTTAGAATGAAAGATGCGCCTTACCAGCAGTGGCTAGATACTGCCCGTATTGCGGCAAAAATATGTAAAGATCATGGAACGATATTTATCGTTAATGATAACGTTCAGATTGCTCTAGAGGTAGATGCAAACGGAGTGCACTTAGGTCGTACTGATTTAGAATGGCGTGAAGCAAGACGCTTAATTGGACCTGATAAAATATTGGGAGGAACAGTAAATTATATCCATGAAGCCGAGAAAGCAGCTAAGGCCGGATGTATGGATTATGTGGGAGTAGGACCTCTACGATTTACTCGTACAAAAAAAGAATTAGCACCTCTGCAAGGTTATGACGGTATACGTCAGTTAATTCAAAATTTAGGATCAATTCCTGCATGGGCAATTGGTGGTATTGAAGTAAGTGATGTTCCTTTATGTCGTGATTTAGGTGCTGCGGGAACAGCGGTGTGTTCAGCACTTTTGCGTAACGACACTGTAAATGAAAATGTAGCCGCTTTTCTTAAGGCCTGGAGCGTTTAAATAAACTGATTTTAAAATATGAATTCTAAGCCACTTGTTATTCATGGCGTATCGTTTAGTTCCCGACTCTTTGTGGGAACAGGAAAATACAGCTCCTCAGATATGATGCGCGACAGTATTGTTGCTACTGGTTCAGAGATGGTGACTGTAGCACTTAGGCGTGTAAGAACAGGAGGGCAAGACGACGATATTTTATCTAAACTAGATACTAAGAAATATAGACTCTTACCTAATACGTCGGGTGTTAGAGATGCAAAAGAAGCAATCTTAGCTGCAGAACTAGCACGTGAAGCACTTCAAACTAATTGGCTTAAGTTAGAAATTCATCCTGATCCGAAGTATCTGATGCCTGACCCTATTGAAACGCTCATTGCAACTAAGGAACTTGTGAAGCGTGGGTTTGTGGTACTTCCTTACGTGCATGCAGATCCCGTTTTGTGCAAGCAACTCGAAGAAGCAGGCGCTGCTGCAGTTATGCCTTTAGGTGCACCTATAGGCAGTAATCGGGGTTTAGAATCGCGCGTATTTCTTGAAATTATTATTAGCCAATCCCGCGTCCCTGTTGTGATTGATGCTGGACTTGGTGCTCCTTCGCATGCGGCTGCTGCACTTGAAATGGGTGCCGACGCAGTACTTGTTAATACAGCAATTGCTGCTGCACGTGATCCTGTTGCTATGGGTGAAGCCTTTAAGAAAGCAGTCAAGGCGGGTAGACTTGGCTATGAAGCAGGTCTTAGTGGTGCCAAAGTTTCTGCTTCTGCGACATCTCCACTCACTTCGTTTCTTTCAAGCGGCACTTCTTGAATTTTTATTTTATGACTTTTGTTTCTGAGTGGAAAAAACACGACTTTAGCCAGATCTCTGAGTCAATAAAGACTAAGAAAAAAAGCGATGTTGTAAGGGCTTTAAGTCATGTTAGAACAGGGTTATCCCTCGATGATCTTGCGGCACTGCTCTCTATTGCAGCAGAACCTTATCTCGAAGAAATGGCTCAATTAAGCCACCAGCTTACTGTAGAAAGATTTGGTAAAACGATGCAGTTGTATGCGCCAATGTATCTGACAAATATATGTGCTAATGTATGCACCTACTGCGGGTTTAGTGCACAAAATAAAATTCCTCGTAAAGCACTCACAGATTCTGAAATTTTAGCTGAAGCGGATGTACTTAAAGCGCATGGATTTGAACATGTGTTACTTGTTACAGGAGAGTCATCGCGCTACGGCGCTGAATACATAGCTAATGCAATGCGTTTACTTAGACCAAGATTTTCGAGTTTGTCTATGGAGGTGCAGCCACTTGAGCAGAAAGAATATGCTTATCTTACTGAAAATGGGTTAAATTCTGTTCTTGTGTATCAAGAAACGTACGACCCAGTAGTTTATCCTAAGTATCATTTAAAAGGGCCTAAGTCTGATATTGAATATCGTTTAGAAACGCCAGATAGGCTAGGTAAAGCCGGAGTAAAGAAAATCGGTTTAGGGGCTCTGTATGGTTTGTCAGATTGGAGAGCTGAATCGTGGTATATTGGGCTACATCTAAGATACCTTGAGAAAACTTATTGGAAAACTAAATACAGTTTATCTTTCCCAAGACTTCGCCCGCATGAGGGCAGTAAAATTGAAGTCACTCACTTTGATGAACGCTGCCTAGTTCAAGCAGCCTGTGCATTTCGATTATTTAGTCAGGAACTAGAATTATCCTTATCTACACGTGAGGGAATAGAGTTCAGAAATAACGCATATCGTCTCGGATTTACTTCAATGAGTGCGGGGTCAAAAACAAATCCAGGCGGTTATGCAAGTGACATGGACTCCTTAGAACAATTTGCAATTGATGATGAACGCAGTCCATTAGAGGTAGCTTCATTTTTAAAATCAGCAGGCTACGATGCAGTGTGGAAAGACTGGGATTTAACTTACGATGGGCAAGCTCCTGTCCTTTCTATAGCAAAATGAATGCGTTTTCTAATGAAGAATTAGTGCGTTATCAGCGTCACCTAAGCCTACAAGGATTTGGCCCTGATGCACAAGCAGCGCTAAAAAAGAGTACTGTCCTTGTTATTGGTGCGGGTGGATTAGGTTGTCCTGTGCTGCTTTATCTTGCTGCAGCAGGTGTAGGAAAACTGATCATAGTCGATGATGACTTAGTTGATTTATCGAATCTCCAGCGCCAAGTCCTTTATACTTCAGAGGATAAGGGTCAGCCAAAGGTTTTATGCGCTGCTAAGAAACTTGGTCAGCTAAATCCGCTTATTCAAATTGAAGTAGTTAAGGAGCGCTTCAACAGAGTCAATGCACTGAAGCTTGTTAATTCCTGTGATGTGGTCGTGGACGGATCTGATAACTTTGCTACACGGTATTTAGTAAATGACGCCTGTGTCATATCTGGTAAGCCTTTCGTCTTCGGAGCAATTCAGGGCTTCGATGGCCAACTCAGTGTATTTAACTTTAAGGGTGGTCCTACGTACCGCTGTTTATTCCCTGAACCTCCTGCTGCTGGAACTGTACCTAATTGTTCAGAAGCGGGTGTCTTAGGTGTACTTCCAGGTCTTATTGGGACGGCTCAAGCATGTGAGGCGATTAAAGTGCTTACAGGTATTGGAGAGCCTTTAAGAGGTAAACTTTTTCTAATAAACGCGCTTACTATGAAAACGCATATTATTGCGTTATCACTTGTTGCTGCTAACCTAAAAATAACTCAGCTTCCTAGTGAAGACTTTGGAAAAACTTGCGATATACCCATGAACGAAATTAAGGAAATTGATGCCACAGAGTTAAGAGCAATGCTTAAAACTAATCCTAAACTTCAGCTTGTAGATGTGCGTGAAGAATGGGAAAGAGAAATGGGCGCAATCATGCCTTCACTGCATTTACCTCTCAGTAAGTTGCAGGCAGCGCTTATGCCTGAAGAAGCATCCCTTAATGCAAATGATACAACGGTCTTTTACTGTGCGGGTGGAGTACGCAGCTTAAAAGCAGCAGAAATTTTAAGACAGCGTAGTAATTTTAAGATAACAATAAGCTTAAAGGGTGGATTTAAACTCTGGGAGCTTTCTGGTTCGTGAAACCTAGGAGTGCTATTGTTTTATCTGTAGCTGGCTCAGATAGTATAGCCGGAGCTGGAATACAGGCAGATCTAAGAACCTTAAGTGCTTTAGGCGGATATGCATGTACAGCAATCACTGCAGTGACTGTGCAAAATTCTAAAGGCGTTAGATCAATTAATCCAATTAAGCCAAAAATTATTTCAGAGCAGATTTTAGCTATACTTGAAGATTTTAAAGTAGGTGCAGTCAAAACCGGTTTAATCCCTAATGAGGCTTCTGTTAGAAGCATTGCTCAAAGTCTTAAAAAATACCCCAAAATTCCACTCATTATAGATCCTGTGATCGGATCAAGTAGTGGGACACAATTTCTTTCAAAGAAAGCATTACTTGTTCTTAAGAAAACTTTATTTCCTAGGGCACTTCTTGTTACACCAAATCTAGACGAGGCGGAACGCTTATCTGGTATGCAGATTACCTCAGGAGAGGATTTACTGCGTGCTGCTTTAGCAATTTTGAAAACTGGTTGCGGAGCTGTTTTAATTAAAGGTGGTCATGCACAAGGGTCAGTTTGTACAGATGTGCTTATTTTAAAAACCGGACAACTTTACCTTTTTTCAGGATCGCGTATAAAAACACAAAATACCCATGGGACAGGCTGTGTTCTTTCGAGTGCTATTGCCTACTACGTTGCCCGTGGCGACTCCATGGCCGTTGCTGTGCGTAAGGCGAAATCTTTTTTACGTAAGCACTTAGTACGAGGTAAAGCTATAAAGTGGGGTGCAGGCTGTGGTCCAGCGCTTGGTTTATTTTAGTTTTCGTGTAGCCTAAGCGCTATCTGGCTCGTCTTAGTTATAACCCCCTAGTGTTAGATAATCACGCTTATGAAGCTTTATATACCCACCTACAGCTTTTGGTTAGTCGCAAGCCTACTGGCATTACCTACTCAGGCTTCAATGCAAAATGAAGTAACACGTGTTCCACGTATTCAAGTACAGGGTACAAATCATTATTATGTAAGTAATCGACTCCCACTTGAAGCAAGCCGCTTAGTGGCTCTTCCTATTGGTTCAATCCAGCCTAAGGGTTGGCTTCTGGAAATGCTTAATAGAGAGCGCAATGGTCTAGCTGGGCATCTAGGAGAGATTAGTGTATGGCTTCAGAAAACTGACAACGCTTGGTTGTCTAAAGATGGGCAAGGCCAATATGGCTGGGAAGAAGTACCTTATTGGCTGAGAGGATATATTCAGATGGCGTATATATTTAATGATACACATATGATTTTAGAAAGTCATACGTGGATAGAGGGTGTATTAAATAGTCAAAGACCAGATGGAGATTTCGGGCCAAACATAAAATTTCAAAATGATGGGTCCAGAGACTTTTGGGCTAATATGCTTATGATGTTCGCTCTAGAAACGTACTACGAGCATACAAATGACAAGCGAGTGATCACTGTATTAGAGAATTATTTTAAGTATCAACTCACTGTTCCTGATGAGAAGTTTCTGACTCACTATTGGCAAAAAATGAGAGGCGGAGATAATCTCTATAGTGTGTATTGGCTATATAATAGAACGGGCAATCCAGCACTTCTTGAATTAGCAACTAAGATACACCGGTGTACGGCGAATTGGGAAATGAAGGGAACGCTTCCTAATTGGCACAATGTAAATATTGCCGAGTCCTTTAGGGAGCCAGCAATGCACTACATGCAGACACACAATGTTGCTGAACTAGAAGCAACCTACGCTGATTTTAATGAAGTACGTAAACGCTATGGGCAAGTGCCAGGTGGTATGTTTGGCTCTGATGAAAATTGTAGAGTGGGGTATTCTGATCCAAGACAGGCTGTTGAGACCTGTGGCATGGTGGAACAAATGTTTTCTGATGAAATACTCATGGAAATAACAGGCGATCCTAAGTGGATAGATAATTGTGAAGACGTTGCTTTCAACACACTACCCGCAGCATTTATGGAAGATATGAAAGCGCTTAGGTATCTAACAGCGCCTAATATGGTAATAAGTGATTCTAAAAATCATGCACCCGGTATTGGCAACAAGGGGCCTTTTTTAACAATGAATCCCTTTAGTTCCAGATGTTGTCAGCATAATCACTCCATGGGTTGGCCCTATTTCTCTAAATATTTATGGTACGCAACTTCGGATGATGGGCTATGTACAGGAGCTTATTCTGAAAGTGAAGTTACTGCTAAAGTCGGAGATGGAACGACAGTTCGCGTAGAGGAAACGACACATTATCCTTTCGTGGATAAAATTAATTTCACAGTGCATACGTTAGAGCCTGTTGTTTTTCCACTTTACTTACGTGTACCTGGATGGTGTAAAGCGGCTTCAGTTTCTGTCAATGGAGTTACGTTTAGTGTAGATGCTAATCCCGACTCTTTTATATGCATCAGGAGGCTATGGAATGAGAAAGATTTGGTCGTTATGACTTTGCCTATGCAAATTTCGACACGTACGTGGACTGAGAATAAAAATAGCGTTACTGTAGATTATGGTCCTCTTAGTTTTTCACTCAATATTGGAGAAAACTATAAGCAGGTGGATACTAAGGGTACGATTATCCACGACTCGCGATACCAAAAAGGGGCGAACCCTTTACTTTGGCCATCTCATGATATCTTCCCTTTGACTTCATGGAATTATGCACTGGAATTAAATAATTCAGAACTAGCCTTTACTCCTCAGATCGAACAAGGAGCATGGCCTAAGGACAACTATCCCTTTAGTGCTTTAACTTCACCATTAAGAATGATTACACGTGGTAAACAAGTAGCTGAATGGAGCGTGGATAAATACGAACTCTGTGGCGTGCTCCCTCAAAGTCCCGTTAAGACACAGGCATCAGAAGAATCGCTGGTGCTTATTCCTATGGGAGCTGCCCGTTTACGAATCTCAGCTTTTCCAACTACGACTAAATAATAAGAGCAGCTTTTTAAGCTGCTCTTATCTTATTAGCTTAAGGTTACGCCACGTGCTTTTGCTGCACGAATTAAAGCGTCTGCCATATCTGAAGGCGTGATAGCTACTTCGATACCGCACTCTTTAAAGACTGCGATTTTCGATTCTGCTGTATCTTCTGCGCCACCAATGATTGCACCGGCGTGACCCATGCGGCGTCCTGCAGGAGCTGTTGCACCTGCGATAAAACCAGCGACTGGCTTCTTGCAATTTGCTTTAAGCCAGCGAGCAGCTTCCACTTCGGCTGTACCACCGATTTCGCCAATCATTATGATGCCGTGTGTATCTGGATCATCGTTAAACATTTTAACGATGTCTAAATGGGATGTTCCATTCACTGGATCGCCACCAATACCAACACTAGTGCTTTGACCAATGCCAAGTGTTGTGAGTTGAAATACCGCTTCGTAGGTAAGAGTTCCAGAGCGAGACACAACACCGACGTGACCTTTCTTGTGAATGTAACCAGGAGCGATACCAATACGGCATCCTCCATTAGAGCCTTCTCCTGTTCCTGGAGTGACTAAGCCAGGGCAGTTAGGGCCAATTAGGCGGGTAGATTTTCCCTGCATAGCACGTTTTACACGCACCATGTCTTTAATTGGAATTCCCTCGGTGATTGCAACAGCTAGGTCTAAACCTGCGTCAACACACTCAAGGATTGCATCTGCAGCAAAAGGAGGTGGAACAAAAATAGCAGATACGGTTGCACCGGTTGCTTTTTTCGCGTCTGCCACTGAATTGAAAATAGGCACTTTCTTTCCAGCGTGGTCAAAGAATTGGCCACCTTTGCCTGGAGTTACACCAGCTACCACTTGGGTGCCGTAATCTAAGGACAATTTAGCATGACGACCACCGAAGTCGCCCGTAATGCCTTGGATAAGAATCTTAGTTTCAGAAGAAATGAGAATAGCCATGGAGGGAGAGGGTAGAAGTTTAGGCTGAAACGAGTTTAACGATTTTCTTTGCAGCATCTGCCATGGAGTCGCCACTGACGATAGTCAGGCCGCTCTTAGCAAGGGTTGCTTTACCTGCTGCTACATTGTTGCCCTCTAATCGGACAACTAAAGGAAGTTTTAATCCAACTTCTTTGACTGCTTCTACAATGCCAGTTGCGATTACGTTACAGTCCATAATGCCACCGAAAATATTAACTAAAATACCTTTAACGTTCGGGTCACCTACAATGATTTTGAACGCAGCGACCACTTGATCTTTAGATGCGCCACCACCTACGTCCAAGAAATTAGCAGGTTCACCACCAAAGTGCTTGATGATATCCATGGTGCTCATCGCAAGACCTGCACCATTTACTAAGCAAGCAATGCTTCCATCGAGTGCAATGTAGCTTAGTGAATACTTAGAGGCCTCAATTTCTTTTGAGTCTTCTTCGTTTAAATCACGTAGCGCTACAATTTCAGGATGTCTAAACAAAGCGTTATCGTCGAAGGATACCTTAGCATCTAGAGCGAGTACTTCACCTTCTGGAGTCGTAATCAAAGGATTGATTTCAACCATAGAAGAGTCTGTTTCCCAATAGAATTTGTACAGATTGCGAATCAGCTTAGCGGCATTCTTTGATTCCGTAGCATCAAAGCCTAATTTAAAAATAAGCTCTCTGATTTGGTATTCTGCTAAACCAAAAGCTGGATCAATAACGATTTTAAATAGCTTCTCAGGTGTATCATGAGCTACTTTTTCAATTTCTACGCCACCTTCAGTTGATGCGACAATAACAGGCTTTGATGTTGCGCGGTCTAAAAGGATTGCGAGGTAGTATTCTTTCTTGATCGTACTTGCTACTGTGAAGTAGATGGTTTGAACCTTGCGACCTGCAGGACCAGTTTGTGCAGTGACTAAAGTATTACCAAGCATTTTGCCTGCTGTTTCTTCTGCTTCGGCTTTTGTCTTACAGAATTTAACACCGCCCTTGAAGCCGTTAGTAAAAGTTCCTTTACCTCGACCTCCCGCATGTATCTGGGACTTCACCATCGTTGCTCCTTCAGGCAGGGTGGCCAGAGTCGTTTTAAACGACTCTAAACTGGTGGCTGCTGCACCCTTAGGGACAGGCACACCAAATTTTTCGAAAAGGGCTTTTGCTTGGTACTCGTGGATATTCATAGCGTACGAAAACGAACCTTAATCTTGGCATAAGCCTAATGCCAAGAGCACGCAAAAAAGATATGATCTGTTAACCAAGCTTGGGTTGTAAGCTGGGTTAACAAGCTCATGTGCCTACCTTATAACCGCTAAAGTTTTAGCTGGAGCTGCTTTTTAACAGTTCTTTTACCAGAAATGCGCTTTGCATTGCTGCTAATTCCTTAAGACCCACTTGAGATAAGGCGATTAACGCTTGGAGTTGGTCTTGGGAGAATGTCGATTCTTCACCGCTTCCCTGGACTTCAACAAATTGACCCCGGCCAGTCATAACTACGTTAAAATCGACTTCAGCATCCTTATCCTCGACATATGCTAGGTCTAAGAGTTCAGATCCGCCACATACGCCAACACTGACTGCAGCTACGGAATCACTGAGAGGATTCTCTGGTATACGCTTGGCATCCAACAACTTCTGTATAGCTAGGCGGGCTGCAAGGTATGCACCTGTGATTGAAGCGGTGCGAGTTCCACCGTCGGCTTGGAGTACATCACAATCAATCCAAAGGGTATTTGTACCTAATTTGCCTAAGTCTAAAATTGCTCTTAGTGAGCGACCGATGAGGCGTTGAATTTCAACCGTTCTACCATCCAAACGACCTTTTGAGATATCCCTAGGCTTACGATCCAAGGTCGAATAAGGAAGCATGGAATATTCGGCTGTTAGCCAGCCTCCTTTGACACCCTGTTGTTTCATCCATGAGGGTACATTTGGTTCAATTGTAGCAGCACAGATAACCTGAGTTGAGCCATATTTAACAAGAACAGAGCCGGTCGCATAAGGGGCAATGCCTGCTATAAATTCAATAGGGCGTAGTTGGTCGTGACGGCGGCCGTCTACTCTAGGTGTTGGATTACTCATGAAATACTATTTTGATTTTCCTGTTGAAGCGCCAGGGAAACCTTCTTCGCGCTCTACTGGTTTAATGCGTGTGACTACTTCTTGTTTCTGATTTTCCATCGAAGCGATTAAACGAGCATTAAATTCTTTAGCTGGATCGTGCCCAATTCGCTTTAAGGCCTGGGTAAGTGCAGCGACTTCCACTAAGCGTGCCATATCTCTTCCAGGACGAACAAAAAGTTCAATGTGAGGCACCTGCATCGTAAGAATAGGATAGAAGTGCTCTTCTAGGCCGGTACGTTCTTCGATTGATTCAGGTGTCCACTCTTTGAGCGTGACGACTAAATCAATGCGCTTTTCATAGCGGATAGATTTAACTCCAAACATGTCTGCAATATTTATAATACCAATGCCTCGGCATTCCATATAGCCACGACTTAAATCGCGGCTTGTTGCCATTAATTCACGTTCATCGACAAGTTTAATCAGTGTTAAATCATCAGCGACTAGAGAGTGGCCGCGTTCAATCAGGGCGAGTGCGCATTCGCTTTTACCAATACCAGAATCTCCGCGTAGCATTACGCCAATGCCTTTAATATCCAGAGTTGTTGCATGTTCAATTGAACTTGGAGCAAATTCATTATCGATACACAGGGTCGCTAAATTCACAAAATTCATTGTGATTAGCGGTGTTCGTAGTAAGGGCAAGTTCATCTCCGTACAGACCTGCAGCATTGAGTCGGTAGGATTATAATTACGGGTAAGAATTATGCAGGGCACGTGGCGCTTTGCCATCTCTGTGAAAATCTCAGTCTGATCTTTAGCATTGCGTGTTTTTAAATAGGTCATTTCAGCGGCTCCAAGAACTTGGATACGCTTATTGGCAAAATATTTAAAAAATCCAGTGAGCGCTAATGCCGGCCGATTAATGCTACCTTCTTTGATCATGCTATGCATGCCTTCTGCGCCAGCGATCACCTCGAGTTTAAGTTTTTCTGTGTAGGTCGCGAAAAAATGCTCGACCGTGATGCCGTGTATCTCTTTTTGCATAACGGGATTAGATTATCTGAGTTATTAGGACTTGTGTCAAAGGTCGAAATTCTCGCCTAAATAGAATTTCTTTGCTTGAGCATCTTGAATGAGAAAATCTCCTGAACCTTCAGTGAGCACCTTTCCCTTATGAATGAGGTAAGCACGGTCTACAATACGTAGTGTTTCTCTCACGTTATGGTCTGTGACTATAATACCGATTCCTTGACTCTTAAGTTGCAGGATAATTTTCTGAACCTCGGAAACCGAGATTGGATCGATTGCTGCAAACGGCTCATCCATCAGTAAAAATTTTGGCCGCATCACCAGAGTGCGTGCAATTTCTAAGCGGCGTCTTTCGCCACCTGAAAGGGTGTATGCTTTTTGATCAGCTACTGATGTTAAATTTAATTCTTTAAGGCGTAATTCAACTTCTGGGCCACGCAGAGATTTAGACATGCCCACGGCTTCAGTGATTGCTAGAATATTTTCAGCAACAGTTAATTTTCTAAATACGGAAGGTTCCTGAGGAAGATATCCAATGCCTGTACGGGCACGCTCATGCATCCGTAATTGAGTGATATCTTTACCATCAAAGAGAACTCGTCCTGAAGTTGCAGGTACTAGTCCCACGATCATATAAAACGTGGTTGTTTTGCCTGCACCATTTGGGCCGAGTAGACCAACAACTTCACCTGCTTTAATCGTTAAATTTACTCCATTAACAACTGACTTTGTTCCGTACGTCTTAACTAGACCTTCAGTCTGAATCGATGAGTTTTGTGTGCTCATTTTGTTTCAGGCTGTGCTGCATTCGGACTGATTACTGGAATTGTAATCTTAATAGGAGCAGGTGGAGGCGGTAAAGAAGGAGGGGCTTGATTTTTATCGTAACCCAAATCTTTTAGTGGAGGCATTGTGATTCTGACATTCTTACCGCGAGCGATTCGTTGTGTCTTATACAGAATCAGAGGTTCTCCTGTTAAAATAGAGCCGTTGCCATGATCAGTAACAGAAGGATGGCCAGTTAAAGTAATCTTATCATCATTAGGCATCACTTCAGCACGCTCACACGTTGCCTCGCGGTCACCTTGAACAATACGGACATGGCCTGTTGCAAGCATGTACTTAAAGTGCTGTGGATTTCCGAGTGTATCAGTTTTATTAGCGAGCTTAGAAGTAACGACCTCTAAGTGGTCGCACTTAATTGAGAGATTGGTCCCGCTTACATTAACATTATCTGTAAAATGAGAATCTGTTTCTGTGTCTGTACTGCGAGCTTCAAGTTGATCACTTGTAATGACGGTAGGCTGAGCTTGAGGTGCAGCAGCGTATGATATTACACACAATCCGAACACTAGAGGAGTTAGACTTAGAAAGGTTTTCATCGGAGCATATCAGTAACTTGTTCTTTAAAAACTACTCGAGCATTGCGACGGATGGAAATCTTTTCTCCAACACGCTTATATTGCCAATTTTCGCCAGAAATTTCGCCATTATCACGAATTACTCGTACTTCACCACTGCCTTTTACCTCAGCTGCTTTTGCGTAGTAGCTGGCTTTAGGGCTTAATAAGATAGTGCTTACAGTTTGTTTTTTATCACCCGAAAAAACCATAATTTCGATGTTATCGACATCGATACGGTCGCTTCCAATAGGGATAACTCTGTCTCCTCTAAGACTCATAGAACGAAACCCCTCTTTAGTGAATAAAGGAAGTTTCCATTGAAGGCCTGGAGGAAGGGTATTGGTTGAATCGCTTTTAACTTGGCTTAGTAGCGACGCACTTCCTGCTGCAAGACCTAGTACTGTAACGCAGAGGATAAATAAACGGAATTTCACTTGGGTGAACGGGAGCTAAAATTACAACTTCGGCTTATTGGCTTCGGTAAGCCGTTCACATACTTCACGTACAGCACCGTAACCGGCTGCCTTCTCAGTGATACAACTTGAAGCCTCTTTTGCAGAGGGCATTGCTGTGGGAACAGATATACCAAGGCCTGCCCACTTAAGAGCCGGAGCATCAATATCGTCATCTCCCATATAGACGCAGGCTTTTGCATCTATGTTTAATTTGCTAGCAAGTTCTTCAAGAGCCGTAATTTTATCTACGCGACCTTGAATGACGTGTGGAATACCTAGTTCTTTTGCACGCAGGGTCGTAGCACCAGATGCGCGGCCACTAATCCATGCGACTTCAATCCCAGACATAATCACTTGACGAAGTCCCATGCCATCTAAGATTGAAAATGATTTTGTCTCTGTGCCATCGGATGAAATCTGAATGGTTCCGTCTGTTAGTATACCGTCTACATCCATCGCAAAGAGCTTAACTGTACTCCAAAAAGAAATGGGAATGTGCTGAGGTGTTAGCTTAGCCATGGGGTAATCCTTTCAATAATTTTTTCAGTGCTAGGTCTAAAAGCAGCCTCTAGTTCAGGTGCAAAAGGAACGGGAAGATCTAATGATCCAATTCTTAAAGGTACTGCTTTTAGTGATGTAAAATTACGTTCTACTAACCGCGCAGTGAGTTCAGCACCAAAGCCGTGTGTTATACGACCTTCGTGTAAAATAATTAAACGCCCCGTTTTCTTAAGGGATGCTTCAATGGCATCTAGCTTTAATGGCGATAGGCAGCGTAAATCAAAAAGATCAAAGTGCTTTTCGTATTCAGCTTCGAAATAGGTACAGGCTTCGCTGGCGATATTCACCATTTCGCCATAAGTAATAAATGTCGCGTCATTTCCACTGCGTACTAAACGCGGTGTCCATACAGAGCGGTAATTTGGATCCCAGCTGACTTCTCCTTTACCTTTTCTGTATAGCCCCTTGTGTTCGAAAATAAGTACTGGGTTATTGTCTTCATATGCTGCAAGCATTGCATTAAAAACATCTTGGGGCGTTGAAGGATACAGTGCTTTCAGTCCAGGCATCGCTAGTAAGAAAGATTCAAGCTCCTGAGAATGGAAGGACCCAAATGTAAGACCCCCACCAGCGGGTAAACGAAATACGATCGGGCATTTAGCGCCTGATCTAAAGTACATCGTCGCTGCATTGAGTGTAATTTGAGTGATTGCTTCAGTAACGAAATCAGCGAATTGAAATTCTTCAATTGCCCGGTGTCCTCCCAAAGCTAAACCAATTGCGTAGCCTGTGCATGAACTTTCTGCTAACGGTGTATTGAAAACGCGAGGACGGCCAAATTTATTAAGCAGTCCTTCAGTTACTTTGAACGCACCCCCATACGTGCCGATGTCTTGACCAAGCAGTAGGGATTCGGGACGTTCTGTAAGAATTTTCTTAAGCGCCTTATTAATTGCTTGTGCGCTATTAAGATTCTCTGACTTTAAAGTTGGCGAGTCATTATCTAGAACTGCTTTCCAAGGGAATGGATCACCGCTTGCAGCGAATAAATCATTTTCCATTCCATCAGCAGAAGGCCGCTTAGTAGAAAGTGAAACTTTAATGCAGTCTTCTATGAATGTACTTAATTGATTCTCTAGAGCGTGAACTTTTGTTTCTCCAATTAATCCGACTAGTTCTACTCTAAGTTTTGGGAGACCATCTTGTTTTGTGAAACCTTCGGCTTCACCTGGTAGTAGGTAGTCGCAGGTATCATAGGCAGCATGACCACGTAAGCGTAGCGTATGTGCTTCAATGAGTATAGGCTTTGACGTTGATCTAACTTTACCGATGGCCTGTGCGAGTACTTTTGCGCTTGCATGGGGATTCGTTGCATCAAGGCTGAAGCCTTCCATGCCGTAGCCTGCTGCTCTCTTCCATAGTTCAGTGCCTTTAACAAACTGTTCACTAATGGGTGTCGAATAAGCATACTTATTATTTTCAACGATAAAAATAATAGGTAGGGATAATAAGGAAGCTAAATTAAGAGACTCGTGAATATCTCCTGTACTTGAGCTACCATCGCCAAAGAAAGTAAATCCGACTGCGTCATGCCCATGCCTGCGCTGAGAATCTGTTAGGCCAAGAACTGTACCAGTCATTGCTCCTAAATGACTAATCATGGGGATTGATCTATTACTTGGATCTCCATGATGTATGTTACCTTCTCGTCCTTTAGTTGGACTCTCTGCGTTAGCAAAATACTGGTTGAGATGATCACATATGTGACCACTCCATACTAGGTGTCCACCAAGCCCGCGGTGCGTAAAAGAAATGACGTCTTTGGATTTATCTGCAAGGAGTGCAAGAGGGACAATCAAACTTTCGTTGCCTTGTCCTCCAGTCACCGTCCCCTTGATCAGTCCTTGGCGAAAGAGCTCTAAAATACGATTATCGAGCGTTCTTGAGCAAAACATCCATGCATAGATCTGCTCAAGTGCAGTACTGGATTCATGTTCAAGAAGGGACGCGCTTAAGGAGCGCTTCTCAAGGATGTCGGGCGTTTGAGGAAACGACATGTGCAATACCTAAGAATGAGGTTCCTTTGGCTCGGGGGCAAGCGATAGATGAACATAAAAAAGAGCCTAAATAGGAACAAATTAGGCTCTTTGTAAGAAACTATTAGGTAGGTCTAAACTAACTTGCCTAGTCAATCACAGCTTTGGTGATTGTTTCTATCTTAGCCATGACTTGTGGGGTCAATCGATCTACGATTTCTAAGGCTTTTAGATTTTCACTTAATTGTTCTACCTTCGAAGCTCCGAGTATAACAGTACTTACGTTTGTATTTTTAAGGCACCAAGCGATACCGAGTTTAGGCAGTGATACATCTAATTCTTTTGCCACAGCAGCTAGCTGAGCAACGGCAGCTAAACGTGGAGCAGAGCCTTCACCTGTGAGGCGATCTTTTAGCCATTCAAGCCCTGCAACATTTAAGCGAGAGTCTTTTGGAATCCCGTTATTATATTTTCCTGTGAGTAAACCGCTCGCTAAGGGCGACCAAATAGTAGTTCCAAGGCCTGGAGATTTAAAAATAGGAGCCAGGTCTTTTTCAAAACGTTCCCGGTGGAAAATGTTATACTGGGGTTGTTCTACAACTGGGCAGTGCAGATTGTGTTTGGTACAGAAATCAATCGCTATACGTAATTGTTCTCCACTCCATTCGCTCGTGCCCCAGTATAAAACTTTGCCTTGAATTATTAGGTCGTGCATGGCACGTGCAGTTTCGCCAATAGGTGTTTCAGGATCTGGGCGATGGCAGAAGTATAAATCGATATGATCTGTCTGGAACCGCTTTAATGCAGCGTTACATGCTTCTACAACATGCTTACGAGAAAGACCGATTTGATTGGGTAGTCCTGCTTCAGAGCCAAAAAATACTTTGCTTGAAATAATATAGCTGCTTCGTTTCCAGCCCGAGCGCTTGAGGATATCTCCCATAACAATCTCCGCTTGTCCCTTAGCGTAACCTTCTGCGTTATCGAAAAAATTTACACCTGCATCATAGGCAGTGTGGAGTAGTTTTTCAGCTACAGGATCTCCAATCTGGTTTCCGAAAGTAACCCAAGCTCCATAGGAGAGGGCGCTAACTTTAAGTCCTGTGGGGCCAAGATTTCGGTAGATCATGAAAGTATTTATTAAGCGTCTATTTTACGAATGCGTTCTAAATGGCGACCGCCTTCAAAAGCTGTGGATAGCCAAGTTGCCACAATTTTTAGCGCGAGTTCTTCAGATACGGTGCGCTCTCCTAAGGAAAGACAATTACCGTCGTTATGGGAACGATTCCAAATTGCTGTTTGTTCACTCCAGCATAAGCCACAGCGAACGCCTTTGATTCGGTTTGCTACAATCGCTTCACCGTTGCCTGAGCCGCCTAAAACAATCCCACGCTCAAATTCACCCCGAGCTACAGACTCAGCAACCGGCCGTATAAAATCAGGATAGTCGCATGATTTATCGGAGTTAGTTCCGAAATCTCTTACTGTATGGCCTTCATTTAAGAGCCAAGCTTTAATGGATTCTTTATATTTAAATCCGGCGTGGTCTGAGCCGATTGCGATTTTAAATTTTGTCATGGAGGAATGATTAGATTTCAACTTCTAGGTCCAGAGGTCAAGGGTTCCCAGTGTGCTTCGTGATCAAATCCCAAAAAGCATCTGTATTAGAAAGATCAGGGAGCGTAGCAGTAGGGTTGTGGCCCGAGAGTTCTTCTACATCATGGTGACCAGTTGCAACCGCTATGACATGTGCTCCAATTACTTTAGCGCAGGCAATGTCATGGGGTGTATCGCCTATGATCCAGACCTCGCTTGGTTTAAATGCTATTTTGAAGTGTTCCATTGCGCGCATCATCCCGTAAGGCACGAGATCATTGCGAAATTCGCTATCATCGCAAAACGCACCCATTGGGAAATATTTCCATAGATCTTGCTGACCTAGTTTGATTTTGGCTCCGCGGTGCAAATTTCCGGTAAGCAATCCTTGGTGAATACCTTCTTTTTGAGTGCCCTCATGGAGTAATTTTTTCACACCTGGGAAAACAGTAATTTTCGAGACAGCAATCTGCTCAGGTAGTGCTTTGAGGTACGCTTCGATGAAACCACTAAAGTTTTCCTCTGTGGCGGGTATATTATGTTTGGCGAAGATCTGACGCATAATCCAGCGATCTGTGCGCCCAGAAAAGTCTATATCATCTATTAAATCATTGATATTAAAGTGGTTAAGTAATCCTAGGCGGATTGCTTTAAGTCCTGAGCCACTCGAAGAAAGAATGGTTCCGTCAATGTCCCATAGAAGCAGTGCTGGCATAAGAAACAAATTCCCCTAAAATACGTCTTACTAGCAAGACAAGATCTGCAAATTTATAAAAAGATAAATAACCCGAATTTGTTATGAAGACTACATATCTACTATCCGTACTTCTTTTAGGTGCGTTTGCATTCGCTGGTTGCTCAACGCCAGAATCTCGTATTGCTCGCAGTCCTGAAGTTTTTGCTCAACTCACTCCTCAACAACAAGCGTTGGTTAAAATGGGTCAGGTTGGTGTTGGCTTTGATATGAATGCAGTTAAACTAGCATTAGGTGAACCTGATCGTATTACTGTTCGCACGGATTCAAAGGGCCAAACACAAACCTGGCATTACGTTGAAGCAGCTTACTACGATGGAGCCTATATTTACAGCAGTGGCTATTTTGGTGGAATGGGTCGCAGGTCTCGTATGGGAATGAATGCAGGCTTTGCACCTATTCCTGTTACTTTGATGCGTGAATTTGACCGATTCCGTGTCGATTTCGTTAATAATAAAGTAGTTGGAATCTCTGAAGAAATGTACCGCTAAGCGTGGATGAGTGTTCGGGTAAGTTCTCGAACTTTTACATCTACTTTAAGCTTTTGCGTTATACCACCACGGTAGGTGCCACTTACTGGGATAATGTCCGAGTAGTCTTTACCTACCGCAACTTTGATATAGCGCTCATCTATTTCACGATCATGGGTCGGATCAAAACCTGCCCAACCGTAAGAAGGAATATAAACTTCTACCCATGCGTGTGAGGCTTCAATTTCTCCGTGCCTGCGTGATGTATTTAAAAAATAGCCACTTACATAGCGTGCTGGAATACTGTGTAATCGACATATTCCAATCATCACGTGAGCAAAATCTTGGCACACCCCAGCGCGTATTTTTAGAGCATCGGTAGCAAGCGTTCTAACGCCTGTTGTTCCTGGACTGTATTTAAATGTTTTAAAGATATGAGCCCCAATTTTTTTTGCTTCGGACCAAATATCACCACGTGTTTTTTTTACTAATTTTTTTGATTCTTTAACTAATATTTCTGTAAGAGGCACGTAAGCTGAGTCTTTTAGAAATTCAGAAAGAATAGCTTTATCGGGAAAATCTAGAAGTTCTTTGAATGCAATGACGGCTATAGGTTTTCGCTCGTTATTAGCAACGGTTTCTACCTCAGACTCTGCATCAATTACTAGCCGTGCGTGACCTTCAGTAATATTGAAGGAATGAACTATGTTTCCGTTAAAATCGACATAATCGAGTGCCGATGTCTCAGGGTTGATCGTCAATTTAAAGCTACGGCAGTTCTGGAGCGCATCTGACATTGGACATAGTCTGATGTCATTTACGCTATCCCTTGCTTCTCCTTTATAAACGAACGTCGTTTTATGGGAAAGGCTTAGAAGCATGAGCGCTGTTTAAAAATAGAAACATAGAGTAAAAAGAACGTAGGGCCTTTATTGCTGCTGTTGTTGTTGCTGTTGCTCTTCGGAAGATATTTCGGCTTTATAAAACATAGTCGTTTCAACTACTTCATCGCCAATATGATCAAGAGATTTTTGGATTTCGACAAGAAATTCATGAAGACCTTTGTTGAGTACATCGTCAATTGCTAGCGATTGCAGGTCGGAGAGTAGGCGTTTACTCGCTCGTGCGGCTGCAGTTCTTCTGCGAGGGCCTGTTTCTGCAAGTATACGGCATAGAAATTCATCTACTCGTGTCACACAGTAGTATAAGGAACGTGGGAATGTTTCTGAAAATATAATAAATTCAGCAGCTTTCCATGGTAAAATTTCGTGTACATAAAAGCGGTGATATGCTTCCAGTGCGCTTGCGGACCTTAGTACAGCTTGCCACTGGGCAGTATCTACGGCTCCACCTACGTCAGATGCATCAGGTAGTAAAATATGATACTTTACGTCAAGTATGCGGGTTGTTTTATCAGCTCGTTCTATAAATTTGCCAAATTGAATAAATTCCCAGCCTTCGGTTCTTGAGAAAGTAGATTCCGTTAAGCCTTGGAAGAGATGGGAGTGTCGTTTGATATCTTCAAAGAATTCGTATGGTCCTCTTGCCCATATTTCTGACCTTTCCCGTCCTTTTAGAAATAAGTATAGCTCATTAATTGTCTCCCACATTTCAATCGAAATCTGATCTCTAATCATGCGTGCATTTTCACGAGCTGCAAAAATACATGATAGAATTGAATTTGGGTTTCTTGGATCTAGCGACATGAAGTCAGTCACGTTGTGACTGTCTGCAACATCATAGATCGTTTTGAAAAGCACATCGTCTTCTGCGCTCGCTAGAATCGAGCCCCAGTGCTCTTTAAGTCCAGTATCATCAAACCCCTGGAAATCTAAAAGAAATTGTTGGTTAACTTCGAGCAGTCTTGCTGTATTTTCAGCCCTCTCGATGTAGCGACTCATCCAGTAAAGCGAATGAGCTACACGCGAAAGCATCACTGTGGCTTGAGGACGAGAGATGGGTTGTTTTTCGTTTTGTGCCATCATGTTTAACTCTCTCCTTTAAGAACCCAAGTGTCTTTAGAGCCGCCTCCTTGGGAGGAATTTACTACTAAGGATCCTTTTCTTAATGCTACACGTGTTAAACCACCTGGAGTCACAGTTACTTTTTCTCCGTACAGAATGTAGGGACGTAAATCGATGTGTCTACCTTCGAGTTTTCCATCACACCACGTAGGTGAGCGAGACAGCATGATAGGATCCTGAGCTATAAAATTACGTGGGTTTTCCGCGACCTTATTTCTGAAGTCTGCAACTTCAGCTTTTGTTGATGCAGGTCCAATGAGCATACCGTAACCACCTGCTTCATTTGCAGATTTTACGACGAGCTTTTCCATATTCTCTAAAATAAATTTTCTCTCCGTAGGATCTGATGCTAAATAGGTATTAACATTTGCTAAGATTGGATCCTGATCTAAGTAATATTTAATCATCTTAGGTACAAAAGCGTAGATGACCTTATCATCCGCAACTCCTGTCCCGATAGCATTGGCTAGGGAAACATTTCCTGCCCTACATGCTGAAACTAATCCTGGGACTCCAAGTACTGAGTCAGATCTAAAGACATAAGGATCCAAAAAGTCATCATCAATACGTCTATAAATAACATCCACTTGGACTAAGCCCGCAGTAGTGCGCATGTAGACTTTTGAACTTTTTACAATCAAGTCTCTGCCTTCTACAATTGGAATTCCCATCTGACGTGCGAGGAATGTGTGTTCAAAGTAGGCACTGTTGTAAACGCCAGGAGTTAGCAGTACGACGTTGGGCTTTGAACCTCCTTTAGGAGCTATGTATCTGAGATCTTTTAAGAGTTGATCTGAATAACCTTCTACTGGTTGTACTCCATAACTCTGAAAAACATTTGGGAAAGCTCTTCGCATTGCCGCTCTATTTTCAAGCATGTATGATACACCTGATGGGCATCTTAAATTATCCTCTAAGACTAAGTATTGGCCATTATGATCACGTATAAGATCAGTGCCGCATATATGGATATAAATATTCTTAGGCACTGAAAAATTCATAAACTCACGCCTAAAATGTTTTGCTGTTAGGATTTGTACTGCAGGCAAAACTTTATCTTTTAGGATCTTTTGTTCGTGATAAATATCATGAAGGAAAAGATTTAATGCAGTGATACGCTGAATTAGTCCTGCCTCAATACGTGCCCACTCAGCAGATGGGATAATACGCGGAATTAAATCGAATGGAAATATACGCTCTGTACCTTCAGAGTCATTATAAACTGTGAAAGTTACCCCACGTCTTAGAAAAGCTAAGTCTACTGCAGCACGTCTTTTATTAAAATCGTCTTCAGTAAGTGTACCAAGGCGCTGATGTAGTCTATTATAATGGGGACGTACCTGGCCTTTACTCGCCATCATTTCGTCAAAGAAATTATCGGTTGCGTAGGAAGGATTGATGATAGGCACGTTTTAGTTGTAGGAAGCGACTTTATATCGCTTCGTCTAGGCCTACTTAGCAGATCCCTTGCCACCTCGAACCTAATGCCTCAATTTTTAATAGGCATAATAATAGCCTAAATAACTAACGTGTAGTTACTTAGGCTATTATAAGAGAGTTTAAAACTTCTTTAAATCGCGTGAAGTGCGCTCTTTGAAACTGCAAGAGCTGCTTCCTTGATTGCTTCTGTCATTGTTGGGTGAGCATGGATCGTACGTGCAATGTCTTCTGCACTACCACCATATTCCATATGCGTTACTATTTCGGATATGAGTTCACCAGCTCCGCGACCCACGATTTGAGCGCCTAAGATTTTATCTGTTTTGGCATCAGCAATAATTTTTACGAAACCATCAACTGCGTCTATTGCAATAGCCCTTCCATTTGCGGCAAAGTTAAATTTACCGATTTTAACTGCGATAGATTGTGCTTTAGCGGTATCCTCACCGATACCAACGGATGCAACTTCAGGTTCTGTGTAAACAACACCTGGAACTAAGTCCCAGTTTACGTGACCTGCTTTACCAGCAATCCATTCAGCGACTGCAACGCCATCTTCCTCAGCTTTATGTGCAAGCATAGGACCAGCGACAACATCGCCAATTGCCCACACACCTTGAGCTTTTGTTTTTAAATGGGAATCAACTTTGATTCTTCCTTTTTCATCACGTTCAACACCTGCATTTTCGAGCGCTAGCCCATCTGTATAAGCACGTCTTCCCACAGCGACTAAGATTTTGTCTGCAGGAAATTCGAGTACTTTACCGTCACGTTCTGCAGTTAGAATCTGGCTTGCACCAGATTTTTTTAGTCCTGTTACTTTTGCACCCGTTTCAATTTTAAGTCCCTGTTTTTCTAGAATGCGTGTAAAGGTGCGAACGATATCGTCATCATAGGTCGCGGCTATCTTAGGGAGGAATTCAACAACGGTAACTTGACTACCTAAACGACTCCATACCGAACCCAACTCAAGACCAATTGCACCACCGCCAACGACAACGAGTTTTTGAGGTACTGTTTCAAAGCTAATAGCATCGTCACTTGATACTACGGTCTTTCCGTCAAATTTCATGAATGGTAATTCGACAGGTGAAGACCCTGTAGCAATTACTATATTTTTTGCGGTGAGTTGAGTTATTCCCGCTGTAGAAATCAACGATAGAACATTTGCAGATACAAATGATGCTGTACCTGTAAGGACCGTAATTTTACGCGCTTTAGCCAGTTGAGCTACACCGCCAACGAGTTTTGTGACTACGGAGTCTTTACGTTTCATGAGTGCTGCAATATCTGCAGTTACTTCTCCTAAACGAATGCCGTGTTCTGCAGCATGGTGTTTAGCGAAAACAAATTGTTCGGTTGAATGCAGCAGTGCCTTACTTGGAATACAACCTACATTAAGGCAGGCACCTCCAAGTGTAGCACGTTTTTCAATGAGGGCTACTTTGAGTCCTAGTTGTGCTGCTCGAAATGCACAGACATAGCCGCCAGGGCCAGCTCCGATAATGATCAAGTCGAAGGTATCCATTAGATTAGAGGCTTAAGAGTAAACGTGCAGGATCTTCAATGGCTTGCTTTACTTTCACGAGGAAAGTAACTGCTTCACGACCATCCACAATGCGATGATCATAACTGAGAGCCAAATACATCATAGGACGAATGACCACTTGGCCATTTACAGCAACAGGGCGTTCGTTGATTGCGTGTAAGCCAAGAATTGCACTTTGAGGAGGGTTAATGATCGGCGTTGATAGCATCGATCCAAAGGTGCCTCCGTTAGTGATTGTGAAGACTCCGCCTTCGAAATCAGCCAAGGTGATTTTGCCTTCACGAGCGCGCTTTGCAGCGTCACCAATTCCAGCTTCGATTCCAGCCATACTTTGAGTATCGCAGTTGCGTATCACTGGAACCATAAGACCCTTTTCTGTAGAGACAGCGATACCGATATCGTAATAGTGATTTTCAATAATAGAATCACCATCGATTTGTGCATTTACTCCAGGAACTTCTCTAAGTGCATGAACAACGGCTTTAGTGAAGAATGACATGAAACCAAGTTTGAATCCGTTTTTCTTTACGAAATCATCTTGGTATTTGGTACGTAGTGCCATCACAGCAGACATATCCACTTCATTGAATGTGGTGAGCATTGCTGCCTCGTGTTGAGCAGAAACTAAACGCTGCGCAATCTTTTGACGTAGAGGGCTCATCTTTTTACGTGTCTGGCGGGTGCCAGCAGCTACTGGTGTAGCTACTGGTGCTTTAACAACGGCTGCTGGTGCAGTTATGGCAGCAGGCTTTACTTCATTTGCACTGAGCATGTCGCCCTTGGTTACACGCCCTGCTTTGCCAGAACCTGAAACAGAGGCTGGATCAATACCTGTTTCTGCTGCAATACGTCTTACTGCAGGAGATGACGTATCAGATGCAGAAACTTTTGCTGCAGTAGCACCAGCAGCTGTAGCTGCTGGTGCTGCTGGTGCTGCAGCTGTGGATACATCAGCATTAATTGATGCAACGACTTGGCCAATTTTGACCTCTGTGCCAGCAGTTACTTTAAGAGAAACTTGGCCTGCGGCTTCAGCAGTGCCTTCGGATGTAATTTTATCTGTCTCAAGTTCAAATAGAGGTTGGTCTTTTTTTACAATGTCACCTTCTTTAACGTGCCACTTGGCAAGAACTCCGGAGGTGATGGATTCGCCCATAGGCGGTATTTTGACTTCGATGAGTGGCATAAAAATAAAAGGTTATAGGATTATAAGCTAAATGCGTCTTTAAGTAAGTTTTCGAGTTCGATCTTGTGCAGTGCGAGAACACCCACGGCAGGTGAAGAGGATGCGTCACGGCCTGCATAAACAGGCGTAGTTCCAAAGAGGCTTTGCAGTTGTGGATTAATCCACGTCCATGCACCCATGTTCTGAGATTCTTCCTGAGCCCAAATAATACGTGCACCTTTATAACGTTTAGCAATTTCTGCTAAGTGCTCACTTTGAAGAGGGTATAATTGTTCGATACGAACAATAGCAGTATCTGTGACGTTGTGCTTAGTGCGGTAGTCTACTAGGTCATAGTAAACTTTACCTGAACATAGAATGACTCGTTTGATGCCTGCTGGCTGTGACGAATAAAGTGGATCATCTAAGATTTCGTGGAAAGAGCCGCTCACAAATTCTTCCAACTTAGATTGAGCTGCAGGATGACGCAGAAGCGACTTAGGCGACATTATTATCAGTGGCTTCTTGAAATCACGTTTTACCTGACGACGTAAGATGTGGAAGTACTGAGCTGGAGTAGTCAGATTGGCTACCTGGATATTATCCTCAGCACATGACTGTAGGAAACGCTCGAGACGTGCTGAGGAATGCTCAGGGCCTTGACCTTCGTAACCGTGCGGAAGAAGTAATACTATACCACTTGTACGTTGCCATTTTGATTCACCACTAACGATGAATTGGTCGATTACTACCTGTGCGCCATTTGCGAAGTCACCGAACTGAGCTTCCCAAAGTAGCAACATTTCAGGATAATCCAAAGAGTAGCCATAGTCGAAACCAAGTACAGCTGCCTCGGAGAGCAGGGAATTATAAACGCAGAACTTAGCTTGATTTGGATCTAGCTTTTTCAGCGGGGTGTATTTTTCACCAGTTTCTGAATCGGAGAGTACGGCATGGCGATGACTGAATGTGCCACGTTCGCAATCTTGACCGCTTAAGCGTACTGGAATGCCTTCGATAAGTAGTGAGCCAAAAGCAAGTGCTTCACCAAATCCCCAGTCAGCTGAGCCGCCCGTTTTACTTGCTTCAAGACGAGCATCGATGATGCGTTTAACCTTAGGATTAATTTTAAAGTTTTCTGGGACTACAGCTAAGCCTGTTGCAATGCGAGTGAGCATCTCCTGAGAGATTCCCGTCGGAATAGGCTTATGATTGTAGGTAGGTTGAAATACTGCAGTTGAGCCTTTATAGGCATCGCCTGGTTTCGCACGCTTTGCAGCTTTACTTGCTTCACGAGCTTTTGCTTTTGCTAGATTTTCTTCTAGCGATGCAGAATACTCCGCTTTAACTGCATCGGCCTGCGCAGAGGTAAGACTTGATTCACTTACGAGCTTACTTGTGTAGAGTGTAGAGATCAGTGGGTGAGCATTGATCTTCTTATAAAGAAGCGGTTGGGTAAACGAAGGCTCATCTGTTTCGTTATGACCGTGTCTACGGAAGCAGAGCATATCAACGAATACGTCGCGTTTAAAGCGAACGCGGAAATCAACAGCGAGTTGAGCAATCATGCAGACAGCTTCTGGATCGTCTCCGTTGACGTGGAAAATCGGAGCTTCAATCATCTTCGCTACGTCTGTGCAGTAGCGACTCGAACGTGAGTCCTTAGGATCGGTTGTGAAACCAATTTGATTATTAATTACAATATGAACTGTTCCACCTGTACGGTAGCCAGGAAGTTGGGAGAAATTAAGTGTTTCTGCACCTATGCCTTGACCTGCAAGAGCTGCATCACCGTGAATGAGTAAAGGAAGTACACGGCGGCGTTCTTCTAAGTCACCACGGATTCGTTGGCGTGCACGTGCTTTACCTTCTACGATAGGGTTAACAATTTCTAAGTGAGAGGGATTAGCAGCTAGACGTACTTCTACTTTACCACCACTTGGTGTAGTAATAACCGATTCGTAGCCTAAGTGATACTTTACGTCTCCATCACCTGCCACTGAGTCAGGAAGATAATTTTCGGAAAATTGCTCAAACAAAGCATCGAAGGATTTGCGCATAATACTGCACAAAACATTGAGGCGTCCGCGGTGGGCCATACCCATTACGATTTCTTCAATTCCAGTTTCAGGACAGTGATCGATAATAGCGTCAATTGCAGCAATGACTGTTTCACCGCCTTCTAGTGAGAATCGTTTTTGACCCACATATTTTGTATGTAAAAACTTTTCAAAAAGTTCTGCTTTATGGACATGCCTTAAGATGCGTAATTTTTGGGCATCCGAGAATGTTGGTTTAAGCCGAGTCGATTCAATTCTGTCCTGAAGCCACTTTCTGCATTCCTGGTCTTGTATGTGCGTATATTCAACGCCTACGTATCCGCAGTAGGTCTCTTCAAGTGCCGCGATAACATCTTTTAGCTTCATCTGGCCACCACCTAGATAGGTGCCAATATCAAATGAAGTATTTAGGTCTGCATCACTTAGAGAAAATTCACTAAGCTGAAGTTTTGAATAAGGTGCAGGCTTTTCGCTAAGTGGGTCTATATGCGACTGGTAGTGACCAAGCGAACGGTACGCAGCGATTAAGTAATGAACGTGGGATTGTTTAAGGCTATCGACAATGATGCCTGATGATTCATCACGTGCGGCAGCATCGGATGGACGGCCTCCGTTGCTGCCTAAAGAGAAACCTTGAAAAAATGCACGCCATGTTGGATCAACGGCATCTGGATTATCGAGCCAAGTGCGGTACATCACATCGATGATTTCAGCATTAGCGCCTGTTGGAATAGAAAGAGAGTTCATTTATGAAAAGTGTTAAAAGGAGTGGGTGATAAGAATGATTAGTCTTACGACAAAAACTATCCTACGATAGTTTCTATAAATCTAACTTTATGAGGCCTTAAGACAAGTCTGGCTAGATTAGCGGACTTAGTTTGCATTCCTTCTTAAGCTGGGTAACCAAGGTATTAGATAAACTCTATGCATACGTCTGAGGTACATATTAAAGAATCTCTTATTTCACTCTTAACTGGCATCAGTAAATCTGATGGTGCAGTTGTTATCAGTTCGATGGAGAAATTAGATGCGCTTTTAATTGAACACAAAGATACTTTAGATCCTCAGCTTAAACACTTTATGCAAAATAGAAGCTATGCAAAAGCGCTTGCTTATTTAGGGGGTGAAACCCCTGTAAAAGGTACGTGTGCTCCTAAGCATAAACCGGCATAATTATGGCTAAAACACCATGAGTGACTCAAAGAAGATATCTACCGAGGGTGGTCAGTCTTTAGGACAGTCTCCTTTTGATGCCCTATCTGGTCTTAATTTACCTAAAGGCTCTATTCCTGCTGCATCCCTTAAAAAAGAGATAAAACAAGAGCTGCTTCAAAAAAATCGTGGAAGAGTTGATATAATACGAGAAACCGGTGGTAGGGGAGGTAAGACTGTAACTGTTATAAAAGGCTTTACTGGAATTGGACTTCCCGAAAAAGAACAGCTGTGCAAAAAAATACGGGGAGCGTGTGGTTGCGGAGGTACAGTCAAAGACGGACAAATCGAAATCCAGGGTGATCAGCGCGAGGTGATCTCACGTATTCTTACTGAAGCTGGTTTCCGTCCTGTTTTCGCAGGAGGATAAGCATTAACTCGCTAGACCTGCAGTCAAAGCGAGTGCCGTCTTAGCCCGGTTCATAATATATAAATGGTAACCAGGAGCGCCTTGTTTAAGAAGGTCTTTAATTTGATAAAGAGCCCAGGCTGTTCCTATCTTTTCTTGTGCTTCCATATCGTCACCCGCATGGGTGAGATCATCAACGAGTTTAGCGGGTAAACTAGCGCCGCATAGAGCAGTAAAACGTGTTACTTGTTTTAGAGATAATACAGGTAAAATTCCGGGTACAATAGGTATTGTTATTCCTGCTTTTCTGCAGCGCTCTACGAAACTAAAGTACACGTTATTATCGTAGAAAAGTTGTGTAGTTATAAAATCAGCACCTGCATCTACTTTCTTTTTTAGGTTGATAATATCTAATTCAGAGGAAGCAGCTTCAGGATGTTTTTCAGGGTAGCCACCTACACCTAAACAAAATTCTGGATGTCTTGATTTAAGTAGGCTCACTAACTCACTGCCGTAGCGAAGACCGTAAGTACTTTGCACAAATTCAGTAGAGCCTTTTGGAGGATCTCCACGCAGTGCCATAATATTTCGAAAGCCGCCTGAATAAATTTTATCTGCAATACTTGTGAGTTCTTCTTTTGAATGTCCTACACAGGTAAGGTGAGGCATTACTGTAAACAGAAATTCTTTACGTAAAAGAGCACTGACTTGAGCAGTACGCTCGCGGGTACTTCCACCTGCGCCGTAGGTGACTGATACAAAGTCTGGTTTTAAACTCACCAGAGCCTGAGCTGTATGTTTTAAAGTCTCTACCCCCGCATCATCTTTGGGTGGGAAAAACTCAAGAGAACGAAGCGGTGTGCCTCGAGTGAAAAGAGTTGAAATGGGGGTGTCGAATGACATCTATCAACATATATGTAAGTATTGATATGTATGTAAAGACAAAGCAGATGCGAGCTGCACAGAGTCCTTATATTAAAAAAGGCACTATCTCTAGATACTTTCTTAAGCTATTGATTTTTCGGTCTTTAAACGTAGTTGTCCGCAAGCTGCATCAATGTCATGACCTTTTTCTCTACGTAAAGTAACGGATACATCTGCATCACGTAATACATCAGCAAAGGCTTCTTGGCGTTCTACAGACGGACGCTTCCAAGGTAGTCCATCAACGGTATTATAAGGAATAAGGTTAACGTGAGCGTGTAAATCTAGCGCTATACCTCGTAGCTCGATTGCTTGGTCAATACTATCGTTAATATCTTCAATTAAGATGAATTCGAGGGTTATCATACGCCCGTGCCGTTCATTGAAGATGCGCACAGCGGGTATTAATTTACCTAAAGGGAATGCCTTATTAACAGGCATTATTTGTGACCTCACCTCATCGGTGGCTCCATGAAGTGAGATTGCTAATCTAAAGCTTAAATTTTCTTCAGCGAGTTTAAGAATTTTAGGAACTAGGCCACTCGTTGATATGGTAATTCTTCTGGCGCCAAATCCTAGACCCCATGGTGCATTTACAATACTCAGCGCTAAAATAAGAGCATCGTAATTTGCAAGCGGCTCACCCATGCCCATAACCACTATGTTATCAAACGATGCAAGTTCTTCTCGTGCACGAGGTGTACGCTCATCTTCACGGTAACAGACTTGAAGTAATTGAGAGACGATTTCTCCCGCGGAGAGATCACGCTTAAGTCCTTCAAGACCACTTGCACAAAATACGCACGCCATCGCGCAACCTACTTGTGTAGATATACAAATTGTTTTTCTAGAGCCTTCTATACCTACGCCTTCTTGAGGAACGCGAATAACAACGGTTTCAATTAAAGAACCGTCTCCCATACGAAGTAGTAGTTTATCTGTTACATCCGTAGACTCCTTATTGAGCACAAGTTCGGACGGCATGAATGTGAATGTTTGATCAAGCCATACACGCAAATTCTTGGGAAGATTGGTCATTGCATCCCACGAGCGAGCTCTTTTTTTGTACACCCAATCAAGAATTTGTTTAGCCCTAAACGTAGGCTCACCGTGTTCTGCTAGACGAGCAGTTAGCGTATCTAGGGTTTCTCCAGTTAAGGGAGGTTTTTCAGGCGTGTACTTCATTGAGTAGAAAAGTCCGATGCTCTTGAGTCCCGCTTAGCGAGAAGCAAGAAGGCGGTTTAAGGCGCTGATGATAGCCTTAATTGAAGCTAGCTCGATATTTGTATCTATACCTGCACCGAATAGGGTACGAGTGCCTGTGCGAATTTGAATGTAGCTCACAGCTCTTGCTTCAGCACCTGTTCCAAGTGAGTGCTCAGAGTAGCTTACAACATCAAATTTAGGAAGGGTAGTTGTACTCAGTGCGTTAACAAACGCATCAATAGGACCATTTCCTGTACCTTTGAGTTCATGACTTACGCCACTGATTGTAATCTTAGCCTCTGCATTTACAGAGCTATCCGAACCACTTGCTTTGAAGTGTTGAAGGGAAATAGGCGATGTACGTTTTAAATATTCTTCCTCGAAAGTAGTGAAGAGTAGCTCAGGCGTTAATTCAGTTCCGCGGGAATCTGCCAAATCATTTATGAGTCGGCCAATCTCCTTGTGCATTAATTTAGGAAGAGTGAAGCCAAAATCATTTTCTAAAACATAAGCAACTCCACCTTTTCCTGACTGAGAATTAATACGGATTATTGCTTTATAGCTGCGACCAATATCTGCAGGATCAATTGGAATATATAGTACATCCCACGCAGAACCTGGTTTTTGTTGGCTCCATGATTTTTTAATCGCATCTTGGTGTGAGCCACTGAACGCGGTAAAAACTAATTCTCCTGCGTAAGGCTGGCGTGGTGGAACCTCTAGTCGTGTACACCTTTCATACACATCTCTGATATGATTAATATCAGAAAAATCTAACTTCGGATGTATGCCGTGCGTATATAAATTAAGAGCAACCGTAACGATATCAAGATTGCCTGTACGCTCACCGTTTCCAAACAAAGTGCCTTCGACACGGTCTGCTCCTGCTAAAAGTGCGAGTTCTGTAGCTGCCACACCAGTGCCACGATCGTTGTGTGTATGTAGTGAAATAATCGATAGATTGCGGCGTGTCAGATGCGTACACATCCATTCGATCTGATCTGCATGCACGTTAGGTGTAGCGTATTCAACGGTAGCAGGAAGATTAAGAATAATTTTATTATTCTCTGTTGGCTCCCAGGCATCTGTTACTGCTTCACAAATTTTAAGGGCGAAAGGTAACTCTGTACTCGTAAAACTTTCAGGTGAGTATTCGAGTTTTATTTGCGTACCACTTTTAACAAGCGGCTGCATTTTCTCTTTCAAAAATCTTACCCCATGTACAGCAATTGAGATGATGTCTGCTTCAGTTGCCTTGAATACGTATTCTCGTTGTTTAGGAGACGTAGAATTATACAAATGAAATACAACAGACTTGGCGTTATCAACGGCTTCAAGGCTTCGTGTAATTAAATCTTCACGACACTGGCAAAGTACTTGAATAGATACCCCATCAGGAATTCGTTTCTCTTCTATCAGTCGTCTGCAAAATTCAAATTCAATTTGAGAAGCTGAAGGAAAGCCGACTTCAATTTCCTTGAAACCAATTTGAACCAGTAAATCAAAGTACTCTAATTTTTCCTCAACACTCATTGGCTGAGCGAGGGCTTGGTTACCGTCACGTAAATCTACGCTGCACCATAATGGGGCTTCTTTAAGTGTGCGGTTAGGCCACTGACGGTTAGGCAGTACAACGGATGGAAAGGGAAGGTATTTGGTGACCGGAGGCGTTTGCATGGGCGTTTGAGACGCTAAAATAAATCTAGAGGTACGACTGGATGGAGGGAAGGGTTAATAGCAGGCTATAAAAAGGAAGTTAGTGAGACTTCTATGGGCTTACTTAAGGTCAGGGCCTTAAATCTTTCTCAGGGTATCAGACTTACGCGCAACCAGCTGCTAGGCAGCAATTTAGAGACTGCGCGCAGTGGTAAGTCGAAGAACCTGAATGAGTTGTGCCATACTGAGTATGATCTATATCTTAAGGATTCTGCCGTAAGTCAAGGCGTGTAACTATAATGCCTAAATCCTCGTCTTGCTTGATGTGCATGAGTCTGCATCTCTCCCTGTATGTCCGAAGACCAGTCGTTTGATCTGGCTGGGTGCCTTCAACGAGTCCGTACGCGCGACCAAATCGCTGCGCGCGAGCTCGTGGAGCATCTTTACCCGTTGGTCATCCGAATCATTCGAGGCCACTTGCCTCGGCGTGTCCTCGAACAAGACATTGCACAGGAGGTGTTCTTAAAGATGTTCACCCGTATGGATCAGTATCAAGGTGCAGTGCCCTTTTCGCATTGGGTATCTCGTATAGCTATCACGACGTGTATTGATCATTTGAGGGCACAAAAGCGCAGGCCTGAGTATCGCTTAGCTGATTTATCTGAACAGGAGGCTGATTTACTTGAAGCAACCGCTGTGAGCTCGAATGCAATTGGCCCAGATGATGCTCTAGCTTCACGTGAACTCTTATTTAAACTTTTAGATCAACTTAATCCTGATGACCGTATGGTGATTCAGTTGCTTGACCTCGACCAAAACTCAATCGCTGAGGTTAGTCAGTTAACCGGTTGGAACGGCTCACTTGTAAAAGTTAGAGCCTTTCGTGCACGAAGAAAGTTGCAGAAATTATTCTCAGAACTTAAAAAGAAAGAAGGTACATGAACGATACACACACAGCATTAAATAGATTATTCAGTGCAGCACGTGCAGCACGCGATACTCGGACAGAGGCCGCTCCTTATGGCTTTGCAAGCCGGGTTGTTACGCTTGCACGAGCAGTACCGAATTCGCTTCATGCGAGCTATGAGAATGTCTCATTTAAGGCGATGTTCTTTGCCTGTTCAATTGCTGCGGTTGTCTTAGTTGTTAACACCTCGAGCTTAGTTCGTCTTGTCAGCCACGATGAACCAACCACGGAGCTTGTTGATCTTAGCTTAGATTAATAGGCCTTATTTTATGGCTCACCGTGTGAAACTAGGTATCGCATTCTGTGTTGTTTTTGCAGCAGGAGTTGCGATTGGATCTGTTTCTACACTCCGGTATACTCGTCCAGTTCCTGTGCAAGGGGTAGACAGTCCACCTGAAAAATTTAGCGTACAACTGCTGCAGCGCTGGATTAAGTTAAATCAGTTTAAATTAACCCCCGATCAGTTTCAGAAGATTAACCCTATTATTCGCGACACTGCTGAAGATTTAAGAAGGCTACGCAGCGAAAACTTGAATAGTGAGCAGATCATTTTGGAGCATATGCAAGATGAGGTGGCTGACCAATTAGAGCCCAAGCAGAAAAAGACGTTTCAGGATTTAATGGATAGGCAGCGCCGTATGATGGATCAATTTATTGAAAAACAGCGACTTAAGGCCTTAGACCAAAAAGCTAAGCTCGAGGCGTCTCAGCCGGTAAGTTAAAAGCTTTAGGATTGTTGTTGCGCGCAGGCTTAAGCACTTCATTTTTCTTCTTGGCCAGGTGCCATGCATGAGCAGGCGCGTGAACTCCGCTAGGGCCGGAAGGCAGCAACGGTAACGACGTTCTCTCAGTGCCGTGGAGTGCCTGGCCACCTCCTTTTTATCCTTTGTCATCCTCTTATCAAGTCATTGCCCGTAAGTGGCGCCCCCAAACGTTCGATGACGTAGTGGGGCAGGATCATGTTGTAACGACTTTAAAGAATGCAATTGCCCGTAATCGTATCGCGCATGCTTATCTTTTCGTAGGGCCACGTGGTACAGGCAAAACATCTACAGCGCGAATTTTTGCGAAAGCACTTAATTGCACGGATGGGCCTAAAGTAGATTTTTCATTAACTGATCCTGCAGTACAGTCGATCGCGGAAGGAACGCATTTAGATGTGATCGAAATCGACGGGGCATCAAATAATGGTGTCGACCAGGTTCGTGACTTGCGAGATACCGCACGGTATTCACCAGCCCAGGGTAAATTTAAAATCTATATTATCGATGAAGTACACATGCTTTCGACAGCTGCCTTCAACGCTTTATTAAAGACTCTTGAAGAGCCGCCGCCACACGTAAAATTTGTTTTTGCTACTACTGAGGTACAGAAAGTTTTACCTACGATTTTATCGCGTTGCCAACGCTTCGATTTAAAACCGATTCCTGCTAATCTCATTGTTGAACGCTTAGCTAAGATTGCAAAAGCCGAGAAGATTAAAATCTCAGATCAAGCGCTTGCTTCGATTGCACGCATGGCTGATGGCGGTATGCGTGATGCTCAATCTATCTTTGATCAGATGATTTCTTTCTGCGGAAATGAAATTTCAGAGCCTGATGTATTAGATGTATATGGTTTAGTTTCAGGTGAGAAAGTAGCTGAACTTGCTGCTGCAGTAGCTAAAGGTGATGATAAACGCATTATTTCACTCGTTGATGAATGCGACGCTGCCGGCCGTGATTTAGTAAGACTACTTACAGACTTACAGGCACTGGTAAGAACTGCTCTCTTGGATGCAATTGCGCAAAATGGACGCTCGAGTCTCTTAGGTGCTCCTTTAGCCACAGAGCAACTCACCCGTTTGCTTGATGTACTGCGTGAAGGTGAAAGTAGTGTTAAACTTGGCTTAGCTGAGCGGATTAATTTTGAAGTGACCTTACTTAAGGCAGTTGAAGCAAGCCGCTCCCGCGCAATCGATACTTTGATTAAAGAACTTGCTGCACTTACCCAAGAGGTGAATGAATCAGGTACGGACTCGGCTGGAGCTCAAAAAAAAAAGACTTAATTGAGCGACTCGAAGCTAAGTTAAAAGAGATATTAAGTGCTCAAGCAGAGATTGACCCAACACCTTACCAGGCTGTTGTTTCACTTGCGCCGATTGTTTTAAATCAGAAAAAAGAAACTCCTGTAGTTACTGTAGTAAAGCCAAGCGTTCAAGAAAGTGACGTAGAAGTGACTGAATCGAATTGGCCCACTGAATCTGAAGAGGCTGCATTTCTTTCTCGCACCGGCGGTGTGATTGAAGAGGTACAAACCCAGGCGCATGATTTACCTGAACTGCCTGAAGACGATGAGCCAAATTCTGATGTACCTCTACCTTCTTTGCAGGAATTAATTAACCGCATTCCAGCACCTTTAAGAGATTCGTTAGAAGAATTATTTAGAGCTCGGTACAATCGAGCGACACGAATTAAAGAGACAAAAAAACCGACTCCGTAGAAGAATCGGTTTAATGGAAAAAAACTGAACTTCTTATTTAAGAAGCATTTCTTTAACCGACTTACCCGCAGGTATCATTGGGAGTACGTGCTCAGTGTAAGGGACGATAACGTCGAGTAGGAATGGTCCATCACAATCTAGCATCTCTTGAATTGCTTCTTTTAATTCAGAACGCTTGATGACACGGCGACCTTTAACGCCGTAGCCTTCTGCGATCTTAACGAAGTCAGGATATAGAGCTGATGGGTTGTCTGGGCTACCAACATTATTTTCGTCACCCAAAATCGTATTGCCACGAACACTTCCGTAGAAGCGGTCTTCCCATTGTACAACCATGCCTAAATGCTGGTTGTTTAAGATCATTGCTTTTGCACCAATCTTTTCGATATGTGCTGTGGCAAGCTCTTGAATATTCATAGCGAAGGAGCCGTCACCATCGATATCAATAACTTGTTTGTCAGGACGTGCTACTTTCGCACCAAGTGCAGCAGGATAGCCAAAGCCCATAGCGCCTAAACCAAGGGAACTAATATAGCGACGGGGTTCATCAAAGCGGTAGAACTGCGCAGCCCACATTTGATGTTGACCTACACCTGTAGTGATAATCGCATCACCTTTTGTGAGTTCGTAAAGTACCTTCACTGCCTCTTGTGGCTGAATGTGTTTACTTTCTTCGTAGCTAAAAGGATGTTCTGTCTTCCAGGTTTGGATTTGTTTATGCCAAGCGCTCGTGTCTGGGGCAGCGAATTTCGTAGCAGTAATTAATTCGAGTAAACGATCTAAGGCGTACTTTACGTCACTTAAAACATTTAATTGAACATGAATATTTTTGTTATGCTCAGAAGCATCGGTGTCGACGTGAACAATTTTTGCTTTCTTAGCAAACTTGCTTGTGTCGCCAGTGATACGATCGTCAAAGCGCGCACCTAAAACAATAAGTAGATCAGATTCATCAACAGCCCAGTTTCCGTAAGCACTACCGTGCATACCAAACCACTGCATGGAAAGGGAATTAGTTTCCGGGAAAGCGCCTACACCCATTAGAGTTGTCGCTACAGGAATATTTGTTTTCTCAGCAAATGCTTTAAGTTCTTTACTTGCTTCTGCAGAAATAATTCCACCACCTGCATAGATAACAGGCTTTTTTGCTTCAGTGATTAAAGTTAGAAGATGCTTCAGAGTCTCATCTGTTGCTTTGTGCTGTAATTTTAAAAGCGGATTACGGAAGTGAACACTCGCTGGGAATTCAGGTTTGAATTTTGCTTGTTGAATATCCTTTGGAATGTCGATCACGACAGGGCCTGGACGACCTGAACGAGCGATTTCAAATGCTTCCTTAAAAATGCGTGGCAGTTCAGCTACATTCATTACTAAGTATGAATGTTTCACAATAGGTAAGGTCATCCCAAAGAAATCAGTTTCTTGGAATGCCATCTTGCCAATGTACTTAGTGAATACTTGACCTGTGATTGCTATCATAGGAATTGAATCCATGTAAGCATCAGCAATTGCGGAAACTAAATTGGTGGCACCAGGACCACTTGTCGCCATACATACTCCAACTTTTCCAGACACACGTGAATATGCTTCAGCGGCAAATGACCCACCTTGTTCATGACGAGGTAAAATTACCCTGATTTTATCAGTACGAGCTAGGGCTTGATGGAGCTCTTGTGAAGCACCACCTGGGTATGCGAAAATAACGTCTACGCCTTCACGGACCAAGCATTCGACAACTGCATCTGCACCCTTCATTTCAGGGCCTATATCAGCCTTGGTGAGTGGTGTGGTAGCTTGAGCGGTGGTATTCATAAGACGTAAGTAGAGGTAAATTCAAATACATACGACCCTACAGAGGCAAGCCTGCATGCCGGAGCATTTGTGGATTCAAAATATCAATTTTGGTTGGCATTTATGAGCTACTGGCAACATTTTAAGCCCATGCTTAAGCTCCTTTTTGTCGGGGATATCGTTGGCCGTCCTGGGCGGGATATCATTGCTGCGCGTATGGGCCGTATCCGTAGTGAGCATGCAATCGACTTCGTGATCGCAAACGGGGAAAATGCAGCCGCAGGAGCTGGTATAAATGGAACTATAGCTAAGTCGTTGTTAGACTGTGGTATAGATGCAATCACGCTTGGCGATCATGTGTGGGATCAACGTGGATTTGAGACTGAAATCGGCCAAATTGAAAAGATCTGTAGGCCTGCAAATTTACCCGCTTCGTGCCCTGGTTGGGATCACCTCATTATTGAGGCAAGAGGCTTCAAAGTAGCTGTTTTTACTGTTTTAGGCAGGCAATTTATGAACACCAAGGCAGATTGCCCGTTTTTGTGTGCCGATCGTATGATTCAGCAACTGAGGGCTCAGGCTGATGCAATTATTGTAGAAATACACGCAGAAGCTACCTCTGAGAAGCAGGCTTTAGGGTGGTATTTAGATGGGCGTGTCACGGCTGTGGTAGGTACACACACGCATGTGCCTACGGCAGATGCCCGTGTTTTACCTAAGGGAACTGCCTTTGTCTGTGATTTAGGAATGACTGGCCCTTATGAGTCGGTTCTCGGTCGAGAAGTAGCTCCAGTTATATCTAAATTTCTTGATGGAATGCCTAAGCGTTTTGATGTGGCCACTGCAGATGTTAGGCTTTCTGGTGCGCTTATTGAAATCGATGCTTCCAAGGCGAATGCAAAAAAAATCGAAATTTTTACAGCAAGAGCCTAATTTGTAAGCTTACCGCTCGGCTTGACCGACTAGGCATCTTTGTTCAGTCTTACTTAATCCTTAAACCTCTGATGGACACCTTTTTGATTGATGTTCCAATGCCCTCGATGGGTGCTACCGTTAACGAATTAACGGTTGTAAGTCTTAAAATTGAACAAGGTGCAACTGTATCTAAAGGCTTGGCTGTTGCTGAGTTAGAGAGTGATAAGTCGGTTTTTGTGTTTGAATCTCCGTGTGATGGTGTACTTAAAGCCATTTTGGCTAAACCAGGAGATGTTAAGCCTGCTGGAAGTCCTTTTCTAAGAATTGAAACTTCGGACACTTCCTTAAAGCATTTAACTACACAAGCCGATCTAGTTACAGCTGCAGCCTTAACTGGAGTAGACAAACCTAAGGCCATTTGGACGCCTAAGGCTACGAAGGTAGCTCAAGAAGCTGGTTTAGATCCTGCGACTATTTTAGATATTGAGGCAACTGGCCCAGGTGGGCGTGTATCTGGTGATGATGTAGCGCGTTATATTGCTAAACGTAATAAGTAATTTCGGTACTTTGCTTAACTCTTTTTTACTGCATGCCAAATCTCGCTAGCAAATCAGTGTGTATCGCAGGTGTTGGTTTTGCTGCACCAGCAACAGTGCGAGCGAATAGCGAAATTTTAAAGGCGTTTCCTAATCGAACTGAGGCAGAAATTGTTCGACTCACAGGAATTAAAGAAAGGCGTTGTGCAACAGGTGAAGAAAGTGCAACTGCTCTAGCAGCTGAGGCATGTCGTAATGCGCTTTCTCAGTCAGGCTTAGAAGTCGGTAAGATAGATGGAATTATCATGGCTACCTTGATTCCAGATCAGCCCGTTCCATCGATGGCGAGTTCTCTGGCAAAACTTTTAGGAATTCCACATGTCTTTGCGTTTGATTTAAACGCTGCATGTTCAGGTTGGTTGTATGCTTTAGAAGTAGGACGTTCGTTTCTTCAAGCCGGTACATCTAAGCATGTACTGGTAGTCACAGCGGAACTTTTGTCGCGTATTACAAATCCTCAGGATCATGATACGGCATTTCTTTTTGGAGATGGTGCTGGTGCGGCAGTCTTAACTTTGTCTGAAGGTGGTCACCGCTTGCACCGTTTTGGAATTTCAGGAGACGCAGATCAGTATGAATCAATTCAGCGTCTTGGAGGTGGAGCACGAAATCCTGTTCCTGATGCAAACGGACTTGATATTAATAATTTCTATTTGCAGATGAATGGTGCAGCAGTCTTTAAACACGCAGTTGTTGGATTTGCACAGCAGATTACAGACACTTTAGAGCGTGAAGGATTAAAGCCTGAAGATATTGCGTGGGTCGTTCCTCATCAAGCGAATGAGCGTATTCTTCAAGCTGTGAGTAAGCGTGTTGGTATTCCTTACGAAAAGTTTGTGATGACTATTGCGACCTATGGTAATGCAAGTGCAGCAAGTGTTGCGATTGCATTAGGGTGGGCTTCTGAAGAAGGACTTTTTTCTCCAGGAGATAAAATTATTTGCTGTAGTGTAGGTGCAGGCCTTACATTTGCAGGTGGACTGATGGTCTGGTAAATTATTAAGTCACCACGTTAATCTTTAGCTACGATTTTGTAATTCGTAGCCTAAAATACTGATAGCTGAAATAGCTGCTGTTTCACACCTTAGAACTAGTGGTCCAAGAGTTACTGATTCAAATCCATGTTGTTTAGCATATGCTAATTCTTCAGGAGTAAAATCACCTTCAGGACCGATAAGCCATAAAACTGTCTTGGGTGATCTTCCTGATTTTTTTTCAAACAAGGAAAGAACAAGTTTTAAAGAAACAGAACTTTTTTCTAAACTAGCTATTAAGCAGAGATCATATTTTTGTGCAGATTCTACAACTGATTTAATTTCTTGTAGTCCTGTAATTTCAGGAAGCCATGGATTGCCGCACTGCTTTGCTGCTTCGAGGCTAGCGTTTTGCCATTTTTCTATTTTGCGTTCAGAACGATCGGATTCCAGTTTTACTTGAGTACGCTCCGTATTAATAGGAATGATACAAGTAACACCCAGTTCTGTTGCTTTACGGACTATGTCATCCATATGCGTTCCCTTGGGTAGGGCTTGAGCAAGTGTGATTGAGAAGGGAAGTGCGCTGGCCGTTGTAACTGAGATAACGTTTAAATGGGCAGCTTTTTTATCTGATTTAATCAGGGTGCATATCCACTCAGTTCCTTTGCCGTTGAAAGCAATTACTGGATCTCCTGCTTCGGCACGGTTAACAACCACTAAATGATGAGACTCCTCAGCGTTTAGTATGAGGGTAGTGGTATCCGATTTAGTCGGGCTGTAGTAAGAGCGAAAATCAGGCATGATAAAATGAATAAGGGCGCCGGACATTGCTGTCGGACGCCCTTACACTACAAAACACACAACACAGTATGAAAACCCTAAAAGAACACCTAAACACATAAGGAAAGACGTGGTTGTTTAAAAAACGTTCAATTTATCTCATTTTTTCGGAAAATACCCATTTTCTCAAAAGCTTGCCTCGGGGCAGTCTATTTAGTGATATTTTGTATTCAGCTTTGCCCGGGTGGCGGAATTGGCAGACGCAGTAGACTCAAAATCTACCGACGCAAGTCTTGTGGGTTCGACCCCCACCCCGGGCATTCTTTATGTTATTCTTTATTAGTTACTTACGTATAGATAGTGTCTACCCCTGATTGTCGAATTAAGTGAAATATACGCAGTGAATGGTTAACTCATATAAGTATTGTAAGACTAACTGTATGAGGTCGGTCTTAGTGGAACCTAGGATTTGGGCCCTAAAATAGCTTAAACAAAACCTGTAATTGTTTAATAAACTGATCCAAGCGGAGATAGCTTAGTAAATCGTTCAAATATGAAAGAATCATTATCGAGGCGTGCTTTTATTGGTAGTGCTGTAGGAGCAAGTTTAGGGCTTGGGCTCAAGTCAGCTAGTGCAGATCAAACGCCAAGTGTTTCCGCGAGTGTGCCAAAGAAAAAAGCTTCACCGCTTTGGCCTATATGGAATAGTACGGAAGAAAATGCTATTGTTGAAACATTGAACAGCGGACATTGGGGTAGAGGAGATGGTGCATCACGTAAAGTGCGATCATTTGAAGAAGCGTTTTCAAAGAAGATGAATGCTCGTTACTGCGTTGCTACTTCATCAGGAACAACTGCTTTAACTACAGCACTAGGCGCTTTAAATATTGGCCCAGGAGATGAGGTTATAATTTCTCCCTACACATTTGTTGCTACGTTCAATTCAGTAACGAGTAGTTTTGCATTACCGATTTTTGCAGATAGTGATCTCGAAAGTTTTCAAATAGATCCTAAACGCATGGCTGATGCCATTACGCCTGCAACTAAATTGTTGTTACCTGTGCACATCGGCGGTTCTCCTGCAAATATAGATGAGATAAGTGCCTTATCACAATCCAGGTCGGTTCCTCTAATTGAAGATGCTTGTCAGGCTCCGTTTGCAGAATGGCGTGGGCAACCTGTCGGTTCTTTTGGAATGGGTGGCTGTTTTAGTTTTCAGGCTAGTAAAAATCTTACATCAGGAGAGGGTGGAGCTATACTATCTAATAACGAATCATTCGCTAATCTTTGCTATGATTTCCATAATCCTGGAGGTACGAAGAAGAGTTTGAGTTCAGGTCGTGGAGGTAATTTTAGAATGACTGAAATTCAAGGATCAATACTTTTAGCTCAGATGCAAAGGCTTGATGAACAGTATAAACACCGTGAAGCAAATGCGCTGTATTTGAGGCAGATGATGAGTCAAATAGGTGGCATCACTCCTTCCTTACTATATCCGGGATGTACGCGCAGCGCATGGCACCTTTTTAAATTTCGTTATAACGCATCTGAATTCTCTGGTTTAAGTCGTACTAAATTTGTTCAAGCATTGGTGAAGGAAAAAATAAATCCTTCCTATGGTTATACAAGTTTACCTGCTTCTACCCACGTCATGGCGTTAGCTAATAATCCTCACTACCAAAAAATTTATGGTCGTAAAGGAATGGCTGATTGGGTGGGGCGCATTCAATGTCCTGTTAATGATCGTTTAGTGCAAGAAGCTGTTTGGCTACCTCAATACACGTTACTCAGCTCTCGTAGTGAAATGGAGCGTATTGCAAGTGTGATAGCTGGAATCAAAAAACGTTCTGCTCAATTAACGAAAGCGTAATAAACCAACGCATAGAAGTAGTTATAGATTGGCACTTTTGTCTTCTGTGAATTCAAAGGCCACTGCTGTTACGTTGTCTTTACCGGATGCAGTTACTGCCTTATCGACTAAGGCATGAGCGAGTAAACTAATATCGGTTTCTCGCATGAGTGCTTCAATTTCATGATCCCAAAGTCCGTCCACTAAACCATCACTACAAATCAGAAATTTATCTCCTTTTTTTAAGCCAACTGCGCCAACTTGGGGATCTAAGATTTGATAGCCTGTTCCAAGTATTTGATTGAGTACGTTTCGCCTAGGATGAACACGTGCATCTCTTTCAGTTATAGCACCTTTTTTCCTCATCGAACCTACTAAGGTGTGATCTTCAGTGAGTTGCATGAGATTGCCATTTTCTGGGAGAAAATAAATACGGCTATCTCCAATATGGCCGTAATAGAGCCAGCCAGGCGTAAGCCAGCAGAGACTTAGTGTAGAGCCCATACCTGAGTATTCCTCTGAACTATAACCTAATCGTAATAATTCATCGTGAATTTTTGTAAATATCTCAGAAAGAATATCACTAAATCCATTATTTATACCCGCAGCTCTTAAGCGAAAACCTAGTGGCATGAGCAGGTTTAGCTTATCAGTTGTAATTTTACTGGCAATCTCACCCGATCGGGCACCTCCCACTCCATCACTCACTGCAAGAATATAATCCGAGTCTATCATCAAGCCATTTCCCACATCGCTTAGCTTAAGAACTTCTCTGCCTTCGGACTTTATAACTAAGAAGCTGTCTTCATTATTTTCTCTTACAGCGCCTTTATCTGTAGCACTTGACCAAGTTATTTGAAGTGGAGGAAATTCTAAAATAGTAGCTAACTCGAAATCAATAAGGCAGAAACGTCCGTCTCCAATACGGTATGTCACATTGCGTAATTCTCTATCATCATGACGAACTCCGTAAGGAGTAAGTTCATCGTATAGTGCAGCCATTGCTTGCGTATCAAGATGATCAACTCGTTTTCCGCAATTTGTTGTAACTATCTTAAGATCGCCCGATTCACTTGAGATAAGTTTTGGAACAAAATCACATCCTTTTTCTTCGAGGTATTTTAACACCCGAATTTCATTTTCAAAACGTTCACGAGCTAGATGGCCACGAAACCACTTATGCACAGTGGCATCATACCCGATACGAACTAGACTACGTGCTGTATCTTTAACTTCGTGCATAAATAACTACGGCAAATTAAACGCAACTTAATTTGCTATAACTATAGCCCGCCTAAGTCCGCACGCAATAGGCTTATAGGTACCGATCAACGTGTAAGGCGATAAATGAGTATAGCAGTGCGTTTGATAAGATCATTAAGAGATTTTTCGTCTACGTATTCTCCTGGGCCATGTGCTCCTGATCCTCGAGCACCTAAACCGTCTAAAGATGGAATAATTGGTGATACGAAAGATACGTCACCTGCACCACGCTCATTAGGATCACAAGCTACAACCTTACCTTGACCTAAGTCTTGGCTTACTTGATTAATTTTTTCTAGGAGTGCTAAGTTGCCCGGACTCTCGGTCATTGCAGGGTAGGAATCCTCAAATGTAATCGAGGCATCCGAGCGGCGTAAATGACGAGCCACGATTGTTTTCATTGTATGCCTAGCTCGATCAAGTTGTTCCTGGTTAACAAAACGTAGATCTCCGTGAACAAGTGTTGCACGTGGGACTACGTTAGCCTTACCACTTGCAGTACCTGCTGGACCATTAAGCGTGACATCTGTGCCTCCAACAATAACTGAGGGATTAAAAGTAAGGCCTTTTTCTTTTCTAAGCTCTAAACGAAATTCATTAAGTATTCTTGCTGTTTCAAATATTGCACCATCCCCTATAGCTTCAGAAAATATCATACTTGAGTGTGCTTGGATTCCGGTAACTTTGAGACTCCATGAACTTGATCCACGACGTGCAGTGGTAACAGTATCACGTACTGAGTTTTCAAAAGCTAATGAAACATCACTGCGTTTGGCAGCTTCAATAAGGTCATGCCTGGATATTTCGATAGGGTGGCCTGCAGCTTCTTCATCTCCAGTGAATGCAGCGATTAACTGGGTGTTATTTAACGCACCAATACTATTTAATGCGCGTAGTGCCATCACAAGTATTACATCTCCACCTTTCATATCGTTTGAACCTGCTCCATATCCTTTATCCCCATTTTGCCTAAAATTTCCTCCAGGCAGTACTGTATCTAAGTGTCCGATTAAGAGTAATTTTTTCCCTTGTGTACCTGTATGTTCTGCAAAGAGATGACCTGCTCTTTTAAGTGATTCGGGCATTGATATCCACTGTGTCGTGAATCCGAGTTGGTTAAATTGATTTTTAAAATACTCACCCGAGCGTTTAACTCCTTCTATATTTTCGGTAGCGCTACTAATATTAACGCTTTCTTTGATTAATCCGATAGCGTCGTTTTGATGCGTATCAACGAATGCGAGAATTTGTTTTTCTTCTGAATTAAGCTCAGCACCTATTGAGGAGTGGGTGAGTAATTGGTTTACACAGACGCATGTTATTAAACACAATAAATTAAGGCTGCTATTTTTAAGCATAGGTGCAGTAAATCATCTTTTTAAATTAGCTCAATTCATAAGTGATAAGTGGATTATAAACTGATCAATAGGACTTGCTACTTGTAGTTATAAAACTAGGTTCTCTAGCGATGAGTGCTACTACAACCCCTGGTATAGCAACCAGCTCAAACAGGCTCGAGTCTCTTGATGCATTACGTGGATTTGATATGCTATGGATAGCTGGAGGTGATTTTTTCGGAGTGGCTTTTGACCGTCTGAATGGAGGAGTTATCAGTAAGTTTCTCGGCTACGAATTAAAGCATACGTCTTGGGCGGGATTTACTTTCGAAGACCTTATCTTTCCCTTATTTGTTTTCATTGTAGGTGTTTCGATCTCATTATCCATCACATCACTTGTGAATAGAGTAGGGCATAAGGAGGCTATAAAGCACATAGTTCGCCGCTCATTGTTAATGTATTTACTGGGTGTTTTTCTGTACGGAGGATTTACCAGTGGACTTGAGCACATGCGGCTTCTTGGTGTTCTACAGCGCATCTCCATTTGCTACTTGGTGACTAGTTTACTGTTTATGTATTTAAAACCACGTTATTTGATCATAACGTTTATCACTATTCTAATAGGATACTGGGCAATTATGAAATTAATTCCTGTGCCAGGCATTGGTGTAGGAAATTTTGAGGAAGGAAAGAATCTAGCTAATTGGGTAGACAAACAATGGCTGCCTGGACGTCTTTGGAATAAAGATCATGATCCAGAAGGAATACTTAGTACAATTCCTGCTATTGCTACATGTCTTTTCGGTGTGTGTGCAGGAATGTATCTTAAATCTGTACGTACAGAAAAAGTTAAACTATGGACCATGTTTCTTGGTGGCATAGCCTGTGTAATTATTGGTTTTGTATGGGGTATGTATTTCCCTGTGATTAAGAAGATTTGGACATCATCTTTTGTACTTGTGTCAGGTGGCTACAGTCTAGCATTACTCGGCGTCTTTTATTATTTAATAGATGGTCTAAATATTAAGACTTGGGCAACTCCATTTAAATGGATTGGTGCGAATGCATTAACTATCTACGTCTTAACTAACATTGTAAGCTTTCATACACTGTGCTCACGTTTTGTTGGCGGCCTAGTATCTCACCAGCTTAATTCTTTATGGACAGGTTTGGGTGACCTTACCTTAGCATTATTTAATGCTATGCTGTGCGTACTTATCGCACGGTTTTTATATAAACGTAATATTTTTCTCAGACTTTAGCGACTTTCAGCATATCTGCTGCACGCCAAAAATAGAGGGTCACAAAGGTACGATAAGGTGACCAACGCTTACTAAACTTCATGAGCGCCTCGGGCTCAGGGAGTTTTCTTTTATTAAATACAACCTGAAATCCTTTTCGCACTCCCAGGTCATTTACGGGGAAAACATCTAGCCTACCCATATTTGATATAAGAAACATTTCTGCAGTCCAGCGTCCGACTCCGTGTATTGCTGTAAGACAATCTATAATTTCTAAATCATTCATCTTATCAAACTTTTTAAGTGGTGGTAAATCACCAGAAGCTGTCATTTTTGCTACTGCTTTAATATAGCTCACCTTGGAACCTGATAGACCTGCAGATCTTAGAGATTGCTCTGATAACTCTAATATAAATTCAGGTTTTGGAAATGCAGTCGTTGGTGCTAGTTTTAAAAATCGATCGAATATAGTTCCAGCAGCCTTACCTGTTAGTTGCTGGTAAATGATTGCTCTAATAATAGATTTATAAGGGTCTATGCGTTTAGGCTTAAATTCAATTGGGCCGATAGTTTTTATGAGAGCTCTTAACTTCTCATCTTTAGAAAGCTCTGCGATTGCTTTATGGTACATTGTATTAAAATGAATTATTCAGACTAACAGTTTATAAGTGTAATACTAATGCTGTAGTTTGAGCATATGCTCTACTTCAATTTATTGAGTAGTTCTTGGGCTGGTTGATAGTTTGGTGCTATTCGAAGTAGTCTTTCAAGATTATCGACAGCTTCCTGTTTGGCTGCAGGATTTCTCATAAGTAGAAGCGCTAGGTTATATCGAATAATGATATACTCGGGAGCTATAGCTATAGCTTTACGATAATGATCTATTGCTTCGTTATCATGGTTTCCTTTTCTCACTAAATAGTTAGCCCAATTATTTTCAGCTTCAGCGTAAATAGGATTAATGCGTATTGCTTCTGAATAGTGATATATTGTTTGTAGATCTTTACCGTCTATATGTGCGAAAAGGTTAGCCAAATTATTATGGGCCTGGGCAAAGTTAGGTTTTAATGAAAGTGCTTTTTCTAAGTGACTTATTGCATCATTTAGTTGACTTGGATCAGATGCGAGTAATGGCGCAATATTGCAGTGTGCTTCAGCATAGCTAGGATCTATTTCTAAAGCTTTACGTAAGTGGGCTATAGCTTCATTTTGTCCCCCTTGTGTGTGAGCTAGAATAATAGCTAGATTAGTATGTGCCTGTACATAGTCCGGGTTGAGTGTCAGTGCTGCTTTGTACTCTTCAATAGCTTCGTTTTGCCTATCATTAAATTGGCTAAGTAAAATCCCGAGATTGTAGTGGGCTTCAGGGTAATTTGGTTGTAGCTCAATAGCTTTCTGAATTTGATTAAAGGCATCTTGATGCTTTTCGGGAATCGTTGTTAGGAAAGTGCCATATAAATTATGTATATCAGCGCTATTAGGAGCCTGAGCAATTGCAGCTTCGTAATGCTTAAAAGCTTTATTTTGCGTTGATAAATTTTTCGAATAAATATTCCCGAGATTAGCATGAGGGCCAACGAGGTTTGGATTTAATTGAAGAGCGGCTTCAAACTCGCTAGCTGCTAGATCAGTTTTCCCTTCATCAAGTAAGATGACACCTATGTTATTATGGGCCATCCAACATTCAGGGTTTTTATCTAGTGTTACTTGATAAAGTGTTTTTGCGTTTTGATACGCATTACTTTGTACGACCGTGAGGTAAGTAAAGCATACTAGAACTAAAACACATAAAGTCGTGCTTAGTAATTTTGTTTTATGTGAAACTGATTTTATGCCAAGTGATGCTAAACTGCAGATAGGAACTACGATACCTAAACTAGCTAAATACTGAAAATGATCAGCTACATATGAATATTTAAATGGATAAATATTAAAAAACCCTAATACGGGTAGTAGCGTTCCACAAAAATATAAATAGGAGGCTAGTGGTGTTCTTAGGCTGCGAGCTTGCTCCGCTGATTTGGATTTTAATAAGTAAAGCCAAATGCATACTACGAGTAAACCAATCGCTACAGCAAGGTAGGCGTACGATATGGGATTTAATCTAGAGATAGTCCAACGCTCGTAAATAAATACGAGATGAGTAGGTAGTATAATTTTACTTATATAGAAACAGATGATGCGCCCCGATAAAAGAATTCTTTCATAGCTTGGCATTATGTATTCAGTGCCTTGTGCTCCAACCAGATTTGATTCTACCCATGCGGTGAAAATGCCTGCAACGATTGATGCACCAAACCATATCCTTAAAGGTTTAATATCACGCTTCCATAAAAGCTCTCCATTTTTCCACCAAATTAAGAGAAGTAGTGCTGAAGGAAGGGTTGCAGTGACTGTTTTTGTAAGCAGGGCTAAAACAAAAAATACCGTTGCAATTATATAGTACTTTTTGACCTTCTTTTCTTCAAAATGAAGATAATAAAAAGCAGAGCTAAAGTAAAAAATAGCTGAAATCGTATTTTTTTCTTCAGATATCCAAGCAATGGACTCCACGTAAATAGGATGAAGTGTGAAGACTAGTCCAGCTAGCCAAGCCCCTGGAATCGAGAGTTTTTTCAGAACTAATACGAGCAGTAAGCATGCAAAAGCATGAAGTGAAATATTTGTTAAGTGGTAGGCAAAAGATGAATCAGACCAGATGAAATGCTGTACCCAGAACAGGGAGTGCAGTAACGGATAGTATTGCTGGGTGCTCCCCAGCTTTGTCCATATAGCTAACAATCCTGAAAGGGATTGTATGGCCTTCCGGGTAACATGGGCGTCATCGTCCCAGATGAAACCGCCATAAAGAGCAGGCCAGTGTGAGATTATCCCAAGAGATACAAATACAATATACCCCTTAATCAACGTAGACCAAGACACTCCCGAGGACTTGGGAGTTAGCTTATTATGAATAACTGGGCTTTCCTGGGGCATTACTGTGACTTAATTGAAACCTAACAGAAGCTATAGACGTCCTTAATTCAAGCAATGTACTAATCTGTATGCTTGTTCTATACGAATAAAGCTTTCAGATATAGTCTTTAATAATTTTAACCCCTATGAATACGTACAAAAATATCATTCGTTTTGTGTCTTTTGCCTTCATTTTAGTTGTGTCTGCCCTGGGACAGAGCACCACAGCGCCTCTTAAAGTTTTACTTATTTCTGGTGGCTGCTGCCACGACTATGCCAATCAAAAAGAGATTCTCAAAACAGGATTAGAGAAAAGAGCTAATATCCTTGTGACTCAGATGTACTGCGCAGATGGAAACACTCATCCTAATTTAGGATGTCTTAATGATCCTGATTATGCCAAAGGCTACGATGTTGTTATTCATGATGAATGTGCTGCAGACATAAAAGATAAAAAGCAGGTAGAAAACGTACTTAAGCCTCATCGCGATGGAATCCCTGGCGTTAATCTGCATTGTGCAATGCACTCTTACCGTGTCTCGCCAGAGTTTGTACATCCGATGCAGCCTGGGTCTGAAAATGCACTCTGGTTTGATTATCTAGGTTTACAATCAAGTGCACACGGAGCACGAGCACCAATCAGCATTTCGTTTATTGCTAATGCTAGTCCTATTACGCATGGCATGTCAGATTGGACAACTATAGACGAAGAACTTTACAATAATGTTCAACCTCCAACTAATTTCCCTAATCATAGTTCTCTAGCTCGTGGTTCTCAGTTACAAAAGCAGAAGAATGGAGCTACGAAATTAGCTAATTATGTAGTCGTATGGACGAATCACTATGGCCCAAAAAATGTACGTGTTTTTAGTACAACAATTGGCCATAGTAACCCTACAGTACAGGATTCACGCTATCTAGATCTTGTAACTCGTGGAGTACTTTGGGCAGCTGGTAAACTTGATGATGATGGTAAACCTTCTGCTGGATACGAGCCGCGCTAATTGCTATTTAACCTTCGCTCGCCATTTCTCGGCGAGTGTCGTATCGGCTAGTGCCTTAATGTAAACACCGCCAACTACGCTGCGTGCTTTGAACCCTACCATCTTACCTGTTTTGGTATCATACCAATCCGTGAGTGGTACTCGTGAAGTAGATTCATTTATCCAGGCTGAGATTGGAGTCATCAGTGTCTTAAAGTCATCTTGATTATCTGCTAGGGTAGCTGACCATATAGTCCAATCTAGTTTAGTGTAATCTTTACGGCTATCTAGAGGTAAACCATAACGATTTAAATGGCTTAGGTAGTACTTAACCTCTGTTTGGCGTATTGTATCAGAGAAGAGATTTAGACTAAGGATTTTATCCCACACTAAATTGTATTTCTGACTCCAAGTCCCAGGGCGGTCGAATGCCAAAGAATAGTGATCTTTATCAAAGCCTAAATTCTCCCAGGCTTTAGCCATTTGTTTAGCTGCTGCCATATAGTCATCAGCAATCGATGTATAGCCAAGTCCGCGTGCCATGAGAGAATAAGCGCCTATAGCTTCGATTGCTTTGATAGATAGATTAGCATTATGGGCTAAGTGACCTGCAAAATCATCCGTGCATAATTGATTTTCAGGATCCAAGCCCTTTAGCCTTACATATTTAGCCCATTTAGAAAACTGAGGCCAAAATTCTTTTGCTACATGCCAGTCACCCTGAGTTTGTCCAAGTGCTGCACCTAAAATCAAAAGGTTACCACTTTCTTCTACTGGCATTTGATTTTCCTCGGTTACCTCTCCACCGCCATAGACCTGTGCGTTGGCAAGAGGATAAGTACCTAAATCATGTGGTGCGAAATCAAATCTCCAGCGTGGTAAACTCGCGTACTCGAGTACTGGACGCACTTCGGCTTCGAGTAATGAAGGATTTAAAAATAAATAAAAAGGTGCCGAAGGATAAAGTACGTCTACTGTACTGATGCATCCATTTGAATTATTTTCTTTAGGGAAGCTCATGGGCTTGCCGCTAAGATCTGCAGCTAGACCATGTGCTGCTAGAGTTTGACGATAAGATAGGATTGCAAGTTGGCGATAGCCAGCTCCACCTATTTTTTCTAAATCGTTTGATAAAGCTTTATCATATTCTTTACCGCGAACCTCAAGAGAGCTGTATTCAGATTCTGCCTGATCAAGCATTGCTTGAGTTGAAACATTATTTCTTTGCCAATAGGGTTTTAGTTTTCGATTTAAGTATTCGATCATGTAGCCCTCGGTATAAGCGATAAGTGCATGACGACTTTCTATTTTTTCAGGCAATAAATTAATATGAAACGCTGCTCCAAGGTGGGCTGCCTTACCGCGTGGGGTCTTTGGCATTTCTAGATCATCTTCGGTTGTCAGCTCTCCTGTTGAGACAAAGTCGGGTATATTAGTAAACGATAGAGCTGATGAGAAACCGTCTTTTTTAGGAAATGCTAAATGTAGGTAACCCCAATCTATTCTAAGATCATCTCCTGACCTGTTTAGGGCATCTTGATCGCGACTGCCAATATTGAGTACCGTAAGGCTCTTGGTTTGTGTTCTTCCCCAAGTGACTAGTTGGTTGTCTGTGTTGGTTGCTATTACACCATCCATATCCAATAGCACATCTACATGGTGTATTTTACTATCCGTGCTTGATACGTCCCATGTAATATAAGTAACAGGCCGCGACAGTAAATCTAAGTCTTGAACGAAGGCTGGTGTGAAAAAACTTAATTTTAGAATTACACCGGCAGCTTCAAATGTGTAATAGCTATGCGTTGCTTGCACGCTTACATTTAGTTGTTTCGCAGCTTCCAGGGATCTTGGATTTGTACCCATGTACCTGAATGCTTTACCATCAACTCGTATGATACCAACAAGAGGTTGGTAAGTTTCAGTCCAATGTTTTGTTTGCTGATCAGTAAGGTGGTCGGCCATAGACCAAATACTAAAATATGGATTATGGGTTATTAAAGGAACCGCCGGTGCTCTTTCTTGTGCGAAACCTAAACATGAGCAGAGCAGGGCGCTTGCAAAAAAAAGCTTATATAATTTCAATATTCTCATAGGGGGTATTCTGGTGTATATATTTATTATATACACCAAGACTTTCACAACAAAACAGACGCTAAAAGCTAACTCGAGTTACAGATTTGTAGAGTAATTACAGTGATTAGATATCGTACATAACGATCTCTTTCATGTCAGCAATTGTATCAAGAGTGTATTCAGCTGCTTTAATGGAGGCGAATTTTCCAATTTCTTGCCACACCTCTTTAAGTTTTTTTCCTGATTTGCCTTTATGATTTCCGCTTAAATCGAGTAGTCCGCCTTCGATTGCTACTGCAATATCAAGAAGGGTGATCTGCTCTGGAGAGCGAGTGAGTAGAAATCCTCCATTAATTCCACGTTTACTTTCAACTAAACGTGAGGTTCTTAATTCACCTAAAATTTGAGCTAAAAAATTGGCTGGAACTTGTTCAATTTTAGACAAGCGATCTAGCCGCACTGGCTTTCCAGAGCGATATTCCCGTGCAAGTTCACATAAGATACGGCAGGCATAGTCTAGCTTGATCGTTATTTTCACTGCTCATGAGATTATATTGATTCATGCAGCGCGCAATCTCCTAAATTTAGGATTTTAAACGCTAGATCATGATATCGTTATAATTGCCTGAAACCCTATTAGCTACTTTCGGTGCCCTATAAAGCATTCCTGCCCGTAAAATTGCACCTGAGTCTATCGATGCCTAGCTTTAAAGTACTGCCGTTATTAACTAGGTATGTAGATGGATCCCGTGCCATGTAGTCCAAGCAGTAAATACAATTAATGCTAATGTGTTTATTTAGATTTGCTCTGGCAGGAGATGTTTAATCTCACCGTTAATTTTCACATTAACATATACTGGAGATGGTGACTTAAGATGATAGCTAACGATCTTTCCAGCACTCCATTGCATATCAACTGTGATATTACCTCTTGCTTTAAGTCCGCTTACATTTCCTGTAGACCACGTACTTGGCAGCGCAGGTAGGAGCTCAATTAGATCTGCAGAGCTTTGTAATAGCATTTCTGCTATACCTGCAGAAGCACCAAAATTACCATCAATTTGGAAGGGTGGATGCGCATCAAAGAGGTTAGGGTAGGTTCCACCACCGTCTTTATAATTCATATCACTTACTCCAACTAAGTGTAATTGGCGCAAAAGTATTTTCTCTGCATGATCACCATCATGAAGTCTTGCCCATAAATTAAGTTTATAGGCTAAACTCCAACCAGTCCCTGAATCTCCTCTTACTTCAAGTGACTTACGCGCAGCAGCTGCGAAATCTGGAGTGCTTTGATATGTGATTTCATTGCCAGGGTAAAGTCCCCATAGGTGAGATACATGGCGGTGGTGTACTTCCGATTCTTTGTATTCCTCAAGCCATTCCATGATACGACCGTCTGATGCGATCCGGGTTGGCGCGAGTCGTGACCGCTTATTTTGTAATAGTGCTCTAAACTCAGGGTCTTGGTGTAATATATCTGAAGCTTCAATGCAGGCGCTAAATAAGTAACGTACAATTTGTTGATCTATGGTAGGCCCCATGCAAACGCTAAGTCTTTCGCCTGTTTTAAGGATATATGAGTTTTCGGGTGAATTAGAAGGTCCTGTTACAAGCCAGTGATTCGTTGGTTCTTCCATCAGCATATCGACATAAAATTCTGCTGATCCTTTTAATATAGGATACGCTTTAATTAAGAATTCCTTGTCCTTAGTAAATAAATAGTGATCCCACAAGTGCTCGCAAAGCCATGCTGAAGCAGATGTCGATGAGCCCCAACTAGCGCCCTCTCCTGGGGAAGTGAAACCCCAGGGGTTAGTGATTGTATGAGCAACCCAACCATGTGCGTTATAATACAGTTGAGCAGTTTTAGCTCCAGGAGTTTGTAAAGATTTAATCAGAGAGAATAGAGGCTCATGTAAATCTGATAAGTTACAAATTTCAGCAGGCCAATAATTCATCTGAACATTTACATTAAGATGCCAATCTCCATGCCATGGACACTTAGTGTCGTCGGACCAGATGCCCTGTAAATTTGCAGGTAAGCCACCAGGTCTAGATGATGAAATTAATAAATATCGCCCAAAATTAAAATAGAGTGTTTCTAGGCTTTGATCTGAGGTGCCTTTGCCCAGAGCACGCAGTCTATCTGGAGTTGCTTCGCTTGCAATTGCTTGAGGTGTTGCGCCTAAGTTTAAGACGACACGGTTATAGAAACTTTGATAGTCTGATATGTGTGAAATAAGTAGTGCATCATAATTTTTTAATTGCGCAGATCTCATATCCTCAAATGCAGAGAGTTTTGCATTTGAGCTGTGTCTGCCTGCAAATGTTTTGATATCAGTCGCAGCGGTGACTAATAAAGTCACTGAGTTTGCGTTATGTATGTGAAGCGTATTTGAATCTAAAGTAAGTAGTCCATCATCTGTATATGCTTTAAGCAGTGATGCATATGAAACACCGTTTTTTCCTGATAATCCATCTGGTAGTTGTCCTGTAATTAAGAGACTTGATTTATCAGGGCTAGAAACACTGTAGTTTTCCTGCCTATCTAATTTTAGATCACATGAAATACTGTGGGGCGTATCTGCTGAAATCTTGATTACTAAAACTTGATCAGGTGCGCTAACGAATGCAGTTCTGCAAAAGTTTATACCATTTTGAGTGTAGGTAATCTTTGACACTGCAGTCGATAAATTGAGCTCTCTTCGATAATTTTTTATTGTGCCTAAATTTTCTGCGTTTGGCGTAGTTAGATGCAGAAGGCCGAGCAATTGGTAAGTGCCGTACTCTCCACTTCTACTTCCAGATCCTGCGCATGTGAAATGAGCATTTACTAGTTTAGTTGCTTCCACATTTCTACCTTCAATAAGAAGCTGTTTAATTTGAGGTAAGTATTGCGCAGCATCTTTTTTATCTGAATCTTGAGCTGAACCGGACCACATGCCGGATTCATTAATGACTATTTTCTCATCATTAATTGATCCAAAAATCATAGCTCCTAGGCGACCGTTTCCCAGAGGAGTAGATTCATAGAAGCGATTCGCAGGTGCTTTAAGCCAGATAAGGTTCGAAGAATCTTCATTTGCTGCCGATAAGATCGTTTGTGAGTAGTTGAGCAATCCAGCTAGTAAAACTAAGGCATGTGCAGTGAAATGATATGATTTAATTCTTAGGGGTGTTCTCATGGAGCTATAAAGAAGTTTAGTTTATGACGTCAGAAAAGAGCTTAAATTTCAGGTATATATGTGTAATTAAGTACTATTACCTTATGGCTAAGGCCCTTTATTGCCTTTAGGAGTGTATCTTTGGCTCTAAAATGAGCATCAGTCTTCCCTTTTCATTAGATAAAGGGCAATCTGAGTTATGGAAAAGCGCCGTTTTAGTGAATTGGGTTTATCCCCTGAAATCTTAAAAGCTGTAGATAAGCTCGGTTATGAAGAGGCATCGCCTATTCAAACCGCTGTTATACCCACAATTTTAGCTGGTCGTGACGTTGTTGGATTGTCTGCAACTGGATCTGGTAAAACAGCTGGTTTTGCTATTCCTGCGATTGAAAAAGTCGATTCACATAAGAAAGCAGTACAAGTTTTAATTCTTTGTCCAACTCGCGAACTCGCAGTTCAAGTTGCTGAAGAAGTTGGTAAATTGTCCTTATTTAAAAAAGGTGTGCACGCAGTTCCAATCTACGGTGGTCAGCCATATGAGAGACAATATAGAGCGCTTCAAGCTGGTGTGCAGATAGTTATAGGTACTCCAGGTCGCGTCATGGACCATATGGAAAGAAGGACGCTTAAGCTCGAGTCGCTTAAACTCGTTATATTGGATGAAGCGGATCGTATGTTAGACATGGGCTTTAGAGAAGACATCGAAAAGATTCTTTCCGCGGTTCCAAAAGAAAGGCAGTTGCTGTTTTTCTCGGCGACCATGCCGCATTCTATTCAAGAACTCATTAAGCGCTACTCTAACGATCCAGCTTGGATTAAAGTTGAAGCAATCGCGCAAAATGCACCTCAAGTAGATCAGGTCTACTATGAAGTAGATAGACGTTCTAAGGTTGAAGCTATTACACGTTTAATTGATCTGTATGATTTTAGATACGGAATTATTTTTTGTAGTACAAAAATCATGGTCGATGAGCTTGATGAACACTTGCATTCCAGAGGTTATGCAACTGACCGCTTGCATGGAGATATTAGTCAGGCGCAGAGAGATCGCGTGATGGAAAAATTTAGACGTAAGGGCTTTGAATTCCTTGTAGCGACCGATGTTGCTGCACGAGGTCTTGACGTAGATGACTTAGAAGTCGTCTTTAATTACGATCTTCCTAATGACTCTGAAGACTATACGCATCGTATTGGTCGTACAGGAAGAGCCGGGAAGTCAGGACGTGCTATTACCTTTGTTTCAGGAAGAGAATTGTATCGTCTACAAAGCATGGTGCGTTTTGCACGGCTTAAGATTAGACGTGAATCAATCCCTTCAATGGATCAAGTTGAAGAAGCACGTGCTAATGTATTCTTCGAAAAATTAAGAGTAACACTTGATGCACATAAATTTAAGACCTATGAGCCGATGATTGATCGTCTTTTGGATCAGGGTTATGCAAGTACAGATATCTGCTCTGCTTTGATCCATCTATTACAGGGAGGAAGTCCTACTGGTGAGATGGAGAAAGCTGTAGTGCCTATTGCTCCACCACCAAGCTTTAAGCAGCCAGCTGTACATGCAAGCAGACGTACAGAGACTTCAATGGATAGACCTGAAGAAGATGATATTTCTTTACAGCCAATTAAACCGCTGCGTAAAGATAAGTTCGATCGTTCTTCGCGTACAGGTAAGGAAACTGGGATGACGACGTTATTCTTCAACGTTGGCAGAAAACATCTAGTTACAGCAGCAGATTTAGTTGGTAAAGTTGCTGGAGTAACACGTTTGCCTGCCAAAGTTGTAGGAGCTATTGATATTCATCAACGCCACTCACTTGTTGATGTAGCTTCAGAGCATGCTGAAGTTATAGCTAAGAAGCTTCACGGAATTCGTATCCGTGGTGAATTAGTAAAATCAGCAATAGCTACAACTGAAGATAAAGCTGCAGAGTAATATCTCAGTTGGGCTAGTTTAGCCCAAGACGTTGCAGGCCAGCAAATGCAGGCGTGCAACGTGGATCAAGTCTTAGGGCTGCCCTATACTCTTGAGCAGCTTCGCTCTGACTGCCTGGGCGCGATTCTAGGAAACGTGCAAAATTAAGATGTATGACAACAGAGCCTGGTAGAAGCTGAAGTGCTTGCTGGAATTGGTAGCGAGCTTCTGATTCTTGACCTTCAATAATAGCAAGGAGTTGAGCAAAGTTATTATGTGCTTCAGCGTAATTTGGATATAGCTGTAAAGCTGCCTTGTATTCCTGAATAGCTTCAGATTGGTGAGCAGGTAATGAGGCTAAAATATTTGCTAGATTGTTATGAAGCTGGGGTGAGTTTGGTTTTAAGCCGAGTGCTATGCGGGAATGAGACAATGCCTCATCCTCATGCCCTGGTATATTGCTTAATAGAAGTGCTAAATTACTATGAGCATCTGTGTTATTAGGTTCTAGCTTAAGGGCTATTTTATATTCTGCGATTGAACGACCTTGCTCGATCTGAAGATTCGCAAGAAAGTTAGCATAGTTGATATGAAAACCAGCACTATTAGGAGAAAGTTTAATAGCCTCTTCATAATGTGCTACAGCCTCATCTTGTTTACCGCTGTGTTTAGCAAGTAGGTTTGCTAGGTTGTTATGAGCTGCAGCATAATTTGGGTTATATAAAAGTGCGTCATTAAAATGCTCAACTGCTTCATTTGCGTGCTCTGGTGCTCGTTCAATTAATAAAGCATATCCATTATTCGCCTCTGGAAAGTGTGGATCTATTTTGAGCGCACTTTTAAACTCTGCCATTGCTTCTAGTTGACGATCGCGGTTGCTGGCGTAAAGGGTTCCTAGATTGGTATGCGCCTCTGCATAATCAGGTTTAAAGTGTATAGCTTGGATAAAATATTTTTCTGCAGCAGGGTAGTTTCCTTTTTCCGCTAGTAATTTACCCAAATCATTATGTGCTTCTGCAAAATCAGGTTTAATTTGCAGTGTTGCTAGGTATTCTTTTCGAGCACTTTCAAAGTCACCAGAATGTTCAAGAAACCATCCTGAGTAGAAATGCGCCCAAGGGTTACTTGGTTTTTTAATTACTGTATCTGTCCACACGTTTAATGCTGAGGAGTAAACTGAATTTCTTTGAATAGTCAGACTCCCTAAAATAATACAAGCCACGGCTGTTATAGTATAAAGTATTTTCTTAGTTAGCAGACGATCAATTAACACTACAGATAACATCAGACATGGTATGAGTGCTAGATACATGCGATGCTCAGCCATTGTTTCAGTGCTTACAGGTATGAAGCTAGAGCTGGGTGCCAGGGTGGCTAAAAATACTACTCCTAGATAACTGACTTCATGGCCCTTACGTAAAGCCCATAGAGTTGTCACAATGATTATAGCTATTAAGACTGCAGCGATACCTACTTCTCCAAAGTTAGTTATTACATCTCTTCCGTAGTAGAATATCAGGTTAGTTGGTATAAATACTAATTTAAGATAATGGGTAATCGCGTAACATTGGGTAAGTAAGTAATGGTAACTTGTTATCTTAGAATCAAAGCCGACAGTTCCACCGCGTCCTTGATCTGACAAAATAAGCCAAATGAGTGTAAGCCAGCTTGCAAATAAGCCTGTGTAGATAACCCAGTACTGTGTCAGTGATTTTTTAAAATTATGAGTAAGAAATAGGTAATCATAAATGAGTATAAGTAATGGAGCGCTGACCATAACTTCCTTGGTTCCCATTCCCAAAAAACACGAGATGATGCTAAGTACTCCAAAGTATGTTCCTTTATTAGGTTCTGAGGTTCTAAAACGAATAAAACAGTATAGAGAGGATAAATAGAAAAAACCCATGAGCGACTCTGCTCGCTGTATGATGTATGTAACTGATTCAGTGTTTAGGGGATGTATACTCCACAATAATGCGGTACATGCAGCAATACCTAGAGCATTAGTATAAGATTTGTTTAAATAAGTACGATGTATGATCCCGAAAACTAAAAAAGCACACGCTATGTGTATAAATAGATTAGTAAGATGATAACTCCATGTTGAGTTTCCACTAATGGCATAATTAAACGCTAAGGAAAGATTCAGGATTGGGCGACCCTCAACTGTTATTCCGGATTCGTGGGGTGGAAATAAGGCTGTTGAAAAATGTCGGATAGAATAATTTTGCGGTATAGATTCTATGTCATCGAAAACAAAAACTCCCTTAAATGAGTTTAGGTAAGTCAGTGTGGTAGCGCAAAAAATAAGCACTAAGGCAATCGTCGTACTATAACGATACGCCGTTGCTTTTAAACGGTTGGGGTAGCTTGTCTCGTGTGCCACAGGTTTTCTTCATTCCAAGATGAACGACTGTACTAAGGTATCAATCAAGATTGCTTATTAAACGGCTCTTTTATGGCTGGTTGATAATACAGGGCTAGCATTATCTTGTTGGTTAAGCAGGTTAGATTGTTTTAGACTTCTATCTACCCAAATTTTAATTAGCCCCGAATAAGCTAAATGAAGGCAAAGTTAGTTAATTTCTTAAAAGTTGTCTCTGTCCTTGGTGCAGGAATATTTGTCTATTCACCTGCTTTGTTTGGTCATTGGATTTGGGATGATACAGCTGAAATTCTAGATAATGAAGAAATTAAGGGGCCACTGAGTTCTATTTTCTCAATCTGGTTTCATCCTAGTTCGTCAGACTATTTTCCCTTCAAAGCTACTGTTCAGTGGTTTGAATGGCACAGCTGGGGTCCTAATCCATTAGGTTATCATCTAGTTAGTGTAGCGCTACACGTATTAAGTGCTGTGTTGTTATGGCGCTGTTTAACTAAATTAGGTTGTACTTTTGCTTGGTGGGGAGGGCTTTTATTTGCAGTGCATCCCCTAGCTGTTGAGTCTGTAGCTTGGATTTCAGAACTAAAAAATACCCTTTCACTCCCTTTATTACTTTTAGCTTGGAATGCTATTTTAGATGAAAACTTAGAGAGTGGGAATAATTCTTGGTCATCTCCATCAAAGCTTAAGGCACTAGGGTGGTTTTCTTTGGCCATGCTATCGAAGTCATCCGTGGTCATGTTTCCAGTCACTTATTTGCTATATATATGGTGGAAAACAAACCGCATAACGTGGAATGATATCAAAAGCTCATCTCCTTTCTTTAGCGTGTCGGCAGTTCTTGGTGCTGTAACAATATGGTTTCAGCAAAATCGTGTTATTGTTGGATCAGATCTGGTTAATGCGGATGCCTTCACGCGCATTATAGCTTCTTCATTAAGTATTCTATTTTATCTAAAAAAAGCGTTACTGCCGATAAACTTAATTCCTGTCTACTTAAGATGGTCGATTATTCCAGTATCTTTAGAGATGATCTTAATTTGGTTTTTAATTATTGGATCAATTTTATTTCTCTACCTTAAACGAAACACCTATGGCCGTAATATATTATTTGGCTTAGGTTTTTTCGGACTAAATTTAGTGCCCGTACTTGGAGTAGTCCCAATGTACTTTATGCGTTTTTCATGGGTTTCCGATCATTTTACCTATATCTCACTCATTGGAATCATTGCCTTGTTTGTGGCAGGTCTCGGAAAACTATCAGACATTTATACGAGTAGCTCGACAGTGAAACTAGCCATTACTTGCGGCTTATTTATGCTTGCTGGGGTATTGTCGTATATGAGCTATGATCAAGCAGGTTTATACTCTGGGGGTGAGGCTTTTTGGGGTAGGGTATGTAAAAATGATCCGAACTCATGGGCTGCCCACTATAATCTGGCAGCTGCACTGCAATTTGAACCTGGAAAGCAAGGTGATGCTATAAAACAATATCAGCTAGCATTGAATCTTACTCCCGATGCTGGCCAAGGTAAACCGGGTTCTGCGTGGCATGCTAATTTGTATGCACGGGTACATACAAACTTAGGTGGATTACTTGTTCATTATCCTGAATATAAAGATCAAGCACTTGTTCATTATCAAAAGGCAGTACAATTAGATCCCTTGAGTTCGGAGACTCATTTCAATCTAGGGGTAGTATATCAAGATGATCCACTCCATAAATTAGATGCCATAACTGAATATCAAGAAACGATACGTATAGAGCCAAAATGGGTTGAGGCTTATTATAATTTAGGGAATCTACTCGTAGAATTAAATGGGCATGAATCCGAAGCAATCGATGCTTATCGTAAAGCTATCGCTTTGAGGCCTAACTATGTAGAAGCGCACTATAATCTAGGATCCTTACTTGCACGCACCGGCATAGATCTTAATGAAGCGGGCAGACAATACGAAATTGTCATTAAACTTAATCCAAAGTCAGCAGATGCTTACCTTAGGGCGGGATCTGTATTTCAGACTTTGGGGAAAAATGAAGAAGCAATTCGTAGTTACGAAGGGGCTATAAAATTAAACTATAGTTCTTTTATAGCGCATTTTAATTTAGGTCTGCTGTTGTCCAAGGATTCAGCACGCAAATTAGATGCAATTACACACTATCAAGAATCGCTAGTAATTAATTCCCAGAGTGCTGATGCACACTACAATATGGCAAATCTACTCTCAGATGTAGTGGGTAGGGAAGATGAAGCTATCGATCATTACGAATCGGCTTTACTTATAAAACCTAATTTTGTGGAAGCTGAATACAATTTAGCGATTTTAATCTCAAGGAATGAGAGGAGAAGAGCAGAGGCTTTGCAACGTTATCAGAATGCGCTTAGATTAAGACCAGATCTTTACTTTATGCATTATCACTATGCCCTTTTACTTGCACGCGATCCTGATCGTAAAAATGAGGCAATACTTGAATTTGAAACGACACTTAAACTAAATCCTGAATTCACGCCTGCTAGGGACGCTTTAAAACAATTAAGATAAGCTACAGAGTAAAACTACAGAGATGGTGGTGTTTTGAGTTTTTGAGCTAAGGCTAATTCTTCATCAGCTTCAGTTTGTCTGCCTAATGCCTGGAGTGCATAGCCAAGTATTAGATGTGCATGGTCTGAAGCTGGATTAAGCCGTACAGCTCCCTGGAAGTGTTCTAGTGCTTCTGGTATTCGATTGTCTTTGGCTAATGCCAATCCCCAGTTAAGTTCAGCCTCACTGAAATTGGGACGTAGTTGGATTGCTTCCTGGAAATGCACAATAGCCTCAGTGCTTCTCCCGGATAAAGATAGCGCTATTCCGAGATTATTATGAACTTCTGCGTATTCTGGATGAATACTCAGTGCTTCCTCATACTGGTATATGCCTTCAGGGATATGTCCTGAATCTACTAGAGCTAGGCCTAAATTGTAATGTGCTTTAGCGTAGCGAGGCACCAATTTAAGCACTTCAGTATATTCTGAAATCGCTTCAGGATACCTTTTAGTATCATTATAAATATTCCCCAAGTTATCGTGAGCCATCCAGCAGGATGGATTATCATGTATGATTTTAGTGTAAAACGTAGTATCGGACTCGAAATCTTTTGCATGGTAGTAGCTAATGTAAGCTAAGAGGCTAAGAAGACAGAAACTACCTACAGAAGCACAATAACTTAAGTACAGGCTTTTAGATTGAAGCCAGTCAATGAGTGAGCCTGTTGCTAAAACAGTTAATCCTATAAGCCCCAGTATTGAGATATAGGCAAAATGGTCGGAAACTTGAGCGTACTTCAAAAACGACATTGGAATAACTCCTAAAATAGGAATTAAATTAATACTAAACCAGCCGAAGCCAAAGAGTATGTTCTTCGATTTTTTACTTTTTATCTTCACAAGGAAGAGCAAAAAAGAAATCAGTAGAGTCCATCCAATTATATTAATAAACGAGAATGTGCCTAATGGCCAACGTGGATAGATTGGGGTTAGGTTAGAAGGGATTAAGAAGGATTTAAGATAAAATCCGAAGCTAAGAATTGAAGAAAGTAGGCGTTCACTAGTTGTACCAATCGCTATTGATTCACCTCCTATGGCTCGTGTGTGTTGGAAGTAGATAGTTACTAATCCTAGTGCCAAAGATAAGATGAAATATGAGCTGAGTGTGAAAAGTTCTTTTTTTGTAACATGTGATCTCTTCCACCATACGTATAGCACTAGACTGAAAGGTAGCATCACGACTGAAGCTTTCGCTAGCATTGCTAGTAAAAATAATCCAAGTGAGTAAAAATAAAGTAAATGAGAACGAGATGATTTTTCATTTAATGCAGTATCGTATTCAATAAACGTATCGAACGCTAAAAGCATTAAGGGTAGGGAGAGTGTATTTTTGAGTTCTGATATCCAAGCTACAGATTGTACTGCGATTGGATGCACAAGAAATAAAACTCCTCCCCACCAAGCTAATGATAAACCAAGTTTCTTGAGAATTCGCCATACAAGTAACGAGCTACATAGATGCAGGCCTAGACTCACAAGGTGGTAGCCTAGTGGATTCGCTCCCCAGAGATGCCATTCAAACCACTGCAAAGTTGATTTAACTGGTAAGTAATCTAACCCTCGAGGATTAACCCAGATAGAACTAAGTGATGAAATTGAACCGCGAATCTCTAAATTATTTAAAATCTCAATCGTATCATCCCAAACCCATGACGCAGACCAGATTGGTGAATAAACAAAAAGACCTATACTAATAAGCATAATGCTTTTTAGTAGTATCCAAGGATCTTTTTTCATGGGTGTCGTTAAAGGCTATGAATCGTTACAATTAAAGCAGGTCGTAAACGTTTGTTGCTCAAAAATAGATTAGCTAAATATTTATATTAACGCTTTAAACGATCAATTTGTTCAATAGCAGGTTGGTAATTAGGGATAATTTTTAGAACAATCTCAAATTCATGCACAGCATCATTTTGCCTGCCAGCAGTGCGTTCAAGAAGTAGTCCTAGGTTGAAGTGGATCGTTGCTGCATTTGGGGCAAGTTTTGCGGCAGTTTGATAGTGTAGAATAGCTTCATCGTCGTGCCCTCCTTCTTGAACAAGCATGTTTGCCCAATTATTTTCAGCTTCAGCATAGTTCGGGTTCAAGCTGAGTGCTGTTTGATAGTGCTCCAAGGCCTCGCTAAAACGATTCTGTTTTTTATAGAGATTAGCAATATTGTTGTGGGCTTGTGAAAGGTTAGGTTTTAACGCCAATGCTAATTGGTACTGCTCTATAGATCTATCAATTTGTGTTGGGTCCTGACTTAATAGTGCAGCCAAATCATTATGAGCTTCAGCATATGAAGGCAAAATTTTCAAAGCTTCAGCAAACTCATTAAGCGCTTGAGCTCTTTGATCAGGGATTTCTCCAAGTAATATTCCTAGGTTATTATGTGCTTCAGGGTCACTGGGATTTAATTTGATTGAAGCCTTGTAGTGCTCAATTGCCTCGAGATGTCTATTGGAATCATTAGCAATTACTTCAGCGTAGTTATATTGGACAACCCATGAATCAGGATTTTGGTCTAAATTATAGGCCCAAAATGTTTCAGGCACTGCGTAACGGGCTGCTTGAACATGGCTGATCGAAGCAAAGTAACCTAATACCCCGAATCCAAGCCATATCATGATTATCGGGGCATATTTAGATTTCTGTTTAATATATGCTAACGTTTCTATCCATAATCCAGCTGCAAGAGTAGCCATTGCAATCAAAGAGATATAGGCAAAGTGATCAGATACCCATGAGTATCTTAGGTAAGACATGGGGATTATTCCCAGTGCTGGTACTAGATTAAGAATAAAAAATAAAATTAAGAAAAAGAATCCACGACCTAATACACCTTTAAAACGAAAACACACTAACGATAGAGCAATCAGGCATAACCAGGAATTAAGGAAGCGAGGGGATAGTAAATCCAGAGACCACCTAGGATAAATGGGTGAGACGTGTAGGGGTAAGAATGCTTGTTTAATATAAAACATCAGGCTCATTGGGCTTGCTAGAGTGCGTTCAAACCAAGTTCCTATTTGCAACTCTCCGCCTGCGATTGCACGGGTATGTTGAAAATAAATCGCGATTAAGCCTACAATTGCTGATGCAATAAATAACGGTGAAAGGTTTAAAATCTTTTTTAAGTCTAATTTTCCATGTTTCCAGTATAGATAAAGTAGTGCTGTAATAGGGAATATAACCACAGAAGATTTAGCAAGTAGTGCTAAACTAAAGTAGACGAATGAACGGATATGTCTCTTAGCCTGTGCGTCCTCGTCAATAAAGGAACACCACGCTAGTAAGAGTAGGGGAAGAGAAAGGGTGTTCTTAAGTTCAGAGACCCAGGCTACGGAATCTACAGCGACTGGATGTATAACAAAAATCAATCCTGCTAGCCACCCGTAGGCATTATCTAATTTGGAGATAATTTTCCAAAGCAGCAGTGCACATGTAATATGCAGTACAATACTGAGTAAGTGGTATCCTAAGGGATCATTTCCAAAGCAGTGCCATTCAAGCCATTGTACGGAGGTTTTAAGCGGAAAATAATCCGCCCCTTTAGGAGATGTCCAAATCGAGACTAAACCATTAAATGATGTTTTAATCGCAGAATTTTGGATGATCTCGACGGAATCGTCCCATATCCATGCTCCATGGAAAACCGGAGAGTAAACCCATAACCCTGCAATCACGATAAGTGTTGATTTAAGAAATTTCGAAAATCCTTGATTCATGGGGTGGGGCTAACCTTTAGAAGGATGGATTAACTCAAAACTGTATCAACTCTCTTTCTGGGGTGTGATTATTTTAGACAAAAAAGCGTCGACCTGTGAGGGTCGACGCTTTGTGTGTTGATGTATCTTACGCTAATAAATTAGGCAGTAGGGACGCTTTGGATTGTCTTGAGAATTCGGCCTGCGACCAAGTATGGATCTGCAGCTGAATTTGGACGACGATCTTCGAGGTAGCCCTTGTAATCAGCTTTAATAAAGCTGTGTGGAATACGAATTGAAGCTCCACGATCTGCGATACCATAGCTAAACTTGTGGATCGACTGTGTTTCGTGAAGACCTGTGAGGCGAAGCTCGTTTTCTGGTCCGTAAACAGCGATATGTTCTGCACGGTATTTGTCGAACGCTGCCATGAGTTTTTCGAAGTAAGCTTTTCCGCCAACTTCGCGTAAAAACTTAGTTGAGAAATTCGCATGCATACCTGATCCGTTCCAATCGAGAGGCTGGTTGAAAGGAGCAAGAATTGGCTTACAACGCCATTCAATGTCAATTTCGTAAGCTTCACAAAGGCGAGTTAAGATATAGCGAGCGACCCACATCTGATCGGCAGCGCTCTTTGAGCCTTTACCGAAGATCTGGAATTCCCACTGACCTTTTGCTACTTCAGCATTGATACCTTCAATGTTGATACCTGCATCTAAGCAAAGATCGATATGCTTTTCTACGATTTCACGAGCTAAAGAACCAACGTTTTTGTAGCCAACGCCTGTGTAGTAAGGACCTTGCGGAGCTGGGTAACCATCAACAGGGAATCCATAAGGACGCCCGTCTTGATATAAGAAGTATTCCTGTTCGAAGCCGAACCATGTATCTGCGTCGTCTGGAATTGTTGCGCGTGAATTGGAAGGTGTTGCTACTCCTGTGTGCAGGAATGTTTCACACATGACTAATACACCGTTTTTACGGGTAGTGTCTGGGAATACAGCGACTGGCTTTAGAACGATATCAGAACTTTTGCCTTCAGCTTGTTGGGTTGAGCTACCGTCAAAGCCCCAATCAGGAAGGTCTCCGAGCTTTGGAAAGCTAGCGAATTCCTTAATTTGTGTTTTGCTGCGCAGGCTAGCTAGAGGCGTGTAGCCATCGAGCCATATGTATTCGAGTTTGTATTTGGCCATGATAATAAGAGAGGTTTAGTGAGGAATTGCTGAGTTGTGGTTGAACCCTTGATTTCAATTAAGAAAAACAGGGGGTTAATACATTCAGTTCGTAAATTAGCATTCGTCATGCCATCGGCAATCAGAAGTTATTAACTTTTAATCTTTTTATTTAAAGAGACTGGGATGGAATTTATAGTTCCTTAAGCTGTTGCAGCACAGTATTTTGCAAAACAACGGCCTAGGATGAATTGCTTAACCTACTCGGATAGGAAGGGCCACAATAGGCAGATATTCCAAATAGAAACGTCTTTGAAGGACTAACGCTGTGTGGTTGTGTAACCGGCGAGCGACGCGTGTTTGATTAAGAAACAAGAGGTGCCCTGCTAAATAGATCAGCTTTTGTATATTTCGGATGCTTCTATCGATAAGCGAATCACTGAACCTATCAGATCTAAGCTAAATTAGTTAAGTGTAGTTGTAGGTGAGAACAGTAGCGCATTTTTTCCAAATCGTCATATTGGCTACCTTGACAGGGTGTGAGCATACACGCTTAATTTTACAGTATATGGAGGCTGCATTGGATCAACCGGTGCTTGTGTTAAATCGCCTTTGGCAGGCGGTTAACGTTATCGGCGCTAAGCGCGCTTTCGCTCTTCTGTCTCGTGGTCACGCGCATGTGGTGCATCACCATGAAGATGACTTTAGAATGTTTTCTATGATGGATTGGATAGATTTTTCTATTACGAATCCACCCAGTGCTCATTTAGAGATGGTGCACACTCCTACACGAACTATACGTCTGCCGCGTGTGATATTACTCACCTTCTTTGATAAACTTCCGTGTAAGGAATTAAAACTTACGCGTAATAATGTCTTCGAGCGTGATCGCAATACCTGTCAGTATTGTTCTAAGACGATGCAGCGTGAGCATTTGAATTTAGACCACGTTATACCACGTGATCATGGCGGTAAGACGACCTGGGAAAATATTGTATGCTCGTGTATTAAATGTAATACAAGGAAAGCTAATAGACTCCCGCATGAAGCCAATATGCGTCTTATTCGCAAACCTTCGCGGCCAAAGTGGAGACCTGTTATTTCGCTAGTTCTTGGTAAGCAAAACAGAGAGATCTGGAAAGATTTCTTAGATGTCGCTTACTGGAATGTAGAGCTAGAAGAGTAATTAACTCTTTTTCTGGCGAGACATAAGCCAGAGTACGGCTACAGCAATGACATTACCTGCTGCGATCATGGCCCTTAAGGCGCGTGGTATTTTTGTTGGCAGTACCGCAACTAGAATCGCTTCGAGTATAAGCACAGATGCAATAAGAATGAGCGTATTTTTTTTGTACATCTGAAAAGTTATTTAACCAGCGGTAAATAAATAAGGAAAGTAGTCCCTTTGGGGCCTGTTGAAGTTAATGTGATATCTCCATAGTGGCTTTGAAGAACGCGTTTAGCAATAGCGAGACCAAGACCTGTACCGTCCGGTCTTCCTGAGAGGAAGGAGTCAAAAATACGATCCTTTATGGCTTCTGGTATTCCAGTGCCGGAATCGCTTACGTGTAGAGTCGCGACTGCTCCAGATTCTTTTTTCTCATCAGCTGATGTAATAGTAATTATACCCCCTGCAGGCATTGCTTGCATCGCGTTAATAATCAAGTTGAGCAGCACTTGCTGGATTTGCCCCTTGTGGACATCCACGACAAGTTTTTTAACTGAAGGGGTAAAGGAAAGCTTAACGTTACTTTGAGCAAGTTTAAGGCGTACTAAGACAATTGTATCTTCAACAATTTCTGAGAGTAATGACCTAGAATGAATACTTGTAGGAGCTTTGCCGAAATTTAGTACACGAGTTACAATCGCTTCGAGTTGATCTAATTTTTCACTAATCACACGCATGTCTGTATGACGAGGATCGTCGTGAGGGAAATCAGAACCCAGTCCGCCATGAAGGAGTTTGAGTACTGTTAACGGATTGCGAATCTCGTGCGCAATCTCAGAAGTCAAAAGACCTAGCATTGTTAAGCGCTCATTTTTACGTAGAGATTCTTCACTCTGGAAGACTCGGTTATAGAGGCGTGCGTTTTGTAATGCGACAGCTCCCAATCCAGCTAAGGATGAGCAAATCCGTTTTTCATCATTTGCAAAGCGGTGGATTTTATCTACGTAAACAGCAAGCACTCCAAAAATTTCGCCTTCATAAACAACTGGCGTGATGTGTACAGACTGTAGACTTGAATCTTTTGGTAGGTCAGCAATGTCCGTGTATTCTTTGGACTGAATATTTACAAAAGAAACAGGTTTGTGTGTATGCACTGCAGTTGCGATTAGACATGAATCAATGGTAACATTATCGCATACTGGGGTAGTGTCTTCTGGACCAGAAAAAGCACCTAGTTTTAGAGTTCTATTTTCATTTATTATATACAATGCACAACTGCGTGCTCCTAGCATCCTGCAGGTATCCCGAGTTAGAGTTTCAAAGAGTGCTTGAGGCTCTAATTTTGAAACAAGTGTTTGTCCCGCAGATAAAAGTGTTTCAAATTGCTTTGCTTTAAGTCGCAGTCGTTCAAGTTCCCAGTAGCGCAAAATTGCATCTGCTGTATCTTGGGTGAGTAGGCTTAAGTCTTTGAGTTGGTCTTGGGTGAAACCCGATACGTGATTCGATTCAAGAACTATAACACCAATAGCTTGGCCTTCTGAGGCAAGTAACGGGGCAGCCATCTGGCTTTGTGTGTCGTTTCGGATAGAACGGTAGCGATTATCTAAAGCAACTTCAGGAATTAACAGTGGCTTAGCGTGCCAAGCAACCCAGCCAGGTATTCCATGACCCTGAGATAATGTGATCTTATCGTTAGTTTTTAAATGACAATGAGCTTCAAGCTCGAGCAGGTTCGTATCTGCATTTAGTAGAAAAATAAGTCCGGCATCGGCTTTGAAAAAAGAAGAGATCTTATCGATCGCAGACTTTAACCCTATTGTTGTATCTGGTACATTTTGAATAAGACCAGTAATCTCTCGACGTAAGTCGGAGAGATTATGCTGAGATTCATGTGATGCAGAAGACTTCACCCTAAAGATTACTTAAGGGGATTCTTTAGTTTTCGGCGAGCCTGCAATCTCAGCTGCTTAAGCGCTTGCAAGGATAGCAGGAGGCGTAATCACTTCCGATAGTGCTTCTTTCAGTGCGAATAAGCGGTCAGCGGTGGAGCCAGGCTCAGCTTTTTCGTTTTCGACGTAGAAAGTATCCAGTGCTACGCCGCGTTCAGTTCCGATGCGTGCAAAGGTGATATCGAATCCGCGTTCTGAGATAGTCTTGGCTATGCGGTAAAGAAGCCCCAGTTGATCCTTTGCTTGGATTTCAACAATAGTGCGTTCCATGGAAAGTTCATTGTACACTTCCACGGTGGGAGGGAAAGAGGCATGCATGTTATCACTGCTTGCTGCTGAGAGATAGCGCGTAGCTGCGATTTTTTTAGCCTGGGCAACGATATCAGGATATAAATCTTTATTAGTAACCAAGCTTGCTTCGATATTTTTAGCAAAAATATCCTGTGCAGCTGTATTTTGAACTACGCCTCTTCCTGGTTCTATGACGTAGAAAGTGTCGATTGCGATGTGGTCTGTTCTAGTAATAACTTTAGCTCCTAAAATATTTAAACCTGCTACGCCAAATGCGCCTGCAAGTTTATAAAAAAGTCCGGCTCTATCCCAGGTCACCACGTTTACGACCGTAACAGAGCGATTCACGTCATTTCTCCAATCAATCACAGGTTTAAGAGCTCCAACGGAGTCAGCAGACGATATCGAGGTTAGTAGCTTATTCACCATTTGAATATGCAGTGCGACTTCATCGGCGTCTGTGTTCACAAAATAACGATCTGGGAGTAAACTAAAGTGAGCTGCGATCTCATCTTCGCTTACTCCTGGCATTGTTTTAGAAATGATATCTTGGTGAGTCATTTTCTTTTGGGCGTCTGTTTGGGAGTTACTCGAATTTCCAAGCCTTAAGCGCTCCAATGTATATTTATATAACTTGCTGTGGAGCATGTCTTTATAACTGTTCCACAAGTCTGTAGCCGTAGCTCTGGCATCACAGTACGTGTGTACGTAAAGCAGCCTGAGTTGGTCCGAGTTAACAATAAAATCTGCGAAAGCACTGATAGTTTGAGGGTCATCGACATCTCTCTTCTGCCAGAATCGTGCCATCGCGAGATGATTTTTTATTACAAAAAGAATTAATTCAATTTTTGGTTCACTAATTCCCAAGCGCTCAAGAATGGGTTTTGCAATACGAACGCCACTTTCGGAGTGACCTTTGATTCCCTCGGCTTTCCCAATGTCGTGCAGGAGCAGTGTTATATAGATTAAAGATCGGTCGCTTTCCTCCTCTAGGGCATCGCGGTACTGGGAAGCAATTCGACTAGGATCTGTGAAGACTAGATCCAGTTCTTTAATGGTATTAAGCGTGTGTACATCCGCAGTGTAGCGGTGGTAGTACTCGTGCTGAACTAGACACGTAAGTCCTTGAAACTCGGGAATAAATACACCCAAAACACCAAGTTCATGCATGAGGGCTAAAACGGGGTATACACCACCGACTTCTGCCATAATAGCCTTAAAGGATATTGCTGCATCATTAGACTTAACTAGTTCACTACCAATATCTAATGAATCTCTAATGAGTTCACTTAAATGAAAGCCGATTTTACAGCCTAGCTGTTGGCTATGTCGAAAAATACGTATTAATCGAGCAGGGTCTTCCTTAAATACCTCAGGAGAACTTGCAACGAGTTCACCCCCGCGCACAACAAATCCATCAACATGCTGTAGTTTTTTAAACCGACTCGATTTCAGTGAATCTACTACCGATTCGGACTCACTGGAAGGATCCAGGCCAATCGTAAGGGCGAGTCTACTTTCAATGAGTTTTGCGATCCTGAAAATAGCTTGAGCTGACTTATAGTAATCCTGCATGAAACGCTCCACGCGTCTTAGTGTATCAGCTTGTCTATAACCTAAAGTCCAGGCGACTTTAGGTTGAGAATCTAACGTTAAAATATCTGTTAGGCGTGCATTTTGAAAATGCAGTTCGTTTCTTACGCGCATTAGAAAATCGTAAGCGTGTATAAATTCTTCGACGTCTTTTTGTTTGAGATATTTTTGTGCAACTAGCTCTTCGATTTTATCGATTCCTAGTTTAACACGGGCCATCCAAAGTGTGTTTTGGTAATCTCTAAGACCGCCTACGCCGTTCTTAATATCTGGCTCCTGATTAAACACTGTATCAGCAAATTTAGCTCTGCGGTGGGCCTGATCTTGGAGGCGTAAAGCAATATATTCTTTAGGTGCTTCTCCTGTGTAATATGCTCGGTAAGCTTGCGCGAAGGAGTCGTACAGTTCAGAAGCTCCAGCAATTAAGCGTGACTCAAGCAGGGAAGTTTTTGTCTGAATATTTTTTTCTGCTTCAATAAATACTTCATCCACTGTTCTAGCAGAATGCCCAACCTTAAGTCCGCAGTCCCATAATAAATAGAGCGTTTCTTTGGCTAAGTATTCAGTGACGGGATTCATCACTGGCTTCTTAGTTTTAGCTGGAAAAAGAAACATTACATCTAGGTCGCTCCAAGGTGAAAGTTCGCCACGGCCGTAACCACCTAGTGCCACTAATGCGACTTGTACGGAATGCTTAGATGATTTTTCCCATGCCTTCAGTGCGCTATCAAACAACCGTCTTACTATTTCATCTAGTATTAAGGAGCGCCTTTTTACAGTATCTAGACCCGAGGCACCCTCCTCATGTGAGGCCTTTAGAAAGGCTGATTCGCTTTTGAGGAAATCTTTACACAAGGTTAGCTTATCGCTTGAGGAAGTGTCCTCGGTGAAGGCTAAGTGTTTGAGCGCTCGTTGTTCAACAGTCTGCAACATGGGAGGTTATGAGGCTGGAGGGCCTTTGGATCCTCCGCAAACCTTTGTGGAAAAAGCCTAAAGACTGGGCATAAAGGCGTAAAGATTCACTTAAACCACTTGCCACTCGGGGGTTGGCTCGGTTTTCTGGACAGTTCACGACGTAAATGGCCGAAATAACAAAGAGCTACGAACCCTTAGAGGTAGAAAAACGCTGGTACGACACTTGGCAGCAGGCCGGTGCGTTCGCAGGTAAAGCTGACCCAGCTAAGGAGTCTTACACGATAGTTATACCCCCGCCAAATGTGACGGGTGTTTTAACGATGGGGCATGTGTTAAACAACACACTCCAAGATATCCTTGTTAGACGTGCTCGTCTTGAGGGTAAGTCTGTCTTGTGGCTTCCTGGTACAGACCACGCTGGTATTGCTACACAGACTGTGGTTGAGCGTGAACTACGTAAGCAGAAAAAAACACGGCATGATTTTGGCCGCGAAAAATTTGTAGAGAAGGTTTGGGAATGGCGCCAAGAGAAGGGTAATATTATTTTAGAGCAGCTGCGCCGCTTGGGAGCTTCCTGTGATTGGCAGAGAACTCATTTTACAATGGACCCAGAATATTCTCGGGCTGTTGTTACCGTCTTTGTTGAACTCTTTAAGCGGGGTCGTATCTACCGGGGAAAGCGCATGGTCAATTGGTGCCCTGCGTCTCAGACTGCCCTTTCTGATGAAGAAGTGATCATGAAGCCAGCAAACGGACTTCTTTATGAAATTCGTTACGAACTTGTAGAAACACCTGGTCAATTTATTCAAGTTGCTACTACACGTCCCGAGACAATTCCTGGAGACGTTGCTATTGCTGTGCATCCTGAGGATCCACGTTACACTCATTTGATTGGCAAGAAAGTGTGGAGACCTCTTAACCGTACGCAGATTCCTATTGTTGCCGATATGGCAGTAGATAAAGAATTCGGTTCAGGAGCACTAAAGATTACTCCTGCTCATGACAAAGTGGATTATGAAGTTGGGCTAAGAAATCACCTTCCTGTTATTGATGTTTTAAATTCAGACGGAACGCTCAATGAGCTGGCTGGTCCTGGGCTTGCTGGATTAGACCGTGTTGCTGGGCGTAAAAAAGCAGCTGAACTGCTACGTGAAGTCGGTGCCTTAGTGGGCGAAAAACCTTACGCTAATAATGTTGGTTATTCTGAACGAGCAGATGTGCCAATTGAGCCTCGTCTTACTTGGCAGTGGTGGCTCAAATATCCCCAAGTTGAAGAATCTAAGGCTGTTGTTCGTGATGGAAAAATTAAATTCTATCCTGAACGTTGGTCTAAAGTTTACCTCCATTGGTTGGATAACATTCAAGACTGGTGTATTAGTCGTCAGCTATGGTGGGGACATCGAATTCCTGTGTGGTATGTGAAGGGACTAGACCGCGAGAAGATGACTGAAGCGGATCTACAAGATCCTAAGAAAGTTCATATTTCTGTAGATGGCCCAAGTGATCCTGAAAACTGGAGCCAAGAAGAAGACGTATTGGATACATGGGCATCATCTTGGATTTGGCCTTTTGCTACTTTGGGTTGGCCTGATGCTGCAAAGATGAAGACTGCCGGGTTTGATTCATTTTATCCTACATCTACTTTAGTGACTGGGCCTGATATTATTTTCTTCTGGGTCGCACGTATGATCATGGCGGGGCTTGAATTTGTAAGACCTGGCGAGAGCCTGGACAGACGCATTCCTTTTAAGAATGTTTATTTCACAGGTATTATTCGTGATTCACAGGGAAGGAAGATGTCTAAGTCGCTTGGTAATTCACCTGATCCTTTGGATTTAATTACAAAGTACGGTGCTGATGGACTTCGCTTCGGTATCGTTTCTATTGCTCCTCAAGGGCAAGATATTCGTTTCCAAGAGGACCGAATAGAAGCAGGTAAAAATTTCTGTAATAAGTTATGGAACGCCTCTCGCTTCCGTCAGATGAGTGGTCCTTCCGAGGATAATTCATCCCTGCAGGCAATTCTTGCAAGGCTAAGTCGGGATAAATTTGATGCTGATGATCATGCTATCCTGCATCGTTTAGTAGAATCCACAGGTCAGATTGAAAAAGCATTCCGTGAATTTGAATTTAGTGCAGCAGCACAAGCGTTATACGGATTTTTCTGGAATGATTTCTGTGATTGGTATGTCGAAGTTTCTAAATCTAAGCTCCAAGATCCGTTAACGAAAGCAAACTGTCTTGCGATACAGGATTTAGTACTTCGTCAGACGCTCTTACTCCTTCATCCTTTTATTCCATTTATAACTGAAGAATTATGGAGTCTTTTAGGATATGGTCTTCAAGGATCTTTATTAATGCGTGATGCACGCGTTGAGCCTGTGGCAACATTAACCACGATTCTTAGTGATCATAAACTCCTGCCTAATGCGCATGAGGCAGCTAAAGTCGAAGCAATCAAGATTTTTACATCGCAGGCTAGAGCACTAAAGTCAGAGCATAATCTCGCAAGTCGTAAGGATGTTCGTTTCTTTGTGAGCACTTCTTCTGAGCATTGGTCATCTATTGAAGGTAATTTAGCTAAACTTCTGCGTATGGCTGGAGCTTCTGAGATTACTCGTAAAGACGTAGTCGAAGGTGCACCTGCTGTCGTTACAGCTCTGGGTACGCTATACCTTGATTTAGCGAGTACGGTAGATCCTGCAGCTGAGAAATTAAGACTCACTAAGGAGCTAGAAAAACTAACAGCACATATATCAGCAACTGAAGCACGTCTTTCAAACAGTACGTTTGTAGATAAGGCACCTCCAGCTGTTATTGAGGGAGCACGTAAGCAATTGGCTGAACAAAAAGCCAAAAAATCGGAACTTGAGCGGTTGCTGAAATCACTCGGTTAAGCTACCCGTACATTAGGCTTTCATGCTGCTTTGATTTATTGCCTTATAAAAGATGCTTCATTTGCATAATAGGCTCGGAATATGTACATATATCAAGGACGCTATTTTTTGAATATACAGTATAGAACAATCATGTAGTACTAGGGGATTGATCCGGCGACGTTCGCCGATGCTTTCTTTTACTACTACCAACACCTTTAAAATTATGTCAGTTTGGGAATATAAAGTCATTACGAGTGGCAAGGGCGGTTTCGCAACCCCAGCACTCATGGAAACATTTCTTAATCAGTTGGGTAAAGAGGAGTGGGAGATAGTCGCATTTCGTGCCCAACCAGATAACTTACTCGCTTTTAGCGGTCTTGCTCGTCGCAGCACACAGCGTGACTGGACCTTAGAAGATGCTGTAGCAAAAGCCGCTAAAGATGAGGCTGATAAACTACGTGCTGAATTCGAAGCAAAGTTCAAAGGCTCTGGATCACAAGGTGCTGTGCATGAAGAAAAGCAAGAAGTTCAAGTATCGCATAATCCAGAAGTGGATGATGGCTTGCGCAGAGTGCGAGATACTGAAAAAGACCATGATCCTGAAGCGACCGAGCAAGAGGGTGAAGTTGATGAATGGGATAAATTACAAAAAGAAGATGAGCTTCCTACCTTCTTTGAAGCACTTGAGCCTCTCATGCGTCGTAATCAACGCGGATCAGGTCTATCTGCTGGGGTAGATTTCCTCGCAAAGAAATGGAATATTTCAGAAGACGATGTAAAGGGAGCTTTAAAAGAATGCGGTTTTAGTATCCCAGACGATGAAGATACTAAACCTGCGTATGTAGAATACGATGGAGATTTGTATTGGGTGAATGTAAATCGCCGTGGAGAGTACTGGGTAAATACAAAAGAAAAACCACGCCCAGTATTCCGTATAGTACAGGGAACAGCTGTTCAGCCAGAACCAGAACCTGCAGTAGCAGAGGTAAAACATATTGAACCAATCGCTGCAAAAAAGATAGCAGAGCCAAAGCCTAACCATGAGGTAGTAAAAGCTGAAGCTGAACAGCACGTTGAATCTAAAAAAGAACATAAAAATACTGCCGAACAAAAACCATCAGGTAAAAAGCTTCCTGAGGGGCAGGCATTACTAGATAGCGTAAAGCCGCACATGCGCAGAAACCGAGTAGGACCTGGGTGGGGTGGTAGCTTCCAATTCTTATCTCGTGCACTGCGCTGTAAAGAAGCAGATCTGCTTGAAGCGTTTAATGCCTTTAATTTAACACCTGCGCAAAGTGTAGATACTCCACCTAATGAAGTGGAATTAGACGGCCATTTTTGGTGGCTGAGTAAAGATCAGCGCGGTGGTACGTGGATTAATGCACGTGAGGGCGTAAAAACCACGGGTACATCTGAAGTAGCGCAAGCTCCTGAAGTAGTTCCAGTAGTCGAGGTGAAGCAACCAGTAGCTGTAAAAGAACAAGCTCCTGTACTCTCCGCCTTACGACTTTTACTTAAAGTTACTAAGACAGGAACTTTCTCTGCAGAAACTGGCCGCTTAGCGCAAAGTTTATCCAAGAGTAAAGATGAACTCATGGATGCGCTGCTTCAAACAGGACTTAAATTACCAGCAAAGGTTAAAGATAAACCTATATTTGTTGAGCATGCCGGAGAAATATTCTGGATAAATAAAAATGCAAAGAGCGAGTTTTGGCTCAATGCAAAAGCAACGAAATTTAAGAAGCCAGCTGCTGCTCCCGCTAAAGTAAAAAAACCTAAAGCAGTGAAACGCTCTAAAGCTTAGTGCGTGTAGAGAAATTAATCCGAACTTCTTTAAAGAGGTTCGGATTTTCTGTATCTGCAGTTAAGAGTAATTCATCAATCATGGTATTATGCATCAATAATACCGTGTGGATATCTTGAGTAATTTTTGACCAATCTTCGATTCTGGGTTGATTGTAGGAGAGTTCTAATTTGTGAATCTGAAATAGTGTGTAAGTATTGATAGTATGAGAGAGGGTGCGCCAGTGCGTAGCTAAATTGCTAAGGTTAAGATTCAATGCGTTAGAATTAATTAGGCTCTGCTGTAATTCTTGCAGGTTCAAATCGGTAACATCGAGTGGTTTCATATACGTTTTAAGACGGCTACCTTTAAAACTTACTGATGTTTTCTTTGTGGTCTCAGGCTCAACTAAGAAATTCCAATTAACTGATTGCTCGTTCAAAGAGTGACAAAGTTCACTTGCTTGAATTTTAAATTCATTTCGCTCAAGTGCAGCTGATTCAAGATAGATTATGTTGTCTCGCAGATATAAACTCTTCAGTGATATCGGTGGATTAAATGTTTGGCTAATTGAGGTAAGTAAAGTGTCTATTCCCTGTGGTTCAGTAAAAATAAGGTTGTAATCGCGATTAACTGATTCTGATTTTATTTTAATTTCTACAGCTTCTTTCTGTTTTGAAAGCGCTTGTCTTTCTAGAACCTGGAGCTTGAATTTTTCATCGATTCTATTTTTCTCTGTTTTAGAGTTATACCAAAAGTACAATGCAGATGTAGCTATGAGTAGTGCTGCTGTGATTGGTAAGTAAACATTAGTGTAGCTAAATTTTTTATGAGATATATTTTCTGAATTCATATTTTCCCAGCCCTGTTCGGGCAGGAAAAGTGATTTATGTAATACCTGTGAAAGCATAATATTGTTTAAACCCAATTCCCTACAATAATACGTTAAAGGATTTTTCTCAGAGCTTGAATCTGTTGCTATCCAACCCTGCGGGGCAGCTTCGTCGTCAAAACGAAGACGGGCATTACGCAATCCAGATAGAGTAATTGATTCATCTGCTGAGGTGGCAAAGTTATCGCATTGCCAGTCTCCGGAAGGACTGACTGTAGTAATTAGAAAATTCTTATCGGTACAAGCAACACATAGGCTTCCTATTTCGTGAGATAGTTTAGACTGCGATGTGTTCATTAAAAATGGTAACGGCCACATCCCTTCAATAAAGTATCCTAAAGCTAATAGATTTTTACACAGCAACTTAAGATTAGAATCAGTCGTGATTGCTAAGCTTGCATAGTTTGGATTTCTTTTAAAGTCATACGTCAGTGACCAGTAATTATCCTCGTTGGACAATTGCGGATAGTGCATAAGAAGTAATCGCTTTAATTTTGAGCGTTTACGCTTAGAGTTCCTTCCCTCTGGGACAGGAATCTCTAGATGTTTGAGTGAGTACAAACCTAGATGTTCAGAATTATATATAATTCTAATTCGTTTAATTTCAGAGGCTTCACTGCCAAGAAATGTAAGGATATCTGAAGTTGGTTCGCTCGATTCGTCTATAAGATGTGAGTGTACTTCACCAGATGGGTAAACTAAACGAAGTTCTAAGTTCCACCAGCACAGAATAAGTGGCTGCATGTTTAAAGGCTTGTGAGGTAGTAGTAGACATCAACATAGCCAACGCCTGCCGCATCTTTTGCATACGCTACTGCTCCTTGAGATTGATCGTTAGTAGCAGGTGCAGAAGAGGTGTTAGCTACTAATATAGGTCCATCTACATTTAGTGCTAACTGATAGGCATCTGCTATGGGTACACTTTTGATAATGAGATAGGCTACGTGTGCACCGCTCGATATAAGTGTTCCTGAGCCATTGATGTTAAATGCGCATGCTGATGAACCAGCTGTTTGTCCAGTGACTCCAGGATTACTCACTCCATCACTTATGGAGCACTCTGCACGACTTACCGCTGCATAGGACAACGTTGGTGATGCTGTTGCTGTAAAACTTTGACTTGTAGCTGACCAAGTAAAATTATTCGAAATTCCTGTTATCGCTGTGTTTTGTGTACCCATGCGTAGACTTAAGACCCGATCTAGCTCACCATCAGAGAGTAGTAAGTTATCTAAGGTTGCAGCCGCAGCTACTGCAGATGCCGAGGGTGCTCCTGGTCCTGTATATTCTGAAGTAAGCAATGTCGATGTTCCTTCAGTAACAGGTATGGTTCCTATTGATCCTGTTTTGCTTAAAAACTGAGTGATCGCAGACTTTAGTACAGTTGCTGTACCTTCTATATTTCTAATGCGACTACTTTGAAGTACGCGTGCAATAGCAGGGACACCAATAGCAATGATTGCGGCTATGACTGCAAGTACAGCTAGAATTTCTATAAGCGTAAAGCCACGTTTACTTTTGTTTCTAAAATCTGAATTCTGGGTATATTTATTTTTTGTATTCATATTCACTCTATAGAAGCAACTGCTCGGTGTACCCCTTGTTTAATTCATCTCAACTGCAGCATAAACTTCTTCAATTGTTGTCAATCCACAGGCAGATTTAAGAATTCCGTCTTCTAGAAGAGTGCTAAAACCACGTGATTGAAGCTCGCTGCGAATCACGTTAAGAGGAGTATGCGCTGCAATCATCCTTTCAAGACCGATAAAGGGGTATACTTCAATAACCGATATTCTACCTAAAAAACCGCGTCCTGAGCAGTGTGTGCACAAGGTGCCAGGATGAGCCTCTTTAAATTCAATTGGGTAGGGTAAGGGTGCATGCTTATTTAATAAGCTCTCATATCGATTTATCAGTAACTGATTATTAGGATGAATACTGCTACAGCTTGGACAGGGTTTACGTACTAGACGCTGAGCGATTACTCCGCGTAAAGATGTTGATAGCATAAGTGGATCAAGACCTATGTCAGTAAGACGTGTAATTGCTCCTAGTGCATCGTTTGTATGAAGCGTACTTAGGCATAGTCTTCCTGTAAGTGCAGCCCTGAGTGTGATTTCAGCTGTGGGCTTATCACGTGTTTCACCTACTAGGATAACATCAGGATCATGACGCAAAACATGACGTAGAAGCTCAGAGAAGGTTCTGCCTATTTTTTCATCCACGTCTATCTGCATAAAAAATCTGCGATGTCTAACTTCGACTGGTTCTTCAAGTGTTATCATTTTAAGACCATTGATTCGGCTTGCTGGTAGATTATTAAGCATCGAATATAGAAGGGTTGTTTTACCCGATCCCGTTGGTCCTGTTACGTATATTAGACCATTGGGGTGGTTTAAGAGTGACTCAATATGAAGTTGATCCTTTGGCCATATGCCTGCTTCAGTAAATGATCTTAAGCCCGCGCGATCATCAATGATACGAACAACGATAGATTCTCCATGAATAGTTGGTATGCAGGAATACCGTAGATGGTAGTCATGCGCTCCAATTGCAATATGACCTTGGCCGTCTTGGGGAAGACGCCGCTCAGTAATATCCATTTTACCCGCTATTTTAGCAGCTTGAATAAGAGGTTCTCTAAATTCGCGCTCAAAGAATCGGCGATGAATTAGTATTCCATCTATTCTTAGTCGTACATCAATTCTGTGTTCTCTAGGTTCTATGTGTAAGTCAGAGGCACGCTCTGCTACAGCATCTCTAATTAAGTCTAAAAATAAATCTGCTGCGCCTGGAGCTATTCTATCTTTCCACGCATAGTCTATAGCTCCTTGGATATCTCTGCGTGATGCGACTTCAATGTGAATTGCAGAGTTTGGAAAATCAACTTGGGCTTGGCTAAGTCCATAGGTCTTTGGATCTTCTACAGCCAGATGAAGACCGTTATCTGAACGCTTAAAAGCAAGGATCCCTTTACTGCGTGCAGTATGCTCAGGTATCAGCCGAATTGTTTGCTGATCTATATGTCTTCGATCCAATGAGGCTATAGCGACCTTATGAAATTGTGCCATCATTTCTGTCAGTTCACGACTATGGACAAGGCCTAGATTTTCTAAGATAGAGGAAAAACTTAACGTAGGTGTTTTTCTCCAGATTTGCTTAGCGCTGGTGAGTTGTTCTGCAGTGATTGCTCCACTACGTAATAGCTGCACTCCCACCCAAAAAGGATCGGCTGTAGGAGGCGCTGATGGTTCAATTAAACTGCTCATGGTATAACTTCAGCAGTTAAGAAAATAACTAATTCTGTTCTCGTTTTAAGTTTAGCAGTCTTAGAGAAAAGATTTCCTACATTGGGAATGGATCCAAGGCCTGGTGTTTTTCGTGTTGTTTGGGAATCTACGGTTTGAATTAATCCACCTATCATTATGGATTCATTAGCATGTAATCTTGCGATCGTTGATAATGCTTTAATATCCATTCTCGGAGCCGTTTGAAGTCCATCAGGAGATGTATCTACTCCTGTAAGCTGAGTTATTGCTGGAAGTACATCTACTGTTACTGAGCCATCCGTGTTAATTTCAGGAGTAACATATAATACGGTACCTATTGTTATGGCATTTTGAGTGTAATTATTTTGTGTTGCAGCAGTTGGGTTAACGCCCGCAGTCGTAATTAGACTACTTATGGATGTCGCATTTGTAAGTGAGAAGAATGTTTGCTCGGTTCCAACTTTAACAAACGCGGTTTGGTTTCCTAAAGTAACAATCGATGGATTAGATTCAGACTTTACTGATCCTTGTTCATTAAGAGCATTCACGACCGCACTCACTTGACCTAGAGCTAGGGTGCCTGAAACAGTCGCTGAACTAACTGTCGAAGACAATAATCCAGCATGTCCAGTAGCCGTAGCCATACTTGAAATATTTAAACTCCCTATTTTCTGAGTTGCTAAAGCCCAATCAATTCCGAGTTGATGTTGATCATCTAAACTCACTTCAAGAATTTTCGCAGTAATCCTAACTTGGCGAGAAATTCGTTTATTTAATAGTTCAATAAATCCTTTAAATATTTTTTGCCTAGGCTTAGGTGCTGTTATAATAGCTAGCCCGGCGAGTTTATTTATCGCTATGTTTTCTCCGGGTAAGCACATACCAGTTAATTCAGCTAGTACATCTGTCCAAAATGTAGTTTGATTTTGCTGCTGAATAGAAAGATTAGTTTGGTCACTTGGTGCGTTCGATGTGTTTTGGCCTGTATTGGATGGATTAGTGTTCGCTAAATTTGAAGCATTGTTATTTGAGCCCGTCTGTGCAGTCAGGACTACACTGCTACTGCCTTGGGCAGAGCGACTCATCTGAGGATAATCAATTTCATAGAAACATTGTTCTGTGTGATGAATATAAATGAGACGACCTTGTTGCTCCCATGAGCCTGCCTGGGATTCAGTAAGAGCTTCAATTAAGTTTCTAAGCGTACCTGACTTCATTTCGAGGGAAACGTAGCCAGTCATTAATGGATCAACTATGAATGTAATAGGGTAGGATCTACTGAGGCTTAAAAAGGCTGTATTGATAGGTATATGCAGCGCCCTAAACGACTTTATAGGTTCCTCTAAGGTATCTAGTGAGGAAACGTTTTTTGGTATAATATGGTAGGTGAGAGGTGTCGCGTCTGCACGCAGGTTAAGCCCTAAAAAGCACACACAAACACTTATGATGGTCCAAAGGTTCATGATGCTATAATAGCAACTGTGCGTAGTACGGCTTGTTTTGCGCCGGTAATCTGAAAGAATAGACCTTATGAAATCCCGTACTCTTGTGCTACTTTCCGCGCTTTTTGGAGCGAGTGGCGTTATGCTTGGGGCTTTTGGGGCACATGCACTTAAGCTTATTTTGATTCAAAATGGTATGAATGAGGTATGGGACACAGCAGTTCGTTATCAGCTCATTCATGCGCTCGCCCTGTTTGCTTTGACTAGTCTGTACTCAAATTCTAGTTGGGCTGTATTTAGACACAAACTAAGTTGGGTTGCTCGGTTATGGACTATAGGAATTATTTTATTTTCCGCGTCATTATATCTTTTAGCTTTAGGTGGACCACGTTGGCTTGGGCCTATTACTCCCTTGGGAGGTGTTTCACTTATTGCTGGATGGCTCTTATTAGGTTTAGTTGCATTACGCAGTAATCATGAGTGAGACCTTCCAGATCCCCGAAGACTTAAAAGCGATGCTTGATGCTTTAAGGAGCATCGGTCGTCCGCGTTTAGTCGGTGGTGGTGTCAGAGATTGGCTACTTGGTTTAATACCGAAGGATTTTGATATTGAGGTAGCAGGAACAGATTTTGAATCTATGAGTCGTGCATTGGCTCCGTACGGCGTTACTGATGTTGTGGGACGTAGCTTTGGTGTATTAAAAGTCCGGAGTAAGACAACACTAGCTGAATACGATTTCTCACTGCCTAGGCGTGAATCCAAAACGGGTGCAGGCCATAGGGGATTTATCATTTCACCCGATCCTAGCCTAAGTGATTATGAGGCATCCTCACGGCGTGATTTTACACTTAATGCGATTAGCTACGATCCATTTACAGGCTTATTAATTGATCCGCATAATGGTCAATCGGATTTAAAAGCTGGGATCCTAAGGCATACAAGTGCTGCATTTGTGGAGGATCCACTCCGCGTATTAAGAGCGATGCAGTTAGCCGCACGTTTTAATTTTGTATTAGCTGAAGAAACCGCTCAGCTGTGTAAGACAATGGTGGATTCATATAAGGAACTTCCACTTGAACGCGTTTGGGGTGAATGGGACAAGTGGGCTCAAAAATCTACAGTGCCTTCCAAGGGCTTAATGGTATTAGAGCAAACGGGTTGGCTTATTCATTTTCCAGAAATCGCTATACTACGAGGAACACCTCAAGAACCGGAATGGCATCCAGAGGGTGACGTATTTACTCACACGCAGCACTGCTTAGATGCACTCGTAAAACTTGAAGGTTGGACCTCAGCATCAATGCAAAGACGCAGAATTCTTTCTTTAAGTGTACTTGCACATGATTTTGGCAAACCAAGTACTACTGTTCGAACTGAGAAAAAAGGGGTTATGCGTTGGGTAAGTCCTGGTCACGAACCAGCGGGTGGACCTCTTTCAGATTCATTTTTAACACGAATTGGTGCACCAGGTGACGTGCTAATTCCCGTCAGGGCACTTGTTGTAAATCATCTTATTCATCATAGCGGTAACGCCTCCGAATTTACTGATACGCAAGTTAGGCGTCTAGCTCGTAGACTCGTACCTTCAACTATTCATGAGCTTACGCTTGTAATGATTGCAGATTCACTGGGTCGACCTCCTAAGCAGTCGCCAGAAACGCTTATTCTAATTCAGAAATTGATTGATCGTGCTCATTCACTTTCCTTAAAAGATGAGGCTCCTAAACCTATTATGTTAGGGCGTCATTTACTTAGTCTTGGGCTCACAGCTGGCCCAAATTTCAAGCCACTACTCGATGCTGCTTTTGAAGCTCAAATGGAGGGTGTTTTTAAGGACGAGGCTGGTGGACTTGCATGGCTTAAATCGCATGCTAAAGTAAAGGCAAGTTTACGCAGATGAGTCTGTGAATCGACACGCTTGCACAATTATAATATATTAATAAAGTTATATCTATGCGTCTAAAAGCAATTTTATATACTGGATTAATTGCTTGTTCAGTTTATCTGAAAGCAGCAACTCCTGTTGAAGTGGAGAATGGTTATTTAAAGATCGGATTTGATCGTCTTTCTTCCTTTAAGTTCATCACTCCCGAATTTGATCCCGTAGCGACACCTAACGCATTGCCTCCTACGGGAGATGCTCAGATTCCTAGTGAAGTAAAATCTTGGAGTGGTCGCAAAGCTATTATTACTGGCTTCATGCTTCCGACTAAATTGGATAATGGGAAGGCTACTGAATTCTTAATTATGGCTAATCAAATGGCCTGCTGCTTTGGAACAGTTCCCAATATGAATGATTGGGTTGTCGTTAGAATGCCTAATGGAGTTCCTGTTGTTCAGGATATCCCTGTTTCTTTTTACGGAACTCTCAAAGTGGGAGCCATGTATGAGAATGGTTACATGACCGGCATTTTCGCCATGGATGCCGAGAAGATGGGCGAAATTAAAAACTAGTTTATTTAAAGTAGTACTAGCGCGAAATATCGGACTGGCTAAGTACTTTAAAGCCTCGGTTGTTGAGTGCCTGACTTGCGACTTCTTGATCTTCTACACTCATTGCTATGCCACCTTTAAATTGAGGTCGTTTAATAAAACTGTAGATGTAGTGAATGTTAATTTCTGCCTCTAGCAGTGCTGAAAGAACATGGTTTAACTCAGATTCATCTATAATTTCAACAACGACGATATTACATTCAGAATAAGCAAAATCGTTATTTATAAATAACTCTCTGGCTTTGTCAGGATCATCAACGACAAGACGCACAATCGCGCTATCAGTTGTATCCAGAATTGTAATGGCCATAACATGGACATTATTGCGCTTAAGAAGACCAGTTAGGTCATGTAAACGACCTACTCTATTTTCTGTAAATACAGAAAATTGAATTACGGGATCAAGGGGGCGACTTTTGGTTTCCTGAGCCATGATTTAACTATGACAATAATACTTGCTTGGTCAACGGCGCTGCGCTTGCGTGCCGTGCTGTAAGTTGTCACTGTTGTATATGTGGAAGCACGCATTACACCCGAAATACCCGCGCACTATGCTGCTGCAAAGATTCGTGCGAATGCAGGTGCTAAACTGGTTTTGCGGGGAATGTTACTAAATGCTATTCTAGCACTTTTGAAATTTGCTGGCGGAATACTGGGGCATACCTATGCAATGATTGCAGATGGTACAGAATCGCTTCTAGATGTGCTGTCTTCGTTTTTAGTATGGACCGGCTTTCGTGTCGCAGCACTTCCGCCTGATAAAGATCATCCCTTTGGCCATGGCAGAGCAGAGCCATTATCTGCTTTAGCTGTTGTGCTATTTATATTCATCACAGCTGGTGTTGTGGCATGGCATGCCGTTCACTACATTCTTACACCGCATATAGGACCGCACTGGTTCACTCTGCCTTTATTGGCAGGAATGATTTTAGCGAAAATTTGGTTTGCTCGGGTCACGCAAGTTGCAGGCGAAAAATCTCGTAGCACAGCACTCGGCATTGAGGCATGGCATCACGCTTCAGATGCAATCACTTCAGCAGCTGCATTTGTTGGCATCGCAATAGCCGTTATTGGTGGTAAAGGCTGGGAGTCAGCTGATGACTGGGCGGCTTTATTTGCATGCATCGTTATTATTTTTAATGGCATTGGAATGCTTAAGAAAGCATTGGCTGAAATGATGGATCAGGCTGTAGATCCAAGTTTTGAAGCTGCTGTGCGTGAAATTGCTATTAATGTAACAGGGGTGGAAGCGTTAGATAAATGTCGTGTCCGTAAAAGCGGACTTATTCATATAGTCGATATTCAAATACGTGTGGATGGATCCCTTACAGTAAGAGAAGGGCATACAATATCGCATGATGTTAAAGATGCCTTAATTGGAGCTTCACTGGGTGTAACAGACGTTTCTGTGCATGTAGAACCTATGCCGGGTTAATTATTTTTAAGGTTTAGGCTATCTAATACAGGCTTAGTAAACTGATTATGAGTGGTTTTTAGCCATGGATTAAAATGTACTCCTAACTGGATTTGATTATGCTGTATTTAAAGCATGAGTATTCAATCCGACTCGTCTGTACCACTTAGCTCTAATAAGCACCTACTACAGTGGGTAAAAAAAATGGCTGATATTTGCCAGCCCAAATCGATTCATTGGGTCGATGGCTCCCAGTCAGAATATGATACACTGTGTGCTCAGATGGTTCAGTCTGGAACGTTTACAAAGTTAAATGAAAAATTATGGCCTGGTTGTTTTTATGCTAAGTCGGACCCTAATGACGTAGCTCGGGTAGAAGACCGCACCTTTATTTGTTCATTATCTAAAGAAGCAGCTGGACCGACAAACAATTGGGTTGATCCCTTTGATATGCGTCGAAAGCTTAAGGGGCTTTTTGATGGAGTCATGCATGGTCGTACTATGTATGTACTACCTTTTAGCATGGGTCCTGTGGGTTCACCGATGTCTGAAATCGGAGTTCAGCTTACTGATTCGCCTTATGTTGTTGTCAACATGCGCATCATGGCTCGTATCGGCATTTCTGTTTTTAAAGAAATTGATAAACAAGAGAAGCGTGTGGTGCCCTGTATGCATACAGTTGGTATGCCTCTTAATGCAGGTGTTAAGGATGTTCCTTGGCCATGTAATGCAGAAAAATATATCGTTCATTTCCCAGATTCACGGGAAATTTGGAGCTACGGCTCAGGCTATGGTGGCAATGCCTTACTAGGGAAAAAATGTTTTGCTTTACGTATTGCCTCGAATCTTGCGCGTGACGCTGGATGGATGGCTGAGCATATGTTGATTCTAGGAGTAGAAGATCCTAACGGTGAAAAAACATATGTTGCTGCAGCATTCCCGAGTGCTTGTGGAAAAACAAATTTCGCAATGATGATTCCTCCGGATTCATTTATTCAAAAAGGATGGAAGATTTGGACTGTCGGAGATGATATTGCGTGGATTAAGCCTGATAGTGAGGGTCGGCTACATGCTATTAATCCTGAGGCAGGTTTCTTCGGGGTTGCTCCTGGGACATCGGTTAAAACTAATCCTAATGCGATGGCCTCACTCGCAAAGAATACGATTTTTACTAATGTCGCACTCACTCCTGAAGGGGGAGTATGGTGGGAGGGAATGACCGATGAGCCCCCAGCGCAGTGTTTGGATTGGAGAGGCCAGACTTGGACGCCTCAAATTGCAAAAGAAACTGGCGCTAAGGCAGCACATCCAAACGCGCGTTTCACTGCCCCTGCTTCACAGTGTCCAACGATTGATCCACGTTGGGAGGATCCAAATGGAGTACCAATTAGCGCAATTATCTTTGGTGGTCGCCGTGCCACTACTATGCCACTTGTTTACCAAGCCTTTAATTGGACATCAGGCGTTTATACTGGAGCTACAATGGGCTCTGAAATGACTGCTGCTGCTGCTGGAACGATTGGTAAGGTTCGCCGTGATCCAATGGCAATGCTTCCTTTCTGTGGCTATCACATGGGTGATTATTTTAGACACTGGATTGTAATGCAAAAGAGGCTCACTGAAACCCCACGTATTTTCCATGTTAATTGGTTTAGAAAAGATGACCATGGTAAGTTTATATGGCCAGGCTTCCGGGAAAACATGCGCGTCTTAAAGTGGATCGTAGATCGTTCACGCGGACGTGCCTTAGGTCGCGAAACGCCTATCGGATGGATCCCTCGCTATGAAGATATCGAATGGGATGGTATGGATTTTTCTAAAGACAGTTTTGATCAATTGCAGTCCTTTGATAAGGCTGCATGGAGACGTGAAGTAATGGATCACGAAGAACTATTCCTCGATATCCATGATCGTCTCCCTAAAGAGTTGATTTACGAGCGCGAACTCCTGATTTGCAGAATGGGCTAACGCCCAGTCTGCTCTTAGAACGTAGCGTTTAATTCCACCTGACTGCCTGGCTCGAGTGGGGCATGGTTTCGATTAGTCGATTCCACCTCGTCGTTTTTATAGAGCTTAAAGGAAATTGCTTTATCAGCATCCATGGTTTCCCAGCGCCATTTCCCAATAGAAACAAACTGTAGTGGGATGCCTTTATCCCAACTTAGTCCTGGACCATCTCCACGTATAAATAATCGATTACCAATACCTATGTAGGCTGTAGCTGTGATACGTGTAGCTCCGTCTGCAGAAACTGCAGTTGTTGGGCCTGCCTCATCTGCAGAGACATCTGAAAATTCGAGACTAAGAGCAGGAGCTTCTTCTTTAGCAGGTACTTCATCTTGTACGTCTATTTCTACAGAAGTATCAACTTTGGGTTCAGCTTGTTTCTTAGCTGAGCGCTTACGTTCAGGTTTTACTTCAACAGGTGCTGGTTCAGTGGTTTCAGGTGTGGCTCCGGATAATAAGTCGGCTGTCTCAGTAGGTGTTACTTCAGTAGGAACTTCTAGATTTTTTTCTTCCATGAATACTGGTACTACTTCGGCAGGCTCTACTACTGCAGGTGCTTCAGGAATTATTTCTTTTTCTACAACGACTACCTCTTCTGCTTTTGGAGTTTCAATTTCCGGATCTTTTGCAGTTACTGCAGGCTTAGATTTGCTGCCAGATGTGTTTAGTTTAGCAATCCGATCATTGAGTTGAGTGATTTTATCCTCGAGCTGCTCGACTAAGGCCATAGCTGAAGTAATTTGTTTTTGAACTGCGGCTTCAGCCTTAAGGCAATCAGATGCTGCTTTAGTTATTTTTTCTGCATTAGCCTCTAAGCGCTCTAACTCTTTTTTTCCTAAATCAGCCGCCAATGCCGAGCGTGCTTGAAATTCGGCTATTTTTTCTTGGAGTTTATGTGGTAGCTGTTCGGCCTGCTTTAAATTATTCTGAGCAAGTTCTGAAATTTTATTAAATCCATCAGCTGCTATACTGATCTGATCTGCTGAGGTTGTGATTGTACGTGAAAGCGATTCTAAAGAGCGTTGGCGCTCATCGAGTGCTTCGTCCTGTTTGCGTGCGTAATCTGAGATAAAAGGAATCGCACCAATAATAGCAGCACAGGCAACGCAGCCTGCTATAGTTAAAATTTCTGATGAAGTCATGTGGCTAGAAGCCTGACTTCCGATAAACAATGCTGTCAGTAAGAGGCCAGCATCACCAAGTAAGAAGGGCCATTTCGGTAAGCGGGGAGTTTGGTCGGGGAGGAGCATAATAGTTATACTTTAACAAGCGTTAGCTTACGCCTCTTTTTTGCTCTTACTCTGCGAAGATTTCAATCTCGGAGTGTTATATTTTAAAACCTATCGGTTTTTAGCCTATTTTTGTTTGGATCTTATAGCTCAAACTAGGCAGATTTCGGTTATGAGAAAACTACTAGCGTTTATCGTTTTAGGTTTATTTCAGGGTTTAGATATCACTCTCGCAGAAGGTTCGGAAGCTAAGTTGCTTCACTTTCCTGCAACCAACGGGCACCAGATTGTATTTAGTTACGCAGGCCAGCTCTACAGTGTAGCTACTGATGGTGGCTTAGCTCGGCGTTTAACAAATACCCCTGGATATGCAGTGTTTCCTCGATTTTCAGCTGATGGCAAGCAATTGGCTTACACGGCCCAATATGATGGAAATACCGAAGTCTATGTAATGCCCAGTGATGGTGGAGTTCCTGTAAGACTTACTACCTCTGCAACCCTGCAGCGCGATGATATCAGTGACCGTATGGGGCCAAATAATCTTGTGATGACTTGGAAGAATACGACCCCAGAAGTCATTTTCCGCTCACGGATGCGTTCATATAATGATTTTGTGGGTCAATTGTATAGTGTGGGTATGGAGGGTGATTTACCTAAGCAGGTACCAGTCCCTATGGGAGGGTTTGTATCTTACTCTCCAGATGACTCTAAAATCGCTTATAACCGTGTTTTTAGGGAATTCCGTACATGGAAGGATTACCGAGGTGGTATGGCTGATGATGTCTGGATTTATGATTTTAAGACAAAGGCCCTAGAAAATATCACTAATGACCGAGAACACTCCCAAAATATAGTACCTATGTGGGGACCAGATAATAAGATTTATTTTATTTCTGACCGCGATGGCCGTATGAACTTATTCTCCTATGATTTAGAATCCAAGCAAACAAACCAGTATACCCATTTCAAAGATTTTGATATCAAGTTCCCTTCTCTAGGTGGAAATGTAATTGTCTTTGAAGAAGCAGGTGTAGTTTGGAAATTTGATCTTAAGTCAGCAATTGCTGCACCTGTAACTGTTTCAATTAAGGAAGATTTTGTAGCCTCTAGGGGTGGACTTACAAATGTATCGCATTTTGTAACTTCAGTAAGACCGGCCTCTGACGGGAATCGGGTTGTTGTGGTAGCTCGTGGAGATATCTTTTCTGTACCCGTAAAGCATGGGCCTGTGCGTAACTTAACTGATACTTCTGCCGCCCATGAAAAAGGAGCTTCCTGGTCACCCGACGGAAAATGGATTGCTTATGTTTCTGATGCTACTGGCGAGACTGAGCTTTATGTGCGCGCACAAGATGGTCGATCTACTGCGCTACAAATTACTCAAGGAGCAGACACGGATTACTTTACTCCTCAATGGTCACCAGACAGTAAAAAGTTACTCTGGGGAGATCGTAATCAGCGGTTACGCTATGTTGATATTCAAACTAAGACTGTAACTGAAATTAATAAAAATCTAAGTTCAGAGTATCACCAGTACACTTGGTCACCTGATTCAAATTGGATTGCTTATACCCAACCTGAAGATTTCGGTGAATCTACAATTCATTTATATTCATTGGTAAGTAAGCAAGATGTTGAAGCATCTGAAAAATGGTATGAGGCAAGTAGCCCTTGTTTTAGCGATGATGGTAAATACCTTCTATTTGCTTCGGGTCGTGATTTTCACCCTATATTTAGCGAGACAGAATTTAATCATGCCTATGAAAACATGCAGCGTGTTTACATGGTTACATTGGCAAAAGATACGCTTTCACCGCTAAAACCTCAAAGTGATGAAGTCTTAGATACAGCTCCCTTAAAAGAGGAGAAAACAGTAAAAAAGCCAGTGATCGTTAAGGTAGATGCTGATGGTATCATAGACCGCGTGGTTGGACTGCCTGTTGAGCCTTCTAATTATAATGTGTTACGTATGGTAGGTGATAATATTTACTATGAAAGGACTATGGCTAAAGCGGTTGATGCTGGTGGAGCACATGGTGAAGGCCCTGAGAGTGGACCCTCTTCATCCTTTGCAGCATATAACTTAAAAGAACGTAAAGAGACTGTATTTGGTCTTGTTGATAGTGTTGAATTTACAGCTGACGGTAAAAAGATTTTAGCCAGAGCTGGCCATGTATACGCGATGCAAGAAGTTCCTTCTGCAAAGTTGGAACTGAAGGAGCATATTGATTTTTCTAATCTAGAAATGCATTTAGATCGGCATAGTGAATGGAATGAAATTTATACTGAGTCATGGAGACGGATGCGGGACTATTTCTATGCTCCAAACATGCATGGAGTAAATTGGCCTGAAATTCGTGCTAAATATGGCTCACTAATTCCTTATGCTGAAGATCGTAATGATGTGACCTTTTTAATTGGCGAGATGATTGGAGAACTACATATCGGTCACACTTACGTTGGTGGTGGTGATCGTCCTCATGCGCCTCGTATAGCTACTGGATTATTGGGAGCTGAATTGTCCCGAGATGCAGCTAGTAATACGTATCGTATCGATAAGATTCTCAAAGGCGAGAATTGGCAGGACGGAACCCGTTCACCGTTAACGGAAATCGGAGTTAATGTGCACACAGGTGATTACATATTAGCAGTCGATGGAAAGCCTGTCAGCCAAATGGCTAACATTTACACCTCGTTAATCGGAACTGCAGGTAAACAAGTAAATTTACGCGTTAATTCAAAACCTGTTTTAGAGGGCTCGCGCGAAGTAACTGTTGTGCCAATAGCAGATGAACAACCGCTATATTATTATAACTGGGTTCAGCATAATACCGATTATGTTTCTGAAAAGACGGGAGGCCAAGTCGGCTATATTCATATTCCTGATATGGGTTTTCCAGGGCTAGATGAATTTGTTAAACACTTCTATCCTCAGCTAGGTAAGAAAGCGTTAATTATTGACGACCGTGGTAACGGTGGAGGCTTTGTGTCTCCTATGATCGCTGAACGCTTAAGACGTGAATTAGTGATGATTGAAGTCCATCGTAATGGGCAGCCTGTGCCTAATCCAAAAGATATGTTAGTTGGGCCTAAGGTCTTGCTTGTAAACAAATATTCAGCTTCCGATGGAGACATTTTCCCGTTCCGATTTAGACAATATAAGTTAGGCAAAATTATTGGTGAAAGAACTTGGGGTGGAGTTGTTGGTATACGTGGTATGGTCCCCGTTGCTGTTGATGGCGGAGTTTTGTCCACCCCTGAATTTGCACCTTATAGTAAGGATGGTAAAAATTGGGTAATAGAAGGACGCGGCGTTTCTCCTGATATAGAAGTCGATAATGAGCCTGGTAAGGAGATTGGAGGTATTGATCAGCAACTTGATCGAGCGATTTCAGAAGTGCTCATTGATCTAAAGAGTGCAACGCAGCCGTTCCCTCTTCCCCCTGTACCACCTTATCCTGATAAGCACTAAGTTTATTTGCACAAAAAAAGCGGCGCCTATAAAGCGCCGCTTTTTTATTTTAAAGAGTAATTAGTTCTTTGGGTTTTTTGCCTGAAGTTCAGCTAAGTGCTGTTCGATTTCATTCATGCGTTTTACCAAATCTTGTTCGATCTTCTCTTTGTCGCTACTGTTTACGATACTCATACTTGCAGCGTCTTTAACAACGTTAGCTGGCAAGGAGAGTAGACGAGTGATTAATCCCTGATCCTTAAAGGAACTTAGGTACAGAGCTGTAAGTTCGTGAGATAAAGCCATCGCGTCTTGAGCAGCTGCCTGTGTCTGCTGGAGATTATTATTTAGCTTCTGGTTGCGAGACATTTCACTAGTAAGAGCAATACTTACCTGATCTGAAATACGCTGAGAATATTTCATGATTGAGTCCCGTGTGAGGTGTTGATCGTTTGCCATTTGATCTAAGATTGGGCGAACGCGCTCAGCCATACGTGACGAGACTTTATCAACCTGTTCATTTTGCATGCGTGCAGCTTCTTCAGGACTCTTTGGGAGTGGATTGTAAGGCTGAACTTTCTTTGCGATTGCTTCAGCAAGTGCATCCATACGTTGTGAGTTCAGCTTCTGAACTTCTTCGTCAGTACGGAAAAGATCAGCTTCACGTTTTGAAATAGCGTCCTTGAGTAGCTTGTTTGTAGATGCGAGCTCTTGACGATTGTCGTCTGATGCTGCTTTCAGGGCATCTGCTTGTTCGCGTAGAGGGGCTAGTTTTGCGTCTTCTTGAGCATTGATTACCTTAACGGTGTGATCTTGCATCCAGAGTGCTGCACCAATAACTAGAACAGCAGTGATGATAATCGTAGGAAGTTGATCTTTAATTTTTTGCCACATAGTAGTGAGTTTTAGTGAGTTGAGGCTAATATCCCTTCTTCTGCAACCTGCCTACAGAGCAGATTAATTGCAATACTGCTCTGGAATTCGGGGGGATATGCTATTTTGCGATTGTTTCTTATCTCAGTCCTTACAAGGTCGCTTTTGTGAGTCTTAATCCATGCGAGCAACGCGTATTCGATTACTTGGAGCTAAAACCCGAGGAACGTAAGTATTGGCATGAAAAAGTACAGCGTTTAGCTCTTACTCCTGAAGGTAGAGAGATTGGTATCCAACGCTTAGATAGCGAGTTATGGAAATATTATGTCGAGCGAAGCTCAGTAGTTTCTAATTTCAAAGAAGCAACTAGGAATGAAGGACTGAATCGCACCAGTATGCGTAATCTGGCAGAATTACTGACTCGGGTTTGGGTAGAGCCTAAAGTAAAAAAGCCTCCTCAGTTAAAGAAGGTCTAAAGTTATACAACTTATTATCCTTCAATAATAAATAAACTGAAGGTAATTGCTTGGAACAAATTTCAAGTACCTGGGGTCTGTAAGGAAGTATTCATTTTGGTTTTCTTCGGCGCTTAGCGCTGAAGATTTTGGGGTATAATTAAAGCAAACCAGCGGGCCACATAGGGGTATGTGGCCCGCACTTGTTTACGGAAACCACGATTTCTTAGCCCGGATTTTAGTTCAGCTAACTATAGATTTATTTGCTCAGTATTAATTTTTTAAATGAGCACGGCTCGCGTAATGAAGGAATTTAAATTGTGTGCGTTAGAAAAAGCACTGTTTCGTAATCTTCACAAATGTCGTGTGGACAAATCAAAAAATGCGTACATCGTTATTTACAACTTATTCACATGGAACAAACCCGTGGGGCTACAGCCCTTAGGCCTAGGATCAAAGTTTCAACGAAGGTGAAGACATTCGTACTCGATACGAACGTTCTCCTCCACGATCCCCAATCGATATTTAAATTTCAGGACAACAATCTTGCTATTCCTGTCGAGGTGCTCGAAGAGCTAGATAAAATCAAGACTGAGCAGGAAAGTGAACGGGGTCGCAACGCAAGGCGCGTGCACCGAATCCTCCAAGAGCTGCTTCCTGATTCACGCTCAATGCATGAAGGTGTTGAACTTCCTAACGGTGGTACACTTTCAATTATTATTAATCCGTATTTAGAGTCTGGACGTCGCTGTACAGCGATGGAGCGCCTAAAGCTTATCCTACCTGATCTAACAAAGATAGATAATCGTATTATTGCGGCAGCAATTTTTGTTCAGGATCAATATCCACCTCCAACTATTTTGGTTACTAAGGATGTTAATGTTCAGCTCAAAGCGCGTGCTGTTGGCTTAGAGTCCGAAGATTATCTCAATGATAAAGTTCCAGAAGAAATGGAAGAGGCGAGTTATTTAGAAATTCCATTATCTGTATATGAATTTCAGCGTTTCTCCTCTGAAGGGCAGTTTACAATTAAGGCCGAAGACTATCCAGGGCTTCAACTAAACGATTATGTGCTTCTGCGTGCTGATCATGGTAAGGCGATGCCTGCACGCTACTATGGAGATAATGTTGTGCGTCGTCTTAAGATACCTGAATTTGTAAAAGCTCCTGGTGGAATTCCAATTCGTGTCCGTAATTTAGAGCAACAATTCTTTATGGATTGTTTACTTGATGAGGATATCCAAATGATCACCTGCTTTGGAAAAGCAGGAACCGGAAAGACGCTTCTTTCTACAGTATGTGCGCTTAGCCAAATTTGTAGTGAAGGATCTCTTTATGATGGGCTCTCAATTGCTCGCCCTGTGATTGCACTTGGAAAAGACATTGGATTTTTACCAGGTACTTTAGAGGAAAAAATGAGACCTTGGCTGCAACCTTACCATGATGCTTTAGAAGTATTGATTCCTTCTAAGCCGCAGAAGGAGCCGCAATTTGCCTCAAAGAAAGTATCAAAGAAAAAGAGTAAGGGCTTTAGTCAGTCTGCTCCCTCAGTTTCTAGTCATTCGCAGCGCGATGCTGCCTCGCATAGTCATGCTGGAGTGCCTGCAATTAAACCTTACGAGCGTCTGCTTAAATCAGGCTTAGTTGAGATTGAGGCACTTTGCTTTATTCGTGGCCGCTCTATCGCTCGTAGGTTTTTCATTCTCGATGAAGCGCAGCAGCTCACACCGCATGAAGTAAAAACTGTGATCACGCGTATTTCGGAAGGCTCAAAAATTGTTCTCATTGGCGATCCATCCCAAATCGATAATCCCTATGTGGACTCACGCAGTAATGGGCTAGTGTATTGCTATAACCGTATGCGCGGGCAAGCAATCTCAGCACACGTTAAGCTTACAAAGGGTGAACGCTCTAAGCTAGCTGAGCTAGCTGCAGACTTACTTTAAAGCTTTTCTGGAAGGCTTGACCCCAAGCCTTCCTTTTGAAAAGGTATGTCAGGTTCTGCGGGCGTAGCTTAATGGCGAAGCATCACTTTTCCAAAGTGAATATTGCAGGTTCGAGTCCTGTCGCCCGCTCCACTTTTGAATATTAGTTTACCCAGAGAATTGGTTGTCTAACGGGTAAGTTACGGCGAATTTCTTCAACAGTTGGATCTGGATCTAATTTTTTCCACGTATCTAGCCATGTAGCATTATCTGTATTAAGCGCTCCGAAAATTAAGAACGGCTCGCGCACTGGCCAATCATTCCAATACATTACGTCTGGTTTCTTAGGCCACTTTGTTTTATCTGCAACATAGGGTGCAAGAAAAGCGACTCCCTTAAGCATACTGCGACCATCTGATAATGTGTAGGTCATGAGGTTTTCAGAGGGAGTAGAAAGCACCATCGCGAGTGATGTCATTACATCTAAGTTAAAAATCGAGTAACCATAGGGTTTTGTGCGGGCAAGTTCACGAGGGAAGCTACCATTTGCAGCCATTTGGTTAGGCAGAAGATCTTGTTTAAAACGGGTTCTGCATTTAGCTAAAACTACTTGATCATTAACAAGATGTGCGAATGAAGCAGCCTGTAGTACCCAGCAAGTGCCGTGGTTGTTTAAGGTTTGTTCTTCTTCTGTTCCGTTAGGGCTAGTTTGTAGCCATACTAAGTAGTCTTTGAACCATTGAGTAACTGCTTTGTCATCTTCGGCTGTGAGTGCTTTAGAATGTCTTAATACCTCTATACCTAAGGCAACTTCTGCGAAGTGAACGGTATCAATAACACCTGTGCCGCGGCCTGCTACTTTATTATGAATGGCCTGAGCATAATTGAGGTTAGGAGCCATCTTTGTTGCTGGATTAATAAACCAGGCTCTTAAGTGCTTAACTGCAGCTTCTGCATAGCGTTCATCTGCAGTGACTTTGTAAGCTGCTGCCAGAGCATCGAAAGCTCTTACAAATGCCAGCATGAATTGTCTGTGAGCAATGAAGTTGTCGGGATTAGTCATACCGTCCCTTTGGATATAGGGTCCGTTAGGATTCTTAGGATTTGGCCACCAGTAATCCCCTTCAGATGACCAGTCATGTATTCCCCCTGCGCTACGTGGATTAGCGGCAGCTACAATTGTCTTAGGCTCCAAGGAGATGACGGACTCAGCCTCTTGAATGAGGCGAGGTCTTTCATATGCTGCTAAATCGAACTTTACGGACTCAGACGCGTGTATTTGGGGTGCTTTAGCCACTAAAATGAGGCCAATTATGGTAAAAAGACGGGTTTTAAGACGCATATAATCGAAATAAGGGGATTCTTGGAGATGGGCTAGTCTTTAATTAATATCTATTAAATCTAATAATATTAAAATTCGATTGCTCGGGCTCTTGACGTAGATGGATAGGCTAGCAACTCTTAGCAGAATTTTGCGTCTGTTTACACCTTCATGCCCAAACGCAGCGATCTAAAGTCCATCCTTATTATCGGTGCCGGTCCAATTGTGATCGGCCAAGCTTGTGAATTTGATTATTCCGGCACACAGGCGTGTAAGGCGCTTAAGGAGGAGGGCTATCGTGTTATTTTAGTTAATTCTAATCCTGCGACGATCATGACTGATCCTGAGTTCGCAGATGTTACTTATATTGAGCCACTCACGCCTGAGTTTATAGAAAAAATTATTGCTGCAGAAAGACCGTCGGCATTATTGCCAACACTTGGTGGGCAAACTGCGCTTAATTTATCGATGGAGTTAAACCGACTTGGCGTTCTAGCTAAGTACGGCGTTGAAATGATCGGTGCTAAACCTGAAGCAATTTCAAAAGGTGAAGACCGTGAATTGTTTAAGCAGGCGATGATCAAGATTGGTTTGGACGTTGCGAAATCTCGCACGGTTCACACCTTAGAAGAAGCTCGTCTAGCAGCTTTAGAGATTGGAGATTTCCCGCTCATTATTCGCCCTTCATTCACTTTAGGTGGAGCAGGTGGTGGTATTGCTTACAACCGCGAAGAATTTGAAAGTATCGTTGCAAACGGAATTGATATTTCACCGGTTCACGAAGTTCTTGTTGAGGAATGCTTACTTGGATGGAAGGAGTTCGAGATGGAGGTCATGCGTGATCATAAAGATCAGTGCGTAGTGATTTGCTCGATTGAAAATTTTGATCCTATGGGAGTGCATACAGGCGATTCAATCACTGTAGCTCCGGCAATGACTTTAACAGACAAGGAGTACCAAGCGATGCGTGATGCTTCGTTTGCTGTAATACGTGAAATCGGTGTAGAAACAGGCGGCTCAAATATTCAATTTGCTATCGATCCTAAGACAGGACGTCAGGTTGTTATTGAAATGAACCCGCGCGTGTCTCGGTCCTCAGCACTTGCTTCAAAGGCAACAGGTTTTCCAATCGCTAAAATTGCAGCAAAATTAGCAGTAGGGTATACATTGGATGAATTGCGTAATGATATTACGCGTCTCACACCTGCTAGTTTTGAGCCTACAATTGATTACATCGTAACTAAGATACCTCGCTTCACATTCGAGAAATTCTTAAACGCAGATCCAACGCTTACTTCTTCAATGAAGTCGGTGGGTGAGGCAATGGCGATTGGTCGTACCTTTAAAGAGTCGCTTCAAAAAGCACTGCGTTCACTTGAAGTAGGAGCGCTTGGTTTTGGTGGCGGTCGTCTTGGTGGTAACGAGCCTATTGATGATGCTATTATCAAAGCAAAGCTGGGAACACCTAACGCAGAACGTATTTTCTATTTACGTCATGCGCTGCGTGCAGGCTACACTATCCAACAATTATTTGATCTCACAAAGATAGATCCTTGGTTCTTAACTCAGCTTAAAGAGATCTATGAGATGGAAGTTTCACTGCAGGGCAAAACTCTTGCAGCATTGGATACAACGCATCTACGCCGCGCAAAACAGTTTGGTTTTTCAGATGCACAGCTAGCAGGTATTTTAGGCTCTACAATGGATGCGGTGCGCAAGGACCGTAAGGCACGTGGAGTGCATACTGCTTACCGTTTAGTAGATACATGTGCTGCTGAATTTGAAGCTTTCACACCTTATTATTATTCCAGCTACGGTGATGAGAATGAAGTGATTCCATCCAAGAAGCCAAAGATTATGATCCTTGGTGGTGGACCTAATCGCATCGGCCAAGGCATCGAATTTGATTACTGCTGTGTGCACGCAAGTTTTGCTTTAAGAGAAATAGGTTTTGAAACAGTCATGGTGAATTCAAATCCAGAAACAGTTTCTACGGATTATGATACCAGTGACCGATTGTATTTTGAGCCACTGACTTTAGAAGATGTACTTGAAGTGTATGAACAAGAAGCCTGCCAGGGTGTGATTGTTCAGTTCGGTGGGCAAACACCACTTAATCTCGCTTCTGCACTTAAGGCGCGTGGTGTAAATATTATCGGTACTTCGCCTGAGAGTATTGAGGTGGCTGAAGATCGTAAATTATTTGCTGCGGTTTTAAATAAACTTAATTTGCGCCAGCCTGATAACCGTACTGCCCTGAGTGAACATGAGGCTGCACAACACGCTAAAGATGTCGGTTATCCTGTACTTCTACGGCCTTCCTTCGTTCTTGGTGGGCGTGGCATGTTTGTCGTTTATACCGAAGAAGAATTAAAGAGTGTAACGCGCCAAGTGTTTGACGTCATGCCAGGTAAGCCTGTCTTGATAGATAAATTCCTAGAGGATGCTATTGAACTTGATGTCGACTGCTTAAGCGACGGTAAGACCAGTGTGATAGGCGGTATGCTAGAGCATATTGAGTTTGCAGGTGTTCACTCAGGTGATGCTGCGATGGTAATGCCTCCACACACACTCAGTCCTGCAATGCTTAATGTTGTGCGCACAGCAACCCATGCACTTGCTCGTGAGTTAAAGGTTATTGGACTGATGAATATTCAGTACGCGATCAAAGGCGATCAACTGTACGTGCTCGAAGTAAATCCACGTGCATCGCGCACAGTTCCTTTTGTTGCTAAAGCAATTGGTTTACCACTAGCGAAGATTGCTGCCAAAGTCATGGCAGGTAAAACACTCACAGAATTAGGTGTTACACAAGAAGTCACCCCTAAGCACTGGTGTGTGAAGGAAGCTGTATTTCCTTTCGTTCGCTTCCCTGGCTCAACTATAGCTCTTGGACCTGAAATGCGTTCGACTGGTGAGGTAATGGGTCTTGATGATGATCTTGGCTTAGCTTTTGCGAAAGCACAGGCCGCAGCTCGTCCTGGGCTTCCTTCTTCTGGAAATGTTTTCTTAAGTGTTAAGGATTCAGATAAGAAAACAGCACTTCAGATTGCTAGATCCCTCATTGAATTCGGATTTTCGATTTATAGCACAAGTGGAACGGCTCAATTTTTCGAAGATAATTCTGTCCAAGTAAAACGCTTATCTAAGATTAGTGAAGGTCGCCCTAATCCCGTAGATATGATCAAGAACGGGCAAATTTCGATGGTCATTAACACGCCTGGTGGAATGATTCCTCGCCGCGACGAGAATGCAATCCGTGCAGCTGCGTATGCTCATAATATTTGTTTGATGACCACAATTACTGGGGCTCTTGCTGCAATCGAAGCAATTAAGGCTGTGCGCACAAAGCCACTTAATGTTCGTCCTATTCAAAAATACCGTGGCAATGTTGTTGCAGTAAAATAATATGAGTCTGTTAGTGACGCTCACGGCACTCTTGTCAGGACCTGATCAACCGGGATTGGTTGCTCGTGTATCTGGAAAGATATTTGAGCAAGGAGGTAATATCTTACATGCCGATCAACATCGAGATATGGAAGAAGGTGTTTTTTTCCAGCGAATAGAGTGGGAACCGCGCAATCCGCAGACGCTTCAAGAGGAAAGTGATTCTTTTGTGGTATTTGCCAAGGCACTTGGAATGACTGCACGCGTGAGTTCTTCTGTGCACCGTACGCGTGTCGCATTGTTTGTTTCTAAAGAAGATCACTGCTTTCATGATCTCGTACTGAGATGGAAGGCTGGAGAATATATTGCTGACTTAGTGGCTATTATTTCTAATCATGAAATTATTGCACAGGCAGCACACAGTTACGGTCTGCCCTTTTACTATTTTCCTTTTGAGTCAGGAATTCAGGGAAAACAAAAAGCTGAGGCTCTTCAACTTAAGCTACTTAAGTCACTTAATGTAGAGCTTGTTGTTCTTGCGCGTTACATGCAGGTGCTTTCCGCGGATTTTTTAAACTTTTTGGGTAAGCCAGTGATTAATATCCATCATTCCTTTCTTCCTGCCTTTGCTGGAGGTAAGCCTTATCATCAGGCTCATGAACGTGGGGTAAAATTGATTGGAGCCACGGCTCACTATGCAACAGAGCAGCTTGATGAGGGACCAATTATTCAACAAGATGTGGTCCGCGTCACCCATAGACACGGAGTTCCAGATTTGGTCCGAAAGGGAAGGGACCTTGAGAAGACCGTACTTGCCCAAGCTATTCGGTGGCATCTCGAAAGCCGGGTACTTGTGTATGGACACAAGACTGTTGTTTTTGATTGATAATCAATAGTTTGCGTATTTTAAGGGTTCTTATGGCCTTCCTTCTCTCAAGGAGATGACTATTTACAATGGCGCCTATAGTTGCTTTATTACTGGCTCATTTCGACCTAAGAACCTCTTTTTTCATGTCTACGTCTGACTCTTCCTCAAATCTTACGCCTGTTACAGGTTCAACTGCTCCAGTGGCTACAAGCAATTCTCATATTGATGAGAAGCTCCATGGTTTTTGGGAAAAGAACGGTAAGGCTATTGGCGTACTGTGCGTTATAGTAGCACTCTTTTATATTGGTAAAGCAGGTTATGACTACCTTGCAGATCAACGCGAAGCGGGTGTCCAAGCTGAATACGCTAAGGCAGTTACTGTAGATAATTTTAAAGCATTCATCGCTGCTCATCCTGGTCACTCACTCTCAGGATTAGCTAATCTTCAAATTGCAGACGCCATTTATGGTGCAAATCAATTTGCACAGGCAGTCACTGAGTACTCAGCAGCAGCAGCAGCTCTTCCAGCAGGACCTTTTGCAAGCCGTGCTCAACTTGGTTTAGCAATGGCTAAGATCCAAGCAGGACAAGCTACTGAAGGCCAAGCGCTACTTCGCCAACTTTCAGATGATACAAAGCAGTATCAAGCAGTTCGTCTAGAAGCGATGTATCAACTTGCTAGTCTTGCTGCTTCTGCAGGCAAGGGTGATGAAGTTCAACGTCTTGCAGGGCAACTCATGCAGCTAGATTCAAATAGTCCTTGGGCGCAGCGCGCATTTGGACTTCAGGCCCAAGTTCCTGCCTCAAAGCCAGTGATTGGTATCAACGCAGGTAAGTAATTTTACGGGCTAGAGTGATTTGCATGAACACTCCAGATTACGCATTAGAATTTGAAAAACCGCTACGAGAACTCGTAATGGAGATCGAATCTGTGCGTCTGCGCTCTACTGAAACAGGTGAAGATGTTTCACAGCAAGTAGCTCAGATTGAAAAGAAAATTTCCAAGCTCGAAAAAGAAATTTACGCATCTCTTACTCCATGGCAACGCGTGCAGATCGCACGTCATGCAAAGAGGCCTTATGCTTTAGATTACGTAGCTCAAATTTTCGAAGACTTTCAAGAATTACATGGCGATCGTCAGTATAGTGATGACCGAGCTTTGATTGGTGGCACGGCCTTTTTTGAAGGCCAGGCCGTCATGATCATTGCGCATCAAAAAGGGCGTGATACAAAAGAGAAAATTTCGCGTAATTTCGGAATGCCGCATCCTGAGGGTTACCGTAAAGCACTTCGCTTAATGCGGATGGCAGAAAAATTTCATCTTCCTGTGATTACCTTTATTGACACGCCTGGAGCGTTCCCAGGGGTAGCATCTGAAGAAAGGCATGTCTCAGAAGCAATCGCAGTAAATCTACGCGAGATGGCTATGCTTAAGACACCAACAATTTCAATTGTTGTGGGCGAAGGTGGATCTGGTGGTGCTTTAGGAATCGGTGTAACCGATAAAGTGCTTATGTTTGAGAATAGCTACTATTCCGTCATTTCCCCTGAAGGCTGTGCAGCAATTTTATGGAAAGATGGCGCTGCTGCTCCTAAGGCTGCTGAAGCCTTAAAGTTAGGCGCTCCCCATTTATTTAGTCAGGGTATTATCGATGAAGTAATCGAAGAACCTGTCGGAGGAGCACACAATGATCCTTTGGCTACAGGCCTAGCATTGAAGGCAAGTCTACATAAGCACTTGGCAGGACTTGTAGACAAAACAACAGATGATTTACTGGATTCACGATACGAACGCTATCGTCACCTCGGGGTATACGAAGAAGCTGGTACTACCAAAAGCTAAGGCGACTTAAGCCTTTGCTGCTTTCCACACTGCAACGCAATTTGCAATCAGGTGGGATAGATCGTTAAGAGCAATCATGTTTGGACCATCGCTGATTGCATTTGCGGGATCGGGATGTGTCTCAATGAATAGTCCGCTAGCACCTGCAGCCAGTGCTGCTTTAGCTAACGGGGCTACAAATTCTCTTTGCCCGCTACTCTTACCATTTCCTGCACCTGGAAGTTGAACGCTATGGGTGGCATCAAAAATAGTAGGGAAACCGTTTTGATTCATGATTGAGAAAGAGCGCATGTCTACAACTAGGTTTTGATAACCAAAGGTTGTGCCGCGTTCAGTTTGCCATACTTCTTTTGCGCCACCGTGCTTTAACTTACCGGTAACGTGAAGCATTTCCTGAGGGGAAAGAAATTGGCCCTTTTTTACATTAACTGTCCGACCTGTTGCAGCCGCCGCTAAGAGTAAATCGGTTTGGCGGCATAGGAATGCAGGAATTTGAATAATGTCACATACAGCTGCTAATTGTTTTACCTGAGTAGATTCATGCACATCAGTTAAGACAGGAAAGCCATACTCTTTTTTGATAAGGGCGAGTAGGGCTAAGCCTTCTGCTATTCCTGTGCCGCGATCTCCTTCGATCGATGTACGATTTGCTTTATCAAATGAACCTTTGAAGATAATCTTAAGATCAGGCTGTTCTTTACCAATTTTAATTAATGTCTCTGCTACAGCGCGGCAGACCTTCTCATTTTCAAGCGAGCAAGGACCTGCGATTAGAAGTAATTTACTAGGTTCGTAGATCATAGGTTTCGCTTATTTTTTAAATCATCCTTTTTTGGAAGACTTTTTATGTTTCAAAGCTGCAGCAACAAAAGCTGCAAACAATGGATGAGCCTGGTTAGGCTTTGATTGAAATTCAGGGTGAAATTGAACTGCTAAAAACCAAGGGTGATCTTTGAGTTCTATAATCTCTACTAAGTTACGTCTTGGGTTGAAGCCACTTACAATAAGACCTGCTTTTTCAAGTTGAGGAACATAGGTGTTATTGACTTCAAAACGGTGGCGATGGCGCTCACGTATATTGGTTTTCTTATATGCTTTAGCTGCGAGCGTTCCTTTTTTAATTGCGCATTCGTAACTACCTAAGCGCATAGTTGCGCCTTTATCGGTTACGTTCTTTTGCTCCTCCATCATATTGATAACGGGGTGCTTAGTCTGAGGACTAAATTCAGTGCTATTAGCACCTTTGAGTTTGAGTACGTTTTGTGCGAGTTCTATGACTGCAATCTGTAGGCCTAAACAGAGTCCGTAGTAGGGAATTTTCTTTTCGCGAGCAAATCTAGCTGCTGCGATTTTACCTTCTGTGCCACGGTCTCCGAATCCGCCAGGGACTAAAATTCCGTCTAGCCCCTTCAATAAGGAAATTCCACCTTTTTTCTGAAGATCTTCTGCATCTATACGACGTACATTTACTTTACAGTGATTAGCGATGCCTGCGTGGGTGATTGATTCATAGACCGATTTATATGCATCCTGAAGTTCAATATATTTACCGACAACACCGATGGTAATTTCGTATTTAGGATGTAAAAGACGATGAACCATCTTTTCCCAGACGTTAATCTTAGGGCGGGAGGCTTTTAGGCCTAAGAGATTTACTACTAAATCATCCATGCCTTCTTTTTGAAGTGCGAGGGGAAGTTCATAAATAGAACTATTTACATCTCGGCACTCAATGACTGCTTTTACCGGTACATTGCAAAAAAGACTTAATTTATCTCGAAGATCGTGATCGAGTGGATGGTCACAGCGGCATACTAAGACATGAGGTTGTATACCAATTTCACGCAGCTTTGCTACAGACTGCTGAGTTGGTTTTGTTTTTAATTCACCAGCTGCAAATAAATAAGGAACTAAAGTGACATGAATAAAAACAACATCTTTGGGGCCAGCTTCGTGGGCGAACTGACGCATCGCTTCTAGGAATGGAAGGCCTTCTATGTCTCCTGTAGTGCCACCAATTTCAGTGATCAGAATATCAACTCCCTTACCACCGGCGTAAATGCGCTCTTTAATTTCGTTAGTGACGTGCGGAATAACTTGAACGGTTTTACCCAGATAATCGCCGCGACGTTCTTTTTGAATTACACTTTCGTAAACTTGTCCTGAAGAAAGACTGTTAAGACGTGATAATTTACCACTTGTGAATCGTTCGTAGTGACCTAAGTCCAAGTCTGTTTCAGCTCCATCTTCAAGTACGTATACTTCACCATGCTGGAAAGGGCTCATTGTGCCTGGATCTACGTTTAAGTATGGATCGAATTTTTGGATTCGAACCTTTAATCCACGCATCTCCAGAAGCGCACCAAGCGCTGCTGCAGTTAGGCCTTTGCCTAGAGAGGATACTACGCCACCAGTTACGAAGATGTACTTCATCGGGATGAATTAAAAGGCACGCGCTAAACGTGCAAGAATAAGAGTGGAAAATTTAGTGAAAGAGTGTCCAACCAGCAAAAATGAGGCCACCCGCCAATAGTGTGATTATAGTTAACCAGAGTGCCCATTTGATCAGTTTTGAGATTATCCACAGGGCTAAGGCGCCGACGAGGCATCCTGCGAGGATTACAAGCCATCGCGGATATGCAGAGAGGGTATTTAGCAGGGTTTGAAGGCCCATGGGGTTAGAGTGTAAAGAAAAGCAGTATCAGCGTCAAATCAGGGCTTTTTGCTAGTAAAATGGTTTGCCCTTGGGGCTTGAGATAGGCCAACTGCCATTGATGCAATCTAAACCACAACTCCTAGCCTGGCTTACCTGCGATGGAGTGCATATCGACCCTAGTTCTGGAAAGTATACTATTTTAGGGGTATTTTCTAATATCAAGGCGCTTGAATTCCCTGTGAATCATCCGCTCATGGTGTGGTTTATGACTTTAACGGATGTTTCAGCAGGTGAGCATGTGATGCGGATTTCGATGGGGCTTACTCCAACTAGCATGCAAGCGCTTATTGAGCGTCCTTTTGAGTCCCAGAGTCCTTTGCACCGGATTAATTTAATCAACGAAATCCGCAATTTGTCATTTCCTGATCCCGGTGATTATTGCCTTCTTATTGAGATAGATGATGAGCCTTTACTTGCTACTAACCTTGGAGTTTCTTCTTAATTTTACAGATGCCTACTTATCCTCGTTCTGCTCAACCTGCACTCATTGTTGGTTCCGTTGCGATTGATCGTATTGCTACGACTCATGGTCAAAGCGGTAATATCCTAGGAGGTGCAGCAACTTACGCAGCCATTGCTGCAAGCTACTTTACGCCAGCTCAGGTTGTGGGTGTAGTTGGTAAAGATTTCCCAAAGCCATTCATCACTAAACTCATCAAGCACGGGGTAGATCTTGAAGGACTTCAGATTGATCCGAAGGGTAAAACGTTTTTTTGGTCAGGTCGTTATGGAGCTAATTTTGATCACTGTGAAAATTTGATCACTGATCTTAATGTGTTTCAGACTTTCTCACCTGTTATTCCAGCAGCCTACAAAAAAACAAAATTTGTAATGCTGGGAGCCATTACTCCTGCTTTGCAGTTAAAGGTAATTGATCAAGTTTCTCGCAATGCTTTTGTACTCGCCGATACACGCGGATTATGGATCGATGTCGCTAAGAAAGATCTTCTACGTCTGTTGCCTAAAGTAGATCTATTTGTTCTTAACGAAGGGGAAGCTGAATCACTCGCTAACGAAAAAAATCTTATTCTCGCAGGTCAGAAGATTCGGAAAATGGGTCCCAAAATTGTGATCATAAAGAAAGGATCTCATGGTTCACTGCTATTTCATCCTGAAGGTTTCTTTGCGATTCCTGCGTATCCAGTTGCTAAAGTCATTGATCCAACGGGAGCAGGAGACAGCTATGCTGGAGCACTTATTGGTTACTTAGCTTCGGTAAATAAAACTGATTTTAAGTCGTTAAAAACAGCTATTGGTTATGCTACAGCATGCTCGAGTTTAACCGTAGAGAGTTTCGGAACGACGCGTTTATCGGCTGCAGGACGCAAGGAAGTCGATATTCGCTTCAAGATCCTTAAAGCCGTTACATCTTTGTAAGGGTTTAAAGGGCAAAAATCGCTTTGCCCTTTAGGTCTTGTTGCGTGATCATTGATTTTTCATGACCACCCATTTAACAGATCTGGTGACCTCAATTGCGCAACGTGCGCGTACGGCCTCCTTTTCGCTCGCGGTCGCATCGACGGCTTCTAAGAACTCTGCATTAGATGCTCTAAGTGAATTAATTATTCGTGACAGCGATAAGATTCTTGAAGCTAACCAAAAAGATTTAGCGGGCGCTAAAGAAGCAGGTCTCTCTATGGCTCAGATTGATCGCTTAACGCTCAATCCTGTGCGTATTTCTAAGTTAGCCCAATCCGTTAAAGATGTAGCGTTACTTCCTGATCCTGTAGGAGAAGTTTTAGAAAAATGGAATCAGCCAAATGGCTTATTGTTTAAAAAAGTGCGTGTTCCGATTGGAGTTATAGCTGTTATTTTTGAATCTAGACCTAATGTCACTATCGATTGTGCGGTGCTGTGCCTTAAGTCAGGTAACGCAGCTATACTCAGAGGTGGAAAAGAAATTTTTAACACCAATTTAGTTTTAGCAGATATAATCACCGAAGCGTTTAAGTCGGTTTCAGGAATTCCCGCTGACGCCGTACAACTAATCCCAACGTCCGATAGAGCAGCGCTTAACGCACTGTTGAAACTAAATACACTTATTCACTGCGTTATTCCACGTGGTGGAGAAAGTCTAATTCGTTTCGTCACAGAAAATAGTACAATTCCTGTTATAAAACATTATAACGGCGTTTGTTTTGTTTACTGCGATAAAACAGCCGATATGAAAATGGCTCAGGCGATTGTTATTAATGCAAAAACGCATCGTCCTGGAGTATGCAATGCTGCTGAGCAGTTACTTATACATAAGGATATTCTTGAACAATTCTTACCCCAAGTTGCAGCTGCCTTAGTGGATAAATCAGTTGAACTGCGTTGCGATAAATCCTGCGCTACTGTTTTATCTAAATTAGGTATTAAGCATTCACTTGCACAGCTTGCTGATTATACCACTGAATTTTTAGATCTCACTTTGGCTGTACGTGTAGTAGATTCTACCAGTGAAGCCATAAAGATTATCAACCGGGATAGTTCAGGTCATACAGAAACTATTGTTACTTCGAGTGAAGCTGATGCTCGCTTATTTCAATCCTGTGTGGATAGCGCTGTGGTGCTCTGGAATGCGAGTACGCGCTTTAACGATGGATTCGAATTTGGATATGGAGCTGAAATCGGCATTAGTACCGACCGCTTGCATGCTAGGGGTCCAGTAGGACTAAGGGAGCTGTGCTCACATAAGTTTATCATTGATGGGCAGGGGCAAGTAAGGTCCTAAGCTGATATGCGCTTTTGATTGCGCCTAAGCTTTAATAATCCAGAATAAGTAAGGAACTAAGCCTTAAGTTTAGCTTTCTGATCTCTTCTATGAATCGGCAATTGCCTATTATTTTTTCTTTATTTTTTGTGTCGAGCTTCATGCTTCAGGCGCAGCAGGCGGTTGAATCCTTGAATCCTGATTCAAGCCCAGTACTTAGTGCTCAAGCTAAACCAACAGATACTCCTCCTGACTCGGGAATGTTAGTGCCAAAGAAGAATTTTTCGGTTCAGCCTCATTCCGATATTGTTTCTTCTTCAACCTCAGCACTAGTTATTGGGGGCTTACCTAAATACAGTCCACCTAAGCCTCCTGTACCAGAAAAGACACTGGCTGAAGAATTTCCTGATTTGCGCGAAGTGGATAAGCCGCAGAATAAAATTATTAGGCTTCCTAGGTATATGGTGCATGCGCCTAAATCCCCTATTTTATCAGATAAAGAAGTTTTAACAGACGCACAGAAAACGGCGTTAGCTATGAAAAAATATGCGGGGCTTGGACTTGGGCTTGTTCCACTGCTCAATGGCGCCGTAGCTAAGCAATTCTATCAACAAGATGAACGACTTCAAAATATAGCTGAATTAAAGGATCTAGCTGGTGCAGTTAGGAGTGGTGGCGATGTAAAGGAAAGTGAGTATATTAAGCGACAATCGCAAGATACCTACATGAATGGTATTAACTGGGGCGGAACTATTCCTAAGCCGTGAGCCATTCACACAACACTCCTGAAAAGATTATTCTTACAGCAATGCTCAAAGATGAGCAGGATTGGGTTTCAGGTGCACTGCTTGCAAAGCAACTCAAGTTAAGCCGTGTAGCTATATGGAATCACATGGAAAAACTCAGGGCTCAGGGCTTTGAATTCGAGTCACGCAGATCCTTGGGTTACCGGATTAAAACTAAACCACAGCATTTAAACGCGGTCTTAATGCAGCTTTACTTGAAAGCAAAGCACAGGAACTTTTCTTTCGATATTTTAGAAGAGATTGACAGCACCAATGACGAAGTAGCGCGTCAGCTAGCTGCAGGTAGAGAGGCTCCATTTGCTTTATTTGCACGTAGGCAAACTAAGGGACGAGGTCGGTTTGGACGGACCTGGCATAGTGAATCTGAGACAAATATTTATGTAAGCTTTGGGTTTAGACCCATGGTAGCTCCAGATCGTATGCAGACCTTCACCTTGTGGATGGGAGTTAATATTTGTGATTTAATTGCATCGTATACCAAGACCTCACCTCAGATTAAATGGCCTAACGATCTGGTATTTGATGGTAAAAAAGCTGGAGGAATACTCACGGAAGCTCGCATTGATGCTGATCAGATTAGGGACCTTGTGTTTGGCTTAGGCCTTAATGTGAATAGACCCGCTAAAGGCTGGCCTGTAGAAATTGAGCATCGCGCTATTGCACTAGGTGAGGTGGCGGGTGTAGCGATTGACTATAACCGTCTAGCTTCCGCTTTAAGTGAAAGGATAATCGAAGCTTACCATGCTTTTGGCGATGGAACCCACTTAAAGACCTTTGCCGACCTATGGAACCGCTATGACGTGCTTAGGGGTAAGAAAGTCGCACTTATTGAGGCTGATCGTCGTATTTCGGGTACTGTTATGGGAATAGACGATCATGGGGCCCTCTTACTGAAGGACCATGGGGGTAAGACCCAGCGCTTCAGGGCAGGTGAAGTGACGATCGAAAAATAATATCTTCACCAGTAAGGGTTTGTCCTTTTGGTGAAATCCTTTGAAGTTAAGTAATTCTCTTAACTTAAAACGGCGTGACTCTTTTAGAACAAAACAAGCCAGCAATTGAGGTTTCCCATTTGGTGAAAACCTTTTCGGGAGTCACTGCCGTTAATGATGTCAGTTTTACGGTAGAAAAAGGGGAAATTATCGGATTTTTGGGACCAAATGGAGCGGGTAAGTCGACTACGATGCGCATGTTGACGGGATACATGCCAGCCACATCCGGGAGTATCTCAATTTGTGGATTTCCTGTAGCGACACAAAGTGAGGAAATTAAGCGTAGAGTAGGCTACATGCCTGAAAATAATCCTTTGCCTGAGGATATGCGTATAAGTGAATATTTGTATTATAGAGGCCGGCTTAAAGAAGTGCCGAGGTCTAAGTTGGGAAGTCGTATCGATGAAGTGCTTGAAGTCTGTGATTTAAAACGAGTGCGTCACCGCATTATTGGTCAACTCTCTAAGGGTTTTAGGCAGAGAGTAGGAATTGCTGAAGCAATTCTTGCTGAGCCACCAGTGATTATTATGGATGAGCCAACGATCGGACTTGATCCGCATCAAATTATAATCGTCCGTGATTTGATTGCTAGTTTACGCGGAAGAATGACTGTAATTATTTCAAGTCATATTCTACCAGAAATTGAGATGACGTGTGATAGAGTACTTATAATTAATCAAGGCCGTGTGGTTGCTCAAGGAACTCCTGCAGCACTGCGTAGAGAAATATTAGGCCATGTGCGCTACGAAATTATAATCTCAGGTGACTTTAGCTCTTTAAATCGTGTTGTATCTTTAGTTGATCCAAATATCACCGTAGCTTTACAGGACGAAACTGATGCTGAAGGTTTTAAGACTGTTGTTCTCACAACGGATAAGGATGAGGAATTAGGCGAAGTTCTGTTAAAGAAATTAATTGAAGCACACTTTAGAGTCAGATCGCTTAATCGGCAAAGACCTACACTTGAAGATGTGTTTTTAGCTGCGACTCGAAGAAGTTGGGACGTGATTGATAAAAAATGAAACATTTTTTCACGATATTAAGTCACGAAGTAAGAATGTTGCTGGTTAATCCAGCGACCTATGTTGCTGCGGTTATTTTTTTATCTCTTATGGGGTTTGTTTTTACAGACATACTGGAGACTTTCAGCCGCGCTGCCCAAGATACTTCGCCAGCGGATGTATTTTTTAAGCAATTTTATCTTCCCGTACTTTTTATTGTTCCACTGCTTACAATGAAGTGTCTCGCAGAAGAAAGACGTCTTGGCACAATGGAGACTTTACTGACAACACCTGTTACCACCACTGAAGTTGTGGTGGGTAAGTATGGGGCAGCTTATGTGCTTTACATGGGGCTTTGGGTTGCAACAGGAGGATTTTTTTGGATACTAAAAGCATTTGCTGGTGACTCTCGTCTATTAGATCCAGGTCCAATGATCGGGGGTTATTTATTTATCGCTGTTTCAGGACTTCTGTTTGTAGCCATTGGTGTTCTTGCAAGTGCGGTTTGTCGCACACAAGCCGTTGCTGGCATTTTATGCTTCGCAATGCTTTTCGCGCTTATCTTTGGCGGATCTTATCTTGGTGCTGCGACATGGCTACGCGGAGATATTATGCATCCAGTTAAGTCTGCTGTGGATTATGCTCAGGTATTACAACATTACGAAGATTTCACGCGCGGCGTAGTCGATTTTCGTCAATTGCTCTTTTATTTTAGCTCAACAGTACTCGCACTTCTTTTTAGCATCTTAGCTGTTGAGGCTAAGCTCTTACATAACTAATCCGATGTCATTTTCTGATAATATTCGAACATCGCGTTGGGTAAGAACCACAAATCTGATTGTCCAGGCAATCTTGATTATAACTTTGTTTGGGGGATTAAATTATTTGGCAGGTATTCGCTCTAGCGGTGGAGGTGCATGGCGCATTGATTTAACGAGATATCGCAGATACACGTTATCACCAGAAACAACAGCCTACTTAAGGGACTTGGCAAGCCCCGTGCGTATCGTAATAACGCTCTCCGAGGATGCAGCTCCAGCAGAGCTAAAAGGTTTATTAAGAGAGTATGTTGATGCTACGACTAATAATTTAGCAGGCGGCCATATTCGCGTAGAATACGTCGATATTGATCTCGCTAGACGAGAAGCTCAACAGCTTGGTCTTGACCAGTCTAATTTAGTCAGACTGATATGTGCAGATAAAGCACAGACCGTATCGGTTAATGATCTTTATCAATATGAAAACCAAGAAAGAAGAGCTTTTAAGGGTGAACAGATAATCACGGCTTCTATTCTTGATGTTGCACGTGAAGGTAGAAAACGAATTTATTTTATTTATGGTCATTCAGAGTTAAGACCTGATGATACCGATCCTTTGCGTGGACTTTCGTCATTAAACGCGATGTTACGAGAGCGCAATTTTGATGTGGCGAGTTTAGATTTAACTCGTGTTAAGAAAATACCCGAAGACGCTTCACTTCTCATTGCCGTTCAGCCTCAAAGTCGTTTCTCTAATGCTGAACAAGAACAGCTTAGACATTATCTAGCTAATGATGAAGGTCGGTTGATTTTGATGTTATCTCCAGGTTATGGGCATGGTCTTGACCGTCTCGTTTCTGATTGGGGTATTTTAGTAGATGATGATTCTATAAAAGATACCGGAGCTGATAATATGACGGAGGATGGAGATCTAATCATCAGCAGTTTTGATCCTAAGCATCCAGTCACCCAGGCTCTACTGCATTCCAGTTATAAAGCTAGACTTCGTGTAGGTCCATCCCGCACAGTACGTTCTGATAAAATACGTGCTGCGGGACTCGGTCTTGATGTGACAACACTTGCAAGCAGTTCTCCAACTGCATGGGGACAAATATATGCACCATCGCGCATGAAGGCAGCGTTTGATCCTAAGATTGATATTCGTCCAGGAGTAGGACCAGATACCTCAAATCGACTTGGTCTTGCTGCAGCAGCAGAAAGAGTGGGCACTAGGGGTAATTTACCATTTAGTGTACCCACGGGCCGTTTGGTAGTTTTTGGCTCAGGCGATCTTGTCGATAATGCCCGTGTAACAAGTGAAGGTGTTTTTAATCTCTTTATTGGGGCAGTTAATTGGATGGTTGATAGGGATACCCAGCTTAATATCCCCTCACGGCCTATTGACCGATTTCAATTATTACTTAGTCCAAGGGAACTTCAGAATTTACGTTACTGTCTAATCTTTGCTCTACCTGGAATTGCAGCTTTAATGGGCTTAATTGTTTATTGGACTCGGCGTTCCTGATCTTATTGTAAACCACTCACCGTCATGCGCACTAAAGTTACGCTCGTTCTTATCTTCCTGAACGTTGCTTTGTTCTTCGTTATCTTCCATTTCGAACGCGCATGGCGTACGGATAGCGTTGCACGTGAAGTGCGCCGCCGTGTGCTTGGAGCAGAGACTACAGATATCAGATCTTTAGAAGTTAAAAGTAATACACCTGGTTCTTCGTTTGCGGTTCAGCGTAAAGGTGGTGAATGGTTTTTAACAAAGCCTGTTGAATGGCGCGCTAACACAAATGCTGTTGCTCGCATTTTAAGTGACTTAGAGTTCATGGAGCACTTCACAAGTTTTGACGTAGCTGCTGTCGTTAAAAATGGACAGTCACTTGCTGATTATGGATTAGCTCCTCCTAAAATTACAGTTACGTTTAATTCCGGTGGCGTGGATACTAATGGAACGGGTTCAACCGCTACAACCATCGGTATCGGAGAGATGACTAAAGTAGGGCAGAGACTGTATGTGCTTTCACCTGATGGTAAACGTATCCATGTCGTCGGACGTGAAATTGCAGAAAGTCTAGCTATGCCAATTGAGCAACTCAGGGCAGATACTGTACTTACTATACCTGTCTATGAAGCACGTGCATTAAATATACAGGATGCTCCTCCTGCGGGGGTTCATGTCGTTTTGCAAAATGACGGTTCTCGTTGGTCGTTTGAAACACCTATTCCAGCTCGTGCCGATAAAGATTCAGTGGAACTTGCTATTAATGGACTCGATGGACTACGCGTTAAATCTTTTGTTCCAGCTAATGCTCTGGTGCAAGGAGATGCTCGTCTTAGACTTACAATTGAGGGAAATAATCGCTACGAAACTCTATTTATTGGTACTGAAGTAACCGGGGTAGTGAAGGGTAAAGTGGCAGCAAACGCGCACGAATATTATGCTCAAATTGAAGATTCAAATAAAGCATCAGGTCGATCTGGGTGGTTTACCTTAGATGTACCAGATGTGTTGATGACAACGCTTCGTAATGCTCAGCAGACTTTACGCGATCGCCATGTCCTTGATTTTGATGCATCCCTTGTTTCAGTCGTAACGCTTAAAGCTCCTAATCAGCCTTTACTGACTCTCCAGCGCCTAGAAGCAGATACGAATGCCTCCGCTTCTGCTGGAGAGAATCGTTGGCAAATAGTGGCGAGTGGAGACGCGACGCAAGGACCTGTCACCATGCCTGCAGATACTAAAGTGGTGCAGCATTTTCTTGATAATCTTACTGTACTCTCGGCACGCCAATTTAAAAGCGATGCACCGCAGGCAAGCGATCTAGATAATTGGGGTTTTAATCGACCTGAGAGAACAATTGTCATCAATCAACAGCTCAGTGCTACTGGTGCAAATAAAGGTCAGGCGGTAAACTCACAGATCGTTCTTGAAGTGGGACGGTCAACTGATCGAAACGATCCCTTTGTGTATGCGCACTTGGCAAACGCTTTATCTGTGTATGCGATAGACCCTGATATTATCAGGGACGCTGATGTAAATGTGAATAGCTGGAGAAGTCGGCTGCTCTCAAGCCTCCCAAATGCTGCTCAGATTGTTTCCGTTGAGGTCGTTGACTTAAATGACAACCATAGCGTGGCTAAGTGGATATCAAATCGAGATAATCAACCTACCAGTGGCCCTATAGACCCTAAACTAGAAGCGCTACGTTCTTTGCAAAAGCAGCTCAGGAATTTAAAGGCATCTCGTTTTATCCAAGGTACATTTGCATCAACCGCTAAAACAGAAATGGGAGATAAGCCCTGGCGTTATCGTATCGATGAGCAAGTGGCTCTTCCTGGCGGTAGCGGTAAGATCGAAATGAGTACCCATACGCTTTGGGTTGCAGAAAGAACCGGTGGTACAGAGCAAATTGCTGGATCCACTGAGCTAGGAGTCGAGTTCTCGATTGAGCAATCTTTTATAGATGCGCTCTGGACTTTGACGTACGGTTCTCTTGATCCTGGGGTTCCTCGGATTAAAAACTAATGTTAGGACCCAAGGTTAAGTTCTGTCTTAAGGCGGTGCGTTCGGCACTTTCTGGGATAATTACTTTCACGGTTTGGACCGTGTGGCTTCTGCTTGTTGTTTTACTTGGACTTCAAATTTACGTTGCTTCAACAAATCAACTGCAAGTTCCTACGTTTGTTCAAAAAGCAATTCTTGATAAACTCGCTGTATCTGGAGTGCATATCACCTTTGGGAATACAATTTTTGATCCTTCTGGGAGTATCTTGATCGAAAATGCCAGAGTTACGCTTGACGGTTTCGACGAACCAATTGCTACAATTCAGTCACTTTATGCGCGCATAGATCCTACAGCACTTGCCTTACAAAGGGTGGAGCCTCTAGAGCTAAGAGTCTCTGGCGTAACCTTACGCGTGCCTGCAATGTTATCCCCTTCGGGTAGAGCGGATGAAATTGTAAAGGATCTTGATGCGGATTTTATTCCAAAGGCCAAGTCACTTAAAATTGAATATCTTAGAGGCCATTTAGGTAATCTTCTTTTATCTGTTTCTGGAGAAGTGCCTTTTGGCGATCAATTCAAGGCCCAAAAAGAAGCTCTTCCTGTAGCAGACCTTCTTGCTCGTAATTATCCAAGTATTAGTAAACGCTGCGCAATCGCTCTAAGTGCCTTAGGTATTATAGAAAATCCTTATTTGCGCATAACACTTATTCCAAGTGCAGACGGAGAAGTGGCTGAATGCATGTTGGGAGCTTCCGGTTTAAGACTGACAGATCCGATTGCGATGCAATTAAGCCAGATAAATGCTTCGGCGCGCATTCCTATAAATGGATCAAGTATGGATATAGAAGAGCTAGTTATTAATGCGGATCGTATGAATATACCTTCAGCTAATATATCAGCTAGGGGAGCGCGTATTATTATTAAGGGCATTCGTCCTAAAAGTTTAGGCAGTGAGAGTAAATCGCCATTAGAGATGGATGGTGTTAATGTCAGTGCATCGCGTTTAATGGTTAAGGGTATAGCACTACAAGCGCCTATACTTAAACTCAGTACAAAAGGTGGCGATGTGCTAACTGCACTAGGACTTTTTGATCATGCAGGAACTGTAAATGTCTCTGCTAAGGCATGGGTTCTAAATGAACCAGATTCTTTTGATGGGGTTGTCGATTTAAATACACATATGGCTGTAGGCTCATTTGTATGTAAATTGCCTCCGGCTGCGCTTGATTTAGTATCAGCACAATTAAAGAAGGATTTAGGAAAATATATTCATTTTAATACACTACTTCAATTATCTGGTCATCTTAGTGTTAATCCGGGTTGGGTACTTAAAGATGCAACTGCGTATTTAGATGGAGGTGATTTCTCAATATTGGATGTAAATATTAATGAACTGCGTGGTAATTTTAATTTTGCAGGGAATGTGCTAAAATCAGAAGACGCTTATGCGCGCATCGGAAACAACTTTGCTCGAGGAACTATCGAGGAACACTTCTCTGATCATACCTTTAGGTATTTAATCAAAGGCAAATTAAGGCCTTTAGAAATCAGTAGCTGGGTACCGCAGGCGTGGTGGAGAGATCTTTTTTCACCCTTTGCATTTACAGATATGCTTCCCGAAGCAGATTTAGATTTCTCGGGATCCATGCTAGATACTCTACACGCAAAATCCTTTGTCTCTGTCCAGAGCACGAATCCTGTTATTAAAGGAGTTCCTTTCGATAATTTAAGTACAACTATATTTTCAAGGCCACAATATGTTGATACTTTAAATTTCGATTTAAAGAAATTGGGCTATCAGGCACAGGGTCGTTTTACGAGGAGTTTAGATATCTATAAAGGCATATCTTCCCAGATTATTGAATTTCAAGTTCAGTCTAATTTGTCACTCGAGGACATTGGATCTTTAGGGGGTCAAGCGGCAAAGTCGGGCTTAGCGATATTTAAATTTATGAAACCTCCCTTAGTAGAAGCTTCAGGAAGAGTAAGTGGAATTAATTCAGGTATCGGAGAACACAAAAATATTACTATAAAGTTCAATAGTGATTCTGAATTTAGACTCAATGGGTTTCCCTTGGATGGAGTAAAGGCGACTGTATATGTTAAAGATAATGATATTATTTTACCTGATATAGTTTCATCGTTTGCTGGTGGCGCTTTGACTGGAAAAGTTAGACTATCAGGGGATCCCAAAAAACAGGATTTAAATTACGAAGGTACGCTTACAGACGCCCGTCTTGATAAAGCTATTTTTGTTATTTCTTCGTTTTCTGCAGACCGCAAGCATCGTGAACCGCAAGGACTCGAGACATTTCTTAAAGATAAGAGTGCAGTACTATTCTCTGCCTCATCACAGGCAAAAGGTGTACTAGGCATGCCTTATAGTTTTCATGGTACTGGCGATGCACATTTTCACGGATCCGAACTTGGCCAAGTTAAGATGTTAGGGCTCTTATCCGAGCTATTTCGATTTACATCGCTTCGTTTTACATCGGCACACGCCCAATACAAAATAGATGGCAGCAAATTAAATTTTTCTGAGGTAAGTGTAGTTGGAGCTAATTCTGCAATTACTGCAGCAGGTAGTTTTACCTTTGGCACTAAACAACTCGACTTTAAGGCTCGTATTAATCCTTTCCAGCAAAGTAAAAATTTACCTCAGCAGGTTATGGATGTTGTACTAAGTCCTGTTTCACAAGTGTTTGAAGTACAGCTTAAGGGAACAGTCGATAAGCCTTCATGGTCATTTGCTAATAGCCCTGTAACAATTTTAAGAGATCTAGCAGAAAAACAAACACCGCCAGAGCCACCGCAACCGACTAAGACGTTTTAGTGAGCAAGCTGCTTTTTGAAGTATTCGATTTCGTGCATATATGCAGGATCTTTAGATAAATCAGTCATCTCGAATGGATCTATCTCTAAATTATAAAATAACCACACATCCCCATCTGGATTTAAAATTAGTTTTCGTTTAGTATTTCTTATTCCAGTCCATTTACGATCGCATTGCAGTGGAAATTTAACTTGCGATGGCATACTTATTTTTTGCATCTCTTCTATTTCTCGAGGTATTGCTTTAATTCCTGCCCATGCTCTGGTCCAGTGAGGCAGATCTATTAGAGATACGAGTTGAGAGGTTTGTATAGGAGTATGTTTTCCTGTACTTTGAGGTAATCTTACTAAAAGGGGTACGCGTATACTTTCTTCATGAGGCCATCCTTTTCTGAATAACCCGTGTGAACCATGCATATCTCCGTGAACTGATGTAAAGACAACGACCGTATCTTTAGGGACATCTGCTAGCAGTTGACCTAGGGATCTGTCGGTTGCTTCGATATGTGCGTAATATCCAGACAATTCTTGGCGTGCTTTTACTTCAATAGATGAATCTTGAGGTACATTCGCCCTAAGATTAATTGAAATTGGATCTTTAGGTACTATGCCTGCTGCACTGCTGGCGTACGGTGGATGTGGGGCTTCTAAACTGACAACACAGAACCAAGAATTTTTTTCCGTCTTAATCCAATCTGCAGCACGTTTGCAGAGAATATCCGATTGATAGCCTTTTATTTGAACTGGTTTTTCAAGACGAGTACCATGAAGCCAAGGATCGTTTAGTAAAAATCCGCTTTCGAATCCTTCGAAAAAAGTGAAGCCTCCACGGTTTGATATAGGAATAACTATCTTGGCATGTTCATCGCCTACGAGATCTGCGTTTACACTTCTCTTTGCAAGATGCCATTTGCCAAAGAAAGCTGTTGAATACGCGTGATCGTTTAAATCATGAGCTATCGTACGTTTGGCTTCGGGCAGTGAATCATAGTAATCTCTAATTCCGTTATCCGGAGAATGAACGCCAGTCAGCATAGCCGCACGTGCAAAGGGACCGAAAGGATGAGGAGTTACTGCTTGTGTGAAATTGATACTTTCCGATGCGAGTTTGTCCAGGTTGGGGGTCCTAGCTTGTTGATCGCCAGCATAGCCGCACGCTTGTGCACGCCACTGCGTCGTTACAATCCATAAAATGCCCATCTCTAATGGTTAACGTGCTTGAATGATGTTCGTCGAGCGCCAACGTATATTTTAAGTCCTAAAGTATCCTTAAAGCTATGCCTATAGAGGTTAAAACAGTAAATAGTGCCTCTTTAAAGCCGTATTGGTGGCAATGGCCAACCGTGCTTTCGTTAGATGCGCCTTCAGTAGCCTTAGTTTGGCAGGTAATGATTAGCCATGTGTGTGGTGTAGTATTGGATCTGCCAAGGCAGATCATTCTGGGCTTATCGATATGGCTGGCATATGTGATAGATCGATGGATCGAGGCTTATCGGCTAAAGACACAGCAGATACATACCAAAAGGTTGATGTTTTATCATACTAACCAGAAATTTATTGCACTGATTTGGCTGATACTGTTCGGATGCGATCTATATCTTGCACTCCATAATCTAACGCGCAGTGAAATTACGCACGGGCTTTATTTGTTTACTGCAGTGGCACTGTATCTTTTTTCACATCAGTTACTGCATAGGCACGTAAGGTGGCGAATTCCAAAGGAAATTTGTGTAGCACTTATCTTAAGCGCGGGAGTTGGTTTTTTTATTATATTCACTCCAGGATATAACCGTGAATTTCTAAACAAAAGTTTAATTATTTTTGGCCTATTATGTTTTGTAAATTGTACATTTATTTCTATCTGGGAGAAGGCTATAGATACACATCAAGGGCAAGCCTCGCTTGCTAGGGAATATGCTTTTACTATGAGATTTGGGCGTTGGTTTGCGTGGTGTTATACTATTTTTATTGGGGTCTTTTGCTTAATTTCAGACCCAGGCATGCAAATTCTTGGTGTATGCACTTTGATAAGTAGCCTGTTTCTAATAGTGATCGATCACTATGAGCCTAAATATGGTAGGCCATGGGCACGGGTTTTGGCGGATTTTGCTCTGTTAACTCCATTGGTATTTACAGTGTATTGGCATTGCCAAAAAGGGTAGGATTATGGGCAATAAAAATTGCTTTTAGACTGTCGTATTGAGTTGCGAGGTATCGTGAACGGCACCTACCTTTATGACTGTTTTAAGCCCATGCTTCCCATTTCTTACTTTGACGAATCGATTTTACGCCGAAAGGGTGAAACCGTAACCCGTTTTGACGTAGAACTTGCCAGACTAGCAGAGGCAATGATTGCAACAATGCATGAAGCTGAGGGCATAGGTTTAGCCGCACAACAAGTGGGTCGTGCAATTCAACTTTGCGTTGTTGATTTAAGAGCTAGCGATGCCGAATGTAATTGGGAATATAATGGCGCTCGTCCTCCTAAGGAATTGTTTATGCCCCTGATTGTTGTTAATCCTAAAATTTTAGTGGATGAAGGGGCGGTACAAACACCATTTGAAGAAGGCTGTTTGTCGTTCCCTGGTATTCGAGGAGAAGTAATTAGGCATGATAAGATCATAGTGCACTTTCAAGATGAACGTGGAAATAAGCACATAATTAAGTGCGACGGCTTACTTGCACGGTGCTTTCAGCACGAGTATGATCATCTTCAGGGAATACTTTTTATTGATAGGATGCCAAGGAAGGCGCGGGAATTAATCGATCCAGAGATTAAAGCCTTAGTGAAACAAACGCGTGACTCGCAAAAGAAAACACCATGAGCCAGAATTCAGATGGAATGAACTATGCCCCACAGGGCAAACCTACTCCTGTGGTAAAACCAGGCGAATTCGTATTTGCGGCTACTCATCTTAATCATGGCCATATTTACGGTCAGTGTAATGGCCTTACTGAGGCAGGCGCTCAGTTAAAGTGGGTATATGATTCAGATCCTAAAAAAGTAGAGGCATTCAAAGAGAAGTTTCCAGACGTTAAAGTAGCACGATCTTTTGATGAAGTCCTAGATGATCCCGCAGTTAATCTTGTTGCTGCTGCAGCAATCCCTTGTGAACGTGGCGAGATTGGCTGTAGAGTTATGCGTGCAGGAAAGGACTACTTTACCGATAAGACACCCTTTACCACCTTTGAGGCATTGGAGAAGGCGAAGGTAGTTACTAAAGAAACAAAGAAGAAATACATGGTGTATTTCAGTGAGCGTTTACATGTGGAGTCTGCAATGTATGCCACGGATTTAGTGCAAGGTGGCGCTATAGGGCGTGTAATACAAGTCTTAGGACTTGGGCCTCACCGTCTTGGTCAAGGCCGTCCAGATTGGTTTTTTAATAAAGCAAAGTATGGCGGTATTTTATGCGATATTGGTAGCCATCAATTTGAACAATTTCTTACCTACTCTGGAGCTACCGATGCTTCAGTTAATTTTGCTGCAGTAGGCAACTACGGAAATCCTGATCACCCTGAATTTGAAGATTTCGGAGAAGCCTCTCTTCTGGGAAATAATGGAAGTAGTAATTACATCCGCGTTGATTGGTTTACGCCATCTGGCCTTGGAACATGGGGAGATGGTCGCTTAGTAATTCTAGGAACTAAGGGATATATTGAGCTACGTAAATATGTAGATGTTGGAAGAGATAAAACAGGAGATCATCTATACTTAGTCGATGACGCAGGTGAGCACCATTTACCAGTAGCTGGTTTGGTAGGATTTCGTTTTTTTGGCCAACTCATTCTGGACTGCTTAAATCGTACCGAGAACGCGATGACTCAAGTACATGCTTTTAAGGCCGCTGAATTATGCCTCAAAGCTCAAGCTGCAGCTAAACGTATTACGCTTTAAGGTTTTTCTTTAAGCTGTTCTTTCCAGCTTTGTATTTTTGCTTGAGCACCAAAGTGCTCAGCTTTGGCTTTATCGCCTTTTTCCATCCAAATGCGCGATAATGTAGTGTTTATAAAAAGATCATCAGTACGTACCTTATGCGCACTTTCTGCAGCTTTAAGAGCCTCATCTAAGTTGCGATTAGCAAAATTAATTTCTGCGAGTGCATGCCAGGCCTCAAATGAGTCTGGGTATGCCTTAGTTGCTCTACCTAATTTTTCCAACGCAGCAGCAGTCTCTCCCATTGCATGGTCGAAAGAGGCGTCATCTATTAGGCTCTGGAGGTCATCGGGCGTCATGAGTGGTATTAAAGAATGAGCATGGCATCACCATAGCTAAAAAAGCGATAACGAAGCGCAATGGCTTCTGCATAGATTTCTTGCATCCATGCGATTCCATCGGATGAGCCAGGGCTTAAGAAAGCTGAGACTAAGCAAAGCAGAGTTGATTTAGGCTGATGAAAATTCGTTATCAGGGCATCGACTCCTTTGAATTTATAAGGAGGGTAAATATAAATTTCTGTGCCGGTGATATAGGCAGTATTATGTGCGCTTGTTTGTGTATTTAGAAAATCTTCAATGGTGCGCACAGAGGTTGTACCTACAGCTATGTGACGTCCTACTTTAGGATTTAAAAGTGCTTTTTGTGTAGCCACAGAGATTTCATAAAGTTCGTGATGAATCTTATGCTCTTCAACTGTGTCTGTAGATATTGGCCTGAATGTACCAAGCCCTACGTGTAATGTGAGATCTTGAATAGACACGCCTAGCTTTGATAGATCAGCTAATACATCTGAAGTAAAATGTAGTCCTGCTGTTGGAGCTGCAGCTGCTACAGGCTTATCGTGATTTGCATAGACGGTTTGGTAGCGTTCTGCATCTAAGAGGTGTTGGTCTTGATTAGCTCGTTCAATATAAGGAGGAAGTGGCATTTCTCCAATTTGGCGTGCGATTGAAACCAAAGATTTATTGCTTGGAATTAAAAAACTTACTTCAGCAATTCCCTCTGCATCTTTCTTTACTACTAGTGCTATGTATTCGTTTTGGACACCGTGAAAGGTTGCTTGCTCAGGTAATTTACGACCGGGCTTAAGTAAACACCGCCATGTCTCAGGCTTATCTGGCATTTTCTCAAGCAGTAGGCACTCAACTGCTCCTCCTGTAGGTCTTAGTCCTCTTAAGCGTGCTGGAAGTACTGATGCGTTATTACGAAAGAGGGTATCTGTGGATTTAAGATAACTAGGAAGTTCTTTAAATAGTTTATGCTCAATCTTCTTTGTCTTGCGATCAATTACCATTAAGCGGGACTGATCACGGCGTAGTGCTGGAGTTTGAGCGATAAGATCACTAGGTAAAGTGTAGTCAAACTGGGAGGTAAAAAGAGCCATCTGGTCAAATTATTTACGTTTCGAATGTATGATCAACCAAACGCTTAGAAGATCAAGTATAGGCCGTACTAGCATAGCTCTAAATCCATATTTAGATTTACCCTTTGTCCTTGCACGGTGGCTTACAGGATATTCAGCAACTTTAAAATGTGCTGCTACGGCTAACGCTGGCATGAAAGGGTTTAGCATTTTAATATTATAAAATGAGCTACGTACTTCTGAACGGAATACTTTCAGCGCACATCCTGCATCATGTAATTTATCGTTCAGCAGTCGACTACGTGTAAAATTAGCAATCTGAGATGTTAGTCTTCGTAGTTTTGAATCATCTCGATTAACCCTAATCCCAACAATTAAATCATTATCTTTAAGTTGAGAAATAAGTAGACCTATATCCGTAGCCAAGTTTTGGCCATCTCCGTCCATCATTGCGATAAGAGGCGCTTTTGCTAGAGAGATACCTTCAAACAGGGATGCCCCTTGGCCTAGATTTTGTTGAAAATGGATTACTCTAATATTGGTAAATTCTTTAGCTATCTTGTTTAACTGAGTCAGTGTCTTGTCGGTACTTCCGTCATCTACTAAAATAGCTTCCCAGCTTTTGCCTAATTTATTGAGTTCACTGGTAACGTCACTTATCACCAGCGTCACATTATCCTCTTCATTGAAGAAGGGGATAACAACTGACAATTCAGGCTTTGGATCGGCTTCAGCCATAGCTGTGGTCCGATTTAATGCGTCAAAAACGCTGAGCTATCTCGACTGCTTTGAGTAAGGCAGACGCTTTGTTAATCGTTTCTTGATATTCAGCATTAGCATCTGAATCGGCAACAACTCCGCCACCTGCCTGGATGTAAATCTTGCCATCCTTGAGTAGAGATGTGCGTAGTGTAATACAGGAATCAAGATTTCCGTCGTAGGAAAAATAACCTAATGCGCCTGCATAAAATCCGCGCTGTAGAGTTTCTTTTTCAGAAATTATCTGCATGGCTCTAATCTTTGGAGCACCACTAACCGTACCGGCAGGGAAAGTAGCGCGCATTAAATCGAATGCGTTTTTTGTAGGTGAAATTTTACCTTCTACTTGAGAAACGATATGCATCACATGCGAGTAACGCTCTACAATCATCAACTCTGGTACATGCACAGAGCCGAATTCGCAAACCCTTCCTATGTCATTACGAGCAAGATCAACGAGCATTAAATGTTCTGCACGTTCTTTTTCGTCTGCTAAAAGTTCTTTTTCAAGCTCTACGTCTTCAGTAACCGTTGCTCCACGTTTACGTGTTCCTGCAATAGGACGAATTTCAACTAATCCATCGGTTAAGCGTACATGTACTTCAGGTGAAGCACCTACTAAGGCAAAATCTCCCGTATCTAAGATAAACATGTACGGAGATGGATTTACTGATCTAAGCGCTCTATAAAGCTGCAGGGGAGTTTTATCAAAAGGTTTTGTGAAACGCTGAGAGGTAACTACCTGAATAATGTCTCCACTTCTAATGTATTCTTTTACGCCAGAAACTAGATCCTCGTATTGTTCTTGAGTAAAATTGCCTTGAGGTGCCTTAACTGCGCCTACTTCAACCATTGGAGCAGGTGCAAGTTCAGGTGCTTTACTCAGCAGACTATAAAGACTTTCGATTCCCGCTACTGCAGCATTATAAGCCGTTTCTATTTCCTTAGCTTCAGTGGACTTTAAATGAGCATTAACACACAGACGTAGAGTTTGGCGAACGCGGTCAAAAATAACTAAAGTATCCGATAGCATGAAATATGTTATCGGAATTTTTTGTTCATCAATCTTCGCTGTAGGAACTGTAGGTTCTATACGGTTGATATATTCATAGCTGATATAACCAACTGCTCCGCCTGTGAAGCGTGGCATTCCAGGTATTTTAACCGGTTTAAATCCCGAGATCTCTTTTTGAAGTAGTGTAAGTGGGTCCTGAGGAGTAGGGATGCGTTCGGTTTCTTTTCCAGGGCGCTTGATTTCCGTCGTCTCAGGGCCCGAGGCTATGATCATTCGTGGTCTGCATCCAATAAAGCTATAACGGTATAAGTTTTCCCCGCCTTCGACTGATTCAAGTAGGTAGGCAGGTCCAGAGTCTTTAATTTTCGAATATACCGAAACAGGTGTTTCGAAATCTGCCATCAAATCAGCGTAAACAGGGATTACATTGCCAAGCTGTGCGAGCTTAGCGAAGGCCTCTTTTGAAGGATGTATCGTCAGATTCAAAGGTAAAGTTATGCTATGAAAAACAGCCCTTTAGCAAGTCTTAGTAAACATAAGAAAAACTAGCTCTAGCGCTTGAAGAAGGGGTTGTTCGCTTTCTCTTGGTTGAGAGTAGTTAACGGGCCATGTCCGCAGGCTAGTACTGTATCTGCAGGTAGGCTAAATATTTTACCTCTAACATTTCGAAGTTGCTCGTCGAAGTGTGTTTTGCTTCCACCTACTGAGCTTGAAAAAATGGAATCTCCAACAACTGCTAAGGGCCAACTTAAGCCTGTTATATAAAAAGTTGTTTGCCCAGGCGAGTGACCTGAAGTTAAAAGCGTTTTAATCGCGAGTGCTCCAATATGAAAATGAGCATTTTCTTTAAAGTGTTTCACTCCTGGAAAATCTAATGTTTCAAGTTCACTAATCCAGACTTCTGCATGAGTTGACTCATGTAATTTTGCTAAATCTGCGATATGATCTTCATGAGCGTGTGTGATAAAAATATATTCAATTTTTAAGCCTTCAGCCTGGACTAAATCGAGCATTTCGGTGCACGATGCACCTGTATCAAATACAGCAGCAGTTTTGGTTCGGGTATCCCAGACCATGTAACTATTAACTCCCATACCTTCATGCAGCGTATTAAACATCGCGAATCCGCGTTTATAATCCGGTGCATATGGATAGAATTGCTGCGTAGTGAGCACTTCCATCGCATCTGGGCTCAACCTTAAGTGTCTAGAAACTCTGCGTATAACTGCTATATTAGGGCTACCTGCTTTTACAGCAGCTAGATCACCTAGAGTAACTTCTGCGCGTTTAGCGAGGTCTTCGTCGGAAATATTCCAGCCACGTTGGGCTTTGCCTATAACATCGGCAAAATTGTCTTCAATGGGTATACGTGGCATAGTCCATCTATGGTTGCTGGTGCTTGCCATAGTCGCAACCGTATTTGCATAAGAAAATGGTATGGCCTTGAGCATATTATCCACTATATTTTGACCCAATATGAGCGTATATCTCGAATCCCTCTTCTCTTTAAAAGGTAAAGTTGCTGTCGTTATTGGCGGCACTGGTGAACTCTGTGGAGCTATGGCTGAAGGCCTTGCTTCTGCAGGTGCTGAAACGATCCTTGTAGGTCGTAATGAAGAAAAGGCAAAGCCGCGGTTAGAACGTATTCATGCGGCTGGAGGTAAAGGCTATTTTATATCAACTGAAGCTAGTGATAAAGCTCAACTCGAAGCACTGTTGGCAAATGTACTAAAGCGTTCCGGCCGTGTTGATATTGTTGTGAATGGCGCAGGCGTGAATTCAGCAACTCCATTTCTTGATATAGCAGAAGATGAATTCGATCGTATTGTTAAAATTAATTTAAAAGGTGTTTTCTTAGGCTGTCAGGTGTTTGGAAAATATCTAGTCGATCGCGGAGAAGGTGGTTCAATTATTAATTTAGGATCAATGTCAGGGATTGTTCCTTTGTCGCGCGTGTTTACATATTCAGCAACTAAGGCTGCTGTGCATAATTTATCAAAAAATTTAGCACGCGAATGGGCTCCAAAGAACGTACGCGTAAATACACTTGTGCCAGGCTTTTTCCCTGCAGAACAGAATCGTAAAATTCTTTCTCCAGAACGCGTTGCTTCAATTTTAGGCCATACTCCTATGAAGCGTTTCGGGGAAGCTAAAGAATTAGTTGGTGCAACAATAATGCTAGCTAGTGATGCTGCAGGTGGTTTCGTCACCGGGTGCGAAGTTGTTGTAGATGGCGGTTATCACGCGATGACTATATAATTATATATCTTATTATTTATTAAATAATAAGATAATACAGTGTTGCTATAGCTATAGTAACAGCCTTTTTACCAATCTTTATAGGCTTGCTATAGCTATATATCGTATCTATATATATGGCTATATGATCTTCAGTAAAAAGTTCCAAGCAATGCGTAAGCAGCTCGAGAAACAGCTCAAGGATCTCGATTTACAAGAGGCAAAAGCCGGTAAAAGACAGAAGAAATTAGCTAAGAAGTTAGTTACGCTTCCTGAGGCATATGGGTTTGATAATGTCGGTGATTTTATTCGTGCAGTTAAAGCTGCAGCTAAAGGCGGTAAGGTGAAAAAGGACTCATCTAAGCGCCGTAGCCGTGCAGTAATTACTGACCAAACTCGTGATTTGGTTAAGAAAATGAATGAGGACGGTAAGACAAATAATGAGATATCTGCCGAACTCGGAATTTCGGTTCCTACGGTGCAGAATATTAAGAAGGGCTTAGGTTTAGTTAAGGCCCGCAAGTAATTTTTTAGTATTTATATAATCGCCCTTGTTTGGTTTTACCGAACAAGGGCGATTTTGTGTTGGCAACTCACGGGCCAAAAAGTGAATGTATTAGTCATATGCAAAAGGACTATATACAAGCTAACACCAATGGTAGGCTGCATTCAGCAAGTGAGCCTTCGATTAGTCCGCTCAACCGAGGCTTTTTGTATGGTGATGCAATCTATGAAGTATGGCGTACTTTTGACGGTGTAGTTTTTGCATGGGATGAGCATTGGCAAAGATTAGAGAAATCTGCATCGGCTCTTTTTATGAAAGAGCTTTTTTCAAGAGACTACATATTTTCAGAAATTACTCGTACATGTTTAGCATTTCGCAAAGCAAGTGCTTATACAGGTGAATTATATATACGACTTCAGATATCGCGTGGCTGTGGTGCAATCGGGCTTGATATTGCTTTAGCGGATAAGCCTGAATTTGTGATTATCGTTCAACCATGCTTTGGATTGTCAGACGAGAAAAGAAGAACCGGTCTTAAACTTACAGTCGCTAAAACACTCAGACGTAATCCTATAAGTGCATTAAATCCTGCTTGGAAAACAGGTAATTATTTAAACAATATTTTATGTTTACGGGAAGCTCGAGCGGCTGGATCAGATGAAGTTGTCATATTAAATGAGCGAGGTGAAATTACCGAAGCCTCAGTATCGAATCTGGCGTTTGTAAAAGACGGTGTCCTGATTACCCCTCCACTTGAAGTAGGTATATTAGCAGGGATTACCCGTTCAATTACACTCTCACTTGCAGTTAACTTAGGTATTCCAGTACTAGAGCGTGTTGTTAAGCCCGAGGAATTGTCTGCGATGCAGGAGTGCATGATTTTATCTACCACACGCGTTATTGTTCCTGTTGGTTTAATTGATTCGATTAGTTTCAAAGTCAGTCCTGATTCTGTTACCGAAAAACTCAACCAGGCTTTTGAAAATTATATGCAAAGTTCAGCCAGATCTCATCCTGAACTTAAGGTGCCATGAGTAATTATTTAGGTATTGATTGGGGTGAAAGAAGATGGGGTCTTTCCTTTGGGGATGAGCTTGCTGTAGCAACACCTCTGCCTGCACTTATCGAGAAAGAAGAATCGCAGCGCTGGACTGCTTTAGCGGATGTTGTTTTAAAAAGAAAAATAAACGCCTTCATTGTCGGATATCCCTATAATATTGATGGTACGGAAGGCTTTAAAATTAAAGAAGTAGACGCCTTCATTAAATTACTTACAGATCGTTTTTGCTTACCAGTTCACCGAATTGATGAAACGTTAACCTCCTATGAGGCAGAATTAGCTACGCCTAAATCTAAGCGGCGTGCACAGCGCCCCAGTGGCATCGTAGATTCACGAGCTGCAACAATTATTCTCCAGGATTATTTAGATCAGATTCATCCTTTGCTATGAAAACGGTAAAGCTTACAGGAGCAGTACGTTGGAAAGTAGTGTGTGCTTATGATGGATCAACCTTTGCGGGATGGCAAAGTCAGCCCAAGGGGCCTCCACCTGCACCAGCCTTACCTGCTGTGCAAGACGTTATTGAAGAGCGACTTAAAATAATTCTCAAAACACCAATCCGAATCATAGGTAGCGGCCGAACTGATTCAGGTGTTCATGCAAGAGCTCAGGTTTTTCATTTTGATGCAGCATGGCGTCACGGTACCGAGCGATTTATGGCAGCACTACGTGCGACTCTGCCACTCACAATTCAGATTGTATCAATTAAAGAAGTGACGGCTAAATTTCATGCACGTTATTCGCCAATTGGAAAGCGTTACACCTATAATATTCATTTAGGAGATGCATCTCCTTTTGTGAGACCTTATGCCTGGGAAGTGTTTGATCCACTTGATATCAAAGCGATGAAAGTAGCAGCTGCGATTCTTGTCGGACGAAATGATTTTAGGGCTTTTTCTACAGCAGAAAAAACAGTTGAGGAAAATACAGTACGCCATTTAACCCGCCTCGAAATTAAAAAACGTGGTAAAAACGTTACTATAATCGCTGAAGGCGAAGGCTTCCTATATAAAATGGCGCGCAGCATCGTAGGATCCTTAGTTGCAGTAGGTGAGGGCAAACTTACTCCAAAGCAAATTAAGGAAATTTTAGAATCTAAAAAAAGAGTGAATGCTATTCAAACGGCTCCAGCGCAGGGTTTATTTTTAGACGAAGTTTTCTATCCTAAGCTTTAAATGTAGTGGGATGGTGGATTTGTATGCTATTGGAGCTCAAAAAGATGGGTTTAAGTCAATTTGGCCCTTTAAAATTGCCTTTGCACTTAAGCTTCAAGTTATCCACACTCAATGCTCGTTTATATTCTTTTGATGCCTTTTATAAACCAATCAGCTTTTGTTCACTTTAGTTCGGTAATGTTAGGTCTTAACTAGTGTAAATATCTAATTATCATGCATTTCGATAAGCCAACATATACAGTTAAAAAGAAGCGCAAGAAGGATATTCCTAAAGGTTTATATACTAAGGATCCAGTTACTGGAGACATCCTCTTTATTAAAGAAATCGAAGACAATTTGATGGTTGTACCTAAGAGTGGGCATCATTTCCCAATCGGAGCTAGGCAACGTATCGCTTCGTTAATGGATCCTGATACTTGGACAGAAATTGATCAGAATGTAACGTCTTCAGATCCACTTAAGTTTGTTGATTCGCAGCCTTATCATGTGCGCCTTAAGCGTTATCAAAAAGATAGCGGCCTACCTGAGGCAGTTATCAGTGGCTTAGGTTCTATTCATGGAATTAAAGTTTCCGTTGCAGTAATGGATTTCCGTTTTTGTGGTGGTGCAATGGGTGCAGCTGCCGGAGAAAAAATTACACGCGCTATTGAAGCTGCTACCGCAGCTAAAGCACCTTGTATTGTTTTCAGTGCCTCAGGTGGTGCACGTATGCAGGAAGGTATTTATTCCTTAATGCAGATGGCAAAAACAAGCGCAGCTTTAGGACGTTTATCTCAAGCCGGGCTGCCTTTTATTTCAGTACTTACTCACCCAACGATGGGTGGAGTTACGGCAAGTTTTGCAACCTTGGGTGATGTGATTATTGCCGAGCCTGGTGCTTTGATTGGCTTTGCGGGTGCTCGTGTTATTCGTGATACTACAAAGCAAACACTTCCATCAGGTTTCCAAACAGCAGAATTTTTGTTAAAGCATGGGCTTATCGATCAAATTGTAAGCCGCTTAGAAATGCGTGATCGTTTAGGACAGATTCTCTCTGCACTGCACGTTAAACGTAAGAAGACCGCTTAGTAAATCTGGTGAATTCGCCTGTTTCAGCAGCCGAGTATTCGGCTGTCCAAGATTACCTTTTTAGTCTCAAAGTTAAAGGGGTGAAGTTTGGGCTAGATAGAATGAGGCTTTTTGCAAAAGCACTAGGCTCACCTGAGCTATCTCGGCCCTGTATTCACATAGCTGGAACAAATGGCAAAGGCTCTGTTGCTTCCATGCTTGAGAGTGTGCTTAGGCATGCAGGATGGAAAACAGGATTATATACTTCGCCGCACTTAGTACGTCTAGGAGAGCGTGTTCAAGTTAATCGTAAATTACTTACTGAAGCAGAAATTATCGAGTACTGTGATGAACTCAACCCAGTGGCAAAACAGATAGGTCTAAATGGTGGGAGTGATGATGAACCAAGTTTTTTTGAGTTCATGACAGCAATGGCTTTTCTTCAGTTTCAGCGTAAGAATACTGACATTAATATTATCGAAGTGGGGATGGGCGGAAGATTGGATGCAACCAATATTGTCCAGCCAGTGTTAAGTGTAATTACTTCGATAGGCTACGATCACTGTGAAATGTTAGGAGATACACTTGAAAAAATAGCGGCTGAAAAAGCAGGAGTTATCAAGCCGGGTAAGCCCGTTATAATCGGCCGTATGCCAAATGAAGCAGAGGCGGTCATTCGCTTGATTGCTAAACAACAAGGCTCTGAAGTGATTTCAGTCAGGGAAGTATATGGAGAATCGATCGAGGCTTATCCCACCTGTTTACTAGCTGGAGATTACCAGAGATGGAACGCAGCTACGGTAACTTTGATTTGTAAGACTCTTGGTGCTCAGTGGTGTCTTACGCCTGTGATAGTAAGTAAGGGGTTAGCTGAAGTGAGTTGGCCAGGGCGCTGGGAAAGTACTTCTTTAGCAGGTAGATCGCTAATCTTAGATGCTTCGCATAATCCGGAAGGAGCGGCAGTCTTGGATCATAATCTTGCTGAGTTAGTAAAACAGTCGTCACAACCTCTTGTTATTATTACCGGTTCGCTTGGCTTAGCACGTGCCTCAGCCTTACTTAATACGGTAAGCCGTTATGCTAAGGATATTTATCTTGTAGTACCTAATCAGAGTAGGGCCTGCAGTTTCGAGCAACTAGAAGGCTTAATCCCCAAGACTTTTAAAGGTAGAGTATACCGCTCTACCGTTGAAACACTCTTCCCTGATCCAAAGACCTGTACTGCAGGCAGTTTGGCAGATAGGGTAATTGTTACAGGCTCAATTTATCTGCTAGGAGAAGTCATGGGCCGAATTCAGCCCGAACGAGGTCAACAGGAGGGCCGTCTTCAGGATTTTTAACCACTAAAGTATAAATCGAAGCAATTTTTGTTTGCGGTTCCCTGTAAGAATGCCTCTTTGATGTTCCGCAACAGGTGCCAAGGGCTTCGGTTGCAACGCCATCCATGTCACTGCTCCCATTCTCGAGTCGTCTAATAGCTGATGTAGGTATTTCCTTCGGAGACGAAGGTAAAGGCCGCCTTATACCTGAAGTAACCGAAGAGCTCAGGGGTACACCTGCTCGTGTTACTGTAGTCCTTAAAGTTAATGGCGGAGCTAATTCTGGACATACAGCAGGTGGTCTTAAGCTTAATTTACTTCCAGCAGGTGTTGTTGAAAAAGATGTTACCTACCTTGCGATTGGAAGTGGTGTAGTAGCTGATCCACGTAAAATTTGGTGGGAGACACTGCCTTTAGAGAAAAAAGGCCATGCAATCTTAAGCCGCTTAGTTATTGATGAACGTACACTCGTTTCAGATCTATCCCATCGATTACTTGATTTAGCTTGGGAAGACTACCGCGTTAAATGCTTACATGAAGAACCACGTGGTTCTACAGGTCGAGGTATCACACCAGCATATGCTGATGAAGTAGGTCAGTGGCAGATTACTTATGCAGATTTCTTGGGTGGACCAAATTATTTTGCGCGTAAACTAACACAGCGTGCTGAAAGAGCGATACGGACAATTCAGCACGTATGCCAAGTCAGTGAAGAGACGTGGAATAGCTTTTTTAATAAACTTACTGAGGCAGAAGTACGCGCTAATTCCGAAGCTATCGAACTCGGTTCTTTGAAAAAAGAAGACGTCGATTTTATTCAGTTTAGAGGAGACAAGCCTTTCACGCTTAATATCGCACGTTTGATTGAAGTGTATTGGGCTGCTGGAACTGCACTCGCTAAGAATATTGGAGAAGTGCGTGAATTAATTCTCAAAGAAATGCTCGCAGGGCATACCGTCATTGGTGAATTTGGCCAGGCATACTGGTTAGATAAGAGACATGGGTATTCGCCTAACGTTACTGCTTCTCATACCTATACACCTGAAATTTTTGAAAGTGCAGGAATTCCTGTACAACGTGTGCATACTTTTGGAGTAGCAAAAGCTTATGACACTAAGGTAGGAACTCACACCTTTATCACGGAGATGGATTCAACGCATCCACTCGCTATAAAATTAAAGCAAATTGAATTTGGAACCAGCACGGGTCGTCAACGCATGGTGGGCTGGTATGATGCCGTTGAAAAAGGAGATGCCTTACGCTACGGTGGCTTCCAAGATGTGATGATTAATAAGCTCGATGCTTTAACATATTCGGGTGCATGGAATGGCGAATTACTTATCTGCACTGCTTATCAAGATAGTTCGGGGAAGCGTTACACTCACGTTCCTCGCAATGAACTTACACGCAAATCGCTAAAGCCTGTGTACGTAGCATATCCTGGATGGAGTGAAGATGTTTCAGGCGCGCGTAAATTTTCGGATCTGCCTGTAGCTGCAAGACGCTACGTTGCTGCTATGGTTAAGAGTTTACTCGATGTTGCCTACGCAAACGAACCTTGGCCTAAAGAACTGCCAAATCTGCGTTACCTAGGGGTAGGACCACTTCCTTCCCAGATAATTAAAGATGTCCCACCGACATCTGAATTAGTAAAGCTCCTCTAAGAGGAGCATAAAAAAACCCGGCATGCATTACGTACCGGGTTTTTTTATTAAATGTTAGGTAATGTTACTTTGTTTCAGGTAGAGTAATTTCTCTTACCCAAATATTACGGAATGAAACTTTATCTCCGTGATCTTGGAGTTGTATCGGAAGCTTTGCAGCATGTGCTTTGTATTTTGGATAGCCTCTATATTCGGTAGGTCCTTTCAGGACTACGTCATATTGAACAAGTACGCCGTTGTGTAGTACAGTTTCGCGTGCTGGGCTAATAAGGCTACCATCTGCTGCAAAACGAGGTGCGATAAAAATAACATCGTAAGTTTGCCATACTTCAGGAGGACGGCATGCATTTACCAAAGGTGGATATTGCTTATATATAGATGCTGCCTGGCCATTCACATAAGTTGGGTTGTTGTAAGAATCTAGAACTTGGAGTTCATAAAGACCCATCATAAATACGCCACTATTTCCTCGTGCTTGACTGTGTTTACTTTCAATTGCCTTAGGTTCACGGAATTCGAGATGCAACTGCATATCCCCAAACGCGGCCTTTGTTTGAATGTAGCCTGATTTTGGAATCACAGTCATAGCACCTTCATTAATTACCCAACCTTTTGAACCTGCTTTGACTGGTGCCCAGGAATTAAGATCAGTTCCGTTGAACAGAATGATAGCATCAGAAGGTGCACTTCCTGCAGGCGCAGAAATAACAGCAGGAACTGGTGTATAGTATTCAGTTAATTCTGGCTTAGGTAGATTGGCATCATCTTCCGCGAAGGCTGATGCTACTATGCTAATGAAAGCAAGTGAGAGGAGGTAGCGTAGTTTGGGGATCATAATAAAAATAATTTACAGAGCTGACAAAGGATTGGGGAGTGTAGTCCAGAGTTCTTTCGGATTATCCATAGACTGCATTACAGCACCAGTGGTTACATCTGTCTGGCAAATAGACTGAATTTGATCCGTATCTAGAATCATCCAGGCTGTAGAAAGTGCATCAGCCTTGGCTGCAGACTTAGCAATTGCCCATGTGCGTCTGTTAGATTGGGCGGGCTGACCAGTCATGGGATTAATAATATGTTCACCCTTAACGGCAGTGCCTGAACTTCCTAGAGCGTTATTTTTCAAATACAAATACCTTCCTGTTTGAGCACCACCGATTCCAATTTTCCAGCCTTGAGGGTCTGGACTGTTAAGAGCAAGTAAACTGCTTCCACCGCTTACAAGTAAAGCCTGTTCAATGTCCCAGGAACGTAATTCTTCGGCGGCTAAATCTAGAGCATAGCCTTTGCCTATCGCTCCTAGATCTAGAGAGATCATGCCTCCTTCTACACCTACTAAAAAAGAATTTTCATCCATCAGTAACTGGCCGCGTTTATCTGTGTATGGGCCTAGTGCTGGATCAAATGCGCCACCTGTTATAGCTTGGTAGTTTAGACATAACTTGAGGCATTCAAAGACTTCAGGACTTACTTTTTGTACCTCTCCTGGTTTAAGTCTATTAATGAGTGAGATTTCACTGGTTTCTTGGTAACGACTTAAACGTGATTCACATAGATCGATAATTGACCAAATTGCTTGAGCGGCTTGCTTTGCATAAGTCGCATCTGGGGCGCTGATACGTGCCTCAAAGTAGGTAGCCATGGCATCATGGCGAAACGTATGCATAGTATTAGCCACTGTGAGAAGATTCAGGAGTAAATAAAACAATGAGAACATCTTGTCTTAAACCCACAAATTCTTGAACCCAGTTTTTGCCTAACTGTTTAGCGACTGTAGGTGCATATTCTAAGGAGCTAATTACAGCGCTTACTTCTAGGGTTTCAGGTAGTTGGTCAAAATACCCTACATGATTAAATGAGCGTAAGGTCCATGGGAGTGGCCAGTAGTCTTTTGATACTACAGCTACAATAAAAGGCTTATTAGCTGTGGCAGTCGCAGCTACATGATTTAAGCGTAATGGTAGACGCTCTAAGTCTGGAGAAGTTGACGAGTAAGAAAACGGATTTTGAGATTCACTAGTATAGCGGAAACATAAACGATCTGTTTGTCTCACCAATAAGAAAATCACAATTAGGGTGATTGCTCTTTGTAATACGGGATTTAAATTTCCTTTAGATAAATTCCATACCGATGCCATACCGTAACCTGCTACAAGTACTGCAGGCATTAAAAATTCAAGCATCAGCCAAGGTGTTTTATATGGAGTAAAAGAATAAATGAGAAAAATAAACAGTCCGTATACTACAAGTGTGCGTATAAGAAATGTATTATGAGGTGTGAAAAAACTTCGAATAGCGCCTAGCGTTGCAAAACCTAAGGTAATCCAGCCAAAAAACGGAAATGAAAGTTCCGTAGGTTTGAGAAGCCATACGGCATACGTGTACCAGGGCTTCTCGTGACCTGATCCAGCTGCGCGCTTTAGCAGTAAGGGAATTGAGCGGAAAAAATCATAAAATCCAGATGGATTTTTACCGAATGAAGAGTAGGCGAGTAGAACTAAACCCACACTGACAACAAGGATCAAAGTCAGTGCAAAGCGAACGCGACTTTGATTAATCAAAGGTGATCTTGTTTCAATTAACTCAGCGCGACTTGATTTAAATTTTGAGCAGACAAATATGGATAGCCCGATTGTAATCAGCGTAATTAATGAGGCTTCCTTGGTGCAAAGTGCTAGGCCTGTACTTAAGCCTGCGATTAAAGCCCACTTTAAATTACCGGTTGTCCAAAGCCTACTTAATGAGGCAATAAGTAGTAAGGTAGAAAAAATAAGCACCGGCTCATGTAGTGCATATCTACCGTAGAAAACAAATGGAGCACCTAAAGCAAAGATGAGTGCACTTGTGAGTAGTGCACCCGGTAATGCCTCGGGCAGTAGCCCTAGGACAACTATACTTGCTGCTGCTGTTAAGACAGAACTTATGCGAAGTTCTGCGGCATTCATATCTCCTAGTTTATTTACCGAATAAAACTCAAAGACTTTACTTTCAAGCCATGACAAAGATGGTCCATGACGGTCATTTGGGTCGTAGTGATAAGCCTGCCCAGCAAGACGCTCTGAAGTGATGACTGCATTGACTGCTTCATCTGTATGAACAGGCCTAATATCTAGACCTGTTTTGTAAAATACAGCTGTGGCAATGGCTATGCAAACAAGCCAAAGCCAAACACGAATCTTAGGAAGACGTTTTACCGTAGACTTCAACTTCGATATAGTGGTTCATCTCGTTTGAGCTATTGCCGCGACTATACAGACGCACATAACGTCCTGTAACGCCTTTGGCTTCAATTAAACGGCCTTCGTATGTTTCGATGTAGAGGTGGTCTTGACCAGCTCCTAGACCAAGTACGTTGGCTGTATCACTATTATAAATTGTTTTAACACCCTGAGCAAAAGTTGGATCATCTGAAATTTGTATAACAACATCGAAGTATACACGTGCCTGGGAGTGATAATGCCACAAGGAAACGGCATAAATAGAGCTGCTTTTTTGCAGATCGATTTGTACCCATTGTTTACCTTGGCCTAATTCAACGAAGTTTCCCTCATCTCCACTTTTCTCGCCATCAGTGATTAATGTTAAGTCCCCCAAAACCGGATCCTTGTCACTTCCTGTAACAGCTTTATTGAGTGCAAGGTTCACAGTCCCTGCTGGCACCAATATATCAGCTCTGCGCCCTGAATGAGGTGCTTCTAAGTTAGGAAGTTTTATCGGTACTGGAGTGCCTGCAAGCATTGGCTTTGGAAGCACAACTTTTAGTGGCACTAAGTCTTCTGCTTGAGCAAAACTCACAACACTTAAGACACACATTGCTGTGAGTAATTGCTTAGCTAATGCAGGGATTGCGGATAACCGTGAATTCATATTTTTAAATCTTCTGCTGTAATCTCAATCTTCTTTCCGGTGAGCACTGCTTCGCAAGCTTTGAAGATAGCTATTTCGCTATTAAAAGCTTCGTCAGCTGGGCAGTTAAGCGTTGCTTTGCCGCGAATCGAATTAAAGAAGTTTTCCAGATGAGGTTGATGTGCTGGCTTGTTAAGAATAACAGGTAAATCAAAGGTTGCTAGTGCTGCTGTTTCACGCGCATCTACCACTGCATCTGCACTTGGATCAGGGGCAGGTGCAGCTTGAGCTTTTAGGAAGTTACGACGAATCCATGGTTCCCAATCACGTGCGTTAGCTTCTCTATAAATCGCTGTATACTTCGGATTCTCACTCATCCTAAGTGTGCCTTCAATTCCCATGAATTGCTCGAAATAGCCGCCTGCGCTGGTTGTTGTTTGTACTTGGTAGAAAGCACGCGCCACGCCTTGAGGTGTATTGTATTTGTAAATAACCATCGCGTTATCAAACCATTCATGGTTCGAATAATGATCGTTTCCGCCGTCTGCGCTAACTGAAACGGGAGGACCGCCAAAGAACCAATTGAAAATATCGATTTGATGCGCACCTAAATCAGAAAGAGGACCGCCACCAAATTTTTTAAACCAACGCCAATTGCGGAATTGATGCATATCATCATAGCCATACTTAGCTAAGGTTGCCTTTGGGATTGCGGCACGGTTAGGCCAACCTAAATCTTCACTGACTGCTCGGTTCCATTGACCGTTAGCGGTTGTAATCTTGCCGAGGAGATTTGCCTCTCCTAAAAGACGATTCTTTGCCACTAAGTAACGTGGGTTACTGCGACGCTGGTGACCAATTTGTAATAGACGCCCTGTTTCTTTCATTGAGCGTACCATCGATTTTGCACCCTCGATTGTGTTGGACATCATCTTTTCACAGTACACATCTTTACCTGCTTTCATTGCAGCAATAGAGATAGGGGCGTGCAAGAAGTCAGGAGTTGCAACAATCACTGCCTGAATATCTTTCTCCTGAGCAAGCATGTCTTCGTAGTCGCGGTAGCTTTTTACAGTGTGACCGAACTTTTTTAGATATTTTTCTGCATATTGTCTGTTGTAGTCCCAGATATCACAGATAGCGACAAAGCGTACCCCAGGAATCTTAAGTGTATCGTCAAGAAGTACGCGGCCTTGGGCTCCAATGCCGACTAAAGCGACATTAAGCACATCTGAGGGAGCAACCGTTGCACCAAATAATTTAGCAGGACGCGCAAAAGCGAGTGCAGCACTTGCTGTGGCTGCAGTTGTGATAAAGGAACGTCTGTTTATCTGTGGGCTCGAGTCGTTTTTATCTTGGGTACTCATTTGCGGGTAATCGAGAAACGGTTATGCTTGGAGAGAAGAAGTGCATTAGCGATTAGCACTGCATGAATAGCCAGCCAAGCTACACCATCTTCTTGGTGGATGAGTAATAAGCCAAGCATGAGCATTGTGTAGAGAAGTCCTATGAGGACTAATGACAAACGTGTCCAAATACCAAGAAGCAGTGCTGCACCAAGAATGACTAACGCATAACCAAGAACTGCGTAAAATGGTGTTGTTAGAAATTGTGGTAACAAAGGTTCGTCTAAGAACTTTGTTTTTAGAACTTCAGGGATGCCGTGGTAATGACTAATCCCGTAGACCTTCTTGGATACTTCAACAACTGCTCCACTTGAGTCAGGAGCTCCGTTGGCATCAAGTAGAGGTTGCTGGGTTGTGATCTTTTCAGAAAACTTTTCAAGACCTGCTAGTAAAGTGCGTGCACCAAGCCAAATACGTAGGGTAAGGAAAGCCCAAGTTTGTCCGGACGTGTCGTAAGGTTGGTTATGGGATGAACTCATAGGGTAATTAGTGTTAAGTTTAAGTGATAAGAGGGGTTATTTTAAAGCTGGAAAATCTAGACTATTTAATGTCACTGAAATGGCCAGACTAGGTGGTGTTTTGGCGTATATAATTAAGACACAAATTCGTTTAAATTAAGACGACGAGGGGGGGTAGTAGGTTACGATGGTCAATGAATTGGTATTTTCGAAACAAAAGTGAGAAAAATAAGGCACTTTTCTACACTTTTCTGCACAAAGCTTCCGATTGCCAAACACCCTAATAATAAGACAATACAGACTTACTTAAATGCCTGGATTTAAACCACTCCCTCTTGGAAGGCCTATTCCTGATGTAACGCATGCTGTTTCGTGTAGTTTACCTACTATGGAAGCGGTGCGTGGGTATGAAGAAAAAAGGCCCGAGATAACCTCTCAGCTAACCTCGGGATACCCTCGGTTCGTACTTCATCCTTATGTACTGCAGCTTACTGCCTATTATTTGAAAAAGTCTGGCTATGAAGGCTTAAAACTTTGGCTCACCTCATCTGAGGCTATGGCTGAAAAGCTTGAGGGCTATTTAGTGGGTGCTACTAACCTAGTTCGTTTTAACATTGATTCAATTTTTGGTGTAGCTCACATCGATTCAGTAGAACTCAATGCACGGGCTAAAGGTTTTTTACAGCATGTCGGTGGTTTTATTTCTTCAAGGCAGGCTGAAGATCAATTGGTAAGTTATGGTATTATACCTGAAGTAAATGAAGAAATACTCTTCAGTGGGGATTCTGATTTGGAGATTAAAAAATATCTTCTTAAGGCACTTCCTGCAGCAAGTGTAGAAGATTTATTTTTAACCAACAATGGAATGAATGCGATTTACTCCGCGTTCATGGCAATATCTGAAATCCAAACAAAGAAAGGAAAAAAGATATGGATTCAGCTAGGATGGCTTTACTTGGATACTATTGCTATTCTTAAGAAGTTAACACCAAGCACTGATGACTATATTTTTTTAGGAGATGTATTCGATCTTGATACATTAAAGAAATTGTTCGCTGAAAAAGCAGATCGAATTGCAGGTGTAATCACTGAAATTCCTTCAAATCCTCTTGTCCAAACATCCGATGTTAAAGCACTCAGTGACTTATGTAAGTCTCATGATATTTCACTCGTTTTAGATACCTCCATTGCTTCATTGTTTAGTGTGAAGGTGCTTCAGTATGCGGATGTGCAAGTGAACAGTTTAACTAAATATACAGCCAGTGAAGGGGATGTGATAGCGGGTCTAGCTATTGTTAATCCTGAAGCAAAGAATGCAAAACTGCTACGTACACGCATCGCAAAGAATATCGAGGGTTTGTACTCTAAGGATAGCGCTCGGCTTGCGGCACAAATTACAAATACAGAAAAAGTACTCGCGCAAATTGCAATTAATACCACGCGTATTGCCACCTATCTAGAAAAGGACCCTCGTGTATTAGAAGTATTTTGGGCTTTAGCTCCCGAATCAAAAAATAATTATCTTAGTGTTGCGCAAAGTCCTGCTTCAGTTGGAAGTATGATATCTTTCACACTAGCAGGTTCTTTGGATGTATTTTACGATCGACTTGCATTGCCGAAGGGACCGAGTTTCGGCATGAAAACAACGCTTATATGTCCTTTTATGTATTTAGCGCATTACGACATGGTGACTAAAGACGAAGGGCGTAAGGAATTATTTTCACAGGGAATTAATCCAGATCTACTGCGTCTTAGTGTTGGCGCTGAACCTTCAGATTCTATTATTGCAGCTCTTAACTCAGCCTTAGGATAATTTATGTCTATTAAATCTTGGTTTCCGACTTATATTTATAGCAAAGCCCTTCAGGCTTCAGGTCTTGCAAAACTAAATAACGAACTGGCTGAGGAATGTCGTAACTTAAGAGACTACGATAAAGCGGGACGTGCTTGGTCAAAGAAAAATTATCCAGGTGGTTATACGAGCTATGCCTCGATGAATGAGCTTCAGCGTTTTTCATCCACCTTCGCTGAACTTGAAAAGAAGATTAATAAACATGTACTCAAGTATAGTAAGGCACTTGATTTTGATCTGCAGGGTAAATCCATTCGTATGACAGATTGCTGGGTGAATATAATGCCTCCTTTAGCTGCACATTCACTGCATCTACATCCTCTGGCATTTATTAGCGGAACCTACTATGTCACAACACCTGTAGGCTGCCCTGGTTTAAAATTTGAAGATCCTAGACTTGATCGCTTTATGGCAGCCCCTCCGCGTACAGCGTCTGCAAGAAATGAAAATAAAGCCCATATTATCTATCCTGCTAAAGCAGGGAATCTCTTACTTTTTGAAAGCTGGCTAAGACATGAGGTTGCTCAGAACCGAGTAAGCAAAGAGCGAATTAGTATCAGCTTTAACTATAACTGGAGTTAAAATATTAACGTAGGCGTGACAGAAAGTATGTTGCTAAGATAACCATTCCTGCGTTTGGAATCCATGCTGCAGTTTCTGGATCCATCCACTGTTTCATCGCAATTGAGCTGCCGATTGTATTAAAAATATAATAAAGAATAAATAGACCAATTGCTTTGGAGACGCCTACTGCAGGATTTACTCTCACACCAGCAATTGCAAAGGGTATAGCAATCGCGATTACAATTAAGGGGGCTAAAGTATCAGCAATCAGCGAGTAGTATCTAACAGCATAGGGTACTACTTTATTAGGATTTTTTTCTGCTTCGAAATATACCATCAAACGTTTGAGTTCAAAAAACGAAAGATCTCTTGGTCTTTGATCCGTTAGAAGCATCAGTGTTGGATCTTCATGAAACGAAGTCTCTATATGTGTGGTGAAAGGCTCTGAGTCTGTTTGCTCCTCCGTATCTGGATTGAATTTAAGCACTCGGCCATTTTTAAAAATCCATCTCGTGCGTGGAGCGTCATACCAGGCCTCCGAGGCCAATAAACGGATCGTTTCTCGGTTACTTTTATCCATTTGAGAGACAGATATACCAAATCCCTTAGCGGGTGACGCCTGCCTGTAACGATTGATAAGCCACATGCGGTGATCTTCTGAGTTATCAAAAGCAACGCTATAGACTGCTCCAACTCGATCGGGAGGTAGGGTTTTAGCCTGCTTTTTGTACTGCATTTCTGCGTCCAATTGGCGGGATTGCTCAACAGACCAAGGTACTACACTTGAGTTAAGCCACCAAACTAAAGCACAGGCAAACAGGCCTACGACCCATAGTGGAGCGGTGAGTCTTGCAAACCCTACACCTGCAGTCCTCATTGCTGTTATCTCGTTGGAGCGGTGCAGTTTAGTGAGGGTAAAAAGAAGTGAAATAAGCAACGCTAAGGGAAGTACAAGACCCAGAAAACTAGGCATTGTAATAAAGATATAGCGTATGAAATCGGAGAAGCCTGCACCGATTTCTAGCATGTCTTTGAAGTCATCATAGCAGATTTGTACAAACAATAGGCCACAGACAGCGACTAGCACTAAGAAGAGTATTTGCAGCCACTCGCGCATTAGGTGCCTATCAAACGTATTCATCTGGTACCTAAAAAAACGTGCTTTGGCTTAGATTGCAACACTCGCGACTTCATAGGGAAAGAGCTGGAAAAATAATATTTTTCGAAACTATTCCTAAATAGGTGCGTCTGGCTGGTTGGAAGCAGCAGTACCTCATTTTTAAAAACATGAAAACGCCATTTCTGATTTCATCTGTGTTTGGTCTAGTGCTTGGCCTTTTAGCCACTACTCCTGCAGTGTATGCTCAAGATGCAGCACCTGCTACACCTCCAGCTGGCAAAGCTTGGGGTGGCGCTCGTCCTATGGAGCAACTGGCTAAAAAACTTAATTTAACGGACGAGCAAAAAACTAAAGTAGCAGCTATTTTAAAAGATCAAATGACTCAGATGCTTGAGCTTCGCAAAAATGAAGATCTTTCACAGGACGATCGCCGCACGCAGATGATGGCTATTCGTAAGGAAGGTAACGCTAAAATCCGCGCCCTTTTGACATCTGAACAACAAACTACTTTCGATAAATTACCTCCAATGGGTGGTGGACCAAGGGGTAAGAAAAAGTCGGATGGAGAAGCACCTGCACCTGCAGCGCCTCCTACGACATAACACTTGTTAGGGTAGGTGTGAGCCGCCTCGGATAGCAGCCCGAGGCGGCCTTTTTATATGCGCCCGGCAGGGCCACTTGCTAGACAGTGGTGCCCAGGGAAGATAATTTACCTTAGCTACTGGATGTTTATCTGGTACAAATAAGACACGAGTCCGTATTCGATCCTTGTAAGCTGCATTTGATTGTGAGGGAATTTACTAATATAGGTTAAAATACCTCTTTTTTTATATGTCTTCTATTAATACATTTTTGCTTAATAATAATCTGCGTATCGCATCTAACCCATGTGTAAGTCCCGACTTCTGTTTGGATTGGGATCAGTTATCTAGCAAAGCACTCAGTAAAAATGCTGGGTTATTAAAAAATTATCCCACAAGTGCATTTCAGACAGCTCAGGGTGATTGGACTTTATTTGAAGACACACACACCGGTGACTGCGGATGGTTGCTTAAGAAAAAAGCAGGAGCAGTTTCGCCAAATACCCTACGGCAAGCGTTAGCTCGTTCAGATAACGAAGATATTTTTCCAGCAAGTTTTTTAAACTTACTCGCACTTAAAAATTTAATTCAGGAGCATGACTCGTCTACCACAATTTTTCCAACTGCAGGAGCAGATTTAGGTAAACGCACCTTAGGTATTGGTGCTCGTTTTACGACACTGCACTGGACTGGGGTAGAGTGGGCAATGGCCCATCTTAATCTAGGTGTTACTGCTAATCAAAATTCGATTCCTCGTGAATTAGTTTATGATGTAAACGCGATGCTAGATGGTCGCTTAGATAGTGTTCCTTTCCCGTTTATTGGAACGAATGTTCCTGAAGGTCACCAAGGCCAAAGTGTTGAGGGTATGAGCCATGGCTGCGTAATTTCAAAATTGAAAACAGGCTTTCATAAACGTAAAATTGCTTGGAGTTTTAATGCTGATCATCAACCAATCGGCGGTAAATTTGATAGTCGTGAAGATCAATTAGTCACTGGCTGCTTATTGGCTAGTTATATCACATTTGATTTATCTCCTGAACTTGCTCAAACACAGGTTCCTGGTGATGCAGCAGCTTGGGTGAGTGCACACGTACCAGCTGAAATTCTTAAAGTTGTTAAATCACGTGTCGCCTCTGTAGGGCTAGTTTTAAATGAAGCAGAATTTGCTCACTTAGTGGCTTACGTATGGCCTTCGATGCAAAAAATGAAACAGCGTGATACCAAGTATCGTGCTGCACGTGAGAAAGCTTTCACAACTCAGGTTGGGCGTGACTACTTAAGAGAATTATCCATTGATGAATTACCTGGTCTAACGACTCAGGAAACAACTGCAGTTATGTTAGCTCTTTGTGAAGCGCTTGGAATGAAGATTCATTTTGTAGCTCCAGCTTTTGGTTTCCAAAAGAACATGCCTTATCCTGATAACGCAGCACTCAAGGTCTTAATTGAGAAACAGTGGGCTGTATGTTCAAAGTTTGATGCAAGTATTGGATTTCATTCAGGCTCCGGTAAATCAGCTGAGAATTACCGGGTAATGGGTGAAGTCACAGGCCGCCGCTTAGAAATTAAAACAAGCGGTCGCTACACCTACGAAATGGGTAAGGCCTTAGCGATTTCAAAGAACGCTGCTGATCAGGCACTCTGGCATGACTGGTATTTATTCACCCTAGAATTAGCCCTACTGGGAGCTTTCAGTATAGATGCTACTGAGCAAAAGATGGCTCGTATATTTATTACTGATGCACTTTCAAAGTCTGGTAAGGCTATGGAAGTATTTCAATCTCCTGCTACATGTCGCACAGCTCTAGAGGCACTTAGTCCAAATCCTGAACATATGTTTTGGTTTGAGTATAACTTCCTTTATGTACTTGCCGGAGGTGGTCGTGCAGAGAAAGCAGCACTCGGTGATCATACGCCTGCAGGCTATATTCAAAGGGCTCGCTTCTACTCCATTAGTGAAGAAGGTCGTCTAAATTTTGCCCGTAATGTAGCTAGCTATATTATATTCCTAGCTGAAACCACCGGGTTAGCGACAAGTGCGGTATGTGCAAAAGCGAGTGCTTCACTTGCAGGCTACAAGCAGCTTTCGGATTTAGTGAGTTCAATTGCAGGTTAGGACTTAAAAAAGACCGTAAGTTTTGAAGGCTTTTGCTGGTACTCATCCAGCGAAAGTCGTAGAGTGCATGCTTTCCAACCATGTCATTTATTCACGACGATTTTTTGCTTACGACTCCTCAAGCGCGTGAGCTCTATAACAACTTTGCGAAGAACGAGCCAATCTTCGATTATCACTGCCATCTTTCTCCCGCACTAATCGAATCCAATCATCAGTTTTCGAATCTTTCTGAGCTATGGTTAGGTGGTGATCATTATAAGTGGCGTGCGCTACGTGCCAATGGTGTTAATGAGCGTTTCATCACTGGGAGTGCATCACCAGAAGAAAAATTTAAGGCATGGGCGCAAACCGTGCCTCACACGATGCGTAATCCTTTGTACCATTGGACGCATCTTGAATTAAAACGTTACTTTGATGTGGATACACTGCTTACACCTGCAACAGCTGATGCTATTTGGAAACAAGCAAATGAGAGACTGCCTAAGTTGCGTGTACACGATTTACTTTCACAGTCCAAAGTGGCTGTAGTATGTACCACAGATGATCCTGCGGATTCTTTAGATACGCATGCAAAAATCCAAAAAAGTGGGCTCAAGACAAAAGTATATCCTGCGTTCCGTCCGGATAAGGCTTTATCTGTAGGTGATCCTGCTGGATTTAATGTTTGGATCGAAAAATTAGGAGGTACAGCAGGCATGCCTGTTAAGACTTTCGATGATTTATTATCCGCTCTTAAGAATCGGCACGATGCATTTCATGCAGCTGGTGGTCGCTTGTCTGATCATGGCCTAGAAACCGCATTATCAGAGCCATGCACACATGCTGAAGCAAAGTCTGTATTTGATGCAGCTCGTGAAGGCAGAGTTCCTTCGGCAACTGAACAAGCTAAATACGGTTCTTACCTGATGCTTGAATTTGGCCGCTGGGACGCAGCACGTGGATGGACTAAACAGCTGCACTTAGGTGCACTGCGTAATAATAATAAGCGCTTATTAAAATCTTTTGGGCCTGATACTGGTTTTGATTCGATTGGTGATTTACCTCAAGCTGCCGCCTTATCGCGTTACTTAGATTCACTAGATGCAACTGATCAACTCCCTCGTACGATTATCTACAATTTAAATCCTGCAGACAATTACGTCTTTGGTGCTATGATTGGAAACTTCCAAGACGGTTCAATTCCAGGCAAGTTGCAATTTGGTAGTGGCTGGTGGTTCTTAGACCAAAAAGAAGCAATGGAATGGCAGATTAATGCTTTATCTAATTTGGGACTACTTAGTCGCTTTGTTGGTATGCTTACGGATTCACGTAGTTTTGTGAGCTTCCCAAGGCATGAATATTTCCGACGTACATTATGTAATTTAATCGGAGCAGATATTGCCCGCGGAGATTTGCCATCAGACATGGCCTTTATCGGTAGTATGGTTAAAAATATCTGTTTTGGAAACGCTCGAGATTATTTCCGTCTCGATCTAGCTTCTGAATATTCAGCGAAATAATTTTATGGCTCATACAATCGCGTTTGTTGGTACAGGTGTCATGGGGCGAAGCATGGCTTCTCACCTTATTAAAGCCGGCAATACGCTGCACGTGTACAATCGAACTCAAGAGAAAGCTAAGGACTTGCTTGATCTTGGTGCAATCTGGCATGACTCAGCTGGATCAGCGGCAGCAGCTGCTGATGTAGTTATTACCATGCTTGGTTTCCCAAAAGACGTTGAAGAAACGTATTTAGGAAAAGGTGGAATCGTTGATCGAGTTAAAGTAGGCGCTTTACTCATAGATATGACGACCTCCAGTCCGATTCTTGCACGCCGCATTTCAGAAGCCGCTTCTAAGAAAGGAATTTCAGCCCTTGATGCTCCTGTATCAGGCGGAGATATTGGAGCTAAAGAAGCTCGTTTAGTAATAATGGTTGGTGGTGAGCAAGTAGCCTACGATCGTGCTAAACCTTTATTTGAATTAATGGGTAAGAACATTGCTCTTCTTGGTGCTTCTGGTGCTGGACAGCATTGTAAGATGGCTAACCAAATTTCTGTTGCTGTTGGTATGGTAGCTTGGATCGAGGCGCTTATTTATGCTAAGAAAGCAGGCTTAGATCCGACCCAAGTACATGCAAGTATCAGTGGCGGTGCAGCAGGCAGTTGGGCGATGACTACACTTGCGCCACGTGCTCTGGCAGGTAATTTTGCGCCTGGTTTTTATGTAAAGCATATCATTAAAGATATGGGTATTGCTTTAGATTCTGCTAAGGAAATGAAACTAGAGCTTCCTGGGCTAAGTTTAGCTAAGAAATTATATGATGATGTAGCTGCGCATGGTTGGAGTGAGTGCGGCACCCAAGCTTTGTATCAGCTGTATACCTCTTTGTAATCCAATCTAACTTATGAAACTTTCCAGCGATTTCCGAACTCGAGTACTTGCCGGTCAATGGCTCACTGGAACGTTTATTAATTTAGGTTCACCTATAACAACTGAGATCGCAGGTAATGCCGGTTACGATTGGCTCTTAATTGATCATGAACATGGACCTGGTGGTCAAGATACGCTTGTTTCTCAATTACAAGCAGCAGCAGCCACTCCAGCGTTTGCTGTTGTACGTATTGCTTGGAATGAAACCGTTACATTTAAACGTGTTTTAGACATGGGAGCACAAGGAGTGATGGTTCCTTTTATTTCTAGTGCTGAAGAAGCTAAGAAAGCTGTTTCAGCAATGAGGTATCCTCCACGCGGGGTGCGCGGTCTTGCAAAGATGCAACGCGCCTCAGGTTATGGAGTCGATTTTGAGGATCATTATTTACATGGTCACGAAAAGTTACTGCTTGTTGCACAGATTGAATCTCCTGAAGCCGTTTCAGCAGCGGATGAAATAGCAGCTGTAGATGGTGTAGATGTTCTCTTTGTTGGTCCCACAGATTTGAGTTACAATATGGGGATTCGCGATCAGCTCGAGAGCACACAGTTTATTGAAGCTTTAACGAAGGTAGTTTCAGCTGCAAAAAAATCAGGCAAAGCAGCAGGAATTCTAGTCCAGAGTGCTGCGATGGTAGAAAAATGCCGGGACTTAGGCTTTAGCTTTGTCGCTCTTGGTTCAGATGGCGGCTCTGTTGCAAACGGTCTTAGACAAAATGCAGCAGCACTTAAAGCAGCTAAGAAATAAACACTCAGTTTAGTGTATGGTGAAATCGTTATGAAGATCACAGATGTAATCATTACTCCAATTGCACTGATTGATCCTCCTCTTCTTAATGCCGCTGGCTTGCATGCTCCCTATGCTTTAAGAACAGTCATAGAATTAATCACAGATAGTGGTATTACAGGACTAGCTGAAGTTCCTAGTAGTGCAGCTATAGATTCTGCACTTAATCAGGCTAAGCCCTTTGTAATTGGACTAGATCCATTAAATTGGAATGCCCTTAGAGCAAAGCTTGCAGATCAATTTAAACTCGAAGGATCTGCTGAACGCGGTGTCGCTCCCTGGGATGGTCGTAAGTCTGTCCAAGTATACAGTGCCTTTAATGTGGCTTGCCTTGATATTGCGGGGAAAGCCTACAATCAACCTGTTGCACAACTACTAGGAGGTATTGTCAGAGACAGAGTTCCTTACTCAGCTTATTTATTTTATAAGTATGAAGGAGCAGGTGGAGCACTCGGTTTTAATATAGAGCCTAACGCAACAGGCTGGGCAAGTGCTCGGCAGAAAGCAGCCTTGGATCCTGCTGGGATTGTTGAGCAGGCAATTGCCATGGTTAAAGAATACGGGTTTAAATCAATCAAGCTTAAGGGCGGAGTTTTTCCTCCTGATCAGGAAGTTGCTGCAATCAAGGCGCTTTATGCGCATTTTGGTTCAGGTGTTCCTTTAAGATTAGATCCTAATGCATTATGGACTGTGGAGACATCGATTAAGTGGGGTAAGCAACTCGAAGGTTACTTGGAGTATCTAGAGGATCCAGCCCGAGGCCAGGAAGCTATGGCTTCAGTGCGTAAAGCACTGAAGATGCCTTTAGCGACCAACATGTGTACAACTTCATTTGATGATTTGCCAGGCAGTGTGCGTACCGGATCAGAAGATGTTATTTTAACAGACCATCATTTCTGGGGAGGTTTAAATGCTTCCATGGAACTTGCTACCTTCTGCAGAATATTTGGTAGAGGAGTTTCTATGCATTCAAATAATCATGCAGGTATTTCATTAGCAGCTATGACTCATCTAGGGGCTGCAATGCCAAACTTAAGTTACGCTTTAGATACCCACTATCCTTGGCAGAGTGAGGAGATTATTGTGGGCGGTCGTATTAAGTTCGAAGCTGGCTGTGTTGTGCTTCCTAAGGGCCCAGGCCTTGGAGTTGAGCTTGACCGAGCAGCTTTAGCTAGGGCGCATCAAAATTTTCTAAGTTGTGGTCTTAAAGAACGTAACGATGAAATAGAGATGCAAAAAAAAGTTCCTGGTTGGAAGTTTAGCCAAACACGCTGGTAATAACTAGGGATTTGCTTGGGGTAGAAATGACGTATCTACTGCATCTTCTACTTTTACCGCATCTTTTTTTAGGATTCCCAAGTCAGTGAGTTGATCAATTTGAATTTGAAAACGCTTTTTACTTAAGGTCAGGTAGTCGTCTTTAGCGTCTTTAGCTAATTCTGCTTTAATAATTTGTAAACGGCACCAATCCAAGAAACTTGGAGTTACTTTTGGATTTACCTTAAGCATGATTGCATGAGCTGCAGCTCCGTCTAACTCAATATACGTTTTCCAACCTTTATACGTAGCTCTTAGAAACGCTTTGAGCTGCTCGGGATGACTTTTGGCAAAAGCTTTATTGGTCATGATTGTTGTGTACGAATCAAAACCAGCATCAGCTGCATGTAAGAATTTAGTCTTAATGCCTTTTTGTTCTAAGTAATAAGGCTCTGAGGTAAAATAGGCTTGTTGAATAAAATCTGGATCAATAGCAAAGCGGCCAAGATTGTAGTCCATAGGAATGACTTTATATTCAATCCCGTATTTCTTCCTCAGAAAGGGAAGAAACGTCCAAGAGATCTTTGACATTATTGTTTTACCATTCAGGTCAGACCAGTTTTTGATCGGATTAGATGCATGCATCATGAGTACAGAAGGATCGTGTTGGAAAATCGATCCTACGCAAAGTAGCGGTACTCCTGATTGAATTGAGGTCAGTATGTTGCCTGAATCATCCTGACCTATTTGGGCTTGGTTTGTAGCAACCTTAGTTTGCACATATGCATTTGCTCCTCCTTGTAGTAACGTAACGTCTAGGCCTTCTGCTTTATAGTATCCTAGAGCCTCGGCGGTATAGAATGCTCCATGTTCAGGTTCTGCCACCCAATCCAGTTGTACGGTAATAGGAAATGGGGTGTCCGACTGTACTGGTGAAAAAACTTTTTTATTTGAGCAGGCTGTAAATAGTGAGCATGCAATTAATGCTAATAAAATAGAAGTACCGCGCATAGTTATTACGTAGATAAAAAAATATAGCCGTAAGCTTATCATCTGCAACACAGGTTCATTCTTTTTTAATCAGTGAATCATGCCATTTATGTAAAAGCACCCAGTGCAAAAGGCTGATTGATCCAACAAAGCCAAAGCCTAAAAGGCATGCAACTAACCCACTTGCATATAAAGAAGCTGTTTGAAGCTGGGAAAAATAGGTAATGGCCATAAAGCCAATTCCACCAACTCCATTTTGAGCGCTACCAGCTAAAAAATCTCCAGTGATGGCCCCAATAGGTGCTAGGGTTCCTGCAATTTTAACTCCTGTTAAAAAGTAAGGCATTGCTGAAGGGATTCGTAGGTACCGAATCTCCTGGAGCTTTGTTGCATGACACATTTTAAAGACTTCGAGCAAATTTTTATCCACTGACATAAATCCTGATGTAGTACTAGCAACGATAGGGAAAAAACAAATCATAAATGTGATTGCTACGATACTAGGCAGACCTTGACCTAGCCATAATACGAATATTGGAGCTAAGATAATAACGGGCGTCATCTGTAAGACTAAAATATAAGGATATAGAGATTTTTTAAGGCGCAGAGAAAACGCCATAATCATCGATAATAAAAATCCTCCTACTACTGCACAGGTGAAGCCTAAGACTGCTCCTTGGCCAGTGAGTAGTGCAGAGGCCAACATAGCATGACGTTCAGTCCATGCTGCTGTAATAATCTGGCCTGGTGTTGGTAGGACGTAAATTGGTATTTTAAATAAAATAATAATACCATACCAGATCGCAATTAGAGCTACTCCAGATACTATAGGAAAAAGTAATGATGTAATCTTTTTCATACGTTTAAAGCACAGCACGCAGCGCACGCGTTGTCTGGGCCAGTAAGCTTAAAAATTCGGGACTCTCGCGTAAGTCAGGCTTACGTGGATAGCTAAATGGAACATCAATAGTTGTATGTATTCTTCCAGGGTTTCGACTTAAGACGATCACGCGCGTCGATAAGAAAAGAGCTTCTGCTACGGAATGTGTAACAAAGAATGTGGTGAATAAATCTTTCTCTCTTATTTTAAGTAAATCTTCGTTAAGGTGATCTCGACTAATCTCATCAAGAGCTCCGAACGGCTCATCGAGTAATAGAATTTTTGGAGAAATACTAAGTGCGCGTGCAATTGAAACACGCATTTTCATTCCGCCTGATAATTGCCAGGGATATTTATTCTCTGCATTATTTAAGCCCACTAAACTAAGCATCATGCGAGCTTTGGCCTCACGCTCCAATTTTGGCACTCCTCTGAGTAATAAAGGTAGCGCTACATTGGCTATGCTTTTTCTCCAAGGCAGTAGGTTGGCATCTTGAAAAACAAAGGCTAAATCTGAATCAGCCAATTCTGGAGTTTTCCCATTAATATGAATTATGCCTTCAGATGGTTTGAGTAGACCTGCAATCAGACGTAGCAGGGTTGATTTTCCACAGCCACTTGGTCCAATAAAAGTGATAAATTCACCTTTGCTTACTTTCAGGCTAATATTTTCTAGAACATGATCATCCTTGGTAAAGCGTTTAGCTATACCTTCTAAGATAACACAATCTCCTGAATTAGGTATCACGTCATTAAAGTGCAATTGTAGGAAAACGACTCCCAGTAACCTAGCTTTAGCCTTATTTATCTCAAGAGTGAATACTGAGTCTAATATATCTAGTTTCAATGGCTTGCCTCGATCTATGATTATGCAAGAATCTCCTATTATGGATTCCATCGAATTAAAACTTAAAGAATTAGGCCATGTTCTACCTCCTGCACCACAACCTGCGGGGTTTTATGTACCATACCGCATAAATGGAAATAATTTAGTTTTATCCGGTGTGATTAGTACTTCTTCAGGCCCAGTGCCTCACACAGGACAAGTGGGTAAAGATCAGACAGTAGAGGCTGGCTATGCAGCTGCCCAGGTTTGTGCTTTAAATACGCTAGCAACTATCAAATCAGCGTTGGGTAATCTCGAGCGTGTAAAAGAATTTATTTTTTTAAGTGGTTTCGTGAATGCAGTTTCAGGATTTGATCAAAGTCCGCAGGTTATTAACGGAGCTAGTGAATTATTTTTTAAACTTTATGGCGAGCCTGGTAAGCATGCTCGTGCAGCTGTAGCTGTTGCAGGATTACCTCGTAACGCAATTGTGGAGATACAAGTAACCGTACGTTTCGAGTAAGTCTCAAACTCAAAGCTTAGCTAAAATAAATTCCAGGGCTGAGCTTTTTTGGTCTTTAATAATCACTTGAAGTCCAAGAGTAAGTCCTGAATGTAGGGGGACAGGAAGTGTGAGTATAGGTAGACCTGCTAGACTTCCTGGCGTTGTTAGATCGAGTATTTTATTTCGATTCTCAAGTGTTAATTGAGTTTTTGGTAAAGCAGCAAAAGGAGCTACTGGGAGTATTAAGAAGTCTGCAGATTTAAAATACGTCTCAAAAAAAGTTTTAATACCTTCTTTTTTATCAAGCGCCTTAGTTTCATCCTCTTTTGTCCAGCTTTCAGCTCTGTTAATACGTGCATGGACTTCAGGTGAATAGCGATCCTGGTAGGTAGCTAGCCAATCCTTATGTGTGGCGTACGTCTCTTTACTCTGCAGAACAGTGTAAGCCGAAGTAGAATCCTTAAATATAGAGATAGTTTTATTACTGAGTTCGGCACTCGCTTCGGAGCATAATTTCTCAGCAAAGTGCTTTAGTGTATCTGCAATGCTGGAATCTAAGCCTGGCCAAGATATAAAATAACCAACCGGAGGTTTTGGTGATTTAGGCAATGGGCCAACTAAAGCGCTTAGTACAGTGAGCATATCTTCTGCGCTTTCAGTAAACCATCCTGCAGTATCAAAAGACTGGCTTAAGGGGAAAGCGTCATTAATCCATGTTTCCTGGGGAATACCTCTAAAACTGTATAAGCCGCAGAATGCTGCCGGTAAACGCAGGGAACCTGCGGTGTCTGTACCTAAGCTTAGTGGTACAGCGTTTGCTGCTACAACTAAAGCTGAGCCGCTGCTTGAACCTCCGGTTGTGCGTCCTTGAAATTTAGGATGATCGCAGTCTCCGAAATGTTTGTTTTCACCTGTTAAGCCATAAGCAAATTCATACAGGTGTGTCTTACCTACAAAGACTGCACCGAGTTGTTTAAGTGCTTCGATGAGAGCAGCATCTTTTAATGCTGGTTGTCTAACTTCTTTTAAAAATGAAGAACCAGCCTGTATCGTTTCGCCTTTAGTTTCAAAAAGATCTTTAACAAAAAAAGGAATTCCCGATAAAGCTCTGCCCTGTGGGGCAGACGCAAAACGTGCGACTAAAGTTGACTCGTTTGGCATAGAGGCAATAGCCGCCTTACGCTGAGTAAGGGGAAGGGCATCTATGCTATTTCTTACGTGCGAAGCGGCTTCCCAAGCAGAAAGCCGCCTCCAGTCTTTAAATGTCATTTCGGAGCGCCTTGCGCATAATAACGAGCGCGCAGACGTAATCCATTTAAGCGAATAAAACCGGTTGCATCGTTTTGGTTGTACCAGCTCTTAACGCCTTCCATGGATGCAATATGTGGATCGTAGAGTGAATATTTTGACTTACGACCACAGGTAATAACGTTACCTTTGTATAGTTTAAGACGTACTGTTCCAGTCACGTGCTTTTGGCTTTCGTCCACTAAGGCTTGCAGTGCTTCACGTTCAGGAGCGAACCAGAAACCGTAGTATACAAGTTCTGCATACTTAGGAATCAGAGAATCTCTTAAATGCATCACTTCACGGTCCATCGTAAGTGATTCAACTTGGCGGTGTGCGTGCACAAGAATTGTTCCACCTGGAGTTTCATAAACGCCACGTGATTTCATCCCAACGAAACGGTTTTCTACTAAATCAACACGACCGATGCCGTGTTTACCACCAAGACGATTAAGTTCTTTAAGTACTCCAGCAGGTGATAATTTCTTTCCGTTTACTGCAGTACAATTTCCTTTAACGAAATCAAGATCAACATACTCAGATTTATTTGGAGCATCTTCCGGAGAAACCGAAAGTTTAAACATCGCCTTGTTTTTCTTGGTTGTTGGATCAAACCAAGGATCTTCGAGAATACCTGCTTCGTAGGAGATGTGTAGAAGATTGCGATCCATCGAGTAAGGCTTTTTTAAGGAAGCTTCCACTGGAATTTTATGGTCCCGGCAGTAATCGATCATCTCAGATCTACCTGGGAATTCTTCACGGAATTCATCAATTTTCCATGGAGCTAAGATCGTAAGCTGAGGAGCAAGCGCCATGTATGTTAATTCAAAGCGGCATTGATCATTTCCTTTACCTGTAGCGCCGTGAGCAACTGTGTCTGCCTTTTCTTTTTTGGCGATTTCAACTTGGGCCTTAGCAATCAGCGGGCGGGCAATTGAAGTGCCTAAATAGTACTGTCCTTCGTAAATTGCGTTAGCACGAATCATCGGATAGATGTAGTCGCTTGCGAACTCCTCAACTAAATCGAGGGTGTAGTGCTTGGATGCGCCAGTCTTACGCGCTTTTTGAGAAAGGCCCTTAAGCTCTTCTTCTTGTCCTATATCTGCTGCAAATGTGACGATCTCAGCGTCATATTTTTCACGCAGCCATTTAACAATAACCGAGGTGTCTAGACCACCGGAGTAAGCGAGAACGATTTTCATGAAATTATTTAGATTCGGTCAAATGAGAGATGATCGCCTTTTGAACGTGAAGACGATTTTCTGCCTCATCGAAAATAATCGAGCGAGGATTGTCGAGCACAGCTTGAACTACTTCTTCACCCGGGTGAGCGGGTAAGCAGTGCATGAAGAAGGCATCAGGTTTAGCTGCAGCAAATAGTTTTTCGGTCACAGTGTATGGCTTCATTGCAATAGCGCGTGCTGCTGCCTCTGATTCTTGACCCATACTAGTCCATGTATCGGTGTACACGATATCGGCACCTTGAACCGCTTCGTAGGGGTCTGTGGTTACCTGGTAGTCTATTTTACGGCCACCGGCTTGAAGTAACTGATTAATTTTTTCGCCTGGCTTATATGCGGTAGGACCTGCTAACGAAATTTTCATTCCAAACATGCTTGCTGTAAGCATCCAGGAGTTAGCCATGTTAAAACGGGTGTCGCCTAAAAAGGCAATTTTACGACCCTTCAGTGATTCAACTAAGTCTCCCGTAGGACCAGCCCATCTTTCAGCTGCAGTAAAGGCATCTGTTAAGGTTTGGCAGGGATGTAAAAAGTCAGTGAGTGCGTTAATCACTGGGATGCTTCCTGCTGAGGCGAGTCTTTCTACATCCGAATGATCATAGGTTCTAACAACTAGCCCGTGAGCGTACCTAGAGAGTACTCGTGCAGTATCTTCAACGGTTTCACCGCGACCTAGTTGAATATCGTTTTTATTGAGGAAAATAACATTTCCACCAAGTTCACGAATACCTACTTCAAAAGAAACGCGTGTGCGGGTACTTTCCTTTGAGAAAATGAGCACCCATGTCTTACCTGAAAGTAGCGATGATGTCTGCTTGCCACGATTTTTCTTAAGCTCGCGAGCAAGTGAGAATACCCGGTTGAGATCCGTGGAACTAAGGTCGGTCTCTTTGAGGAGGTGTTTCATCGAAGGAAACGTTCATTTCTAGGCATTTAAGGGGGTTCAGACCAGCGGAAAAGAAGCGTAGGTTCATTTAACGCGTTATGATAAGATAAGTATATGATTATAAATAACTTATATATTACACAATTCTAACCCCAAAGACCCTTTTAGCAGCCCAAAATGGCAGCTCTTAGGCTTTAGCGGCTAAGACTAAGCGCAATATCTCTATCGAACGCTCAAGCTCTTGGGTACTTACATTCAAAGGAGGCAGTAGACGAACTACATTACCACCTGCCGAAGGAGCCAATAAACCATGCTCTCTTAAAGCTGAAATATAGGCAGCTGGATCTGAAGCCATTTCAATTCCCACTAAGAAGCCTTTACCTCTTACGGCTTTAATTTGTGCAGGAAATTCATGGGCAAGACCTTGAAGTTTGGCAATCCATGGGCCGCTTGTTTTTGCGACATGAGAAATTAAATTTTCTTGTTCAATGACATTAAGAACGGCCAGTGCTGCAGCGCAGGCTAATGGAGTTCCTCCAAAGGTAGTCCCGTGTTGGCCTGGATGAAATAGCTCAGCTGCTTTTTCACCTATCCATACAGCACCAATTGGAAAACCACCACCAAGTCCCTTGGCCATGCCAATTGCATCCGGAGTTATGCCTGCATATTCAAATGCATAAAATTTACCGGTACGACCTATGCCGCACTGTACTTCATCGAGTAGAAGCAGAATATTTTTACGTGTGCAGAGTTCTCTTAAGCCGACCAGGAATTCATTACTGCAAGGACGTATCCCGCCTTCACCTTGAATTGACTCCACCATGATTGCGGCGGTTTGGTCATCTACTAAGGCTTCGAAACTCGCGAGATTGTTTAAGTCTGCAAAAACAAATCCTGGAGTCATCGGCCTAAAGCCGTGCTGGATTTTTTCTTGTGGCGTTGCGCTCATGCCACCAAAGGTACGCCCGTGGAAGGCTTGGTTAGCACAGATAACTTTATAGCAAATGCCTTCTTTGCCGCCGGACTTTTGCATGCCATGTAGCCGTGCAAGTTTGATTAAAGCTTCATTGGCTTCAGCGCCACTATTGCAAAAAAACAAACGACCAGGGCCTGCGTAACCTACAAGACGCTTAGCCAACTCACCTTGGTTGGGATGCCTAAAGAGGTTACTTGTATGGATTAATTCACCGGCTTGCTTACGGACTGCTTCTACCCATGTGGGGTGACAATGCCCTAAGGCACTGACTGCAATACCTGAGGTAAAATCTAAATACGATTTACCTTCATCATCCCAGACTTGGGTGCCACTGCCTTTAACAAGAGTAATGGCAGGCCTACCATAGTTCTTAAGAACGTGGGCATCGTAAAGCTCTGCGGAGTTAGAGCGGATAATGGACGAATGCTTATCCATGAACAATTTCTGTTCCTATGCCTTTATCGGTGAAGATTTCCAGTAGCAGACTGTGTGGGAGTCTTCCGTCAATAAAGTGAACTCTTTGAACACCTTCTTCGAGGGCTCGCACGGCACTCATGACTTTAGGTCTCATGCCTTTATCAATGACGCCTTTTTGTTTGAGCTCATCAACTTGGCTGATTTTAAGTGTAGAAATTAGGGTACTTGGATCAGGTGGAGCAGAAAGTAGTCCTGGTACATCGCTCATATAAACTAAGCGGCGAGCTCTTAAGGCACTGGCTACTTTGCCTGCCACTAAGTCAGCGTTTACGTTGTAAGGCTTTCCGTTCATGTCCTCAGCGACAGGGGAGATTACAGGAATGAAGCCCTCAGCAATTTCTTTTTTGATGAGTTTGACTTTTACCTCAGTGACTTCACCTACATATCCTAAGTCAACGGTGTTGCCGTCATCGTCAACGATCAGTTTTTCACAAACGAGCACTGAATCGCCAGGTAAGCCCTTTGGTTTTGCTTTAGCTGATGCAATAGCAGCGCAGACGTCTTTATTTACGATTTCATCGAGGGTTTTTTTAACAATCGAAATTGTTGCTTCATCAGTCACCCGCATGCCGTTAATAAAGTTAGCCTTAAGTCCGGAGTTCTCCATGGCTTTAGTGATCGCTTTACCGCCTCCGTGAACGACAACTACATTGATTCCTACTGCAGCAAGGAAGGCTATGTCGTAGGCAACACGGGTCCTTACGATAGGATCGGGATCATCCATGAAACTGCCGCCATACTTGATGACGAAAGTCGATCCGTGAAAGTCTTGAATATAGGGAAGTGCATCGAGAAGCACTTTCGCTTTTGCTGTTACGTCTGAAACATCCATTGCCGGATTATGATGCACGGCTTAATTGCCGTGCTTTGAAGAGGAGACTATTATTTTCGTTCACCGTGTCTTTGTATTAAAACGACAGTAGTGCAGACTTGGACTAGATTTCGATAACATTTTTTAGTCTTTAAACGATTTCCTCAAAATGCTCGTTTAGGCTCTAGGCTCCATTCAGGCGCCTAAAGAATAATGTGGAGGATTTCAAAGTCTTTGTTTTAAGTGCTCTTACTCCAACATGCCAAGTACGTCACTTCACTTTTCAGATCGTTCTAGCCACCGCGCCTGGCTTATTTCCCAAGCTAGATTACCTGCAGGGTTCCGCGTAGGCTCAAGTCGATTTGATTTTGTGCCGCAGGAGGCGCCTAAGCCTGCCAAAATGACTCTGACATTGATTGCATTAGATAAACCAACATCAGATTTTGCTGCTGTGTTTACGAAGAATGCTTTTCCGGGTGCTCCCGTGATTGTTGGCCGCAAGCGTTTAGAATCACAGAATCTAGGTGCTATTATCATTAACAATAAAATTTCTAATGTTTGTGCTCCTGGAGGCGAAGCTGCCTCAGAAAATATTTGTGCTGAAGTAGCAAAGCATCTGGGTTTAAAAGCCGAGCAAGTACTTCCTAGTTCAACGGGAGTTATTGGCTGGGGGCTTCCGGTAGACGCGATGAAACTAGCGTTGCCTCAAGCCATTTCAACGTTAGCAGCTGGCTCAATTCTACCTGCAGCAGAGGGCATTGTAACAACAGATCTTTATCCAAAAATTCGCCGCTTTGATGTAGGGCAGGGTTGTATTGTGGGTATCGCTAAAGGAGCAGGGATGATCGAGCCGAACTTGGCTACCATGCTTGTCTATATTCTCACAGACATCGCTATACCTAGAGAAGAACTCAGAGCCTTATTGAAAGAGGTCGTCTCAGATTCTTTCAATGCAATCAGTATTGATAGTGATACAAGCACCTCAGATACCGTTGTTCTTATTTCTTCAAGTAAAGTGCCTTGCAGCGATAAGGCTGCCTTTGTGCGTGGATTAAGGCAGGTGTGCTGTGACTTAGCAGAAGACGTAGTGCGCAACGGTGAAGGCGTTCGTCATGTCATTAAAGTATCAATCACGCGCGCTAATGACCAAGCCTTCGCAAGGGCATTAGGTAAAACAATCGTTAATGCACCTCTGTTTAAATGTGCGGTCGCAGGCAATGACGCCAATGTTGGGCGTTTAGTTCAGGCAATTGGAAAACACGTAGGAGCAAGTGATGATAAAACAGATCTATCTCAGTTAGAGGTTAAACTTGGCGGAATAACCATTTTTTCAAAGGGGTTTTTCCAACTCGACCCTTCAAAAGAGAAAGCTCTTTCAGCTCATTTAGTAGATGCAGAACTCTACAAAAGCGCACCTCCAAAGGACGGTGTCTTTACTGCTGCTGTCGATTTTCCCCCACACGAAAAGTGCGTGGAAATTCAAATAGATGTCGGTACTGGTAATCAGTCAGCGACTATCTTTGGGGGAGATCTCACCCACGAATACGTGAGTGAGAATGCCGACTATCGGAGCTGATCGCTCAGATTTATTGGTTAACGTGAACCACCTTTGCAGGTGGGAAGCCGTTGAAGTACGTAGCTGAAGCGTGACTGTAAGCACCTATTTTCTCACTGTACACAAAATCACCTCGTTCTAGCGAAGGGAGATTTTCTGCCATCGAAACAACATCGAGTGCATCACAGGTAGGACCGAAGACGGAACTCATCTGAGTTGGGCCTTTCTTGAAGGCTTTTACTGGATATTTACAGTGGTCAAAAATTACACCTGAGTACGTATGATATACACCGTCATTGATGTAGTAGCACATCTTGTTATCACGCACGGCCTTTCCGATTACGGAAGAAACGCAGTAACCTGCTGAAGCGACCATGTAACGACCTGGCTCAGCTAAGATTTGAATATCTTTAGGGAAAAGGCGGTCGATTTCGGTATTAATTACCTTAGCTAATTCCTTGAATGGCTTAACCGAGGAATCGTAAGGAGCTGGAAAGCCTCCGCCGATATCAATTAAGTTCATCTTAGTATAACCACGATCTATTGCTTCTTTGAAAACAGACGCTGTTAAGCTTAGCGATTGAACGTAGTTCTCGAAATTAGTGGTCTGGCTTCCAACGTGGAAACTAATGCCTTCTACGGTTAAGCCCGCCTTATCTGCTTCTAAGATCAGATCAACGGCTTCACCGGGTGAAGCTCCGAACTTGGAAGACAGTTCCACCATAGCGCCTGTATTTGGCACTTTAAGTCTGAGTGCAAGGCCAGCATTTGGTGCGTGCTTTTTGATTTTTTTAATTTCTTCAGAATTATCAAAAGTCACCAAAGGCTTATACTTATTTAAGACTTCGAGTGTGTCGGTTGGCTTGGTTGGATTTGCGTAGATAATCTTATCCCAAATCCACTCCTGGCGCTTCTTAGCAGATAGGTGCTTAATATTTTCGTGAACGATATCAAATTCAGGCATCGACGCTACGTCGAAACTCGAGCCCTCTTTGTAGAGGGTTTTCACAATCGCAGGATCAGAGTTTGCTTTGACAGCGTAGTAAATCTGAACGCGTGGTAGGTATTTCCTAAACTGACGGTAGTTGCTCCTGAGTTCATCATGATCGATGATGAACAAAGGAGTGCCGTGAACTTTGGCGAGCTTCTGAAGCTGCGATTTTGTGATCATCCTTGGTGCTTAGTCGTTTTGGTTGATTAAGAAGTTCTTAAACTGCCAAGGATCTTTGTGATCCAAGTCACGCTTCGTGAATTTACCAAATCCTGGTTTTAAATCACGTAGTGGTGTCCAATCTGAAGGTGTCGAAATGAACTTACCTAGGTAAGGTTTCGAAATCTTTAAGATGTAATCATGAGGAAGATCATCAGGAACAACGATGCCTGAAGCCTGGTTCTCCATCATCCACATCGATGCTGCTACAACTGAGATAGCTACTTGCATCGTGGTTGCATTCTGGTGAGGAACTAAAGCACGAGATTGCTCGATACTTAAATCACTTCCAGTCCACCAGGATTTATAATCATGACCCATGATGAGTGAACCTAAGATGTCTGCACCTGTGGTGATTTCATCATTCATGATGCGTTGGTTTTCGACTAAGCGGTAGTCGTAGCCACGCATTTCGTTAAGGGAAGCAATTGCAGTATCGCAAGGATTGTAAGCGTAATGAACAGTAGGGCGATATACTGCCTTACCATTCTTCCAGACGGTTAATTTATCTGAAATCGTAAATGCTTCACCGTGACGAACCACCATGCCTTGAATGGTATAGTTAGGTACCCATGAGCGTACCCATGTGTTCATTCCCATACGACCTAAGCAGATTTGATTCTTTGGTCCGGTCTTATGAGTGTAAGCTAGAGCAGGCAGTTCTTTTTCGTGCGTACCCCAACCCATTTCAGCAGTTGTTGTACCTTCTTCACGGAAGCCTTCGATACTCCATGTGTTCACGAATTCATCGACTTGCTTTGGCACGTCGCTGATTTGTGTATCACGTTCGCTACAGTGAATAACCTTAACACCTAAAGCTTGAGCGAGTTGGTTAAAGGAGCGGTCGCTGATTAATTGAACAAGCTTTTCTGCTTTGCTGCCCTTGACCTTCTTGTCGGAGATTGAGCGGTTAGCGATGTCTATTAAGCCCTGCTTAGTGAAGTGAGAAATGAGTCCTGGGTTTGCACCGTGTTCGATAACAGCGGTTGGACCTTTGGTCTTCCACTTTGACATCATCTTGCGAAGATTCATGTGGCGGTAGTAAAGTGTGCGCTCAGTTGGGTGCTTGTTAGGGCCACCTGCATACGGATCCCACAATTCTGTTGAGGTGTTAATATAGAGAACACCCTTGTCATGACACCATTGAAGAATTTCGCAGGCATCAATGTTCCATGCCAAGTCAATGATGAGATCGCCTTCTGAAACATACTTTGAGAGCACTTTGCCCATGTTCTCTTCAGTGACACGGTCTTTAACAAACTTAACACCTTTGGAGGTCCAAGCTTTAAGTTTTGCAGACTTGTTCACGAAATCCATGACCGTGATGTTACGTGCTGGCACCTTAACGAGTTTCAGCAAGATAGGTAATGTACATTCAGCTACGGCACCGTAGCCTACGAATAGGATTTTTTTATTGAATTGTGTCATGTGAGTTAAAGTACGAGTACTGTTGGAAAGACGCTTTGCTACAAGGATTTTGTTACTGTTTTAAGCAGGTTCTTTACACTAGCCCAGCTGTTTCATTCCAGCCTTCCCATAAGTTGAGAGTCTGGACTGCCTGGCCGCCGGTTCCTTTGTAAAGATTATCCTCGGCAGAGGTAATTATGAAGTTGTTTGTTCTTGGATCGTAGGTTGCAGACATATCAACCCGGTTTGTTTCAATGACGTGGGCAGTATCTGGTGTCTCGCCAGTAGGTAAGAGCTGAATGAATGAAGACTTACCGTATGCTTTTTTCCAAGAAGTGTAGACCATATCCACCGTGGAACCTCCAGCAGCAGGTACCGTTATGGTGGTCGCTATGCCAAAGCGCATAGGAGCTAAATGCGGATTAAATTGTACGATTGTTTTGCCTCCTGTGTGCAAGGCTAGCTGTTCTTCGATTTCAGAAAGGTGGCGGTGTTTTACTAGGCCGTAAGCTTTAGCGCTTTCGGCACGTTCAACGTAGAGGTAAGTTTCCTCAACTTTCCTACCTGCACCACTTACGCCACTGAAACTGTTAATGACAATATGCTGCCTAGAAACAATACCGTCTCTTAGTAGAGGTATTAGCGGAATTAAAATACTCGTAGGATAACAGCCTGGGGAAGCGACAATCTTAGCTTCTTTTTTCCACGCTGGATCCGTGATTTCAGGAAGTACGTAACGAGCAAGTGCTAAAAGTTCTGGGGCGTGATGCTTACCGTAGTAGTGCTCGTAGGTTTCTAAATTAGCGACTCTGAAGTCTGCACTTAGATCGATGACCCGTTTTCCTGCTGCAACTAATACTTTCGCGTACTCGGCTGCTGTTCCGTGTGGGAGAGCTAAGAAAAAAACAGGAATGTCTGTTGCTGCTAAGGCAGCTGCATCAGAGGCCGTGAAGAAAAGACCCTTGTCTACACCGCGTAAGGAAGGGATTACATTGCCGAGTGCTTTACCGGCATGTACGCGTGATGTAACCGCGGCTAGTTCTGCGTGTGGGTGACGCAAAAGGAGTTTAACTAGAACTTCGCCGGCATAACCGGACGCACCGACGATACCTACCTTCATGATGAGTCTATAAAGGACTGGATTGGGCTTCTTCACAAATCATTTTCACAGGGAAAACGAGAAATTTTCATGCTACTTTGCCATGCATTTGTAACGCACGAGGCAAATTTTCTGATCTTAGTTAGAACTTGAATTCGATTTGAGATGAAAATACTCCCGCATGAGTTACGATGTGTTTTTCTACACCAGAAACAGTTCCCGCTGGAAGATTTTGGCTTAGATCTGAAGAGCTTTGGTTGTAATACCAGCCTAGTTTCACGCTTACAGAGCGTTTGATTTGATAAGGTATTGAAACTCCTAGCACCGTATAGTGTGTCTGTAAATTAAGAGGGTAGGCTACTACACCACGAGGTACTTGACTAATTACAGGTGTGGTTAAGTTTTTGTCATGCATAGCCCCTATTTTTGCAGTGAAATTAATTTCTGTTCCAAGGGATAATAAAGGTAGATCGTACTTTGTATATAGCTCGTACGTGTTTCCCTTTATAGTCGTATTATAGAAATAGCGTGGCTGCAGTTTGAATCCATACAGTGTAAACTCAGTACCCAGTCCTGTTTCGTATTGGGTATGATAGAGCTGCTCCCCGACAGCTTTTCCTGCGACATACAATGGATTCAGCGTATCTTCTCTTGGAGTAGTAAAAACGTTAAATAGCGGCTCTAGCTTTAGAGTATGTCCGATATTAAACAAGTAGGAGGTATGAAAGTTGAGCCTCAGATTTGAACTGGCTTTCAGGTCACTGCAGCTAAATAAAAGTGCAGTAAAGGCTCCATAGTCTGCTTGTAATGGAATTTGAAAACTGGGCCCTGCAATCTGTTGTCCTCTAAAAATATTCTTTGAGACGTAAGTTGGACTTAAGCTTAAAGCTAATTCGGGTGCGGGGTCAGTAACGACTAAGTCTGCGCCGAATCCTTTGAGGATGGGGCATAGGGCTAGGACGCTTAGTAAATTAAGCAGGTATAGTCTTTTAACTAGAGATGCTAAACGCATAGAAGACTAGGTGTACAATGCACAGGCTCTTGCAAATGGAGATAAAAAAAGCCTCACCAGTAAAGGTAAGGCTTTTGGAAAAGAGACAGAAACGATTAACGTTTGCTGAATTGGAAGCGCTTACGAGCACCTGGTTGACCAGGCTTCTTACGTTCTTTCTGACGAGGATCACGTTTAATGTGACCTGCTTTCTTCAGAGCTGGACGAAGTTCGAGGTTCATCTTCTGGAGAGCACGAGCAATGCCATGGGCAACTGCACCTGCTTGGCCAGCGACGCCGCCACCAGCCACATTAGCTGATACGTCAACTTTGTCTTTCATCGAAACAACGAGCAAAGGAGCGTAAGCTTGTTTCGAGAAATTTTCGTGAGAGAAATAAACGTCAAATGAGCGACCGTTAACGGTGAGCTTACCTGATCCTTCGGAAAGGCGAATGCGAGCGGTTGCTGTCTTGCGACGGCCTGTTGCTGTGAAGATGTTAGATGCGATAGTCATGGTCTCAATCAGACGGAAACCTTAGTAGGGTTCTGAGCTTCGTGGGTGTGCGCTGCGCCTGCGAAGACGCGGAGCTTGGTGAGCATGCGGTTAGCAATGCGGTTCTTTGGAAGCATGCCTTTAACAGCGTGCTCGATGATAAATTCAGGATGCTTTTCGCGCATGAGCTTCAAGCTGCGGTAGCTTTCGCCACCAACGAAGCCCGAGAAAAACATGTACTCGTTTTGTTCTTCCTTCTTACCGGTAAGGACGACCTTGTCAGCGTTGATCACGATAACGTAATCGCCAGTGTCAACGTGCGGTGTGTAGGATGCTTTATGGCGGCCGCGGATGATGTTCGCGGCTTTCACTGCGAGACGTCCTAGTACAACACCTTGTGCATCGATAAGATGCCATTTGGGTTGAACGGTCTCCTGTTTGGCGAGGAAAGTTTTCATGGGAAAAGAGGCCAAATGCAAAGGTTTAGGGTTCGAGTGTCAACCTTCGTTTTGGTATTCCCTGTAATAGGTTGAGCTTTTATTGGAGAGCAGTGCCACTTAGCAGTTAAATATACTACCTAATCGGGTCCGTATAAATACGTAATTAACTGACATTAATGTAGTTACAACACTATAAGTGAAAGAAACTCTAAATAAACTCTTTATTCCAGAAACTCTTTGACATACGGGGGGGTGAAGCCAATTCTCTGCCTTCCTTATTGCAGGGTGGAGCAGCCTGGTAGCTCGTCAGGCTCATAACCTGAAGGTCCTGGGTTCAAATCCCAGCCCTGCACCCAATTTAAACCCTCCCTACTGCTCGGGAGGGTTTTTTGGTTTTTGAGCTATAGGAGGTCTTCAAATGGGTAAAAAAATCTATCTGGCGTTATGAGCGACTGGTATTTGTGCGCCTACCTCCTTAAGCCATAAGTCCAGTTGAGTGCTTAATTCTTTCCTCTTTGCAGGATTTTTAACCGACAGATCGTTTGTTTCCGATAAGTCAGAGTTTAAATTATAGAGTTCTTCGCGGTTTGTTTCATAAAACCGTATTAACTTCCAGTCGCCAATACGAGCTACGCTATAAGGGGAAACTTTTCCGCCATTCCAGTAATGGGGATAGTGCCAGAATAGCTTAGCGTGGGGCGTTTGTTTTTCGCCTCTCAATAATGATACGCAACTCACACCGTCTAATGCGGTGTCACTGGCTGTTTTATCTGCACCAGCTAATTCCAGCAGCGTTGGGAAAAAATCCATCGTGATAACAGGTGTATCGCACACGCTACCAGGCTTTGTCACATGCGGCATCTTTATGATAAGAGGTACGCGCAGGCCTCCCTCGTAAGCTGTGCCTTTGCCGTTACGTAAGGGATAATTAGATGTAGCTGGTGGCTTGCCGAAATGAATTGCGCCGCCGTTATCTGAAGTAAAAACAATCAGTGTGTGATCAGTGAGATTTAGTTCATCTAATTTTTTTACAACACGTCCTATACTTTCATCTACACTTGCAAGCATTGCAGCATATACTGTGTTGCTTTGGCCATCTGCACCGGGTCTATCTGCAGCAGAGTCTATGAGTGCCTGCTTACCCATAAGCGGAGCATGCACTGCGTAGTGGCAAAAGTTTAAATAAAAAGGTTTATCTTTGTTTGCCTCAATGAAACGCAGCGCTTCATCAGTGAGTTGGTCGGTTAAGTATTCCCCTTTTTGGCCACCACGTTCTGATAACCCAGGAACATGATGTACATTGCTTAACGATCCATAAGGCCAGAAATAAGATGCAGGCTGTCCTGTTTCACCTCCTGCAATATTACTATCGAAGCCGTGGTGTTCTGGAAAAAAATCACTACCTCCGAGATGCCATTTGCCAATATGGCAAGTTTCGTAGCCTAGTTTTTTAAATGCCTGAGCTAAGGTATATTCCTTAAGCGGTAATTTTTCAGTCCAATCAGGAATTTCAAATTTAGCATTTTGAGGTGCGCTCTCTCCCGGTATCCAATCTGTGATATGTAAGCGTGCTGGATATTTGCCAGTCATCAGTGCAGCGCGTGTGGGTGAACAAACAGCACATGCTGCGTAAGCTTGTTTAAAGCGAGTTCCTGAAGCAGCCAGTGCATCAATCTGTGGGGTCTTGTAAAATGCGCTACCAAAGCAACCGCCATCAGCCCAGCCCATATCGTCTATTAATATGAATACGATATTAAGTGGAGGATTGCTGGCTTTAGACGCAGCACTTAGCTGCAAAGGCAAGACTGCGAGGTAAATCAGTGCAGTAAAAATTAAGCACTTCAATGCACCTTGAATGGTTTCTGAGTTCCTATCTTTTACAGTTCTTTGGTTACTTAACGCCATAGGTGAGTACTAAGTAATCCACCAGCGGATCAATACTTCCATCAGGTATTGGTGCTCCAAAAACTTTTTTCATCTTGGTGACTTCTGCTTTCCATGTGGTTCGCGTTAATTTCGGCTGGGTACGAATATATTCAGCAGAATGACAGGTGATACATGATGCACTAGCAAGAGAGTAGCCTACTACATTAGACTCCTTAAGGAAAAGAGTTTCAGGTGGCAGAGAAATTTTAACCGTTGTGGCTAAAACGTTTGTAGCTAGCTCAGCGTGAGAAATAGCTGAAGCTAAACTAAATAAAAAAATGAGATTAATGTAGCGCATAGCGAAACCTTAAACAGCTCTTATGTGAAGACTCTCAGTTACGTTACGCATGTAGCCTGGTGGATTCCACAATGGTGTACTAGGTTGTGTAGCTCCTACTTTGTTTACTGCCCGAACAAGCAGGGTGTACTGACCAGCGCTCGGAGGTGTGAATGCTAGTTTCCATTCACGAAATGAGTAACGGCCATGATCTTTATCTAAGAAAGCATCTTTCCATGATTTGCCTGCATCTGTTGATACAAGAACAGTTTTAATTCCTTCACCTCCATCAAATGCAATTCCTTTAAGTATCGTTTCACGATTTGCTGTTAGAATAGATCCTTCACTAAGGCTTGTGATAAAGGAGCGTACATTCATCCGATTTATTGGAATGGTTTTCGCTGGGACTTGCCCTGGTGCTACAGCGTGCTCTGGATTATCTGGAATCCGGTAAGCTGTTTTCATCCAGAATCCATCAAAGGTGTGATCTATGACTTCGATATCTGTAAGATGCTTTATCCAGTATGTACCGTAGTATCCTGGTACAATGAGTTTTACAGGAAACCCATTTAACATCGGGATATCCTCACCATTCATCGCAAAAGCAATCATAACTTCCCCGTCTAAAGCGTGGTCGATATCTAGAGCTTTAATAAAGGCAGGCGTTGCTGCAAGAGGGGCGGTATCAAGTCCTTTAAAGCTTACTTGCTTAGCTCCTTTAAGAAGACCTGCTTTCTTGAGTATTTTATTTAAAGGAATTCCAGTCCAGCGGGCATTGCCCATTGCACCGTTGCCTAATTGACCACCAGGAACGCGGGGAGAAAAAAAGCCGCGGCTATTTCCTGAACATTGATTTACTGCGATTAGATCTACGGGGTCTGCAATCTGTTTTAAATCAGCAAGGCTTAAGCTCAGTGGTGTACTGACTAGCCCGTGGATATTAATTCTATAGTTAGCTGGATCGATTTCTGTTGGGATACCGCTTAAGTGGTAGCGAACAAAGAAAGCATCGTTAGGGGTGATCACACTCTCGTTGAAAATACAGAAGGGTGTTTCGAGTTGAGGAGGCCTTGAGGTAAGGCGCATAAGTGCTCTTTTTTGCGGATAGGCAATAAGTTCACGTTCTCCGTTTTCAAAAGGGAGCGTGACTGAATCCGCTAACGCATGTGTAGCAAGCAGCCGCTCGGCGATAGCGCTACCGATCACGTATGAGCTTGCTAGTTTTAAAAAACGACGACGATTGATAGGCACGAATTTTTAAAGGTATAAATTATTTAATGCTATTTAGAAGCAGTACGCACGAGTAATATGTGTGTTTTAGTTATAATTTTATCCTCTAAACCAGCTTCCCATGGGCTTGGCCTTCCGTATGGAATCATTGAAGTTTCTCCCTCATACTGACCTTCTTTTAAAATGCGCTCATTGGGAATGTAAGCCATAACATCATTGCAGTAGCTAAAGACCCATAAGTTTCCTGGATAGTTTGCGCGCAGCTTAAGACCATATTCGCAAACAGCTTCTCCGCCTAAGCCAGCCCACATTAAATTTCCTATCTTCCAAGTTTGGATAGGGTAGTCGTATGTAAGGATATCATCTCCTTTATTTTTTAGCTGCTTTTCTATAACCGTTGCCCACGCCTGATGCATTTCTTTAGCAGGCTGATTTTTTGTTAATTCACTAGCGATTTTCTCTTCCGTAGGTTTTTTTAAAAAATGAAGTTTAATATCTTCAAAAGATGACGAAAAATTTCCAGAGATTAAGTGATTAAGTTTTGTAATTGCTCTGTCAGCTGCATCAGCAAGAGCTTTGCCATGTTGGATTGCAAAGGCCTCAGTTCCGCGAGGGTTAGGGTTTACATCTCCACCGCAACCTATTGCAAATAGAACAGTTGAGCCTGGATGTCTTTTTTCTAGTTCGAGTTGTGCATAGCCCGCGTAGTCTCCATTCCATTTATAGTACGAGAGTGTAGTATTGTGACAGGCGTATGAAACCAGCAGCCCTTTTATTATTTGAGTTGTTTGATCGCGGATAATTAAGACTGGTACTCGGTAATCAATGGGTCCACGCATAGTTCCAGCGGCTTTTCTTAATGCAGAAAATTTTTCTGGATTTTCACGTCTATTCATCGCAAAATTTGCTACATCTTCAGACCAAGAAAGTGTGCTCGGGCTTAGCGTTTGAAGTGCGTGATCTGCAGCTATGATCATCTTTGTCTTAAGCCACTTACTATATTCATGCGCTAATTGATAACCCGATTCAGGGAATAGACGTAGGCCAATTAAATTTCCTTCTATCCATGGGGAGCAGTGAGTATGAGAAACATTAACCATAACTGCACTTCGTGGTATGTTGTAGCGACGGGTGATTTCAAGAGCGACAGTGTCTGATATTTCTCGTGTTATGCCGCAGAGGTCTAAAGTGAGAACTACACTTTTATTTCCTTCAGGATCACATAGTGCGAGAGCCTTAACCCACAAGTCTTCTGCAGTTCCATCTGCTGGATGTGTTCGCGTTGCATAGCCTGTCATCCAAATCGGTTTTTCAGGCGTAATTTTTTCTTTACCTAGACCTGCTTTCCACGCGGTTTGAGCTGCGCGAGCGCTCTGTGGATTAATTAAGCAAAAAACAATAATGATTAATCCAATAAATCGATTGTACATAAATTATTTTACACGAGAGCTCTATTTTTCGCGAATAGTATTTCCTTCAATCCAGTGGCCTTCGACCATTTCAATGCGAGGCGTTTTAGGAATTCCGAAATCTTGATTCGCGATCCGTGCCACTAAAAGTTCAACTGCACGCTCACCCATTACAACTTGATTTTCCTGAATTCCTGAAAATCCACTGCCTTCAACAACCGGACTTATGACTAAAACTCCTAGGTCTTTGGGTACATTTACTCCAATTGTTTGTAGCGCTTGTTTGAGTTCACCTAGGATAGATGGTGTATGAACTATGATCAGAGAATCAGGCTTGTGACGTTTGTACCACCGTGTTAATTCATTCGTATCTAAATCATTCATACGAATAATAGGCAAATCACCTCCGCGGCCTAAATTGAGTTCACACCAACCTAAGTATGCTGCGGAGTGGGTGTGGGCACTACGTATATCCTCGTACTGACCCAAGACGATACCAGGACGACGGTATCCCCGTTCATGTAGTTTTAATAGAGCTTCAATTGTATCGTGATACGCATGATTTATGATGCGATGTAAGGGAGTGCGAATACTTAAGCCTTGTGTTACGATTGCACAGCGATCGAATTCTGATGGAAATTCTTGAGATAAGTCAGGACTTCCAAAACATAACAGACCATCAATTCCGCGTGTTTCAAGAATGGAGCGGAAGCGTTTATTATTCATTCCCGGTTCTTTAAGCCAGAGTGGTTCAAGGCGATAGCCGAGCTGCTCTGATCTTTGAGACATACCTTGATAGACACGCGTTAGATGAAGTGACCGGCTCCAAGGTCTAAGTGAGTCGTAAAAAGATATAACAGCAAAGCATGCAGATTTACGTAAATCGCGCGGTGTGCGTAAGTGCTTCATAAGCTCCACTACTCGTGCATCTGCTTTATACCCGTTTTGCTTCGCTAGTTTTTTTACACGTAATTTTGTTTCACGTGAAATCTTTGGACTATCGTTGAGCGCTAGCGAAACTGCCGCTGTTGAAAGCTGAGCTATGCGAGCAAGATCACGTAGATTCATTGAAGTTAACAGTTAATCTGTTTTGCACAAATCAGCCAGTAAAGAGCAACGCTATTTTAGTTTTAACTAACTAAACTTAGTTGAGTGTACCTGCAGGAATTAGAGATGCAGAATCTTGGTCTATGAAGAGTTTAGCTCTTGGGTGATTCCTGAGTAGAGTGGCAGGACAGTCTGTCCCTATTGGGCTAGTTAGCGTATTTTTTATCGCATCAGCCTTGAGTTGTCCTGGCACAACGCAACTTAGGCTTAAGGCCTTGGCAAATACTGGCATAGTAATCGAAATTGCTAACTTAGGAACTGAGGCCAAGTTAGGGAAACAGCCATCATTCACCTGTTGTTGGCGACACATGTGATCTATTTCGACTATCTTAGCGTTAACAGGATCAGTGAAATTAGCAACGGGAGGGTCATTGAAGGCAATATGGCCATTTTCTCCAATACCTAAGGCTATTAGGTCAATTGGGGCTTGGCCTAAGAGTTCGCCATATCGCTCAGCTTCGGCATAAGGATCGGCAGATTCGCCTTGAATTTGGCTAAATGAAGCAGGCTCAATGTGGTCGAGTAAGTGTTGCTTTAAATAAGATCTAAAACTTTGGGGGTTAGATGCTGTAAACCCTACATAATCATCCATATGGAAAATATCTATGCGTTTCCATAAAGCATGATTTTCCCTGGTTAATCGCACTAAAGCTGCAAGAAATTCATCTTGAGAAGGCGCGCAGCTAAAAATGACACGGAGTTTAGGTTTCTTTGTAAGAGCTAGCTCAATTTCAGATATAACATTTTGAGCAGCAGCTTCACCCATCGCAATGCGAGTGGTATATGTTCCAACGGTAAGGCTGCTACCTGAAAGGGTTTTCATGGGTATGAGTGGTGATGCTAATAATAGGCTGTATTTTAGTACGAAGAGAAATAATGTTAACCGTTAACTTAAATACTTGTCGAAAACTCCCTTCGAGTGAAATCTCTTATAGATGCTAGAGTTTTAATGAATACCTAATAGACCACCTCTTATGAAGCATACCGATATAACTGCCAGTAGAGTCCTTAAATCTGTTTTATCTAGTGCAGCAGTAATTGCTGCCACTTTTAGTCTAATTCAACCTACAGTTGGATTTTCTGCTGATGCTAAGACTTCAGCTCCTGCAGATGCGAATGTAACGGCTGCATCTAAAGACCAAGCAGTCGCGATGAATGTCTTTGAAGTTAAAGCAGATACTGATGGTAGCTATGGTGCTGTAAATTCGAACTCAATTACGATGTTCAATACAGACCTTTCTAGTTTACCAATCTCGGCAGATATTTTTACAAAAACATTCATGGATGATGTAGGAGCACGTACTATCGAAGATTTACTTACGGGTAATGTGGGTGGTGCAGGATTAGATACTTCTAGCAATGGTGCAGTGGGTAACAGTCAACCCTATGACAGAAATTCTAGCCAATCAATACAGCTACACGGATTAACAGTTCCTACGATTCAAAGAGATACCTTCATGCCAGGTGGCAGTGTTGGTACAGGCATTAGTTCAACCTTTGACGTAGAACGTGTTGAAGTCATTAACGGACCACAATCTTTACTATACGGTAACGGTGGTGCAGGTGGTGTTATTAATACCGTTTCAAAAAGAGCTCGTTTTAATTCTCGAATGGATGGGTCTATTATGACCCGTTTCGATCAATATGCGAACAATGCTACACAGATCGACTTTGGCCAAGGTGGTAACCGCTTTTCATATCGTTTTGCTCTAGATAAAGAGCAAGTGGGTAGCTACCGTCTTAATGTAGGCGGTCAATTAGATGCAGCTTATGGTCAATTTGCGCTGCGCTTTAGTAAAACAGTTGTTCGCTTAACTTTAGAACATACGGATTTTAGTCGTTTAGTTTCAGGTGCTCTTATGACTTATACCGCATTAAGCACTTCTAACGATGCCCGTAATGGTCAGTACGTAAGTTATCTCTTAGCTTCTAATCAAATGGATCAAGCAGCTAACGGTGCTGCTAGCGGCGGTGGTTCAATTGGTAACGGTCATATCACGTGGAAGACGCTAAATTCTTACGAAGGTAATACTAAGTTCGAGAAATCTATTAACGATATAGCTTCACTCGAAATTAATACACAAATTAACCCTTGGTTAGCTTCTGAAATTGGTGTGGGTATTCGTCAGCAGTTAGTTGATTTGAATGCAACTTCAGGTGTCACAATGGTAGCTCCGAATTATGTGGGGGCTATTAATCCTCAGAACGTTGGTTTAGGTTCTTGGAATATGGCTTTTAATACGTCTCTTGCAGGCGGTAGTACGTACAGCCCATCTCGTTTTAAAAATGCACGGGCTGCACTAGTAGCAAAAAACCAATTCTTTGGTGGCAAAGTAACAAGTCAAACAGTTGCAGGAGCTGACTTCTCACGCAGAGATGATGGATCTGTTGGTTACTATTATTATCAAGTAGATGCTAACGGTAATATTATTGTTAATCAGGCTATAGCTGCCACTAACATCGACTTTGGTCGTACCTACTTGGGTACGCCAGTACGTGAAGTGTGGACTGTGCAAAATGGACCGATTAAGGATCCGCTTTGGAAGCCTTTCCAAAATGTAATTACGTATGCAGGTAACACCTACGTAAGACAGCAAGGTAATATTTCTGATAAGAACAAGATGTCCCTTAATAATCCACTTGGACTTGCGCTTGGTGGTCGCGGATATCTCGTTCGGCATACAATTTCTTCAGCTATTTTTGCAGCTAATACGCTATCACTTTTCAATGATCGCTTAGAAATATTATCCGGAATTCGTCTGCAGAATTTCTACCGCGAGCAGATGAATCAAGGAGCAGCGGTACCTCCAAAAAACAGCACCGACAATCAAGCAACGGTGATTATTAAACAAAAACCAACAAGTTTTAGCTTAGGTATGAGTTATGAACTGAGCAAAACTTTGCATATGTATGTTAATGGTTCTGACTCGTATAATCCTCCAGTTGCTCAAGCAAACGACCCTTATGGTAATCCTCCATTAACTGCTAAAGGATTTGGTGCCGAGACAGGTATAAAGTTATCAACACCTGATGGTCGTTATTCGGGCACAATCGCATATTTTGCAACGCAATCCAGTAACGAGCAGTATGCTATAACAAGTACGCTAGAATTAGATATTAACCCTACAGCTGGCTTAAATGGTGGTTATGGCAATGCAAGCGTATACATTAACGTTGATCGTAAGAGTCAAGGCGTGCAGGCAGTATTTACTGCAGCTCCTACTAAAAACATAAGGATTAGAATCTCAGCCGCGGAGACTGACGGTACGATTGGAAGTAATGTTTCATACGGTCAGCTTTATAACGATCAGTTTAACGCAAATGCTGCAGGAAATGTAACCTATGCTGACGGTACTCCCGTGTACGTTTTACCAACGTACAATTCAAAGACTCCAGTTGTAGCATCGACAACAGCAGGTGCGATACCGCTTACGATTGCTATGATGAATACGACAACGAGTCCGTATTACGCCCAACCAGCACTCATAACCTCTGTTATTGGCAATACATCCCTTAGGTATGTACTTCAACAAATCGATCCTGTGCATGGAGCTATTTTAACTGGAGCAAACGGACTTCCTATATCCAAGTTACAAATTGCTCCTAATGCCATAATACCTCCTCCTGGTATAATTCCGGTATCCATTGCAGGCGATAAAACGGTTGGTTATCCAAAGTATAGTGCAATCGCTACGGCAATGTATTCGTTTGATCAGGGCTTTACTAAAGGTATTAGGCTTGGTGGAACTTTATCTTTAAGTAGGCAAAATAGAGGATTTTATTATTATCCAAATGGCGTTGCGGCTGATCCTACTAAGGCGGGACGTACGGTATATATGCTACCTAACATGACCACCTTTAATTTGATTGCAGGTTATTCATGGAAATTAGGTAAGCTTCCAATATCTAGTCAGCTAAATATCAATAACATGTTTAATCACTATGGAGTGCTTATTTTACCTAATCCAACAACAGGTTGGGTTGGACCACTCATTGGTACAATAAATGGTATTCCTCGCCAATGGGTGTGGACTAATACACTTACATTCTAAGAGTTTTTTAATTCTTAATATTTAAAAGCAATCGTATCTTGTAGATCGATTGCTTTTTTTATTCACTAAATCGAACAGAATTTTTTAAATGAATTTATCACCAAATAAATATACGCGTCGTGACTTTCTAGCAACGACTGCTCTTGGGCTTATTGGCACACAGTGCTTAGTGCATGGGGCGACACAAGCTGGCGCTATCCCTATTATTGATATTCATCAACATACACCTTTCTCTGGTCGCACAGATGAGCAGTTATTTCATCATCAGCGTATTAATAAAATTACAAAAACAATTTTATTACCTGCAGGTCGTTCCAATCAACTAGCAGCGGGTGTTATGCCTGTTGGGCATACTTATGAATTTGTTCAAAAGCACCCTGGTGGAGAATTTGAATATTTTTCTAATGACGATGTAAATGCACCAGGCGCAGTAAAAGAAATTGAACGTTACTTAGATAAGGGGGCTATTGGTATTGGTGAATTAAAGGATAAGGTAGAGTGTGATTCAGATTATATTATAAAAGTTGCTGAATTAGCACGTGATCGTGGTGTTCCTGTACTCATGCATTTCCAAGAAGGAATGTACAATGTTGGATTCGAACGATTTCACCGAGTGCTAGAAAGGTTCCCAACTGTTAAATTTATCGGCCACGCCATGACTTTCTGGTGCTATGTAGATAAAAATTTTTCTGCTAAGGACGGTCTTTATCCTAAAACACATATCACACCTGGTGGATTAACAGATCGTTGGTTAACAGATTACCCTAATTTTTATGGTGATGTATCTGCTGGTTCAGGAACTAATGCTCTTTTAAGGCAGCCTGATTTTGGTAAATCCTTTGTTGAGCGTCATCAAGACAAGCTACTGTTTGGTTCAGACTGTTCATGCAGAACGGGTGTCGGACTTACGTGTTCGAGTGTAGAAAAGTTTGCTATGTGGCGTTCTTTGGGGATTCCAGAACCAGTGCTTCGTAAGATTCTCTATTTGAACGCAAAGAAAATGTTTAATTTTAACGATATTGGGTAAGCTGCACTTTTTGCATAAACTTACTTGCTGATTAATGGCAGTGATGGCTTTTTATTTAAATGAATAGGTTACCTATTGCTGCACTTACTCTCTCTGGACTTGCTGATGAGGCATCGGATGATTTGCTAGGGCAAATCAGTGCAAATCAGGCTATTGGCTGGAATGCTACAGAGTTGAGATTAGTGGGTGGTAAACAAACATCCTGGCAAATTACTGATTCTGAATTTGAAGATGTTGCACTCAAGCTAGATGAGGCAGCAATGCGTGTGACTGCATTTGCATCAAGTATAGGTAATTGGAGTAGACCTATTACTGGAGACTTTTCATTAGATGAGAGTGAACTTAAGGCAGTTATTCCACGCATGAAGCGCGTGGGTACTCCTTTCATCAGGACAATGAGTTGGGTAAGAGGTGATGTAAGTCTTGATGCGTGGCGTGATGAGTCCATCAGAAGATATAAGATTCTTGCAACATTAGCCGCTGAGGGAGGAATCACCTTACTTCATGAAAATTGTGAAGGATGGGGTGGTTTAAGTCCTGCGCATGCAAAAGAATTTCATGAGCGTGTAAATCATCCTTCGGTGGGAGTTCTTTTTGATATCGGGAACACCGTGGCTTACGGACTCGACGCCTGGGATTATTATAATGCTGTTAAGCCATTTATTAATCACGTGCATGTGAAGGACTGTAAGAAAAATCCAGCGGGTGGTAAGAGCTCCCTCTTTACGATGCCAGGAGAAGGAGATGCAGAAGTTAGGCGAATCTTAACTAATTTACTTAAATCGGGTTACCGTGGCTCAATTACAATTGAACCTCATGTAGCTAGTATCATTCATGCGGGTGCTCCTCAGGCTACACCTGAAGTCAGAAGAGAATCATATATCCGATACGGAAAGATGTTTTCTGTTATGATGAATGAAATCCGCAAAGATTTAGGTATATAAAGCCTAGTGGCTTTATACCTTATTGCTTAGGAGTATTTTCCGCTAAGGTCTCTGATAGTAACACGGATTTCCCGTCTAGTTTCTTACTAGTATCGGCAGCTTCCATAAACGCCATAATTTCTATTGTCTCGGCTATAGGCACTGGCGATACCCGAGTTCTAAAAAAGGTTAAGACGTGTGTAATTAATCCCGAATAATCTTTACCGTCTTCTTGATCGTAAACGCCTTTTGTTCCAAATACTGTAACTCGGTATACTGATTTTCCCTCACGGAATCCGTAAACTACGCCTGTTCTTCCGTCTTTCCACACTCCTGTTACAACATCGCTATCTTGAGTGTGAGTTCTGCTAACTGAAATACAACCCGGACCCATTAAAGTGAAAAGTGCTTCAGTGGCATGGATGCCATAAAAATACAAATCTGGGTGATGGGGTTCTATATGAGCAGGGCCATAAGAAATCGCCCCAAGCATACGACCAATTTTTTGTGTCTTTAATTTTGCCAAACCCGATGTGTAGCGAAGTGATGAGGCGCTAAATAAAGGAGTATCTGTTTTTTTCGCTAGTTCTGTAATTTCGAGTACTTGGGCTAAATTTCCACCTAGTGGCTTATCAATAAAAACAGGTTTACCGGAACCAAATACTTGCTTGGCTTGAGCTAGGTGAGTGCGCCCGTCGACACTTAAAATCATAATAGCGTCACTTGCTTTTACGACTTCATCAATGGTGCTAACTATTTTAACACCATATTTTGTACGCATCTGTTCTGTAAAACCTTTAACGCGGCTAGCACTCAAGACTACGTCGGGACTACCTCCTGGAAATGCACATACGATATGTGCGCCAGGTATATGATTTTCATCTGCTGGATCATTAAATAATTTAGCAAATTCAATAGCATGTGATGTATCTAGACCAATAACTCCAATTTTAAGCTCGGGCTCTGCGAAGCCTAGGGTCGCTGAAAGCAGTAAGATGAAAATAGATGCAAATGTGAATTGGGGTGTTTTCATGAATCTTAAGAATAGCCTAAAACGTGTGCTGGAATTTTCGATGCTAGATCAATTGCTTGCGCAGAGGAGAGACCGAGCCAAAGTGCGGAGTTTTCTACGCCTTTATTAAGTGTTAGTGCACTGCCTGCAAAAGTCTTAGCACCTGGCATTCTTACTACATGATCTTCGCCTACTTCCATTTCAAGATGGCCAAGACTGTATTTGCCTGGAACAGCTCCTGCCGCTGCCATCGCATCAGTAGTAATAATAACTTTAGATGCAGGTTTTACTTTATATAAATTTTTAAGAACGTGGGGAGGTAAGTGAATACCGTCAGGGATGAAGCATGCCGTAAGTTCATCGCGTGCAACCAGTCTTTGTATGATATTATCGTGCCTGTGTAGTAGAGCAGGGCATCCATTACCTAAATGTGTGCATAAAGTAGCACCTGCTTTGATCGATAGATCAATTTGCTCTTCAGAAGCGTTTGTGTGACCAAGCGAAACACGAACACCTGAGCGTGTAAGTTCAGATATGAAATCAAACGATCCTGGTCTCTCTGGTGCTAAAGTTACTAGCCTGATTGAACCACCTGCTGCATCTTGCCATACTTTGAATTCAGCAATTGACGGGTCTTTCATTAACTCTGCGGGGTGCGCACCACAAAAACCTGGTTCAGCACTTAAGTAAGGTCCCTCTAAATGGTACCCCACGATCATTTGTTTGATTACGGGGTCTGCTTTGCGGTAGGACTCAAACGTTTTAAGTTTTAACTCAAAAGACCCTGGTTTGTCTGTGATAAAGGTAGCGAGTATGCGATCAGTGCCGTGTTCCTTTAATTTATCACAAGCATGACGGATTTGCTGTTGTGTGGGTTCGCGCTGAAAATCGATTCCAGCGTACCCATTAACTTGAATATCGAATAAGCCTCTCACGTACCATTATAGGTGCCTTGTAATAGGGGGTGTAGGCAATCAGTTTCGCTCTGAAAATGCATTATTTTGAGACATTTAGGTTTGAATGGGAATTAGTTTAAAAGTATCTTTATATTATCTCATGCAGACCATTAAATGGCGTTTCTGGCCCAACTATTTATTTGCACTTATTTTAATTTTTAAGGGCAGTACTTTAGCTTTAGCCCAGCTTGGCGATCATCCAAACGATGAGGCTCAAAGACCGCCAAATCCTGATATCATGTTGCCTACTAAAGAGGCGCTATCGGTGCAGGAAGCACTCAAGACTTTTATATTACCGCCTGGCTTTCATATTGAAGCAGTTGCATCAGAACCCATGGTTCACGATCCCGTGATGATGGCGTTTGATTCACGTGGAAGACTTTGGGTTGCAGAATTAGGTGCCTATAATGCTGAGATAATTAAAGAGCTCCCTATATATTTAGAAAAAGGTAAGCCCCTGCCTGATCGGCCTGACGGTAGAGTTGTTTACTTAGAATCAACGCATCACGACGGTGTTTATGATAAAAGGACTGTGTACTGGGATCATATGAATGTACCTCGTGCGATAGCTTTTGTTCGAGATCAAGTTGTTGTGGGTGATCCACCAAATCTATGGTTAACAAAGGATACGGTTGGCGATGGACGCATGCACGAAAAAGTACTCTTAGCTAATGACTACGGCACTCCTGAAAATATAGAGGCTAGCGCTAACGGACTTTTGTGGGGTCGTGATAATTGGCTTTATAATGCCAGTTACAAATTACGCTGGAGGGAATTTGCAGGTGTATGGAAAAAAGAACCAATGCCAGCTCTTGGGCAATGGGGCATTTCACAAGATGATTTTGGGAGACTTTTTTATGATTCTAACAGTGATCAATTACGTGGTGATTTTGTACCTTCGCATTATGCCGCAAAACAGGATCGTCGCATTCCGCTTTACGGATCGAATTTTCAAATCGCTACAGATCAATCCACATGGCCCTCACGTCCTACACCTGGTGTAAATCGAGGATACCAGAAAGCTCAGTTACGTGCTGATGCAACCTTGGCTGTATTTACGGCTGCATCTGCACCTGTTATATATCGCGGAGATAATTTTCCCAAGAGTTTTAATGGGAATGCCTTTGTTCCAGAACCTGCAGGTAATCTCGTTAAGCGAGATATTATTGTAGAGGCTGAAGGTCGTTTAAGTGCTGTTAATGCATACCAAGGAATAGATTTCCTGACATCAACAGATGAGCGCTTTAGACCTGTTTATACAGCAAATGGGCCTGATGGAGCATTATATGTAGTAGATTATTATCGTGGTATGCTTGAAGGCTATCAGTTTGCTACAACTTACTTAAAAAACCAAATTCTCGATAGAAGACTGAATAGTCCACTCTGGGGGATGGGACGTATTTATAGAATTGTTTACGACAAGGGCACACTTGGAAAAACTCCAGATTTTACACATGCTTCACATGAGCAGCTTATATCGCTTTTAGAGAATTCGAATGGTTGGACGCGTGATACTGCACAGCGATTAATCGTTGAATCACATGATCCAGCCTTTGGATTATTATTAAGAGAGCGCTTATCGCACGCTACATTACCAAGAGATCGTGTTTCTGCTCTTTGGTGTCTTGAAGGATTAGGACTTATATCAGTAAAGGATCTTGAAATCGGAATTAACGATATGGATGAACATGTACGTGTTGCTTCTATTCAGACTGGGGAAGCAATTTTACGTTCATCCGATGGTGTAGCTCTAATTAAAAAGTTAAATGAGCGCGTAGAGAGTGAGACTCCGATTGTACTTACGCAAATTGCACTCAGTTTATCTGGTACTTCAGATTCTTCATCTTTAAATTTATTGTGGTCGATATTAGCGCGAGCAAATGAGCATCCTTCAATTAATGATAGTATTCTGATTGGCTTGCGTGGTCATGAGACAGAGGTTCTCGCGAGAATTGAATCCTTAATACATGCTAACCATGGTAACTTGTTTGGATCGTCTCCACTGCTTGAGGATTTATCTGTTCATCTTATTGTTTCAGGCAAAGAGGGTGTGCAGGCCCTTACTTCAGCATTATGTGATACTACACTGCCTCAATCGGCGCGTTTTGCTTTATTTGCAGGTGCTACAAAAATCTCAGGTGTAGTGCTAAGTGCGGATAAACTAGAAGAAATTGCTGTGCATTCACCTGATGTAATCGTACGTGATAAGGCTAAGTCGATGGCAGTATCTATTCGTGTACGATTAGCTAGAAAAGCAGCGAGACCGCCTGTGGCTGCATTAACTATAGAGCAAAAGAAATTATTCGATCAAGGTGGTGTTACCTATGGTCTTTGTGCTGCATGTCATCAGCCTGATGGTTTAGGCAAAGCTGGAGTTGCGCCTGCTTTAAAAGAGGGTCGTTGGGCAAATGCTGTTTCAGCTGATTCAGCAATACGTATTGTACTTAAAGGTAAAGAAGGGACTCCTGGTTTACCAGCCGCTATGCCGCCTTTAGCTTCAATGTCTGATGAGCAACTGGCTGGAGTTCTTACCTATGTAAGACGTTCTTTTGGTAATAATGCTTCAGCGGTTAATCCAGCGGATGTAGCGCTTATGCGCCGTATTATTGTAAGTCGGGTAAATGCGTGGACCGATACCGAGTTAGCTCAATTAGATACTGCGGCAAAATGAAAAGAATTTTATTACTAGCTGCATATGGTTGGTTGATAACTATCGGTTGCAGTAAAAATGTAGAAAGTAAGGAATCTCTACACCGCTTTACTCAAGCCGGTAATGTAGGGGCAGATGCAGTACGTGTGGCTGATCTACCGCTCGTATTTACTGGCCAGATTTATCCAAACAATCTCGATCATGACAGTGCAGTACAGTCCAGTTCTTTAATTACAGAACTAAAGTCTGAACTAGTTAAGTCAGGTAGCAGTCTTCAGCACGTGGTCAGGTTAACGTTTTATATTACAAATGAACTGCAGCTTGATTTACTTGATATAGAAATTAAACGACAGTTTTCAGGCGTAATGCCTGCAGTTACGATCGTTCGAACACAGCTTTCTAATGAAAAGGCACTTCTTTGTTGTGAAGCAGTCGCTGTTTCAGACACAAGCGTAAGTCAAGTAACGCGAATAGACGTCAATGCATCTATTCTTCCTAAGGGAGCTAAAGTGTTTATCTCTGGCCAAGCTGAAAAAGGCCCTGATCCAATGGCGGCTATTCGTTTAACCTTAATTGGACTTACACGTAGTCTAACGCACTTAGGATTAGCTCCAAAAGATTGTGTACAACTTAAGGCATTTATTAAACCTGGTTTAAATCATGCTGATATTATTCATGAAATTGAATTGGCCTTTAATGGATCTGCTCCGCCGGTAGTTTTTATTGAGTGGATTGGTGATTATCCAGCCGAAATCGAAATGGTGGCCTCGGGATATCTGATACCAACAGATACTGAATCTGTAACATATTGGTATTTCCCATGGCTTCACAAATCACCGAGGTATAGCAGCTTTGTTCGTGTTAAAGCAGGTACACCACTAATTTTTGTGGGGCAAATCCAGTCGGATCTAATCAACAGCTCAACTGAACAATTATTACGTGTATTTGAGAGACTAGGCTCTGTACTTTACTACTCAGGTTCAAGCTACCGCAATCTAGTCAAAGCAACCTACTATGTAGGTGATCCTAAAGTACGCACCGCATTAAGTGATTTACGTGGAGTGTATTTTGATCCCTTAAGAGCTCCTGCAGCCTCAGCTATAGGAGTCTCAGCTTTTGCTAGGCCAGGTGTTAATTTTGGCCTAGATATGGTTGCCGTGCCTGCTTCCCAGTAACCTAATTACTTAATTTTAAGTAATTCAGGTTGAGTCCAAGGTTCTTTACGATCGCCAATTGTTTTACGAATTTGTGTTACTAGCCCTGTATCTACAGGTGTCCCGGTATTACCCCACTCACGCCTTGCATAGGTGAGAATACAAGCGATTTGTTCGTCACTCAGGATTCCAAACGGAGGCATGTCTAGATTGTACGATCGTCCTGCTACCTTGATCGGACCATGCGCCCCGTTTATTGCCACACGTATCATGCGTGTTGCAGGGCCATTTACCCATTCAGATTCAGCGAGTGGTGGAGCTAAACCTTCTAGCCCTCTACCGTGTGTTTGATGGCATGCGCTACACGTTCCAGTAAAGAGTGTGCGGCCAGTCTCGAAACGTTTTTGCTCTGCAGAGGTGAGTGCTGGAGGGACATAAGCAGCAATAGCTCCTTTTTTACCTGCCCAAACAATTGATCGATTAATTCGATTCAACGCAGTCTTTGTTGTTGGATTAGTTCTTTCTACAATCGATATAAGTTCAGGAGATTCGTTAGGTAATGTGAGCTGCTTTAATGGAGATACTTCAGTTGAGGAAGCAATTCCTTCAATCATGGCTTGGCTCTGAAATTCATTACTTATTGAGGTAAGTAAGATAAGTTTAGTTACATTCTGAGTGTTACGAGAATTTGTCGTGCCTTTAGCTAAACCACTTATAATTTTATGATTCTGAAGCGTTGCTTCCTTAAACGATGGATCTTTTACAAGTGCATCAAGTAACGCGTATTCGCGTCCATAAATTCCTGAAAATAAAGCATCTAGAATGTATGTATTATTTGGATTAGCTTTTGCTATCGAAGCACTCACTAGATCAAGCTTAAGATCTCCTATTTCACCCAGGGTTAATACGAGTTGTTGTTGAACTTCGTTGGATAGATCATCTTTTAATTTGAGTACAGCAGCTAAAAGTTCGGAATTTTGTCCACCTTTTAATAACGGTTCACTTATTCTTAAAGCTGCAGTGCGTACATACGCTTCTGGATCTCTTAAGCATCCAGTCAGGGTGGAGCTATCAGAGCCAGATAAGCCTTCGAGTGTGCATAATGCATGTAGACGACCTGACGCTGATGAATCATATAGCGCTTGATGACGTAACAGTGGAAGAATTGAATCATCAGCTTTTTCGATGAGTAAGCGCTGTGCAGTTTCGCTTCTCCATGCATTTGTTTCTGATAATTCGGCAACTAATTGTGTGGTTGATTCAAGATCTAACCTCGGGAATGCTTTAGGCTTCTGATTGTCGGCTACAACACGGTAAATGCGTCCCATGTGCGGATTTTTTGTTAAATCGCGATCTTCGGCTTGGCTTCTTAAGTAACTTGTTAAGGAGATTTTGTCTTCAATTAGACCTCGGTAAAAATCAACAATGTAGAGTCCTCCGTCTGGCCCTGTTGTAAGATTTACTGGTCTAAATCTTTCATCTACAGATGCTATAAACTCTTCTTTAAAATACGCCTCCTTTGAGGCAACTGTTCCGTTAGGATACGATACGATGTTTCTCTTGATTAGATTAGCTGCCGGTTCGCATACAAACGCATTGCCGTAGAATTCTGCAGGCAAGTCACTAGCACGGTATATCCAAGGTGCACACGCTGCCGTGAACTCCTTTAATTTTCCATCGCGCATAGTCTCGGGACGATATGCCCGGTTTGTTCCTGGTGTGACACGTATCGGCCAGACAAGTTGATTCTCTGCCACCAAGACATTAGTTCCTAAAGCCCTAGAGTAGTTTGGATTTCTTCCTAGATAAAGAGAAGGGATGACATCTGCTCTAAGTTGGTCGCTGTTTGAATTATGATACAGATGACCAAAGTTATCTTGGCTTAAGCCCCATTCTCCACGAAAGGTTGTCTGTCCTGTGGACCATTGGCCTTTAAAGTACTTAAATTTTTTTGTGTAACCTGCACTATATATCCAATTATCGAGTGCCCAAAGCATACTGTTAGGGGATCGCTCTGGATTTGCTAATTCAGGTCTTTTTGGATCAACTTGAATTCCGAAATCATCTGCAATTAGAAGTCCAGAGTCAGCTTTGCCTTTGCCGTTGGAGTCACGCCAAAATTTAAGGTACGGTGGTGCTCCTACAAGTACTCCGTCTGCGACTAACTGAAGTGCTCGAGGCATTATAATATTATCAACGAATACGGTACTTTTTGTATATTGACCGTTTTCATCGCGATCCGATAACACCACTATGCGGCCCGTTGGCATATCTTCTCCTGTTGCATCAAAGTCGAGCATGTATCCACGTAATTCTACAACCCAGCACCGTCCATCAGGACCGAATTGAATAGCTACAGGATCTTCAATAAGTGGTTCACTAGCGACGAGTTCGAGATGATAGCCTTTTTGTACTTTAAATGACTTTAAAGCCTCTTTCGGTGATAGTGGTATCGCAGGCGGTATCAGTGATTTTGGCACTAAAGAGCTTTGGATGACTCCTGGTTTATCAAGGGTATCTCCTAATTGTGCGTGTAGGGATGTCCCAAGTAACAGTGCAAAGAGAATGCTAATAATGCGCATGATTAATTTTCTTCAGGTAAAGGTAAGCCTTTAGTTTCTGGCAAGAATGGAACTATAAATAGACCGGCAAACAAAATTAAACTTACCCAGCTTCCAGCTGTGCGAAAACCCTCAATATTTCCTCCTAGACTGCGTGTAATAACACCGATCGTGAAAGGAGCGCTAGCGGCAGCGATACGGCCGAAGTTATAGGCGAAACTTGTACCAGTACTCCTTAGGCTTGTCGGGAAAAGTTCAGGAAGATAAATTGAATAAAGTCCCATAATGGAGTTCTGGCAAAATCCCATAATAGGAATCATCCAGAATATTTGGTTAAACTCTCTAAGGCCTTTAAATACCATAAGGGTAGCTATAAAAGATAGAATTAGTGCTAGAGTAAAAGCAGGTTTTCTTCCTTTTGCTTCTGCAAATTTAGCCAGCACTGTGATCCCAAAAAAAGCTCCAATATTTTGCAGAAGCATTGCTACAGAACTCCAATACGCCTTTGCACTCGCCATTTGTGTATCGGAGAGATGTTTGGTTGCTAAATGTTGCTCAACTACCGAGCGAACAATACGTGGATGGAAATTTCCAATACCCCAAAGGCCAATGATACCCACACTACATATAGCTAGTCCTAGTAGTGCGTTAGTTCTCCATTTTTTATTACCTAGGAGTACAAAGTAGGATCCGAATCGTATTCCAGTTTTAATACCCGCTGCCTTCGCTTCTACCCATTTAATCGGTTCTTTAATTCGGTATAGAACAAAGACACTTATAAAAGCTGGGATTGTTCCTAATACAAACATTGCTTGCCATGGATGCAGACCAAATAGGAGTGCCTTTGAGGAGCCTATATACATCCCTAAAAAGGCAGCTGATATATTTCCAGCAGCCGAAAGCGATTGAAGTAAAACTAGGGCAGGAGATCTGCTGCGATCTGGCAAAGAGTCAGCGATCAATGCTACTGATAGACCAAATACGCCACCAATACCTACTCCTGTAATAAAACGATAAGCGCAAAATTGAGTATATGTTGAAGCAAAGGCATTAAGACCGGTGCATACAGAATAAATGAGTACAGATACGGTGAGCATGCGTGCTCGTCCGTATCGATCCCCTAATGCGCCAAGGGTAAGACCTCCAGCTGCCCAACCTAACAAAAATATCGATGTTGTGTAGGATGCAAATTCTGCAGCTCTTGCTTTATCGATAACCAAGTCATCCATAGCCGCATCGCGTGCTAAGTTGAAGAGTTGCTGGTCAAGACAGTCGAATAACCACGCGGCACAGGCTGTTGCAAAGACCAGCCAGTGTGTTCTGTTCAGCTCGCGCCACCAAGGTTGAGACGAAGATTGATTCAAGGGGGAAAATAAGGTCCGGTAACTTGTGCTAACACTGCATTGTAGAGTAAAGTAACATCAACAACCGATAGATCTATAGGCCATGGGGCAATGGCTGATTTATTCAACGGTTAACCATCACTATATTTTGCCTAGATAACTCGTCTACTAAACTGGTTTATTTAACCGCAGCCCAAACACGCTGAACATCGTCATTATCTTCAATAGCTTGGAGGAATTCACCGACTTGAGCGCGTGCGGCGTCATCAAGTTCAGGAAAGCTTTTAGCAAGATAACCAAGTTCACTTGTTACAACAACCCAACCATGTTGCTTTAGCCATACAGTGACCGCGTGAACTGCTGTACGCTCGGTAGTGAGTCGTAGGCCTGCATGACCTTCTGGGATATCATCATTCTGCTCATGGCCAAGTGATTCGAAGTCGTTTGCTCCTGCTTCAATGGCTGCTGTTTCTAGGTCTGTAGATGCGTCAGGGTGGTGAGCTTCAACAATTCCCACATGATCAAAAAGGAATTTATTACTACCGCCTTGACCGAGTACGCCTGTTTTAAAAAGGAATCTAATTTCAGGAGCCGTACGCTGATGATTGTCAGTGTATACTTCAACAATGACTGGAACTTTATGTGGAGCGTAGCCTTCGAAAACAACATGCTCTAATGAAGTCTTATCTTCACCTACGCCGGAGCCTTTTTTGATAGCACGTTCAATTGCATCACGAGTGACGCTAGCTTTGCGTGCTTTTTCAAGTGCAGCAAACAAACGGGCGTTAGCTGCTGGATCGGGTCCACCTAATTTAGATGCGACTGTGATTTCTTTAACAATTTTGCCTACCGTTTGACCTTTTTTAAGGTTTACGATTGCGCGTTTTGCATGAAGCCATTGACGTCCCATAACATAATAATTTAGACCGTTTTAGCTGTTGGGGCAATACCTGTATTTAAGGTTATTGAAAATAACTTATTATGGGTTCAATTAGTCACAAGTAAGTAACTCTATGGGCTTTAAGCCGTCTAAGCACTTAGAGTCATAAGTTTCTTTATTTGGTGTTCTCTTTATTAAAATTTATCTATTTTAGTCCCACTGTATGTCTTTTGTTTTAAATCGCGGTATTTCCCATTTTATTCCTGTAGTAGCGCTTATTTTCGCTGCAACTTATTTCCAAGTTACTGGATTCTCCCAGGTAACTCAGGGACCAATTCTAAGAGCACCCAGTGTTGTTGTTGAGGCGCCTCAACTCAAAGCAGATGCAAGTGGAGTCACTCAATTAGCCTTTGAGCAAGATACACCTATTACTGGTTTAGGCTGGGACGCTTTATCTCATGGTGTGGCTGGTTTAAACATCAGTAGCTCTGGTGCTGGTTCCTACGGTAGTTTATTTGCCTTACGGGGTCTTTCAAATACACCCTATTTTAGTGATCCAGCTGTAACTGTTTATTTTGGCGACATACCGCTTGCTAGCAGCTTTATGAATCCGACTTCGCTATTAGGCTTTGTGAGTTCATCGGTTTACCGGGGACCTCAACAGGAAAGTCTTTTTGGAAGAGTAGGAGAAGGTGGTGTCATTGTAATGAATCAAGCACTAGGAATGTCTCAGGCCGGTGGAGTAGTTTCACTTTTAGGTGGAAATCATTCAGCTCGCTCAGCGGAAGTTGAATCGTGGACTGGGGCTACAGCTACGGCAGATTCAATTGTAAGTGTAGGCTACACATCACGAGCAGGTTATATTTCTAATACCTTACTTGGTCAACGGGTGGATAATCAGGAGCAATCCACACTATCAACGCGTACGCGCTGGAGGCCAAACTCAACTACAGAAATTTCATTTCAGCTACTCGAGTCTCGTATACGCGACGGAGCTCAACCTTTAGTTCCACTTAGTGGACCTTTATTTAGTGTCAGTCGTGTTGTTGAGGGAGTTACTGATATTAATAGTTTAGGTGCAGCACTTAAGGGCGTATTTAATACGACACATGGTAAACTAACTACAGTAACGAGCTATACAGATTGGGGGATGGATCCTTACTCTAACTATTTGGTTTTACCACCTGCACTTGATTCAACAATTCATCAAAAGCAGAAAACATGGAACGAGGAATTGCACTATGCGCTGTTCCCAACTGACGGTTTTACGGGTCAAGTAGGTGCATGGTTCTCGGATGCTAAGACAGATGAATATCTTGTACGTACAATCTACACTTACATTCCTTACCAAACAACAAGCTATGCGATCAAATCTAAGACAATGGCTGTTTTCGGGCAACTTGGATACACCTTGTCTCCAGGCTGGGAATTAATAGCTGGCTTAAGATTAGAATCAAACGTCAAGGATTTCAGCCGTGCTGAAAAGATCCCTAATCCTGCGCTCGGCTTAACTTCTTCAGGAACCTACAATGCTTTTTTACCAAAACTTGAACTTAAGAGAACTATCGACCAAGACACGAATGCGACTTTGTCGATTTCAACAGGAGCAAAGCCGGGTGGATTTTCTGGTTTCACTGAAGTATTAAGCTTAAGTCCATTTGCAGCTGAGCACACGCAAGCTTTCGAGGCTGGAATTGATCACTCTGTAAATAAAGGTGAATTCACTTTTGCTTTAAGAGCCTACGACTATCTGATTAAGAATTATCAAATTGAGCGATCCTTTAGTGTGCCTGCTTATATTGTAGCAAATGCTCCAAAAGCACACTCATTAGGGGGTGAATTAGAAGTCAGTTATCATCCTGCTTCAGCTTGGACAGTAACGGGAGTATTAGGAATCACAGACATTACACTTACTCAATTTAATGATCCTTTGACTGGAATTAATTACTCTGGAGATCGTGCTCCTTATGCGCCTACCTATAACGCTAATTTAGATATAACCTATCATCCGCATCAGGGCTTTTTTGCTGGGGTGGATGCTTCAGCAACCGGTAAGACGTATTACAACGAACAGCAGAGTTCACGTTACGCACAAAACGCTTACATGCTCTTAAACGCAAAGCTTGGTTACGATACTGATCGTTACCAAATTTTCGTCTTTAGTAGCAATATAACCAATGAAGGCTATTACGCGCTTATCATTCCTGGGGTTGGCCACGGTGTTCCTGGCGCACCAGTAACCGTGGGTGCACAGCTTACCTTAAAGTATTGAGAGCCTTAGCAAAGCCTCATCCTTTAGGAAGAGGCTTAGTCTGTTCGATAGCTTCATTAAGGTCGAACTCGCCATTAGTTCCCCATGCAGATGGGGCTGGTCCCATGATAAATTTTAACACTCCTCCAGACATAATATCTGAATGATGAATAATAGGATCATTTAGCGGTGTAGCGTTTAAGAAAGCCTTCTGGATGTAGATATTATTTTCAGATGCACCATCGGATATAATCGTGAAAGTCTTTCCGTTTGTTAGATGCATTGATAGTTTTGGAACGCGTCCTCCATGTAGGTAGTAAATGTCTTTGCCTGCTAATGGAAATATTCCTGCATTCAGGAATATATACAGTGTGCTCATCGCTGCTGAGTCGTCATCTCCCGGTAGATAATTTCCGGGATACTTTTGAAGGAATTGATTTGCCCAGTACGATGTAAGGTAAGGTCGATTAACTGCATTAAAAAGCCAAGGAATTCTAAAGGAAGGCTCGTTTGTGAAATCAATATAGTTGTGTTTTAAAGCGTATATCAGGCGCTTAATAAACATATCTTTGCCGCCCATGGTTTGAATTAAACCTTCAGTATCGCCGAGTACCGAAAATGAAAATTCCCAACTCGTTCCTTCATAAAAGTCGGTATTGTAGCCTTTGGTTGGAATAATTTTTGAAAATTCACCTGTTTTACTTCGTGCTCTAACAAAGTTACTGAAGCCTTCGCCTGAAGCTGCAGGATCAAACACGTTCACCCAATTATGTGAACGTGCTAGGTAGTGATCATAGTCTTCTTTATGGCCAAGAGCTAGGGCGACCTGGGCTGTCAGGTAATCGTTGTAGGAAAAGGCTAGTGTGCCTGAACCTGATTTCATGCGATAACTGTAATCAGTTTTTTCGTCACTAGCGACCCAGCCATGATCACGGTACCACGCGGTGCGTGCATTATCTGCGTCGTGTTTTAATATTTCGTAGGCTTTATTCCAGTCTACTCCAGGGATCTTACGAGCAAATGCATCTGCAATTACATTATCTGTTTCGTTGCCGCCTTGGCCAATTTTAAATTCGTGGGCATCAATGAATGCTTCAGCTACATATTTCGAATCGTTATGCTCGTAGCGATTTATAAACGCATTAACGTTATCAGTCACAGTTTGTGGATCCATGATTGATAGAAAAGGAAAGAGTGTCTGCCATGTATCCCATAGCGTGTAATGATCATCCCAAAGCTGTTTGTTTGGATCAAAACCCATTACGTCACCTGTTCTGTTTCTAGGTTGTATCATCGCGTGCCAGTAAGCGGTGAAAATCTTTCTTTCTACATCTTTAGATGCTCCTTCCAGTGATAGCCGAGTAAGATCGTCATGCCAAATTGCTTTAGCCTTAGCTTCGACCTTAGTAATATCCCAGTCTGGAATTTCATTATCTAACCAGAATTTAGCTTTTTCTACTGACGAAAATGAAACAGCTATCTTCATATACACAGGCTGGTTTGATTTTGTACTCAAACGTAAGATTGCTCCCAAAGATTGACCACGTGCTGCCGCGTGTGAGACTCCCATGCTAATTTTTTCACCTTTCCAGGTACCCGATTCAAGAGGGGAAGAACTAATTTTTGCAGCAAAGTATAAATGGAATGGCTGCGGATTATAATTTTTAGAATAAATGCCACCTCCTGTAATAGTTCCTGTTTGTGGATCCACTTCGACTGATCCCTCATCAAGTGCTATGTCACCACCTACCTTGCGTGAGACATCCAAAGTTAAATGAGCATTTTCACTGCTTGGGAAAGTGAATGCATAAATAGCGCTATGAATTGAAGGAGCGATTTCTACGTGAATCGCGTCACGTAATAAATCCACATCATATTTGTAGGCTTTAGCTACCTCGTGACTTTTTGTAGACGGATACTCCTGTGAAATATCATATAAACCAATGCGTGGAGTGATTAAAAAATGACCATAAGATGGGTTTCCACCCGTGCCTAAGGTGTGCAGTTGTGCAAATCCTACGATAGGCTCTGAGGGTCTATACCCACTTGGTGGAGGATTAAATGTTTCTGGGCTCGGATAAACTGAAGCGTGTGGTAAGCAAGGCCCAGGCATATCCGAGCCATGACTAATATCAGGATTTTCAACTTGAGCAGCTATCATTGGGTCAACTAATTCTTCTGGGTGAGAATCTGCTACGCCCGTACTTGCTAGAACTAGACTCGATGTTTTTAATGTAGCGAATTGGGTCTGCTCAGGTGGATGTGCTTTACCTTTGTAATTAAACCCCCAGCCATAAGCTTTACCATCTGATGAAAGGGCTAGGCCGTGCGTAGCGCCTATAGAGACTGCAACAATATTGCGAACCTCTGGACTAGGGTGTTTGCCTCTTCCCCAACCAATAAGTGATCCGTCATCTTTAAGTGCTACAGCTGATTCCTCACATGCAGCAATATCAACCACATGAACGGCATCAGCGGGTGGAGTAGACTGGCTATAAAATGAATCTCCCCATCCTACTACTGTTCCATTTGATCTCAAAGCTAGTGTGAAATTTTTCCCTGCTGCAATAGCAACAACGTGGCCTAAATTCTCAGGGACTGGGCTTGCAACTTTGCCCCATTGAATAACTGATCCATCATCCTTTAGTGCTACGCTATATGTAGCAGCTGCTGCGATAGCAACAACGTGGTCTAATCCATCAGGCGGTGTAGTTTTATCATCACTATCGTCACCCCATCCAACGACAGTTCCGTTTGCCCTTAGTGCAAGTGCGTGGTTAGGACCCGCAGCAATGGCTATGACATCGTGTAAGTTTTCAGGAGGAGTGGCTCGTCCATTCGCATTCTCTCCCCAGGCAACTACAGTTCCGTTAGAACGTAGGGCTAAACTAAATTTTGAGCCTGCAATAACTCCAACTGCGTCATGTACACCTTGTGGAGGTGTAGACCTTCCGTGGTAAGCGTATCCCCAAGCTATTATTGAGCCATCGCTGAGTATTCCAAGGCTATGGTCATCTCCAGCAGATATAGCGTTTCGTTGAATTAACTTTAATGGGAATACTGCTTCGCTAGCCAATTGGTGTGATGCGTAAAGCGAACTTACAACCGCTATAGCTGTAAGAAAACTTGATACTGAAAATAATCTTTTAGAGGCGTGGGGTTTTATGATTTTCATACTTTATCTAATTTCTACGTGATATCTAAATTGATCTGCTTGGCTGCTAAGTACCTTTATCGTTTGGCTAGTGTACTAAAATCAATGTTCGTTTATAAGTGAGCGAGCTCCTCTGTGATTTGGATCAATAGAAAGAGCTCTCTTTGCTGCAAGCTTAGCAGAAATATGGTCACCTTGTTGCCATAGAATTGTTGCTACGGCATAGGGATAATCGGCTATGCCTGGTGCAGCCTGTTCTGCATGGGCTAGTGCATCTAAGGCTTCATGTGTAGACCTGTCCTGGTTCAGTAAAAGGCCTAAGTTATACCAAGCGCGGTCAAGGCCGGGATCACGAAGAACAGCCTCCTTCAGTGCCTTCTCTGCCTCTTTAACTTTACTAGATCCTGCAAACTCTAAGCCTGCTTGAAGTGCAAAAACAGCATTACGGGAATCGAGGTCAGCAGCTCGCCAAAGACTTTCTGCAGCTTCTGCTTGTCGATTTAGATTATCGAGTACCAGGCCTAGTGTGTGATGCGCTTCAGCAGCATTACTGTCCCATAATATTGCTTTTCTTAGTGGCACTTCTGATTCGGCGATATGGCCCCGGTTGAAAAGATCTTCAGCGATGCGTACTTGGCCTGCAGGTTGATCAGAGCTGACTGCAAGGTAAGCATTTAATTCTTTCCTTTCTTTGGACGTATCTTCTAAGTGTGATGACAAAGCCCACTCAGTATCTACACGGACTAAACGAGATTCATCTTTAAGGTAAGGAGTGAGTGTATCTAGAAGATCGCCCTGTGTGCCTAGTACTTGTACAGCAGCAGAGCGTACTAGCGGATCTTCATCCTTAAGCAGTGCAGTTACAATCGATCGCACAGATGGTTCTACAGCCCAGGGACGTGTGAGCAGTATAAGCGTTGCTCTCCATGCAGGTATGTCTTCAGTTACAATGAGTTTAAGTAAAGCATCCTCAGAGTGATCAATCCCTTTTTGAGCTGCGTTAATAGCACGTGCGCGTGAACGCTGACGTGAATCCATTTTTACACCGTACCAAGTATTTGTGGCAGCAATTTGCCAGTCCACTGACTTCTCTGAGTGGCATTTGTTACACGCATTAGGTATACCTAATTCTTTTGTTAGAAGTGGGTCAGGTCGTAAAAAGCCGTGATCATGGCGTGGATCGCGCTGCATGTAAGTCGTCGTAGGCATGTGACAATTTATGCATAAATTACCTGTACTACCAGCAATGTGGTGAGAGTGCGAAACCGGGTCTATAACTGGCGCATTACGTAGGTTATTGGCTACGTGACACTGTAAACAAAGCGCATTATTAGAAGCACTAAGGAGTGTTTTATTTGAATGCGGATCATGGCAATCTAAACAGCTTACAGAAGCTTTTCCTCCCATGCGACTTGTTTGAAATGACGTCCAATTAAAGTCTTCATCTTTCATCTGGCCATCAGGATAAAAAGTTGAAGCTTCTGTAGGTAAAGTAAGTCTGAAGTGGTCTGAATACTTCATTCCAGCTCTAGGCTCCCCCGTAAGTGCTTCATTGCGAGCATGGCAAGGGGCACAGGTTTCAATCTCTATTTTGCGCTTTGCTATTAGAGAGGTTTGATCGCCTTTGTTAGTTGATTTCTTTTTAGCATGATCTTTATCAAGATCACCGTGGCACTGAATGCAACCCACGCCATGTTCAGTCCAATGTGAGCTGTAGCTATCTGTTAAAGGATTATAGTTTTTAGAAAAATCTGTTAAATGACACTGAGCGCACATGGAATTCCAATTCATTCCCCTTCCTTGCCACTGGCCCCATTCACCTGGAAGACGGTGTTCAGATCCAAATACGTTAAACCACTCTTTCTTGTGAGGATCGTAAGCTAGCTCATTAGCCTGGTAGCGACCGTTTCCAGTCGGAATAATATATTGTCGAAGTGGGGAAGTCCCCATCACGAATGCAGCTAAGTACGTGTAAGGCGTCCCACTAAGTCTATTTTCTGTAATTGATACAGTACCTTCAGTGATTTTACTGTGATAATGTACGCCTTCGATTAAGATATCGTGTAGCTTTTCAAAAGCTTGTGAGTCATCTCTTAAATCAACTGCTCTATGCGCTAGCGCATGATGAGACTTATTCCATGATTCATAGATTGAACTATGACAGGATCGGCAATCTTCAGACTTTCTACCGTAGTTTGTGTCTGTAATTACTTCTGCATTAAGCCCACGAGACAGCAAAACACACGTTACCCCTAAGAGTATCCCTAGTTTTAAAATCAGTCGTGTAAACGGGGTGAGCTTCAAGCAGCTCTAAGTAAAGCATGCCGGATTAAAATGAAAATCTTAATCCGGCCCATCTTTTCGTACGATTACTTAGTTTCGTAGCCGTTATCCCGAATCTGCTGGTAGAAAGAAGCGAGCACATGGAATGCTTCCTTTTTATTACCATTTTCACCTATAAGGCCTTTTCTGTTCCAACCGTCTTGAACATTTGGTAGCAGGCGTTTTGGAGACCTAAAGTCTGTTAGGATCCAAGGACAAATGCCTCGTAGGGTATCAATTTTGCGAAGCATAGGAATAGTCTGGCGGTAAAATTCAGCCTGATATTCTTCACCAAAGCGGGTCTCTACATCTGCATGATAGCCTTGTAGGCCTTCAGCTCCCGTTTCAGTAATCACAACTGGTTTAGCGTACTTAAGCTGCCATTTGATTTTAGAAATCACACTGTTATTTCCACTATACCAACCGACATATTCGTTGAAGCTTAAGATATCTGTGTATACTCCGAATGGATCATCTACGATTTTAAGATTTGGATCTTCCTTGGTCCTTACTTCCATAGCGCATGAAACTAGACGTGAGTTATCTAATGTGTGGGCTTGAACAAGTAATGTGTGTAAAAAGGTGTTACGCGCTTCACTTACTGGCGTTTCGTTGGCTACAGACCAGACAATTACGCTAGCTCTGTTATGATCGCGGGTGATGAGTTCTGTAAGTTGATTTTGAGCGTTCTTAAGGGTTTCAGCATTCTCCCAGGCAATTGTCCAATAGACTGGTATTTCTTCCCATAGTAATATGCCAAGTTCATCAGCAACTTGAGCCATATGTTCATTATGAGGGTAGTGTGCTAAACGAGCAAAATTACAGTTAAGTTCCTTAGCCCAACCTAGAAGTAGGCGTGAATCTTCAGTGGAATATGCACGACCACCGCGGACTGGGTTTTCTTCGTGGATACAAATACCCCTCAGAAATATAGGTTTACCGTTTAATAAAATATCGGTTCCTTTGACCTGAATCGTGCGGAAGCCAATTTTCTCACATACTTTGTCTGAGCCTGAGTTAAGGCAGACCTCATATAATTTGGGATTTTCTGGGCACCACTTAACTAAGCTATCTGGGGTAGATACTTCAATTGAGGCATGGCCATTAGCGTCTGTTTGAGCCGTGGCATGTACTTTGAGTTCAGGTATATCAAATGAGACAGAGCCCGAATTTGCGCCCGCTAAATCAGCACTTACTTCAATCTTTGTTGGATCTTCACGATTGAGCTGAACGTTGTAATTGGAAAAATAAGATTTCGGCGTTTCGTAGAGATAAACAGAACGTGTGAGTCCACCATAATTCCACCAATCGGTATTTATCGTTGGAACACCTTCTTTAAGTCTGCGATTAATCACGCGAATGACTAAGGAATTGCGATCTGCTTTAATTTTATCTGTTACCTCAACGTCATAGGGTGTGAAGCCTCCCGTATGTTCAGCTATCTTAAGGCCATTGAGATAAACCTGAGATTGGTAATTAGCAGCACCTATGTGTAAGAAAACATGGGTATCTGTTTTGACCGAAAAATTAAATAATTTACGATACCAAATAGCTCCTTCGTAAAGGAAGAGTTTTTGATCTTGGGTATTCCAGTCTTTGGGAACTGTTAGGGTTGAACTGTGATCAAAACTATATTCGAGAAAATCATTTTTTGATTTAGGAGATTTATCTTTATAAAATCCAATTTGTGAACGTGGAACATCTGGTTGTTCTACTTCATCTAAGGGTTGCATGCGGTAGTTGTAGTAGCCGGTATCGTAGGGGTCTACGATTGCGTTCCATTTACCATCGAGATTAAGAACTTCTCGTGGTTCTGGATTGATAGTCGCTTGGTTTGCGAATGAAACTGACGCAAGCGTCAGACCTAGTGCTGTGATTAGGCTATATTTGGATGACATGGGGATGTATTCAAAGTAGCGTACTATAAATAAAATGTGAAGGTTTGAATTTAGTGTAAAAGTTGCAAATCCTCTATTGTTAGATCCATTAAATACTATGATTCATGAGTTGCATAATATTCAGTTTATTTCCGCTACGCCTGCCAAGGTCTGGGAGTATTTTTGTAATCCTAAAAATCTAAACGAGCTAACACCTCCCGAGATGCATTTTGAGATTAAAGGTGAACCAGGACCTATGTATACCGGACAAATGATAGCATACCGGATACGCATTCTTCCCGGTATCAAGTTGAGTTGGCTTACTGAAATTAGACATGTACATGAAGGTGTCTACTTTGTTGATGAACAACGGATTGGGCCATATCGGCTATGGTATCACGAACACCGTCTTACTGCTCATGAAGGGGGTGTTCTTATGACTGATAAAGTCACATACTCTCTAGGTTACGGCATCTTTGGTGAAATTGCTCATTGGCTTTGGGTAAAGCGCCAACTTAAGCATATCTTTGAGTATCGTAAAAAGAAAGTAACCGAACTTTTCGGTTAACGGCTCTACTTTAGCTCAGAAAGCTGAGTCTTAATCCAGTGTATTTCTGGGGCAAATAGTGTGTGAGAGCTACCTGGGTAAATCTGTTTTGTCACAGTTGCATTCATCTCAGTTAGTAGCAAAGCACTCTGCTCTACATAAGCTAGGGGAATATGCCCATCAGCTTCAGCACAGCCTAAAAGAACGGGTGTTTTTTTAAGATCAACAGATTTTCTAGATAGATCTAAAGGACCAATTAGTGCCCCACTTAAGCCCGCAATAAAGCCAAGCTGCATTGGATTACGATAAGCATATTCAAGACTTAGACACGCTCCTTGTGAGAAACCAATTAAGGCAATTCTCTCATTAGGAATTCCTGCATTAATCCCTTCTAGACGTAGCGTATCAATTAGTTCTAAAGCACTTGATAGCCATGGCTCGTTTTGTTCAAGGGGGGCTAGAAATCTCTGGGGATACCATGTTGAATTTTCTGCATTTGGTGCAATGCATGCAAAGCCGTCGGCACTTATTGTATCTGCAAGCCCAGCTATATCTTCAGCACACGAACCTCTTCCATGGATTAGTATTAGTAAGCCTTTAGCTTTATTTAAAGCTGAACCAAAGTGCAGCGCATTAGTTGAATCGTGGAGTTTCACTAGGTTTTAAAGGCCTTCAGTGTCCTCAAGCCAAATTAAAGAAGCAAGTCCTGCTGCACCTAATTCTAGTTCGCGAGCATTAACGTGATCTAATGTATCTTTAATCGAATGATGATAATCGAAGTAGCGTTGTGAATCTGGGCGTATTTCGCCTACAACTGCTCCCAGTGTGGCGAGTGGTGAAACATCTGCACCTGCTCCGCCAGTAGCAATAAAAGAAATGCCATGAGGGTTGAGTAGGGGCATCCATTTTTGTGCTCTTGAAGCTGCATCTTTATTGGTATTACTAAGATTAAATCCTTTTGGATCAAACCCACCTGTATCAGTTTCAAGTGCAAAGATATGTCTTTCAGTTGCCTGTCTAGCAGCAGCGGCATAAGCGTTTGCCCCTGCGGATCCGTTTTCTTCGTTCACGAATAGGACGCATCGCAAGGTATGTCTTGGTTTAATGCCTAAAGCTTTGAAAATACGTAGCACTTCAATGGATTGTACAATACCTGTTCCATCATCATGTGCACCTGGTGATATATCCCAAGAATCGAGATGTCCGCCTACTACAATTACTTGATTAGGAAATTCACTGCCTTTGATTTCAGCTATGACATTTGCTGAGGCTGTATCTGGTAAAGTTTGTGCATGTATTGCGATATGTAATTTTAGATTTGGGTCTTTTAGTAACGCATCGTGCAAGCGGTCTGCTGATACCATTGAAAGTGCGGCAGCAGGAATGCGTTTACTTCCTGGAGGAAATAGAGTTGCTCCTGTATGTGGTACGTCATCTCGAGCTAAGGTCATAGAGCGTACGAGTGTAGCGACAGCCCCTAAGGATCCTGCAGTGGCAGGCCCCCGTGTACGTGCGATTACTGCATGACTGTAACCCTCCAAGGTTAAATACGTAGTGGGATTTATACCTCCATTAATGAAAACAATTTTTCCATTAGCTTTAGCTCCTAGAGCTTGGAGTTCTACATAAGAACTTACTTCAATGACTGCAGCATCTAAACCATTATCTGGAGTTGCTGAGGATCCTCCCAGCGCAACGCCATTTAAAGCAGTCACTATGTCTTCCGTGGTAAAACTAAATTGCTCAGCTTTGCCGCGTACCCAGTGAGGCACCATGACAGGTTGTTGAACTATACGATCAAGCTTTAGCCCTTGCAGGGTGGTTTCTGCCCAACTGATCGAACCTTGTAAGTTTTCGGAGCCGCTTAGGCGACCCGGATATTGTGTAACCAGTTGAGTAAGATTATCCATGGCTGTGCCGTGAACAAGTGCTTCTGCATAAATGCTATTAATAACATCTGCTTGATGCTCTTGATTAGCTCCACGCACTAAGGATACGGCTAAGGCCAGTCCGGTTATAAAACTAAACGATTTAGTGTAAGCTATTTTTCGAATAAATGGCATGAGATTAGGTGTATACCTAATAAGATGTGGCAATTTATCAAATCAGCAAATCAAGCATATCTGTTTTTAACGAGAAGCTGTTAGATTATTTTTTAGCGCTAAAAATCTTTGTTTATCGAAATCGGTCTGGCTGATGTTAATCGCGTAATCTACTAATTTTAAAACTTCTGCCTTAGGATGGTTATTAGAATATAATAGAGCAGTATTATAGATTAATTCCGTATTCCGTGGAAATACAGATAAGCCTTTTGCCACAACTCTTAGGTTTGCCTCAGCTGGTATTGCTGAAGCTTTATTCCAAGCCTGGGCTATGAGACTGTAGGTTTCTGGAAATGCTGGCAGGAAAGAACGACCTTGGAAAAGAGGATCAAGTACACGCATGAGTTGCCTATCACTTAATTTTGCATTTGGGCCTTCAGGCTTAACTACAGCTTCCTTAAGGCGAAGTTTTCCAAGTTCAAGATATGCACGTGCACGACTTGTTTTAGCCAAGGTTGCTTTTTCGAGAAATTTTGCAGCTCGTGTTGAATCGCCTGCTGCAAGTTCGTCTAGGCCAATTGAAGCAATCAAATCGGTATCAATAGCTCCACGAATATACGGTGCAATCAAAGCAAGGTGAGCTTCATGAGGATGACCTGCCATTCTGAGTGCTTCACCTTTCATTCGACCGACTTCCGCGTCCGTTGCATCTCTAATAAGAATATCACTCGTGGATGGATTTTTGCCATCTTTGGGCCGCATTTCTATACTCTTATAGGACGTCCATTGAACATAACCTCGAAAGACCATGAGCATATCTTTGTAGCTCATGTTAAAACATTCTTTAAAGAGTGCTTCAGTGATCGGCTCTTTTTCAGAACGAACGATAAATTTAATGAATGATTTTTGGTAGCGCTGATTTTCGCCGTACAAGCACAAGTGGACAAATAGCCAACACTGCTTACTCCAGGAACCGCCAATCGTATTGAGTGCTTCTTCAGAACTGCGTTTAACGGAAAACATTTTATCTAAAGGTATAAACCCACGTCTACTAAGTGCTGTATTGAAAGCCTTATCTTGATCGGGACCTGGATCAAAAGCGGGTATTGTGTTTGCATCAGCAGATGATGGGTCAGATGAAGCAATTGTTTGGATTTGATTATTTCTTAAGGCCATCCCTTGCATTACACTGACTTCGTTAGGATCGGGAAGTTTGGCGAATTCAATTAAAGTAGATGAGTACTTCATTGAAGCCAGCATTTGTGCTAGCCCCTCTTCTAGCCAAGGCTGAGGGCGTTGTTCAATTCGGCTGAGTAAAAAGTGAACATACTCCCTGTGGAGTTGTTGAGTATAGTCTACTTCGATTTGCGTGGCACCATCTTCATTTTGAATATTTAGATAGGATCGTGCCAGATCTATTACAATTGCTGCATTTTCTTTATCGCGCAGGGACAGACTTGCACCACCTGCTGTTGTAGGGCCATTCTCTGCAGGTGCAAATTGGGTATATGAGTTATTTGCGCCGCATAAAATTAATAGCGGAGTTTGGACGTTTTTAGGTTGAATTGCTGGCCATACAAATGAGACCGCACGTGTAAATTCAAGTAAGTCGCGTACAACGTATTTTGTTTTACGTACAGAAGCATTGGAAAGAATTTCAAAATTACCTGTTTTAGCGTACTGCCACGATTCAGGTAGGGGGAGTAGCTTAGAATCTGTTACTACAATTGCTGGTAATTCAATAGGTGCCTCCCTAGAGGTTTGCTCTGCTCGGCTAGAGCTTAAGCCCGTAACAAGTAACGTAGAGACGATAACTAGGAATAATTTCACAAGGGGCTTGATAGGGGGTAATTCGTAGCAAACGTATAGCTGGTGAGACGTACATAAGAGTAAGCTGTTTCAACATGACGCTCAATAACTAATACCCGGCGTTTGACAGGCTCAAGAAATCCTGTTGTAGTATTCCAATATCATATGAAAACAATTACCTCATCATTATTAAAAATTTTAGCACTTCTTGTTGTAACAGTTGGTCTATTAGCTCCACGCGTAAGTATGGCAGCAGATCAGGCAAGTGCAGTTACAGGTGAAGTAGTTGATTTAATGTGCTATCTTGATCACGGTGCTAAAGGCGCTAAGCATGCAGGCTGCTGTGCAAAATGTATCGGCTCAGGTGGTCCTGTAGGCATTTTAACTGCTGATAATGAACTCTACTTAGTTATTGGTTCTCATAAGCCAATGAATGAAGAGCTAGTCGCATTTGCTGCAAAAACAGTCACTGTCTCAGGTAAGCTCGTTGAGCGCAACGGAATGAAGATGGTAGAAAACGCAGTGCTACAAAAGTAAGCACTACGTTGTATATAGCTAATGGGATCTATTTTAACGACTCTCCAACAGCCTGAGTACTTACACGTACTGATTAATCATCTTCCTGTTGTTGGTTTGTTAATAGGTCTTTTAAGTCTTTTAGCGGCTTTGGTTTTTAATAAACCAGCCGCTATTTTTATAGGCTTAGCACTCGTTGCCTTGTGTGCTTTATCGATATGGCCTGTGTCGTACTATGGAGAGGCAGGATACGACCGTGTTTATTCTTTAGCTGATCGTGTAGGTGATGCTTACTTAAAGCAGCATCGTGACTTGGCTGAAGACTGGAGTTGGCTTTTTTATGCAACAGGACTAATCGCTTTAGCCGCCATTGCAGTAGGATATAAAAAACCTACTCAAATGCGTTTCCTTGCTGGACTTGTTGTTATTTTGGCGATCGCTTCTCTTATTGCCGGAAGCCTCATTGCTGAATCAGGTGGTCGTATTAGACATGAAGAATTCCGTAGGGGTATACCTCCTATTGAGTAATTTTTAGAAGCTATGTGTGTACGGTACGCTCTAAATGAACCCACTAAAGCTATCGATCAACTCTCTGAACAGTTGGCTGCAAAGCTTAGTGCAGCTGAATGGCAAAAGCCGCGGTACAATATTGCATTAACGCAAATAGCCCCAGTAATTATTAGTGAAAATAGCAGTATCGTACTTAAAGGTATGCGGTGGGGTTTCACAAGTAAGACGCAGTCTTTAAAAACATCTTCCGTACTGGCTAATGCCCGTTCTGAAACAGTCACTGAACTACCCACGTTTAAAGAAGCGATTGTTTTTACTCGCTGTATTATTCCAGCGAACGGATTTTATGAATTTCAAGATTTAGGTAAACGTAAACAGCCTTATTTATTCACCCTTAAGGACGACTCTGCTATGGCACTTGCTGGAGTTTGGCAAAAAAAAGATGTAGATACACATGCTCAGTTTTGTCTTTTAACGACGGAGCCTAATGCGCTTGTAAGAAGTGTGCATGATCGCATGCCAGTTATTTTAAATCCTGACGCGGCAAAACACTGGTTAAATGGTGAAGCGCTTAATCAAGCCGATGTGAAGCGGTTAACCCAGAGTTATAATCCAGATAAAATGAGTGCGCGTAGGTTAAGTACCTATGTTAATAATGTACGTAATGAAGGTCCTGAGTGTATGGCAGATGAGATTGTATTACCTGAGCTGTTTTAAGCGGTGAGGATTGCGCTTGTAATTTAGTCTTTAATAGTGTTCATTGAACACTGTTCATATGAGTAGACTATTAACCGAACGTCAGCATCAAGTACTTGAGTATATCAGCACGTTCCAAGCTGAGAAAGGGGTACCTCCTTCTACGCGTGAGATTCAAAGGCATTTTCAATTCGCAAGTCAGACTGCGGTTATGGGACATTTAAGATCGTTAGCCAACAAAGGCATGATTGAGCAATTGGCGGGACGTGTCTGGGGGTTAAAGGCCACAGAAATCCAGACGCATTTATTTGATCTTCCTGTTTATGGGACAATTCCTGCTGGGCTTCCAGCTATGCAGGAACAAGAGCCTGTTGAGATTATTCCTTTTAACCCTGGTCTTTTTGGAATTAACACGCCTAAAGCTAACCAGATGTGGGGACTGCGCGTTAGCGGAGATTCAATGATTGATGCACATATTCTAGATGGCGATCTCGCTATCTTAGTAAGGAGAGAACCTCAGATGGGTGACATTATTGCAGCTCTTGTAGATGGAACAACAACAACTCTAAAACAGTTAGTACAAGTCAGGGGACGTGCTGCATTACGTGCCGCAAATAAAAAATATAAAGATTTCATTCCTGAAGAAACGCTTGAAGCCCAAGGTGTATTAATTGGTCTGATTAGAAGACAGCTCAGATAAGTTAGTATCAAGTACTGTAATAATTCTAATCTGATTTGGCTAAAATTAAATTTACTCTTGATTTAACCGTAGTTGCATCAAGTCCAGAAATGCGAACGACCTTGAGGCTAGATTTATTGCCCTGGGCTAAAATAACAGCATTTCTGTGAAGACCCAGTTGTTCGGCTAAATATTTGCAGATACTGTCATTAGCTTTTCCCTCAAGTGCAGGTGCACTTACTTTCACTTTAAGTGATGTCCCCATCCAGCCTACGATTTGAGAGCGTGAGGCGTTAGGTATTATCTTTAAAGCGAGTGTGCAGGATAAGGCCACGGTGCAGATTAAGTAGGCTGCTTTTTATCAAAAGCTGCAGCTTGTTTGACTATATCGTCCAGAAAACCTTGATGCATACCTTTGAGTTGGTTTGTTTTCCATTTACTTGGGTCATCGTTGTAAGGTTTTAAAAATTCAATAGCTTTAGTTAAGCTGCCACCTCGAGGTGAAGTGTAGTGCCATAGATCGACTCCTAAGGGTAAACTCAGTTGAGCAACATAAAGTTGAGCCTGTAGATTAAATATACTGTAGCTTAAGCCGTCTGTGCGGCGCAATTCAAGTGGTTGTCTGCCATCAGGCTCGATTTGATTTTCGATACGTTTCTTATCTTCTAAGGCCAGATTAAGTGCACCTGCATCGTCGCCTATGTAGCGAGCAATGGAGATAGCTTGTACTAGGAACCAGCTTCCGTGGTTGTTGGTCGCTGCATGCTCACCCTTGCCTAACTTCGAATGCATAAGCCACGTGTAATATGATTTAAACCAAGTTGTGATTACTTTATCCTCTTCTTGAGTCAGTGCATTCGAGTCTTTAAGGATGCGTAAAGCGTCTACTAATTTAGATAAACCTCTTCCATCTAGTACACCCGCATTATTACCGTGATTTTTATTCCTACCTAAGTGAATTTGAGAGTATTCAAGATTAGGTGTCATACTAGTGCTTGGATTTACAAACCAAGCGCGTAGCCAGTTGCCTGCTTGATTGGAATACTCTGGGTTATGGGTGGAATACCAAGCTAGGGAAAGTGTCTCAACAGAAGAGATCATATGGCCTAAACGTTGACCATCGCCTTGATCTACTTGGTGCTGATTAACGTGACCATCATGCTGGATGTAGGGTAGGCCATTGGAAGAAGAGGGATCTGGCCACCAGTAGCGAGCGAAACTAAAATAATCGTGAGGATTTCCTGAGGGAGCACTTCCTTTTCTATCAAGAAGTGTAGTGATTGGTGTTTTTAAAACTTTATTTGCTTGGTGAATAAGCGTTGCTGGATCCTCCGAGGTTCTTGAGATCAAATACGGTGTATGATCAGACGATGCACCCTGGCCGTAGGTGGGTGTATTAAATTTAAGTGCCAATAAGGCACTTACAAATAGTGGTATCAGAAGAGATGAGTTTAAGCGCATCGCTGAAAGGACTTGAGCTATAATAAAGTCCCTTGCAAACGTATAAACGTACTAGGCTAAGTGATTTGAATCGCTAATTATTTTTCCACTGCGAAAACGCAAAATACGCTTACACCTTTTTGCCAGATCGCTGTCATGTGTCACTAGAACTAAAGTGGTTTGCTTTTCTAAATTAAGGCCAAAGATCAAATCGATCATAGCGGTTGCATTCTCAGAATCTAAATTCCCAGTAGGTTCGTCGCAGAATAATATTTTAGGATTATTGATAAAAGCACGTGCCAGTGCGACACGCTGTTGTTCGCCTCCCGAAAGTTGAATAGGGTAGTGGTTTGCGCGTGCACTCAAGCCCACGCGCTCAAGGAGTTCATCTGCGAGTACTTCGTAGCCCGCTCTAACTTCATTTGATTCTTCTCTTAATTCTAAGGGAATAAGTATATTTTCTCGTGCACTCAGAGTTGGGATGAGTTGAAAATTCTGAAAAACAAAGCCTACGTTCAGATTTCTTACACGCGCTCTTCCGTCTTCATCTAATTGTTCTAATTTTGAGCCAGCGAGACAGACTGAGCCACTCGAAGGATAATCTAAGCCAGCACATAGCCCTAGGAGTGTTGTTTTGCCGCTTCCGCTGGGGCCAACGATCGCTAGGCTAGTACCTGCTTCAAGGTCGAAACTTACCGTGTGAAGCACTGTTAAGGGACCCGATGTAGTAGGATAGGTTTTGGTGAGTTCGCTAACGCTAAGAATAGGAAGAGCACTCATGGTTCACCTTAGTCATGACCGAGTCATTCACTAATTTCGAGCGTGTTTCTTTAGTGGTTTGAAATTTTAGCCAAAGGAGCTTCAGGTAGCTTAAAGTTGCTTATGGTCCATTCAAGTTGGGTTGGATTTGAGAAAACTTGCCAAGGTTTGATACTCAGAAGGCTTGGGTCAGTCCAAATATATGAGATGTGGCCCATTTTTCCAGGTGCAGTAATAAAGGCGTCATGCCCGGGTAAATTGAAGCGAATGCGTGTAATATCGTATTTCAAAACAACAGGTGGCGTACTGACTAGTGCAATAGGTGTCGTTGGAGTCACTGGTGTAGTGTAAGTAACAGCAGTGACAACTTCTGGTTCAAATGGGATCTCCTGAGTAATGACTGTTGTAGGTGTTGGAGTAATTGTAACAGGTGTGGTGGGTTGGGATATTACTGGCGGTGCAATTACTTGTGTTACTGTTACTGCTGGCACAGGTTCTGGTGTGAATATCACAGGTGTGATGGGTTGGGATATTACTGGCGTGATTACAACCGGTGATACTGGTATTTGTGGTATTACAACCGGTTCTACTGGCGCAGGTTTTGGCGGTGCATTTACAGTTAAGGTATATTCAGTACCCGGATTATATGGGCTAAACTGATCGTTTCCGTTTTCTGCTACTGTAAAATAATATACTCCTGGCTCAGAAGCAGTCCAGCTAGGGACCCATGTGTTGTTTTGGCTGGGATCTAATGTGCCTTGATTTTGTGATCCACCACCGTCGTAATTTGTATGATTAATGATACAAAACTGAAATAAATCTGAACCAGAAGCAGAATTAGTGATAAAAGTTGGAGTGAAGGCATTACCTAACGTAACTGTAGCATTTGTGGATAAGACTGATTGTGAATTTCGTAATACGGTAACTGTGTATGGAGTAAAATTTAATACCATAGCGCCAAGTATCGGGTCACTAATACTAGACTGATAATTAGAATTAAGAATTTGTTGGCCTACATAGAAGGTGTAATTGCCGGCTGTTTTGGGTGTCCATGATTGAGTGGGTATTCCGGAAGTTCCAAAGTTTGTTTCTCCAACGACACAAAATACAGCTGGTCCAGCATCAGGACTTGTAGTTGTATAGGTAGGGCTCCAAGGGGTGCCCACTATTATAGAATCGTTAAATGAATTTATACTGGGTGTAGTAAGTGATGTGACTTTGAGAGTGTAAGGGGTAGAATTTAGTTCAAGATTACCCCAGATAGGATCGTTTGTATTTCCGTAATATGAAGCGTCACTTAATTGACCTACTGTAAAAGTGTAGGTGCCAGCGGTGGGAGGATTCCACGCATTATTTGCGTCTAGTAACGGAGTTTGCCCTGTAATTTGGTAAACTAGACCATATGGACCCATGTCTGAATTAATACTGGGTGTGAATGTCTGACCAAAAACAATTGTTGCTGAGGAAGATGTAGGCATCGGCATTTGCTTTGGAAAGGAAACGCGTGCTGATCCAAATGAAGAAAACAGTGCAAATTCTCCCTGCTGCCCGCCTCCTTGGTTGTACATATAGCAATATCCGAAGACTCGGAATGTGGTGCCGTACTGCACGGCGTTTAGCTCAGTACTCCAATTCCAGGAAGCGCTTGCTGAAGTGCCACTATTTACATTGATTGCGATAACACCGCTATAGCTTGCAACAGATACTGCATTTGTAGAGGGATCAATTTTTTCGACCCAATATTCCGCAAAGAATATGCCTTCTGAACTTCGTGAAATCCAAGGATTGATATTCACGCTTAAAATGATGTCAGCAGCCCCTGAATTTAAAGATACAGGAGTAAGGCTGAGTGAACTTTCAGCATGGCTAATGCCGTAGAACTGCTCACTTATGGCTGATGCTGGTAAAATTGCATAGGGCTTACCTGTGTCAGGAGCATTGCTTAAGCTCGGCATAAAATCCTGAGCCTGACATGTTAAACTAATCAAACTAAAATAAATGCATTGGCTCAAAAGCTTGAGCAGGTGCTCGAAATTTTTATTCACGTTGATGGCACGTGATAAATTTCAATCATTGCTTGTCCTGTAGATGTATTCGTGCTCACCACTTGTGCTGTATAACACCCTGGAATCAAGTTAAGCAGTAGTGCACAGTCTGCACTCGAATTGGGTAAAGAGAATGCACCTACTTCTGCAAAAACACTAGAAAGCTGATTTGCGTTTAAGTTAGTAAACCAGCCCGAATTTTGAGCAATTGTCTGACCTTGGGAATTGTAAATAATAAGTTTGGGGCTTGGTAAGGCATCGGTAACACCAAATTGCGAAAGTGTTGGCCCAACACCTCTAATCAAGACTGAACTGTTTTGGTTACCTGCTATAACAAACCCAGCTATCAATGGATTATTAGGGCCACCTACAAATGATCGTGCAGATAGATTTGTGAGAGGTGAATTATTTAAAGGATTATAAATTAAGAAATCTGCTTTTGTATTATCCTCACCCACACTTACGCTTTGGCTCTGATTTCCATACGCACTTTGAATTGTAATAAGCACTTGCCCTGTATTGCGTGCTACGGGAATACAGTAACCGCCGGATATAGAAGTGACTGCCTGGTAGGGACTAGTTGGAGTTGAAACATTAACATTAGCGACGCCCTCACCTGAGTCATATACCCCGTTAACATTTAAGTCATTATAGACAACTCCTGTAATAAAAACGGTATCTACTGGGCCGTATGGTAAATCACTACCCGAGGTAAAAGCCTGGGGATCTCCGATATCTATAGTGAGAATTAAATCCCCATTACCAGGACTTCCTGTTCGATTCGAAATATCAACTCCCGCTAAGCGTCCATTTCCTAGTGCTAAACTGGGGGTGTATGGTCCCTGTGCAAATAATGCTGGATAATCTTGGCTTAAAAATAAAAAAGCACACCAAGCGTCTAGATCAATGCCTCCTTCTGTTGATAAATCAGTCCATGTAACCATGGTTTCATTACCACCATACGGTCCGAAAGTCACTATGCCGTTAGTAGCGTTAGGACCACTCCATGATGACAGTGGCATATCGCTATAGGTATTACTAAAGAGAATGATAGGGCTAAATAAATAGGTGGGAGGTTGTTGAGTACCTGGATAGATAGGATTAAATATAGCGCTCGAATTCGCTACTTTACTAGCTACCTCGTAGGAGTAAAACACCTCTCTTAGATTTGTAGCACGCTGCTTGAAAAGAGGGTATAAGCATAGTGGCGCTGCACTCATTAAGAGTACTTTTTTACGCGAATCATATTCCGCTGAAATTGTGGCAAGGAGTCTGGCTGCTGTGATATCGAGTGATTCGAGTTGGCCACTTAAGCCACGCTGTTGATAGGGCTTAAGTAGCGCAGTAATTTTGGGATCTAAAGAATAACGGGCAAAAATCCGTGTTAATTCAGTAACAGGATTGTGACGTAGACGATTGATGTGCTCGAGAGCATCTTGCTCTAGGGCTGTAGGATTTGCATTTGACCATAGCGCAACACTAGCTTGCTTGTTTGATTCATTTGCAGGCGCACTGATATTAGCACGTACCTGAGGTGATAGTAGCGCTAGAGTGAGTAAAGCTAGGCGTTGCACCTTGATTTGAGATGTATTCACACACCTATTAAAGCAAGTGCTTAGACTACCTCGCATTGATTACTGTATGTGTATTTTAAAACACACGACATAGACGTATATTTATAAACATTTATGACTTAGTTTGCGTTCGTAAAGGGGGTACAGTTGGAACGTGCTATATTATCGTGATGAAAAATCCTCCGTTATATACTCAAAATGCAAGACGGTTTCATGAGTTCTTCATACTTCAGTGTTCTATGACTGATCTGCTATCGGATCAGCCCCATGCAATTAAGCAGTGGCTAGAGGCTATGCCCAGAATGGGTGTAAAGGGTATACAAAAGGGTGATAAGTCGCTTAACTGGAGGGTATCTCGCTTGAATTACTCGCGCAGAAGGAAATTATCCCAGCTTTTAAATGCATCTAAGATGGGTAAGTCATTTAAGAAGATTCTAGCTACATGGCTTTTGAAATCTATTCCTGTTGGTAGCTATATTGAAATTGCAAGTATTGCATGTGCTAAAAGTACCACAAAGACCAAGAGACTAGAGGAATGTACAACACGCATCATCGATTATCGTAATAGTCTTTTAGATGCTAATTTGGGTCTGGCATTTAGTGTCGCCAAACACGAAAGCGGTGGCACCTATGATGAGCGCTGCAGTGACGCAAGAAAAGGTCTACTCGATGCTGTGGATCGCTATGTACCTACCGTAAAAGCTGTAAGATTTGGTTATTTTGCTAATTATTGGATTAAGTTTCAAATTACTCGTGGTAGGCAAAAGCTTCAGTCGGTTGTAACCTTTCCAATCAATCAACAGAGGATTAAATCCAAAACTGAGCGTATCCAGGCTGAACGTGAGGCAAATGGACTTCCGCCTCTTAGTGTTGAGGATCTGGCTAAAGAGTTACGGGTGGGAGTTGATACCGTGATCAACAGTCAACAAGTCCCTATCGCTGTATCGATTAATACTAATTACTCTAATGATGAGGCGGCGCATTCGTTTGATTATGCACTGAGTGATCCTGCACCAGAGCCTGATTCATCATTAGCTGATAATGAAGTAATTGAGACTTTAAGACATTACTACCGCACTATGATTAAACCAGAAACACGCGTAATGCTCGCCTGTATGCGAGATATTGGTTCTTTGCCTGAGGCTATATTAGATTATCTCAATACTTTGTGCGAAAGTGCACAAGCCTAAGGCTATAACTTAGAATAGCCTAAGTATCAGTAATTTTGAAGTGCGTGTATAGAATGCAACTGACAAGCGATTTAAATCAGGTTTTATTTATACTATGACTTCGTCTCATAACAGAGTGCGTTGGGGTGTTTTAGGCTATGCGAAGATTGCGCGCGAGTCGCTCATCCCAGCAATGAGGCGCTCAGTTAATTCAGAGTTTTATGCGATAGCCTCCAGAGATGCGTCTAAATTACAGGAGTGCCAAAACAAGTTTGGCGACGTTAAAACCTATGTCGGATATGATGCTATCTTAAATGATCCTCATGTTGAGGCTGTTTATATCCCACTGCCTAATGCGATGCATAAGCAGTGGGTGCTTAAAGCGGCTAAAGCGGGTAAGCATATTTTATGTGAGAAGCCTCTTGCGCTAAATTCAGCTGAATGCTCAGAGATGATTGAATTTTGTGCAGCTAATAAAGTTTTATTAATGGAAGCTTTCATGTACCGCTATACCGAGCGCACAAAGATGGTAATGGAAATTTTGCGCACTGGGGTGCTAGGTGAAATTAAATTTATTGGGTCTAGTTTTAGATTTCTTTTAGCTAATCCATTATCCATTAAATTGAAGCCAGAGTTAGGCGGCGGCTCTTTATATGATGTAGGGTGCTACCCAATTAACTTTGCTGGTATGGTTGCAGATTACGTAGAGCAAGCAGCTCCTGGTGGAGCAAAGCCGATTTTTGTAACAGCTTCCTTTGTTAAGCAGGGTGGAGTGGATATGCTTTTTTCAGGAACACTTAAGTACAGTTCTGGTTTAGTTGCTTCACTGAATTCTGGCTTTAACGCACAAAAAAGAGTCTTCTCTGAAATCATAGGAACTCTTGGGTCTCTTGAAATCCCAGAAACTTTTTTTGATTCACCAGACCCAATGACATTGACCATTGGTGAAAATAAAACGCTCGTGCGTGTACCTGAAAGTGACCGCTACTGCCGCGAGGTTGAGGATTTTGCTTCCTGTATTCGTTCTAACACAGTTCCTTTATTTAGTCTTAAGGAATCATTACGAAATTCAGAAGTGCTTGATAGTTTGGCCGCTGCTGGCAAAGAATAATAATTATGAGCAAAAAAAAGACGCCCTGTTTAAGGAGCGTCTTTGGTTAAGCGAAAAGGTAGTCTTATTCTTTTTCAGGACGGCGGTATGCCTTGTGACCGTCTTTTTCTTGTGAATTAAGATTCTTTAAGTCGGCATCAGCTGCGGCATTGTCGTTTGCCTTTAAGTCTGCTTCTAGTTTTGAAACGCCAGCAAGAAAGTCTTTCATTGAAGCTTTATACTTGGATGTAAAAGCGTCGCGTTCATCAGCTGGCAAATCTTGTGCTTTAGCGGGGATTAGTTTCAAAGATGCTTCTGCACCTTCGCGCAGTTTGGCAACTAATTCTAAAGAAGACTCATTCTTTGATGCGTCTTTGATTTGTTTCTTTAATTGGCGATTAGCGCGTCCAATTGTGGACATCGCTTTTTCGAGATCTGTTTTAGCTTTTTTTGCAGCAGAAGCAGCAGGCGCTGCCTCCTCTGCTTGGGTTACAGGAATCGCAATAGCGATGCCTAAAAGAAGGAGCAGTGCAGAGATGTGCAGTTTCATTATTTAGGGATATTATAGAGGAACCTGATGAAATGATGCGTCCATGTGAGAGGCAATTCTGAAGTTATCGTACGTTTGTTTTTTGCAACGAATTTGCTGGAGCGGCATATTAATATATATAAATTATTGCCATGTTGTCTCATAACCCCTGTCAGGGATTTTTCTCTAAGGATGTCTTAAAGAAATTATTCATAAGTCTTTTATTATCAAAGGCTTTACTCAGTTTCGGAAGTGACCGAGTTATCCTCAATTTTAACCCAGACTGGAAATTCATAAAACAGGATCCGGGTGTCGCAGCAGCTGCAGTTACTTATAATGACAGTGCTTGGACGACTGTATCAGCACCTCATACCTACAACGATGTGGATACCTTCTACCATCAAGGTCACTCCGATATGTCCGGTGAGAATGCAATGTGGGGTGGTCGCACCTGGTACCGTAAGACGTTTACTCTACCTCCATCACTTAAGGGTAAGAAAGTGTACGTAGAATTTGAAGGAGTACGTCAATTTGGCGAAGTCTACTTAAACGGAAATTACTTAGGTGTATGTAAAAATGGCTTTGTACCATTTGGCTTTGATTTAACCCCTTACCTCAATAAAGACGATAAAGCCAATGTGCTGGCTGTCATGTGTGATAATCGGTTTTTGATCGATCCAGTAAAAGAGGAACAAAACCTAGCTAAGATCGAAGCGCAGGTGAACGCACTCATTCCTGAAGACGAAGATAAAATTCAGCCTAATCAAATTCCTTGGAATCACTCGAGGTGGCACCCCACACATGGTGGGATCTACCGTAATGTGTTTTTACATGTAACTGATCCCTTACATATCTCATTACCGCTCTACGATTTCTTACAGACAGAGGGACCTTATGTATATGCTGAACATATTACAGATCAGTCAGCGCAATTTTCTGCAGAAATTCCTGTAGAAAATAGCAGACTAGAAGCAGCCAACGCAGAAATCACTGTTTCCGTTAAGGATACCTCAGGTAAAGCAGTTTTAGTACTTCACCAAACACAGGCAGTCGCTGCTGGAGCAAAAGCTAAAGTACTTCTTACAGGTGTTATTGATAAGCCTCAGCTATGGGAGCCTAGTTATCCCTACTTATATAGTGTCGTTTGCCAGGTGAATGTCTCGGGCCAAGTAGTCGATTCCGTGACTATCCCATATGGTATACGTAACGCAGTGTTTACGACTGACTACGGATTTTTCATCAACGGCCATCATGTTAAACTTCATGGCTGGGGCCAGCGCCCGACTGATGAGTGGCCTGGATTAGGAACAGCGCAGCCTGATTGGCTGCACGAGTATACCATGCTTTTAATGAAGCAGGCTGGCAGTAACTTTATGCGTTGGGGGCATGCTTCAGGTGCACCTATTATGATCACTACTGCTGATCAATTCGGACTTATTACTGATCAGCCTGGTGTTGACGGAGAAGCCGACACAGTTGGTGCTGCATGGAAAATTAGAACCCAAGCTTTTAGAGATTTAATTATTTATTACCGCAATCATCCTTCGATTCTTATTTGGGAAGCCGGTAATCAAAAAGTAAGCAAAGCTCACGCTATTGAAATGCGTAAGATTTTCCAAACATATGATCCACATGGAGGACGTGCCGAGTCCTACCGTAGAGCAGATCAAACGGATGCTAAATATATGGATGTAGGTATTGGTACTGAAGGAGGTCGTGAGATTGCATCGCTCCCTGTTGTTGAAGGTGAGTACGACCGTGAGGAATCGCCTCGTCGTATTTGGGATAATAAAACACCACCTACATTTGGTTATCCTGGTGCTAAACAGCAGGCCTATCAGCCTTTTGATTCGGAAGACTTTGCTGTACATCAAGTGGCTCAATATGTGCGCAAATTAGGAGCACCGAATAATTCCGGTGGTGGTAATTGGATTTTCTCTGACTCAACTAGCGGTGGCCGTGTTGATTTAGAAACAGCGCGTAATAGCGGTGAAGTCGACGGTGTTCGCCTTCCTAAGGAAGCCTACTACGTAACGAAAGTAATGTTTAATTCAACGCCACAAACACACATCATTGGGCACTGGAACTATCCTGAAGGCACAAAGAAAACTGTCTACGTCGCCTCCAATGGAGATGATGTACAACTATTTGTAAATGGCCACTCTCTTGGACATGGTAAAGTTTCTGATCGGTTTTTATTTACCTTTGCAAATGTTTCCTTTGAACCAGGAGAAATTAGGGCAGTAGCAACGTATAAGGGAAATGCTTGGGGTGCTCCTTTTGTAATTCGTACGGCAGGGCCTGCTGTTGGCCTTCGCATGAGGGGAATTATGGGACCTGCAGGATTTAAGGCTGATGGTTCAGATGTATTCTTAATCGATGTTGAAGCAGTTGACGCTAAAGGAACACGCTGCCCAACGTTTCAACAACGTGTTGATTTTACCTATAAAGGACCTGTTATTTGGCGTGGTGGCTGGAATAGTGCAAAACCAGGTTCAATTAATAATACCTATCTTGATCTCGAGGCTGGTGTTAACCGTGTAGCACTTCGGTCTACTTTAGAAGTAGGGGAAATCACTGTTAAAGCACAGTCAGCAGGATTGAAATCTGCAGAAATTATACTCCATAGCTTACCTGCACAGGTCTTTGGCGGTATGTCTGCTGTACTGCCTGCAACGATTAAAGCTAAATTGCCTAATGTGCATCCAACTTTTCCTGCACAAGAAAGCTATGAGCAAATTGTAGGTAAAAATACAACGGCTAGTACACCTGCAGTGGTTCAACCTGGAAAGTATATTAAGGCATTCTCTTATTCAGGACCTACATCAATTGCGCATGTTGAAACAAAAGTAGCTAATGAACGTAATGCTTACGTTGATCGCGATTACGCGTTTAGTGACTTACCTAAGTCACTTCTTGGAGCTGACTGGGTACAAGCAGGTGATGCTGATTCACACTACAGTGCACTTGATTTTGTTGTTGTGGGTGTTCCTGCAGGAACGACGTTGTGGGTTGCTCATGATGATCGTTTGCCAAGGCCAAATTGGCTAACAAGCCAATTTAAAGCATCTAAAGATAAGATTACACTTAAGGGTCAAAGCTTAACGCTATTCCGTCGTAAGGCGACTCAGGATGAAACGATTACCTTTGGTTCGAATGTTGAAGATCCAACAATCAAGGATGCTTTGATGTACGTAATTTTTGCAAAGCAGGTTACACCTAAAGCGAACTGATTTGGCTAAGACCAAATTTTAAACGAATAAATCTGCACTTACATCAAATTGCTCATTGAGTAATTTGATGTGTGTAGTCGTTAGGCTTCGGACCCGCTTATAATGCGGTATGTTTGAGATCTATCTACGTCTTAGGTCTTTGCTAGGTTGTCTTTTGTGAGCTCATTCTCATTACGTATATACTTGAGCATCTATAGGCCTGAAATTTTAGGCCTTTGTGTTAGAGTGTCAGTTTCGTATCTTTGGACTAAACCTGAGAGCAAAAGTAAATAATCATCGTGATCCTTGTTTAGTTTTTGACCAGCAAGGCAATTAATCACAAGAACGGTATTATCATAGCTTACGCCGTCATAAATAGGACGTTGTGAACGTAATTTTTAAAGTCCGTCAAACGATTGTGGCAGATTGGAGAATGCTATTTTAAAATTTCACTTCAATGCCTGTTTTTTTGGAAAAAATTTACTTTATAATATGAGATTTATGCCCGCTGCTTTACCTTCTTCTGCTGCTAGCGCGGCTTCCCATTAATTCCCAAATAAGTACTGCGGCAGCTGCAGATACATTGAGTGATTCTACGGTGCCTTGACCTGGAATCATCACAAGATCGCTACACGCAGCAGCAACATCAGGTGCTAGTCCACGTTCTTCATTTCCTAGAATAAGAGCCACTGCTTTACCTAAAGTTTTCTCAGAAATACGCTCTAGTGTCTGGGGTGCTTTACCAGCTTCTTTTTTAACGGAAGTTCCAATAACAGTATAACCAGCTTCTTTAAGACCAAGTAGGAAACCCGGAAGCGAACTAACCATACGCACTTCAACATGCTCAAGTCCGCCCTCAGCGACACGGTATGCAGCGTCATTAGGTTTAGCCGCACCAGGATGATCAGGAATGACAATACGAGGTACGCCAAAGAAGGCGGCTGTTCTTGCAATCGCTCCTAGATTATGAGCGTTACCAATTGAATCGAGAACCAGAATTGGGTCTAAACGTTTTGCCCATTTAATCGTATCTGCTGCTTCTACGCCTTCGAGTGGAGGTGGAGCAACAACTGCAACAACACCGCCGTGATGGACCGTACCAGATAATTTTTCTAATTCTTCAGTTTCTACACAGCGGTAAATCTTTCGACCTGCAGCTAAGGCCTTGCTCATGATCCCTAATTTACGTCCTGTTTCGTAATCAAAATACAGACGTCTAAATGAGTCGGGATCTTTTTGGAAACGAGCACGCACCGCGGATACTCCACACAGTCTAAGCTCGTTTGGACGAGACTGTATAGGTTCTGATGCGGGTTCGCGTATTTCGCGACTGTAGCGAGGAGTTTCCATGAAGAATGAAGGTTAAACAGTTGATCCAACAACGGTGAATTCTTCACGGTCATGGAATAGATGGCGGATTTTAAAATACTTTGCGTGTGTTACAAAAGGTGAGGTAGGTGATCTTAATTGTTTTAGAAGAGCAATTGGATCAGCACGACCAAATTTGAAATTGATGACGAAGCGCTTACACCAGCCCTTGGTTAGCCAAGGCGTAATAAGATTATCCAGTACGTGGTTTGGGTCTTCTACTAAATCGCAAAAAAGCCAATCCACTTGTGCGTTGTCCGGAGGACAATAGCCAAATGCATCTGCTAGGACATGTTCAATTAAATCGTTATTAAGAGCACCCGCTTTAAGAGGACCGTTATCTACAGCGATCACCTTAGCTCCATGGCGCGCAGCACTGTAGCTCCATCCGCCTGGAGCAGCACCAAGATCAACGACTGTTTCGTTTTCTTTAGGATCAATACCTAAGACAACATATGCTTCTTCTACTTTTAAATAAGAGCGGGAAGGAGCGTAGTCATCATCTGCCATACGCTTTTGCCCATTAGAAAAAGCTTCGAATGAAACGTAGGCACGGCCAAAATCTACAAATCGAACAAATAGGCCTTTCACATCTCCAGATTCTCTTGGTGTAGCATTGACCGCTAGCTTTGCTAAACGAGACATGCGTTTTTTTAGCATTTCTAGGAATGCTGCTTCTACGGCACTTACGCGGCGTCCTAGACCAACAAGTTCTGCTTCAAATTGCCATACGCAAGGCCACGCTTCATCAATACGTGTAGGACCTAATGCTTTCATAAAGTAATCGAGCACTTTCTGAGCAAGCGCGTTTACTGAATCAGCCTGAATCTCTACCGGTGAATTAAAAATTAAATAAGCAAATGCAACCTCAGGCATTGGCGTAGGTGTAGGTGCATTCGATAGTACCCAACCTGGTCCTATTTCTTGTGTGGCAAAGCCTAAGGCTCCCATCTCGAGGCCAAGTAACGATTCGAAACCCGGCTGGCAGGTGCAAAGCATGGTAAAATTAAAAATTAAAGCTTACGGATATGGAAGCCCCCATCCACATCAAGGATTGCGCCAGTTGAAAAAGGGAATCTATTTTCTGCGATTGCTCGCACAGCAAGGCCGACATCATCGGGAGTGCCCCAGCGTTTAATTGGGGTAATGCCATCTTCTAAAATCAGTTTGTCGTACTTTGCTTTAACGGCACCTGTCATGTCTGTTGCAATAATACCGGGTCTAATTTCAAAAACATTAATAGCGTCTTCTGCTAAACGGTCTGCAAAGAGTTTAGTCATCATCGATAAGCCAGCTTTCACCATGCAATAATCGCCGCGGTTTATGGATGCTGTGTATGCTGAAATTGATGTAATATTAACAATGAGGCCCCGTTGTCCTGATAGCCCTTTATTTTGTTTAAGCATCTGCTTAGCAATTTGCTGAGTCAGTAAGTAAGGCCCTTTGAGATTAATACTCACTAAACGGTCAAAGCTTTCCTCTGTCGCATCTAGAAGGTCAGCTCTTACTGTAGGTGCAACACCCGCATTATTAACTAGAAGATCTAAGCGGCCAAACTGGGCGAGGACTTCTTGCACGAGAGATTGTCTTTCTGAAGCTTTCGCGATATCCGCTTTAACAATGAAGCCTTCACCACCGCTTTGGGTGATAAGGGTAAGGACTTCTTGAGCCGCTACTTCATTGGAAGCGTAGTTAATGGCTACACGGTAGCCTGCTTTGGAGAGCTCTAAAGCAATGCCCCGACCAATGCCTCGGGAGGCGCCTGTGACAAGTGCAGTAGGTTTTGTCATACGAGTTAAGGAAAAGAACTAAACTATGTTGAGCTTAGGTTCAAGAAACGTATTTTTTAATCGATCCTCGTGAAATGCTCAGTTTGTATAGCATAAAACCTTATAACACATGAAATCTCTGTTTATTTTAGTCCTTGGAATTACCCTAGGTGGTTATTGTATGCACTTGTATGACCAAAACGAGAATAAGCCTAAAGAAGTGCTTATTGAGCAGATGAAGAAAATGCATGTAAGTGCTGATGAAGTCAGGGTGGATTTAGTTAAAACAGGTGAAGTTGTCAGAGATAAGGCAGCAAGTGCTGGAGTGGGATTAACGGATGCTCGAATCCTTGCTGTAATCAAAGGCAAATTTCTTTTAGACCATGATTTATCTGCAGCCGATATACAAATTGAGGTTGATCATAGTGATGTAACTTTAAAAGGCCATGTGGCGTCTGAAGCGTTACTTAACAAAGCTGTGTCAGCTGCGATGGATACAGAGGGTGTTCATCATCTGAAAGCTCAGTTATTTCTAAAATAATTTTTTATGCGTAAATCAGGTAAAATAATCCAACTTGTTGCTAACGGTGATCTCCGTCATTCAGCCAATGAAGTGTGCTGGCCGGCCCAAAAACAAATGGAGGCAGCCTTAGCTAAGGCACTTGCTCAGCTTGGTTCTAAGCTTGTGAGAGCTCATGGCTATAATGCTAAGGTAAAGCACGGCTTCATTAGTTCCCAAAAAGAGGGTATGGACGTGTTTAGTCGTATTAATCCTGATGCGCCACTTATTGTAGCGGAAGCTGTATGGCAGTATTCCCATCACGTTTTACATGGGCTAATCTCGCACCGTGGACCAATTCTTACTGTAGCAAATTGGAGCGGTACTTGGCCTGGCTTAGTGGGTATGCTTAATTTGAACGGCTCGTTAACAAAGGCTGGAGTGAAGTATTCCACGCTATGGAGTGAAGATTTTACCGATGAGGCTTTTGTAGCAGGTTTAAAGACCTGGCTTAAGACAGGTTCAGTTAAGCATAAAACAGCTCACGTAAAAGCACTGGGTAAAGCAAGTGTACCTCAGAATGCTAAACGTGTCGCTAGCGCTTTAGCCCATGTCTTAAAGAAGAGTAAAGCCATCATGGGTATTTTTGATGAAGGCTGTATGGGTATGTATAATGCCATCATTCCTGATGAGCTACTTTTCCAGACTGGTGTATATAAAGAGCGTTTATCACAGTCTGCTCTCTATTATGAGTCGACTCAGGTTAGTGATAAGGAAGCAAAAGCTGTTTATAAATGGCTCGTTACTAAAGGCATGACTTTCCATTTTGGAAAAAATGAAGCTACAGAATTAACGCTCAAACAGGTACTCTTGCAGTGTAAGACTTACGTTGCTGCGCTGCGCATTGCAGATACTTTCGGCTGTGATACTATTGGTATACAGTATCAACAAGGGCTAAAAGATTTATTGCCTGCATCTGATCTTGTAGAAGGTATTTTAAATAATTCCGACAGACCTCCCGTAAAAAATGCCTTGGGCAAGGTAATTAAAAAAGGTGAGCCATTAACTCATTTTAACGAAGTGGATGAGTGTGCTGGCCTTGATGGACTGCTTACTCAGCGTGTGCACACTGCCTTAGGGCAACCTGTCGAAAATACACTCCACGATTTAAGGTGGGGTGATTGGGATAAGAGTGGTACTACCGATGAATATGTATGGGTATTTTTAATTTCCGGCAGTGCTCCTCCTGCGCATCACATTGGTGGTTACAAGGGAACAGATTCACTGAGACAGCCACCCATGTATTTTAAATTAGGCGGAGGAACTGTGCGTGGTATAGCAAAGCCAGGTGAAATCGTCTGGAGCCGTGTTTTTATTGAAAACGGACGCCTTAAGATGGATCTAGGCCGTGCTAAAGTCATAACGCTACCTAAGCAAGAAACAGATCGTCGTTGGAAAGAAACGACTGTGCAGTGGCCAATTATGCATGCAGTGACATATGGTGTATCCCGTGATCAAATGATGGCTCGTCACAAAGCTAACCACATCCAAGTTGCCTATGCTGAATCTTCCCAGGATGCCGACATGGCTCTTTACACTAAAGCAGCACTTGCTGCTGAACTAGGCATTGAAGTCAGCCTTTGTGGTACAAAGAAAGATGGATCTAAATTCTAAAATTTAGTATTTAGTAGGTATGTCGTTTAAACCCTCCGCTAATTCTAATTTAGCCGAGGGTTTTTTTAGGCCTTGGGTGCTTGCTTTACTTACCGTACTAGCTGGGGTTTTAGCCTACGCGAATAGTATTCACGGAGTATTTTTACTCGATGACGCCTCTTCGATTGCAGGCAATCCGACAATTAGGCATCTAGCAGCACTAGGGGATATTTTTTCTACACGTGCTCATGTCACGGTACAGAGTAGACCGATTCTTAATTTATCCTTGGCACTTAATTATGCGATTAGTGGAACTGAGGTGTGGAGCTATCACTGTGTTAATATTTTTGTACATATTTTAAGCGGGCTTTTTTTATTTGGAATAGCTCGAAGAGTTCTAAAACGAATAGCTTTAGGATTTTTACTTACTGATAATGAAGTGCTATGGCTTAGTTTCTTAATTGCTCTTCTTTGGACTGTGCATCCTCTGCAAACTGAGGCAGTTACCTACGTGATTCAGCGTGCTGAGTCGCTTATGGGTTTTTTCTTTCTAGGGACTTTTTATTGTTTTCTTCGCGCTGTAGAGAAAGAGACGGACTCTGCTTTATGGTTAAGTCTTTCAGTTGTGTTTTCTTTTTTAGGCATGGCGACAAAAGAGGTCATGGTAAGTGCTCCCTTGCTTGTTCTTTTCTTAGACCGAAGTTTTATTTCTGGAAATTTAAAGCAGGCGTTAACAAAAAGAACTCACTACTATTTAGGTTTAGTATTAAGCTGGGGTGTACTTGTTTTGCTCGTGATTAGAAGTGGTGGTAATCGCGGGGGAACAATTGGTTTTGGTACAGGAGTGCCTTGGATGCAGTATGGCAAGACACAGTGTGAAGCGATTATTCGCTACCTTAAGCTTTCTTTGTGGCCAAATCCGCTTGTGTTTGAATACGGAACTTTTACGTCAAATGAGTTAAGCCAGTGGTTACCTTGGGCACTCGTTTTAGTTCCGCTACTTATAGCTTCTGTCTGGGCTTATATATACAAACCAAAACTAGGATTTTTAGGTGCATGGTTTTTTTGCATTCTTTCACCGACTAGTCTTGTACCTGGTACTAGCCAAATGATTGTGGAGCACCGTATGTATCTGCCTCTTGCAGCAGTGATGGCATTGCTTGTTTGGATCTGCTATCTGCTTTGGAAAAAATACTTGAAACAACATATGGTGTTTCAGTTTCTTGTTATTTTTCTAATGTTAATTAGCATTAGTTTCGGCGCTTTGACCTATATGCGAAATGCGGTGTATCAGTCACCTCTTGGGATGTGGCAGGACACTGTTGCAAAAAAACCACTCAATGCCTTAGCGCACACCATGCTAGCTGAGGAATATGTTGCACAAGCAAACGATTCAGAAGCGCTTAAGGAGTACATGCTAGCAATTAATATTAATCCATCACTTTACTTAGCCCAAGAAGAAGTTGCCCTGCTATATTTAAGACACAATCAAGACACGCAGGCGTTGGTGCATATTCAAGAAGCGTTACGACTTTTCCCGACTTATCCTGATGCTCTTAATAGCTATGGAGTCGTATGTGTGAAACGTAATGATGCGGAAGTTGGGATTAACTATTTTAATCAAGCTGTTGCACAGAAACCTGATTACGCTGAAGCGTATTATAACCGTGGTAATGCCTATGCATCACTTGATAAACATGACTTAGCAATTGATTCATACAAACAAGCACTTCGAGTTAAATCTGATTTGCCGAGTGCTTATTACAATATGGGTAATTCCTTAGTTGCTTTAAATCGTAGGCAAGAGGCGGTACAGGCCTATGAATCAGCGATAAGTCTAAAGCCAAACTATCCCACTGCTGAGTATAATATTGGTAACTTATTTGTAGAATTAGATAAAAAACAAGAGGCTATACAGCACTTTCAAAGGGCCATTTTACTTAAGCCTAATTTTTTAGATGCAGTAAATAATCTTGGTATTTTATATTTTAATCTAGGAAGATTGAAAGAATCTGAGCAGATGCTTTTGCAGGCACTAAAGCAAAATCCTAGTGAAGTAAGCATCCAAGCCAATCTCATTGAAGTTAGATCAGCACTTAAGAAACAGAATCCTTAATTTTTTCTACACAGTATGTTTGAATACGTGTGCGATACTTTGCTTAAGATTTGTCTCTGTATTTTTAAGTGCCTCTGCTAGCGGCGAACCAACTTGAGTTATTTGATGAATAAAGTCTGTTGGGGTAGGCTTTACTTCTCCTGCAAAAATATGAATTTTTTTATTCATTACTTTAGCCAATTCAAGGATCGCGCCTGGTCCTTTTCCTTCTAGAGAACTCTGATCAAATCTTCCTTCACCCGTTATAATCATATCTGCAGTCTTTATGCGTTTTTCGAGATTTAGCCACATTGAGACGAGATTAAATCCAGGAACTAGTTCTGCTTTTGCAGCAGCCATAAGTCCGAAGCAAATACCTCCTGCTGCACCTGATCCTGGAACCGCTACTAGCTTTTCGTCTTGAGATAACGCGCGGCACAACTGTTTTGCTGCTTTGGATGTTTCTAGTTCCAGTTTTTGGATTTCATCTTTGGGAAGTCCTTTTTGCGGTGCATACACTGTGGCAGCTCCGCGTGGACCAAGCAGTGTATTGGTGACATCGCAGGCAATGCGTAATGGGGGCAGTTCAGGTACTGAACCTGTAATGGTACTAATCTGGTTCCAGACTTTAGGAATTGGGTTATTAATACGTGAGCCGTCTTCTCTTAAGAAATTAAGTCCCAATGCCGATAAAGCGCCGAAGCCTAGGTCATGCGTAGCGCTACCTCCAACGCCTAGAACAATTGCTTCAGCGTTTAACTCTTTAGCTATGAGTAGGAGTTGGCCTGTTCCCTGAGAGCTTGTTTGCCAGGGGTCTCGTAAGTTTTCTGGTAAAAGACTAAGTCCACTCGCAGATGCCATCTCAATTACAGCAATGACAGACTCATTAGATGCTGGAGTTTTCTGAAGTTTTAAAAGACTACGAGTTGCATCTGACAGGGAAGCTGATTTTACAATACCTAGGGTAGCTTCCGTTAGACCTCCTCTAGGTCCATCCACTAAGTAAGTGATGTGTTCTCCTAGAACAGAGTCAGTTAGGATTGCCTGAAAACCATCTCCTCCATCAGCGAGTGGACATAGATCGATTTCAAAATCTGGGTTGATATGGCTTAGTGCTTCAGCAGCAGCACGGCACGCATCATGCGCACTCAGTGCGTCTTTGAATTTATCAAAGGCTATCAGAATTCGCATGTCTTAGGATAACAGGCAGCTTAAAGGAATAGGCAAAACCAAAACTACGGTATGTGAGACTTAAAGTGAGGTTTTTCTAAGCTGGGGATTGCTCAATGCCTAGAGAGTTCCTTAGGCTACGAACACGTGGTATCGCCTCTAAACAGTACAAGGAAATCTTATGGCAGCTTTTGGGCTAGTCTAGGTATTATAGTCGCGATTTTTAGCGTGTATCAAAACAGTTATTTTGGACCCTTTGTTTTTGATGATATTCCGGCAATTCTAGAAAATCCTACGATACACAGTCTCTTAGACTTTAGGCAGGTACTGTCACCTCCGCATGGTAAAGGAATCACCGTTGAGGGTAGGCCTTTAGTGAATTTATCTCTAGCGCTTAATTATGCGATTAGTGGAACCGAAGTGTGGAGCTATCATCTGCTAAATCTAATTATACATTCTAGTGCATCCTTATTTGTTTTGGGTATTGTGAGACGTACTCTACTGCGTTTAAGGGGATTAGGTTTGCATACAAGTGAAGCCCTAGGGCTTGGTTTTTCTGTAGCGCTTATGTGGGCACTGCATCCACTACAGACAGAGTCTGTGACCTATGTTATTCAACGTGCAGAGTCACTGATGGGGCTTTTTTATCTGGCGAGTCTTTACTGCTTTATACGCGGTACAGAAACTAAACAGAGTGCAGGATGGATTATCTCATCTGTTGCAGCTTGCTTAGCGGGTATGGCTTCGAAGGAAGTGATGATTTCTGCACCACTTATTATTTTAGTTTATGATTGGATTATAAATGAGTTATCGCTGAAGGATGCGTTAAAGAAACGATCTCTTTACTATCTCGCTTTGACTGTAAGTGCCTGCGTGCTGCTTTTTCTTGCGCTGGGTACTGGAACAAGAGGTGGTACGTCTGGATTTGGTATTGATATTTCGCCCTGGACCTATTGGAAGACTCAGTTTGAAGCGATGTGGCATTATCTTGCGTTAGTTTTCTGGCCAAAAAATCTCGTATTTGACTATGGGGTACAGTGGGTTGAGCACTTTGTTACTATTATTCCATATGTTTTATTTCTAATGAGCTTGGTTGTTGTTAGCGCATATTATTTAGTTAAGCGCTCTTGGATTGGTCTACTTGCACTGTTCTTTTTTGCAATTCTTGCACCTACTTCAGTGATGCCTGGAAATAGGCAGATATTAGCGGAACATCGGATGTATCTACCACTTTTATCTGTAATCTCACTTCTTGTGTGCGGCGGGTACTTTTTACTCAGACGTAGTTTTCAAAAAATCTCACTAAAGCTAATTATTGTTATAGCTCTTATACTTAGTGCTGCTCTTGGTTTAAGAAGTTATGCGCGCAACCAAGATTACTCAACGGTCATTGGGCTTTATCAAGACACGGTTCTTAAAAGACCACAGAATGGTTATGCTCATTATAATCTAGGTAAACTTTTGGCTGAATCTGGAAAGCCTCAAGAAGCTATTTCTGAGTATCAAGCGGCCATTAAGTATGGACCTAATACAGAACAAGCTCATTATAATTTGGGTAATACCTTCACTGACCTTAATAGATATGATGAAGCAATTGCTGAGTTTGAGGCAGCCATTAAACAGAACCCCACGTATAGCAAAGCGCATTATAACTTAGGAAATGTGCTCGTGGGTCTAGGACGTCTTAATGAGGCTCTTGTTGAGTTTACAACTGCAGCACACCTAAAGCCTAATTTTCTTGAGGCTCAGGATAATCGTGGAGGAGTTCTTCTTGAATTAGGCCGCTATCCTGAAGCAGAAGAGCAATTTTTGACGGTCATCACTAAAAATCCTATGATTGTAGATGCGCATATTAATCTTGGGAATACGTATAGATTAGAAGGTAAGTTAAAGGAGTCTATTGAGCAGTTTGAAATAGCCTTACGTTTAGATCCGAGGTGTGTTCCAGCTCAAAAAGGTCTAACTGATGTGAGAGCTCTGCTTGACGGCGCGCCTAGACTGTGACGCTTTCTTAAGAGCACATCTTACTATGGTACATCCTTTTCGGTTTCGTAGCTTAATAATCCGCGGTTTATGCCTAATGATTTTAATGTCATTGTGCGGATGTCATGCTACGCAGACACCTGGCGCAAAATTAGCACCTGCCTCTAGCTCTAGCTATTCTGCTGCGATTGAGAATAAATCAAAGAGTAGCTCTACACTACATGTAGAAGCACCTTCCTCAGTTCTTACAGGATTAGATGTACTCGAAGCGGGTCATTTTTTAATTTTACAAGGTAAGCGTGTAGGGCTTCTTACCCATCCTGCTGGAGCTAATCGTCGTGGTGTCAGTGCAGTTGATGTCCTTAGGCATGCACCAGGGGTTAAGCTTGTTGCTTTATTTGGAACTGAGCATGGAGTTTATGATGAACTTAGTGCCTCTACTATTTATCCAGACCATAAAGATGCAATAACAGGTCTGCCTATTTTTTCACTCTATAATGGTAGAACGCACCGTCCAACGAAGGCTCAATTAAAAGGAATCGATGTACTTGTGATAGATCTGCAAGATATTGGAGTTAGAAGTTATACCTTCACAGGTGCAATGAAGCAGGCGATGGAGGGTTGTTTTGAGAACAATGTAGATGTTGTAGTGCTTGATCGTCCTAATCCTTTGGGTGGTCTTAAAGTGGATGGTCCTTTACTTGATGCGCCTTGGATAGGAGCTGCACTTGTTAATGAATTTCCTGTTCCTTACGTGCACGGCTTAACAATTGGGGAACTAGCGCGCTTTGTAAAAGAGACACCAGGAATTCTACGCATTCCTGAAATCTCACGTGTTAAAGGACATTTAACTGTTATTCCTATGGTGGGATGGCAGCGCAAAATGCGTTGGCCTGATACTGGATTAACCTGGATTAAAACATCTACAAATATTCCAACATTTGCAGCTGTGATGGGTTATCCTATGACTGGCCTTGGAACTATCATGGGTCATTTTTCTAGTGGCGTGGGAACTCAATATCCATTTCGAGGTATTTATAATCAGAATATTAAAACAGACGTCTTAAAGAAGGATCTCGAGAATTTTAATATTCCGGGACTACAGTACCGCTTAGTCAGTGTTCCAACAACGCAGGCAAGCAAGTCCGGACAGGGTTTGTTTATTGAAGTTGCTGATTGGGATTTATGGCGCCCCACAGAGCTTAATTTCTACATGATGAAACTCACCTGTAAGTATGACGGTAAAAATCCTTATGCTCTGGCTAGTAAGGTGGCATCGGATGGGTTTATTAAGCATGTAGGTTCTAGTACATTTTTTCATGAGCTAGCCCAGCGAGGATCCCGTATTGATATAGAAGCTTATATGAAACGCTGGCAGGCAGAGGACGCTTTATATCAGCAAAAAACACGTGCATTTTGGCTCTATAAATAAGGCAATTTTAATACCTATTCTAGTAATTGCGTTTTTTTGGTAAATGTATGGAGTTGTCTTGTGGCTAGAACTAAAAAAATATCCCAAACGCAGTTAGCAAAAGAGTTGGGTATATCGCAGGCATTAGTTTCGCTTGTACTCAATGGGAGAAGGCAGGGAATTAATGCAGAGACTTACGACCGTATTTGGGCGATAGCTACTAAGAAAGGATATCGGCCTAAGGGAATGAGTTCTGCTGCGTCTGCAGAAAGTATTGCGGATCAAATCGGAGTTATTTATCGCAGTTCTTTAAAGCGCAGTAGTCCGGGAAATTACTTTCTTCAAGTAGAGCAAGGTTTACATAATGCGCTGATTGAACGTGGTTATTCTACGGTGTTTATGGGCTCTGAAGATACTTTAAATAGAGCACGATTAGGAAAGTTTTTTACTGAAGGTCACCGTTTTCGTGGCATCGTTTTAATGGGTGAAGTAGAGGCTGCTTTTTTAAATGATTTAAGGCGTTTCGAAAAACGTATCGTAGCCAATTCTGCACGTTACCCTGGTATCTGTCACAGTGTTGTTGGTAATGAGCCACAAGCTCTCGAAGCTCTCGTAGTTCATCTCGTAGGGCTTGGTCATCGCCGCATAGGTTGGTTAGGTGGCAACGTAGATTTAGGGCGTCATGAATCACGCTTCAATGCCTTCAAGGCAGCACTGAGTGTAGCTAATATTGAGTTGGATGCACGCTATACCATAACGCTTGAGCAAGCAGACAGAGCAGAAGGTTTTGAGGCTGCGCATACGATGCTTAAGCATCGTAAAGATAAAGAATTTCCGACGGCCTTTGTGTGTTACAATACTCTTATGGCTCAAGGAGCACTTAAGGCATTTGAAAGAGAAGGACTGCTTGTCCCTGATGACCTTAGTATTGCCAGTGCAGATGCCTCAGCTGTTGCTACTATGCAAAAGCCTTATGTAACGGCTGCTGGAACGTCTCCCGAAAAATTAGGTGAAGCGGCGGCTCGTCTTGTCCTTCAAAGTACAGGAGAAGAAAGCGATACCTTTATTGATATGATGCTTCCTGCTCCGTTGATTAAAGGGGATTCTACAGCACGTGTCAAAAGTGCCTAAAAAAAGTCCCTCGCTTTAAAAGCAGGGACTTTGCGTTTGAAAAGACTTTATTTTTGCGCTGGAATCCGCATCGAATAAAAGCTGCGGTAGGCAAAGATCAGTGCGATTATAAACAGTCCTGATCCTATGACTAGTTTAGTAGTGGAATCCATTTTCACACCAATTTCTACAGCGAGTAGACCAAACAGGGTCGTAAATTTAATCACTGGATTAAGTGAAACAGACGAGGTGTCTTTAAATGGATCGCCCACGGTATCACCCACAACAGTAGCTGCATGAAGAGGGGTTCCTTTTTGTCTAAGGTCAACTTCGACCACCTTCTTTGCATTATCCCAAGCACCACCTGCATTGGCCATGAAGATAGCTTGGAAAAGACCAAAGAATGCGATCGCAATTAAATATGAGATAAAAAAGAACGCGTTGAATAAAGCTAGTGAGAGCGAGAGACAGAAAATAACGATAAAGATATTTATCATCCCTGCTTGAGAATATAGCGTGCAGATACGTACTACTTCTTTAGAATGTGCCGTAGCTGCTGAAGTTTCCTCTAGGTTCATATTTTCTTTAATATACACAACAGCACGGTAGGCGCCGGTTACAACTGCTTGGGTGCTTGCTCCTGTAAACCAGTAGATTACAGAGCCACCCATTAATAGTCCCATAATTGCTTCCGGGTGTACTAAAGACAGACGCTCAATCGTATCAGGGTATATCTTCTGAAGCATGATAATAATGCCAAAGACCATTGTAGTTGCTCCTACAACAGCTGTTCCTATCAGAACAGGTTTAGCTGTAGCTTTAAAGGTGTTGCCTGCGCCATCTGCTTTTTCGAGTTGATGTTTGGCATTTTCGAAATCGGGTTTAAAGCCGAAGTCGTGTTCAATCTCTTCAGAGATTGAAGGAAGGCTTTCAATGCGAGAAAGTTCGTATACGGACTGTGCGTTGTCTGTCACAGGTCCAAAGCTATCTACAGCAATTGTTACAGGTCCCATACCTAAGAACCCAAATGCAACTAATCCGAAAGCAAAAATAGGTGCAGCAAATACGTATTCAATTGGCATGATAGATTCAAAACTTGGATTTAAGGAAAATCTCCAAGCACTGAACATGAGTGCTAAAATGACTAGTCCTTGCCAAAAAGCAGAGAAGTTACCTGCTACTAGCCCTGATAGGATATTTAATGATGCACCACCGTGATCAGATGAGCTTACGATTTCTTTTACATGGCGACTATTTGTCGAGGTAAAGGCTTTCGTAAATTCAGGAATAAGTGCTCCAGCCAATGTTCCGAGTGAAATAACACATGAAAGCACCCACCATAAGCCACTCATGTGTGGAAGGTCTCCAAGCAGTATCTTACTTGCGATAAATGTTACTGCAATTGAAACAATAGAGGTAATCCAAACAAGATTTGTAAGCGGATGTTCGAGATTAAAATCACGCGATGAGCCGTAGAGTGCACGGCTAAGTGAATTATTTATAAAATAACTCAACAGGGATGTGATTACCATTAGGATTCGCATAGCGAAGATCCATATAATGAGGGTTGCTCCTAATGAGGGATTTCCAGCAAGTGCGAGTGCCAAGAATGCTATTAGGGCCACGCCTGTGACGCCGTATGTTTCAAACCCGTCTGCAGTTGGACCAACGGAATCACCTGCATTATCTCCTGTGCAGTCAGCGATTACGCCTGGATTACGTGGATCGTCTTCAGCAAGTTTGAAAATGATCTTCATTAAATCTGCACCGATATCAGCAATTTTAGTGAAGATACCACCACAAATACGAAGTGCTGAAGCACCTAGGGATTCCCCGATAGCAAAGCCAATAAAACATGCACCTGCTAATTCCTTAGGTAGGAATGCAAGTATGCAAATCATGAAAAAGAGTTCTGTTGCTACTAGTAACAGACCTACACTCATTCCTGAGCGAAGCGGAATGAGTAATGTGCTTAACGGGTTTCCGCGTAATGCACAGAACGCGGCTCTAGAGTTTGCAACCGTGTTGATGCGAATTCCAAACCAAGCTACGCCGTAGCTGCCTAGAATACCTAAGACTGAGGATAATAGAACAATAATAACGGACGACGTTTTCATCCCTGAAAGAGCTCCAAAATAGTAGGCAATACATACAGCTATTAGAGCCCATAAGACTAACAGAAATTTACCCTGTTGTTGAAGGTATGTTTTGCAGGTCTCCCAGATGAGTGTTGAGACTTCACTCATGGATTTATGGACAGGAAGATTTCGTATTTCGAAATATTCAACTAAACCAAATAGGCCTGCTAAAAGACATACGACTAAGCCGTAATGCAGCAGTGTAAGCCCACTTAATGATCCTCCAAGAAAGGAGACCTGATGTAGATCAGGTATGTTAATTTCCGCCTCGCTTGCATGCAATGAACCAACAGTTAAAAATGCATATGCAGCAGCTACGTATGACCAACAACGTTTCGGTATCATATTGAATCTGGGGTTTGGGGTTAACACAGTGGATATACATCCTCCGTGTTCTTTGATCTGATGATGATCAGATCTTGTACAAAACGCCAGACTTTAGCGTGTGAGATCTGCTAAACTATTTAGAAAGGTAAATGTGGGAAAAAACTCGATACGGCTAATACTTCAAGTAAGCCGATAATTGATACGGCTGTAGCTAGAATAGACCAGCTGCGTAGGGCTTCACTTTGGGTTAGGCCACCGGTTCGGCTTACTAGCCAAAATCCAGCATCATTCATCCAAGACATAGCCTTTGAGCCATACCCAACAGCGAGTAGTATGTAAAGAGGGTGTACTCCAAAACCAGCTGGGCCTGCAATGGAGCTAATTATACCTGTTGAAGCAATGACGGCTACTGTGGCAGAACCCTGAGCGCCGCGTAGTACCACAGCAATTAGCCAGGCAAAAAAGACGTAGTTAATTGCATGACCACCTGCAGCGCTTCGTACTGCATCACCCAAGCCTGCAGCTTTAATGGATTCGCCGTATGCGCTTCCTGCAGCAATAATTAAAATAATAACAGCTGCTGTTTCTAATGGAGATGAAAGTACAGTTCCTGCTTTTCTCCAACCCAGTTTTCTTTGACTTACATTTAAACTTACAGCGATTACTGCTCCAATAAATAGAGCAATATGTTTATCCCCAAGAAGTAGCAGGCTAGAAGTTACAGATTGTCCTAAGGTGCCTGCTAGTGAATGTACGATTCCTAATGTTGATGCGATTGCAATTAATGCAAAGGGTATGGCAATCGGGGATATGGAAATTAAAAAACTAGGAAGTTCTGATTCTGGGCGATTGGCAGCAGTAGTTAAAGACTCAAGAGATTCTCCCTTTGTTGCGCGCATCGGAATTGGCATGCGCTTATCAAACCAGCGTGCACCAATTAATGCGGCGATTGCTGGTATGATACCAAATATAATACCCGCGCATATCGCAATGAAGAGATTGATTTTCAAATGCTCTGCAACATACAAAGGCCCTGGGGCGGGAGGAACTGTACCGTTAGTGATAATTCCACCGCAGCTTGTAGCTAAGACAAAGTAGAGAGAATTTTTTCCTGTTCTTACACTTAGAGCTCTCGCAAGTGGCAGTAAGAGCATGAATACAGTATCTATAAAAACAGGGCCTGCTAAGACAAATGAACATACAAGCAGTGCGATACCTGCATTACTTTCACCAAAGACTCGAATTAAGCAGCGAACAATTTTATCTGCAGCGCCACTTTCCATTAGTGATATGCCGATCACAGCAGCTAAGGCTAAAGTAAACCCAAGGCTTCCAGCTGTCGTCCCAAAAGCTGTCGTAACTGAAGTAATCGCCTGACTAAAGACGTGGGGACCGGGTTTATTTGCTAATGAAAGAATGGAGACCAAAACGGCTGCACTCATCATCGCAAAGAAGGCATGGACTCTAAAAACAGCGATTGAGGCTACAATAAAGGCAATACTGAGGGCTAAAATCGAAAAAGGCCCTAAGGCCAGAAAGGGCAAGGGAAGGTGTAGCATCGGGGGTAAAATGGGTTTACTCGATAGGATGAGCCTCTACGAATAAAAAAGATGCAACTTAGGGGCTTACTTATGCAAAAAATTGTCGCCTTTTTCCAAAAAAACCGAGGAACTATCAAACCACGGGGTTATTAGGAGTAATCCTAGTAGCCTCTCGTTGAAGCCCGAGTGGTGAAATGGTAGACACTGTGGACTTAAAATCCCCTGTTCGTAAGGACGTGCCGGTTCGAGTCCGGCCTCGGGCACTCTCAAGAGATGTAAGGTAAGGCTAGAAATAGCCTCCTTGTTGAGAGATGCATCTATGTATTAAATGCTTATAGACATTAATTTACGTAATTTAATACCTAGTTAAGCTCTACTAAATCCTAGAGTACATGGCCTAAGAGGACTTACCCACGATATGGCATTGAGATGAGGCAAAATTTCAGCCACTGATAAGCGATGGTAAAAAAGCTTCTTCATACACGCATGCGGGTTAACGATCTTGAACGTACGGTTAGCTTTTATGAGCAGGCGTTAGGACTTAAGGTCTCACGTCGGCATACCTCACCTCGTGGTGCTCAACTAGCGTTTTTAAAGACTCCAAACAGTGAAGAAGAAATTGAGATCTGCCAGCTACCTAATAGCCCTCTGGTTCAGGTGCAGCCTGATTTGATGCACTTGGCTTTTGCTGTAGATAATATGGAGAGCTTTGTTGCTGAACTTAAGACTAAGGGATTTGTACTCAGTGATGGCCCTTCAAAAAGTTCAAGCGGCTCTGTGATAGCTTTTATTGATGCACCAGAAGGTTATGAAGTGGAATTAATTCAGCATAGCTAAGTAATTATCATGGCTGACATAAAAGCTGCAGAACGTAAGAAAACACTCATTAAACTAGGAGTGCTTGTCTTAGTTGCTGGTGTTGTAGGGTTACTTTTATTGCGCGGAATAAATATCAAAGGACGCATTGATTGGGGTATTTCCTTACTCCAAGCCTGTGGGCCGATTGTATTTTTTACTGCGATGGCATTATTTCCAGTTGCTGGAGTTCCTATGCTTGCGTTCTCGCTTCCCGTGGGAAGAGCGTTTGGCGCACAGTTAGGAATGCCCCTAGTGGTAATCTTAGGATTAGCTGCTGTTACAACAAATTTATTTATAACCTATTGGTTAGCACGTAGAGCACTCAGACCATTCATTTTAAAATTAATCGAACGCTTAGGTTATAAAATGCCGTCTTTTGATGCAGCAGATCTGACTGACTTTATTGTACTGATGCGCGTTACACCAGGGGTTCCCTTTTTCATCCAAAATTATTTACTCGGCTTGGCAGATGCACCCTTCGGTCGGTACATGTTCATTTCGTGTCTTGTCTCTTGGAGCTATACAAGTGCCTTCATTATTTTTGGTGAAGCACTCCTTGGGGGTCGCGGTAAATTGGCTATGATTTGTATTAGTTTATTTGCTGCACTGGCTGCTGCTTCACATCTTGTTAGGCATCACATGGCTAAATCTAAACCTAAAGTATGAGTTTAGATTTATCTGAAGAAAGTGGTGCTTTGGCAAAGGATCGTCCTGAGACAGTCTCTGAATTTACGCGTAGACTTAAAGCGGTCATCACTAGTGCCATTAAGCCCTGTTGGATAAAAGGCGAAGTCTCTAATATTCGCTCGCAAGCAAGTGGGCATATTTATTTTTCACTTAAAGATGCGGGTGCACAAATAAGTGCAGTGTTATTTCGTGGGGACGCGATGCGTCAAACCGTTCAACTCAAAGATGGCCTTCAGGTAATTGCTTTTGGTGAGGTCGGAGTTTACGAAGCTCGTGGCCAATATCAGCTTGTGGTTAGAATCGTTGTAGATGATGGCCAAGGCAAGTTGCAGCGTGAACTCGAAGCGCTTAAGAAAAAATTAGCAGCTGAAGGATTATTTGATACAGACAAAAAAAGAAGTATCCCGAAGATGCCTTCAGTCGTTGGTTTTATTACTTCACCAACGGGAGCTGCGGTGCAGGATTTCCTTAAGATCTTAGTAAGACGTAATTGGCGAGGCCGCATTGTAATACTGCCCGCTAAAGTGCAGGGTCAAGGTGCGGCAGAGGAAATGGTTGAAATGCTTAAAATTGCTGAAGAGCAAAATATCTTTGATCTTTTAGTCATAGGTAGAGGCGGTGGTAGTATTGAAGATTTATGGGCATTTAATGAAGAGGTCCTTGTGCGAGCCGTTGCAGCTTCAAGTGTTCCTATTATTTCTGCAGTAGGGCATGAAATTGATTTTACACTTACTGATTTTGCAGCAGACGTACGTGCTGAAACACCAAGTGCAGCAGCAGAATTAATTTCTAGTGAATTTGTGTCCTGCTTAGAGCGAGTTGATCATGCGAGTACTGCACTGGTTGAAGCAGCAGAAAACCGCTTAGAGCAAGAATTTCAGAGACTAGATCATGCAAGGTCACGGCTTCGCTTATTAGCGCCTGCGGCTAGGGTTGAGAGAGGGTGGCTTAAACTCGACGATTTATCAAACCGCTTAACGGCAGTGCTTCGCAGTGCTTTAAATCAACCAAGCCAACGCTTGGTCAGAGTAAAAAATAGGCTAGAGAGAGCATCTCCCGAACTGCGCTTACCATTAGCACGTCAACGTATCGAGTCTTTGCATAAGCGTCTTGAAGCTGCAAGTCCCGCCTCGGTATTGAATCGAGGTTTTGTTATTGTTCGTGATGAAGAAGGTCTGCCAGTGATTCGTAAAAAAGGAATTAAGGCTACTCAAAAATTATCCGCAGAATTCTCAGACGGTAAGATCGATTTAAAGGTAGCTAAGGACTAGCATACATATTCCTGTGAATATAATACTTTTTGATTCCCAGGAAATTCAAACTGCTTTGCCGCTAACAGATGTAAGATCGGTTCACATAACAGATATTTTAAAAAGACAGATCGGTGAAGAGTTTGATGTTGGTCTTCTGAATGGACCACGCGGAAAGGCTTCAATCGTATCTCAAAGTGAAGCAGGACTTAATCTTAAGTTTGTTTGGGGACAGATGCCACAAGCTTTAGATCCTATTACTCTTGTAATCGGTATGCCTAGACCTCAGACAGCGCGTAAAATTTTATCTGAAGCTGCAGCACTCGGAGTTAAAACACTATATTTCGTTTCCACAGAAAAAGCAGATCCTAGTTACGCAATGAGTACTTTATGGAGTACGGGTGAATATAAAAAACAAATTAGAAGCGGTGCTGAACAAGCTTTTTGTACTCGATTACCAGAAGTTATTTTTAATCAGTCTTTAGAGGAGGTTTGGAATAGTATTGATTTAAATACCACAAAAATAGCGTTAGATAATTACGAGTCTCCTGAAGCTTTATCCCAGGCAAAACTGAGTCCACCGTGTGTCATTGCAATTGGATCTGAGAGAGGTTGGAGTTTGAGCGAGAGAAATTTATTTCGCTCTACGAATACCCAGCTTTGTCACTTAGGAGAGCGTGTGCTCAGAACTGAGACTGCCTGTGTAGCAAGTGTGAGTATCATCAAAGCCGCACTAGGTTTAATGTGACTTAAAGTATTTTTCTAAAGAATACAGCAGTGGGTTGTTTAACGCCTTGACCTAGGCGTTTAATTTGCTCCCAACCTGGAGGGTTTAGAATAAAGTCTCCAGGCATTTCAAAAATTACAATAGCGTCAGGTTTGTTTGCTAGCGCTTGAGTTAATTTTGCAAACATCGGTTCTGCTGCACCAATGATCATATCGTAAGGCGGATCAATAAAAATTAAATCTGGTAACTCGCCATTTCCTAACGGTACTTCGGTGGCATCTGCTGTAATCACAGAAAGTAGTTTTGGATCACTGCCCATACTCTTACATACAGCTTTTATGTTTTGTTCGAGATGTGGAATAGTCTTTGTGTCTTGTTCAACAAAAACGCCGCTTATTGCTCCACGACTTAATGCCTCAAGGCCATACGCGCCACTGCCTGCAAAAAGATCAAGAAAGCGAACACCTGGTAGCCAACCCGCAATGCTTGAGAATACGGCTTGCCGTAAGCGGTCCGTAGCAGGTCTGACGTCACGAGTTTTCGGAACGCTTAAAGGAATGCCACGAGCTATACCACCACTAATACGCATAGGATCTATAAAGTGAGATTAAAAAATAAGAGTTTAAGTATGTCTCGCAATTGCAGAACTGCAAAAGCTAATGCACACTGTACCTCTTAAGCTACTATGTCACCCGCCATCTCTGATCACTTCAATGGGAAAAAATTCTCGAATAAGCTTGGTGAGTCACATCATGGCATTAGAGAGCTGTTAAGATGGAAACTAAACAGTAAGCCTAAACCTTGGCCAAAGCTGACTCATCAAAAGATAGTCCCTGCGCCACACAATGTAGGAAATGATATTCAAGTAAGCTACATAGGGCACTCCAGTTTTCTTATCCAAACGCCACAGGGAAATTTTTTAACAGATCCAGTATATTCTGAGCGTGTAGGACCATTTTCTTGGGTAGGACCAAAGCGATTCATGGCACCCGCAATAGCATGGGAGTCACTACCAAAAATCACAGCGGTATTACTTAGCCATGATCACTACGATCATTGCGATAAGCCCACTTTAGACCGGATTGCTCATAGGTGGGCTTCTTCCGTTATTACGCCGCTTGGCATGAAGGATTTAATTTCTAAGAAAAGCTCTTTGTATGAATTAGATTGGTGGCAAACTAAGACTCTGAGTGAACAAGTGGCTGTAACTCTTGTTCCTGCAAGGCATTGGGGGCGTCGCTTTCCCTGGGATACAAACAAGCGTCTTTGGGGTGGTTTTTATTTAACAATTAATAATCGAAAAATCTATTTTGCAGGAGACTCAGGTTATGATCCGGCAATCTTTAAAGAAATTAAGCACCGCATGGGAGCTCCTGACTTAGCATTTATACCGATTGGGGCCTATGAGCCTCGTTGGTTTATGCGGGATGCGCATATGAATCCTGAGGAGGCGCTTCAGGTTCACTTTGAGGTTGGTGCTAAAACCAGTGTGGCTATGCATTGGGGCACCTTTCGCTTAACGGATGAAGGACGTGATGATCCAGCAATCGCTTTGAGAGAAGTTATGGCTAAACAGGGCGTGCCTAGTGAGGCCTTTTTAGTGCTGGAAGCAGGGCAGAGTATTTCGGTCTGAGCCGTTTGACTTTTAGCTATAGTTAGGCACCTTACTAATGGTACATATACATACCTATCTGTAATCATATTAAGCAATGACTAGTAGTCATTTAAGTATGTTTAGTGGAATGCGCTGGATTTGTCTATTTTAGGAGGAACTTCTTGGTCTTCTTAGGGTTACAAATAGTGTAGTACGTACTTATTCATGTATTTAAGAAGTCTTGCTCTAATCATCAGCCTTATTGGGTTTGGCCTCGGCCAACTTAAGGCAGAGCAGAGTAATGCCTTCCCTGGTCCAGTGACTTTTACAAGTCCTGGACAAAATGCAGAATCTTTAAATGCATTTGGGCCATTTTTGTTTAATGAGCCATCCCCTGAAGGTGGGCGTGTTTTAGGATTAAGACCACTTTTCGTTGAGCATTTAGATGCGAGTGGAGCACATGAAGAGACTACTATTGTTTATCCTATTTTTTATTACCGCACTTATGGCGATTCTTATGAATGGAGTCTCTTTAAACTGATAAATAGTACTGGGCGAATCACGACTCCTAAAAAAGACAGTGGCGGATTTTCTGACACCCTTGATGTGTGGCCTATTTATTTTTCTGAATCTACAGGTCACAGTGCAACATCCTCGTATGCTTTATTTCCACTGTATGGAAAACTTCAGGGTCACCTCGGCTTTGAGCATGCTCAGTTTCTTGCTTTCCCTTTGTATCTTAGTCTTGAGGGTAGGGGCTCGAAGACAACCTATCTGCCTTGGCCTTTTCTGCGTTACACGCGGGGTGATCAAAATGGATTTTCGGTATGGCCTTTATTTGGCACAATTCAAAAACCAGGTGTATATAAAAACACATTCGCACTTTGGCCTTTTATTTATTTTAACCAAAAATTTCCCAATTTAGATACTTCTAAAAGTACTGAAGCTTCACAAGAAATTGGAATCCTTCCTTTTTATTCATCTGAGAAAAAACAAGGCTATGTGAATGAAAATTATCTTTGGCCTTTGTTTGGATTTTCAGACAGGACAAGTCCCTTACGCTATCATGAGACCCGATATTTGTGGCCATTTCTTGTTCAAGGCCGGGGTGATGAATCTTACGTGAACCGTTTCGGCCCTGTTTACACGCATTCTGTGATTAAGGGTCTAGAAAAAACCTGGATTTTATGGCCTTTCTATAGACAGGAAAAATGGACTGACAAAGATAGTGCTCATGAAAAAACGCGCGTACTATTTTTTCTTGTTTCTAAAGACGAACAATCTAGCCAATCACATCCAGAGAAAGCACATGCTTACAAAACTACCATATGGCCGCTCGTTTCTATATGGGATAACGGAGCTGGGAGAATCCAAACACAGCTATTAAGTCCTTTTGAAGGTATCTTCGCAGATAACCCACAAATGCGTCATGCTTGGACGCCTCTTTTTTCAGTTATTCGTTTTGATCAAGCCTCTCAAGGAGAGACGCGACTATCCTTTTTATGGAACGCAATGACATGGTCAAAGAGTGCTCAAGCAAAGAAGACTGAATTTGATTTGGGACCGCTTCTTAAGCTTGTAACTACAGATAGTATAAAGCGCATTTCATTTCTAGGAGGACTTTTTGGGGTAAATCAAGATGGTTTTCGTCATTGGAATATCTTCGGCTTGGAGTTTTCACCTAGTAAGGCTATTGTCGCACAGGCTCATTAATTATACGTCTAAATGAATTCGATCAGATCAGTACTCGAAGGTGTCGGAAGCACATTAATTTTGTTTATGCGCTCCATATCGCATGTCGGGACGCTTTCTAGACAGAAATCACGCTTCATTGAGCAGTGCTATGTAATTGGCTATACGACCTTACCAATTGTTGGTATATTAAGTTTCTTCGTTGGTAGTGTACTTGCTTTGCAGTCGGGTTACTCAATGCAGGATTTTGGTACACAGCAATTTATTGGAGCTTTAGTAGGCCTATCTATGGTGCGTGAGCTGGGACCTATGATGGTGGCGATCTTACTCGCAGGCCGTGTAGGCTCTGCCATTACCGCTGAACTAGCATCAATGAAAGTAAATCAAGAAGTTGATGCCTTGGTTACAATGAATATTCCGCCAGCAAAAATCTTGGTACTCCCACGGCTTGCTGCAGTGCTCATGATGATGCCAGTACTTACTGTAATTTCAAATTTAGTGGGTTGGTTTGGAGGTGCACTCGTATGTAAATACACAGGCTTTATATCGGTAGAGCCTCAGCAATATTTTCAAGCACTGCGTCACGTAGTTAAATTTAAGGACGTTATTGATGGAATATGTAAGGCTGAAATATTTGGATTTATCGTCGTGCTCGTATGTTCAAGTATTGGGCTTAGTACTCGCGGTGGCCCTCGCGAAATTGGAGCCGCAGTGACTAAGGCCGTTGTTTCCTCTTTAGTCTTAATTTTAGTACTCGATTACTTCGTAACCAAATTACTTTTAGCTATTCTCTCCTAAGGAAACAAAACTATGTTTACCCAATTTTCTAATTCTGGAGAGTCTGTAGGATTTCGTGAAAATAAAGCTGTGGGTGTTTCAATCGAACACTTATCAAAGAGCTTTAATAAATTAAATGTACTTAAGGACTTTTCACTCAAAGTAGCGCCTGGTGAAATATTTGTGCTGATGGGGCCGAGTGGATCGGGTAAGAGTGTACTGTTAAGGCACATTATCGGATTAGAAATGCCTGATTCAGGTGTTGTGCTAATAAATGGGAAAGATGCACTCAGTGAGGATATCCGAGAGCACGTAAGAATGGCGCTCGTTTTTCAAGCCGGTGCTTTGTTTAATTCTTTAACGGTATTTGATAATTTAGCTCTTTATTTAAGGGAGCACAGGCTTGGAACTGAAAAACAGATTAAAGATAAAGTAATGCAGGCGTTGACCTTACTCTCCTTGGAGGATGCAGCTAAAAAATATCCATCTGAATTATCGGGTGGTATGAAAAAGCGTGTCGCAATATCACGCGCTTTAGTGATGGAGCCCCAACTGCTTTTGTATGATGAGCCAACCAGTGAACTCGATCCTGTTAGTTCAGCGATGATTGACGAAATTATTGCTACACTCCGAGATCAGTACCGTGTGACAACGATTGTTGTCTCTCATGACCGTGATCTAGCAATGAGCATTGCTGATCGTGTAGGTATTTTAATGAACGGTAACTTAATACATATTGGCACGCCTGAATCACTTAAGAATCCAACAGATAAACGGGTATCTGACTTCCTTTATCCAAAGGTTGATCTGAATAACCCACGATTCAAAAAAATAATTCCTTAATAGACTTTTAAAAACTGGAGATCGAAACGATGAATAACTCACAACAAACTGCACGAGTCGGACTTTTTTTTCTGCTTGGATTAGCACTTATCTATGTCACCTATGAAACACTCAGTGGTGGTAAGACCTTTAGTAGATCTGGTTACACAGTCGTAGCTGGGTTTCCAAACCTTCAGGATTTGAAGCCAACGGATGATGTTCGTATGGCTGGTGTTCGTATCGGTAGCGTGTACGTAACGAGGTTAGGTAAGGGAAGAGCAGAAGCTGTTCTCCAAATAGATCCTCAATATACAATACCCTCAGACGCCTCAGCTACGATCGTTATGGCTGGTATTATTGGAACAGACTACATCTCGATTGATTTAGGTACTACACAAGCGCCTGCGCTTAAAGATGGAGCTGAAATCAAAACGAAAATTACTCCTGATATAGCCTCTATTATGACCCAGATGGCAGAACTTGGGCACAAACTAGATTCTGCTCTATCCTCGATCTCTAATGCAGTAAATGGCTCCGGGCCCGACGGAGGTGTATTTCAAAAATTTAACCGATTATTATCAGAAAATCAGACTAAAATAGACGCCTCGATGACTAATCTTCAAGAGATTACAGGTAAGATTAATCGTGGTGAAGGAACTTTAGGTAAATTAGTAAACGATTCCAAGTTGCATGATGATTTGCTTGCAGCAGTGGGTGATTTTAAAGCTACCGCTAGCGAAGCAAAAAATGTTATGGCAAGCGCACAAACCGTTTTAGATCAAGTTAAAGCAGGGCAGGGAGCCTTGGGTGTACTCGTCTATGATAAACAAGCTGCAGAAGATTTAAAATTTACCCTACATGATATTAGGGATTTCTCTGATAAGATTTCGAAGGGCCAGGGAACTTTAGGTAAGTTAATTAATGATGATAGTCTATATTTTGGCCTTCAAGGCACGCTTAAGAAAGCAGACCGTGCTATGGACGGTTTAAATGATTCCGGTCCTATTTCTGCGGTTGGCTCTCTATCTAAGTCACTGTTTTGAGCTAAAATAGTCAGTAGCTTAGGGTTTTTTTAAATAAAAACCTTACAATAAGGCGTTGAGTTAAGCGCATGAGGTGCTTTATGTTTGGGTTCATATTTATGAAATATACCCCGTTGGCCGCTGCACTGTTGTTTATTGCGCCTATCTTTATTAAGGCTGAAGTTACTGCTCCTGCTCCTTCCGATGTTTTAGTAACGATGGAAAAAGTAGCTGACTATCAAATTGCTCACCCTGGAAAGCAGAAATTTACTGAATGGGTGCAAGGAGCTTACCTGACTGGTTTGTCTTCGCTTGATTCCATTTCGACAAGCAAACGCTTCCATGAAGAATTACTTAGGATTGCAGAATCTAATAATTGGCAACTAGGAGAGCGTGTTTATCACGCTGACGATTCCTGCGTTGGTCAGACTTATTATGATTTATACATGAAGGAGCATGACCCTAAAATGATTAAGGCACTTCAAGAGCGTTGTGATTATATTTTAGCTAATCCAAAATCAGGCTCTCTAGAGTTTGTTGGTAAGAGTAAGACTGAACAATGGACTTGGTGTGACTCTTTATTTATGGCGCCGCCAGCTTGGCTTCGTCTGTATGTTGCAACGGGCAACAAAGCTTACCGCGATTATGCAGTAACGCAGTGGTGGCGTACTTCGGCTTATCTTTACGACACAAAGGAACACCTGTACTTTCGTGATAGCACCTACTTTCCTAAGCGTGAAGCAAACGGGCAGAAGATATTCTGGAGCCGTGGCAATGGCTGGGTAATTGCTGGACTTGCTCGAGTCTTAACTCTGTTACCTGCTAATGATCCAGCTCGTCCTGAATTTGAACAGCAGTTTAAAGAAATGGCAGCACGCCTTAAGGATTTACAACCTGCTAATGGAGCTTGGAGTTCTAGCCTACTTGATCCTTCTAGTTGTTCACCAAGTGTAGAAACAAGCGGTACTGGTTTCTACTGTTTTGCTTTCGCATGGGGTGTAAATAATCACCTCCTTGATCACGATACGTACGCTCCTGCTGCTCTTAAAGCATGGGCTATGTTAAACACCTGTGTTGAAGCATCGGGTCGTTTAAATCACGTTCAGCCTGTAGGTGCAGCACCGCAAAAATTTAGTCCAGAAAGCACTGAAGCCTATGGCCCTGGAGCTTTCCTTTTAGCAGGTCATGAAATCATAACACTTGTTTCTGGAAAATAATTTCATTTTTTACCTTAACTTAAAACTCTTAGCTTTTTTAATCCTATGTCACAATCCCCGTCCTCTCATACGTCGACTCGTCGCACGTTTGTTCGTAATGTCCTTACGGGTGCTGCTGGTTTAGCACTCACACCGCGTTTACTGCGCGCTACCGATCTTGCCAATAGTCGTATCAATTTAGCCCAAATTGGCTGCGGCCGTATGGGTACAAGTGACATGACTGAAACGATGCAGTACACAGATTTGTGCCGCTTTGTGGCGGTCTGTGATCTTGATTCACGCCGTGCTAATACAGCACACAAGACGCTTGTTAAGCACTACGTTTCTAGTGGCCAATCCAATATTGATATTAAAATTTACGAAGATTATCGTGAAGTCCTAGCACGCAAAGATATCGATGCAGTTTTAGTATGCGTTCCTGATCACTGGCATGCACAAGTAGCAATCGAAGCTGCATTAGCAGGTAAACATATTTATGTGCAGAAGCCTGTCACATATAGTGTAGCAGAAGCAATTGCTCTACGTAAAACCGTACAAGCAACTAAGATTATTTTACAAACAGGTAGTCAGCAAAGATCAGAATGGCCATTTAAGTCATTTCGTCCTGCAACAGAGGCTGTCCGTAATGGCCGCTTAGGGGAAGTAAAGACAGTGAAGATTGGTATTGGTCTTGATGCACCAAAGGGTCGCCCAGCTAAGGCAATGCCTGTCCCAAAGACCTTTAATTACGAGAAATGGCTTGGACCTGTAGAGGCAATGGAATTTGATGAAGACCGCGTACATCCTCAGCACGGAATCGGCCGTCCAGGTTGGATCACGACTGAAAAATTCGGTCTTGGTATGATCACAAATTGGGGTGCTCACCATGTTGACCAAATGTTATGGGCACTTGGATTAGAACTTTCTGGTCCGAAGACTATCGAGGCTCAGGCTAATTTCATGAAGAATGATGTGTGGACTGTGCACAGTAATTATCATGTTGAAATGACAATGCCTACTGGCACCCAAGTTATTCTTGATGATAAATTCGAAAACGGACTACTCTTCGAAGGCACCGAAGGCAGTATTTTCTGCTCTCGTGGCCATGAACGCGTAACTGCCTCTGATCCTAATGCAGATACAGGTCCTGATCGTTCGCTACGTGCAAGTAAATCAAGTTTACTGTCCGCATTACCGAGTGACGCAGTTCGTTGGATGCCAAGTAAAAATCACCACTTAAACTGGCTTGAGTCAATTAAAGCAAACCGCGATCCGATTGCTCCAATCAGCCAATCCTCACGTGCACTAGAAACCTGTGCTGCGTCATGGATATCGATGAAGTTAGGCCGTAAGCTTAACTGGGATGCAGCAGCTGAGAGGTTTGTAGGCGATGACGAAGCTAATTCTTATCTTAGCCGCAAAGCTCGCAGTGATGAATATGACATCAATGTCATATTAAAGAACGCAGGTATTGCTTAAGTTTTTAAACTTACAAGCTGGGTACTTAAGCTTAGCCTTAGGTACTCAGCTTTTTTTTGCCCAAGTAAATACTACTTTATCGTATTGGTGCAGTTCCGTAGTGCGCTTTATGTGCTGCATAGGCTGCAGCATCTTTAGTCATCGCATCAAGTGTAGCAGCTAATGGTTCGTAAGCTACTAGACCTGAAAATACTGCTTTATCACCAATTGAGCTTTCTAGAATAAAAGTCGGTCTTTGAGAGACTTTGTGCGCTAAGAATTCTTCAGTACTTTGCTTCACTCGGTTTTTAACAGCGATTGAATCTGCTGCAGAATACAGTTTCTTTGCATTAATTTTGACTGCCTTAGCAGCCACTGAAACAGAAATACTGAGATTCCCAACATCTTGGCCTTCACGCAGTGCGGCATGTGCTAGAGCTAGACGTACGGTGTCATCTTCGAAACCAAAGTCGCGAGCAGCTTCGGCAACTAAGTTGGGTGCCTGGTAGTGGCCTTTCCTTTTCTCTATAAGCCATCCGGAGTTAAGAATATAGGCAGAATGCATGGTTGTACCCCCGCTTCTTTGGTAGAAAAAGTCACATTGGGACCTTGAGCTAGGGAAGTCAGATGGGCTCATAAGTGCTATTTTCCACGAAAAATCGACTTTTGGGGCATATTTTTTCTTTAAATCTGCCCAGGCCGGTTCTGACCAGTGGCACCAGGAGGACATAATATCGATATAATAGGTTACTTTCATAGGGAAAAGCTGTGGGATGGTAGGGGTCAGTTTAGACCCCTAAAATGAGCTTTAGACTACCTCAAAATGACAGCAAGTGCTTAAAAGTTGAGAATTGTGCTTGTGTCTAACGCATTCGGGCAAAGCCTAACAAAAATTGCGATATGGCATCTGAATATACCGAATCGAGCATTAAAACACTTTCCTCAACGGATCATATCCGTTTGAGGCCCGGCATGTACATTGGGCGTTTGGGGAGTGGAACCCACGCTGAAGACGGTATTTACGTGCTTTTAAAAGAGACCGTCGATAATTCGATCGATGAATTTACCATGGGTCATGGTAAGAAAATCGAGATCGAACTTGCCGATGGCTCAGCCAAGGTACGCGACTTTGGTCGCGGCATTCCTTTAGGTAAACTCTTGGAGTGTGTGTCGATTATTAACACAGGTGCCAAGTACGATAGCCAAACCTTTAAGAAAGCAGTTGGTTTAAATGGTGTAGGTCAGAAGGCTGTAAATGCGCTTTCCCTTGATTACCGTGCCCAAGCCTTTCGTGACGGTGAAACTAAGGTGGTTGAATTTGCTCAGGGTAAAATTAAAAAAGATCATAAAGTCGTAAAGACTACAGAGAAGAACGGAACGCTCATTGAGTTTACTCCGGATGAAGCTCTGTTCGGTAAGGACTACAAATTCCGCCGCGAATTCGTAGAGGACATGCTTTGGACATACGCCTATTTAAATCGTGGGCTAGTTTTAACCTTAAATGGAACTCCGTTTAAGTCTGAGAATGGACTCAAGGATCTTTTAGAAAAAAATCTCACTGGTGAAGTGCTTTATCCAATTATTCACTTACAAGGTGATGATATCGAAATCGCATTAACCCACGGATCTCACTACGGGGAGGAATACTATTCTTTTGTTAATGGGCAGCACACGACAATGGGTGGTACGCATCAAGCTGCATTCCGTGAAGCTGTAGTAGATACGCTACGTAATTTCTTTAAGAAAGAATTTGATGCCGCTGATATTAGGCAGTCGATTGTAGCTGCTGTTTCTGTGCGTGTGACGGAGCCAGTATTTGAATCTCAAACGAAAACAAAATTAGGATCAGCGGATGCTGCACCAGGAGGTCCTTCAATTAAGGACTTCATAGGTAAATTTGTTCAGCAAAGTCTCGACGGGTACCTGCATAAGAACCCTGAATCTGCACAAGCGATCTTAGCTAAGATTCAAGAAAGTGAAAATGAGCGTAAAGAACTCGCCGGTATTCGGAATCTTGCTCGTGAGCGTGGTAAGAAAGCATCGCTTCATAACCGTAAGTTAAGGGACTGCCGTCTTCATTTAGGAGATAAAGACCCTCGTTCTGAATTTAGTACACTCTTCATCGTGGAAGGTGACTCAGCTTCTGGTTCACTTACAGCATGCCGCGATGTGCAAACCCAGTCTGTCTTCGCCTTAAAGGGTAAACCTTTAAATACATACGGCCTATCTAAAAAGGTCATTTACGAGAATGAAGAATTTCACCTTCTGCAATCTGCACTCAATATTGAGGACGGACTAGACGGTCTGCGGTACGGTAAAGTTGTTATAGCAACGGATGCTGATGTCGACGGTATGCATATTCGGCTACTTCTTATTTCGTTTTTCCTGCAGTTTTTCCCAGAATTAATTACTGCAGGTCGCTTGTATGTACTTGAGACTCCACTGTTTCGTGTCCGCAATAAAAAAGTAACGCACTATTGCTACTCTGAAAGTGAGAAGGATAAAGCGATGGATAAATTAGGAACCACTGCAGAAGTCACACGGTTTAAAGGACTGGGTGAAATATCAGCAAATGAGTTTAAGGATTTCATCGGTGAGAATATCCGTTTAGTGCCAATCTCATTAGCTCATCTGCACAGTAGTGATGAACTACTTTCCTTCTTCATGGGTAAAAATACTCCAGAAAGACAGGATTTTATTATCGATAACTTAAAGGTAGAAAAAGATCTCGTAGAAACCTGATTTTCGCAATGTCCGCAAAAAAATCTTCTGCCAGTAAAAATGGCGTATTCTCAGCAGAGTCCTCCTTAGCCACGAGCTACAGGAACTGGTTCTTAGAATACGCAAGTTATGTTATTTTAGACCGCGCTGTCCCTCATATTAATGACGGACTTAAGCCGGTGCAGCGCCGTATTCTGCATACGCTGTGGGAAATGGATGACGGTCGCTTTCATAAGGTCGCTAATGTGGTGGGTGCATGTATGCGCTTTCATCCGCATGGAGATGCCTCCATTGGTGCTGCCTTAGTAGGTATGGGTCAGCGTGGCTATTTAATTGAGCCTCAAGGTAACTTCGGAAACGTACTTACAGGTGACGACGCAGCTGCGCCTCGTTACATTGAAGCACGCTTAACTCCATTTGCTAAAGAAGTTCTCTTTAATCCAAAGACAACGACTTGGCAGGCTAGTTACGATGGACGTGCTAGGGAACCCGTTACGGTACCTGCAAAGTTTCCTCTGGTTTTACTCGATGGTGCGGAAGGTATTGCTGTAGGTCTTTCAACAAAGATTTTACCGCATAACTTCAATGACTTATGCCGTGCTTCGGTTAATCACTTACAGGGTAAGCGCTTTAGAATCGTACCTGATTTTCCAACTGGCGGTATCGCTGATTTCGCTGAATATAATGACGGCGAACGCGGGGGAAAAGTTAAAGTACGTGCTAAGATTGAGTTACGTAGTAAAAACGTACTAGCGGTTACTGAACTTCCTTTCGGAACAACAACCGAGTCCTTGATTGATTCTATCTTAGCTGCGAATGCAAAAGGTAAGATCAAGGTGCGGCATGTGGATGATAATACAGCCGATGAAGTTGAGATTTTAATCCATCTACCTCAAGGCAGTGAGCCGGAGAAGGTGATGCAGCAGCTCTATGTATTTACAGACTGCCAAGTAGCAATTTCACCTGCTGCCTGTGTTATTGATAATGACAAGCCAGTATTTATCGGAGTTTCTGAAATATTAAAACGCAGTGCAGAGCGCACCAAGGAACTCTTAAAGAGTGAACTCGATATCCGCTTAGCTGAACTTGAACAGCAGTGGCACTGGGATTCCTTAGAGCGCATATTTATTGAAGAGCGTATTTATCGCAGAATTGAAAAAGCTAAGTCCTGGGAAGAAATCGTCGAAGAGATTAGAGAAGGCTTAAAGCCATTCATCAAAGGACTTAAGCGTCCAGTCATTGATGATGATATTGCTCGGCTAACCGAAATTAAGATCAAGCGCATCTCCGCCTTCAACCGCTTCCAAGCGGATGAAGCCATGAAGAAAATTGAGACGGAAATGAAAGAGGTGAAGCATAACCTCAAAAACTTAAATGACTACGCAATCGCATGGTTTGAGAAGCTCGCTGAAAAATATGGTAAGGGCATTAAACGTAAAACGCAGTATGACGAAATCGAGCAGATCAGTGCTGCAGAAGTAGTCTCTGCAAATCAAAGACTCTATGTGAACCGCGAAGAAGGCTTTGTTGGCCTTAACTGGCGTCAGCATGAGTTTATTCAGGAGTGTACCATCTTGGATGATGTCATATGTATCATGGCTGATACTGCCATGAAGGTCTCCCGCGTTGCGGATAAGATTTTCATGGGTAAGGATATCGTGCACTGCGCTATTCTACCTAAGGATGGAGACAAAGCTTTCTATGTCATGATGTATCAAGACAAAGAAAGCGGTAAGGCATTCGTTAAGAAATTCCAAATAGGTGGAGTAACTCGTGATAAACTTTACCCGCTTGCGAAAGCTGAAGGCTCGCGCGTTGTTTATTTCCAGCGTTTTGCTACTGAGAAATCTATTCCTAAGAAACTCAGTATTACCGTGGATGGCCGTGGTGGAGCACGCGTTCGTGAATTTAACTTTGACCTTACTGAAGTGCCTGTAAGTAACCGTGCCGCTAAAGGTATTACGGTTTCTAAATGGCTTGTTAAGAGTGTAAAGCCGGCCGAGTGACCGGCTTTACTCAAGTCAGAGTTTAGCTAATATCGTTTTTTAGAACAACCCGGTAGCGTGCCTTCCCTGAGTGTAAGTGCTCAATTGCTTCGTTAATCTTCGACATTGGGAAGGTTTCTACAACGGGTGCGATATTGTGCCGTGCGCAGAAATTAATCATCTGAGTCGTGGTTGCAGGACTTCCTAGTGGAGTTCCTGAAATTGATTTTTGACCAGCGATTAGTGAGAAGGCCGATACTGGAATTGGCTCCAAAGGAACGCCTACAATATGTAGTCTTCCACGAGGTGCGAGTGCACTAATTAATGCATTCCAGTCTAAAGTCACATTTGATGTGACGAGTAAGAAATCTAGAGAGCCAGCGATTGCTTGAAGTTCATTAGAGTTTGTCGAATTTACGGTTTTGTGAGCACCTAGTTTTAGGGCCTCCGCTTTTTTCGAATCGCTCGATGTAAACGCTGTTACGTCGCAGCCCCATTTATTTAAAAATTGCAGAGCTAAGTGACCTAAGCCACCAATGCCTACAACGCCCACACGGTCAGTCGGTTTAACGTGGCATTGTACGATAGGATTGAAAACGGTGATGCCACCGCAGAAGAGTGGACCTGCTTTGACTGGATCAATCGCATCTGGAAGTGGAGTAGCCCATTCCCAGTTACAGCGCACTTTATCTGCAAAGCCGCCGTGACGGCCAACGATAGTGCCTTCGCCTGTTGCACATAAATTATGATCACCTGCTAAACAATGGTCACAGGACATGCAACTCTTGGAGCTCCAGCCAAGACCAACACGGTCTCCGACTTTGACCCGCTTAACGCTTGGGCCTGCTTTAATGATTGTACCCACCACTTCATGGCCAGCTACGAGAGGATACTTAGACATACCCCAGTCATTGTTAAGCATGGATAAATCTGAGTGACAGATACCACAGTGACTTACTTGGATTTCAACTTGTTCAGCCAAAAGGGAACCTGGGTTGTATTCGTGTGGAACAAGGGCTTTGCCTTTTCCGTGAGATGCGTAGGCTTTAATTAGATCGCTCATAGTAAAAAAGTTAAGTGGTTTGAAGACAGTTTCAATGAACGTATCCTTTGCGATAAGTCAACGGATGTAGACGTATAAAAGTTAGCTAAACGCAGTGGCCTTTTTCAAAGGCTGTGCTAATGTAAAATACACGTGAATACTTCCTCTGCATCTTTACCCTCAGTGACTGTTTTAGGACTTGGCATTATGGGAAGCGCTATGGCGCGACGCTTGCGTGCTGCCGGCTATCCTTTGGTGACCTATAACCGTGGTGCAGCAAAAGCTGCAGCGTTTGCTGCGGATGGTTTTACAGTAGCTAAAACTCCTTCTGAAGCAGTCATTAGCGCAGATATTGTGCTGTGTATGGTTTCGGATGATAAAGCATCCCACGATATTTGGATAGGTGAGCATGGAGCACTGCTCGCTGCTAAAAAAGGTGCCGTCTTAATTGATTTAAGCACACTGAGTGTTTCTTGGGTGAAGGCACTTGCTGCTAGGGCGGTATCGCATGGTTGTGAATTACTTGATGCTCCTGTAGCAGGGAGTAAACCTCAGGCAAATGCCGGTGAATTGGTTCTTTTTGTTGGGGGCTCCAGTTTGGCGCTCAATAAGGTGATGCCTGTATTTCAAGTTATTTCAAAATCTGTTAACCACCTTGGGCCTACCGGAAGTGGGGCTCGCATGAAGTTAATTAATAATTTCTTAAGTGGTGTTCAGGCGGCTTCTTTTGCTGAAGCTTTGGCTATTATTGAACGAAGTGGGTTAGACCGGGCTAAAGCAGTGGATTTAATCATGAACGGCACCCCTGGAAGTCCTATGGTTAAAACCATGGCAACTCGCATGCTTTCCCCGGATTACGACAACACAAACTTCGCTCTACGCTTAATGGCCAAGGATTTAGGTTACGCTGCCGAAGAGGGTAGAACCCACGGTGTGGGTATGACTACGGCCAGTGCTGCCCTTGAAGTCTTCAAAAAAGGCATCGAAGCCGGGTTGGGGGATAAGGACCTATCGGCTGTGGCGGAAGTCTTCAGAAAGGCCAGATAAGGCCATTTTAGGGGGTTTTTACCATAAAATCGGTACCGCAGAGTCAGAAGCTTTAGAAAAAGGCCATCATTTTTTTGCATAAGATTGATGTTTTAATCTCACTTTGCGTTTGCCCGTATTCGCTGTGGTAGCTCACTGTTTAGGTAAAGAAATACATGTATCTTCAGGCGCTAACCCTACGCGGCTTTAAATCGTTCGCAGACAATACCACTCTTAGGTTCGAACCTGGAGTAACAGCAGTCGTTGGACCCAACGGCTGTGGCAAATCCAATATTGCGGATGCAATACGCTGGGTGCTGGGCGAACAAAGCGCTAAGGCTTTGCGCGGTGGTAAAATGCAGGACGTTATTTTTGAAGGTGCTGATACGCGTAAGCCTGCTCAGTTATGTGAAGTATCTTTGCTACTGACGGATTGTGAAAAGCAATTAGGTAGCGAATTTCATCAAATTGAAATCATGCGCCGGGTTCACCGGGATGGTCAGGGAGAATATTTCTTTAACGGACAACCCTGCCGCTTAAAAGATATTCAGAAATTATTTATGGATACCGGTATTGGCCGGACCAGTTATTCAATCATGGCTCAAGGTCAGATAGATCAGATCCTTTCATCAAAGCCGGAAGAAAGACGTGCGGTGTTTGAAGAAGCAGCCGGCATTACAAAGTACAAAAGTCAACGCCGTGAAGCTTTAAACAAGCTTGCTTTGACAGATCAGAACCTTGCACGTGTTACAGATATTGTCGGTGAAGTTTCTCGCCAGATTGGAAGTCTGCGTCGTCAGGCTTCCAAGGCGATGCGTTTCAAGCGTCTTAATCATCGTCTCAGGCATTTAAGTTTGGCCTGGAGCGGTCACCAGCACGGAATTGTTTTTGCAACGCTTGGAGATCTTGAAGCCTCAGTAAACCGTTTACGTGATGCAGCCTCTGAGCGCCGTACGAGTCTAGAAGGGCAGCAATTAGCGCTGGAATCGAAGAAAACAAATCGTAGTCGTTTAAATCAAAAAGTTCAGGAAGCTCAGCAGGCTGTATTCGATTTAAAGACACAGCGTGAACAAGCTGAGAATGCTGCGCGCTTAGCTGATATTCGTAGAACGGGATTGGAAGAACGTATTGGTTCTTCAAAAACGAATTTAGCTGAAGTAGAGATGCAGCTAAAAGAAGTTACGGCTCAGTTTGATACGGGAGCTCAAGATAAACAGCTTCAACTCAACTTACTCGGAAGTTCCGATGCGGTGTTCCAACAAAGAAATCGTGACCTTTCCATTATCGATGGAAAGGTAAGTAAGTTAGAACAGGAACTTCAGCAGGCAAAATTTGAACTCCTTCAAACAGAGAGTACCGTTGCTCGTTTAAGAACTGATTGCTCGGGTTACGAAGTAGAACAAAAGACAAGTGTCCACCGTCACGAATCAATCGTGAAGGATATGACACAAGTCAAAGAAGAACTCGCAGTAGCAATTAAAATTTCTGAAGAAGCTGCAAATCGTTTGGCATTAGTCACTGCAGAAAAAGCGAAGGCTCAAGAGCAGGCCACTACCGCTCAAGTAGCACTCACTGAGGCGACTCGTGAATTTAGAGAGGGTCAAAGACGCATTCAGGAATTGGATCGTCAATTAGCTCAGCGCAGTGCACGACTCAAAGTACTTCAACAATTACAGGAAAGATGGGAAGGCTTTGGCGAAGGAGCTAAGGCAGTCCTACAGGGTAAATTAACTGAATCTCTTGAAGGTCAGAAAGCTACTCCAGTACTGCAAGGCCTTGATGTAAGACCAGACGGAGCAAAAGCTTTATCTGCACTCTTAGGTAGTGCTGCAGAAGCAATCGATGTAGCTGATGTTGCTACAGCGAAACGTATTTTAGCGAAATTAGAATCTGATCAAATTGGATCGGTTATTTTACGCATTAACGAAATTGGTATTAAGCCTGATGCACTAGCTGATCTTCCAGCCGGACTGCAAACTGCTCGCATGCTGCTTAAGGATCCCGATCAAAAGCATCCTGCAGTCGCCCTTTTAGATGCCTGTTATATCGTCGATGATTTAGGCAGTTTCTTAGATACGTGGCGTGCAAATCCTGCTTTAAGTTTTCTTGCAGTTGCGACACGCAAAGGCGAAGTCGTCGACCGTAGAGGACTTGTTACCGGTGGCCATGCTAGTGCTAAGAATCAAGCAAACAGTCTAGTTCAGCGTGAAGTTGATTTGCGTGAAACAGCGCGAGCACTTAACGACGAGCAAAAAGCTCATGACGAACAGCGTGCTAAAATTGATGTTCTTACTGCTGCAGTCACTGCAGCTGAGCAGGCAATTGAAATTGCTCGTGAGGCAGTCTTACTAGCAACTCAGAATGCTGCTTCCTCGCAAGCAGAACAGCGTAATGCTCAGCGCAATAGTGATGATGTCGCTTCGAAGCTTCGCCGTATGGAAGCTGAAGTTGCCTCATTACAAGCAGCTCGTAATGAAGCGCACACACGCTGGGTTAAAGCGCAAGATCACCTCAAGAAAGCGGAAGAGACTGACGCGGCTCAGCGAGCCCGCATATCTAAGTTAGATAATGACTTAGTCGCAGGTCGTACCGAGCGTGATGTAAAACGTGAATCGTTAGCACAGGCACGTCTTGAATTAGCTGATCGTAGACAAAAAGTAGAAGTCTTAGACCGTGGTTTAGGCGAAATGGAACGCCGCCGTCAGCAATTAGCAGAGCTTTTAAGTCAGAGACAAATTGAAATCGAGAGCTGGTCTGAACAAACCTCAGAACTTGAAAAAGAAACCGGTTCTCAGAAAATTAAGTCATCTCAATTAGTAGATACTTTGGTAGTTGCTCAGCAGCAAGTTGAAGCAATTAAGATCGAGCTTGTTTCAATCGAATCTGAAATTGACGCATTAGAAGCATCTCAAACTAAGGTTCGTCAAGAATCAGATGCAGCTCACACGCAACTTAGCTCACATGAAATCAAGTTTGCTGAAAATAAGCAAAGGGCACAGTTCTTATCTGAAGACGTAACACGTGAATACGGTCTAGATATTTCGACTGTAGATTGGAAGCAGATGCTTTGGAAATCTGAAGATGAACCAGAAGGTGTTAACCTACTCGACATCGATGAAGATGAAGATCAAGAGCCAACTGCGAGCGTAAAAGCACTCCCTGCTGCAGGTGATGATGTAGCAGTATCAGCCGAAGGAGCTGAAGTAGAGAAGGCTGTGAAGCCAAGACGCAAAAAAGAGAAAGCGCGTGGCGAAGCTACGGAAACTGATCTAGCTGCGATGGATTCTACTAACTGGGAGGATATTAAAGCCCAAGTAGACGCTCTACGTCAGCGCATCTCAACTATGGGTGCAGTCAACTTGGTTGCTATCGAGGAGTATGTTGCACTCAAGGAGCGTCATGACTTCTTAAAGGGTCAGAGTACGGATCTAACTTCTGCAAAGACTGAACTACTTGCTGCAATTGATGAAATTAACAAAACCTCTCAAGCTCAGTTTGCACTGACCTTTGAGCAGATTAAGAAAAATTTCGATTATACCTTTAAGACCTTGTTTGGTGGAGGTAATGCTCAGCTCGATCTGATTGCCACAGAAGATATTTTAGAAAGTGGTATTGAGATAGTAGCTCAACCTCCAGGAACAAAGTTAAAAGGAATCACGCTACTGTCTGGTGGACAGAAAACGCTTACAGCTGTTGCACTGCTGTTTGCACTCTACATGGTGAAACCATCACCTTTTTGTTTACTGGACGAATTAGATGCTCCGCTTGACGAATCTAATATTGGTCGTTTCACAGAACTACTTAAAAAGTTCGTTTCTGAATCTCAATTTATCATTATCACTCACAATAAGCGCACGGTAGCAGCTGCAAGTGCTATTTATGGAGTTACGATGGAAGAGCGTGGTGTATCCAAGATTGTTTCCATGGTGTTTAATTCACAGCATGGTGAGCCAGAAGCGGCCAGCCGCAATATAGCGGAATCTGTTGTCGCAGTCACACCCGGCAGTTCGAGTAATTGACTTAATGAAGGTCCTTCTTGTTGATGGATTTAATCTCGCTTACCGGTGCTTCTACGGAATACCGGATCTGGCCCGCGATGATGGATTCCCAACAAATGCTCTACACGGCTGGGCTAAAGCAATTTGGCGTTTAGAGGATCAAGAGAAGCCAGATGTAAGTGTAGTCTTTTTTGATTTAGGTGGCGCTCAAGATAGACTCGCACTTCATCCAGAATATAAAGCTCAGCGTAAAGAAATGCCTGAAGGGCTTGTTCTTCAAATTCCTGTTTTAAAACAGCTCACTAAAGCGATGGGAATTAAAGCCGTGGAACAACACGGTGTTGAAAGTGATGACTTGCTTGCTTCAGAAGCTGTTGAACTAGCAAAGCAAGGTCACGAGGTATTAATTTTAAGTTCTGATAAAGATTTTGCTCAGATCGTAGGAGATAAAATTACGATCATGCTGCCACCGGCAACATCTAATCCGAAACTAGGTTGGAGAAGAATGGATCGTAGTGCTGTAATCGAAAAATTTGGTGTACCGCCTGAACGTATTGCTGATTATTTATCTCTGGTGGGGGATACTGCAGATAATATTCCTGGTGTTGATGGCGTTGGACCCAAGACAGCAGTGAAGTGGATTTCAGCTTTTGGAGACCTTGAAGGAGTTATTAGTCATGCTTCAGAAATCCAACCCGAGCGTTTTAGACCTGCTGTAATTGAGGCTGCCGAGCGTTTAAGATTAAATCGCACCTTAATAACGCTTAATTTAAGTCACCCTGTAATTCCTTTAGAAGAGGGTAAACCCAAGCATGAAGAATTGTATAAGTTACTCGAGGACATGCAGATGCGATCTACTCTAGCTGAGGCTCAGAAACGCTACGGACAGCCTGAATTGTTCTAAGTGAGCAGTTACTAGGGTAGAGAATTCCCCGTGGACATGTGACGCCTCTGTGGTTTGTACTGTGGTGTGCCAGAAATAAAGCCACTTCTTATGTTGGGACTACCAAAAGGTAGCCTCGAGGAATCCACTAAAGCGCTTTTTGCAAAAGCAGGGTGGAAAATTACGACATCATCTCGTTCGTATAAGCCATCCATTGATGACGCAGAACTTGATGGTCGTTTTATTCGTGCTCAAGAAGTGAGCCGTTATGTTGAGCATGGTTTTTTTGACTGTGGCTTAACTGGCTTTGATTGGATTCAGGAAAATAATTCCGACGTCGTTGAAGTCTGCGATTTAATTTACAGCAGGGCTTCGGTTAAGAAATCCCGCTGGGTGTTGTGTGTTCCAGAAAGTTCTTCTTATCAAAAACCAGAAGATCTTGCCGGTAAGCGTGTCGCTACTGAACTTGTGGGTACAGTTAAGCGCTACTTCGAATCTAAGAAAATTAATGTTGAAGTTGAATTCTCTTGGGGTGCAACCGAAGTTAAAGTTCCTGATCTAGTCGACGCGATCGTTGATATTACTGAAACAGGAAATTCAATTCGTGCTAATAAGCTTCGTATTATCGATACGTTACTGGAGACCAACACTAAGTTTATTGCCAATAAGAAGAGCTGGGCTGATCCAGCAAAGCGCAAGAAAATTGAAACCATTGCTATGCTGCTCACTGGAGCGCTCGAGGCAGGCTCTAAGGTCGGGCTTAAAATGAATGCCCCTAAGGCTGCTCTAGAATCGATCCTTAAAACGATTCCTGCCCTGCGTAACCCCACGATTTCCCCGCTTTCAAATCCAGACTGGATCGCACTTGAAACAATTATTGATGAAAGTGTAGCACGGGAAATTATCCCTCAACTTAAACGCATTGGTGCAGAGGGTATTGTAGAATATCCTCTCAACAAAGTGGTTTACTAATACCCATGGCTGGAGTCAGATCTGTTACACTAGGATTACTTCAGCATGCGTGTGGGTCTGATCGTGCAGCAAATTTAAGTAAAGCACTTCACCTCGCTGAAAAAGCAGTTAAGGCTGGGGCTCAGATTATTTGCACACAGGAATTATTTTTAACTCCTTATTTTTGTCAGACAGAGGATTATAAAAATTTTGATTTAGCGGAAGATTTGCAGGGTGCTACTACTCAGGCTTTCCAAGTATTTGCGAAAAAGCATGGTGTAGTTGTTATCGTTTCTCTTTTCGAAAAACGTACTCAGGGACTTTATCATAATTCGGCAGTAGTGATTGACGCTGATGGATCGTATCTTGGGGCCTACCGAAAAATGCACATTCCAGATGATCCGCTTTTTTACGAGAAGTTTTATTTCACTCCTGGAGATTTAGGATTCAAATCTTGGAAGACGCGCTTTGGTACTATTGGGGTACTTATATGCTGGGATCAGTGGTATCCAGAAGCTGCACGTTTAACTGCTATGAAAGGTGCAGAGATTATTTTTTATCCGACTGCGATTGGCTGGCATCCTAAGGAAAAACAGACTTTAGGGGCTAAACAACACGCTTCTTGGGAGATTATTCAGCGCTCCCATGCTGTTGCAAATGGTTGTTATGTAGCTGTTTGTAATCGAATTGGGCATGAACTAAGTGTTGGCCAAGACGGAATAGATTTCTGGGGTCAGAGTTTTGTAGCAGGGACAAGTGGCGAAATTCTTTCAAAAGCATCTGAAAGTGATGAAACCGTGCTAATTGCTACCCTAGATTTAGGAAAAATTGATGATACGCGTACCCATTGGCCATTCCTAAGAGACAGAAGGATAGATGCTTACGAAGGCATTGTAAAACGTTTGAGTGATTAGTCCGCCAGCGCTTGCAAGGGGCTTAAGGGTGTCTAAAATTGGGCCTTCATACTGTTATGGCCTCTTTTACATCATATTCACAAACGCCAGCTGGTTTGGGATATCGTATGCCAGCAGAGTGGGAAAATCAGGAGGCTGTATGGCTTTCATGGCCTCATCGAAAGTTAACTTGGCCTCGTCATTTTAGACCAATCCCAGGTGTCTTTGCTAAAGTTGCTGCGATCATTAGTTGTTTTGAAGAGGTAAGGATTAATGTTCCTAAAGCTCTAACTAAAAAAGCTCAGACTTTAGTGACTAAAGCTGGCGCAGATATGAAGCAGGTAAGCTTTTATAATCATCCGACTAATGATGCATGGTGCCGGGATCATGGGCCAATTTTTGTTAAGCATAAAAAAAGCGGTAAGTTAGCAGTCACGGATTGGGCATTCAATGCATGGGGTGGAAAATACCCGCACTTTACGCAAGATAATCTAATTCCAAATCAGATTGCACGTTCACTTCGATTAAAACGTTTTGTTAATCCGATGGTACTTGAAGGTGGTTCTATTGATGTAAATGGCGAAGGACTTTTGCTTACAACAGAAGCTTGTTTACTTAATAAAAACCGTAATCCGGATTTAAGCCGCTTGGAAATTGAACAAAATTTAAAACATTATTTAGGTATTAAAAAAGTACTCTGGCTGGGTGAGGGTATAGTAGGTGACGATACCGATGGTCACGTTGATGATATAACACGATTTTTTAGTAAGAACGGAATTATCACATCGGTTGAATCCAATGTGCGGGATGTGAATTATAAAGCGCTTAGAGATAATCGTGAAAAACTTAATGACTTAAGAACGCTTTCCGGTAAACCGTTTAACGTGGTTGAACTTCCAATGCCTAGTCCTGTGAGATGTGAAGGCAAGCGCCTGCCTGCAACATATGCTAATTTCCTAGTCATTAACGGGGCTGTTCTTATGCCTTCTTTTAGGCAGCCAAAAAAAGATGATAAGGCAGCAGAAATTTTAGCCTCCTGTTTCCCGGATCGTGAGATCGTTCCTATCGATTGTGTGGAACTTGTTTGGGGTAGAGGCACTCTGCATTGTATTACTCAACAACAACCTGCTTCATGAAATTAATCTCATCTTTATTTCTCCTCGCTCTTCTTGGTTTAATTGCAGGCTGTGAAGATATTTCAGATACTCTGCGCAATTATATTCCAAATAAGCCGTCTGCAGTGGTTCGTGTTTTTAAGGCTGATTCTCGCACCACATACGCAGCAGCAAAAAACGCCTTATCCCAGATTAGTTTCCATTATGTCTCTGGCGGTCCAGCAGTGGGACATTTATACGCTATTAGTGATGTCACTGCGGGCGACACTCAAGGTAGCTCGCACCAATTTACACTTAAGGCTGATTTTCATAATTTGATTGATGGTTCAGGCACTGAGGTAAGTTTAAATTTAACGGAAGTAATTGAAGCTGATACACAAAGACATCAAGGTATGGGAACAGAAAGTGGGCTTAATGACACTGCTTTAGCTAAGATATACTTTAGAGCAATTGAGCAGAGTCTTGGCTCGAATAGTGCTAGGTAAGTGTTTCTTGCTAGCCTATTAATAATTCTATTGCGCAGAGCCTTTACAGGCTTTTATTTTTGAGGGTGATACGCCTTTTGCTGACCCCCTTAGTAAAAGAACCACAGTCCCTGTCTTATCATCCTTTCTTAGTTGATTGCTGCTAATTCCAGTTTTCGGTCGGTTACGAAGTTTTACTTTGTAGTTCTAGTCAGCCTTGCTGCGCTTGTTTCTAAAGCCTCCCAGACAGGCATGTATGATCTTGTTGTATACGGAGGAACGCCTGCTGGAATTATTGCTGCATACGAAGCAGCAGTTTCAGGTAAGTCGGTTTTATTAATTGAATCCAGTCAGCACATGGGAGGTATGATGACTGGTGGACTCACTGCCAGTGATTATCATGACCCATCCTCAGTTGGAGGAAGAGCACTAGAATTTTTTTACCGCGTATGCAAAGAATACCAATTGACACCAAGATCTCCGAACGGAAAATTTGGCTCTCTGCGTTCAGGTAAATCAAGTAAGTTTATATTTCCTCAGTGGGATTTTGAACCTCACGTTGCAGAAAATGTATTTAACCAAATGCTTCAAGAATCGCATGTCACATGCGTTTTAGGTCAGAGGTTAGACCGTGTAGGTTCTCGAGGAATCTTTAAGCAGGCTAATCATATTGTATCGATTACCATGGAGACAGGCGAAGTGTATCAAGGTAAGATATTTATTGATGCAACCTACGAAGGAGACTTGATGGCGCTTGCAGGCGTTCCTTATTCCTTGGGCCGCGAAAGCAATCAGATGTATAACGAATCATTTAACGGCATTCAGCCGCATAGTGAATATCGTGGTTTAGTTGATCCTTATGTTGTAGCAGGCGATCCTACGAGTGGACTGCTTCCAGGTATTGATCCTGTGTCTCCTGGAAATTTTGGGGACGGCGATAACCGAGTTCAGGCTTTCAATTTTAGATTATGTATGACTCAAGATCCTGATAATAGGATCAGTGTTTCAAAGCCTGATAATTATGATCCTAAAGATTATGAGCTGCTAGCTCGCTTAATTGCTAAAAGCCCTAATGAGACACTGGGCGGAATTATATTAAAGTTTGCTCCACTTCCTAATAATAAAGCTGATGCAAATAGCGCTTATCAATTTTCATCAGACCTTGTGAGTATGATGTCAAGTGCTTGGCCTGAGGCATCGTATGCTGAGCGTGATGCTATGTTCAAGCGCTACGCTGACTATACGAAAGGTTTGTTGTGGTTTGCTGCTAATGATAATCGAGTACCATTCTCATTAAGGCAGCAGGCTTCTGAGTGGGGTCTTGCGGCAGATGATTTATCGATAACGGAAATATGCCGTATCGTTTATATATACGTGAGGCGCGTCGTATGCGTGGTATGTATACAATGACTGAGCACAATGTCATGGGTGATATATTTGTTAGTGATCCTATTGCACTTGGTAGCTACGGCATAGATTCACATACCGTATCAGTGTATTTAGATAGCGATGGCTTATTAAATATTGAAGGAGGTACCTGGGGGCAGGGTATTGATTATGGAATTAGCTACCGCTCTTTAGTTCCACAACCTGAAGATTGTGATAATTTAATTGTTCCTATTTGTATTTCAGCGACTCATGCAGCCTTTGATTCACTCCGTATGGAGCCAGTTTATATGTCTATGGGTCATGCTGCGGGAACAGCGGCTTGTTTAGCTATTGATAACGCAACTAACGTTCAATCAGTAGATTACACAGAATTATCGACTCATTTAGCAAATGAGGGTCAGGTATTTATAGACCCAGACAGGCTTGCTGATTTGAGTATTCGTTAAATTCTGCTTGCTCGAGGCTCCTAGGGCTGGGAATCTGACCCTTCGCGGTGTTCTTATTGGTCAGGTCAACGTATCCGCGATGCTCCCGTTGGCCTCTTTACGTTAGTCTAACCGTTAACCCAAGATTTTTGCCTTTCAGGTGAAAATCTAATCAGGATTAGCGAGTGTCTTTGGAGCACGGCCCTCGTTTTGTCCATCTACGTATATGAGTTCAGTCATGCAAGATCTACTCGCACAGTCACCCTTCGATAAGTTGAAGGAAGGTGCGATCATCCCTGGTACCATCACAGAAATTCGCCAAAACGAAGTCGTTGTCGACATCGGTGGCAAATCTGAAGGTGTCATTCCCGCCAACGAATTTATCGATATTGGAGATCTACAAATTGGATCCCAAATCGAAGTGCTCGTTGAAAAACTCGAAGACAAGAACGGCAGTCCGACTCTTTCATTCGATAAAGCCGAACAAAAGAAAAACTGGGATAATATCCTTACAAAGTTTCCTGAAGGTTCAGTGGCTACTGGCCGCGTTAAGGCTAAAGTTAAAGGCGGACTTATCATCTCTATCGGAGTTGATGCGTTCATGCCTGCTTCACATATCGACATTCAGCCACCAAAGAATCTCGATCAATACGTAGGACAAACCTACGATTTCAAGGTCCTTAAAATTAACCTCGAGCGTAAGAACATTGTTCTTTCTCGCCGTGAATTAATTGAAGAACAACGTACCTCAAAACGTCGTACGCTACTTGATTCAATTCAACCAGGCCAAGTCCGTAAGGGTATCGTTAAGAACATCACCGATTTCGGTGCGTTTATCGATCTCGATGGTATGGATGGCTTACTTCATATCACCGATATGAGCTGGGGCCGTATTTCTCACCCATCCGAAATGCTCAAGCAGGGTGAAGAAATTCAGGTAATGATTATCGAAGTAAACCGCGATAAAGAGCGTGTTTCACTCGGACTTAAGCAGACAACTCGTAATCCATGGGATGAAATCGAGCGTAAGTTCCCAGTCGGTGCTAAGGTGCACGGTAAAGTCGTTAACTTGGTTCCTTACGGTTCATTCGTTGAACTCGAGCCAGGTGTTGAAGGCTTGGTGCATATCACTGAAATGTCTTGGACAAAGCGTATTACAAAGCCATCCGAAGTTCTTAAGGTTGGTCAAGAAGTTGATGCAGTTGTTCTCGGAATTCAAAAAGACGAGCAGAAGATCTCACTTGGTCTTCGCCAACTCGAGCCAAACCCATGGGATATGGTTCGCCATAATTACCCAATCGGTGCCCGCGTTCGCGGTAAGGTTCGCAACATGACAACTTACGGTGCCTTCATCGAACTCGAAGAGGGTATTGACGGTATGGTTCACGTCTCTGACATGAGCTGGACACGTAAAGTTAACCTTCCTTCAGAAATGTTAAAGAAGGGTGATGAAGTCGACGCAATCGTACTTGATGTGGATCCAACACAGCAGCGCATCAGCTTAGGCATGAAGCAGCTCGCAATTGATCCATGGTCAGACATCGACTCTTTCTTCAAGATTGGCGACGTAGTACAAGGCAACGTTACTAAGGTCACTTCATTCGGCGCATTCGTTGAATTAAAGGACGGTATCGATGGCTTAGTACACATCTCGCAAATCAGCGAAGATCGTATCGACAAGGTTAAAGATCATTTAAAGCCTGGCCAATCGGTTAGTGCTCGCGTGATCAAGATCGACCGTGACGAACGCCGCTTAGGCTTATCCGTCAAGGCAGCTAACTACAGCAATGAGCAATTAGCCGCTGAAACAGCGACTTATGAAGCAATCAAGCGTAGCGCTGGTAACGATATGATGAACCTCGGTGATATCTTAGACGAGGCCTCAAAGAAGGAAGATGAAACTCAGAGCTAATCCTCTGTTAGTTTAAGCTTTCAGCTTTTTAAAGAAGCGTCCGATCTTACAAGATCGGGCGCTTTTTTGCGTTTAAATGAGCCTTGCCGCTCGGCAATTGGCTGTTCAGGGTTTTCCGCAGTGAAAATCGGTTTTCTAGGCGGTTGTTTTGATCCTATCCACTTTGGTCACCTCTTGGCGGCCCAAGATGCGTATGAACAGTTCAAGCTTGATCGCTTGATCTTGGTCCCTGCTGCTCAAACTCCGCTTAAACCCAATGAGGTCCAGTCTGACATCAAAGACAGGCTCTCGATGCTCAAGGCTTCAGTAGAGTGGGATCGGCGCTTTGAGATGTCAGATGTAGAGCTTAAACGTGGTGGAATTAGCTACACGATTGATTCAGCTAGGCACTTTAAAGCCCTATATCCAAATGATCAGCTTTATTGGATTATCGGTGGAGATCAGCTTCCTAGGCTTCATTTGTGGAAAGAGATCACAGAACTGGTTAAGTTAGTCGAATTCATCTTTTTAGAGCGTCCTGGGTACCCAATTAAGGCCCAACCAGACATTCCTGGACTCAAACTGCACCGCTGTGATGGACATTTAGTTGCTGTGAGTTCAACTGAACTTAGAGAAAGATGCCGTTTGGGGCTATCGCTTGATTACTTTGTTCCACATAAGGCGATTGTATATATTAACGAAAACCGTCTTTATCAGGATAACACATGACATCAGGAAAAATTTCTTCGTACGAACTCGCTCAATTAGTTTGCCACGCTCTTGTAGAAAAGAAGGCAGATGATATCCGTATTATGAACGTGGGATCACGTTCATCTATCACTGATTACATGATTATTGCATCCGGCAATTCAGATCCGCATTTAAGAGCACTCAGAGTAGAGCTTCACCGTGTTTTAGCTGATACCTCTGCACGTGTGATTGGTGTAGATACGAGCAGCGAGAGCGGTTGGACAGTCGTTGATTTATTTGACGTCATGGTGCATCTGTTTAATCCAGAAGCACGGGGTCGCTATAAGCTAGAAACATTATGGAAAGATTCTGAACAAATTTCCTTAAATAAGATGCTTGGACTTCCTGAAAAGAAGGCTCCCGCAAAAGTTGAAAAGAAGGTAGCTGTTGTTGTTGAAAATAAACCAGCACCAAAGCCAGTTAAGAAAGCTGCTAAAGTTGCTGTTAAGAAATCACCTGTAAAAGTTAAAGTTAAGGTGAAGGCTAAGGCAGCGCTTAAGCCAAAAATTAAGGCTAAGGTAAAACCAAAAGCTAAAGCCAAGGTAAAAACTAAGGTAAAGCCTGCAGCTAAAGTTAAGCCAAAGGCAAAAGTTAAGGCTAAGGTAAAGCCTGCGGTAAAAGTTAAGCCTGCTTCAAAAAAGAAGAAGCGCTAGAAACCGTAGCTTAGAGCAGAGATAAATTTCTGCTCCGTGCGTGCGAGTGGATCCAGAGTAGCATTGTTGTACTCATATTCGAAATGCACATTAAATGTGAGAGTCTTTGTAAGCTTACTTTCGATAGTCGAGTGAATCTTATAATTATATTCAGCTATATTGGTATTCACCTGCTCAATCAATGATGGGACAAGACCATTGCGATTTTGCATCAGAGGAGAATACTCGACGGAAGCATCCTGGGTAAATTTAATGTGTGAATTAAATTTATATACAAAGTCTTCGGATACCCTTCCTAAGTAAGACAGTCCGCTTTGTATACCTGTTGCGGATAAATCTTCACCTGTTAAACCCATGACTAGATTCATTGTTTTAGTTGAATCATCGTGAACTTTAAATCCAATGCCGACATTTTCTTCGTACTGATGATTAATTAACTGTATCTTATCTTGGTTAAAAGAGGTTTCCGATTGGCTAAAAAGCTTTGGGCTTAAATCGTGTCTCCATCTGAAGCTCGCATCCTTTTGGTCTATAATTGGGATTTGAGCTGACGAAGAGTAAAAAATATGAGCTTTAGCCATGTAATCGTTTTTATCTTGGATCTTTGCCTCCTCTGCACCCACTGAAAGATTAGCAGCGTGTAATCCAGCGGCTGTCTGCTGAGAGTAGCCAACCTCCAGTTTCCCTTTCCAAGCTGGGGGATGTGGGGTTTTAGGTGCCTTAGATACTTGTGCTACAGCTTTAGTGGCTACGCTAGGTTGAGCTGAATTTGGCTTTGGTTCACCCGCTGGATCAATCACTTGTACGCTTGATGCATCAACACTTACCGTAGTCTGGAGTGCGTTTGCGTAGAAATAAAGTTTGCCAGCTTTAGTCTCAATTACCTTTCCAGTAAGTTTATCTCCATTAGGCAGCACAAGAGTTGAGGCTTTAATTCCTTTTACAGAGAAAAAAGCAACGAGAACCATAAGGATTAGTATCCTTACTGCAATGGCTCTGAGTCGTAATGGCATATTCGGTCAAGAGTGAGTGATATAATAGACGATTTATCTATGTTATTGGTTACAGACCAAGAATTACCTTGATTGTTCTGTCCAAATGGAATTTTTTTAATAGATGAAACGGATCCGCCCTGTCCGAGGATTCACTGTTATAGAAGTAGTTGTTTTACTTCTTATAATTTCACTGCTCTTGGCTATGGCCATCCCAGCACTGCAAAAAATTCGTCAAGCCAAGCAGGAGCGCGAACGAGCTAACGCAACTGAAGTCACTGCACCGGCTAAGCCTTAAGGCTTAGCGTAGTACGTTATACTTAAAGATAGCCCAGATTGCTCTAAAGCCGTCGCGCCATCCGATTTTCTTACCCTCAGCGTAGGTCCGGCCGTAATAGCTTACGCCAACTTCATAAATAACCACATCTAGCTTAGAGAGCTTAGCTGTCAGTTCTGGTTCAAAGCCAAAACGGTTCTCTTCAATTTTTACTTTATTGAGGACATCGCGGCGACATACTTTGTAACAGGTTTCCATATCTGTTAGGTTCAGATTGGTTGCCATATTAGAGAGTAGTGTAAGGAACTTATTTCCGACCATGTGCCAGAAATAAAGTACGCGGTGGGCTTGGCCTCCCATAAAGCGGGAACCGAATACAACATCTGCTTTTCCGTCAACAATCGGTTTAATTAAAATAGGGTATTCATCAGGATCATATTCCAAATCTGCATCTTGAGGAATAACGATATCACCCGTAGCTGCTGCAAAGCCTGTTCTTAAAGAAGCACCCTTACCTTGGTTCACTTCGTGATAAATAATTTTATCTACTAGCGGAGCAATTTGGGTTCTTAGAACATCACGTGTTCCGTCTCTTGAGCCGTCATCAACAATGATAATTTCTTTATCTGTAAGTACAGATGCACGGACACGGTCCACAATAGTCCGAATAGTTTTAGCTTCGTTGTAACAAGGAATAACGATGGATACGCGCATGATGTAAGAAAGTTATAATGCCCTACGGGTCTTCCATAAGTCGAGGTCAACATGAGCCCAATTTATAGGATTCTCACCGGAGGCTTGAGTGGGTTTAAGACGTGAAAGAACAAGCCCAAAGTATACAGTTTCCCAGAACTGGTAAAGACTAGGATCTTGGGGGGTATGGTCAGGTACGGCTAGTCCACGAGGGGTTTTGTGGCCTAGGCATTCTTTCATCCAGTAAAGTACGTGGGTATCTAGGACTGCGAGCATTTGGCTTGCTCGGGAGTGCAGGATGAAGAATTTGGCGGTTTTAATCCCTATACCAGGGAAGGTCGTGAGGGTTTCCCAAGTACATGTCCTTAAGTCTAGATTAGCGTGGGCAACTTGATGAAAGCCTTGAGATAAGAGGCTATATTTACCCATTTTTACCCGACGTAATTCAGTCACTAAGGAGTCAGTTTTTTCTAATCTTCTAATCCAGGCAAACGGTGATCTGCCTTCAAGAAACGCTTCCAACTTTACGGACTGTTGATCGGCATTTTTTCCTGCTACCACAAAACAGAACAAAAGAAATTCCTCCAGCTGAGCCTGTGTTCTAGCGAAGTCTGTTACTCGACTCGGATCAACCATGTGCGGGTGGCTTTGACCAGAGGAAACTCTGTGAGGTTGCAAGTACCTGACCGTCTGCAGAGATAAGATCTACTTTCCAGGCAATCGGGTGTGTTTCATGGCCGGTCCAGTCTGATCCTGTTAAGCCAAGTAAATACTGATGCTCACCCGGAGCTTCGTTTGCTGGAAATGTTCTCTCCCGTGTCTCAAGCCAATAAGGTGTAATGTATTGTACGGAAAAGTAGGCACCTTTTAACGCCAAGGTAGGGTGCTTAAGGCGCACAAAAAAATAGAATCCAGTACGGGACTTAGGCTGTGTCCTCTCGATGATTTTACCGTCACTGACTTCAGCGCCGTCAAAGTATTCAGAGATGCGCCTAAACGAATTAGCGTCTCTCCAAGCTGGCCAAACGCGCACAAACTCAACCTCCGCTGCCTTAAGTGTAAGACATAGGAAAAAACTAAGAAGGATAAGCCAGGTGCGAAGCATGTGTTTTAACTTCAATAAATGCAGTCTAGGCACGTAAAAAAGGCAAATGCTCTTTAAGGACTTATTAAGTCTACGAACTGGTAGCGGTGAATGCCTAGTAGTGAGCTCTCCCAGTTATGTACTGCGGGACTAATTAAGTAGGTCTTAGTACCGTAAAAAATAGGAGCAATAGGGGCTTCTTTAAGGAGCCTAGATTCTGCCTCTTGGAGCAGACTGAACCTCGTTTTCGGGTCTAGCGTTTCGTTAGCTTTTTTATCTAAGAGGTCAAATTGCGGATCTACCCAGCCTGTACGATTATTGCCACTATCGCTTAAGAATAAGTCTATATATGTACTCGGATCATCGAAATCTCCAACCCATCGAGAACGGCTGATTTGGTAGGAGAGGGTACGCTGGTTATCGAGCCATATTCTAAAGTCGAGATTAGCGAGATTAATTTTTATTCCAAGAGTGTGCCTCCACATTTCCTGAACCGCTTCGAATATTTTCGTGTTAATAGCGTCCGTATTCATCTGGAGTTCTAGAACAGGAAAGCCTTTACCCTCTGGATAGCCTGCCTCTTTGAGTAACTGTTTGGCTAATAAAATATCTGTAACTGCTTCAGGTTTTGGGCTGTAGCCTCCTGTATGCAGAGGCGTAAGTGCATACGCTGCAGTGCGGCTTTGATAGAGTACGTCTCTAGCAATTGCCTCGCGGTCGATTGCAAGAGATAGGGCACGTCTTATTCGGCTATCGTTTAAAGGAGCCTTTGTAACATTAAAACGAAGAAATGAACTATCACTTAGCGAGTCTACTCGTAATAAATAAGGAGCTTCCTTGCGGTAGTGTATCAATCGATCAGGAAGTAAATCCCATGTGATGTGCAATTGACCTGATCTAAAATTAGCTTCATCGGTTGCAATGTTATCGTTTGGATAAAAAACAACTCCATTTAAATGATTGTGGGTATTGTCCCAGTAGAGCGGATTTCGAGCTACTGTGATACGTGAATTAGGCTCCCACGTTTTAAGAACGAATGGACCGTTACCTACAAAGTTTTCGGGTTTGGTCCACGCTGTGCCTCGTTTATTGAAGGCATCGAATTTTACCAAAGTTTTTTCGTGAACAGGATACCATACTTGGTGGGCGACTAAAGTTGGAAGATATGGGCAGGGTCTTCCGAGGGTTAATTCAAGAGTCTGCGCATCGAGTACTTTTACACCCACAGCAGAAAAATCTTTAAGTGTACCCGTTGTGTATGCTTCTGCATTTAAGAGTGGGAAAAGAAGATAAGAATATTCGCAGGCTAATTGAGGCGATAGAGCACGTTTAATTGCGTAGGCGAAGTCGTATGCTGTTACATTATCCCCATTAGACCAGCGTGCGCTTGCTCTTAAATGAAACGTATAGACTCTGCCGTCTGCAGAAATATTCCAATGCTCAGCAACGCCAGGGACTGCTTGGGATGTTTTTTCATCGATACACGTGAGTCCCTCAAATAGGGCAATCAGTACATTGTAATCTGCAAGCCCGGTGCAGACCTGAGGGTCTAGGTCTTGAGGTTCAGAGCCATTGCCTAGAAGAAGTATTTTCGCAAGTGTGGCTTTATCAACGGGTGTTGATGTTCGTCTGCAGCTTACACACGTTGCCGCGACAAAAATACAGACTGTAAGCAGTACGAGTTTAAAACGCATAGAATATAGCATTAGCGTTTTGGAGTATCGTGCTTAATCAGTAATGAGTGTATTATTTTCCATACTCCATCTGCGACTACGCGAGCTCCGTCTGCATTTGGATGTATAGAATCAGCTTGATTGAGTGCTGCAACACCTCCCACACCGTCGAGCAAAAAGGGTTCAAATACAATTTTCGCATTTTCAGCTACATCAGCAAATGCTTGGGTGTATGCCTTACGGTATGCTTCACCGTAGTTTATTGGCATCTGCATTCCAGCAAGGACTATTGTTGCACGAGGCTGTTTACTGCGAATGCGATTAATTATACTTCGCAAATTTGAAGCCATGGTCTGAGGTGCTATTCCGCGAAGACCATCATTTGCTCCCAATTCAATAAAAATTATATCCAGTGGTTGGCGCAGAATCCAATCTATGCGCATAAGTCCTCCGGAGGTCGTGTCACCACTTAGACCAGCATTTACTACACGCCAAGGAAGATGCTCTTGTGCTATCTTGGTTTGAATTAAGGCAGGAAAACTTTCTAACTCAGGATTCTCTAATCCATAGCCTGCAGTGAGACTGTCACCAAAGAATACAAGCGTATGATTTTGTGCTTTAAGTAAAGAAGTAGTCGCTAGCAGTAAGACAGTAATTAAGCACATTAAGCTGTTACTGCGGAATACAGAATAGTGTCTATCGCTTAGGTGCACAGTTTAATATAAATCTGAAGTTTGTCTTTACGATTCACAATCAGCGAAATCTCCCCCAGTGTCCAGTCACAGGTTTATGGCATTTATTATAAAGATGGCATGGAAGGATTCTCGGGCGTCTAGACGCCGGCTACTGCTATTTTCAACATCAATTATATTAGGAATCGCTGCACTAGTTGCTTTGGGGTCCTTGAGTGTTAATTTAACACACTCAATTCATGATCAAGCTCAAGGCTTACTAGGTGCAGATCTTAGTGTTAGTGCACGTAGTCCCTTTACTCCAAGTCTAGAAGTAAAGCTTCAGGCTTTAGGTGGACTTCAGGCACGTGGTAGGGCGTTTACATCCATGCTTTTAATTCCGAGTCAAAAAGATGCGACTCGTTTAGTGCAGGTGAAAGCCGAAGAAGAGAGTTTTCCTTTTTATGGAGAAATAAGTTGTGAGCCTAAGGATGCGATTTCTCGTTTTAGTAAGGAGCCTGTTATCTTACTCGAGGAATCTTTAATTAATCAGTATCACTTAAAAATCGGTGATCAGGTTAAACTCGGGCAGTTATTGTTTACTGTTGCTGGAACGTTAAAGAAAATTCCTGGAGAGTCTCTTGCAGTTTCTCTCATGCCGGCTCGTGTCTATATTCCGTATAGGTTGATAGATTCTACGGGCTTAGGGGGTAAGGGTAGTTTGGTGTCCTATTCTATCTCACTTAAATTACCTAAGGGTATAGATCCAGATTTAGTAGTTACTCATCTTAAGTCAGCACTCCCGAAAGAGCGCGTTTCATATGATACGGTTGTATCGCGGCAAAAACAATTAGGCCGTGTAGTGGATAATGTAACCGCTTTTTTAAGCCTAGCTGGATTTATTGCACTTATCTTAGGCGCCATTGGTGTTGCCAGTGCCGTACATGTTTATGTCAGTCAAAAGCGCTCTACTGTTGCTCTACTTCGGTGCATGGGTGCGAGCGGAGCACAAGGCTTTGGTGTTTATTTAATCCAGGGTATTTCATTAGGCGTATGTGGCTCTTTGTTAGGAGGTCTCTTAGGTGTAATGCTACAAACGCTTTTACCTCTGGTTATAAGGAATATGCTTCCTATGGATATTCCTTTTGCGCTTTCTTGGGTTGCACTCGCACGTGGAATTACAGCCGGAATAGTTATAAGTGGTCTTTTTACTTTGATTCCACTTTTAGGGATTCGCAAGGTCTCGCCTTTAGAAACGCTCAGAGCATCAAGTCTTAATCAGGGAAGTGGTAATCAACGTGTTGATCCTTGGATTGTTTTAATCGGAATTTTAATAGGACTTGCGATTACAGCTTTTGCAATTAGTCAAACAAGGAGCATACCGCTTGGACTTGGTTTTGTTGGTGCACTTGGTCTTGGCTTTCTAATTTTATACAGCGTAGCTCGCATGGTTGAATGGATTGCGAAAAGATTAAATACCAAAGCCCTTCCCTATGTCATTAGACAAGGCCTTGCTAATTTACATAGGCCAAATAATCGAACAGTGCTTCTATTGTTATCACTCGGCTTAGGCACATATCTTACACTGACTTTATTTCTCGTTAGAACTTCTCTTTTAAGAGAACTCAGTGCAGGTGCAGAAGGTGCAAGTGCGAATCTTCTGTTTATTGATATTCAGAATGATCAAATTGATGACGTCTCTAAACTGCTCGAAGAGCGTGGAGCTCCACTGCTGCGTAAAGCGCCGATTGTTGCTTTAAAGATGACTGCTGTTCGCTCTGTCCTAGTTGATGAAATTACTCGCAGCGAAAAAAAACGTAAAGGAAGCTGGGCTTTAAGGTGGGATTATCGAACGACTTATCGCAGTGCACTCACATCTTCTGAACATATTATCAAAGGCACGTTTGTTGGTAAAGTTGCCTCTGATGTAGCGCTTATTCCTATTTCCGTAGAAAAGAGTTTAGCTGAAGATCTCGGGCTAAATATCGGAGATACTATTGATTGGGATTTGCAAGGCGTAGCACTGCACTCGCAAGTCTCTAGTATTCGTAGTGTAGAATGGAGACGTTTAGAAACAAATTTCTTAGTTGTTTTTCCTGAGGGGGTTCTAGAATCAGCACCTCAGTTTTATGTTGGTGCAGTGAGAGCTTTGTCGCCTGAGGTGTCAGCATCTTTGCAGCGAGTCATGGTTGAAGATTATCCTAATATCACTGCGATTGATTTAGCTATGGTTCAAGATACGCTTGATAATATCTTAACTAAGATTGGCTATGTGGTTGAATTTATGGCTCTTTTTACGGTGGGGACAGGGCTCTTAGTGCTTGCGTGCGCTGTCATCAATGGAAGGTACCAACGTAGAAAAGAAGCGGTTCTCTTAAAGACATTGGGAGCGAGTTTAGCACAGTTAAGAAAAATTCAGGCTGTAGAATATCTTATTCTGGGTTTTTTGGCTGCGAGTGTCGGATGTGTACTTGCTTATGTAGGTTCGAGTTTACTGGCGCATTTTGTGTTTCATAGTGCAAGTGTTACTACGTGGTGGATTTATATTTTGTCAGCATGCGTAGTCTCTTCTTTAACACTCATTACTGGCCGTTTAGCGGATGCCGGACTTGAGCATTTATCACCATTAGAAATGTTGCGTAATGAGCAAAATTAATGAATTAGTTTAATCACTTAACATGAAAGCACTCGGCATAGATATTGGTGGTTCTGCTATCAAAGGCGGAATCGTAAATCTTAAAACAGGTTCTCTTGTCACAGAGCGCTTTCGTATAGAGACAGAAAAGCAGCTAACGCCTCCTGATATGGCTAAGGCGATTGCTCAGATCATAAAACATTTCAAGTGGAAGGGTCCTGTTGGTATTGGGTTTCCTGGAGTTATTCATGGAACACGCATTTTGACATCTGCTAATTTGCATCCTGATTTCATAGATTGCGACGGCGTTAAACTCTTTAGCCGTAAGACTGGCTCTAAGGTTGCTTTAACTAATGATGCAGCAGCAGCAGCACTTGCAGAAATGAAATTTGGTAAAGGAAAGAATTTTCAAGGCAAGGTGTTATTGCTGACACTTGGGACGGGAGTAGGCTCTGCCCTTGCATACCGCGGTAATGTTACGCCACTTGAACTAGGACATCTCTTATTTGAGGGTAAAGATGCAGAAAAAGTTGTGGCATCCTCAGTTCGTAAGAAAAAAGACCTTAGTTGGGGTATTTGGGGACGTAAATTAGGTGCTTACATCCGTGTATTAGAAGATGCACTGTGGCCTGAATTAATAGTAATCGGTGGTGGAGTGAGCGCTAAACACGAGAAATTCTTCAAATATATCAAAGCAAGGGCAAAAGTAGTACCTGCGGGACTCTTAAATGAGGCAGGTATTGTAGGTGCTGCTCTTTGGGCAGTTCAAAAATAGAGCTAGCTAGTAGTTTTCTTATTGGGTAAGTAATTTTACTTGAGTAATTAACGCAAGTATAGGAGTTCCTCGACTTCGTTCTATGTATGCTTTACGGTAGTAGCTCTTTTATGAAGGCTTCACTCCCTGCTACTGCTCCCAAGTCTAAGCGTACACTCTATATTATACTAGGCCTAGTAGGCTTAGGTCTTCTTGTAAGCGGAGTAATGTACCGTTCATCTCATGCTACGCCTCCTCAGGCCATAACGGTGGAAAAATCTGAAGTACGCACGATCACGCAAGTAGTGACAGCAACCGGCAAGATACAGCCAGAGACAGAAGTTAAGATTTCATCTGAAGTGTTCGGTGAGATTATTGAGCTTCCCTTTAGAGAAGGCGCTAAGGTTAAAAAAGGTGATCTCCTGGTTAAATTAAAACCTGATTTATATCAGACTCAGGTTGATCAGCAATCTGCTGCAGTAGAATCAGCAAAGGCAACATTAGTACATGCGAAAGCAAAATTCGATCAATCAACTTCTGATCTTAAGCGCTACGAAGATCTGTTTCATCGTAATCTAGCTTCAGATTCAGAGTACGTTCAGTATAAAACCAATCACGAAATGGCTAAGGCTGACTTTCTGGCTGCTACTGCCAATGTGCGTCAGGTCCAAGGTGTATTAGAACAAATGCAGAACCAATTATCGAAAACAGTTATTTATTCACCTATGGATGGAATAATAAGCGCTCGTGCCTCTGAAATCGGAGAACGTGTTGTAGCGACTGGTTCTTTTACTGGCACTGAAATGATGCGTGTTGCTGACCTAACGAACATGGAAGTGCAGGTTAATGTTAATGAAAATGATGTGCCTAATGTTAAGCTAGGCGATCATGCTGTTCTTTCTATTGACGCATATCCTGATCGTAAGTTTAGCGGGTTTGTAAAAGAAATAGCTAGTTCTTCAGAGGGTTCTGCGGCATCGGGCAGTGGATCTTCAGCACAGGCTTCAGGTGCTTCAGCCGATCAAGTTACTAATTTTTTGGTTAAAATTCGTGTCGCTGATCGTGATATTCAACTTAAACCAGGTATGAGTGCTACAGCAGACATTGAAACACAAACTGCCTCTAATGTAATTGCAGTGCCAATTCAAAGTGTAACGGTGCGTGCTGAGGGAGGTTTAACAACCGAAGAAGTTCAGAAAAATGAACTTAAGGCTGCTCAAGATAAATCCGGCAATGATCTTGCGGTAAGTTCTGACAAAGAAAATGCAAAGCGTATGCGTAATGCTCTTCAGCGTGTAGTATTTGTTAAAGTAGGAGACGTTGTTAAAATGAAACAAGTCGTAACAGGAATTGCTGACAATACATGGATTGAAGTAAAAAGTGGAGTTGCTGCCAATGAAGAGATTGTTTCAGGCACTTATGCTGCGATTAGCCGTAAGTTAAAAGATGGCATGAAAGTGATCATCGAAGTGCCTAAAAAAGATAAGAACTGAGTCTAAGCTTTAAACTCTAACTTGTGTGAGCACATTACGTACGACTCGTCCTATCGGACCCTTAGTTATTGATATCGATGGAGTCGTTAAACTCTATCAGATGGGTACGGAGACTATCCATGCCTTGCGTGGCATTTCGCTTAAAATTCATCGTAACGAATACTTGGCGATCATGGGCCCATCAGGTTCGGGTAAATCAACTTTAATGAACATGCTCGGGTGTCTGGATACACCTACCGCAGGTAGATATGAGTTTAATGGTAAGAACGTCGCTGCGATGGTAGATGATGAGCTTGCGGATATTCGAAACCGCGAAATCGGGTTTGTTTTTCAGACCTTTAATTTACTTCCTAGATCCGATGCACTACGCAATGTGGAATTGCCACTGATCTATGCAGGAATTCCGTCTGATCAAAGACGTGAAAGAGCTCAGCAAGTGCTCGAAGAGGTTGGGTTAGGCAATCGAATGCATCATAAGCCAAACGAGCTCTCAGGGGGGCAAAGACAGCGTGTTGCAATTGCACGAGCACTTGTAAATAAGCCATCCATTATTTTAGCCGATGAACCTACTGGGAATTTGGATTCTCAAACAGGAATAGAAATTATGGCGCTTTTTGAAGAGCTCTATAAACTTGGCAATACTATCATTGTAGTAACCCACGAAGAAGATATTGCACGCCATGCAAGGCGCGTCGTTCGACTTAGGGACGGTCTAATTGAGAGCGATGGAAGTGTAAGCTAAGATCGACCTGTGAATACGTTTTATTACGAATTTAGAGAATCAGTTCGTATCGCTTTTGCGCAAATCACAGCGCATAAGATGCGCTCTGTACTTACAGCACTAGGTGTTATTATCGGTATTGTTGCAGTAACTTTGATGGGCATGGCAATTACCGGTATGGATACGAGTTTTGAAAGTAGTTTAGCTATGCTAGGAGATGACGTAATATATGTTCAGAAATGGCCATGGGGTCCTGTAGTTGATTGGTGGAATTATACTAATCGCCCTCCCTTGCAGCCTATCGTGGCAACGGAACTTAATAAACTCATTGAAGCTGCACCAAGCACGCTACTGGATGTAGCAGTACCGGTTAGAGTGCGCTCAGGCACTGTAAAGCGTGGAGATAATTCTGTGGGTGGTGTCTATATGGCAGGCACTTCAGGGGATTATGGTCGTATTATAACGGCAGATTTTAGAGAAGGACGTTTATTTACTGAAACCGAAGCTGAAAGTGCATGCGCAGTCTGTGTATTAGGTTGTGACGTAGCAGATGCTCTTTTCACAAACGTTCCTGCTGTTGGTCAAACTATTCAAGTCAGAGGCTATCCTTTCCAGGTTATTGGAGTACTAGCACGCCAAGGTTCATTTCTTGGCTTATTTAGTTTTGATACCCAAATGATTTTACCTATTAAAGCGTTCGAGAAAGATTTTGGAGGTAAAAATATAGGCGCAGAAATTCGAGTTAAAGTGAAAGATAAAAAACGACTCGAAGAAGCTAAAGAGGAACTGATTGGTTTAATGCGAAGAGTACGAGGACAACTTCCTGGAGAGAGTGATAATTTTTCAATTAACGGAGAGGAAGCATTTAAAGAACAGCTTGATCCAGTGAAGAAAGGCATAGCTATAGCAGGCCTCTTTGTGACCGGACTTGCCCTATTTGTGGGTGCGATAGGTATTATGAACATTACTTTTGTAAGCGTTAAGGAACGGACAAAAGAGATTGGAACGCGTAAGGCTTTGGGTGCAAAACGGCGTACTATTCTCCTGCAGTTCTTAATCGAATCTATTTCAGTTTCAGTCATCGGAGGTATAGTGGGTATAATACTTTCATCGAGTTTGTGTCTTTTGATCGGCCACATATTTCCTAAATTACCGATATCGTTTTCTCCTGTGCTAGTGGTTGTTTCATTACTCGTGTCTGCTGGTACTGGAATAGTTGCAGGTTTTGCTCCAGCGTGGGGCGCTTCACGCTTAGATCCTGTGGTTGCCTTAAGGTATGAATAACTCATAAGACTTATGCTCTTTAAAGAAATCATACGTATGGCTTTATCCTCACTTGGGGCTCATAAGCTAAGATCTTTCCTTACTATGGCTGGAATCACGATTGGTGTATTCTCAGTAATTGGAGTCATGACAGCAGTATCTGCTCTTAGAGAATCGATTGAGACAGGACTTAGCTTTTTAGGGGCAAGTACGGTGCAATTTTCTAAAAGCTCAGCTATCCAGAGGGGTGGTGGTGATAGTGCAAAGTATGGTAAGCGTAAAAATATTACTCTTTCACAAGCTCAGCGTTACGTAAAACTTATGGAAGGAGTAACGGATGATATTTCCTTAAAAGCGTTTAGCCAAGGTAGTGAAGCTGTCTACGGAGGTAGGAAAACAACTCCGGATATTAATTACGGCGGATCTAACGAACACTTTTTATCATCCAATCAATACGCCATAGATATAGGTAGAAATTTCACTCAGGCTGACATCGAACTTGCAAGTCCTGTAGTTATTATAGGCCAGGATATTGTCTCAAAATTATTTCCTGCTGAATCTCCTCTTGGTAAAGTAATCAAAGTCAAAGCACATGCGTATACTGTTATTGGAACGTTTGTTGGAAGAGGGACTTCCTTTGGTCAGAGTGAAGACGCTATTGCAATGGTTCCTATCACACGCTTCCTAAATGATAATGGAGCAGAGGGCCGCTCAATTAGCATCGCTACAGGCGCTCCCTCACAAGATACCTACATGGAAATTGTCGACAAAGGCATTACAGCCATGCGTATTGCGCGTGGTCTTAATGCAAATCAAGAAAATGACTTTGAGGTATTTTCTAATGACTCACTACTTGATGCGTTTGCAAAAGTTGCTGACGCAGTAAGTTCTGGTGCTTTTGTGATCAGTGCAATTGCACTCTTGGCTGCGGGTGTTGGTATTATGAATATCATGCTAGTGAGTGTTACGGAGCGCACAAAAGAGATTGGTATTCGTAAATCCATCGGTGCACGCAAAGTAAATATTCTTTCCCAATTTTTAATCGAATCCGTCGCTATATCCCTTGCTGGCGGTCTTGCTGGTATATTACTCGGAGTTTTAGCAGGCGATGGCTTAGCCATGCTGCTTAAAGCTCAAATTATATTCCCTTGGGGCTGGAGCATAGCAGGCCTTGTTGTCTGTACAGCGATTGGCGTAGGATTCGGATTCTATCCTGCTCTTAAGGCAGCGCAGCTAGATCCTATTGAAGCGCTACGCTACGAGTAATCTCAGCCTCCGCGGCGAATCTCAGAGCCTTGGAAGCGGATTTGTAGACGGTATACTTTTTTGATACGGCAACTCACACGCCCAGTTTGTTGATCTATACTTTCTGGGATTTCGATACGGTGAATATCCACTGCGGCGTGATACCCACGTTCAGAGAAAATATCTATGAGCATAGCTAGGGCCAATGGGTCATCTAGAAGCGTATCTTCATTGTTAATGTGAGCTACGCCAGAAATCGCATGCCTAAGTACAATCGGCATGATCTTTTTTTCAATAAAAGTAACGACTTGCTGTAGTAAGCCGTGATGCTCGAATTCATAGCTATCTAATCGTTTAACTAATTCCTGACGTGCATGGATAACAATTTCTGAAGCCAGCGGAATTTTTCTTAAACTATCAAATGTGCGCGGATCAAGTTCTAGCGTACTTTGGTATTCAAGTTCATGAATAATATTTTGCTCAACTTCTTTAACCGGGCCCTGAGCGTTGATAAAATGGTAATGGAAGATTTCCTTTAATTCCTGCAGTGCATCCCATGTTTGTTCCTTGAAGACCCGGTACCTGCGACTTGCTAAAGCTTGATCGAAATCAGTGACGCGCTCTTCTAGTAAGTCACCAATGCCGGTTCGTTTTACTTCATCGTTATAGGCACGAATCTCTAGACCACGCTTAAGCTGACGAGTAATACTGGTTCTTTCATCAATGAACAGAACCATGATGTGAATGGTGGGTTGTCTAAAATGTAAACCAAGCGGCGTGGAGTTGAACTCACTGCGCAGGCCGTTCATTTTATCTACAAGCAATTTCAAGCATTCCACTTGAACTTTAGTGCGAGGAAATCCGTCAAGAATAGCACCGTCTCTGTATTGGGGATTAAGAAGTTCTTTTAAGAGTAATCCAATGACCTCGCGATCTCCAACCATATTGCCGCCATCTTTTAAGCGCTTAGCTTCAGGGGAATCGAGTAAGGAACTAATTACAATCGGCTCACAAGTAAGGCCCCTTATTTTAGAAATAAAAGCTGTATTGGTTCCTTTACCTGAACCAGGAGCTCCGCCTAAAAGAATAATCTCCTTGGGAAATGTTAATTTTTCGCGACCCAAGTTAGACTCCAGTTGTTTCCATACTGCACTAAAGATCAGCTGAGCATCTTTAATTTCTAGGTCAGCCCCACGAGTTAAGATCGCTGGAGCTGCTTCAGGGCTTGGTTTTGGAAGAGAAGGATTAGACATAGCAGCGTTTTGCAGAAGTATGAGTGCCGATTGTCACTTAAGGCAGCAAAACAAAAACATAGTTAAATTAGCCTATTTTTCACCCAAAGTACCTGTTTAATAGCAATTTACGCATATTTTAGGGAACTTAGTACGGATAATTAGATCAATTAATGAAGCTATGCATGTTCTCATCATTGACGATGAAGCATCGATTCGAAAAACCACTCGAATTGCCCTGGAGGCATGTGGTCACTCTGTTGTTGAGGCAGGTAGTACTGTGAGGGCTATTCGGGTTTTGGGTGAGTTAGAATTCGATGTTATTTTTTTAGATCTTAAACTTGGTTCTGATGACGGACTAGAGCTGCTTTCACGCATACTCACTATGCGGCCTAATCAGGTCGTGGTGATGTTTACGGCGTATGCTAACGTATCTACGGCTGTTAAAGCGATAAAGCAGGGAGCTTTTGATTTTATACCAAAGCCATTCACGCCTCAGGCTATACGTGATGTTCTAGACCGCATTCATATTTCAGGGAAAATAAATCAACATGAAGATAGTTTAATACCCACAGATCAATTAATACAGCCACCAACTGTGTTAGATTCAGCTGAAGTCTTAGTAGAAAGAGCATTGTCACTTGCTCTTAAGGCAGCTCCCACATTGGCACATATATTAATACGTGGAAATCCAGGAACTGGTAAGCGTAGCTTGGCTTTAGAGATCCATAAACGCAGTGCTCAAAGGAGTGCATCCTTTACTGAGATTAGCGGGGGAAAAATGACTAGAGAGCTTTTAGCTCGAATCACTCAAGGAACTTTGTACGTACCTGAGATTGCTGATTTAGATCTCGAAATGCAGGGTCATTTTCTGCACTGGCTAGATGAAATCCGGTCTGCCTGTTATAAAGAAAGCGCTCATACGCTTAGACTAATTACATCGTGCAAAATTAATCTAGAAGAACGTGTTGTAAAAGGTTTGTTTAGAGAGGATCTATTATACCGACTTAATGTTGTAGCAATAGACTTGCCTGATTTGGCATTAAGACAGGCAGATTTACAGCGCCACATTGAATTAACGACATCGTTTTATTGTAAGCGTTTAGGGAAACCTTTACTGTGTATTAGCCCAAGTCTGATAAGTCGTTTACAACACTATACCTGGCCAAATAATTTCAAGGAATTTAATCATGTAATCGAGAGTGCAGTTATAGCTGCAGGAGGTTTAGTTATTGAAGTTAGTGACTTGCCTAGTGACTGGGACCAAAAGCAATCGGCACTCAATCATGCACATAAGCCTAGCGACTTGCATGAGTTAGAAGCAGAACATATCTCACGTGTTCTTAAAGATTCACGAAACCTAGATGATGCAGCGCATAAGCTGGGAATTGACCCTTCTACTTTGTACAGAAAGAGGCAAAAACTTGGTCTAATATAATAAGAGCATGCTCCGTAAAAAATTTAGATCCGGTTTAGCTCCATTTTTATTGATTGTGATAGTAACTGGAATTGGAGGTATTGTAGTTGCGCGTTACCTAGCGGGAACATTTCAGCATGAATTACTTTCCGGCCTACAGACAGCTACCCGAACTCAGGTCATGCGTGATTCGGTTCAGTCCATTGATAGTGCTTTGCAGCTTGCTCAAAGCGGTCATCTGCTTGAAGCAGATCGTGCATTTAGTAAAGCTCGCGACACCGTGTCAGGGCTACTGCTTGAAGAATCAACTCAGGGGTTTACTGATAAAAATGTAAAATCAGATTTTCAGGCTTTAGATGACGCGTTTCATAATTTAAGTGAACGGGGTAGTTTGATCAAACAGGGCGGCTTGTCGGGTTCGATGAATGCTCTACGTGATAATGAGTCGAGCGTTTATAAAACGTACGCTGCACTTGATCGCTATAGTAGAGCTCAGTTTGAACATGCTGAAGTCGTTTCACATCGAGTTAAGCAGTTGGCGAGTACCACAACTTATATACTAAGTCTTATGATAGGTGGTGCAGTGATTACTTGGCTTTTGATTGCACGCAAATTAACAGCTTCATTTTTACTCCCTATAGAAGCATTAACGCATTCTGCTACTGCACTTGGTAAAGGAGACTGGGATAAATCTATACCTGAAACTACTGAGGATGAATTAGGTTTATTAGGTAAAGCGTTTAATACAATGGCTGAGCAGTTACGTGAGTATAAAAAAGCTATGACTGTAAGAGTGCAGGTAGCTCAGCGCACAATGGAGGCAACCTTAAAAGCAACACCTGATCCGCTATTTATCGTGGATAAAGAAGGTCTAGAATCTGTACGTAATCCCTCAGCTATAGCACTACTTGATTATGCAGGGCTAAAAGAAGGTATGCCGGAAGAACTTAAGGTCCTTCTTGCAGGCGTACTTAAGACTGGTACGCACTACATTCCTGCAGGCTATGAGCATGTACTAACTTTCAAAAGTAAATCAGGAGATCGTTATTACCTACCACGAATTCTTGCTATAGGAGATCAGATGACGGGTTTTTCAGGTGCTGCCATATTTTTACAAGATGTCACTCAATTTAGACTTATAGATGACGCTAAAACAAACCTGGTAGGAATGGTGAGCCATGAGCTTAAAACGCCTCTGACTAGTCTTAGAATGGCTGTCTACCTACTCTTAGAAAATAATGGGGGACAATTATCAAGTAGGCAGCGTGAACTCCTAGAATTAACACGTGATGATTCGGAACGTTTACTGCGTATATTAAATGATTTGCTGAACCTCTCCCGACTAGAAAGTGGGATCGCTAAATTAAAACTTACCTCAACACCTGTTGAGAAGCTCTTGAAATTATATGCTGATGAAATGAAATCTATCACTGATTTTCGCTCACAGAAAATAACGGTTCAGGTATCTGACCCTACGCTTCACATCACAGTTGATTTAGAGCGCATTAGGCATGTCTTTATTAATTTACTCAGTAATGCATCAAAATACTCACATGAAGATTCCGAGATTATACTGTATGCACACAAGGCGAATGCAGGTTTTATAAAATGTGGGGTAAAAGATAAGGGGCCTGGTATTAGTGCAACAGATCAGGCCCATATCTTTGAAAAATTCTACCGTGTGCAAGGCCAGGAGCATGAAGGTGCAGGTCTAGGACTTGCCATTGCTCGTGAAATTGTAATCGAGCATGGAGGAACGATTGGCTGCACAAGTGAAATATCAGCCGGTGCAGACTTTTATGTCTTATTACCTAGTTAGACTTATTTGTGACTACCAGTGCGGATGATGTCCCAGATGACATAAAATCCTAGTGCTGCAGAAATAAGATAGCCCGTAATTCCTAAGAGAGGATAGCCGTAGATAAAGGGCGGTTGGTGGCTATTTACAATGAGAGATGAGCCGATAATTAAGGATCCAATAATCACACCTAGTGCGATACGATTAGATGCACTGCGTATCCCTGAATCAAGTTGCTCTAACCCGTGATGCTGTAAATTAAGCGTTAAATTATCGTGCTCCAAGCGTCGCATAAGACGTTGGATTTGATCGGGTAATTCCTGCAAACTAGCGAGGGTCGATTTAGTAAAATCTTTAGCGTGCTTTAACAGAGTCGTTGGACCGTTTCTTTCTTGGTACAGTTCTTTTAAGATCGGAGCGGCTTGTTCTCTAATGTCAAAACTAGGATCTAGGGATCGGCCTATTTCTTCAATTGCTAGTACCGCTTTAGCCATTAAACAGTAGTCACGTGAAAGCGGAATACCTTGGCGGCCAAAAATAAATAATAGCTTTAGCATCGCTCGGCCTAGTTGTTGGCGGCCAATCGAGAAATTGAGTTCTTCTCGTAGGGCTAATGTCACTTCTTTCTCCATGACACGCTGATTAAGGCGTGCTTCAGGGGGAGCTAAGCGTGAGGCAATGTTTACAATCTCTTCTGCATCTTGATCAACTGCAGCTACCCAGAAATCAGCTAATGCGTAACGTAGGCGTCTAGTGAGATGTCCTGCTAAGCCCCAATCTAAAAAGCATAATTTACCCTCTGCAGTTATTAATACATTTCCAGCATGAGGATCAGCATGGAAAAAACCTGTAATTAAAATCTGGTGCATGAGCGAGCGTGCACCAGCTGCAGCAACTTTTCTTTTTGTCTCTGAATCAATTTCCGTACTATCCACAAAGTGACCATCAATTCTCTCCATCACTATCACGCGTGGACCGGAAAATTCTGTGTACACTACGGGTGCGTATATGTTTTCACTGTATGGATTTAGCGTATTAAAATAGCGCTGATTACGTGCTTCATTTTCAAAATCAAGCTCACGTAAGACACCTTCTTTTATCTCGGCCATAACGCCTGGTAAATCATATCCCTTGAGTGCATCAACTCGGTTATGCAGTTGACCAATAAACCAGGTGGCTAATTCAAGATCGACTCCAATGCGCTTAGCGATGTTTGGCCGTTGTACTTTAACTGCTACACTTTTCCCATCGCTTTTAAGCCTTGCGTAGTAGACTTGGGCTAATGAAGCAGATGCGACAGGAGTTTCATTAAACTCGCTAAAGTGTGTTTCTATACTCCCTTTAAATTCTTCGATTAAAACGGGGCTAATTTCGGCAAACGGTACTGGCCTTACATTACTTTGAAGTTTTCTTAATTCTAAAATTAGTGCCGCAGGAAGTGCGTCCGGACGCATACTCATTAACTGACCAAACTTAACAAAGGTAGGACCAAGGTCCTCTAAAGCTAAGCGTACTCTTTCCCACGTTGTGCGTTCGGACTGAGTCTTATCTATAAAGCGTAATCGTAATCCAGCTGGTAGATCAATTTGGTTAATCAGATCTACAAAGCCGTGGCGTGCTACGACACTTATAATTTCTTTAGCTCTGACTGCGTGACTAACAAGAGTAAATGGCTTCACGGCTCACCCGAACGGGTAGGGGGATGGGAGAGTTGTTTTTCTAGTTCACGAATACGCTCTTGTAGAGCAGTAATTTTAGCGTGTGCTGAGTTGTCAGCTTGAGAAGAAGTCTCACGCAACTTCACCAGTAAGTTTGCCACTGTTTCTTCAAATTCTTTGCGGCCCTGCTCAGCAATTTTATTTGCAATAATTTTTGCGTCTGAGGCGTTTAGTTTTCCATCTTTTACAAATTCATCGAAGGCATCTTCGATTTTATCTTTTGTAACGACCGCTGCACCTACTCCTGCAAGCAAAGATTTACGGATAAGATCGAGCATGGTTTAAAGTATGATTTGCTTAAGCCGTCTTCGCAAACGCAAAGGATCATTTCTGTTGCTTAGTGATATATTCTTTAAGGATCGTCATAAATAGGGCTACGCCTCGACTTTGGAAGCGCTGCATGTGACGAATGACAGCAAGTTCACGGTATGGTTTTTCATCAGCTAAGGTAATATATACTAACGATGAGTCGTCGCTTGGTGCTTTTGTAATTTGAGGTAGCACTGAGACTCCAACTCCACGTGCTACGAGGGCTTTCACAGTAGGAACTTGAGAGCAGCGATGTGTTATTTTAGGCTCAAAGTGGTGATCTCCACAGAAACTCTTCACCTGTTGGGTGAGTGAACTCGCAGTACCCATCATTACAAAGGTCTCATCGATCAGATCGGCAGCGGTGACTTTAGTCTTTGTAGCTAGACGATGATTTTTCCCTACCACTAAGAGTAGTGGTTCCTTCATGATCGGCTGAACATCTAGGCGAATATCGTCTTTTACGGGCAAGGAAACTAAGGCTAGGTCTAATTCGCCTTCAAGTACTCCATTAACTAACGCTGTTCTAAAGTCCTCTTGGATAATGATATGTAGATTTGGATAGCGATCTCTGCAAATCTCAATAACTTCTGGAAGTATATACGGGGCAAGAGTTTGGATAGCACCAACATTGATTAACCTCCCTAGTGATGGAGAATCCGTTAATTCTCGAGAGGCATTATCTATCTCAAAGAGAATTTTTCTCGTTCTATCCAAAAACGTTGTCCCTGCTTCGGTGAGAACTGCCTTGCGTCCAAGACGGTGAAAAAGTTTATGGCCAAGTTCCTTTTCTAGATTTATAATTTGTTGGCTAAGAGATGGTTGAGATACATTACAGTGCTCTGCTGCACGCGTAAAATTGGCGAGGTCGGCGACGGAAGAGAAGTAGCGAAGTTGCTGTAGTTCCATAGTTTATAACTATGGATATAATAGGATAAATCAACTTCAACTATTGATAAACGGGTGTATAGTGTACGCATACCACCCAAGTGGGCTTGGTAAACAAAAGGATAACAAACATGACTAAGACAAAATTAACTAACGCAGTCCTCCCCAGCGTAATCGCTTTGACTGCAACTTTGCTTTTCGCACGTACCTCAATCATCACCGCTGACCGTTTGGTTGGCTTCGGTTCAGTGCTCGTTCTTGCCGGTATTGCCGCGCTTGAATACCGCACTTCCCCGAAGGCACTCTTCACACGATAATCTTCGGTTAGTACGCGTTGACCGGGTTTAAAGCCGGTCTTCTTTTTAAGTTAGGACTAATAAACAGAGCCCGGAACTAAACATTCCGGGCTCTTTTAATTTATAGGCCAGGAACGTCTCTTTTCTGTTTAAATATCCGAGTGATACTCGTGATCAACAGCAGGCTTTAGTATTACAGGTGTGGCTGGCTTAGGTGATTGAATGATTTCAGGTGCGGGCACATCCGGCGCTGGAGCATGCTCTGTAGTCTCAATAATCGTGTTTGCAGGCTCAATAGTAGGGCTACTCCAAGGATGACTTCCTGGGCTTCCTGCTTGAGGGAAATCTATTTTAGGCAGTGTATTTTCTGCTTCATCCATAGCTTTCTTAAATTCGCGTTCAACGTCTCCAGTTGCTTTACGTAATTCTTTTAAGGTTTTACCCAAGCCACGAGCAAAGTCCGGCATTTTATTGCCTCCAAATAAAATGAGGATGACAACCATGATGACTAGTATCTCTGTGTCTCCGACACCAAAGAAAGCTAGAGGAAGTATACCTTGAAGCATCATGAATGGCTTAAACTAAACGGATATGTAAATGGCCTGCGAGCGTTACTTCACATGCACACTCACATTAAATGTAGCTGTAGCCATAGGCTCTACCCACTGAAGGCCTACCTTGTTTTCGGGTGCGTTTGCTGGCCCCATCCACGGTTCTACGCAGTAAAAAGGTGAGTCTCCAGCTAAAGTCCAGGTCACAAAGGTTGAACCTGGTGCAGGCACTTTATCAGTGCCTAGTTTTACAATAATATCTCCAATATGTCCTTCTTGACCGACAACTACTTCGTTGGAGCGCAGTTTTGTATGGAATGTATCAATCAGCGCAGGTTCTGATAAGTTTTCTTCCTGCTTAAGGACTGGTCCCTCACTCAAGAGACCTTGGGCATTTTGCCTCATAGTTTTATCTGCCTGAATTCGAATTGAGTAGTCAGATCTTCTGCTATCATCAGTCCATGGAACTGTGAAGTAGAAGTGGTGACCTGGGCACCAAGGCAGTGGCTGTTTACCTATATTTTCAACTTTGAGTTCACAAGATAAGCCAAGCGCTTCAAAGCGGTAAGTCACTGTAAATTCATAGTCGTAGGGGTAACTTGCCCTAGACTCTTCACTAGGAAGAAAAAGTGCTGTAAAGCCTTTGTCATCCGCATGCACTGTTTTAAATGTGCCTTGGCGAGCAATGCCGTGGATAGGAAGCGGTCTACGTATTCCTTCGTGGTCACGCCAAAAATGAATGTCTCCGTTATCAAATGAGCGGCCTGTGAAGGGAAATAGAATTGGGTTACCGCCACGCACTTTGTCAAAATCAGTCAGTGTCGTGGTTTCCGGCCAATACAGTACATCTCTAATTGAGCCGTCTCCTAATTTGAGATTCCAGTTCATAAGGCGTGCTCCATGTTCTGGTAAAGCAACAAAGGTGGAGTTACCCACTTTCCATTGTAGCAGTGTTTGTCCGAGATAAGGGATCTTTTCCATACGAATTTGCCCATTATCATAGATTCCCAGCTTCGTTTGGGCAATGCATTTAGGTTATATAAAAGCATTATGCGTAAAATTTCTAATGCCTGAAGCGCTTGCAGTTATGGATCTTAGAGCTTAGTTTTATAAGTCTATGATGCGTAAATGGCTTCCCTTGGTCGTATTCGCAGTCGCTTTATTTGCGACAAAGTCGACTTGTGGCTCTGTTGTTGCCCTTCCGGCAAAACAAGTGGTTGTTATTCCTATTCAAGAAGAGATCGGTAAACCTACTTTATTTATTTTAAGACGTGGCCTTAAAGAGGCCATTGAGCATAAAGCAGACCTTGTCGTCTTAGATCTTAAGACCCCTGGCGGTCAGATCGACGTAACCTTAGAAATGATTGAGGCCTTAGAGAAATATCCAGGCCCCACAATTGCTTATGTTAATGATGAGGCTATGTCTGCTGGTGCTTTTATTTCTGCAGTAACTCAAGAAATTTGGTTTTCTCCTAAAGGAGTTATTGGAGCAGCAGCTCCCGTAACTTCAACTGGGCAAGATGTAGATTCTACAATGAAACAAAAATTAGTCAGCTATTTGAAAGCAAGAATGCGTTCAATTTCTGAAGGTAAAGGTTACAGGGGCCAAGTTGTTTCAGCGATGATTGATTCGGAAAGTGAACTTAAAATTTTAGGACAAGTGATAAAAAATAAAGGAGAACTGCTTTCCCTTACTGCAACTGAGGCTATGAAATCATACGGAGAACCTGGGACTCATCTTCTAGGTGCAGGAATCGCAAATGACTTGGCCTCGTTACTGAATCAAAAATTAGGAACAACTAATTATGTAGTCACTAGGCTTGAAGTGACTTGGTCTGAGCATCTGGCTGTTATTTTAAATCGTATAGCACCTGTTTTACTCGGGCTTGGATTATTAGGCTTATTTATTGAATTCAAGTTAGGCGGCTTTGGTGTCTTTGGTGTTGTTGGTGCAGGATTACTTGCACTCGTTTTCTTGGGAGGCTTTGTATCGGGTTTATCGGGTCACGAGCCGGCATTATTTTTTGGACTTGGACTACTTCTTTTTTTAATGGAAGTACTGTTTTTTCATTCGGCAGGATTTCTTGGAATCTTAGGACTTATGTCGATGCTAGGGGCACTGCTTTGGTCCATGACAGATTTATGGCCTAATGAACCTATCACTGTGGCATGGTCTGCAGACGCGTTTATTCATCCTATAGTGACCTTGTCATGGGGTATTATACTCGCCTTTGTATTAGCTCTTTTCTTACTGCGCTACTTACCTAAGGGGTGGCTTTGGGATAGACTTATATTAGGAGAAACGATTTCAGGGTCTGCTCAGACTGCAGGAGGAGTTCCTCAATCTAACCACCAAAGTCTAGATCGTCTTATTGGGCATGTAGGGATTGCCACCACGGCTCTTCGTCCTGCAGGTTATATCGAAATCCAGGGCACACGTTACGAGGCTGTGGTTGATATGGGAAGTGTCGGGCTTGGAAGCTCTGTTGTTGTAACTGGCCTAAGAGACTTTAGCTTAGTAGTTAAGCCCGTTTAATTTCATGTCTACTATTCTTATCTTTTTTATCTTCGGCATTGTCCTATTAGCTGCCGATGTGTTTGTCGCCAGTTTTATATTAGCAATCTGTGGTGGTGTATGTTTTGTGGGAGGCTGTGTTGTTGTATTTCAAAAATATGGTTTAATGGATGCAACCTTGGCTTCTGTAGGCGCACTACTCCTCTTAGTTGGCACAGTATATTTTGAATTAGTGATTCTTCCTAAGACACGTTTTGGAAAAGGGCTTATCGTTGAATCAACTTCAGGTACCTCGGCTACACCTCAGGCTAGTAACGATATTATTGGCAAGTTAGGTGAGGCTCTAACGACACTAGCACCAAGTGGATATATTCAAATTGAGGGAAAGCGCTACGATGCATTTTCTCAATCCGGCCACGTTACTAAAGGAACCCAAGTAATTGTGGTAGGTCTTGATAATTTTAGACTCATTGTTTCTCATACTTAAACTTCTACTCCCATGCCTGAACTCCCACTCATAGTCATTATTCCAATCGCAATCATTGCGCTTATTATTGTCGGCGTATTTCTTTCCTATTTTGGAACGTGGCTTAAGGCCCGTTTAAACGGAGCGCCTGTTAGTATTATTAATCTAGTTGGTATGCGTCTAGGTGGCGTGCCTTACGGACTTGTCGTATCAGCACGTATCACTGCCGTGAAGGCAGGTATTGCTGTGAGTACCGACAAGATCGCAGCTCATTTTTTAGCAGGTGGTAATGTAGTGCCTACAGTGCAGGCTCTTATTGCTGCACAAAAAGCAGGTATTACTTTAGATTGGGACCGTGCCTGTGCAATTGATCTAGCAACCAAGGGTTCTGGAAAATCAGTTGTAGAAGCAGTCAGAACTTCTGTTGATCCTAAGGTAATTGATTGTCCAAATCCAGATAGCGGCCGCACCACAATTGATGGCGTTGCTAAAGACGGTATTCAAGTGAAGGTAAAAGCACGTGTTACAGTAAGAACCCATCTCGATCGTTTCGTGGGTGGTGCTAAAGAAGAAACTATTATCGCTCGTGTGGGTGAGGGTATTGTTACCACCATTGGTATCGCAGATAGCTACAAGCACGTGTTAGAATCTCCAGATAGTATTTCAAAAACTGTATTAGCTCGTGGTCTAGATGTAGGCACAGCGTTTGAAATTTTATCAATCGATATTGCTGACGTTGATGTTGGTGAGAATGTCGGTGCTAAACTTCAAGTAGCCCAGGCCGAGGCCAACAAGAATATGGCGCAAGCGCAGGCTGAAATTAGACGTGCTGCTGCAGTAGCTTTAGAGCAAGAAATGAAAGCTCGAGTACAAGAGATGCAAGCTAAGGTTGTTGAGTCACAAGCTCAGGTTCCGCTTGCTATGGCAGAAGCTTTCCGTAGCGGTCGCTTAGGTATTATGGATTATTATAAGATGGAAAATATCCAGGCAGATACTGCGATGCGTAATACAATTTCTCAGCCTGAAGCTAAAAAGTAATTTTGAGCTCCATAATCTTTATGGCCGCAGAACAAGATCCTGTATCATGGCTTCTGGGAAACCGGGAAATCATGGTTGGGGTGTTTATGCTCATTGCTTGGGTAGTGCGCATGACCGGTCTATCAAAAGAAAAACAAAAGTCGGCTACTCAAACTAAGCAGTCGACATCAGGGGATAGTGAAGAATTTGAACGTACACGCCGCGTGCAAGATGAAGTGCGGCGCAAAATAAGTGAACGAAGAAGCGGTAATTATACTTTACCAAATTCGGTGCCTTCTGAGAGAGAGCCTGCTCCACCTCTTATGGCTCCTAGGCCAATAGCCAGTTCTCCTGCAGAAATCTTTGGGGAATTTTTACAGCGCCGAGTTGCAGAGCCTGAGCCTATTCAAGTAGAAGCTGAAATTTCTGATCAGGAACTAGAAGCTTCCTTAGAAAGACAAAAAGTACTTGAAGAAAAGATGCGCCAATTAAGTGCTGCAGCACGCGAGGCAAACTTAAGTGTCGCTGAGAGAGAATCGAACACACAGGCCAGCGAAGCTTTTGATATTCCTAACTTAAGTAAAAGCTTCTCTTGGATTTCTGAACTACGTGATCCTAGCACTGCTAGAAGAGCAATGGTACTTAGAGAGGTACTTAGCCCGCCAGTAGCCTTAAGGCACTAGACTTATGGATTAAGGCGCAGGTAGCTGAGCCTGATTGGAAACGTTTTGTGAGCCTGATTTGTAAGGCATTGCATAGCGCTTGCCACGTACTTCAATAGCTACGTTATCACCAATATTTGCCAAGATAGTTACTTTGGCTGTCCATGGTACACTTTGGATTTGGCCTTTAACTAACTTACCTTCAAAGACGCTTTGTCCAGCGGCAGTTTTGACTTTCACTTCTACGTTATCTAACGCGATAAGATTAAAACTTTGATCGGCGACTCGGTGAGCAGCAGCAGCAGCTGCTGCTGGTTGAGTTGAGTGAGTTTTTTGAGCAGTACTGCTAGGCTCAAATAGAGATCTCACAATCCATATAATAATGACTATAATTAAGACACCCACTAAGACAATTCCGCCTTTGAAAACAAGAGCTGGATTAATATTTTGCTTTGGTGGAAGTCCACTTGGGGAGTGACGTGGATAACGCGGTGCTCGTGATTCGGTGGTCTTTGTTTCTTCTGTTGCACCAATCGGGGCACTTACAGTTTCTGGATCTTTATCTGGTGTAGATACATTGAGTTCCATCCGGCCGTAGACTTCACGGCTAGGTTGTTTTACACGTGTTTCTGCGCCGGCTAAGGCGATATAATCAGCTACAATACGATCTGCAGGTAAGTCTAAGTAAAGAGCATATGCGTTTAGGAAACCCTTAACATAGATGACGTTAAGCTTAAGATTAAACTGATTGGTTTCGAAGCGCTGGAGGTAGTCACCTCTTATCTTTGTGGCGTCTGCAGCCTCGCGAAGTGAAACACCTTTCTTCTTACGAGCTTCTTCGAGGCGTTCACCAATGGTCTGCATATTGAAGGATTTAGGATATTTTTAAGCTTAAGTCAGCATCAAAGAATATTAAGCCTTAGCTTACATATTATCTAGATCAACTAAGATTTCACGAGGGCTAGAGCCGTTTTCAGGTCCTACAATGCCCTTGTCTTCCATCATTTCCATGATGCGAGCGGCCCTGTTATAGCCAATTGAAAGCCTGCGTTGTAGCATTGAGGTACTTGCTCTTTTAGAGGCTCTTAAGACGTCTAAAGCCTGTTTGTAGAGCTTCTCATCTCCACCCATTTCAGTACCTTCTTCGGCTTCATCGCCGTCTTCGGATGCTGCACGGTCAATGCGGGCTTGGACTTCTTGAGCGTAAATTGGAGGATCGTTATTTTCTTTTAAATAATCGACTAAGCCCTGAACTTCGTCGTCAGCAACAAAAGCACCTTGGGCACGTACAATGCGTGAGGTACCAGGAGGGGTAAAGAGCATGTCTCCTCGGCCAATGAGAGTTTCTGCACCCTTTTGATCTAAGATAGTACGAGAATCAATTTGGGACGCGACTTGGAAAGCAATACGTGACGGAAGATTTGCTTTGATAACACCGGTGATCACATCAACGGATGGTCTTTGGGTCGCGATAATTAAATGAATACCAGCAGCACGGGCAAGCTGAGCTAAACGTGCTACGTTACTTTCAATCTCCGCAGGAGCGACCATCATTAAGTCAGCTAATTCGTCGATGATTACAACGATGTAGGGTAGTTTATCTGGTACTACAAGACCGTCATCAACGGCGAGTGGGTCTAAACCAGCGAGTGAGCCTTGAGCAGGTTCTGCTGGAAATTCTGGCTCTACATGTTTTTTACGTGTGTTAAAGCCAACAATATTACGGACATTAACCTTAGCAAAAATTTGATAGCGCTGTTCCATTTCGCTTAATAACCACTTTAAAGCACCAGGAACTTTCTTGGGTTCAGTCACCACAGGGATAAGCATGTGGGGTAGGCGGTTGAATATTTTAAGTTCAACTACTTTAGGATCCACCATCAGTAAGCGTACATCCTTAGGGCTTTTGGAATAAAGAATAGAAGCCACTACGGCATTAATACACACGGACTTTCCAGAGCCTGTAGCACCTGCGATAAGCAAGTGAGGCATCTTTGTAAGATCAGAAATAAGTGCTTTACCAGAAACGTCTTTTCCTAAAGCGATTGGCAATTCTGCTTTCGCGGAAACCCAGTCTTCACTTTCTAGAATTTCACGCAGTCCTACAGGAGTTGGATTTGTATTAGGAACTTCAACACCCACAGCTGCTTTACCTGGAATTGGGGCTAAAATACGAACGGACTGTGCGCGCATACCTAGAGCAATATTCTTATCTAAACCAGAAATTTTTTCTACTCGTACTCCAGGTGCAGGTATTAATTCATAGCGCGTAATTACCGGGCCTACATGGATTTCGCCTAAGGATACTTCAACGCCGAATTCTCCTAAGATACGCAGAAGGTTTCCTGCATTAATACGGTGTTCTTCCTCGCTACTTGAAGCAGAAACTTTGACTTGTTCTTTTAGGAGCTTAAGCGGCGGAAATTTATAATTATCGCTCGTATTAATCGGAATCGGAATACGTGCTTTCTTAGGTTCTTCTTGTTTTACAATATTAAGCTCAATTTTCTTTGGCTTTTCTACCGGTGTTTTAGCTGCACCTTTTTTATCATCTTCAGCTTCTTTAAGTGCCGCAATCTTAGCGGCTGCACTTGTTTTTGAGGTAGGGAAGGAGCTCATTTCTCCTCCCTTAGGAATAAGTACGTTTTTATTGGTAGGCCCAATCGGCTCAAGTACGAGAGCTCGTACTTCAGGCTTTGGCTCTTCTTGCATGACCTTTTTAGGTTCAGGCGCAACAGCCAGTGCTTCAGCGCGCTCTTTACGTTCAGCAGATAAAGAATCTTTCCATGCAGCTAATGCTGCTAGCGCTTTTTCAAATTCCTTACCAATGTCTTTGGTGAAAATGAACATCAGCGCAATGACGTAGGTCGTACCCATTAAAAGCATCGTGCCAAAGCCGCCAAGTGCCCCAGAAAATACATGACTGAAAAGGACTTGGCCTATATCGCCTCCAGGACCGTTCGGGAAATAATCTGATACATTATCAAACATCGCGGCTATGCATGTGATAGCAATAATGCTGACAATCATGGCTCCAATCCGAGTAGCGCTTAGGCGCCTTGCATTGCGCATTCCTAAATAGGCTGCCCAGCCTAGGAAAATGGGAACCCACCAGCAGGCTGCTCCTATGAGATAAAGTAAGCACCAGATGATATCCGCTCCAAGCCACCCCATAAGGTTTTTAGAGGTAGGGCTAGTCTGTCTAATCGTACTTTGGGTTACATCGTAGTCGATTAAGGAAAGGGTCAGGTAGATGGCCAGCACACCACAAATAACCGCCACAATCCAATTAGGTTGTGGGCGCGGTGCGGCTGTTGAGCCAATAGCTTGCAGGGGACTTTCGGACTTAGACTTCGCCATTCTTGGTGGAAACCTCACGCTAACACGAAGTTCCGTCAAATGTAAACCAGACTACGAGCTAAGCTTCTTTGTTTCATTGTATTTTGTTGGGATCTTAGCTGGAATAGTACGTTAGGGTCCCATTATAAAAATCCCTATCGCTAGTTTGCCTCTATGAACGAATTTTTCCGCTTTAAGCCTATATATCAAGAACGTGTCTGGGGTGGAGAATCCCTTAAAACGACCTTTAACCGAGCTATCCCTGCTAAAGCACCTATTGGTGAAAGCTGGGAGTTAGTAGACCGTAAAGAGGCTCAGTCCGTAGTAGAATCAGGGACCTATGCTGGATTTACCCTAAGAGACCTAATTGAGCGGCACGGAAGTGAAGTCATGGGGCCTGACTATCCAACAGATTTACCTTTTCCTGTACTAGTGAAGTGGCTGGATTGTAAGGAGCGCTTAAGTCTTCAGGTGCATCCGCCGGCTTCAATTGCGCCTTCATTGAAGGGTGAGCCAAAGACGGAAAATTGGTATATAGCGGATACTTCTCCTAGCGCTCAGCTTATTGTCGGTCTTAAAAAAGGAGTCACTCGGGAGCAATTTGAAGCCGCAATTAAGAGTGAGACGCTTGAGGCATGTGTGCACCGGTTCCCTGTAGCTGTGGGTGATTCTATCTTAGTACATAGCGGTGAAGTCCACGCCATAGATGCCGGTAATTTAATTTTAGAAATTCAGCAAAATTCAGACACAACGTACCGTGTTTATGACTGGGGCCGTGTCGGCCTAGATGGTAAACCACGTGAACTCCATGTTGATCAGTCCCTAAAATCAATAAACTGGAATAGCTTTGAGCCTGAACCTCTAAGAGGAGCTCCTACCTCAGGAGTGATTGCAGAATGTGATGAATTTACAATTAGACGGCTTGTGCTGGGTGCCGGTGAATCATTCCGCTTTGAGGCAGGTGAACAGCCTCGTATTATTAGTATGGTGAGCGGCTCAGCCCATGTACATGTACTCGGAAAAGACGGTAAGATATCTGGCCCAGAAGCTGTCATTGCACTGGAGCGGGGCTCTAATGGGCTACTTCCTTACTCAGGAACCTTCGAAGTGACTGCGGAAACGATAACGATACTCCTTATCACTGAGGACTTTACGTAATACTCAGTTTAAGTCTTCAGGAGCGCTTGAAGATTTCTACTTCGGTGGTTCATTATAGTTATTCGTCATGACATCTTCCGACTCTCAAGTTAATCCAGAAACATCACAGCCACTTGCCGATCAGGCTTCACAAACTGCTCAAGCAGCTGAGCCGGCAGTGGATTCTGTAACACTTCAAATAGAAGCGTTGAAAAAAGACGCAGCTGCTGCTCAAGACCGCTATCTTAGGTCAGTAGCAGATCTCGAAAATTTTCGCAGACGAGTTGTGCGTGAAAAAGAAGAATTACGTTTAAGTGCAGCAGCTCGCATTGTTGAAGATACGCTACCTGTAATGGATAATTTAGTACTCGCACTTCAGGCTGCAAAGCAGCCTAACGCGGATATGAAGTCCTTAGTCGGCGGTATTGATATGGTGCTGCAACAATTTAAAAGCGCTTTAAGTAGCCATGGTCTTGTCGAATTAAATCCAATTGGAAAAGCGTTTAATCCTCACGAGCAAGAAGCGCTTTCACATGAAGCAAGTAAGGATGTTCCTGCTGAGCACGTGCTGCGTGTTGTAAGATTAGGTTTCACTCTTAATTCACGATTACTGCGTCCTGCTGCAGTTGTTGTATCAAGCGGTCCAGAAGTTAAGTAATTTTAGAGAAATTATTCATGGCTAAAGAAGATTTTTACGCTCTGCTTGGTGTTGATAAAAACGTTTCTGCGGAAGATTTAAAAAAAGCTTACCGCAAGAAAGCTATTCAGTATCACCCAGATAAAAATGCCGGCAATAAAGAGGCCGAAGAAATGTTTAAGAAGGTAGCTGAAGCATATGAAATACTTCAGGACCCAGACAAGAAAGCAGCCTATGACCGTTATGGGCATGCTGCATTCCAGGGGCCAGGTGGTGGCGGCGGTGGAGCTCGCGGTGGTGGCGGCCATGATCCTTTTGATATCTTTAGAGACGTATTTAACCAAGGTGGCGGTGGTGGCGGCGGTGGAATCTTTGACGAAATGTTTGGCGGAGGCGGTGGTGGCGGCCGAGAAAACGGAGCTGACGGCGCTGATTTACGTTACGACCTAGAAATTTCCTTAGAGGATGCTGCACGCGGTATAGATAAGGATATCTCTTTTAAGAAACTCTGTGAGTGCGAGCATTGTGACGGCTCTGGAGCAGAGCCTGGCTCTAAGAAAACAACGTGCCCTACCTGTAAGGGTGCTGGCCAAATTAGACGCTCAGGTGGAATTATTGTATTTACTCAAACCTGTCCTACCTGTGGAGGCTCAGGTAAGAAAATTGAAAAGGCTTGTACATCGTGCCGTGGTGAAGGCAGAACACCTAAGACTTCAAAAATTCATTTACGTATCCCTGCTGGAGTAGAGACTGGATCACGTCTAAGGTCTTCTGGTAATGGTGAATCTGGTACTGGAGGAGGCTCATCAGGAGATTTATACGTGGTTATTTCAGTCAGAGATCATGAGCTCTTTGAGCGTCAAGGAGATGATCTATTCTGTGAGATTCCGATTAAATTTACCTTAGCCACTATGGGTGGCTCAATTGAACTACCTACCTTGTTTGGTAAAGCGACCCTTAAGATTCCAGCAGCTACACAAAGTGGAACAACCTTTAGACTTAGAGAAAAAGGTATGCCTAACTTACGCGGTGGTAAGCAAGGAGACCAATTGGTCAAAGTTCAGGTCGAAGTGCCTACTGTATTAAATGCAGAACAGCGCAAACTGCTCGAAGAATTTGCTAAGATTAGTGGGGATGCAAGTGAACCTACCTCAAAGGGTTTCTTTGAGAAGGCTAAGAAGTTCTTTTGATCTTAAGCAGGAATTAGCTATACACAGTAACTAAGCCTGCTTGATGAAACTTAAAAATCCAAAACTCCTAAGCTTAGCTGGCGCGAATTCACTCAGAAGAAAGCTGAAGCTAAAGCGTAAGAAAGTGGTTCTTACTAATGGCGTTTTTGATCTGCTTCATCCGGGCCACTTGTCGTATTTGCAAAAAGCGGGACAGCTAGGCGAACTTTTCATCGCACTTAATTCTGACAAAAGTGTTAAAGCACTTAAAGGCAAGCATCGGCCAATTTTAGGAGAGAAGGAACGCGCTTATGCTCTAGCTCAAATGCAAAGCGTGACAGCAATTTTAATCTTTAGACAAAAACGGTTAACGAAAGAAATTCTTACGCTAAAGCCCGATATCTATGTCAAAGCAGGAGATTACACACTTGAGACTCTAAACTCTGAAGAACGTGAAGCGCTGCTTAAGGTCGGTTCCAAGATTGTTTTTTTACCTTTTTTAAAAGGGTTTAGTACCACTCAACTGATCGCACGCATTCAAGCTGCGGGTAGTCTTTAATCGCTACTGTTTATTATGCGTATTGTTATTTTAGGCTCCGGCCGCGGCAGTAATGCAGAAGCAATCCTCAAAGCACAAGTTGCTGGGCAATTAGGTAAGGGTAAAGTGGTGGCTATCATTTCAGATGTCCCTAATGCCGGTATTCTTTCACTAGGATCTCGCTTTGGAGTTCCTGCTAAATGGGTAGATGCGTCCCCTTTTAAAACAAAATTAGAAGGTGAAGGTGAAGTCCGCTACATTGAAGCAGTACGTGCTTACTCACCAGACTTAGTTGTGTTAGCGGGTTTTATGCGTGTTGTTAAACCAGCTTTCTTAATGGCGTTTCATAAGCAGATTATAAATTTACATCCAAGCTTACTGCCACTTTTTCCAGGCCTTGATGGTATTGGACAAGCTTTACGAAGTGGAAATAAGGAAACCGGATGCACCGTTCATTTTGTAACCGCTGCAGTCGATGGAGGACCTATTCTTGAGCAGGCACACGTTTCCATTGATGCAGCAGAAACACTTGAATCTCTTTCTTTAAAGATGCATGCAGCTGAACATAGTTTACTGCCACGCGTCATTGCCCGTTTAAGTACCGAAGGCTATAAATAATGGATAAGACTGCACACGGTTTAGTTGAAGTAAAATGGGGGATTGATCCTGCAAAGACTGATTGGATTGATGATGTTCTCTTAGAACATGGCATTGAAAATTGGAGTATCCTTGAGGATGCCATAAATCGCAAGGCATGGATTGTAGGTATTTTCCCTTCACAAAGTGAAGCTCAAGCAGAAGTGAGTGTGCTGAGTGCACTACTTACAGATTTCGTTCTAGAAAAAACAGAAATAAGAGTGCTGCCTGATTGTGACTGGAAAGAAAGCTATAAAGCACATTTCAAGGCTTGGCAGTTTGGAAAATTGCATTGGGTGCCGATTTGGGAAAAAGAAAATTTTATACTACCTGAAGGTGATGCAGTACTTTGGCTTGATCCAGGACTTGCATTCGGGACAGGTAATCATGAAACAACGCGTCTTTGTATAGAACGCTTAGTTTCGTTTGATCAGGCTTTAGACTCTGTGCGTGCTAAGAAAAAAGAAACCCTGCGTGTTATTGATGCAGGTTGTGGCTCGGGAATTTTAGCATTATCAGCAGCTCTGCTAGGTTACACCAATATCTACGGCTTT